>NZ_ARYN01000020.1 GCF_002094855.1 Zunongwangia atlantica 22II14-10F7
TTTTGTAGAAAAAGAAGCTTTTAGATCGAAAAGCATTCCGCAGGAAATTTTAGAACATGAAGAAGCTCATGTGCGCCAAAAACATACGCTGGATTTATTGATTTTGGAGGTTTTACAGATTATTTTTTGGTTTAATCCGCTATTTATTTTCATCAAAAAATCAATGCGCTTAAATCATGAATTTCTAGCCGATGAAGCCGTATTAAAACAAAATTTTAGTCCGCTTGCATACTCAAATTTATTATTAGAGAGTTCCATTAATTCACATCAAAATGGGATTACAAGTTCATTTAAACAATCATTAATCAAAAAACGTATTCTTATGATTTCAAATTCATTTTCAGGAAAAAGAATAGGCCTTAAAATGGGACTTTTACTTCCTGTAATATGCTGTTGTGTTTATTTTTTTAATAATGATATCGTAGCCAAACCAATTCCGCTAGAAAATCAAAAATCTAAAGCGATTTTGGATAAAAATCCAGTCATTTTTTTTACGGTGACAAATACGCAAATAGCCATAAATAACAAAGAGGTACTTTTAAATGATTTTACTAAAAAGTTTGATGAAGCTACCAAAGACTTTTCAAATTATGAGCTTTTAAAAGCTTATATCAAATTCGAATCTAAGGATGTTCCTAAAGATTTTCAGGAAAAATTTGAAAATGAATTTTTTAAGACCAGGTATTATAAACTTTTAAGAGAAATGGGAAGAGGATCTTCAACACTTTTTCCTACTAAAGCCGGAGAAGTTAATAATACGCCGGCTTTTCAGGTTCGCGCTAATTTAAGTGAGAACAGAGCAAATGAGCCTAAAATTTATAATCACAGGGAAACTCCAACACAAAAGATGTTAGATGTTTGGAACAGTAACTCTAAAGACATGCAATTTTTTCTGGATGATAAAATGATTAGTTATTCTGAATTAAAAAGCATCAATTTAAAGTCTATTTTAAGTTATTCTGAACAGTTTTCTGAAACTGGTTCTATTATAAAAATGTTTACAGAGATTAATGATTATTTTGACAAGCAACCTCCAGTAGATTTTCAAAATCCGGAAGCGTTGAAAGGCATTCAAGACATTTTTATTAATGGGCAAAAAGTTTCAAAGGAAGATTTAAAAGCATATAAAGCTTCAGACTTTAAGGCTTATAGAATTTTTCAGGATGGGAAGAAGAAAGCTAGTTCTAAATTTCAGTTGCATTTTTATACCAATAAAGCGAATGAAGGTAGAGAGCAAAAATTAAAGGAGATAGAGAAAAATTCTGAAAACGGATTTTTTGTTCAATAAAAATTACATTCTAAAATGTCGAATTTCAGGATGTAGATATTTAGAGGTCTTTCAATTTGCTAATTGTTATGGTTTACACTTTAAAAAAGATGACTATTACGAGTTATCTTTTTTATTTCCTTAAACAAAATATTTATTTCTGATTTTTTACATTATGTGTGTATTTAACATTTTTACGCCTTTTTTAGATTTTTATAGGTAAAAGCAAAATTAATTATGAATTATTTGATGCTAAACCGATAAGTTGAAGATAATCTGTTAATTTTAAGTGCTTAACATTTGTTTAACTCATTTTTTAAATTTATTAACATAATTTTGAGGTACTTATGGAGATTTAAAAAATGGAGCGTATTCTTTTGATAATGATTGTTTTAGAGGTGGTAATTGCCGTGCTTCTTGTAATGATATTTATTCAAATTAAATCTACCTACTTTCAGGATATTAAAAGAGAGAAGCGCATTTACCGGATGCTAAATGATTTTATAAAAAGGAAAAGAGGTTTCTAAAACTCAAAAAATAACAAAGGACAGATTTTAGCTGTCCTTTGCTATTTTTAGTTATTTGCAAATCATTGAATAAATATCAAAAAAGCTTTAAGTTTTATCTTGAAAAACCTACTTTTGTGTAGCTAATTACAATAAATACTTATGAGCGTTTTAGTAAATAAAGATTCAAAAATAATCGTGCAGGGATTTACCGGTAGCGAAGGTACTTTTCATGCAGAGCAAATGATAGAATATGGTTCCAACGTTGTTGGAGGTGTAACTCCGGGTAAAGGAGGTCAAACTCATTTGGATAGACCGGTGTTTAATACAGTTTCAGATGCTGTGAAAGAAACAGGAGCAGATGTTACTATCATCTTTGTTCCGCCAGCATTTGCTGCAGATGCAATTATGGAAGCTGCTGATGCCGGGATTAAAGTAATCATTACTATTACCGAGGGTATTCCTGTTTCAGATATGGTTAAGGCTTCAGATTATATTAAGGATAAAGATTGCCGTTTAATTGGTCCTAACTGTCCTGGTGTTATCACTCCGGGTGAAGCTAAAGTTGGTATTATGCCAGGTTTTGTTTTCAAAAAAGGAACTGTAGGTATCGTTTCTAAGTCTGGTACTTTAACTTACGAAGCTGCAGATCAGGTTGTAAAAGAAGGTTTAGGAATTACTACAGCAATTGGTATTGGTGGAGATCCAATTATTGGAACAACTACTAAAGAAGCGGTAGAGCTTTTAATGAATGATGAAGAGACTAAAGCTATCGTTATGATTGGTGAAATTGGTGGACAGTTAGAAGCTGATGCTGCTAAATGGATCAAAGAAAACGGTAATAAAAAGCCTGTTATTGGATTTATCGCTGGAGAAACTGCTCCTGCTGGTAGAACAATGGGACATGCCGGTGCTATTGTAGGTGGTAGTGAAGATACTGCACAAGCTAAGAAAGCGATCTTAAAAGAAAATGGAGTTCATGTTGTAGATTCTCCTGCCGAGATAGGTAAAAAAGTTGCCGAAGTTCTTGGATAAAAGTTAAAATTTAAGATTTTTTTAAATAATTTTAGTCCGTAAGCGTTATATGCTTACGGACTTTTTTATTTTTATACATATTTATCAATCAAAACTTTAACTATGAGGAATTACTATCTATCGCTCATGGCAATCCTTTTCTTGGCGGTTGTCTCCTGTAAAAAAGATCAGGGAGAACATGAAAAAACTCACACCGATGCTAACGGATTTTCTTACGAAACTTTTGAGGATGATCCCACCGGCTTACGATTGTATACTTTGGATAATGGTTTAAAGGTTTATTTAAGCCAGAATAATGAAGAACCGAAGATTCAAACCTTAATTGCTGTTCGTGCCGGTTCTACTTACGATCCTGCAGATAATACTGGGCTTGCGCATTACTTAGAACATATGGTGTTTAAAGGTACCAGTAAAATAGGAACTCAGGATTGGGAAACAGAAAAAGTACTTTTAGATTCCATTTCAGATCTTTACGAAAAGCATAAAGCCACAACAGATCCTGAAGAGAAAAAAGCAATTTATCGCCAGATCGATTCGGTTTCACAGGAAGCTTCAAAATATTCTATTGCTAACGAATATGATAAAATGGTAAGTTCTTTGGGGGCTGAGGGAACTAATGCTTTCACTTCAAATGAACAAACAGTTTATGTGAATAAAATTCCTTCAAACGAATTAGATAAATGGCTAACGGTAGAAAGTGAAAGGTTTAATGAGTTGGTACTACGTTTGTTTCATACCGAATTAGAAGCGGTTTATGAAGAGTTTAACCGCGGGCAGGATAGTGATTCCAGAAAGCAATATTATGCAGTTTTAGAAGGTCTTTATCCTACACATCCTTATGGTACACAAACTACTTTAGGGAAATCTGAGCATTTAAAAAATCCATCGATGGTGGCCATTCATAATTATCACGATAAATATTATGTGCCAAATAATATGGCCGTGATCCTTTCAGGAGATTTAGAATTTGATACTACGATTCAGAAGGTGAATGATGCATTTGGCGGTTACGAGTCTAAAGAAGTTACGCATCCAACTTTTCCTAAAGAGCAGCCTATCACTGCGCCTATTGAAAAAGAGGTATTTGGCCCAACATCAGAATCTGTTTATGTCGCTTTCCGTACCGATGGTGTTGGTAGTAAAGATCAAAAAATCGTTTATCTTATCGATTATATTTTGGCAAATTCACAGGCGGGTTTAATAGACTTAGATCTAAACCAAAAGCAAAAGGTACAGCAGGCTTCTTCATTTACCAATTTCGATAATGATTATGGTTTCCATTTATTATACGGAATGCCAAAGGCAGATCAATCTTTAGAAGAAGTGAAGGATTTGTTACTTGCTGAAGTAGAAAAAATTAAAAATGGAGAATTTGACGATTGGTTAATCGAAGCGGTAATTAATGATTTAAAGTTGTCTGAAATTCGCCAATATGAAAATGCATCTTCTGTAGCTTATGCACATATGGATGCTTTTATTCATTTTCAGGATTGGCAGGAAGTAGTAGATTTTACAGAGGATTTAAAAAGTATTACCAAAGAAGAACTGGTGAACTATGCAAACGAGAATTATAAAGATAATTACGTAGCAGTTTATAAGCGATTAGGAGAAGATCCTAATATCACTAAAGTAGAAAATCCGGGAATTACTCCTGTTCAATTAAATCGTGATAAGCAATCTGATTTTATAACCGAATTCAATAAAACTGAAGCACCTGCTTTAACTCCGCAATACGTAGATTACGAAAAAGCGATCAAAAAAGAAGAGACAGAAAATGGATTGCCGGTTTCCTACATTCTAAATGAAACTAATGATCTTTTTAACCTGTATTTCATTTTTGATATGGGACAGGATAATGATAAGAAAATTTCATTGGCTACCGGATACTTGGATTATTTGGGTACCGATAAATATACTCCTGAAGAATTGAAGCAGGAATTTTACAAACTCGGTATCAATTACTTTGTAAGTTCAGGTTCAGATCAGATTTATGTTGGTATCAGTGGGTTAAAAGAAAATTTGCCAAAAGGCTTAGAATTGTTAGAGCATCTTTGGGAAAACGCTAAACCTAATCAGGAAACTTACGAGAAATACGTAGCATCTATCATGAAAGGTCGTGATGATGCTAAAACACAAAAAGGAAATATTCTTTTTAATGGTTTGCTTAATTACGGTAAATATGGCGAAGATTCTCGTTTGCGTAATATTTATACTGAAGCCGAATTAAAAGCTTTAGATCCTGCTGAATTAGTAGAAAAAGTTAAAGACCTACGTAATTTCAAACAACGTGTGCTTTACTACGGAAAAGATCCAGATGCAGCAGTAGCTGCGGTGAGCGAAAAGCATAACGTACCGTCTGAGCTTAAGGATTATCCTGAAGCCAAAGTTTACAGTGAGCAAGACACCGGTGGGAATGTTTACTTTGTAGATTATGATATGGTACAAAGTGAAATGGTTTTCCTTGCTAAAGGCGATAATTTTGATGCTGAGGAAATGGCGGCTACACAATTATTCAATACTTATTTTGGTAGTGGTTTATCTTCAATTGTATTTCAGGAAATACGTGAATCCAAGTCTTTAGCTTATTCGGCTTACTCAAGCTATCAAATGGCTTCAGAAATGGATAAACCCAACTATACGATGGCATATATCGGTACGCAAGCCAATAAAATGCCACAGGCAGTAGATGCAATGATGGAGTTAATGACCAACATGCCTGAAGCAAAAGAACAATTTGAAGCAGCTAAAGAGGCTACGCTTAAGAAGATAGCAGCAGATCGTATTACAAAAACAAGCATCTTTTGGAGTTACGAAAGTTTAAAGGATCGCGGTATAGATCATGATATGCGTAAAGAAATGTACGATGCTATTAAGGATATGAGTTTCGATGATCTACAAAGCTTTTTTGATAACAATATAAAAGGCCAGGATTACAATGTTTTGGTAATTGGGAATAAAAAAGATGTAGATATGCAGGCCCTTCAAAAATTAGGGGAAGTAAAAGAACTTGATATCGATTACTTATTCAATTATGAGAAAAAAGAAGATCAGGATCTAAAATTGTAATTCAGAATAAAGAAAAATTAAAGACCTCCTTGAAAAAGGAGGTTTTTTTATACCTAAACAATGCTTATTCTTATCTTTGGCGAAGATTAATCTAACTTACTATAATACATATGAAATTATTAGAAGGTAAAAATGCTATCGTAACCGGTGGAAGCCGTGGGATTGGTAGAGGTATAGCAAAAGTATTTGCAGAGCATGGTGCTAATGTTGCATTCACGTATAACTCTTCTGAAGAAGCAGCTAAAGAGCTGGAAAACGAGCTTTCTGAAACCGGAGTAAAGGCTAAAGGTTATAAATCTAATGCAGCCGATTTTGAGCAGGCTCAGGAATTAATCAAAAATGTAGCTGAAGACTTTGGTGCTATCGACATTCTTGTAAATAATGCCGGGATCACAAAGGATAACCTGCTAATGCGTATGAGTGAGGAAGATTTTGATCGCGTGATCGAAGTAAACCTTAAATCGATCTTTAATATGACCAAAGCTGTACAGCGTACTATGCTTAAACAACGTAGCGGAAGCATCATTAATATGAGTTCTGTTGTTGGAGTTAAAGGAAATGCTGGGCAAGCGAACTACGCAGCTTCTAAAGCCGGTATTATTGGTTTTAGTAAGTCTATGGCACTAGAGCTTGGTTCTCGTAATATTCGTACCAATGTGATCGCTCCTGGGTTTATCGAAACTGAAATGACCGAGAAATTAGACGAAAAAGTAGTACAGGGGTGGAGAGATAATATTCCATTAAAACGTGGTGGTACGCCAGAGGATATCGCAAACGCCTGTGTATACTTAGGTAGTGATCTTAGTGCGTATGTTACCGGACAGGTGCTTAACGTTGATGGTGGAATGCTTACCTAAGCATTTGAAAAAATCCTTCGTTGTTTTTCCTTTTGTGGTTGGTAAAGCCTTAATATTCTCTTAAATTACAACCCAAAAACGATTAATGACGATATTAAACATAATATATATAACCCTGGCTGCATGCGTTGCGCTGGGGTTTTCTTATTTTCAATATTATGTGAAGTCTAAGCGTAACGGGAAGGAACGTTTAATGCTTTTTATTTTACGTGCTTTAAGCGTTTTTACGCTTCTTTTTTTATTGATCAACCCAAAGATCAAATCGGTTTTGGTTGAACGGGAAAAGCCAGATTTGGTACTCGCTTTAGATAATTCTGAGTCAATTTCTCACCTTAATCAGGAAAATAATTTAGCTGAAATTGCCTCATTTTTCAATCAGGATGAAGAAATAAATGAACGTTTTAATGTTCAAAATATAAGTTTTGGGAGTGAAATTTCTACCCAAGATTCAGCCGATTTTAGTGCAAAACAAACCGATATTTTTAAGGTATTAGATGCTATAAAATCGAGCTTTAAAAAGAAGCAAAATGCAACGATTTTAGTGACCGATGGTAACCAGACTTTAGGCAGAGATTTTCAATATTTTAGTGCTTCAAAAAACCAAAAGATCTTTCCGGTGATCATTGGAGACACTACAAAATTTCCAGATTTAAGCATCTCAAAATTGAATGTGAATCGATATGCTTTTCTTGAAAATAAGTTTCCAGTAGAAGTTTTTGTAAATTATTCAGGTTCAAAAAATGTCGCTTCAAGGTTTACAATATCGACTAATGGGAAGACAGTTTTTTCTGAAGATGTCAATTTTTCAGAAGAAAACAGGTCGGTTAGAATAGAGGCAAACTTACCAGCTTCGCAATTGGGAACACAAGCTTATTCCGCAGAAATTCTTCCGTTAGAAAATGAAAAAAATACGATCAATAATCAAAATAACTTTGCAGTTGAGGTGATCGACGAGCGAACTTCGGTTTTAATATTAAGTAGTATTGCGCATCCAGATCTTGGCGCTCTTAAAAAATCTATCGAAACTAATAAACAGCGAAAAGTCGCGGTAAAATACACTAGCGAAAATAATGTAAAATTAAATGAATATCAGTTAGTTATATTTTATCAGCCAAATAATAACTTTAACACTTGGTTTGAGTTGGTAGATAAGGCTAATTTAAACTATTTTATCATAACCGGAACTAAAACTAATTGGAGTGCAGTTCAAAAATCATTGCCATTTTTATCGAAAAGCGGCAGTAATACTGAACAGGATTTCTATGCAGAAATAAATTCGAATTTTAACCAATTTCAGTTTGAAGATATCGGGTTTTTAGATCTTCCTCCTCTTCAGGATAAGTTTGGAGATCTAAAAATTGATACCGATTTTGAGACTCTACTCTACCAAAACATCGAAGGTGTTAGCACCAAAGATCCTTTGCTGATGATCGCTAAAAGTAACGATAGAAGTTCAGCGTTTTTGTTTGGAGAAAATATCTGGAGATGGCGAACTAAGGTTTTTGTGGAGAATCAGAGCTTCGAAAAGTTCGATAATTTTATTGGAGGCTTGGTTCAAAATCTATCTTCAAAAAAGAAAAAAGAGCGCTTAAATATCGAATATGAGTCTTTTTATTACTCTAATGAAATTGTAAAATTTGACGCTCAATTTTTCGATGAAAATTATCAATTCGATCCTAATGCAAATCTTCAAATCGAACTAAAAAATGACAGCTTAAATTCTGTATTAGATTCAAAATTTTTATTGCGAAATAATTTTTATCAGGTTAGTTTTAATGATCTTCAACCCGGGGAATATCACTTTACCGTTTCCGAAGAAAATTCAGGAATAAAGAAGTCAGGTAAATTTTCCGTAATTTCGTTCAATGTAGAAGAGCAATTTTCTTCAGCAAATTTTTCGAAACTAAAAAATCTGGCTGATAAAAATGAAAGTCAGGTTTACTTCCCCAATCAACTTGAAAATTTAAAATCTGAACTTTTAAACGATAATCGTTTTTCAATTATAAGAAAAGAAAACACCAAATCCCAACCAATAATCGAGTGGTATATTTTGCTATTTATCTTAGTTGGTTTATTGGCAGGAGAATGGTTTTATAGAAAATATAAAGGTCTAATTTAACATCAAACATCAATGGAAAGATTACCAAAAGTTGCAATACCTATTTTTATTGCAGTAGTAGTTTTAATAATTTTTATTTCAAAATCTACAGTTACCATAGGTTCTGGAGAGGCCGGGGTTTTGTATAAAACGTTTGGAAATGGTGTGGTTACAGATGAGCCACCTTTAAACGAAGGTTTTCATTTAGTAGCGCCGTGGAACAGGGTTTTTGTTTACGAAGTAAGACAACAATCTTTAGACGAGAAAATGACCGTTTTATCTTCAAATGGTTTGGAGATCAAATTAGATGCTTCAGTGTGGTTTCAACCTGCTTACGACGATTTAGGAAAATTACATAAAGAAAAAAGTGAAGCCTATATCGAGCGATTACTAAAACCAGCTTTACGATCTGCAACTCGTGCCGTGGTTGGGCGTTATAATCCAGAACAATTATATTCTAGTAAGCGTGAAGCGATTCAGGAAGAAATTTTAGAGGAAACACAAATTCTTCTAAGAGATCAATACGTTCAGGTAAATGAGGTTTTGGTTCGTGATGTAGCATTACCGCCAACAATTAAGGATGCGATAGAGCGCAAGTTAAGACAGGAGCAGGAATCTTTAGAATACGAGTATAGATTAACAAAAGCCGAGCAGGAAGCAGAGCGCCAGCGTATCGATGCTGAAGGTAAAGCACGAGCAAACCGAATCTTAAGTGAATCTTTAACAGATAAAGTTTTACAGGAAAAAGGAATCCAGGCGACTTTAGAATTGGCAAAATCTGGCAATGCAAAAACCGTAATTATTGGCTCTGGAGAAAATGGATTACCGCTAATTTTAGGAGATAATTAAAAATTATCGTAGAAATTTTAAATTCTGATTTTGAATTTTAAAATTAATACTTAGATTTGCTTCCATAATGAGAACGATACAATTACATCACCATCATCATATCTACTACTGCGCTCAGGCGAGGTAAATTTGATATGTGGTAATGTTAAGCATATTTAGAAACCCGTTTGAGCTACTCAAACGGGTTTTTTATTTGTTCAAATTTGACAACTGAAATTAAACTAAGCACTAAAAATAAAATGCTTTTGTGATGAAAAAAGAAAAACTAAGGATCGCAATTCAAAAATCTGGCCGCCTAAATGAAGATTCGCTTAAAATCTTAAAAGACGCCGGGATTTCTATAGATAATGGAAAAGAGCAATTAAAAGCTTCGGCTCGTAATTTTCCTGTAGATGTTCTTTATTTAAGAAATGGTGATATTCCGCAGTATTTAAGAGATGGCGTGGTAGACGTTGCAATTCTTGGGGAGAATGTGTTGGTAGAAAAAGGGAAAGATATTATTCGTGGTGAAAAGCTGGGATTCTCTAAATGCCGAGTTTCTTTAGCGGTTCCAAAATCTGTAAAATATAACGGAATCCAGGACCTTGAAGGAAAGAAAATCGCGACCAGTTATCCAAATACGGTTAAAGAGTATTTAGCTGAAAAGGGAATTTCAGCCGATCTTCATATCATTAATGGTTCTGTTGAAATCGCACCGAATATTGGTTTGGCCGATGCGATTTGTGATATTGTTTCCAGCGGAAGTACGCTTTTCAAAAACAATTTGAAGGAAGCTGAAGTAATGCTGAAGAGTGAGGCGATTTTGGCCATTTCACCAAAGATTTCTGAAGAGCGTCAGCAGATCTTAGATCAGTTACAATTTAGATTGAAATCGGTTTTAAACGCACGAACTTCAAAATACATCTTGCTGAACGCACCAAACGATAAGTTAGACGATATCATTAGACTTTTACCAGGAATGCGTTCTCCTACCGTTTTACCATTGGCTGAAGAAGGATGGAGTTCGATTCATACCGTAATTAATGAAGAACGTTTTTGGGAAGTGATAGACGAATTAAAACAACACGGCGCAGAAGGATTGCTTGTAGTACCGATTGAGAAGATGGTGTTGTAAATAATTTGATGATGTGTTAATGTGCTAATTCGAAAATTATTAAGTGATTTCGAATTAAAAGCTGACAGCTGACAGCTGATGGCTGAAAGCTAAAAGCTAACAACTGTAAATAGTTAACTGTAAACTGAAAAAAATGAACAAAATATATAATCCTTCAAGATCTGAATGGGATGCTGTTTTAAAACGGCCAACAAAAACCGTAGATGATATTGAAGACACGGTAAACCAAATTTTTGCTGAAGTAAAAGCTAAAGGAGATGCTGCAGTAGCAAAATATACTGATATGTTTGATGGGATTAAACTTGAAAACACATTGGTAACTTCAGAAGAAATTGCCGCTGCAGAAACTGAAATTTCAGAAGAATTGAAATCGGCCATTCTTTTAGCAAAAAAGAATATCGAAAAATTTCATGCAGCGCAAAAAACCGAGAAAGTTGAAGTTGAAACTACAAGCGGTGTAAAATGCTGGCAGGAAAAAAGACCAATTCAAAAGATCGGATTATATATTCCCGGCGGAAGCGCACCTTTATTTTCAACTATTTTAATGTTGGCAGTGCCTGCGGCAATTGCAGGTTGTAAAGAAATCGTGCTTTGTACGCCACCAAATAAAGAAGGAAAAGTTCATCCAGCTATTTTATATACTGCAAATTTATGCGGAGTAACAAAGATCAATAAGATTGGTGGGATTCAGGCGATTGCAGCGCTCACTTTCGGTACCGAAACAGTTCCTAAAGTGTATAAAATTTTTGGTCCAGGGAATCAATTTGTAACGGTAGCGAAACAGTTGGCAACTCGCCATAATGTTTCGATCGATATGCCGGCAGGTCCATCAGAATTGTTAGTTGTAGCAGATGATTCGGCTAAACCAGCTTATGTAGCTTCAGATCTGTTGAGTCAGGCAGAGCATGGTGGTGATAGTCAAGTGATTTTAGTGTCGACTTCAAAAACATTTTTAAATGAAGTTGAAGTAGCTGTTGAAGATCAATTATCAGTACTTCCAAGAAAAGCCATAGCAGAAAAAGCGATCGAGAATTCAAAACTGATCTATGTTGAAAATAATGAAGTTGCTTTAGATTTGATCAACGAGTATGGCCCGGAGCATTTTATAATTTCTACTGAAAATAATGAATTTTACACTGAAGGGATCATTAATGCCGGTTCAGTATTTATTGGGAATTACACGCCTGAAAGTGCTGGTGATTATGCTTCAGGAACAAATCATACACTTCCAACAAATGGTTACGCAAAGCAATATAGCGGCGTAAACCTGGATAGTTTTATGAAAAGTATGACTTTTCAGCAAATTTCAGAAGAAGGAATAAAAAGCATTGGTCCCGCAATTGAGTTAATGGCCGAAGCTGAAGGTTTACAAGCACATAAAAATGCAGTGACTTTGAGATTGAAAGACTTGAGTTAACGTGTTAACTAGATTTTAGATCGCTTCGCTGTTAGAAGTTAGAATATAGACTAGAAAAAAATACGATGAGTATTTATTTTGAATGCTAAATATTGAAATTTGAATGAAGCGGATTAAGATTTTTTTTAGACTTGATTTCTTTCCGCTGGAAATGACAAAAAATAAAAAAATGCTGAAGGCTAAAAGCTGACAGCTGAAAGCTAAAAAAATGCCCACTAATATAAACATACAAAACCTTGTTCGTGAGAACGTGAAGAAATTAAAACCATATTCTTCCGCTCGTGACGAATACAAATCAACAGGAACCCAGATGGTTTTTCTTGATGCCAATGAGAATCCGTATCAAACCGATGTAAACCGCTATCCAGATCCGCATCAAAGAAATGTAAAAGACGAGCTGGCAAAGATCAAAGGCATTAAATCAGAGCAAATCCTGTTAGGAAATGGTAGTGACGAGGTTTTAGATTTGTTGTTCAGGGCGTTTTGTGAGCCTGGAAAAGACAATGTGATCACGCTTCCGCCAACTTACGGAATGTATAAAGTGCTTTCAGAAATCAACAATATCGAAAATAGGGAAGTGCTACTTTCTCAGGATTTTGAGCCTCAGGTTTCAGCGATATTGGATAAATCTGATGCTAATTCTAAACTGCTATTTCTTTGTTCGCCAAACAATCCAACGGGCAATACTTTTTCAGAAGAAAAAGTAGAAGAATTGCTTCAAAATTTCAACGGGCTGGTAATTATCGACGAGGCTTATATTGATTTTTCAGGAAAAGAAAGCTGGTTAAACAGGCTTCAGGAATATCCAAATTTGGTGATTACACAAACACTTTCCAAAGCCTACGGGATGGCAGGAATCCGATTGGGAATCTGTTGCGCTTCCGAAGAAATTATCGAGATTTTAAAGAAAATCAAACCACCTTATAATGTAAATGAATTAACGCAGCAACGTGCTTTAAACCGAATTTTGGATGTTGAAAATGTGGAGAGTGAAGTTGCCGATATTCTAAAAGGTAGAGACGAATTATTTAGGGTGTTGCTGGAAGTTTCTTATGTTGAAAAAATCTATCCCTCAGATGCGAATTTCATTTTAGTGAAAGTCGATAATGCAACGGCCAGATACGATCAATTGATCGAAAAAGGAATTGTAATTAGAAATAGAACCACACAACCGCTTTGCGAAAATACTCTGCGTTTAACCGTAGGAACCACTCAAGAAAATCAAAAATTAATTACCGCTTTAAAAAGCCTAATCTAATTAAAATGCAAAAAGTTTTATTTATAGATCGTGACGGAACGATTATCCTGGAGCCGGAAGATTATCAGGTAGACAAGTTAGAAAAACTGGAGTTTTACCCGGAAGCATTGTTCTATTTGTCGAAAATCGCCAAAGAATTAGATTACGAATTAGTAATGGTAACTAATCAGGATGGTTTGGGAACCGAGGTTTATCCGGAAGATCAATTTTGGCCGATTCAGAATTTCGTGGTAAAAACCTTCGAAAATGAAGGCGTGAAATTCAGTGATATTTTAATAGATAGAACTTTTGCAAAAGATAACCAGCCTACCAGAAAGCCAAATACAGGTTTGTTGGAAAGAAAGTATTTGAATTCTGAAGGATACGATATGGCAAATTCGATCATGATTGGTGATCGTATGACCGATATTGAATTTGCTTATAATTTCGGCGGAAAAGGAATTTTTATCGATACCCATGAAGATTTAGCGACGGATGAATTGAAAAATGATGTTTCTAAACTGAAGGAAACAATAGTACTGAAAACTTCCAGCTGGAAAGAAATTTATGAGTTTTTAAAACTGAAAGATCGTACTGCTGAAATTGAAAGAAAAACTAACGAAACTGATATAAAGATCAAGTTGAATCTTGACGGAACCGGGAAAGCGGAAATTTCTACCGGGATTGCATTTTTTGATCATATGTTAGATCAAATCGCACGTCACGGTCAAATGGATTTGGTGGTAAAAGTAGATGGCGATCTTGAAGTTGATGAGCACCACACGATCGAAGATACCGCAATTGCTCTGGGCGAAGTCTATGCAAAAGCTTTGGGTAATAAGTTAGGAATCGAGCGATACGGATTTTGTTTGCCAATGGACGATTGCTTAGCGCAGGTAGCGATCGATTTTGGCGGCCGAAATTGGTTAGTTTGGGAAGCCGATTTTAAACGTGAAATGGTTGGGAAAATGCCTACAGAAATGTTCTATCATTTCTTCAAATCATTTACCGATGGCGCCAAGGCAAACCTGAATGTAAAAGCCGAAGGAACAAACGAACATCATAAGATCGAAGCGATTTTTAAAGCCTTTGCAAAAGCGATAAAAATGGCGGTTAAAAGAGACACAGAAAAAATGATCTTACCTTCAACAAAAGGAATGCTTTAATAGTATTGAGAATTGGGTATAGAGTAGTTAGTGGCTAAACTCAATACTCAATTCTAACTGACGAACTACGATAAAAATGAAAATAGCAATTATAGATTACGGCGCAGGGAATATTCAGAGTATCAAATTCGCAGTAAAACGACTTGGTTTTGAAGCTGTGCTTACAGATGATGCTGAAGAAATCAAATCGGCAGATAAGGTGATCTTTCCGGGAGTAGGAGAGGCGAGTAGTGCGATGAAGATGCTAAAGTCAACCGGATTAGATAAAGTGATTCCGCTTCTTAAGCAACCAGTTTTGGGAATATGTCTCGGGATGCAATTGATGTGTGAATATTGTGAGGAAGGAGATACGCCAGGATTATCGATCTTTGATGCGAAAGTGGTGAAGTTTGATAATACGGTTAAAGTGCCGCAAATTGGCTGGAATCAGATTTACGATTTACGATCAGATCTGTTTGAAGGTGTGAACGAAAAAGAATATGTTTATTTGGTGCATAGCTTTTATGTGAAGGAATGCGAAGAAACGATTTGTTCTACGGAATACGGAGTAGAATACACTTCAGCAATCAAAAAGAATAATTTCTACGGGGTACAATTTCATCCAGAAAAAAGCAGTAAAGCCGGAGAAAAGATTTTGGAGAACTTTTTAAAATTGGAAAAATAGAATATAGATCGCTGCGCTGTTAGATCTGAGAAAATAGATTAAAGAACCAGAATTAATTTTGAATGTTTAATTCTGAATTTTTGAATTAAAAAACTGATAGCTGAAGGCTAATAGCTAATAGCTCAATTAACTGTCAACCGTAAACTGTAAACTGAAAAATGCGTTTAATACCAGCAATAGATATAATAGATGGAAAGTGCGTAAGACTTTCTAAAGGTGATTATAACACCAAAAAAGTATATAATGAAAATCCGCTTGAGGTTGCGAAATCTTTTGAAGCTCACGGCATCGAGTATCTTCATTTAGTAGATCTTGATGGTGCAAAATCGAAGCATATTGTAAACCATAAAATTTTAGAAACGATAGCTTCTAAAACCAATCTAAAAATTGATTTTGGTGGCGGATTAAAAACCGATAAAGATCTCGAAATCGCTTTTGAATGCGGAGCAAAACAAATTACCGGAGGAAGTATAGCAGTAAAAGATCCGGAGACTTTTAAAAGCTGGTTAGAAAAATTTGGTTCAGAAAAGATCATTTTGGGCGCCGATGCTAATAATGAAAAAGTTGCTGTAGGCGGATGGTTAGAGGAATCTGAGAAGGAGTTGATTCCATTTATATCTGCATATCAAAAAGAAGGCGTAAAGTATGTAATTTGTACCGATATTTCTAAAGACGGAATGCTACAAGGACCTGCTTTTGATCTTTATGATCGTATTTTAAGAGAGAATCCAGAAATCAATTTAATAGCTTCGGGAGGAATATCGAAATTCGATGAATTATTAGAACTTTCTGAATTAGGATGTGAAGGAACGATCATTGGGAAAGCCATCTATGAAGGAAGAATCAGCTTAAAGCAATTAGAAAACTATATTCTAAACGACGGACAGTAAATTAGATTTTAGAACGCTATGCTGTTAGAAGTTAGATTTGAGAGATTAAACCTAAGAACTAAGAATTAGGATTTATTTTGAATGCTCAATTTTGAATTTAGAATGAAATGCACTAAGATTTCTCGACTTTATTTAATTACGCCTGCCTGCGGCAAGGCTGGCTCGAAATGACAAATAATTGAAAAGTAGCTGAAGGCTAAAAGCTGACTGCTGACAGCTAAAGGCTGATAGCAAAAAAAACGTATACTGTAAACTAAAAAAATGCTAACAAAAAGAATAATTCCCTGCCTGGATATAAAAAACGGAAGAACCGTTAAAGGTATTAATTTCGTTGATCTAAGAGATGCTGGTGATCCGGTTGAACTTGCCGCAAAATATGCTGAAACCGGCGCTGATGAGCTTGTATTTCTGGATATTTCAGCTACTGAAGAACGTCGTAAAACTTTAGCGAATCTTGTTTTGCGAGTGGCCGAAAAAGTAAACATTCCATTTACAGTGGGCGGCGGGATTTCTTCCGTAGAAGATGTTGATATTTTGTTGAAGAACGGTGCAGATAAGGTTTCGGTAAACTCTTCCGCAGTAAAAAATCCAGATCTAATTAATGAGCTTTCTCAAAAGTTTGGTGCGCAGTGCATCACTGTAGCTATCGATGCAAAACAGATAAGCGGTCAATGGATCGTTCATTTAGTTGGTGGTAAAGTTCCAACCGAACTCGATCTATTCGAATGGGCGAAAGAAGTAGAAAAGCGCGGTGCAGGAGAAATCTTGTTTACATCGATGAATAATGACGGTACTAAAGATGGTTTTGCTAATATTGCACTCAAGAAATTATCTGAAGATCTAAATATTCCTATCATTGCTTCGGGCGGTGCAGGTAATATTCAGCATTTTGTGGATACGTTTAAAGAGGGAAAAGCAGATGCGGCTTTGGCAGCAAGTGTTTTTCATTTTAAAGAAATAGAAATTCCAGATCTTAAAAAAGAACTGGCAGACCAGGGAATTCCTGTAAGAATATAAAATTATAGAGATGAATATCGATTTTGATAAAAATAGCGACGGATTAGTACCCGCAATTATTCAGGATGCAACTACGAAAAAAGTCCTGATGTTGGGGTATATGAATGAAGAAGCCTATCTGAAAACCAACGAAACGAAGAAGGTTACTTTTTTTAGCCGAACTAAAAATCGTTTATGGACCAAAGGTGAAGAAAGTGGAAACTTTTTGCATCTGGTTTCTATAAAAAATGATTGCGATAATGATACGCTTTTGGTGATGGTGAATCCGCAGGGACCAACCTGCCATAAAGGAACCGATACTTGTTGGGGCGAAGAAAATGAAGCTTCTTTTGGCTTTTTATCAGAATTAGAAGGCATTATTGCGCAGCGTAAAAAAATGAGCGAAGTAGAACCCGAATTGCGTGAGGATAAAGACTCGTATGTGGTTTCCCTTTTTGATAAAGGAATCAACAAAATCGCCCAAAAAGTCGGCGAAGAAGCTGTTGAGGTAGTAATCGAAGCAAAGGATGATGATGAAGATCTTTTCCTTAACGAAAGCGCAGATTTGCTGTTTCATTACCTAATTCTTTTAAAAGCGAAGGGCTACGGATTAAAAGACATTTCTAAAGTTTTAGAGGCAAGACACTAAATGAAACTGTACAGGAAAACGCATAAATCTGAAGCGCAGGTCGTTTTGTTTATCAACGGCCAGTTTCCTGAAAAAATGCCTTTGCTGGACGGTTTTGAGAAGATTTACTGTACAGATGGCGCATATTCCAAGCTTCTGCAAAACGGTATTCAGCCAGATTTGGTTTCTGGTGATTTCGATTCATTAGCAATTTCTGAAATTAATGCCGAAACCAAGATCGTTGAAACTCCAGATCAAAATGCTACAGATTTCGAGAAGATCTTAAAGATCATCATTGAAGAGGGTTTTAAAAGCGTCGCAGTTTATGGTTGCAGCGGCTTAGAACAGGATCATTTTTTAGGAAATTTGAATTCGATGCTGAAGCATAAAGATGAAATTGAGATTCGCTGTTTTGATGATTTTGGCTTTTATTTTTTTGCTGAAATGAATATCGAAATTATCGATTTTCAGGATGAAATTATTTCACTATTTCCTTTTCCTGAAGCCAAAAATATCTATTCTAAAGGTGTAAAATACCCTCTAAACGGCGAAGATCTAAGTATTACCACCAGAATTGGAACCCGAAATACGATCACGAGCGAAAAAGTACATCTAAAGTTTACTTCGGGCAACTTACTGGTGTTTGTACAATCAAAACAGGCTTGAAAAGTTCTGATTTTAAGTGAACTACCTCGGGGCAAGCCCAGGAGAAAATCATTGTAAACAAATTTTTAATTTCCAGGCAAGCCTCGGAGTATTAAACCCTTTGGCGGTGCCAATAAAAAAGCTAAAATCAGCAAAATTTTGATATCGTTTTTAGCTTTTTTATAGTCTTTGCTGAAATTGGATAATTTAGAAGCAGATTTTAAAAGTCTATTCTACAATCCTTAAATCTTTATGTTGACTTTGTGGTTGCTTCTAGAAATTGGTAAAGCAGCTACCCAATATTCGTTGATTTTCTTCAGTTTTATTTTTTTGCTATCGATAGTGATTACTGGTTCTTTTTCAGTTTTTATTTTAAGCTGAGTAGAATGTGTATCGCTGCTTCTGTTTTCAATAATTAAGTCGACCAAATTAAGATTCTTTGAAACTTTGATAGGCTCTAAGCTTGAAAAGCCGTCACGATCTAGCTCGATTCTAAAATTATTTTCAGTATTGATAATAGCAAACTTTTGGTTAATTCCATCTGCTGCGAAAACTTCAAAAGAGTCGACATTCGAGTTTAATTTTCCACCGTAAGCAATCCAGTCAAAAAGCGGATCTTTAGCCAAAATAGTTATTGCCATTCGTTTAATTGCGCCCATACCAAGATCTGCTTCGCCATCGTAAAACCAGGGACCACGCGGAGTTTTCTTTTTGATCCAGGTATCTTCGTACTGCGAAGACATAAATGCCCAACCTAAAGCGCCATCATTTTCTTCTCCAGGATACCAATACCCGTAATTATTTTCATTGGTTCCCGTATTCATTAAGGCGTACGAACTTAGATAACTTGCGTATCCCAATTGAAGCCAGTCGAAAGGATCTTCAGAAAAATTAAGAGCATAATCTAAAATTCCCCAGCCGCCCATTCTGGCCATATAAGAAAGCGTATGCGTATCTGAAGATGCAGTAAAATCTGATCCTAATAAGTAATATTTAGTCTCTAGCCAACCGCGGCAGGCAAGATTTGCATATAATTGCTTATCCATAAACGCTCGTGAATCTTCTTTTTCAACTTTTGGATGCGAATACCATTTTTCTAATTTCTTATCAAACCATAGATTTTCGTCTGTTGGCATCTCGTGGGTAGTGCCATATTTCGCGACAGCATAGCTGGTTTCAAAAGCAGTTCTATCAGTACTGTATTCAGATCGAAAGGGATATTTATCATCGTACACAAAATACTTTACCTTTTTTTGCCATTCACTTTCCAGGTAATCAGCATCTTTTTTTCGATTTTCTTCTTTTAAAACGTCGATAAGATCAAGAATAAAAAGTTCGTTATAACATCCCCATTTGTAGGTTTCGTACCAGGGTAGGATTTCGTAAGGATAATTAAAATAAGCTTTAGCCGTTTGGTAAGCACGCTCCAGGTATTCATCTGAATCTGCATAAGTGCTCATTTCAGGATACATTTTTGCGATTAGATACATATTGTAATACAACATCACGATGTGCGGATAATCGTAAGAACGCCAGATATTCATTTTATCAAGATTGCTGTTTTTTACGCCAGCTCTTAAAACAGGATCACGATCTACATACCAATTTGGCGTTCCGTAAATTCCGTAAGGATAAGGTTCTTCTTTATCTGTTCGCTGCAAACCGCCCCAAACAAAATTCTCGATATAATATTCTAAAGATTCAATTTCCTTTTTATCGGGATAAACACTGTTTTTTGAAGCTACATAAGGTGCCTTACAAAGTGCAGGGTCGTCACTCGCCAAAACATAACCCCACCAACCGGTATAACCATCGTTATTATCTGGCCCACGTAACTGCTTGTTCTTCATGTCGTAGATAGAGTATAGTCCATCGTACCATTTTTCGGTTTTATGCTGCTGTTTGTTAGTGATAAAATCGCTTCGTTTTTTTACCAAAGTTTCCAAATCTTCGGTTACAAAAAACTCTAAGTACGTTTTTCGATTTTTGTCGAAATAAATACTGAGTTTATTTTCACCGAGTTTCTGAAAGTTTACTTCATAAATAAAATGATCCTTTTTAGGCTCGCTTAGAAAGCTGATTTTCGTTTCTGAAGGAAATTCAGCAGTAATAGAATCGATTTTAGTTTTAGTATGTAAGGAAAATTTAGCAGGTTGATTTGCCGGAATCGTCATCCCCGGAACTACACGAACATCTATAAGATCATTCGCATAAATATGTTCTCGAAGCGCATCGTAACTTTTCGCGCTGTTGAGATTGAAGGAATACGAAATTGTATCGCCATTTTCGCCTTTTGGAGCTAATTGTGCTGAAGTTTGCGGTTGTCGCCAGGTTCCATTTTTGGTTTCTTCTTTTGTTTTTGCTGAATGAATAAACGCCAGATAATTACCACGTTCAGATTTAAAATATTCTAATTGTGTCCCTGGATTTACACTGAACAAATAATAGGGAGGTTCACCATTGGGTTTGGTGAAATATAAAAATGAACCATCACCAGAGATATAATGATGTTTGGTAAAATTCTGCTCAAAGATTTCATCTGGATTACTGCCGCCGGGTGCTCTCCACGGAAAATTAACCGCCAAATCACCAATCTTAACAGGAAAGTGCATTTGGTTAATGATATCGATCTTCCAGTTGAGCCCGTTTTCATTTAAACTAAACGTTTGTCTGGTTTCAAAAGGCATCCCACTTTCATAATCAGAATAAACGATAGTATTCTCATTATTTTCAACCAGTTTGGAAGCACCATAAGGTTGCAGCCATTCACCATTACCGATTTTGTAAGAAATAGCGAGGTTTCCTAAAAGCTTTCCGCCAGGAATTAAATTGGCGTCGTTTGGATCTTTGGTGTTTTTAAAAAGGTGAATTCCTCTTTGGTTAAAATTAAGCTGATAATTTCCAGCGGTAATTTCATTTTCCTGTCGGGAAAACGTGAAAAAAGGAATTAGAAAAAGTAGAAAGAAAAGGAGAGAGGATTTTAAAAGGCTCATTCAATTATTTTTAGAGAAACTTAGAAATCTAAATTTTATAAAAATAATTAGATGAGCCTGGGCAAATATTAGCCGTATTTTATAGTATGTATGCGATTATTCTGTCCAGCGTCCCATTTTACCGGCCTGAAAATCCTGATAAGCTTCTTCGATTTCCTGCATACTGTTCATCACAAAAGGACCGCGAGCCACTACAGGTTCTTCAAACGGAGTAGCGAAACCGAATAATAAAATGCTTTCTTCTTTTGCTGAGATTTGAAGTTTTGGATCGTTATTTTTAAATTCAGCTAAATGTCTTTCCTTGATCTCGGTGCCGTTTACTTCAAGATTTCCTTTGATAACATAAAAGAAAATATTTTGGGTAACCGGAATTTCAAGTTCTAAGTTAGCATCTGCCTCAAAAAATAAAGTAGATAGATTAATATCGGTAAAGGTTTCGAAAGCGCCTTTTACGCCAAGAAATTCACCAGAAACCACCTGAGCTTTTACTTTTTTATCTTCGGTAAATGCTACTGGAATTCCATCTTTTTGCAAGCCTATATATTTAGGTTCGGCCATTTTATGTTTTGCTGGAAGATTTACCCAAAGCTGAAGAATTTCAAGATCTCCGCCTTTCTTTTTAAATTCTTCCGAAGAAACTTCCGCATGAATTAGTCCGCTTCCTGCCGTCATCCATTGCACGCCACCACTTTCGATCACGCTACTGTGACCACCAGAATCTTTGTGAGCAATATCACCATCTAAAATAAAAGTCACGGTTTCCATCCCGCGATGCGGATGTGGCCCAAATGGGAGTCCGTTATTATTTTCAGGATAAACCTGCGGCCCGTGATGATTTAGGAAAATAAAAGGATCTATCATTTGCAGGCTTGCCGTAGGGATTGGAGAATAAGTTACCAGATCACCAATTGGACGCCATTCTGCCTGATGTATTTTCTTAATGCTACGCATATTCTTTTTGCATCTAAAGTAAAAAAAGATGTGATTTTTTATCGAATTTCGACCTTCAAATTAGCTAACATAAAAGTTAGTGCTAGTCTTTATTACGCACAAAAATGAGCTTGAATTTGCTGTTGTTATTGTTTTCGCGAGATTCGATTTCAAACTGATCTATAGAAGCGATCATTGGCGTAAGTTTTTGATAGCCGTAATTACGAGAATCGAAATTTGGTTGTTTTTTTTGGAGTAAACTACCTACGTCACCCATAAATGCCCAACCATCATCATCTGCAACATCAGAGATGGTATTCGATATAAATTTGATCACACGAGGGGTTAATCGGTCTACGCTTTGTTTTTTATTAGGCTTGCCTTTTAACGAACCAGGTTGTTCTTCTTCCTTGTCTTTATTTTTTAAGATTTCAAGATAAATAAAACGATCACAGGCCACGATAAAAGGATCTGGTGTTTTCTTTTCACCAATACCAATTACATTTTTACCGGCTTCACGCAAACGAGTAGCTAAACGTGTGAAATCACTATCACTGGAAACAAGGCAAAATCCGTCTACTTTATTAGAATATAAAATATCCATGGCATCGATGATCATGGCAGAATCTGTTGCGTTTTTTCCCTGTGTATAACCATATTGCTGAATAGGGCTAATAGCGTTTTCCAGCAGAACCGATTTCCATTTAGAAAGATGAGGATTCGTCCAATCACCGTAAATACGTTTTATGGTAGGATTACCATGTTTTGCAATCTCTTCCATCATTTCTTTAACGTATGCCGATGGAATATTATCACCATCTATAAGTACAGCCAGATTATTATCCATGTAATTGATTTTATGAAAACGAACTTTAGTTAATAGTCTAAGGCGTTTTATTAGAAAATTGCTTTTGCTTTCGAAGCTAGTCCTAAAGCATTAGATCTCGATTATCGAGTAAAGATAAAGTTTTAAAACAAAGCTGCATGAAATTGCAGGTTTTAGAGCCCATTCTTCAGAAGAATTTAACGGCTTGATTTAAAGCTAGACAGGTTCTACATGAATTAAGACATCTGCAATTTCAGGAATATCTTCCTGCATCTGGTCTTTCACCTTATGCGCAATATCATGGCCTTCCTTCACGCTCATATTTCCATCTACCTTTACATGAAGATCTACATGGAAAGTCATCCCGGTTTTACGAACAAAACATTTTTCAGTATCCAAAACACCTTTTACGCTGTAAGCCGATTTACGAATATCTTCGATAAGATCGTCGTACATATGCTCGTCCATAATTTCACCAAGTGCCGGTCTTAAAATAAGGTAAGCATTAAATAAAATAAATCCTGAAGCGACTAAAGCCGCCCAATCATCGGCACTTTCGTAACCATCTCCCATGATTAGTGCAATCGAAATTCCTATAAAAGCGGTTAAAGATGTAATGGCGTCACTACGATGATGCCAGGCGTCTGCTTTTAATGAAGAACTATTTGTCTCGTCACTTTTTCTGGAAACAAACCGATAGAAAATTTCCTTGATGGCAATGATAACAGCAAGTACAATTAAAGTGTAAGATTCTGGAACTTCATGCGGAGTCCTAATGTTCTCTATACTTTCATAAGCAATTACTGTAGCCGAAACGATTAAAAAACCAACCACGGCAAATGTGATTAATGGCTCTACACGACCATGCCCATAAGGATGATTATCATCTGCCGGTTTTGAAGCATAACGTAAACCAACTAACACCAAAAAAGAAGAAAAAACATCTGCGGTAGATTCTATGGCATCTGCAATTAAAGCATAGGAATTTCCAAAAAAGCCGGCCAGAAATTTTCCTACAGCAAGAAGTCCGTTACCGGCAATGCTTAGATAAGATGTTTTTATTGCTTCGTTTATTTTTTCGTTCATTTCTGAAAAGTAGGAGGGCAAAGTTACAAGCAAATCTGATATTGCGTAAGTTTTTATGTCATTTTTAATTTACCAATACTATTTTAAAGATTAAGAGTTGATTTCACCACCAGACAACAAAAAACCGTTCAAAAGTATTTTTAGTTTTCATCCAAACCAGGGGTGATCTTTTTTGCTGAATAAATGATTCGATTTGTGGATATATTTCTGAAAAAGAAAACCAAATGTCGTTTTTAGCCGGATCTACAGGCCAAAACTGCTTGCTTGGGCTAAAGAATTGTGATTGGCTGAACTCGTCTGACTTAAATTCAGTAAAATGAATCCAGAATCCGATGATACAATCATTATTTATTGAAGAAAATAATTTATTCTGAAGTTTTCTAGGAACAAATAAACTGGCTTTATAGCAAACTCGTTGTGCTATCGATTTTGTAGAAATATGCCTGCTATTTAAAATTTCTTTAGTGGTTTTCTTTTGAAGAAGTGGTAGTTGTTTAGATTTTAATTTTTCCACTTTTTCGAGTAAAGAATCTTTACGATTGGGGCCAATCCAACGTGCTAATTCCTCTTTGATGTTAGGATCGTAAACATAGAATTTATAAACCAGTTCTATGTGGATTGGTTGTCCTGTAGCTATTTTTTCTATGATGAAATCTAATTCACCTAATGTTTTTTTGTTCTGAATAATTTGAAGATTACCAATTTTTAATTCGTAATCTTCAGATTTCTGAATTTGGTACTCAAAAAATGCTTCGACTCGTTTACCAAGAACGAAAATACGCTCAAGTTTTTCTATAAGTAGGAGATCAGGATTTTGGTTTAGAGGTTTTGAAGGCAATACAAATGTCTCTAATCCAAATAGCTTCTGTTTTTGACTCCGTAGATTAGGAGTTTTTAGAAATCCGTTTATTTCGTCTAAAAGTGTGATAATTACAATTTAAAATTTTCTTGAAAATTGAAACGTTTTAGCCATTTAAGATTCATAGTTTAACGAATTATTAACTTTTTAAATCCTTCTATGGTGATTATCTGCTTAAGTCCTATAAAACTTAATTTGTTCAATATGAAGCATTTAAATATATGTATTTTTAAACGTTTTTTCTAAATTATCATCAATAAATAAATTTTTATGATATAAGTTTATTTGATTTTGTTGTTCAATTCATTTAAATTTAACATAATTATCAAAAAGTATTTAATAGAAATTCGACCATAATTTATATAAACATGAATTTTTTGAGAAACCTTGAAATTCTATATAGTTATGCGATATTTTTATTTTATCATTCTGATTCTGGTTAGTATACCCTTAAGTGCCCAAGTTGGCGTTGGTACAGATGATCCCGATCCTGATATGACTCTAGATATTAATGGGAAAGTGAAAATTAGGACTATCGATGATGTTTCAGAATTTTTAAGTGATGACAGAATCCTTTTTACTACACTTGCCGATGGCGAAGTAAAGCAAATAAGTCTTGAAGCTTTAATTTCTGACATAAATTCCAGTAATGTAAATACTACAATCGCAAAAGGACTTAAATCTAATGGAGTTACTTTATTAAGTGCTGCAACTTATGCGAATTGGCAAAGGATAGATTTTACTGGTAGTAATATAACAATTGATGAAGGACCACATTTTAGTACCGCAAACGACTATTATTTAGTTCCAGAAGATGGTATTTATGCAATTGGTTATTATTTTAGATATGGAACCGGTGTGCAGGCTAGTGTATTAAGTTCAACACCGCCAAAAATGGGGATTTTAAGATATCAACCTAGTATAACTACTTATACTGTTTTAGATCAGCGTGAATTTGCCGGAGTTAATTTGTCTATTGCGGCTAACATAACCATTAGTAATTCTGAGATTAATTCATTTTACAGATTAAATGCTAATGATCATATTTCATTTCATATTGATAGAAGTGGAGTTAATTTGAATTTATTGGGAACCAGTAAAGCAAATTTTTACGTGTATAAAATTTCAGATTAGATACAATTCGTAGGCTAATCAAATAAACTCTGTTATTTTTGAGTAAAATCAAGAAATGCAGAGAGTACGTTATTACTATCTTATAAAGGTACAGTATTTAGGTTATCGTTTACATGGCTGGCAAAAGCAGCCAAATTTAAAAACTGTAGAAGGTTTAATTACAAAAACACTTCGTTATGTAATGCCTAATGCCAAATATAAAGTTTTGGGATGCAGTCGTACAGATGCTATGGTTTCTTCAAATGGATCTGCTTTCGAGCTTTTTGTAGATGAAGAACCTTTAGAAAATCTGGAGGAATTTTTGGCACTTTTCAATCTTAATCTTCCGCAAGATATACGGGTAACCGATATAGAAGAGGTAGATGCGAATTTTAATATTATTCAGCATTCAAAAATTAAAGAATACGCTTATTTATTTTCCTTCGGAAGTAAAAACCATCCATTTTGCGCACCATTTATGGCGAATTTTCAGTTTGATCTTGATATCGAACTCATGAAAAAAGGCGCACAAATTTTCAATGGAACACATAACTTTAGAAATTACTGCGTTCGAGTTTCTGAAAAAAGCACTTTTGAGCGGGAAATTTTAAAGGCTGAAATTGTCGAAAATCAACTTTATACTGCAAATTTTTTCCCAGAGAAATCTTATGTTTTTCATGTTCATGGAAAAGGTTTTTTACGCCATCAGGTTAGATTGATGATGGGCGCTATAATTCAGCTTGGTCGAGGCGATTTTACTTTAGATCATATTGCGCAAAGCCTTAAGGAAGGCAATGATCATTTGCAAATGGATTACAGTGCCCCAGCAAGCGGTCTCATTTTAAACGATATGCATTTTGAGTAATTTAAATTATCAAGAAAGCTTAAGTTTCATTTTCGATAATTTTGAGGGCAATTTTAATATCGTTGTAAGGTATTGCTTCTTCAAAATGTTCAAAATAAGGTTTTAATTTATCGGGGTTGCCCAATTCTTTTTTTGCTTTTTTAACGGCCTCTAGATCGGCTTTGCCAATAAATTGTTTTAAATCGATATCTTCACCTTCATCGTAAAGTTTTACAAGATGAGACATAATGGTAATTTCTGATAGTTCTCGTTCTTTAGCGATTTCTTCAGGTGTTTTACCTTCAGCATAAAGCTCGCCGGTAATTTTATAGGTTTTGCTTTTTCTCTGCGTTTTTCGGGTGCGTTTTTGTTTAGAAAATGAGATAATTTCTTTAATGAAACGATAGCCATATTCTTCCATTTTCTTTCGGCCAACTCCGTTAATTAGCATAAAATCATCATCGGTCATTGGTCTGGAACGCTCCATTTCTTTTAAGGTGGCATCATTGAAAATCAAATAAGCCGGAATTTCTTCTTCCCTTGCAATTTCTAGCCTTAGTTGTCTAAGTTTCTCAAAAAGTGAATTTTCGGCAGCAATTTTTTCAGAAGAACTACTAGTTGAAGCACTTTGAATTTTACGATCTGGTGTTTTGGCTAAATGTACTTTCTTACCTTCAAAAAGTACATCTTTAGCGTGCTTAGTTAATTTTAAAGCATTGCCCTGGTGAAAAGCAAT
The DNA here is from genome assembly GCF_002094855.1 of Zunongwangia atlantica 22II14-10F7. Taxonomy (GTDB): domain Bacteria; phylum Bacteroidota; class Bacteroidia; order Flavobacteriales; family Flavobacteriaceae; genus Zunongwangia; species Zunongwangia atlantica. Next base: position 27,823 of record NZ_ARYN01000020.1, read on the forward strand.
TTCAGCATAACCTAAATTTATAAGTTGTAAAATATATTGTTGCCAGTTGTTCCAGGAAATATCCTGCCCAACTCCGTAAGTTTTTAAACGATTGTAATTTTTGGATAAGGTATGTTCGTTTTGGCTACCACGTAAAACATCCACTACGGTAGTGATTGGTTCTTTTCCTTTTAAGCGATAGATACACGAAAGTGCTTTTTGAGCCGCTACTGTACCATCAAAAAATTGAGGCGGATTTTTACAAATATCGCAGTTACCACAGTCTTCCTGTTTAATTTCACCAAAATAACTCAGTAATATTTTTCGGCGGCAGGTTAGCGCTTCAGCATATTGCTTCATACGGTCTAATTTGGCTACCTGAATATCTTTATTCTTAGTATTTTCAGCAAATCGTTGTAATTGAACAACATCAGCATAACTATGAAAAAGCAAAGTGTCAGAAGGCAAGCCATCACGCCCGGCACGACCAATTTCCTGATAGTAACCTTCCAGATTTTTAGGCATGTTGTAATGAATTACCCAGCGAATATTCGATTTATCGATTCCCATCCCAAAGGCGATGGTTGCGCAAATAATTTCAGTCTTATCGTTTATAAAATCATCCTGAATTTTTTCACGTTCATCATGTTTTAATCCTGCATGATAAGCCTTTGCATCAAAACCTTTTTGCTGAAGTTTTTCAGCTAATTCTTCTGTATTTTTACGGCTTAAACAGTAAATAATTCCACTTTCGTTGGGACGATTTTTAATGAATTTCGCAATTTGCTCGAAACGTTTTATGCCCTGTCGAACTTCCAGACTCAAATTTTTTCGGTCGAAAGAAGAAATATGTTTTTCGGCTTCAGGAATATTAAGTTGCTGGCATATGTCGTGTCTGGTTGCCTTATCTGCCGTCGCAGTTAAAGCCACGATTGGCGTTTTAGAAAATCGCTTCTTTAAATAACCAAGCTGAGTATAAGCCGGTCTAAAATCGTGACCCCAACTCGAGATACAATGCGCTTCATCGATAGCGATTAGGCTAATGGTTTCTTCAGTTAAAAAACGATCTAAAACCTGTAAACTTTCCGGAGCAATATAAAGCAGCTTCAGTTCATTTTTGTCGATCTTCTGGAAAATACTTTCCTGGTCTGCAGCATCCTGACTACTATTTAGAAATTCGGCTTCAATTCCGTTGGCTTTTAATCCATCTACCTGATCCTTCATTAAAGCGATAAGCGGAGAAATAACGATGGTTAGTTTTGGCAAAAGAATAGCTGGTAGCTGATAACAAATAGATTTACCGCCACCGGTTGGCATAATTACCAGGTTGTCTTTTCCGTCGAAAATAGACTGAATAATTTTTTCCTGTAAGGGCCTAAAACTATCGTAACCAAAATATTCTTTTAACGTATTAAGCAGCTGCTGTTTCTCCATAAATGCAAAGTTAAAAAAGAAAGCAGCCTGTAAAAGCTGAAAATGAAATTTGCAGTGGTATTAAATGATTATTATTACATTTAACATTAAAAACCTTTTATGGCCAAGAGCAAGAAAAAGCGACTTTCCCTGCGACGCCCCAAATCGAGCAAAGCGCTTAACCAAATCCCGGGAACAGTTACCTATGTTGGTAATAAAGAATCTGCCGAAACTTTATTAGATGTAATTGATTTTAATGCTGAACATTATGAACGTTTTCGATCTAAAAATCCGCAGGACGCTTTAAAGTTTGAAGATGAATCTAAAATTACCTGGATTAATATCGACGGACTTAATAATACCGAAGAAATCGAAAAACTGGGAAAGTATTTTGAACTTCACCCGCTTATTCTTGAAGATATAGCCAATACCAACCAAAGGCCAAAAATCGATGAATATCAGGACTATCTTTTTGTGGTGGCAAAAATGCTGTATTATAATGCTGATGGAACTTTACAAATAGAACATATAAGTTTGGTGGTTGGTAAAGATTATGTATTAACCTTTCAGGAAGCCGGTGGTGATGTTTTTGATGGGGTAAGAGAACGAATTGAATTTAAAAAAGGCCGAATTAGAAATCGAAGAGCAGATTATCTAATGTTCGCTTTATTAGATGCCATAATTGATAATTATTTTATCGTCGTTGAAGATATTAGCGAAAAAATTGAAGGTTTTGAAGATCAGATTTTCCTAAATGACCAGGACGAGGATTTGGTGAGGGAAATTCAGGAATTGAAAAGAGCGATTGTAAGGATTAGACGATCGGTTTTTCCTTTACGTGAAGTTTTGGGAAGATTAGAAAAGCTTAATCACCCGATAATCGATGAAAATACGGGGAATTATTTAAGAGATCTTGTAGATCATATTATTCAAATTTCAGAAAATATAGATATTTATCGTGAGATGATCTGGAGTTTAATGGATATGTACATGACTACGATAAGTAATAAAATGAATGAAGTAATGAAGGTTTTAACGATTATGGCCTCCATTTTTATTCCGCTTACGTTTATTGCCGGTATCTACGGAATGAATTTCGAATACATTCCAGAATTACAATGGAGATATAGTTATTTTGTGCTTTGGGGCGTGATGATTATTGTTTTCTTTGTGATGCTCTATTATTTTAAACGTAAAAAATGGCTTTAAGCCAAAAAATATAATCTAAATCAAACATAAGAAAATGATCAACCGAAAATTGGCTGTAGCAGTTGTAATTGCTGCTCTTTCGTTTAGTAGTTGTAAGAATGACAAAACTGAAAATGCCGAAGAGGACGCTTTAAAAAACACTGAGAAAATGTCGAAAATGAATACTGCGTTTATAGGAACCTACACAAAAAAAGAAGGCCATGTAGATGGAAAAGCCGATGGGATTTTAAGTGTAAAACAAGATCCCGAAACTGGCAAAATTAGCTTAGGTAAAGCTCTGGCTAAGGTAAATAATCCTTCATTCGTAAAACTTACCAGTGATAATAAATATTTATATGCGGTAAGCGAATTAACAGATAATGATGCTGAATCTGGATTTATACACAGCTTTCAGGTAAAAGACAATGATAGTTTAGTTGAAGTAGATAAAGTTTCTACTGAAGCTTTTGCACCTTGCCATATCGAGATCGATAAAACCAATAAATTCGCTTTTGTTTCTAATTACGTGGGGGGAGTAGTGGTGATGTACCGCATTCAGCAGGACGGGAGTTTAGAGAAGCATCAGCAGTTAAATATGCCAAATTCAGATGAATCTCATACTCATTCGACTTCAATTTCAGCAGATAACAAACACATTTATATTTGTGATCTTGGATTGGATAAGATCTGGATTTATGATTTTGATGCTGAAGAAAAAACAATTCAGAAGAATAAACAGGAAGCTGTTTCTTTACCAAAAGGTGCCGGGCCAAGACATTTTGAATTTAGTAAAGACCAGAAGTTTGCCTATAGTGCAAATGAACTTAATAGTAGCATTAGTGTTTTTAAAGTAGAAGAGAATGGTGGTCTAACTTTACAAAATACGATATCCAGTATTCCTGAGGATTTTACTGAAAAGAATAGCGGAGCAGATATTCATATTTCACCTTCGGGCAATTACTTATATGCTTCAAATCGAGGTCATAATAGTATTGCCGTTTTTAAAATCGATAATCAAACCGGTGCATTAACAAATAAAGGCTATGCCAGTACTAACGGAAAAACACCTCGAAATTTTGCGATTTCTGTCGATGGAAAATTTCTTTATGCCGCTAACCAGGATTCCAGCGATATTCAGGCTTATGAAATAGACAAAGAAACAGGGACGTTAGAAGCCATTGGTAAACCAGTTGCGGTACCAACGCCTGTTTGTATTGAATTCGAATAATAGTACGCTAAAATGAATAAAATTAGAATTACAGGAATCATCTTTATAGTTGCAGGACTTGGACTTACCTATTTTTTAAGGCATACCGAAATTTATTTTTTCTCCGGAATTTTGTTGGGAATAGGTATTTTATGGACGATAACAGGAAAAACAAAACGAACAAATAGCAAAAAGAATTAAATAAAAAAACCGGCGAATAGCCGGTTTTTTTATTGGCAACACCAAATAGTATAATGCCCCAAGGCTTGTTTCGAAATTAAAATTTGTTTCCAACGAATGCTTGGAGGGCTTGCCCCGAGGAAGTTTATTATACCAAGCTGAGGTTATTTTGCTAAATAACCACCATCTATAGGATAGTAAGCACCAGTAGCAAAAGAAGCTTTATCACTAGCTAACCATAAAAATAATTCAGCACATTCATCTGAGCTACCAAGACGCCCCATTGGATGTAAATTTGCCAGGTTTTGGTATGCTTCATCAGATAACGAAGATTTTACCAGTGGGGTTTCAATAAAAGCAGGCCCTGCACTGTTAACTCTAATTCCTTTTTTTGCATATTCTATTCCGGCAGATTTAGAAAGTCCTACCACACCATGTTTTGCAGCAGCGTATGCTCCAGAATTTTCAAAACCAACCTGACCTAAAATAGAGGCAACATTAATAATCGATCCGCTACCATTTTTTTCCATAGCCGGAATTTGATAACGCATTCCGTAAAATACACCATTAAGGTTTACAGAAATAACTTTGTTCCATTCCTCAATAGGATATTCGCCAATTGGAGAAACAACACCACTAATCCCAGCGTTGTTTACGGCAATATCTAATTTTCCAAAAGCTTTAATTGCTTCTGCAACGGTTCTTTCTGAATCTTCAGGTTTAGAGGTATCTGCATTTACAAAAATAGCTTCACCCTCATTTTCTTTAATTGTTGAAACAACTGCATTCCCATGTTCTTCATTAATATCTGTAACAACTACTTTTGCACCGTTCTTAGCAAACAGAACTGCAGTACTTTTACCAATACCAGAACCTGCGCCAGTAACGATGGCTACTTTGTCTTCTAATAAACTCATAATCTTTTAAATTTTAGGTGAAATTACGAAGATATGAGATCATTGTTTCTTTATGAAGTATTAAATTATTCTCTAAAACCTTATTTATTTAATATTCTATCAAAAAAATGGAATGATTATGGCAATATTATGTTTAAAATTAAGTTCTTTGTATATGTTATAGTCAGTTTACAATTAACTTACATCTGTAAATTAAAATATAGAATTATAGGTTGATTTTATGGTCGCGATTAACCAAGCCTTATAATTTCCAACTTTAAGCGACACAGAAAAAGCTTTAGTTAACCGCTAAGGCTTTTTCGTTTTTTATAGGTACAGCCAAGGGTATAATACCCTAAGGCTTGTCTCGAAATTAAAAATTTGTTTCCAACGAATGCCTCAAGGACTCGCACCTAGTTAGTTTACTTTTCCAGTTTTTAAGTAATTAATGATTTAGAAATAAATTATTATTAATTTGTTAATATTAGATGTGTTTAAAAATTAATTCTTAAATTTATCTTTGTCGTAAATAATTGATATGAAAAAGAGGGGGCAATTCTGAAATGATAGTCACACCCCCTTTTTTGATATCGAAAAAAGAAAGAATTAGCCAGGGATGGAGTTGAAGGAACTGCATCCTTTTCTTTTTTATACAAATTCGAAGAAACTTAATAAGTGGTTGATTTACAGTGTTTTTTTACTGAATACCTATTTGTGTATTCCAAGAAACCTGTAATATTCTTTACAATCCTCGATTATTTATCTTAAATTTGGGCATATTTCGATGGTTTTTGTCCAATTTTTTCTAACCAATAGGCTTTAATAAAGCATAGGGCAATTCAGATTAATCAATAATAAAGATTTTAATCGATCACTGGAAATCACTTTCAGAAGAAAGAAAAGCTAAATTTATAACTTCTTTTTTGTGAAATTTTACCGGATTATTGTTTAATAACTTCAGAAAGATTTGTTGATTTTTAAAAACTTCAGCAGTAAAAAAGAATAGTAATCTAAATTTATATATGGCAGACACTTTTTCTAAAAGACAAAAAGAAAAGAAAAAATTATTAAAGAAGAAATTAAAAGCACAACGTAGGGAAGATCGCAAACAGGAAAACGATAAGGGTAAAAGCTTTGAAGATATGATTGCGTATGTAGATGCGAATGGAAACCTTACAGATACGCCGCCAGATGAGCAGCAAAAAGTAGAGGTTAGTGCAGAGGATATCGACCTTAATTATCAAAGAGAGACCAAAACAGATACACGTGATACCGGAGTTGTAATCTCGTTTTTTGAAAATAAAGGTTATGGATTTATAAAAGATGATATTACCGGAGATAATATTTTTGTGCACCATCAGGATTCTGTGAAACCTTTATCAGAGCGTACAAAAGTTAGCTATAGAAAAGAGCGTTCTCCAAAAGGATTTCAGGCAACTTCAGTAGAAGTTATAGATTAAAGATAAATGACATATTTCTTATAAAAAGGCTTCTCGTTAACTCGGGAAGCCTTTTTTATAAGCCGATTTTGTATAAAATTGGTCTTCTTTTTTAAAATGAATTAAATGTAAAATCTTTATAGGCGCCGCTAAAAAGGGATAATACCCGGAGGCTTGCCTCGAAATTAAAAAATTGTTTCCAAACAATGCAATGCCTTGAGTTAGTTTACTTTTTCTACTAAAATTCGAAGTTTTAGGAGTATTTCTTTAGAGGCTTTCCGTCGAAATATTTATTTTTGAGTATGAAGAATTTTGAAGAAATCAATAAACATACCTTTGGAGTATTATTTAATGCTGTTTCTGAAGGGATTATTGTTGTTGATACTAACCAAACCATAGTTGCTACTAACCAATCTGCAGACGAAACTTTTGGCTTTTCTAAAGGAGAGCTAAAGGGTAAACATCTTGATATTTTAATCCCGAAAGAAAAGCATACTGTTCATCATGCTCATATGGATAAATTTCTTCAGCATATGAGTCATCGGCAAATGGGGCAGGGACGTGATTTATTTGGCAGGAGAAAGGATGGAAGTACTTTTCCTGTAGAAGTGGGGTTAAATCCTTTTGAACTAAAGGACGAATCTTATGTAATGGCAATGGTAATCGATATTACCCTGCGTAAACAACAAGAACAGGAGATTTTATTGCTGAATAATGAGTTGGAATCCCGAATTGAAAAGAGAACTCAGGAATTACAAATTGCGGTAGAGGGTCTTGAAGAAGAAATAGTTAAAAGGAAGACTGCTGAAAATAAGATCAAAGAATCTTTGCGAAAAGAACGGGAATTAAACGAGCTGAAAACAAAGTTTCTTTCTATGGTGTCGCATGAATTTAAAACTCCCTTAAGCGGGATTTTAACTTCAACCACATTAATAGGAAAATATACCGATACCGAGCAACAGCAAAAACGTGAAAAGCATTTAAAAACTATTGCAGGGAAGGTAAAGTATCTAAATAATATTTTGGACGATTTTTTAAGTGTAGAGCGTTTAGAGACGGGAAAAGTAAATTACAAATATTCTCATTTTCCGCTCACTAAAACGCTTAACGAAGTAATTTACGATGCTAATATGCTGCTTAAAGAAGGCCAGGAAATTCTTTACCCTAAGCAAATAGACGACATTGTTTTATATTTTGACGATAAAATATTAGAGCTTATTTTAACTAATCTTATCAATAATGCCATCAAGTATTCTCCAGAGAATTCTACGATCGAGGTCGAGAGTTACGAGGAGGGCGAAATGGTACACGTGCTGGTAAAAGATCAGGGAATAGGAATCCCAGAAAATGAGCAAAAACATATTTTTAACCGATACTTTAGGGCAGAGAATGCATTAACTAATCAGGGTACAGGGATTGGTCTAAATATCATTAAAAGTCATTTAGAAAATCTTGGTGGCAAAATTACCTTTAAAAGTAAGCAGAACCAGGGAAGTACTTTTCATGTACAGATTCCAAAACAATAAAAAAAATCTCCAAAAAATATGATACTTCTTATAGAAGACGATACGGTTTTACGTGAGAATACCGCAGAAATTTTAGAATTACAGGATTACGAAGTTATAACCGCACCAAATGGTAAAATAGGCATCGAGAAAGCGATTAAACATGTTCCAGATATCATTATTTGTGATATTATGATGCCTGAAGTTGATGGCTACGGCGTGTTGCAAACCTTATCCTCTAATACAGATACACACCACATACCATTTATATTTCTTTCAGCAAAAACAGAGCATAAAGAGATTAGACGAGGTATGAATATGGGGGCAGATGATTATCTAACTAAGCCTTTTGATGAAGAAGAGCTGGTAGAAGTTATAGAAACGAGGTTAAAAAAGGCCAATTTGGTTTCTCAGGTTTTTGTAGCCGAAACTTCCAGCGATGAGGCTGAAGATGATATTCGAAATTTGAATGAATTGAAGAACTTTTTTGATGATGAAGGTGAAGTTCAGGAATTCAAAATAAAAGGCAGCATTTTTGAAGCTGGTGATCACTCTAATTATGTGTATTTAATTTTAGAAGGAACTATTAAAACCTTTCAACGAGATGAAGAAGGTAAAGAACTGGTTACAGGTTTATATAAACCAGATGACTTTTTAGGATTTACCTCTTTAGCTGAAAATTATCCCCATCAGGAGTCGGCTGTGGCTGTAAAAGACACTAAGTTGGTAAGGATCTTAAAGTATAAATTAAAAGAGATCCTAGAGCAGAACAAAAATGTGTCTTTAGAGTTAATTAATATGCTCTCAGACAATCTTTCCCTTATTAAACAGCAATTATTAATTATGGCTTATAGTACTGTTCGTAAAAAAACAGCACAAACTATTTTGCAGTTTGCAGATATTCTGGGAAAAAAATCGAACGAAGATATTAGAATTACAAGATCAGATCTTGCCAGCGTTGCAGGGATTGCCATAGAAACTTTAATACGAACACTGTCAGCCTTTAAAAAGGAAGGATTAATAGAAATTGAAGGCAGGGTAATTAGAGTTTTAGATCTACATAAACTAGAAATGGTAGATTAAAAATTATAGTCTAAAACCTGCAATATTAGGTTATGGTTTTGCAGGTTTTAGACTAACTTTTTTCTGCTTTTTTTCCTTTTCTCTACTTTAGAATTAGTATCCAGTTACTTCAAAATTAAAATCTTTTTCTACTAAATACCCTAAACAAAAGCCTTGGGGTAGTTGGTATTTTGTATAGTGAATATGGGTTTAATTAGGAAACCTGACGCCAATCATATTTTTGCAGGTAAAACAGCATTAACATTGCAAAAAAATGGAGAGATGATCAATATACTTTTACCAACAGACTTTTCAGAGAACTCCTGGAATGCGATGGTTTATGGAGTTAATTTTTTTTATGGGCAGCAGGTTCATTTTCACATTTCACATATTTTAGATGAAGATGGAGAGGATAAAGCGTATTCACACAAAAATGCTTTGGATGAACTACAGGCTTTTTTAACACGACTTCGAAAATTAGCAAATCCTAAATTTCATAAATTTTCGTTTTCTATTCAGGAAACCTCATTCATTTCGGGCCTAAAGAAAATTATTGAAGATGGTAAAATTCATCTTATAATTATGGGAACGCTGGGCGCAAGTCTAGATCAACAATCTTTGGTAGGGAAAAATACAACAGCTGTAATTTCTCGTATAAAATGCCCAATATTGGTTGTGCCAGAAGAAGCTAAATACAAAAAACCTCAAAATATCGCTTTTCCAACAGATTTTTACGTGACGTATAAAGCCAGGATTTTACGCGGACTAAAGTTTATTTCTAATTGTCATCAGTCCAAATTAAAAGTGCTTTATTATGCAAAAAAAACTGAAGAACTTACTACTTCTCAAAAGTCAAACAGAGACTTCTTGAAGGAGCAACTTTCAGATACTCATCATGGTTTTTATTATAGCGTTAAGGACTCTTTAGAAGATGCAATGCAGTTATTTGTAAAAAGTAAAGACGTGCAGCTTATCATGATGATGGGGAAAAACCTTAATTATTTTGATCAGTTATTATTTTACCCTGTTTCTAAAGCACCAAAATACTTCAAGAAAATTCCATTTTTTGTATTACATGAATAAAGATATGCTGTAAAATTTCAGCAGTTTATTGGCGCCGCCCAAGGGTATAATACTCCGAGGCTTGCCCCGAGGTAGTTTACAGAAATTCAAATGGCGCTTTATTAAAGTCATACAGCCCAATTTTATTTGGGCTTTCCGGAGTATGCAATTATATTTTTTTTCTTTTGTTATGTTGAATTATACTTTTAATCAGCACAAAAGCAAAAAGAAGTAAAGGGATGTACCAAGATATAAGGTTTTTATTCTTCAAAATCATCGAGACAAGTAATAAACCTAATAGCACAATGTCTATTATATTGTGATTTATGCTCTCCTTTTTCTTCTTTTCTTTATATTTTGAATGCTCAGTAATTATAACTTCAAGAATACTATCCATTTGTTTTTCAATATGATCTAAGGATTCAGAAGTATCTTGAATTAGCATATCACGAGAATAGATTTTTGCATCGTCAGCATAAAAAACGATAGAGTCACAAAGGTCTATAAGTCCTATTGAGATTATATTTATGCAAGCACTTACTAATTGGTCTGACCCGGAAATAAATGAGATTTCTAAATCTTTATTTGTTAATTGGTTTTTAAGTTCAGGAAAATAGGAAATGATTTCTTCTAAAGGATCAAAATAGATTTCGATTAGCATTTTAGTGCCGTTTAGTCGACATTCTATGGAATCAATTTGATTTAGATGATCTAACTTTTCAAAATCAGTTAAGAATTCAAAATCGTAACCTTAGTCTTTAATTTTATTTTCAAGTTCAATTTTTGTCGGAAGTTCAGTCTTCCGTACAAAATTTATCAGCTTCATCGACATAGTTTTTGCGTAGTTTTTCAGCTTACTACCAACTTAAATTGCGTGACTATTGAAAATCTATCTTCTTCTTTTTAAAATAGTTGCTGACTAAGACAGTGCAGGGTTCCAAATCCCCAAATAAGATCTATAGCGCTAAGGCCAATAACTTCTCGATTAGGAAAACAATCTGCGATGATATTTAATGCAATCCTATCGTTGGGATCATTAAATGTTGGTACTAAAACAGCTCCGTTAATGATTAAGAAATTAGCATAACTTGCGGGTAAACGTAGATCTTCAAACACCAGCTTTTGTGGCATGGGTAATTCTACAATATTTGGTGTTTTTCCATTTTCCAGCTTTGCTTTTTTCAAGCGGTCCAGGTTATCTTTTAAAGCCTTATAATTCTCATCCTTTTTATTAGATTCTACTACGGTAATAATGGTGTCTGGATTTACAAAGCGGCAAAGATCGTCGATATGCCCGTGGGTGTCGTCACCTAAAATTCCGTTACCAAGCCAAATAATATTAGAAACTCCAAGATATTCTTTAAAAACTGCCTCGTAATCGTTTTTGGTGAAGCCGGGATTTCTTACCTGAACACTAGGATGAAGCAAACATTCTTCAGAAGTTAAAATTGTACCTTTTCCGTTAGAATCTATTGCGCCACCTTCTAAGATTACAGGTTTACCTTTATATTTTGCGACGGTTAAAGGGATATCTAAAGTTTGTGAAATCACTGCTGGTATTGCTTTATCTAGGCGGTAATTTTTGTACTTCGCCCAACCGTTAAAATTGAAATTGATAGCTTCAGGTTTATTATCTGTAGATTCAACGATTATTGGGCCAGAGTCGCGCATCCAGCTTCTATTGGTTTTTTGGATAATAAACTGAACATTTTCAAGATTTACGTGGGTTCTTTCTAGCATATCAAGAACTTTATCCTGAAGTTTATGATTAGCAACCACAAGATAAACCGTTTCGTAAGTCGCTACTTTTTTAATAAACTCTACAAATGCCCATTGAATGGCGTGATATTTTCCTGGCCAGTCATTACCATTTTCAGGAAAACAAAGTAGGATGCCTTTTTGTTTTTCCCATTCTGCTGGAAATCTACGTGCAGCTTTCATAATTATTTATCGATCGCTCTTTTGGTAATATTGCCATAAAAATCGATTCTTCGGTCTCTAAAAAATGGCCAGTTTTGTCTAACATTTTCCTGATGATCTAAGTCTACTTCAGCAATTAAAATCTCTTCTTTATCGTGAGAAGCCTGCGCCAGGATTTCTCCTTGTGGGCCGGCAATAAAAGAAGCTCCCCAAAATTCTATTCCATTTGTATTAGGTACATATTTTTCGAGACCAATTCTATTTGCAGCAGCTACATAAGTTCCGTTAGCAACAGCATGACCTTTCATTACATTCATCCAAGCGCCGTATTGATTATCGCCATATTTATCTTTTTCAGAAGGATGCCAACCTATAGCGGTTGGGTAAAATAAAACTTCAGCACCTTGTAATGCGGTTAGTCTTGCAGCTTCAGGATACCATTGATCCCAACAAATTAATGTTCCAATTTGTCCAATATTGGTAGAAATGGTTTTAAAGCCAAGATCACCCGGAGTAAAATAGAATTTTTCGTAAAAATGAGGATCGTCTGGAATATGCATCTTTCTGTAAAGTCCGGCCTCAGATCCGTCATTATCGATAATATAAGCACTATTGTGGTAAACTCCCGCCATTCTTTTTTCAAAAAACGGAACGATAATCACTACTCCCAATTCTTTAGCCAAATTACTAAAGGCGGTAAAAGAGGTGCTATAAAGAGGCTCGGCCAATGCAAAATTATCTACATCTTCACTTTGGCAAAAATAGTGGCTGCTATATAACTCTGGCAAACAAATTACCTGAGCTCCTTCTTTTGCCGCTTTTTTAACCCAATCTGTACATTTTGCAAGATTATTGGCAGCATTATCATTTAGGTTTAGTTGAATAACAGCAATAGAATACGTTCTACTCATAGATATTTTATATGAAAACTAATTGAAAATTCGATATTCGATGAATTTTGGTACTATTTTTAAATTTAAAAATGTTCCTTGTTTTTAATCAATTTCGGTTATTATGAAATTGATTTTTTAAGCTTAAACTTACTTCTAAAGATATAAAATAAAGGTTTAGAAATAACCAGCGAAAATATCAAAAAACAACATTGGTTTTTATCAAATATTAGCTGCGGAAGAACATAAAAGCTAATTGAAATAAAAAAGCCGAATCTAAAGAAGATTCGGCCTTGATAGTATAGAAATTGAATGCTTAATTCCTCTAAAATTAATTAGCTACATCCAGAAGTTCGATATCAAAAATTAAAACAGATCCACCTGGGATACCGCTATAATCAAAGGAACCGTATCCAAGATGAGCAGGTATAAAAAGCTGGCCGCTGCCACCTTCATTAAAATAAGTGATCCCTTCTGTCCAACCCGGGATTACCTGTTGTAAACTAAAAGTAGCACCTGAAGCATTACTTTGATCAAAAATATTTCCGTTTAAAAAATAACCTCTGTAGGCTACTGTAACGCGACTGCTAGTAGTTGGCTGGGCTCCTGTTCCTTCTTCTTCAATAATATAATAAAGGCCAGAACTACTTCTTTCAGCCTCAAGATTATTTACTTCCAAGTAGTTTTGAATCTCCTGCTCGTTTATTTCTTGGTAATCTACAACCTGGTTTTCGTCATCGTTTCCGCAGGAAATTAAAAATAAGCTGAATAGGGCTAGGTAAAAAGTTTTCATTTTAAAATATAAAAGGTTAAATACTATAAGCTTTTAAAGCTAGAAAAATATGGCGGCAAAAATGCTTATAAAATTTGATATTCTTAGGATAAAACTTATTTAAAATGTTAGCTAACTTTCTAAAAGTTAAGAAATATAGGAAGGAATCTATCTAACAGTAATTTTAGGTAGTACTTTGGGATTTAAATTATTCTCCTTCGGTAAGGACTATTAAAATTACCCAATATTGGGTATGGTGTTGTATGTGCTATAGTAGTACTTTAGCCCGTAGTAAAATGTAAAGTGTTTGGTAACTCTTATATTTCACTAACTAACCGTTTCTATATAAAGTTAAAGGATATTTGATCAATTTCAGATATCCTTTTTTTATGAGTTTACTTTCTTTGGTTATTCTGAAAAGTAAAAACAAAACTTAGAGAATTAACTTAGGGATTAAGAGGTATTAAAGCCTATTAGATTTTAATAAGCATCTATAAATAAGCAAGTATTTCCTTTTTGACGAGATTATCGATAATGAAAGGATTTTCAAAAGGATAACTATTAGATATTTGCTGAGGTAGTTTACTTGAAATAGCTAAAATTCTGTACTAGATATAAAAAGAAAAAGCTTCACAGAAGTGTGAAGCTTTGATTTTCCTAGTAGCGAGACCGAGATTTGAACTCGGGACCTCCGGGTTATGAACCTATTCAAATAGCTATATGAAACAAACTAAAATATATTAAAAAATATGATTATCAGTTAATTACATATTTTATGGTTTTATTCAAATAGTGTTAAAATCAAATTATTCTGTACTTATTCTGTACTAGTTTTTAAATTGATTATTTATATTTATATAGATTTTTAATGAAAGATTATGGCCAATGTCAAGATTGTTTTAAGGAAGAATATGATGAGAAAGGATGGTAGAATTCCTCTTGCTTTGAGAATTAGTGAAAATTATAAAACCAATTATAAGTGGATTGGTCAATATGTTTTCGAGAAGGATTGGGATAAAAAGGCAGGAAAGGCAAAGAGAAGTCATCCAAATTCACAAAAGCTGAACAATTTTTTAATGAAGAAATTGAGCGAAGTGAATGACATATTTTTTGAATCAAAAGATCAGGTTAGCCCAAAGCAGGTAAAGCAAAAGTTAAAAGGAACCTATGGACAGAAATCCTTTTTTGAACTAGCCGCAGAGCGTATAATGGAAAAATATGAAAGAGGAACATTTTCCGTCGCTAAAGCTGAACTATCTATTCTTTATAACCTCGAGGAATTTTTAAATCTAAAAAGGAATAAGAATAAATCAGCCATTATTAAGTCAATCAATGAGCGCCGCTTGCACCGAATTAGTGAGGCAAGACTTAACAAATATAGCTGGTTAGATGGTGTTGCTTATTTTAGAAATAGTAAGGCTCTAGCGTTCCGGGATATTGATGAAGTTTTCATTAATAAATATAAAACATTTTGTCATTCTTATTTAGGGCAAAAAACCAGAACTATTACTAATCAACTTATTTTAATTAGAACTCTTTTCAATTTAGCTATTAAGGAAGGAATTATTGAGCGAAAATTTTATCCCTTTGCTGGTGATAAGGAGAAAATTAGAATTGGTTCTGGTAATAAAATAGGGCTAAGTACGGAAGAGATCGAGAAAATAGAAAAACTAAAGTTGGAGAAAAATAGTTCTATTTGGCACACTCATAATGTATGGTTATTTTCTTTTTATTTTGCCGGAATTCGTATTTCTGATGTTGTGAAAATAAAATGGTCGGATTTTAAAGATAATCGACTTTATTATATAATGAATAAAAATGAAAAAGCACTCAGCCTTAAAATTCCTGCGAAGGCAAAAAAAATTTTGGAACATTATAAAAAAGAGAAAAAACTTAATAAAGGTTATGTTTTTCCATTCCTTAGAAATACGGATACTAATGATGCTGAACAAATCTATATACGAACGAAAAGTGTCACTAAAGTCTTTAATAAATGCCTAAAACAAATTGCAAAAGAATGTGAGATTGATAAGAACTTATCTAACCACATCGCTAGGCATAGCTTTGGTAATATAGCGGGTGATCGTATTCATCCATTAATGTTACAAAAGCTCTATCGTCATAGTGATTTAAAAACCACTTTGAATTATCAAGCCAATTTTATTCACCGAGATGCGGATGATGCCTTGGATAGTGTTATTAATTTTTGAGACCTAATGAAGTTACAAAGCTGATCATTGACTTTTGCACACCCTGTGCATCACAATTTGGTTATCTTTGTAATGTGAAATTATTAACATTCATATTTGCTCTCTATGTATTGACGCTTAATGCGTTTCCCTGTTCTGATACAGATGCTTTTTGCGATAATTCACAAACAGAGGTAATGGCTACTTATAATTTAGATCATAACCATAGTGCCTCTGAGCTTTGCCCCCCCTTCTGTACCTGCCATTGCTGTCACGTACATACGGTGGAATTTGCTTCAGTGAATTTTAAACCTATTAATACAGAAATATCATCTAAGGTTTTTCTTCATTTTGAAAGTTTGGGCGAAGAGCCTATTTCATCCCTTTTAGATCCTCCCAGGGTTTAATTCAGCTTTTTTATAGGATAGCTATATCCTTTTTGACAGGTCAAGATTCCTCTGGCCACTTTTTTACATTTCAAAAACTGAATTAAATCTTCAACTTTTATGATTAATAAAATCATCGCTTTTTCCATTCGGAACAAGCTTATCGTTGGACTATTGGTACTTACCCTAATAGGAGTAGGTCTGTATTCAATGTCCACCATTAATTTGGGTGCACAGCCCGACATTACCAATAATCAGGTACAGGTTATCACCCAGTCGCCCAACCTGGCCACTGAAGACATCGAGCAATTTGTAACCTATCCCGTAGAGTTGGCGATGGCCAATCTGCCGGGCGTTAGCGAAATTCGATCCGTTTCTCGTTTTGGGCTTTCGGTGGTGACCATTGTTTTCAAAGAAGATATGGGCACGTACCTGCCCCGTCAATTGGTTGCGGAAAAACTCAATGAGGTCAAGTCCGAGATCCCCGAACAGTTCGGCAGTCCCGGAATGGGACCTATTACTACCGGATTGGGGGAAATCTATCAATACACCTTGAAAGCTGAGGAAGGCTACGAGGACAAATATTCCCCTACCGAACTGCGAACCATACAGGACTGGATCGTAAAACGCCAATTGGCCCTAACGGAAGGTGTTGTGGAAGTCAATGCCTTTGGAGGAAAGATCAAGCAATATGAGATCGCTATCGATCCCGCCAAGCTGAACGCAATGGATGTGACAATGACGGAAGTCTTCGATGCCCTACAAGAAAACAATGTAAATACAGGTGGTGCCTATATTGAAAAAAACAAGATGGCCAATTTTATCCGTGGTGAAGGCCTGGCTCGTTCGTTGGACGATATTAGGCAGATTGTAATCAGAAACGAAAATGGCCTGCCCATTTTGGTAAAAGACGTGGCCGAAAATGTGCATTTTGGAAATCAGGTGCGCTACGGAGCCTTTACCCAAGATGGTCACGAAGCTGTGGGAGGTATGGTGCTGATGCTACGGGGCGACAACCCTAATTCGGTAGTCAATACGGTAAGAGACCGAATACAAGAAGTGCAGAAATCGCTACCGGAAGGACTTAAGATCGTTCCTTTTTTAGATCGAAGTGAGCTTATAGGAAGGACTACGGCCACTATCGAGAAAAACCTGATTGAAGGGGCACTTATCGTCATTTTTGTATTGATGTTGCTCCTCGGTAGTTTCCGTGGAGGCTTGGTTACCGCTTCATTAATTCCGCTTTCCCTGCTGTTTGCCTTTATTTTGATGAAAGCTTTTGGGGTCTGGGCCAACCTGATGTCCCTCGGGGCAATCGACTTCGGGATTATCGTTGACGGGGCCGTTATTATTGTCGAAGGAACGGTTCACGAAATCGAAAAACGCATCAAGGCCGGTAAACAAAATTTCGACCAGCCACAAATGGACGAAGTAGTCTATGATGCGAGTAGTACGGTAATGAATTCGGCCTTCTTTGGACAGATCATCATCCTGATCGTATTTACCCCTATTTTATTCTTGACAGGGATTGAAGGAAAAATGTTCCGCCCGATGGCTTTTACCTTCGGATTTGCCGTACTCGGTGCCATTATCCTTTGCCTAACCTATGTGCCGATGATTACTTCGCTTACAATGAAACCGGTTACAAAAAAGAAGAACTGGTTCCATAAAGTAGAGGATAAAATTTCTGGTTTCAGCAATGGAATGATGAACCGAATAAATAATGGCTATCAGCCGGTGATCTTAAAATCTTTGAACCATCGTATTATCGTATTGGTGATAGCGGTATTATTACTTGTGGGTGCCGGATTTACTTTCAGTAAAATGGGTGGAGAGTTTATCCCTAGTATTGATGAAGGCGATATTGCGATGCAAGCCTTGTTAAGGCCGGGAAGTTCCCTAAGCGAATCCATTGAAACCTCCAAAAAAATCGAGAATATCGTCCTTGATAATTTTCCAGAAGTGGAAACAATGGTTGCACGAATTGGTGTAGCCGATATCCCGACTGACCCGATGCCGATGGATATTGCCGACACCTATATTATCCTGGACAAGAACAAGGATAATTGGACTTCCGCAGAGACAAAAGAGGAATTAATTGAAAAAATTAAGGAAAAATTATCAGTCGTACCTGGTGTCAACTTCGTTTTTAGTCAGCCCGTGGAACTGCGATTTAACGAACTGCTTACCGGCGTTCGAGAAGACGTGGCCATCAAACTGTATGGTGAAGATCTGGATTTGCTTTCCGAAAAGGCCGCAAAAATGGCTCAAATCATTAAAACGGTTCCCGGTGCAGGAGATGTGAACCTGGAGGCCACCTCGGGATTACCACAAATGACCGTTCGGTTTAACCGAAGAAAGGTTGCACAATATGGTCTGAACATTCAAAAACTTAACCAGTACGTAAGTACCGCTTTTGCGGGAGGTACCGCAGGCGTAATTTTTGAAGGCGAAAAACGTTTTGATATGGTGGTGCGATTGGATGAAGAACACCGCCAGGATATTGATAACCTGAGAAACCTGTTGATCGATTTGCCAGGCGGAAATCAGATTCCCATTAAGGAAGTGGCCGATATCAGTTATCAGCCAGGGCCGATGCAAATCTCCCGGGACAATACTTCCCGAAGAATATATGTAGGGGTAAACGTGCGGGGTCGCGATGTGGAATCAATGGTAAATGATATCCAGACCAAAATGGACGCACAATTAGACCTGCCGCCAGGCTACCATATTGAATATGGAGGTGCTTTTGAAAACCTGCAACGCGCTAAAGATCGTTTAACAATTGTAGTTCCCATTGCGCTGGCCCTCATATTTATGTTACTGTACTTCGCCTTGGGCTCTTTCTCCCAATCTATAATGATTTATATGGCTGTACCTTTAGCTGCGATAGGTGGCATTTTCGCCTTGGCCGTCCGTGGGATGCCCTTTAGTATCTCGGCAGGAGTTGGATTTATTGTCCTTTTCGGCGTTGCGGTATTAAACGGACTGGTACTTATCAGTAGGTTGAATTCATTAAAAGAAGAAGGGGTTATGGATATACAGGAACGTATTTTAATAGGGACACAGGAACGGATCCGTCCCATTTTATTGACGGCTTTGGCCGCGATAATGGGCTTTTTTCCGATGGCACTTTCCCACGGAGCGGGTGCTTCGGTACAGCGACCTTTGGCCACGGTGGTTATTGGCGGATTGATAACCGCAACCTTGCTTACGCTGATCGTTGTTCCCATTTTGTACAGTTTTGTGGAGAAAACCGGGAAAAACAATAACGGAAAATCAGGCAAAGTTGCCATAAACCCTGCATTGATTACCGTTTTATTGGGTCTTGGATCATTCGCCATCCCGGCAAGTGCAACTGCACAAACACAGGATAACCTCCAACAAAATACACCCCGGCAGGACATCCTGAAAGTCGAAAAAGGCTTTACCCCAATTTCTTTAAAGGATGCAGTAGAAAAAGCGCAAGCCAACTATCCCAAATTGAAGGCGGCACAACTGAAAATCGAAAACCAGGAAGTCCTTAAAAAAACCGTTTGGGATTTGGGAACGACCCAAATTTTTACCGGTGGCGAAGAGTTGCCGGATAGTCGCAATGGCGATGAAGGTATTTACACTACCATTGGGGTGCAGCAGCAAAATATCGATGTGTTCAGTATCGGTGCCAAAAATAAGCTGCAAAATGAGAAAATTGCGCTAAGTGAAACGGCACTCGATCTTACCTCCCTTCAAGTGGAACGGGAAGTGAGCAAGGCCTGGGGCGATGCCTACACCTCTAAACGCAAGTACCAATTGTATATGGAACTCGATTCCATTTTTAGCGATTTTGAACGGGCGGCACGGTTGCGTTATGAGACAGAGGCCTCCTCGAAGCTGGAATATTTGGCGGCCACCAATCAGGCCCGGCAGGTAAGCCTTCAGAAAATGCAAGTCTATCGGGATTATTTGGGCAATCTGCAAAAACTGAACCTTTGGTTGGTAAGCGATACGCCTTACACCGTTGCTGATGCAGGTGTAGATGAAATGGACACGCCTATATTGCAGCGCAAAGATTCGATTACGAGCCATCCAATGCTGCAATACTATGAGCGGCAGATCGAGGTTTCCGATGCCGAGCATAATCTCAGTACCAAAGCGTTTTTCCCAAAGTTCAACGCACAATATGGGCGGCAGAAAATTGCGGGACAGGACGGATTTTTCAATTTTCAGGTCGGGATTTCCATTCCGCTCTTTTTCGGGCCGGAATTGGGACAGTCTCAGTCGGCCAAAATACAGACCCAGATTGCGGAGCAAAATTTCAGGGAAAAACAGCTTCAGGTCAATTCAAAATATCAAGACCTGCAACAGGACTATCTAAAATGGCTGGAATCTTGGCAGTACTATGAACAGGAAGCACTTCCGCTTGCCAAAGAGCAACGGGACGGGGCGGTTTTTGCCTATAAAGAGGGGGGTATTGATTATACCACATTTCTGCAAACCGTACGCGACGCCATCGGCATACAGAACAAGTCCTGGGACGCACTTAACAATTATCTGAGATCAAAATACGAACTGGAATTTTTCCTCAATTCCGCAAAACAATAAATATTAAAGCTATGAATTTCTATATAAAACCGATTTTTTACGCAGCCTTGGTCATATTCAGTTTAAGTTCCTGTAAAGAGGAAAAAACTGCTGAAAGCGGGCACGAAGAGCATAATGAAACAGCTTCTGCCGAAAATGGTGGCGAGCATCAAGAAGGAAACGCGGGCCTAGGGAGCAAAAAACTGCACCTATCGCAACAAAAGTTTGAGGCGATGGAATTGAAAGTAGATAGTCTGCCCACTAAAAGCTTAACCGGACTGGTGGAAGCCAACGGGCAGTTGGAAGTACCGCCTCAAAATGAGGCGGCAATTACCGCGATCATTGGCGCAAATGTGACCAGCATAAAGGTCATTGAGGGAGATAAGGTAAGCAAAGGAAGTGTGTTGGGATATTTGAGCCACCCGGATCTGGTCAAGTTACAGACCGATTACACGAGCGCCTACAACAGGATGAACTTTTTGGAAAAGGAATATAATCGTCAAAAACGCCTATATGAAGCAGAAGTGGCTTCCGGCAGGAAATTCCAGGAAACCGAATCGGATTACAATAGTATGAAGGGGATGGTCAACGGACTTGAATCACAACTTCAATTACTTCGTTTAAATCTGGATCAGTTGCGAAATGGAAAGGTCTATAATCAAGTCCCCGTTGTTAGTCCCATAGACGGCTATGTAGAAAAAGTGAATATCAAAGTCGGGCAGTTTGTGCAACAACAGACTGAGATGTTCGAGATCGTAAATACCGAACATATTCACGCCGACCTAATGGTTTATGAAAAGGATGTGAGCAAAATAAAGGAAGGACAAACGGTGGAATTCAATATAGAATCCCTTCTGGAATCCGATCTGAGCGCAAAAATCTATTCGGTAGGAAAAACATTTGAACAGAACCCCAAAGCGGTACACGTACACGCAGAGATCGAGAACAGAGAGGGCAACCTCTTTCCAGGGATGTACCTTACGGCAAAAATAGCCACTTCTAAAAACAAGGTAACCGCGCTCCCCGAAGAGGCTGTGATTACCGAGGATGGCGAGCCTTATATTTTTACAGCTAAAAATGTAACCGAAAATGACGAAGAAGAATGGGCGTTGAGCCCCTTAAAAGTCGTAACTGGTCAGGCAGATGACGGCTGGATAGAAATAAAGTTGCTACAGCCACTGGGAAAAGGGCAAATGGTAGTGTGGAACAAGGCCTATTACCTGATCTCAGAAATGAAAAAAGGAGAAACAGAACACGGACACTAAAATTTTATGAGTCTGACCTGTAAAATACTGTTTAACAATTAGTTAGTTAATATTTTAGCAAGCCCTGTTTTCTTAAAAGAAAATAAATTTAGAAAAAATGAAAGAGATAACAGCATTTATAAAACCCAATAGGGTACAGAAAACCATTAAGGCACTGAGCGATGCCGGATTTAAAAGTATGACGGTCTCACAAGGTGAGGGTACAGGGGCTTTTAAGGCAAAAGGGACCTCCCCGTCTCTCAATTTTTACGTTACAGATAGTCCGGTGATCAAACTGGAACTGGTGTGTCAAAACGAAGAAGCGAAAAATACCATTGATATTATTATTGAAAATGGAAAAACACCTACCCCCGGTGATGGAATCATCTACATTTCCAATGTAGATGATGCTTTCCAGATCAAGACCGGAAAATCTATAAAGCAAGCCTGGAAGTAAAATACTGAAATATGAGTGAAATCGAAACGCTTTTGATCAAGCATAATGTGCGGCCTACGGCGATACGCATCCTGATTTATAAGTTTATGGCCAAAAAAGAAAGGGCCATTGCCTTGACCGAAATAGAGCAAGCCTTTGTGAAATCGGATAGAGCTACGCTATCCAGAACCATAAAAACGTTCGAGACCAATGGAATTGTTCATCAAATAGATGATGGTACCGGTATACCCAAATATGCTCTTTGTGAAACCGGATGCAATTGTGAGCTAGATCAGGATTTGCACATTCATTTCCATTGTACCAACTGTGATGAGACGGTTTGCTTGACCGATCATAAGATACCACATATCAACTTGCCGGAGGGTTATATGGCCGAAAATGTCAACTTGGTCGTTAAAGGTATATGTGAAAAATGTAGTGGAGAATAAATTTAGTCACATTGCCAAAGCTGATTTTTTTTAATAACAAAAAAAATAAAAACTTAAATCTAAGGAAAAATTAAAAATAAGATGAGGCTAAAAAGTAAATGAAAACTTTAAAAAATATCATTATGGACTTAGAAATTATTTCAAAAACAACACTCTTTTGTGAGATGGGAGTATTAGTTCTTTTAAGCTGGTCAATAGGTTTTCCAAAAAAAAAGATCTGGCCTCCTAAATCCTGGAAAACTTTTAATTTTTGGATCACGTGGTTAGTAATAATAACAATTTTTATAGGTCTATTCTTAATTGCAATTGAAGATTTTAACTCTTGGATATTGAATAATAAAGTACGCTATTATTTGGGATTGCCACATTTTATTTTAGGAACTAGCATAACCTGTTGGGCCATTGCTTTAATGGGAGCACGTAATACATTAGGAATAGAAAATAAATTTATAATCATAGGTCCTTACAGGTGTAGTCTAAATCTCCAATATATCGGTGATATTCTCATTCTTATAGGATCTACACTATTTACTAATTCCTCAATGCTTTTTGTTCCTTCAATTTTGGCTTGTATAGGTTTCCTATTTATGCCTTTTCCAGAAGAAGATTGGCTAAAAGAGAGATATGGAGTAGAATATATTGAATACTATAATCATATAACTCGATTTATTTAATTATGGCACACCATCATTCACACGGTTCACAGAACTACGGAAAAGCCTTTGGGATAGGCATAGCCTTAAACACTATTTATGTAGCAGTCGAACTCTACTACGGATTTGTGGCAAATTCTTCCGCGCTCTTGGCGGATGCGGGCCACAACGCGAGCGATGTTTTCAGCCTTATACTGGCGTGGGCGGCTATTAAAATAGCCACAAAAAGGCCTTCAAAACGATATACCTATGGCTTACGAAAAACGACCATTCTAGCCTCGATGATCAATGGCGTCATCATTATTGCCGCGGCCGGATTGATTGCGTGGGACGCCATCCAAAAATTTCAGGATCCGGCAGGAATTTCCGGCAATCTCGTAATGATTGTTGCGGCCATTGGCCTAGTAGTAAACACCGGTACCGCTTTCCTATTTTGGAAAGGTTCAAAAGGCGATCTGAACATTCGCGGGGCATTTTTACATATGGCTGCCGATGCCGGGGTAACCTTAGGAGTGCTGCTTGGCGGTCTGGCCATTAAATACACGGGCTTAACGTGGATAGACCCTGCGCTTAGCTTGGTCATTGTACTGGTCATTTTATACAGTGCCTGGGGACTTCTTAGGGATTCCGTAAAAATAGCCATCGATGCAGTTCCCAAAAACATCGACATTGATGAAGTGGAAAAGTTCTTAATGGATATAGAAGGGGTCGAAGAAGTACACGATCTGCATATCTGGGCTATGAGTACAACGGAAACGGCACTTTCTACCCATCTGGTCGTTCCCGATGGGCACGAGGATCAGTTTATCTATGATATCCGGGAACAATTGCACGAAAAATATGAAATAACACATACCACCCTGCAAATCGAAAAAGAATTTGGGGACAAAGAATATAAACCCTATCAAGGTCTGGAATAATAAAATCAAGATGAAGAAAAAACAAAATCTTAGGGATATCGATACTCGGAAACATTCTGGCGAACACAGCCACGATGATGGCCATAACCACAGTAGTACGGAAAAGGTATCAAAATTTAGAACTTACCTCCCCGCTATTTTCAGCTTTGTAATGCTGATTGCGGGTATTGCCGTTGATTTTTTCGATGCCTTCCCATTTTTCAAGGGTTGGGTTCGATTAATTTGGTACGTTGTAGCCTATATTCCTGTTGGGTTTCCCGTTATTATTGAAGGCTGGAAAAGTATAAAAAACGGCGATTATTTTACCGAATTCCTATTAATGTCCATCGCCACATTAGGGGCATTTGCCATAGGCGAATATCCCGAGGGCGTGGCCGTGATGCTTTTTTACGCTGTCGGCGAACTTTTCCAAAGTGCTGCGGTTAAAAAAGCGAAGGGTAATATAAAGGCTCTTTTGGATGTGCGTCCCAATGAAACTTTGGTATATCGAAAAAACGATTTTGTTTCCGTCAACCCCGAAACGGTCAAGGTCGGCGAAAAAATTCAGGTACGTGTGGGCGAGAAAATCCCTTTGGATGGTAAATTGTTGTCCGAAAAAGCTTCGCTCAATACTGCTGCCATTACCGGCGAAAGCAAACCCGATACCATTACAAAAGGAGATAAGGTTTTTGCCGGAAGCATCAACCTCGATGGCGTTATTGAAATCGAGACCACCAAGGAATTCAAGGACAGTTCCATTGCCCGTATCCTTGATCTGGTACAGAACGCTACTGCCCGCAAATCAAAAACGGAACTGTTCATCAGAAAGTTTGCGAGGGTGTACACCCCCATCGTGGTATTCCTTGCAATTGGACTGACATTTTTACCCTATCTATTTGTCGATAATTACATCTTTGAAGATTGGTTGTACCGTGCCTTGATTTTCCTTGTTATTTCTTGTCCCTGCGCCCTGGTCGTTTCAATTCCATTGGGCTATTTCGGCGGCCTTGGTGCCGCATCCCGAAATGGAATATTGTTCAAGGGAGCATCTTTCCTTGATGCGATGACTAAAGTAAACACGGTGATAATGGATAAGACCGGAACGGTTACTAAGGGCGTGTTTAAAATCAAGGATGTTGTCAATAATGATGCTTTCCCGGAAGCGGAATTTATGAAATATCTGATGGCGATGGAAGAACAGTCCACCCATCCCATTGCCCAGGCGATATTGGAATATAAGGCCGAAGGTGCGGATTTTGAAGCTTCTGAAGTATCCGAGATTGCCGGAAAAGGCTTGAAAGGCACCGTAAACGGTAAAACTGTTTTAGTGGGTAATGAGGTACTAATGACATCAAACAATATCAGTGTTCCCAAAGAAACTGAAAGCATCGTAGAATCTATTGTAATAGTTGCCATAGATGGTCAATTTGCAGGCTACGTAACCATTGCCGATGAATTGAAGGAAGATGCCCACGAAGCAATCGAACAAATCCGTAAAGCGGGGATATCGAGAATCATAATGCTTTCTGGGGACAAGGATTGCATTACCAAAGAAGTTGGTAGGGAAATGGGCGTGGATACTGCTAAGGGTGGATTGTTGCCCGAAGATAAGCTCAACGAAGTGGAGCGACTTCAAAAAGAAACCGCCACTACGGTGGCTTTTATCGGCGATGGTATCAACGATGCCCCTGTACTGGCGACCAGCGATGTAGGTATGGCAATGGGGGGCTTAGGAAGTGATGTGGCCATTGAGACCGCAGATGTGATTATCCAGACCGACCAGCCTTCTAAAATTGCCCGGGCCATTAAGATTGGCCGATCCACAAGAAAAATCGTCTGGCAGAATATCGTTTTGGCATTTGGTGTTAAAATTGCCGTTATGGTCTTAGGTGCTTTCGGAATGGCGACTATGTGGGAGGCCGTATTTGCAGATGTCGGTGTGGCCTTTTTGGCCATTCTAAATGCGATACGTTTACAGAAAATGAATTGGAAATAGTATAGCAGGATGTCTCAAAGTAGAAGAAATAGAAGGAAGAAAAAAGTTCAAAAACCAGCTAAGAACAAAATCTCAAAAAAAGATAAAACAAAAGGCATTATTGCCCTTGTTCTCTTGGTTATTGCTGCCTTTCTGCTCTATTTTTTTATGCTGAAAGGGAATATTCAAAAGCATTGAGCAAACCAAGGGTTTCAAATTAAAAAAGTTTATAAAATCAAACACATTCTAATATCAGGCGATACAATTAAGGGATTGTATTATGAAAAACCAAAAAAATAATTAATGGTAACCGTCTCGACGAAGGATTATTGAATTTGCAGGTGATACCCTTATCACGAAGAATTTTGTAATTAATATTTCTTATTTAAATTAAAGATTTATAGCAAAAGCTTTTGTGTTTTAAATCTAATGTTGAGAATTATATTGCTATGATTAGAAAAAATCATTGCAGTAAATTGATTTAAAATTTAGATCAAAGCAAATTCAACACTAAGATGAAAAATTTAAAATTATTAAAATAGATAATTTTGTATATAAAAAATTCAGGATGAAAGCATAAAATGACAAATATTTGGAATACTTTGAATTATCAAGCTAATTTTATTCACCGAGATGCGGATGATGCACTTGATGAAGTTATTAATTTTTAAACACTTTAAAATCTCTTTAGAATTTTGCTTTATTTTTATTTATATTTTTAAAATATGAAGTATCTAATTGCAGAGGACGAAAAAGATCTACAATTTTCCATTGCTAAATATTTAAACAGTGATGCCAATATTTGTGAAACTGCTTCCGATTATTTGGAAGCTTCTGAAAAGTTGGAGCTATATGAGTATGATTTAGTGGTACTTGATATTAATTTAGTTACTGGAAGTGGCCTTGATTTACTTAAAAGATTAAAAAAGCAGAAGCGAAAATGCGGGGTAATTATTATATCAGCAAATAATTCATTAGATAATAAACTGGAAGGACTGGATTTAGGGGCGGATGATTATATTACAAAACCTTTTCATTTGGCGGAACTCAATTCTCGGATTAAGGCGGTATTGCGTCGAGGGCAATTTGGGGGAGATGATTCAATCACTTTTCAAGAGATTCGTTTAGATACACTAGCTCGTAGTGCTTATGTCAACGATAAGCCTATTTCGCTCACGCGCAAAGAATATGATCTCTTATTATTTTTTATTACTAATCAGGGGCGCGTTCTCTCTAAGGCTATTATAGCAGAACATCTATGGGGTGATGATAGTGACTTACTTGATAATTTTGATTTCATTTATGTTCATATCAATAATTTACGAAAGAAATTAACAAAGGAAGGTGCCAAGTATATCCAAACTGCTTATGGTAGCGGTTATAAATTTATAGCAGATTAATTCACCAGTAGAAAATAAAACCCCACTTTTAAGAAAAGCGTCGAAAACTTTTCTAATCTCTAGTACGATCATAATGATGATTTCTGGGGTAGCACTCTATTTCTACACAAAAATATTGTTGGAAAAAGAAATAGAGGAGGAGCTTTATTCCAATAAGGCTCGAATTGAACGTATTCTTGCTCAAGAGGGAGAATTTATTGATTTTGAATCTATATTACAGGTAAAGAAAGTCCAACATCAAGAAGCAGAACAACTTCAAGATACGTTAATTTACGATCCATCCCAGAATGAAATTGAACTTTTTCGTCAACTATCAGGGACTAAGATAATTAATGGTACGAATTACAAAATTACTGTTCGTGCAATGATTATTGAATCAGAAGATATTTTATATGCTATTGTATTTACATTTTTCACTATCATATTTCTAGCATTTATTTTCCTTTTCTATTTAAACAAATCTCGTAATGAAAAACTTTGGAAACCTTTCTTTACCAATCTCACAAAACTTAAAAATTTTTCCGTTCGATCTGACAAACCACTTCAATTGGTAGATTCTGAAGTCTTGGAATTTCACGAACTTCATAAAGAATTGAAGATTTTAACCTCTAAAATTCAAACAGATTATAAAAATTTAAAGCAATTTACTGAAGACGTTTCTCACGAAATGCAGACTCCATTAGCTATTATGCAGGCTAAGATAGATACTGTTATCAATGATGGAGAAATTAATGAAACACAATTCCATCAATTTTCTTCTTTACAGTCTGATATTTCACGTTTAAAACAACTTAATAAAAAACTTATTCTCTTAGCTAAGATTGAAAATGATCAGTTTACGACCAATGAAGTAATATCCCTCAATAAGCTGATTAATGATACTGTCTTAAACTTCAAAGAACTTTTCTCTATTGATTTCCTGATTGAAGAAAATGCTACGATAAATGTAAAAATGGATTTTTCATTAGCTACGGTACTTTGCAATAATTTATTATCAAATGCAGTAAAGCATAATTTCAATAACCAAAGTATAGATATAAAAATCTTTGATAGAAAGCTTCAGGTAATCAATGCTGGAGAAGAAATGTTGTCTCGACCAGACCAGGTTTTTGAGCGATTTTATAAAGAAAGCAGACAAAAAGAATCAACAGGGTTAGGGCTTTCAATAGTAAAGAAAATTTGCGACTATTATCATTTTGTACCTACGTATTCTTTTGAAACCGTACATTATTCAAAAAAAAACAGGGGTAGACATATCTTCCAGATAGACTTTTCCGCTTATAAAGATTAAAAACACTACGAAATTACTTTAAAGTTTCTTTAGAAAGCTTCATTAGTTTTATAAAAAACTTAACAATGAACCTATCTAAAAACAAGCTTATACATTTTTTATTTCTTGTCCTTATCAGCTCATTTGCAAACGCTCAGGAGAAAATAACTATTACCGGACAAGTTGTAAATAGAGATGCACAGCAGCCCTTAGCATTTGTAACGATTACTGTAAATGATTCAGAAAGTCATAAAACTATTACGGGAACCATTACAGATGAAGCCGGATTTTTTGCTATTTCTGAATTACCCATAGGAAATTATGAGGTTGAAGTATCATTTATGGGCTTTCAAACCTATTCCAAGCAAATAATCGCCGGTGGACTAAATCCTATTTTTGATTTAGGAAAGATTCAATTGTCAGAAACAACAGAATCCCTACAGGAAGTGATGATTACCGCAGAGCGAGCTACGGTAAATTCTGGACTTGATAAAAAATCTTTTAGCCTAAATAATACTATTGCTCAGTCGGGTGGCTCTGTACTCGATGCGATGAAAACGATGCCTGGTGTAGCTTTTGACCAAGATGGAAAAGTAGTACTCCGTGGGAGTGACAAAGTGGTAGTACTTATTGATGGAAAGCAATCCAGTCTTACAGGTTTTGGTAACCAAAAAGGTTTAGCCAACATTCCAGCGGCAAACATCGAACGCATTGAAATTATCAACAATCCATCAGCTAAATATGATGCAAATGGATTTGCGGGGATTGTAAATATCATTTACAAAAAAGAAAAGGAGATAGGCTTTAATGGTGATGCCGGATTATCATTTGGTTTGGGGGCATTTTCTAAACGTAGGAAAGACACTCCTACCGATTTTGGAAGTTATTCCGTAAATCCAAAACTAATCCCAAGTCTCAATTTCAACTATAGAACCGAAAAACTTAATTATTTTCTTCAAACAGAGTTTATTATTCAAGAGGCGTTGCCTAATAACGAATTTACAACTCGATTTTATGATGATGGTCGTACCATCCTTTCACAAGTCCCTGAAAACCGTAGACAGTTTAGAAGTATTATTACTGGTGGAGTAGATTATGAGATGAGTGATAACGACCACATTACCTTTTCCGGGATGATAGACCGTGAGAAACATATCGATACCTCACAAGTGGCTTTTATTAATTTAAATGACAATTTTCGTAATAGGTCGTACACTTGGCAAGAAGAGGAAGTGACCAGCGCTATTAATACTGCTGTTGTCTATAAACATAATTTTTCCAGGGCAGGTCATTCTTTATCGGCGAATCTGCAATATACTCGTGGGCTGGAAGATGAAAGTTATTTCTTAAATGACAGTTCTATAGTTAGAGTGGGGCGGGATATGACAAATATTAAGGCTATTGAACATACAACCAGTATAGCAACAGATTATACCCAAGCATTGAGTAATGGGCGAATAGAATTAGGAGTAAAAGGGAGATTTAGGCGATTACCGGTAGATTATACGATTATGCGCGGAGAACAATCGATTATATATCCAAATCTAGGTGATTTTTCAAAATGGAGTGAGAACTTATATGCAGCTTATGGAAATTACCTACTTGAAAAAGAATTTTATGACCTTGAAGCAGGTTTACGATTGGAAGAAACTGAAGTTTCCTATAAACTTGATCCGGTAAATGTTTATTATAATTCAAATGATAATTATGATTATTTTGAATTGTATCCAAGTATTCGATTCACCTATAAATTAAATGATAAAAATAAAATTTCGACTTTTTATAATCGTCGTGTGGATAGGCCTGGCGAACCAAAGTTAAGAATTTTCCCTAAATATGATGACCCTGAACTACTGAAAGTGGGGAATCCTTATCTTCGCCCACAGTTTACCCATAGTTTTGAAGTTGCTCATAGATATTCTTGGGGTGCTGGTTCATTATTTTCGGCGATATATCATCGAGAGATCAATGGTGCCTACCAACGTATTTACAGTATTGACGATAGCAATCCGGATTATAATATTGTCAATAGAATTTATCAAAACACAGGTCAAAGTACCAATACTGGTGTTGAGGTTTTGTTCAGTCAGGATATTACCAATTATTGGAAGTTGACTTCAAGTTTCAATATCTATAGAAATCAAATAGATGCATTTCAAGGTACACTGCTCTTTCCATTTAAACGTCCATTTTTTATTGAGGAGTCTTCCGATATTGCCGGTGATTTTAAGATTACCAATACTTTCATTTTGCCTTGGAAAATGGAAGCACAAGTTACCGGTCTTTGGTATTCTGATAAAAATATACCCCAAGGAACTGAACTTTCAAGATCTTCAATTGATTTAGGAATTAAAAAATCATTATGGGGTAAAAGAGGAGAGCTTAGTTTATCCGCAACAGATTTATTCAACCGTTTTGGGATACGGCAAAAAGTAATTGGACAAGATTTTACTGCCTTATATCAAAACTATTATGAAACACAGATTGTGAGGATAAAATTGAATTATAAATTTTAGTACTATAAATAATCGAATGATTTGGAAAATTTAATTTATGTCTTTCATTTTTTAAAAAATTATACCTAGGGATATTTTCACAAATAATGAAATTAAAAACCATAGAAGCTTTTAAATAAATATACTTAGAATTCCTTAAAGCTCCCTTTAGAATCCTACTATACATTTATAGTATAACTTAAAAATGATATCATTATGAAAAAAGCGATTGTAGGAATAACATTGATTTTTACAAGTATAATCAGTATTGCATTTACTCAAAAAGATAAGGTACCAACGGTAGTTAAAGATGCATTTTCGAAAAAGTTTCCTACAGTGAAACGTGTGAATTGGCAAAAGGAGGAAGTAAATGAATGGGAAGCCGAATTTAAACGCAAAAAGAAGGAATATTCAGCAAATTTTTTGGATGATGGTACCTGGCAGGAAACTGAATATGAGGTTGATGAGAATGAAATACCGGAACATATTATATCTTCAGTTAAGGCTAGTTTTTCTGGGTACAAAATTGAGGAGGCTGAAGTTTCTGAGACCGTTCACGGAATCAATTACGAATTTGAAATAGAAAAAGGCAAGAGTGAAATGGCGATAACTATAGATTCTAATGGGAAGATCATCCATAAAGAATCAGAAGATGATGAGAGGGATTAATTTTTATTAAAATTGAAATGAAATGTCCAAATAAACTATTTGGACATTTTTTTTTCGTCGTTTTTATTTTTCATCCAATTAATTTGTTCTAATACCCCTTCCCTAAGTCCTATTGATGGGTGATAATTCAATAAATATTGAGCTTTGTCAATAACTGCTTTCGTTCGTATCTGATCACCAAGTCTTGGTGGTTCCTCTTGTATATGAATCCTGGTTGATAATAAGTCTTCAACAATTTTTATTGCTTGTTTCGTTGAATATTCCTGAGTAGTTCCGAGGTTAATGATCTGGCCATCACATTTTTCTTCGTTTCCAATGACGGAAATGATACCATCAATAATATCCTTAATATGAGTAAAACTTCTTTGATGTTCAAGGCTTCCTTTAAATAATGGAAAGGCTTTTTTGTTGATAGCACAATCAATTAATTGGCTGAACATTTTATCCGGTCGTTCTCTTGAACCATATACAGAATATAAGCGGAGCGAGCAGGCTTGAAAAAACCCTCGTCGCGATTGTAGTAAAACCAATTGTTCTGCGGCTAATTTGGTTATTCCATAGTTGGAGATTGGCTTAGTCACTTCATTTTCACTACAGCTTACTTCAGCTCCATAAATTGAAGACGTACCAATATTGATAAAAAACTTTAGGTTCGGGCATTGCTCCGCAAAACTTATAAGATTATTCGTAGCGACGATATTGTTTGATAGATAGTCTTCAAAAGTAGAAGTTTTTGCAATACCTGGTTGAGCAGCACAATGAAAGATATAGTCCAGATTTAAGGGCAGTTTACTTTTAAAATCCTCAGAGCGTAGATCATCTTCTATAATTTGGATACCAAAACTTTTTAAGTGTTGAGCATTTTCTTTTTTGAAGCCAATATTATAGTATGCAGAAAAATTATCGATACCTAAAATTTCGTGTCCTAATAGATGTAATCTATCTGCAAGATGTGAACCAATAAAACCGGCAATACCAGTTATTAATATTTTCATTTATTTAATTTTATTTCCAAAAATACATATAAAAACCTCGATTTAAAAGGCTTTGAGACTATATTTTTAAAACAGGCTAATCTTAAAAATTGCTTTAGAATCCTTGTTTATTATTGCAAATTATTAAAGTCTATTTTTTAAGTTGAATAATGAATAATACACTTAGCATTGTAGTTCCCGTGTATAATGAACAAGAAAATCTAGGACGGGTTGAAAAGGAACTTCAGGAATATCTTAACTGTGCAAAAGTACCTACAGCCGTATTGTTTGTAGATGATGGTTCCCAAGATTTAAGCTTAAGTATCATTAAGAAGATATGTTCAAGAAATCCTGCATTTCACTATATTAGTTTAGATCGAAATTATGGTTTAAGCACCGCTTTGAAAGCTGGATTTGATGCTGTGGGAAGCACATTAATCGGCTATATTGATTCCGACCTACAAACAAGTCCGATGGACTTTAATTTATTGCTGGATTACATTGATACATATGATTTAGTAACAGGCGTGCGTTCTGACAGAAAAGATGCTTTCCTTAAAAAAGTTTCCTCTTTAGTCGCTAATAGTATACGTCGTAGTTTTACACAAGATGGTATGGATGATACTGGCTGCCCACTTAAAATCATTAAAGCGGATTATGCTAAAAGCATTCCAATGTTTAAGGGACTGCATCGTTTTCTCCCTGCAATGGTTCTTTTACTTAATGGAAAAGTCAAACAAGTACCTGTGCAACATTTCCCACGTATTGCCGGAAAAGCAAAATTTGGTTTAAGAAATCGATTGTTCGGACCTCTAATAGATTGCTTTGCTTATCTATGGATGAAATCTAACTTTATTTCATATAAAACTGAGGATAAAGGGTGAATGTTTGGATGATCTACGGTATTGGATTTACGGCTCAAATCTTATTTTCGGGACGTTCTATATTGCAATGGGCACTATCTGAAAAGAATCAACGCGTAATAACCCCAATACTTTTTTGGCGATTAAGTTTAATTGCCTCGTTTCTATTATTTGTTTATGGCTATTTAAGAAATGATTTTGCGATAATGTTAGGTCAGATTTTGACCTATTTTATTTACATACGTAATATGCATTTCCAAAAGCAGTGGTTTAAATTCCCTAAAATTTTACGTTGGTTCTTATATGTATTTCCTTTCATTATTCTTTACATCGGTTATAATAACAAAATTTATGATCGCTCTTTGTTGTTTAATAATGAAAATATTCCCTTGTGGTTATTAGTACTTGGGATTACCGCCCAGATTATATTTACATTACGTTTTGTATATCAGTGGTTTTATAGTGAAAAAAGAAAAGAATCTGTCTTACCTTTAGGGTTTTGGGTACTCAGTTGGATGGGGTCGATACTTATCTTTCTATATGCATTAATTCGTGAAGATCCGGTATTAATGGCAGGTCACCTTTTAGGAATTTTTCTTTACACCAGAAATATTATGCTATTGAAAAAGGAAAAAAAGCTTCTTTAGAATTTCTTAAGAATCAATTAAGAATTTCATTAGAATTCCTTCTCACATTTGTTTTTATAAAATAAAAATGTGAAGTCAAAAAATATCATAGATCGCTATTATTTATTATTTCTATGTATAGTTTGGATTGTTCTAATAGTTGGCTTAGGAAATTACGGCCTTGCTGAAACCAGTGAAGCACGATATGCAGAAATAAGTCGTGAGATGTTTTTAAGCGGAGACTATTTAAATCCTAAACTCCTCGGTATATTCCATTTTCATAAACCGCCCATTACCTATTACATTACTACTTTGGGCTATCGTATTTTTGGGGTTAATGAGTTTGGTGCTCGTTTTTTTCTCCAGATAGCTATAGTTATTCAGTTAGTATTAGTTTATCGTCTAGCAAATTTACTCTATAAGGATAAGCGTATTGCCTTTATGGCCGGATTGATTTATTTTTCATTTCCAATAGTTTTAATTTCAAGTCGAAACCTAACTACTGATGCGTTTCTGACTACGTTAGTTATAGGTTCTGTATATTGTTGGCAGGTGTATGAAGATAAAACCAAAATAGGATTTCTTTATCTGTTTTATACACTGATAGGTATTGCATTATTGACCAAGGGACCTGTAGCCTTATTGTTTATTCTGACCTACATTATCATCAGAAAATTGCTCTACAAAGGCAGCATAAAGATGACTCTTCATCATATTATTGGTTTTTTATTATGTTTTTCGGTAAGTGTAAGTTGGTATATAGCAATAATTGTAGAGCATCCTAAAATTTGGGATTATTTTATTCACAAACAAATTCTGGGAAGAATCACAGGAAATGCGTATAGTGAAAGGTCGAAACCATTCTGGTATTACTTGCCAATTTTGCTTGGTCTACTATTACCTTGGTGTTTGTCACTACTTCCTCATTTAAAAAATTTAAAATCTCTTTTTCCAAAGCAGAAGGAAACCAAAGTACTAATATATGCAAGTACCATTTTAGTTTTTTTATTTTCTGCATTTAGTACCAAATTGATACTGTATATCTTACCAGTGTTTTGGATGATAGCGATAAGTATTGCAGCAATGTTGCCCAAGATTTCCAAGGCTTCTAAAAATATAGTCAACATTACCTACGCCGGATTAATCTTAGCTCTAGTAATAGGTTTGTTTTTTAGTAGGGTGTATATATCGGAAATGGAATATATATCTGTAAAAACTCTAATAATTGCATTTATTTCTCTTATTGTTTTTGGGGTAATTTATTACGCTATTGATACTACCAAGGATTATAAACCGGCCGTATTAGCTGCGGTTTTTGGGGGCGTTATTATTAGTATTTCGACCTCTTTTATGACAAATCACACTCCTATAATAAATTCCACCAGGGATATGGTGAAATTCATAGACCACGTTTCTAAAGAAAAGGACAAAACTATTATCGTCTATGATTATTTACTTAGTTCTATACCTTTTTATACAGATGATAAACATATTACCCTTAAATATTCAAGCAACACCACCCAAAGGGAAACTCAATTTGAAGAAAATAATGCTTATCAAGAACGACTTTGGGATTTAAATGAGAAAACGGAGCTATATAAGCTGTTGGAAACTTCTAAAAAGCAATCAACTTATCTTCTAGTTAGAAATAAACGTGATTTAGATAAAAAATTTAAAGCCGTTAAGGATAGTTTTGATCATCAAAAACATTTTGAAAAATGGACACTATACTATAACTAAAATAGGTGTCTTTAGATTCCCTTTAGATTTCCTTAAACATTCAAAAAGAATAGTACATCACCTTTGTCACTGTGGCTCGGAGCCGATGGGATGAGAATTAATTTTTAATAACACTGAATGTACAATTATTTGCGACCTATAAAATCAAAATCATCAATTGTAGCAGTTATCATTTTATGCCTGCTTTTGTTTTCACAATATACGTTTGCGCAAGATACTAGTGAAACAACACCGCAAGTAGGTACAGTTCAGAAAATAGGGGATGTTGTATTAATAGCACTACCTGCTGTAACTTTAGGTACTAGCTTTATTATTGGAGATAATGAAGGAGCCTGGGAGTTTACTAAAGGATTAGTGTTGACCAAAGCTGTAACCTATGGTCTGAAGCTTGGTATTAATAAACAACGTCCAGATAGAAGTAACGATAACTCATTTCCTTCGGGTCATACTTCTACGGTTTTTCATAGTGCTGGGTATATCCATCGCCGCTATGGATTTAAGTATAGCATTCCAGCCTATGCTTTGGCAGGTTTTACCGCTGCCAGTCGGATAGACTCTAAAAAGCACGATATATTAGATGTTATTGCGGGTGCAGCTATAGGCTTAGGGGCTAATTTGATTTTCACTACAGAATATAGCCAAGAACATATGGAACTTACATATGACTATTTTGACGGGAATCACCTAATAGGCTTCAGGTACAAATTTTAATTTATTTATATTAATAAAATTTATAACAGATAAACCAAATACGTGAAATCAATGTAAATGTATGGATGGAAAGATTTGATAAGTTTCCAAAACACATGTGTTAAATAATATCTTTTGTAATTCATAACTTTATCTAGACCCTTATGAAAATACAAGAATTTTCCTTTAGAGTTGTTCGAAAATTTTTTGATGTCAGGTATTAGAATATTAGTTCGAATAAGAATTAAATCTACTTATTATCTTAAATTTTAAAAAAGGATAGGTATTTTTAAATGAGCAAATGAAATAATTATGAGAATTCTAATTGTAGA
>NZ_ARYN01000021.1 GCF_002094855.1 Zunongwangia atlantica 22II14-10F7
TGCTTTTCTCGATAATTGAGATTGTAAATTCTAAGCATTGCCTCGAATTATGGACTAATTTTCTAATGAATATTTCTTGGATTTGCTTTAAGGTAGTTTGTTAAATTCCACGATCTGGTCGATCCAATTCGAAGTGTTTTGCAAGTAAAGATCTGGCGTGATTCCCTTGGTTTCATATTCGTGTAAATTATTGTTTTCATGTTTGGTTGAAAAACTAACATTAAAGCCTAAACAGTCTGTTTTTGCTGAAAAAGATTTATTTCCATAGCCATATTCCAACATACCGCGAGAATTTTCGCCTGCAATGATGCTTCTTTTATCTTTTTTTAGCTGAAGAGCAACAAGCTCGGCTGCACTGGCAGTTTTAAAATTGATAAGCACAAATATATGTTTGATATTATCGTTTTTTTGAAGTGATTTTATAAGTGGTTCTGCCTGTTTTATAGCACCACCACCATTGTTTCTTAAATCGATGATCAGGTTTTCTTTGTTTAGATTTTTAAGATGATCTTCGTAAAAAACCTGTGCTTCTTTCATCAAATTTCGGGTTCTGCTTAGAGTTTTGATGCCTATATAATCAAAGTCGGTATTTATTGATCTAAAATTGAAATTCTGTTCGTGATTTACATGAAAAAAGTATTGATTTGCTCTGTTCCAAAAAGTACCCTGAATTCGTCCATTTTCGATTTTGATGTTATTTTGATACGAAAGAATTCCGTTTGCGAAAAACTCGAAGATTTCGAAGCTTCCATCTTCGGTTTTGTTGATTTTCAGCCTTATTTTTCCTTTTTTCCATCCTTCCGAAGCCGATTTTAAAGTGATGCCAAGCCATAAACTATCGCTTTCTTTTTTAAGGAAAATTTTATCGCTGCCGGCATGATAAATTCCGGAGATATTATCTTCAATTTTGGTAGTGTCGATGCTCTTTTTGTAAGTCGGGATATTTTCAGCAAGATCTTCTAGAAACTTATAAACCTGGTTGTGGCGATCTTTGATAAATGAGACATATTTTTGCAAATACCCGGCACAAAAGTATTCGCTAAGCTCATCTTGTTTAATTTTAGCTATAATTTTTTCTTTCCATTGCTGAAATTCTTGTTCTCTATCTTCTTTTTTAATCTGAATTTTATAGCTTTTTGAATGCTGAATTAATTCTGAAACCTCTTCTAATGCTGAAATACAGTTGCAAGCCGAGTTTTGCCCAAAAGCGCTAAAACTTCCGAAGAAAAATAGCATGAGAATTAAAGATTTTTGAATGTTTTTTGAAAAATGAATATTCTGGATATTGATTGATAATGCCATAATGATGTACTTAATAATGAAGTCTAAAAATATCGAATAATGACTTTTGGTTGGCGTAAATAAATCTAACGGGTGATTTTATAGGATGAAATTGGTGTTTTTTACAACCAATTTTTAAAAAGCCTGATTAAAAAGCTAGGATTTTAGATTTTACGGAGTCTTAAAACAATGATAACTTCTGTACTCATCTGCTATAATTTTTATAATTTGGAGCTTCAATTAAAAAATCAACAATGAGCATTTTCAGTAAAGATACTATCGAAGAAGAACATAAAAAGAAACAGGAAGATTTTCAGGAAGAGGATGTAGAAACGGTTCTTGAAGAAGAGGAGAAAATTAAATCGAAATTTGAGAGTAAAAATGCTTTAAGACGATATTTTGATGATGCGCAATTATTGTTTAATCTGGTAAGAGATTATGCAAGCGGTGAGTATCGTGACATTCCGTTTAATATTGTTGCGGCGGTAGGTGCTGCTTTATTGTATGTGTTGTCGCCAATCGATTTAATTCCAGATTTTATTCCAGTAATTGGATATTTAGATGATGCTGCGGTAATTGCTTTTTGCCTTAGTTTGATCGAGAGAGATCTTGCGGCCTATAAAGTGTGGAAAGATTCGAGATCCTAGAAAATAAAAAGTGTTCAAAAAATAAGAAAGTCCGCTGCGAAGCGGACTTTTATTTTTACTCGATTATCGAGATTAATTTCTAATGGTTTTTCCAAAGTTTGTTTTTGCTCTGTAATTAGATAATTCCGTTTGGTTCTACCCATTTAAATTGATATTCGTCTTTTGGGATTGCAATACGGTCTGCAACTCTCGTCATTCTATCTGGTAATTTCATCAAGTAATCACGAGCTTTTTCAGCTTCATCTGTAAGTGCTCTCATTTTATCGATCTCCCAGTATGCATTTAGTTTTTTAAGAATTTCGATATAATCGTAAGTGGTATAAACGCCAAGACGTTGCGCTGCATTCGAGAAATTCTCGAAAGCCTGAGCAATACCTTCTCCACTTTCTCTTAAGAACTGTGCTGGCATAACGATCTTTTTCTTCATCATATCGTGAAACGCCAACATCATTTCGCTAGGATCGTGCTCAAAAATAGTTTTCACGAATTCGCGATAAGCCATATAATGGCGCATCTCGTCTCCTGCGATGATATTGCACATTTTTCCCAGCATTTTATTTCCTTTTTTCTTAGCTAACTGTCCCACGCGCTTGTGAGAAATATTTGTTGCTAATTCCTGAAAACTGGTATAGACAAAGTTTTTATAAGGATCTCTACCGGTACCAATGTCAAAACCATCATTAATTAAGTGCTGAGTGGTTTTTTCGATCTCGCGCATATTTACACGGCCAGATAAGTAAAGATATTTGTTAAGTGTATCACCGTGACGGTTTTCTTCACCCGTCCAGTGTCTTACCCATTTAGACCAAGGGTTTTGTTCACCATCGGCACGGCGTTGCTGGTCTACACCTTCTACATCCATAAGCCAGCTTTCGTAAGTAGGCAGGGCTTCTTCAGTAACCATATCTGCAACCAACACTACCCAGAAATCATAACCTAATTCTTTCGCTTCTTCACGTATTTGTTTTACGTGCTCTAATCCTTCTTCCCCTTGTAGATTAGGCAAAAGATCTGTTGGTTGCCAAATATCATCGACGGGAATCAGATATTCGTCAATAAAACCATCTACTTTACTTTCGATAGTTTTCATCACTTCAAGTCTTATGTTTTCTAGGGCCATTATTTTTGTATGTTACTGTAAATTAAGAATTTTTATCTTATTTACAGAGTTGTTAGCAATATAAAATGCAATAATCATGCTAGTAATTAATCTACTAATACACGGTTTGCAAATTAAAGGGAAATACATTGAATTACAAAGTGCTAAATGTTTTGAGCTATTAGTTTAATTTCTACCGTTCTCATTTGGATATAAAGTATGCACAGGATCACTTTGCCAAACCTCTTTTGTATCTACTTCTAGAGCAGAGATGCATCCTTTAAAAGCTGCACCGGTATCTACATTCCAGATGCTGGCCTTATTTACCGGTAAAGTCTTACCAATCCTGGTAACCGGTGTGTGGCCAATAAAAATTTCATCAAAAATTTGTAGTCGTTTTGGGTAAAAATCACTGTCTTTTTTTATTGCAGGATCTAAAGCAATTACCATTTCCCACAACGTACGATCCCAGTAAAATCCGGTGTCATAATATTCATTTTCGGGTCCGTGTAAATTAGTAAAGCCCGCATGCACAAATAATCGATTTTGGTCATCTACGTAATAATTTTGCATTTCAGTAAAGAAAAGCATGTGTTGTTTTATTTCTTCAGAAGATAATTTTGCGTAGCCATCGATGCTGCTTTGCCCTCCGTGAATAATCCAGCGATCTGTCATCGTTCCGTTTTTAAGGTACTGATGCGTAAGATCGTCGTGATTGCCTCGCATAAAAATACAATTGAAATTTTTATTAAGTGCTATTAAATAGGAAACCACATTTGCTGAATCGCTCCAACCATCTACATAATCTCCCAGGAAAATGATTGTATCTTCTGCAGTTATTTTAACCTTTTCGTGTAGTAATTGTTTTAATGCTTTTAATCCCCCGTGTATATCGCCAATGGCTAGCGTTCTACCCATGCTAACTGTATTTTACTTTTCTTAAAATTCGTGTACTTTCTTTATAATAATGATAGGCCTCGCTACTGTATTTTTTTAGGAATGGTTTTGCCTCTTCTAATTTTTCCATCGCTTCGCCGAAGCCGTTAAGGTAACAAAGCAAATAGGTTGAAGGTAAGTTTTTAACATCCTTTCGCTGGTTTTTAGTAAGTGGTAACAGTTTTTTTAGACGCTCTAAAAGCATGTTATTACTATTGTAGATATGATAAAGCGTATTTTTATCAAATTGTGGCGGCTCGAATACTAATTCACTTTGGATCTCGTAAGTAGCGTTATCTTTAAAGTGAATGGTGACTTCTTCTAAAGG
This sequence comes from Zunongwangia atlantica 22II14-10F7, assembly GCF_002094855.1. Classification (GTDB taxonomy): domain Bacteria; phylum Bacteroidota; class Bacteroidia; order Flavobacteriales; family Flavobacteriaceae; genus Zunongwangia; species Zunongwangia atlantica. The sequence continues at coordinate 4,292 of NZ_ARYN01000021.1, forward strand.
ATAATAGCGATAGCTATTGGGAACACCAAGATGAACATACTCTAAGATTTTAAAACTGTTAGCATCTGAAGAGATACTTACTTCATCTAAATCTGAATAAAATAATTTTACCTGCTCGTTTATTAAAGCAATATCTACCCGGCTAAAATAAACCTCACCTTTTGCATATTTTTTCTTTCCTGCCCAGCAAACCACAAAATATTCTTTAAAAACCTGATAGGTTGGATTTAGTTTTTTGTGATGATTTATAAAATCGAAAACGCCGTTTAAGGTTAATTCGATGTTGTTTTGTGCGTGTTTTTCAATCGAGGCAACAACTTCAGAATTTTCATCTTCAATTTTAATATCAAAATCTTTGGGCATACTTATGCTGCCGTCTCTAAGAAAGATCGATCCCCCGTAATACTTCCATATATTTTTCCGCAGGGAACATATTTTTCCATTATTTGGGCGAATAGTAACTAACCCAACCACCAAATGATCTGGAAGATGAGGAAACGGAATATTCTCGTACATCACTTTGGGTGGATTGCTTAAATAGGCATTAATTAGATTTTGGATTTTGCTATCATCAAAAAAATCGATTCCAATAATCTGGTTATCCTCATCTTTAACCCCAATAACAATGTAGGAGTTGTTTTTGGGGTTAGAGTTTGCCAGTGCGCAGATATGCTTTAGAAACTTTGCCTTCCCTTCTTTTTCGCTAATGTTAAGTTGCAGCTTTTTATCATAAAAACTGTTTTCGTCATTATGCGCCAAAAGGTTTTTAATAAGAAGGCGTTTGTTAATCATATCATTGCTTATCTACAATAGTGCTGCTGGCCTGCGCGGTGCACATCACCATTAAATCTGCAATATTAACATGGTAAGGCCTTGTAACCACAAATCGAATAATATCTGCAATATCTTCTGGACGTAAAGCTTCAAAACCCTGATATACTTTTTTTGCTTTCTCGCTATCTCCTTTAAACCTAACTTCACTAAATTCGGTTTCTACCAATCCGGGGTTAATTGCGCCAACGCGAATTCCCTTTCCGTTAAGATCGATTCGCATCCCTTGGTTAATGGCATCTACGGCATGTTTGCTGGCGCAATACACATTTCCGTTAGGATACACTTCTTTACCAGCGGTAGAACCTATGTTTATAATATGTCCAGATTTTCTTTCGATCATTCCCGGGATTACCGCTTTGCTTACATATAGCAAGCCTTTTACATTAATGTCTATCATCGCTTCCCAATCTTCTATGGCTCCGTCTTGGATTGGATCTAAACCATGTGCATTTCCGGCATTGTTAATTAGAATATCGATATTAGAGAAATCTGGAGGTAAATTTTCGATCTTTTTAAAGACTTCTTCTTTGTCACGAACATCAAAGCTTAGGCATAATACTTCAGTTTTTTTACCAAGCTCTTCTTTAAGTTCATTTAAACGTCCTTCTCTTCTTCCGCAGAGAATTAAACGATAAGCTTCACCGGCTAAAGCTCTGGCCGTTTCTTTTCCTATTCCACTTGTTACTCCTGTTATTAAGGCAGTTTTCATTACAAAAATTTTTGAAGTCTAATTTAAGAAAGTATTTACAAGTTTGGGGGTAAAGTATAGCAATAAGACTTATAATCTTGTTAAAATGAGTTAAGGAATATTAAAGTTGAAAATGAAATAAAATTCGCGCCGTTATTTAGCCTGAATAAACCAAATCTATTTTTATGAGAAAGCAATTTTTTAATTTGAAATTTTTATGTCTGGCTGTTTTTACGGGGCTTACCTTAAGCTCGTGTAGTGATGATGAATCTGGAGCGGCCGAAGGGGATGCCAGAATTTCGGTAAGAATGGTAGATGCGCCAGGTGATTATGATGCTGTTTATATCGATGTTGAAGAAGTTAGAGTACAAACAGGTACTGAGGTTGAAGGCGACGAAGACGAAGGATGGGTAACTTTAGATACTGAAGCCGGAATTTATAACCTACTTGAACTTACTGGTGGAGTATCACAATTATTAGCAGACGAAGAAATTGAAGCCGGATACGCTGGGCAAATTCGTCTAATTTTAGGAAACGATAACAGTGTTGTTGTAGATGGTAACGAGTATCCACTGGCAACACCAAGCGCACAACAATCTGGTTTAAAACTAAATATTAACGAACAGCTAGAACCTGGAGAAGAGTATTTTTATATTCTAGATTTCGATGTAGATGAATCGATCGTGACTCAGGGTAATGGCGGGTTTAGTCTAAAACCTGTAATTAGATTATCTGTAGAAGACGATGCAGGAATGATCGTTGGAGAAGTTCATCCTTCAGAATTTAGAAGTTTAGTAACCGCAACAAATGCTTCTTATAGTATTTCTGCTTACACAAATGAGAATGGTGAATTTGCACTTTACGGAGTGCCAGAAGGAACTTACCAGATAACTGTTGTAGCAGATCCAATCTCTGGTTTAGATCCAATTACAATGGATAATGTGGTGGTAGACGACGATGAAACAACAGATATAGAGACTTTGTTTCTGGAATAATGAAACATCTTAGGTAAAAATGCTTATTAAAAAGGCGCTCTAAGAGCGCCTTTTTTTATTTTTTTTGAATTCATGTTATTTTGAAAGTTTCATAAAGAAGCACAGTGAGTGGTGTGCTTTTTGAATGATTTTGGTCGATTTTAGATGTTTTTTGAAAGAATTTTTAAAGAAAATAGAAATTTTACAAATTGGTAAAATTTTACTTTTAAAAAATATTAATCACTGATACACAATAGAATTTACTGCATTCCGTTAAATTTATGCTTAAAACAAATAACGTAGATTGTTGAATACCCGAAAGTTTAATAATATTGAATTTGCTACGACCGCAGTATGGTTGTATATTCACGTTTTAAAATCTAATTAGAATAATGACAGATAATCAATCTTCTTTAGATATCGCCAGTCTAAATGAAAAAATTGAAAGAGAAAGTGCTTTCATAGATGTGCTAACGGCAGAGATGAATAAGGTGATCGTAGGGCAAAAGCACATGGTAGAGCGTTTACTAATAGGTTTATTGGGGCAGGGACATATTTTATTAGAAGGTGTTCCCGGGCTTGCAAAAACCTTAGCAATTAATACGTTATCTCAGGCTGTTCATGGGTCTTTTAGTCGTGTTCAGTTTACACCAGATTTACTTCCCGCAGATGTTATAGGTACACTTATTTATAACATGAAGATAAATGACTTCAGTATAAAAAAGGGGCCTATTTTCGCTAATTTCGTCCTAGCAGATGAGATTAACCGTGCACCTGCAAAAGTACAATCGGCTTTACTGGAAGCCATGCAGGAAAAGCAGGTAACTATTGGTGACGAAACTTTTAAATTAGATAAGCCGTTTTTAGTAATGGCAACGCAAAACCCGGTAGAACAGGAAGGAACTTATCCTTTACCAGAAGCCCAGGTAGACCGTTTTATGCTAAAAACCGTGATCAAATATCCACAATTAGAGGAAGAGCAATTAATTATTCGTGCTAACCTTAAAGGAAGTTTTGAGAAGGTAAACCAGGTGGTTAATATAGAGCAAATCTTAAGAGCTCAACAAACGGTAAGAGAAGTTTATATGGACGAGAAGATCGAGAAGTATATTCTTGATATTATTTTCGCAACTCGTACTCCAGAGAAATACCGTTTAGAAGATTTAAAACCCTTAATTAGCTTTGGAGCTTCACCTCGTGGTAGTATTAACCTGGCAACTGCTGCAAAATGTTATGCATTTATAAAGCGTAGGGGATATGTGATTCCTGAAGACGTTAGAGCCGTTGTTTACGATGTTTTACGCCACAGGATAGGAATTACCTACGAAGCTGAAGCCGAGAATATAACTTCTGAAGATATTATTGGTAAGATTGTAAACGAGATCGAAGTGCCTTAAAGAAACACTCCCGCTTTTGCCGGGAATTTCTTTTTTAAAAGCCTGAAGTCTAATCCCGTTTTTGGTCATTTTTCAATACCATAATTAATGGATACCAAAGAGTTACTTAAGAAAGTTCGTAAGATCGAAATAAAAACCCGTCGCCTTAGTGATCATATCTTTGGCGGTGAGTATCATTCTACCTTTAAAGGAAGGGGAATGACCTTTAGCGAAGTGAGACAATACCAATTTGGCGACGATGTTCGTAATATCGATTGGAATGTTACGGCACGTTATAGCGAGCCTTTCGTTAAAGTTTTTGAAGAAGAGCGAGAGCTTACCATGATGTTGGTGGTAGACGTTTCAGGGTCTGAATTTTTCGGAACTCAAAGTCAGTTTAAAAAAGAAGTGATTACTGAAATTGCGGCGACCTTGGCATTTTCAGCAACGCAAAATAACGACAAGATTGGTTTGTTAATGTTTTCAGACCAGGTAGAGAATTATATTCCGCCTAAAAAAGGAAAATCTCACGTTCTTCGAATTATAAGAGAATTATTAGAGTTTCAGCCCAAAAGCAAAAAAACTGATATAGGATTAGGTTTAAAATACCTATCTAATGTAATGAAGAAGAAAGCCATTGTTTTTGTGCTTTCAGATTTTATGGGAGATGATTATCAGCAAACTTTAAAAATTACCGGGAATAAGCACGATCTTACAGGAATTAGAGTTTACGACCAACGAGAGAAGGAAATTCCTAATATTGGATTGGTACAAATGTTGGATGAAGAAACCAACGAATATATTACCGTAAATACAGGTAGCAAAGCGGTTAGAAGAAGTTATACTGAATATTATCTGGATCGAGTAAGATATTTTGAAGAAAGCTTTGCCCTTAGTGGAGCAGGAGTTATTAATACCAGGGTAGACGAAAGTTATGTAAAGAAACTTTTAGGGTATTTTAAAAGAAGAGGCTAAGCATTTAAAGATGAAGAAAAATCAATTGTTAGATTCTATTTATAAAAAACATACTTTAAAAAAGCAATTACAGGCAATAATGATTATTGCAGTGGCTTTTTTTGCTTTTCCTGTAATGGCACAGGAAGCTCAGGTTTCAGCAAGTATCGATACCGCCAGGATCAAAATTGGTGAGCAGATTCTATATAAAATTAATGTGGAAACAGATTCTATCAATCTGGTAGTTTTTCCTGAGGGGAATACTTTTTCACCATTAGAAGTTGTAGAATCATTAGGAGCAGATACTTCCAGAGTTCAAAATAGATTTCAGCTTTTTAAGGAATATACACTTACACAGTTCGATTCTGGTTCGTATACCATTCCGCAGCAAAGAATCATTATTAACAATAAGCCTTTTTTAACCGATTCTATGCGTGTTGAGGTGGCCGATGTTGCTGTAGATACTACCCAACAGGAAATGTATCCCATAAAACCATCTGTAGAAGTGCCAAAAAGTTTTGCTATCCCTGCCTGGGTTTGGTGGCTTTTACTCATTTTGGTGATATTGGGCATTTTAGCCTTCTTTTTTATAAAACGAAGAAAAGAAAAAGCGCTGGAAAATAAATTGCCGCCATACGAGCAGGCGATGAAAGATCTGGAAGACCTGGATAAAAGTACGCTAATTGAAAACCGAGAAGTTAAAGAATATTATTCAAGGTTAACCTATGCAGTTAGGCGTTATTTAGATGAAAAAGTTTATGATCGCGCTATGGAAAGTACCACAACCGAGTTGATAAGCTTTCTTGAAATGCAACAAAAATCTGGAGTGCTTCATCTACACGGTAAAACTTTAGAGAATTTAAAGCAAATATTGCAAAGAGCCGATTTGGCGAAATTTGCCGGTTCGCGCCCAGATGTGATCACCGCAAAAGAAGATCGTAACAAAACCCGAATGATTATTAACGATGTTAAATCGTCGATGCCAGAGCCTACCGAGGAAGAGCTAATGCTAGACGAAGAATATCGCCAAAATAAACTTTCTAAAAAGCGTAAGAAAAGATTGATTTTGGGTGTTTCAGGTGGTGTTTTAGTGATTTTTATTGCCTTAGCGGTTTTAATTAGTTCTAAAGGTTTGGATTATGTGATCGATACCTACTGGGGGCATCCAACTAAAGAATTATTAGAAGGTGAATGGATTAGAAGTGAATATGGCGCTCCCGCTGTAGCGATTACCACTCCAGAAGTTCTGATAAGACAGGAAATGGAGTTAAGCGAAGATGCTACCCAAACCTATGCAGATGCACAAATGTTTGCTTTTGGTAGTTTGGTGAGCAATTTTTACACCAGTTTAAGTACCAGAATTTTTACAAAGCAAGATCAATTTGATCTTAAGACGGGTGTAGATGGTGTGTATAAAGAATTAGAAAATCAGGGAGCTCAAAACATTGTGATGAAACAGGAAGAGTTTACCACCATAAATGGCGCTAAAGGGGTAAAGGTGTTTGGAACTTTAGAAATGAAGAATCCTGTAAATGATGAAATTCAGCCTAAAAAATATAGTATCCTGAATTTTGCTGAAAACGGTGGTTTCCAACAAATCACTGTAATTTACGATGCAGAAGATAGCTATGCTGAAGAAATCTCTGGAAGGATCATCAATTCAGTAGAACTTATAAAATTGACTAATTAATGTTTGCGAATTTCACTTTCGAAAATCCTGAGTTTTTCTGGTTGTTTATTTTACTTCCGGTGGTGATCGCATGGTATTTCTGGAAAAGAAATCTGCAAACTCCGGCATTAAGAATGTCGAGTATTCAGGGATTTAAAGCTAAATCCAGTATTTTAGCGAAGTTAAGGCCTGTTCTTTTTGTGTTAAGAGTTTTGGCGCTCGCTTTGCTTATTATAGCATTGGCAAGACCAAGAACAGTAGATGTTTCTACGCGTACAAATAGCACTCAGGGGATTGATATTGTTATGGCAATAGATGTTTCGGCCAGTATGTTGGCAAGAGACCTTCAGCCAAACCGTTTAGAAGCCTTAAAATCTGTAGGAGAAGAATTTATCGAAGATCGTCCTTCAGATCGTATAGGATTAGTGCTTTATTCAGGAGAAAGTTTTACCAAAACACCAATTACCAGTGATAAATCTGTGGTGTTACGTGCGCTTGGCGATATCGAGTTCAATGAGATTTTAGAAAGCGGTACGGCAATAGGTTCTGGTTTAGCGACTTCAGTTAACCGTTTAAAAGATAGTAAAGCTGAAAGTAAAGTGATCATTTTACTTACAGATGGGGTAAATAATTCGGGTTTTATCGATCCAAAAGTGGCTAGTGAACTGGCAAAAGAGTTTAATATTAAAGTTTATACCATTGGGGTTGGTACTAATGGAATGGCTTTAACTCCAGTTGGGATAGCGCCAAATGGAGGTTTTAGATTTGGTAACCGCCAGGTAGAGATCGATGAAGATTTGTTACAGCAAATTGCAGACGAAACAGGAGGTAAATACTTTAGAGCTACCGATAACGAGAAGCTTAAAGAAATTTATGATGAGATCGATCAATTAGAAAAAACCGAAATCGAAGAATTTAAGTATACCAATTACGACGAGAAGTTTCGCCCATTTGCATTATTAGCAGGTGCGTTGCTGTTATTTGAATTGTTATTAAGATATACCGTATTTAGAAGTTTTATATAAAGCTTAGGATGTTAGTATTTGAAGAAGAAATATATTTTTGGCTGTTTTTAGTCATTCCGGTAGTTTTACTACTTTTCGTTTTCCTATTATTCTGGAAACGAAAAGCGCGTAAGAGTTTTGCCAGCGATGAGCTTTTACAAAAATTAGCTCCAAATAAGTCGAATTTTAAGCCTATTCTTAAAGTTATTTTGGCTTGTATGGCTTTGGCCTGTTTAGTGGTTGCTTTGGTGAATCCCAAAATGGGAACTACGATGGAAACTGTAAAGCGTGAAGGTGTAGATATCGTTTTTGCGATCGACGTTTCTAAAAGTATGGATGCTGAAGATATTGCTCCAAGCCGAATTGAGAAGTCGAAACAGCTGGTAAGGCAGATCCTAAATGGATTGGGAAGCGATCGTGTTGGGATTATTGCTTATGCCGGTAGTGCTTTTCCGCAGTTACCAATTACTACAGATTATGCCGCTGCAAAAATGTTCCTTCAGGCTTTAAATACAGATATGATTAGTTCACAGGGAACCGCCATTAGTGATGCGATCGACCTGGCAACTACTTATTATGATGACGACAATCAAACAAACAGAGTGTTGTTTATTATAAGTGATGGTGAAGATCACGAAGGAAATGTAGAATCTATTGCAGATGAAGCTGCAGAGCAGGGAATTAGAATTTACACCATTGGAGTAGGAACCGAGAAAGGTGGCCCAATTCCTATAAAAAGAAATGGAGTAATTCAGAATTATAAAAAAGATCAAAACGGGGAAACTGTAATTACAAAACTTAATCCGGCTACACTTCAGGAAATAGCTTCAGAAGCTAATGGAGAATATATAGAGGGAAATGTAACTGCCAACGTAACTGAAACGGTACAGGATTTGTTACAGAACATAGAGAAAACAGAATTTGAAGCAAAACAATTTGCTGATTACCAATCACATTTTCAGTGGTTTTTGGCGCTTTGTTTTATCTTTTTGTTTTTAGATGTATTTCTATTAGAGAGAAGTACTGCATGGATTAAAAAGCTTAATTTGTTTAACGAAACAAAAAAGGATTAATATGAGGACTGCTAAATTGACATTTGCGCCAAGCTCGTTTTTCCTGATTTTAGCTTTGCTTTTTTCTGTTGCTATGAATGCGCAACAGGCAGATGAGGAAGAACGATTAAAGAAAGAAGCAAATGCTTACATGAATGAAGCCGAGGAAGCTTTAGGTGAAAACGATTTTGCAAGTGCAGAAGCTGCGTATAGAAAGGCCATTGCTAAAGATCCTTCAAATACCACGGCTAAATATAATATGGGAAATCTTTATTATAATCGTGAAAAATCTGGCGAATCGCAATCCAGATTTGTAGAAGCAAATAAGGTTTCTGAAAGTAAGGAAGATCGCCATAGGATAAATCATAATCTAGGTAATTCTTTTATGAAGCAAAAAAAGTATAAAGAAGCTGTAGAAGCTTATAAAAATGCTTTAAGAAACAATCCCACAGATGATGAGACACGTTATAACCTGGCCTTAGCCAAGAAAAAGCTGGAAGAAGAACAGCAACAAAACCAGGATAATCAGGATAATCAAGACAACCAAGATAATAAAGATCAAAACGAAGATCAGAAAGATCAGGATCAGGATAACCAGGGAGATAAAGGAGAAGATCAGGATCAGGATGGTAAGCCAGAAGATAAAGGCGATAACGAAAAGCAAGATCCAAAGGACGGAGAAGGAGATCAGGATAATGAAAAGCCCCAGGATCAAAATCCTAACGAACAAAATAAAGGAGAACAGGATCAAAAAGATCAAAAAGGAAACCCCGATCAGCAAAAACAGCAACAGCCTCAACCTGCACAAGGACAGCTTTCGCCACAACAGATTAAGAATCTGCTTGAAGCTATGAATAACCAGGAGGAAAAGACACAGGATAAAATGAATGCTGAAAAAGCTAAAGCGGTAAAAACCCGATCAGATAAGGACTGGTAGACTCCTAAATTTTACTAATTAGATCTAGATTAGAATTAAGGTTTACAAATGAAATTAAAGTTAATAGTATTAAGTCTGTTTCTATTTACTACCTCACTTCTTTCTGCGCAGGTAAAATTTACCGCAGAAGTTAGCCGGGAGCAGATTGGAATCAACGAGCGTTTACGTGTTGATTTCAACATGAATAAAGACGGTGACAATTTTACCCCACCATCTTTTACCGGTTTTAAAGTAGTTGGTGGTCCCAATCAGCAGGTTAGTAATAGTTGGGTAAATGGGAAAAGTACTTTTTCTAAAACCTATAGTTATTACCTGGAGCCAAGCGCTAAAGGAACAAAAACCATTGGTCAGGCCGAGGTTACTGTAGAGGGTACGGTTTATAAAACATCACCGGTTACGGTAGAAGTTGGGGATGCCGTAGAACGTCCCCAGGATGGTAATAATGCTGCTATAGTTCCAGAAGATAATCTTCACTTTGTAGCAGAAGTCTCTAAACCAAACCCGTATCTTAATGAAGCTGTAACAGTAACCTATAAGCTTTATGTAAGTGAGCGAATAGGGATAAGTAATTTTAGAATGTTGGATAATCCAACGTTTCCAGATTTTTGGAGTCAGGCTTTAAATATGAATAGTTATAGGTTCGAGCAGGGAACATATCGCGGGGAGCCTTATCGCTATGCAGTAGTCTATAAAACATTGTTATATCCTCAAAAGACAGGAAAGTTAGAGATAGATCCTGTTGCTATTTCAGTAGCTGTAGATGTTCCCAGCCAGCGAAGAAGCATTTTTGGAGGTGTTATTTATCAAACCGTCGAAAAACGCGTAACTTCTCCAAGTAGAGAAATCGATGTGAAGCCGTTACCAAGCCAGGGGAAACCTGCAAATTTCACCGGTGCTGTTGGTAGTTTTGAGTTTAGTGTAGATCCTAGTAAAACAACTTTGGATGCGGGCGAATCGCTTACAGCTTCAGTAAAAGTTAGAGGTCGCGGTAATTTGATGCTTTTTGATTTACCAGACCTTACTGTCCCAAGTTCTTTGGAGATTTATGAGCCAGAACGTAAAGAGAATTTCAGTTCAACATTAAATGGAACTCAGGGAAGTCTTACCGAAGATTATACGATAGTACCAACACGTAAAGGAAAATATCCAATACCGGGATTAAACTTCTCGTATTTTGATCCAAGATCTGAAACTTATAAAAGTATAAGTACAGATGATATTGTGATCGATGTAGAAAACGGTCCTGTAGGAACACCTGCAACATCTGGAAGTACTACTAATAGTGATAGCGGCGTAGTATCTAGTAATAAGCAGCCGGTAACACTTAGTGGTGACCAATTTAGATATATAAAGCTAGATGCTAATTTAAAGCCCATAAATTCGGCTTCATTTTTTGGTTCCTTGTTGTTTTGGGCGCTGTTAATTCTGCCGCTTTTAATTATTCCGTTAGTGATTATTTTTGGTAAAAAACGAGAAGCCAGAGCTAATGACGTTACAGGAAACCGAATTAGAAAAGCTGATAAACTTGCCAGAAAATATCTATCTGAAGCCAGAAAAAACCTTGGTGAGCAACAACAATTTTATATTGCTCTAGAGCGTGCAATGCATAATTACCTTAAAGCAAAATTGCATATCCAAACCGGGGAGATGAGTAAAGAAAGAATTAGTGAAATTCTTTCTGAAAAAGGAGTAGACCAGGAAACAACAGCTCAGTTTATCGAGATTCTAAAAAGTTGCGAATTTGCAAGATATACGCCGGCATCTATGGTAACCATGAAGCAGGATTATGATAAGGCAGCCAATGTAATATCAACCTTAGATAAACAATTGTAATTATGAAAAAGATCTTTTTAATCATACTGGTTTTTTGCACTACAATTGGTTTTGGGCAAAATGAAACACTTTTTGAAGATGCAAATAAAGCCTATGCAGATGGTAATTATGAAGAAGCTATTACCAGTTATGAGAACATACTGAATAAGGGTGAAGCTTCTGTTTCTTTATACTATAATTTAGCGAACGCTCATTATAAATTAAATCATATTGCGCCAAGTATTTATTATTACGAAAAAGCACTTCAGCTGGCACCAAACGATTCAGATGTAAAGAATAATATTCAGTTTGCCAGGAATATGGCGATGGATGATATACAAAGCGTAGAACGCACCGGGATTTCTAAAACTATAGACAATTTAATTGCAACCTTTAGTTTTGATACTTGGGCTATGTTCGCAATTGGTTTTATGTTAATATTCGTTATTTTATTCCTCTTTTATTACTACGGAAGAAGTACACTTGTAAAACGTATTTTCTTTATTGGATCCATGCTTTCAATTTTACTTTGTATAGCCTCAATAATATTTGCATTTAGCCAGCAAAACATTCAGTTAAATAATAATTATGCGATTGTTTTTGCTGAAGAAGCCGGTGTTAGAAGCGAGCCGAACTTACGGGGAGAACCTTCTTTTTTACTTCATGAAGGTACCAAAGCTAAACTTTTAGAGAACTATCAGGAATGGTATAAAATTGAAATTGCTGATGGTAAACAAGGCTGGACTTTAAAAGAAAACCTTAAAGAATTATAAGATTCGATCTTTTTGGGCTAATTTATTTTTTAACAAAGTAAATACAGCCAGTTGCAAAATTTCATACTTTTATAGTATGAAAGTGATCGCATATATCTTTGCCCTAGTATTCCTGGGGTTTATTGCTATACCTTCTATTGTAGCAATTGTGGACGATGATTTAAATTGTTCACAGGTTTATACCGTTAATGAGGAAGAGAATAAAAGCGAAATTAACTTTCAGCTTAAATTTACCCAGCACGAAGAATCAGATTTCTTAGTAGCAAATTTTCTGTTTGGCGTTGATGATACTGTGTATGATTCCCGCCAGAATTATCACAATATTTTTATTGATGTAACCTCCCCACCTCCCAAATACCTATAAATTTTGAGGTCGAATTTTATCGAAAATCGACAAATTAAAGGAAGATTTAAAAACGGTCTTTTCAAGAAAATTAGTTTCTAAGATCATCAAAATTAAGGTATATGTTCAAGAATTTAAATAAAGATTTACCGGCAAGTCTTGTGGTATTTTTTGTGGCTTTACCACTTTGTTTAGGTATTGCCTTAGCAAGTGGAGCACCAGCATTTTCTGGGCTTATTGCCGGGATTATAGGGGGAGTTGTTGTAGGATCTATTAGTGGATCGCAGCTTGGTGTAAGTGGGCCAGCAGCAGGTTTGGCTGTAATTGTATTGGGGGCAATTGCTTCGTTAGGTTTCGAGAGTTTTTTAGTAGCGGTAGTTATTGGTGGAGCAATCCAGATTCTATTAGGAATTTTAAGAGCCGGAGTTATTGGATATTATTTTCCATCTTCAGTAATTAAAGGAATGCTTGCCGGAATTGGAATTATTATTTTTCTCAAACAAATTCCGCATGCGTTTGGATATGATTCTGGGCGGGAAGGAGATTTTTCTTTTTTTCAGCCAGGAGGAGAAAATCTTTTATCAGAATTATTAAATATGTTAGATCATATTTCTCCAGGTGCGATTATAGTAACTTTGATTTCCTTGGCTATTTTGTTGGTATGGGAAAATGTACTGATAAATAAGAACAGAATGTTTACCATTGTTCCAGGACCTTTAGTTGCTGTACTGGTAGGAGTAGTATATTTTTTATTAACTCGTAATACAGAGATCGGGATTGCTGAAGCTCATTTGGTAAAAGTTCCGGTGCCAGAGAGTTTTATAGATTTTACCAGTCAGTTTAGCTTTCCAAAATTTAGCGCAATTACAAACCCACAGGTCTGGATAACCGGGATTACTATTGCAATTGTGGCTAGTTTAGAAACTTTGTTATGTGTAGAAGCATCAGATAAATTAGATCCTTTTAAACGGGTTACACCCACCAATAGGGAGCTTGTTGCGCAAGGAACTGGTAATATTATTTCAGGATTAATAGGTGGTTTGCCAATCACTCAGGTAATTGTAAGAAGTTCTGCTAATGTACAATCTGGAGCGGTAACTAAAATGTCTGCAATTTTGCATGGCTTCTTTTTATTACTTGCTGTGCTGGTTATTCCGGTGTTACTTAATATGGTTCCGCTTGCGGTACTTGCCGCTATTTTATTTCTGGTAGGGTATAAATTAGCAAAACCGGCTTTATTTGTAAAAATGTATCGACTTGGTAAAACCCAATTTTTACCATTTATAGTAACCATTATCGGAATTGTCTTTACAGATCTTCTAATAGGTATTGGTTTAGGTTTAGCGGTAGGAATAGTTACTATTTTACTGAATAGCTATCGTAATTCTCATTTTCTTCATAAAGAAGAAGTAGATTCAGATCTTCATATTTATAAAATGGTTCTTGCTGAAGAAGTTACTTTTTTGAATAAGGGAGCTATAAACAGAGAATTACATAGTTTGCCGAAGGATTCTCAATTAGAGATCAATATAAAAAACACAAAATTTCTGGATTATGATATTCTTGAAATCTTAGATGAATTCGCCGTTCATGCGACAGAGAAGAATATTACAATCACCATAGTAACAAAAAACGGGGAAGTTGTAAACCCTGAAAGTTATTCGAAATTTTTTATAACCAATGCTAATGCTTAATTTTAGATAAAAATAGAGATGGAATTTTATAAACAGATTTTAGAAAACAACAAGGAATGGGTTGGTAGTAAGCTAAGCTCAGATCCAGAATTCTTTAAACGTTTAGAGAACGGGCAGCAACCGCCATTACTTTGGATAGGTTGTGCAGATAGTCGTGTGCCTGCAAACGAAATTATTGGTACGCAGCCAGGAGAGGTTTTTGTACACCGTAATATCGCCAATATGGTAATTCATACAGATATGAATATGCTTAGCGTTTTAGATTATGCCGTAAATGCACTTAAAGTAGAGCATATTATTGTTTGTGGCCATTACGGATGTGGCGGAGTTAAAGCGGCTATGGGAAATCAATCTATTGGTTTAATCGATAATTGGATTCGCCACATAAAAGATGTTTACAAATTGCATACAGAAGAGCTTGAAGCTATCGAAGATGAAAAAGAACGTTGGGATCGTTTTGTAGAATTAAATGTAATAGAGCAGGTTTACGATCTTGCTGAAACATCAATTCTTCAGAATGCCTGGAAAAATGAGCAAAAAGTAGTGATCCATGGTTGGGCTTACGGTGTAGGTACCGGTCTTGTAAACGATCTTAATGTTCATTTAAGTGGAAATGAAAAATTAGATGAGGTTTATAGATTAAACTTCTAATTTTATATTTTTTGTGCGGAAAGAGAAGAAGCCTTAGGGCTTCTTTTTTTGTTTTATAAATCGTCGTTTTCTGGCTCTTCTGTGTTTTCAGGATTCCAGATATCGCGCTCTTTCGCTTCTTTTAGTATAGTAGGTAAAATTGTTGGGGCAATAATTGCAACGGGCCGGTAAAGTACAGATTCCTCTATAGTTTGGTCTTCAACGATATCAATTTGCTCTTCTGTAGCTTTAAAAAACATAATTACCACACTTGCTAAAAATGCAAGCTTTAAAAGGCCAAAAGCGCCTCCCAGTATTTTATTTACCATTCCTAATGCGGCAAGATTAGCCACTTTGGTAAGAAATTTTCCGGCTAAGGTGACTAAAAACAAAATGAGAATAAAGGTGATTGCAAATGCAAACAGATTGGTCGCACCTTCATCCCAGTTAACATACTTTGCTAAAAAATCACTTAAAATATGGCTAAAATAGATGGCGCCATAGATCCCCGCAATTAAACCAACAAGTGCGGCAATTTCAGCAAAAAGTCCGCGAAAAAAACCACGTATTAATCCGTATAATAAAACAATTCCCAGAATGATATCGATGGTGTTCATGTGCTTTTATTTGGTCTATTGGTAAATTGTTTTAATATTTTGTTACAGTTGTTTTCGCCCAAATATCACCCAGTCTTTGATTTTTATCTGAAGTTTTTATAACCACGATAGCAATTAACCCGAAAAAGAACATATCTATTGGGTCTAAGAGATGCCTTTTTAAAGACTGCCCAAAACTTATTTTATTAGCATAGCCAGACAATGTTATAGGTTTTAAACTAACAATAGAATTGCCAACGGTAGCACCAAACCAGTTTTCCAGGCAAACAATAAATAGGAACCAGAATAGTACGGGGATTAAAGCAGGCAAGCCGTTTAGATGATAAGTATAATCGTCATCTTGTGTGCCTAAAGTAAAAACAAGCAAAAAAGTAATTAAGTATACTATGCTATAATCGATAAAACCGGCTAAATATCTTCTGCCAATATATTTAGGTTTTGTTTCTTGAAGGGCTTCAAAATCTTGCATGTTAAGGATATCTAATCAAATATAAATAATTTGCTTGCAAAACCTATATTTGCAGCATGGCAAGAGACGAAAAATTAAAAGAGCGCTGGGAAGACCTTCAGCAAAAATTAGCAAATCAATTTGCTGATGGTGAGGTAATGGAATTAGATGCCGTGATCTATATGATTGGTGTGCAGGAATTGGGACAATTGCACCGAAGATTTAAAAAAGATCAAAAAGTAGATTTAATGCATATTGCTATTTGCAGGCTATTGGAGCCTTATGGTTATTATGAGTTCGATTATTTTGATGATGATGGCTGGCCACATTATAAAGTTTTAGAGCAGCTTCCTAATCTAAAAGCCGGTGAGCAAAGTGTTTTAATGAAAGAAGCTATTGTACAGTATTTTCTTGAAAAAGAATATATTTCTTAAATGAACGCATTGCTGTTTTTGGCTGAATTTCCCAATGATTCTGGGCCAGTTTATACTGAAACGGTACAGGGAAGATTTCCGGTAGAACCTTTTAATACCTTCAGTAATCTTTTCTTTTTAGCGATAGTGATTTACTTTTCTTATCGCGTTTATAAAAATTACAAAGCACAGTTGTTTTTAAGCTTTGCTTTACCCATATTATTTATAGGCTGGCTTGGCGGAACCATTTATCACGCCACCAGAAGTCACGAAATCTGGCTGTTAATGGATTGGGTTCCTATCGATATTTTATGTATAGTGGCTTCACTTTATTTTGCTTCTAAAGCCAGTGCTAAAAAAAGGCAGGTTGTTGGTTTAATGATTTTGGTGCTTTTGCTGGTTTTGGGCGTACGTTTTATTCCGTTTAGAACTCATGGGCAAACCTACTCGTACATCGCAACAGCTATAGGTTTGTTGCTGCCTATAGGTATTCATATCTATCAAACCAGATTTAAACATTCTAAATTTATGGCTTTTGCCGTGCTTAGTTTTGCGGTGGCGATAAGTTTTAGGGCTTTAGATAGGTATATTCATTTTTATATGGGAACACATTGGTTGTGGCATAGCTTTGGTGCTTTTTCAGTGTTCTTTTTAATGAAGTATATTTTTCATGATGCCAAAACTTCACAGCTTTTAAATCCAGACTTTAAATAAGTCTTTTTCTGCATTTGGTTTTATCGGTTTTTAATAAGGACTATGGGCGTAAATTTTTATAAATTTGCCTCCTTATAAGAATTGTATCTATGATTGATAAGATTAAGGAGCATATTGCTGATGTTAAAGCGTTTAAAGCTTCAACAAAAGAGGAGATCGAAAATTTCAGAATAAAATATCTTGGTAAAAAAGGTATTCTTAATGGCTTTTTTGCTGAATTTAAGAATGTTCCTAACGAACAAAAAAAAGATTTTGGGCAAACAATAAACGAACTTAAAACTTCTGCGCAGGTAAAAGTAGATGAGTTAAAAGAACAATTAGAAAGCCTGGAAGAGGAAAAAGGAATTTACGGAGATCTTTCGCGCCCATCTGAGCCGCTTGAGATTGGTTCTCGTCATCCTATTTCTATAGTTAAAAATCAAATCATAGAGATTTTCTCTAATATTGGCTTTAATGTTTCTGAAGGACCAGAAATCGAGGACGACTGGCATAACTTTACCGCATTAAACTTACCAGAATATCACCCGGCAAGAGATATGCAGGATACGTTTTTTATTCAAACAGATCCTGATATTTTGCTAAGAACCCACACGTCTTCTGTGCAGGTTAGATATATGGAAGGTAATAAGCCACCAATTAGAACAATTTCTCCTGGAAGAGTTTTTAGAAATGAAGCTATTTCTGCACGTTCTCACTGTATCTTTCATCAGGTAGAAGGTTTATATATCGATAAAGACGTTTCGTTTGCAGATCTTAAGCAAACACTTTTATATTTTACTAAACAGCTTTTTGGAAAGTCTAAGATTAGATTAAGACCATCTTATTTCCCGTTTACCGAGCCAAGTGCCGAGGTTGATATTTATTGGGGATTAGAAACAGAAACCGATTATCGAATTACCAAAGGAACGGGTTGGTTAGAGATTATGGGCTGCGGAATGGTAGATCCTAACGTGCTTAAAAATTGCGGTATCGATCCAAAAGAATATTCTGGTTTTGCATTTGGGATGGGAATAGAACGTATTGCCATGTTGCTTTACCAAATTGGTGATATTCGTATGTTTTATGAAAACGACGTGCGATTCTTAGAGCAGTTTAAATCTTCCATTTAATCCTGAATAAGGATTTTATGAATTTGTTGAGAGAAGTCTAGCGGTAAAACTACGATCTTAACAACAAAAAGAATAGGTTATGAAAAAATCTGGTTTCATTATTCTGGCTGTTGTAATTTTAGGTGTTGCGGCTTATCTGGCAATTGCTGTTTTAAAAATTACCATTGGTTTAATTGTATTGGCCATTGCAGCCGTTGTGCTGTTTGTACTTTGGCATATGATTAAACATAAATGGGAGAAAAAGTTTGAAAACGAATCTTAAAAAGATCGAATTTTGAGAAAGGATATAGAAGTTCCTAAGGTTGAAAAAGTTCACGTAGCTGCCGTTAGAGAGTTTAATAAAGATTTTAGGGTAGACGAGTGGAACACGTATATTATCAACAATAAAAATGTTTCTATAGAAATGATACTTATCGTAGCTAAAGGTTATGATGGAACAAAAGAAACATCGGTAATGCGCCACAAGTTGGAGAAATTACCACCACATTCTTTCGCGAAGATCGAGTTTATTCAGGATGAAGTTCTTGGGCTTAATAACGAATATCAGGTAACTTTTTTTGCTGAAAACAAGATGTTCGAGAAAGCATTTGTATTTAAGAAGAATAGCGTTAACGAAGCAAATAAAAAAGAACTGCCTATTATTCCCAAATTGGGCATTTTAGCCGAATAATTTTAAATAAACTACCTCGGGGCAAGCCATCGAGGCATTCGTTGGAAACAAATTTTTAATTTCGAGGCAAGCCTCTGGGTATTATACCCTTTGGCGATGCCAATAAAAAAGCCTCTGGAAACAGAGGCTTTTTTGATATTATATTTTCAGTATAACTTACTGAAGTTTATTAGAGGTATCGTTATAAGTTCCAATAACGGTACTCCCACTATTTTGTCTAACAGTTCCAAAAACATGGATGCTGGAATCTTCTCCAACAAATTCTAAAGTAGCACCGCTATTCAGGTTCAGGTTACCATAAACAGTAAGGCTTCCTTCAATTCTTAGTACAGAACCACTGTTAATGTTTAAATCATGATTTCTGCCATAGGTTCCTACGGCCATTGCGCCTCTCATATTAAATTCTCCCTGGCTGTTGATGTTTGCACCGTTCTGAATGTTTATCGATCCACAGAAAGTGAAATCTCCACCAACGTTTAGGTTCTTAAGTGTTGCAGAACCACGATAAGCTAAAACTTCGTTGCTGTTTACATTTAGATTAGAACGCCCGGTATAAACATCGTAAGATTCACATTCGGCAAAGTTTTCGTTTACTTCTGGTTGGCTTATTTTTATGATTCTTAATCCGCCAGTTCCAGAGGCAACAAATATATATTCACCATCAGATTGAATGTAATTAGAAGATCCTTCTAAATCTACAACACCTTCTTCAACTAAAGTATTGTTCTCATCTAGTTTAGCGATACCAAAACCAGCTCCACCATTAGCCATTAAAATAAAATCTCCGGCAATAGAAACTGCATTCGTTACAACATCTTCATCATCATATTCTGCTTCAGGAAGAATCTGAATGTCTAACTGCTGCAATGCATTTCCAGAATTACTATCATAAATTCCTACACCATTACTACCTTCAGAAACCAAAATCGCCTGATCTTTAAAGGCAATAGTACGTTTCGATTCGCTCGCTAAATTAGGAGTGCTAATATTGTTTAAAACCGAAAGATCGTTAGGATTATACATTGCAAGACCTTCACTACCACTTAGTACGGCAATTTTATTGTCTCCATAAGCGATCGATCTAAGATCTGGTATAGTTTGCTCCTGGATAGTTTCTAAACTAGCTGCGTCGTAAAGACCTAAAACACCTGTCGCGCCACTTACTCCAATAATTCTGTCATTAAAACCTGCAATATCAACAGCTACATTTCCTTCAATAGATTTTAATTGAAAGTCCTGTAAAAAATTTCCTTCAGAAACACTAACGTAACCTATGTTCGCGCGATATTCAAGATTTAAAAGTTCATCGGTATTTACTGCGGAAGCAAAATATAATCTCCCATTATTAAAATAAGCTGAAGTAAAATCTACGATATCTGAAGTTACTCGGCTTTCAACAAAAGGATTGGTTTTATCTGTAATATTAATAATATCGATACCGCCAAGATAAGCTTCACCTTCCATCATGTAAGTTACATAGGCATAATTCCCGTCGATCTTTACGTGGCTTGCTCTAAGTGTAGTTCCATCTACAACCGGAGGATCTACGGTTGCGATCTGCTCTAAAGCAATATCACTTACTTGTGGATCTTCGTCTTCTACAGCTTGTCTGGTAAGACTGGCTCTATTGCTGGCGGTGATCGAAGAAATACTTAGAACACCGGCTCCGTTTCTGCTTAAAACGCTTTCTAATTCGCTTTCGTCATTGTTAATTTCGAAGTTTTGCTGAGTGTATTCGTTCTCATCAAAATCGTCGTTACTGTCACTACATGCGATTGCAAGGAAAGACAAGATTATCGATCCTGCTAGTAATTTTTTGCTCATAGGGGCTTGTTAAATTTTGGGCAAAAGTAATCAAAATCAGAGTTTATACATTTTAAACCTCGATTATTTCAGGTTAGACTTTTGTTAAAAAAAGGAGATTTTTGCCTCCTTAATCTAACTTATCTGCAAGTTTTTTGAATGTTTTCTTAGGGTTTTTTCCTTCATAAAGAATCGCGTAAACCGCATTGATAATGGGTGTTTTTGCCTTACGTTCTTTATTGATCTTGTAAGCACTGTCTGTAGCATAATAACCTTCAGCGATCATACTCATTTCCATTTGTGCACTCTTTACGGTGTAACCTTTCCCAATCATATTCCCAAACATTCTATTTCTACTAAACACAGAATATCCGGTAACTAAAAGGTCACCTAAATAAGCAGAATCGTTGATGTTTCGTTTCATTTTGTGTACTTT
Source organism: Zunongwangia atlantica 22II14-10F7 (assembly GCF_002094855.1). Classification (GTDB taxonomy): domain Bacteria; phylum Bacteroidota; class Bacteroidia; order Flavobacteriales; family Flavobacteriaceae; genus Zunongwangia; species Zunongwangia atlantica. The sequence goes on from NZ_ARYN01000021.1 coordinate 25,242, forward strand.
TTTAATGAATTTTTTCATCTCGCGAATCGCGTTACTCATTAATACACTCTGAAAGTTATCACCATAACCAAGACCATGTGCAATTCCGGCAGCAATAGCATAAATATTTTTAAGAACCGCAGCATATTCGGTTCCTACGATGTCATCACTGGTTTTGGTTTTTATATAATCGCTGGATAGAAAACCGGCTAGCATTTTAGCTTTTTCCTCGTCGCTACAAGCAATCGTTAAATACGAAAGGCGCTCTAGCGCTACCTCTTCGGCATGACAAGGCCCGGTAATTACACCAATATTTTCAAAATCGATATTGTAGAATTTATTGAAGTGTTCTCCAACAATCAAACTACTTTCTGGAACGATACCTTTTATTGCTGAAAAGATCGTTTTGCCTTCCAGAGATTCGGTAAGATTATCTAATTCAGATTTTAAAAAGGCAGATGGAATTGCAAAGATCAGAATATCTGCAGCGCTAACAATTTCATTAATGTCATTGCTAAGATGTAGCTGATTAATGTCAAATTCTACATCACTAAGATAATTAGGATTATGCTCGTGCCTTTTTAAATGCTCTACAGCATAAACACTTCTCATGTACCAATGTACCTTTTCGATATTTTCGGTAAGCATTTTTACGATAGCAGTTGCCCAGCTACCGCCGCCAATAACAGCTATATTAGGAGTTGTACTCATTTGTTTGGTTTGTTATGCGTACTACAAAAATAAAGATTAAATAGGGCTTTAAAATTTCTAGGGAAGTTAACCGTCTAAGTATGGCAAAAATTTAACACAAAATAGCTATCCTTAAAGACAATCTTAATAGAAAAACTCACGTTATCCATTTATTCTTCTCCTAACCAGGGAAGATTTTCTTAGTTTTTTTGGTTGGTTATTTAGTTTGAAAACCGCTTTGTTTTAGAGATACAGGGCGGTTTTTTAATTGAAACAATAGTATATTCCAGTAGCGAATCGCTTCTAAATTTTAATTTCTTTTGGCTATTTATAAAAATTGTTATGAAGAACGTAATCCCAAACTTTAGGTGGTAACATAGGTTTTATAAACTTGCCTTCTTTTATCGAATCTCGAATAAATGTTGCTGAAATTTCTATAACCGGAGCGTCTACTCTAGTGATCTTTGGATGATCTTTAAATTGATTTTCTACCCTTCCGCCAGATTTCCTTGGATATACATACAACGAATGATTTTCTAAAATTACCTCATAATTTTTCCATTTATGAAAGCTCTTTAGATTGTCTTCACCCATGATAAGACAAAATTCGTTGGTTGGAAATTTTTCCTGAAGATGGGCCAAGGTTTTTATTGTGTAATTTGGTTGCTCTAATCTAAACTCTACATCGCTGGGTTGTAAATGTTCAAATTCTTCACAGGCCATAAACACCATATCCAGGCGATGATGGTTATTTAAAAGCGTACTTTTCTTTTTATGTGGGTTATGCGGAGTAACCACCAGCCAAACTTCATCAAGATCTGAAAATTCAGCCATGTGATTCGCAATAATCAAATGCCCAATATGGATAGGGTTAAACGTTCCAAAAAAAAGTCCGATCTTTTTATTCATCTTACGTTTTTATAAAATCTGAAACTAGATTATAAGCTTCTTCTAAAGCAACGTCCAGATCGTTATTTTCAATAATAAAATCAAATTGCGGTGCGGTGGCAAGTTCGATACTCGCTTTAGCAACACGCATATTAATTTTATCCATCGATTCGGTTTTGCGCTTTTTTAACCTAATCTTTAGTTCTTCGATACTTGGTGGTTTTACAAAAACAGCAAGTGTCTTTTCAGGATAGATTTTTTTAATATCTAATCCGCCAACCACGTCGATATCAAAAATAACATGCTTTCCTTCTGCCCAAATTCGCTCTACTTCAGCTTTTAAAGTTCCGTAGAAATTATCACGATAAACTTCTTCCCATTCCAGAAATTCGTCGTTTTTGATCTTCTTTTTAAAATCTTCTAAAGACAAAAAGTAATAATCCTTTCCATCAACTTCGTTAGGGCGAGGATCACGAGACGTTGCCGAAATCGAAAAATCCAGCTTTAATTCGTCCTGTTTTAAAAGATGTCTTACAATAGTGGTTTTCCCTGAACCAGACGGAGCTGAAAATACGATTAGCTTCCCTTCTTTCATGGTGCTTTGCTTTAATTTGGGTTAAATTCTTATAGTACGTTTAAGACCTGCTCTTTAATTTTTTCCAGCTCATCCTTCATCTGCACTACAAGCTGCTGCATTGGTGCATAGTTACTTTTGCTACCAATGGTGTTTATTTCACGCCCCATTTCCTGGCCAATAAAGCCTAATTTTCTACCGTTGCTGTCTTCAGTATTTAGGGTTTCAGTAAAATAAGAAAGGTGATTTTTTAATCGCACTTCTTCTTCTGTGATATCGTATTTTTCGATGTAGTAAACCAGTTCCTGCTCAAAGCGATTCTCATCTACATTTTCCTTAAGATCTTCGATTCCTTTGCGAAGGCGCTCACGTACATTCTCTACACGCTCTGGATTAATTTGCATAATTTCATCTAACAAATTACCAATATTGCTAACGCGAAGTTTAAGATCTTTCTCTAAAGCAGCACCTTCTGCTGTTCTAAACTCGTTAATTTCAGCAAGGGCTTCCAATAATGTTTTCTCGATTTCAGCAAATTCATTTTCGTCGATCTCGTCACGCTCGGTTTTTAAGGCATCAGGCAAGCGCATCGCGATTTCTAAAAGTTTAGAATCATGATTGCTGGCAATACCGCCCAGATCCAAATCTTTTAATTGCTTGATGTAATTTTTTACCGCTTCAGCATTTACAGAGGCAGATGTTTCGTCTCCTGTTTGCTCTACATACAGTGAGAAATCTACTTTCCCTCTTTTTAAAGCTGAAGATATCGTGTTACGCATCACCAATTCTTTCTCACGATATTGCGAAGGGATCCTGGCATTTAGATCCAGATTTTTACTGTTTAAAGATTTAATCTCTATAGTAATCTTTTTATTGGGAAGTTGTAGTACACTTTTCCCAAAACCTGTCATTGATTGAATCATGCTTCATTTTTACGGTTGGACAAAGATAATCAATTCTTAGGCAGCGCAAAGGCTATAGAATAATTTAGCTGAATAATGGACTTTCCTGAAATTTTAACTGAAATCTTAGAGCTGATTTTGGATAAATTGCAGCGCTCTTTCTTCCTGGTAATACATTTTTTTATGCTGAATAAAACCTACGTGACCGCCATGTTTGGGAATTTCCAGATGTAAGAATGATGATTTTTCGGCTATTTTCTTCGGAAATGATGCTGAAGTCAGAAAACTATCATTTTCAGCATTCAATAAAAGTGTTGGAATCTTAATATTGGGTAAAAACTGAAGACAACTGCACTTTTCATAATATTCTGCCGCTGAAGCATAGCCATGCGCCCGGCTGGTATACAATTCATCGATCGCTAATAGTGAATTACAAGCCGATATTTGTTGTTTTTCGAGTTCTTTTGGAAAAGCCAATTGTCGCTCGAAAAGTTGGTCTTTCAGGTTTTTTTCGAATCTGTTTGTATATAGTTTGTTTTTTGGCAGGTTTAGCGCTCCCAGGCTGGCGCCTAGATCACAAGGTGTAGAAACGGCAACAGCTGCTTTTATTTGCGACGGTAGTTCTTGGCGTTCCCCAAGATATTTCAGCAAAAGATTTCCGCCAAGGCTAAAACCAATTAAAGCGATTTGATCGTATTTATTTTTGCTGAAAATATGGGCCAAAACTTCTTCCAGATCTTCAGTGGCACCAGCGTTGTAACTGCGATATAATCGGTTAATTTCTCCACTGCAACTTCTAAAGTTCATTCCGCAGTAATCCCAGCCATTTTCGGTAAAAATCTTTGCCATTCCCAGCATATAAGGTCTATTGGCATTGCCGGCCAAACCATGCATAGCGATAATTAATTTTTTGGAGTTGGTTTTAGAAAATGCCCAATCTAAATCTAAAAAATCACCATCGTTCAGCTCCAAACGTTCTCGTTTTTCAGACTTAAAATTTACCTTTCTAAGCGTTGCTGCATAGATGGTGGCGATATGAGCGTTTTTAAAAAGAGATGGGGCGGTATAATTACTTTCAATTACTGGCATAGGGCAAATTTCAGAAAAAATTAGGTAAAGAAACTTATAATTTGGGATAAGAATACAGGCAACTTCATATCAAATTTTCGATGATTCGATGGAATAATTAAACAAGTTATGCGTGCATAGCAAATATTCGTAATTTAGCTATTCTTAAAAATGAAAAGGAGAATTATGTATACTAAAGAATTTGAAATACGCTGGAGTGATATCGACGCAAATAGGCATTTAGCCAACACGGCTTACATCAATTTTATGAGCCACACCCGAATGGGTTTTTTAATGGAAAATGGTTTTGGCCAAAAAGACCTGGCAAAGCACAATCTTGGTCCGGTGGTTTTTTATGAGCACGTATATTATTTTAGAGAGGTTTTTGCAGGAGAACCGGTAAAAGTGAGCCTGCAGTTAAAAGGACTTTCTGAAGACGGAATGTATTTTGAATTTGTACATAATTTTTATGACAGCAAAGGAAGGAATTTTGCAAGTTGTGAAATGATGGGCGGTTGGATAGATCTTAAAGCAAGAAAGCTAACAGGTTTACCTTCAGATTTAATTAATAATTTTGATAGCCTGCCACATACCGAAGATTTTAAGGTGCTTACAAAAGAAGATACCAGGAAACACGGTAGAAAACCAAAGGACATTGATCCAGAATTGCTAAAATAAAGCAAGCTGAAATTATCGATTTTCGACTTATATTTTTAAAACCCGGCTACGCCCGGGTTTTTGTTTTCTTAAAACTTACCAGATAAACGCCTACAAAAACCATTAATCCGGCAGCAACTTTTATGGTCGTTAAATGATCTGCACCTACTAAAACAGCATAAATAATAGCGATTAAAGGCTGTAGATAAATAAAAACACTTATCGTAGATGCCGATAATTGTTTTAATGCGTAAATATTAAGCAGGTAAGTAGAAAATGTTGTTCCTGCAACAACAAAGGCCATACGCCAAATCGCATCGAATGGTAAATTAAGCCAATCTACCGCTGTAAATTCAGAATAAGTAACGGGTAAATTCAAAATAACACCCATTAGGAAAAGCCATTTCATAAGCGTAATGGCGTGGTATTTTTTGGTAAGTGGTTTTACGATCACCAGGTAAAATCCGTAAGAAAAAGCATTGATAATAAACATCAAATTCCCAAGCGGAATATTTGGTGCATTAGATACACTATCTGCACTAAAAAGCACTAAAGCCAAAGCTCCAGAAAGTCCCAAAGCAATACCAATTCCTTTAATAAGTGTGATCTTTTCTTTAAGAATAAATGAAGCTAAGATCAAAACCATTACGGGAGAAAGTGTAATAATAACCGAGCTGTTAATTGGTGTACTAAGGCTTAATCCTTTAAAAAAGAAAAGCATATTGATACACATTCCAAAGACAGCGCAGCCCAGCATTCTTGGGTAATCTTTTTTGTCGATCTTTTCTTTTGGAGCAAACGGACTTAATAGCCAAAACAAAATAGAGGCACCCAAAACCCGAAGCATAATAAAACCAAAAGCTTCGATATGTGCAGGCATCACTCCTTTGGCAATGGTGTGGTTTAATCCATAGATTGCACTGGCACCTATTGCGGCGAGGATTGCCAGCAAACGCTTATCCATGGATAGATTCTTTAGCGGCCGCTACATTCTTTTTAGCATTACCAATAAAGATCTCATTATCGTTAATTATTACCGGACGTTTTAAAAAAGTATAATGTTCCAGGATCAAAGCTTTGTAATCTTCTTCGCTAAGATTCTTGTTTTTTAGATCACGTTCTTTATAAAGTCGTGCTCTTTTGCTGAAAAGCGACTCATAGCTACCCGAAAGTTTTTGCATTTCTTCTATTTGCGCAGTGGTAATTGCATCGGTTTTGATATCCTGAAGTTCAAACTCTGCCGGAGCGTCGATCTCGTTTAAAATTCGTTTACAGGTATCGCAGGTAGACAGGTAGTAGATCTTTTTCATTTTATTTCGATTTAAGAATGCATAAGAAAGACTGCAAAGGAAAAACTTTATAAGAGCTTCTGCAATTTATTCGGTTGCTGAAAAATCTATTTTTAAATATTCTGAAATTTCTTCCAGCCCATATTCGTAAGTTTTTTGTCCTTCAGCATAAGCCGCGATCTCGTATGGATTATAGGTTAAGATCAATTTATCATCTCTAAAACCAATATTTGCCGGAAGGTGAAATTCGTCGTTTTCGAAGAACATTCCTGTGCTGTTGATGTTTTCGTCCTGCGGGATATCTTCTTTATTTCTGAAGTCTTTTTCTACAAAGTCTTTAAATTCCGCAGTAAAGAGATCCTTGTGCGTGTAAACTTCGCCGGTTTCAGGATTAAAATTCATATAAGTATTACTTCCGTAACCATGTGCGCCACCGGTAAATGTATAAGAGTTGAAATCTATACTTAATAATTTGGGGCTTCCTGAAGTAATTTCTGCAAAAACAGTCGCTTCCCAAGGGATATCGGTATCAGGGAAATCTTCTCGGTAAGACGCATAATTTGCGATAAAACCATCTACCATTTCTTCCATAGTTTTAGGATTATCATCTGGATTAAAACCTGCGACAATCTGAATAATATGTTGTTCTACAGAATCGTTAATCTTTTTTGCGACAGCCTCATTACCTTTGGCTACCGGGAAATTAATGTTTACAAAAGTGCAGTTTCCGGTTTCAGGATCACACTTTTCGTAAGCCTTTTCTATGTTATAATTGGTGAAATTAAGGTCTTCTTTTTTCTCTTCTTCACAAGCATACAGCATCAGGCTGGCAAGCAGCACTAAAAGAAATTTTTTCAAAATGGTTTTCGGATTTTAGGTTATTGTTTTGCTAAAGTACGCAGCAATTTTGGCATTGCCAATGCGAAGCTTATTTTTGCTAATAAGATTTTTAAAATTGCTAAAATTCAGCTTCTAAGCTACATTTTGGTCTTGTAATCTACTAAAACATTGTTATGAAATTTAATACCAAAACCATACACGGCGGGCAGGAAAATACAGATCCTGCATACAATTCTGTAATGCCGCCAATCTATCAAACCAGTACCTATTCACAAAGCACCCCGGGAGGTCATAAAGGCTTTGAATATTCCAGAAGTGGAAACCCAACTCGTGCCGCTTTAGAGCGTTCCTTGGCCAGTATCGAAAATGGAGAATTTGGGATGGCTTTTGGATCTGGACTTGCTGCCATCGATGCTGTAATGAAGCTTTTTAAACCAGGAGACGAAATTGTAAGTACCAACGATCTTTACGGTGGTTCTTACCGCTTGTTTACCTCGATATTTGAAAATTTAGGCATTAAATTTCACTTTATTGGGATGCAGGAAGCTGAAAATATTGAAGCTTATATTAACGAAAATACAAAGCTTATTTGGGTAGAAACACCAACCAACCCAATGATGAATATTATCGATATCGAAGCTGCAGCTAAAATTGCCAAAAAGCACAACGTCTTATTAGCAGTTGATAATACTTTTGCGACACCATATTTACAGCAACCTTTGGATTTGGGAGCAGATATTGTAATGCATAGCGCTACAAAATATCTTGGCGGGCATAGTGATGTTGTGATGGGCGGACTTATCGTGAAAGATAAAGCTCTGGCAGATAAATTATATTTTATCCAAAATGCGAGTGGCGGAGTCTGTGGACCGCAGGATAGTTTTTTGGTGTTACGCGGAATCAAAACTTTGCATCTTAGAATGCAGCGCCATTGCGAAAATGGAGAAAAAGTAGCCCGATTTTTAAAAGAACATGCCGGAGTTGCGAAAGTGAACTGGCCAGGTTTCGATGATCATCCAAACCACGATATCGCTAAAAAGCAAATGAATGGTTTTGGCGGAATGATCTCTTTTTCTACTACGGAAGGAACCGCAGAAAGTGCAATAAAAATCCTTGAAAATCTGAAGGTTTTCACCTTAGCTGAATCTCTAGGCGGAGTAGAATCTTTAGCCGGGCATCCAGCAAGTATGACGCATGCATCGATCCCAAAAGAAGAACGTGAAAAAACCGGTGTTGTAGATAGTTTGATACGATTAAGTGTAGGAATTGAAGATGGAGACGATCTTGTTGAAGATTTAAAACAAGCGTTGGGATAATAGTAGTTAGATTTTAGATCGCTGTGCTGTTAGAGATTAGAAAATAGAAGAGTAAGTGATCGAGGTTATTTTTTCTGAAATTTTGCAGAAGTATTAATTTGATAAGGAAACAAATTTTCATGCTGAACCTGTCCGTCCGGCGGACTTGATTTAGCATCTCATGATTTAATAAAAAAAACGAGGGCTGAAATTCGATAATTTCAGCCCTCGTTTTTTAATCTATATTCAAGGTCTAAAAGCGAAGCGGTCTAGATTTTAAATTACTTTGCTAAGCGCCCAGATAAGTCGTTTTACTTCTTCTTCGGTGTTGTAATGCACCAGACTGATGCGAACTACGCCATTTTTTTCGGTTAGCCCGAAATCTTCAACCAGTTTTTTAGCGTAAAAATCACCAAAACGAATGCCGATTCGATATTCGTCGATTTGCCCAACAATGGCGTCGCTATCAAGTTCATCATGCACAAAAGAAATCGTAGGCACTCTTTTAGAAGCATCGGCTTCAGGATTTCCTATGATCTTCACTTTTGGATTTTCATTTAAAAAATTAAGAAGCTTTTGTGCCAGTTGCTGTTCATGTTGCGCAATAACTTCATAAGATTTTTTCAGCATTAAAACTGAAGACTCTTTGTCATTTGGAAAGTGTTGTTTATAGAATTCCTGAAAATATTCAGTGATTCCTAAAAGGCTATACGTTAGTTCAAAATTGAAATTTCCCGGTTGAAATTTATACGGAATATCATCTTTTTTGAAGAAATAGTGATTTATACCATCCATTTCTAAAAGTAGATCATACTTACCGTACATTAAAGCTAAATGTGGGCCATAGGTTTTATACCAGCTAAAGGTGTAAAAATCGGCATCCAGTTCTTGCACGTCAATTTGGCGATGAGGTGCGTAAGCAACGCCATCTACGCAAATAAGCGAGTCGTTTTGGTGTACAATCTCTGTAATCTCCTTGATAGGATTTATGCTCCCCAAAATATTAGAGCAATGTGTAACCGCAACAAGTTTGGTCTTTTCTGAAAGTAATTTTTTCAGCTCAGAAAGCTCTAATTCCATAGTATTTGGATTGGCTTTCCAGATCTTAACTTTTATGCCTTTTTCTTCTAAGTCTGTCCAGGGAGAAACGTTTGCTTCATGATCTGTATTTGTTACAATCACCTCGTCACCTTCCTGCCATTGTTTGCTAATGGATAAACTTAATATTCTAAAAAGCATACTCGAAGAAGGACCTATAATTACTTCTTCGGTTCTATTAGCATTAATAAATTTTGCTACCTGTTTGGTTGCCCATGCTAATTTTTCTCCTGCTTCTTTACTGTTGCGGTAAGAAGCGCCTAGTTGTACATTGTGATGAATTAAGTATCCGGTAATGCGCTGAATGACTTTCCCTAAAACCTGAGAGCCACCGGCGTTATCCATAAATACAAAATCTTTATCTAGTGCCGGAAATTGCTTTCTAACATATTCAATATCCATAAGCTTTACTTTTCTAAGAGACTTTCATTAAAAAGTTTAAGAATTCTACTATACTCATCTGTCCAGCTGCTAGGTTCCACAAAACCGTGATCTTCTACAGGGTAAACTGCCATCTCCCAGTTATCCTTACCTAACTCGATAAGACGTTGCGAAAGTCTTACCACATCCTGAAAATGTACATTTACATCTACCATTCCGTGGGCGATAAGTAAATCTCCTTCTAGGCCTTCAGCAAAATAAATTGGTGAAGATCTGCGATAGGCAATAGGGTCGTTTACGGGTTCATTAAGAATGTTTGCGGTATAACCGTGATTATAGTGAGCCCAATCTGTTACAGATCTTAGCGCCGCACCGGCAGCAAAAGTATCTGGTTCGTTAAACATTGCCATTAAAGTAATAAATCCGCCATAACTACCACCATAAATTCCGATTTTTTCAGGATTTATTCCGTGGTTTTCAACTAAATATTTTACACCATCTACCTGGTCTGAAAGGTCTTTGCCTCCCATGTGGCGGTAAATACCGGTTCTCCAGTCGCGGCCGTAACCAGCGCTTCCACGGTAATCGATATCTATAACGGTGTAGCCTAAATCTGTTAATAGATTATGAAACATATATTCTCTAAAATACGACGACCACCATTGGTGTACGTTTTGTAAATATCCTGCACCGTGCACAAATACAACCGCAGCATCATTTTTAGTTTCTTCACTTGGCGTGTATAATCTTGCCGGAACCATCGCCCCGTCTTCGGCTTCAAACTTAATAAGTTCAGGCGTTCTCCAATCGTAACTTGCAAATGCTTCAGATTGGCCGCTGGTTAATTGTTTTGCTTCAGCTTTTCCGGTTTTCTTAAGATAGAGTTCCCATGGCTTATTACTGAAAGAATAATAGATGGCCATATATTTTTCATCTGGAGAAAGATAAACCTGATTATTTCCGGTCATATTAGTCAGTTTCTCCATTTTACCACCCATCACCGGCATTTTATAGAAATGGCGAACATCTGGACCTTCTTCAGAAGTGGTTAAATACCAGTACTTTTTATTATTCGATAATTCTGGATCAAAAACTTCATATTCCCCTGGAGTAAGATCTTTTTTATCTCCGTTATCAACATTCAGAAGATATAAATGAGAATAGCCGGTCGCTTCAGACTGAAAATAAATATGTTTATTATCTGGTAACCAACCAATGGTTCCGCCTCCAAAAGACCAGCCAAGACCCGGTCCAGCAATCCATGCTTCGTCACGTTGGCGATCGATGGTGGTAAGGCTACCATTTTCAAGGTCTAATTGGGCGATCCAACGGTCTTTGTTGTCTTTAGATCGAATGCTTACGATAGCTTTCTCTCCATTTTCTGAAAAATAAGCAGGCGAAGTAATCACTTCACGAACTTTTTCTTCCCATTCTTTATCTGGATAATCTTTTACGTAATCTGGCAAGTCTTTAATACCTTCAAGCTCTGCAGTACTTACCATAAAAACGGTGTCTTTTTCGATATTATAAAGTGCTAATTCTACTTCGGTTTTATCGTCGCCTACTTTAGAGCGTGCAGGCAGATCTTTAGTGTATCCAGATTGATCTACATAATTTGGAACATCGGTATTCTCTCCACGTTCTCTTTTAATTAAGTTGAAACTAACATACTTTCCGTTAGGAGAAATGCTAAGTCCGGATATTTGCTTGTCGCCGGCGTAAAAGGCATAATCTTCTTTTGGCGCAACACTTTCACGATAGGTTTTAGAAGCTTCAGATTTTTCTTTACGTTCATTAACTACTTCTAAGAGATCAAGATTTTCATCCTGTATCCATTGGTTTTTGTCTGAAAGTTTCTCATCTCTTCCTTCACGCTTTTTGCCGCTATTGATATTGGTTAATTTAGAGATCGTTCCTTTATCAAGGTCGTAGATAAATGCATTGTTATTTAAAACGAACGAAATTTTAGATTCGTTTGCCATAAACTGAGGATCTACAATACGCTCTCCTAAATCTATTAGTTCGGTTTTATAGGCTTTGCTGATATTGTATAAAAAAAGCTTTCCATTTTCAGTAAAAAGCATTTCAGTTTTTTTGTTGTTATAATCACCATAACGCGGAATCATTTTATCCTGTTCTTTTTGAGGAACTTTTACAATTTTTGATTGGTTGGATAGGTTGATCTTATATAATGAATCATCTGGATCATTTTCCAGGTTATACTGCAAGTAAATATTTTCACTTTCGATTCCCCACTGTATTCTGGAAGGGAAAGTTCCCATCCATTTTGGGTCTTGCATAATTTTTTCAACCGAAAGATCACTTTGCTGTGCCTGAAGGCTAATGGCGCTTAAAGCAATAAATGCCAGGATTGCGAAATTGCTAAAACGAAGCGTAAATTTTGTCATTTAGGTAAATATTGGATTTTAATTAGGGTTGAGATTTCGATTAATCGAAAAATAAAGATTTCGAAGGCAAAATTCTCAAAAACATAATCTTCAGCTTCTTGTGAAAAAAGCTTAAAAATTAGCCCACAATATACTTAAAATCACGTTTGAATTCAAGAATAATAGGCCATAAGCTATGATTTCAGTAAAGAATATATTTATATTTGAGAGCAATATTTCACCAATTTTTTAATCAAAATCCAATGAAAAACAAACTACATCTAGCTGTTGCATCGATTGCACTTGCGGCGACCACCACGTTTGCACAGCAACAGGATCCTGTTGTAGAGAAGATCGTAACAGAAGCTACCGAAAATTCTCAACTTAAAAAGTTAGGCCACGAACTTTTAGACGTTATAGGGCCACGTCTTGTAGGCTCACCACAAATGGAACAGGCAAATAACTGGGCTGTTAAAACCTATGCCGATTGGGGAATCTCTGCTGAAAATCAGCAATGGGGAACCTGGAAAGGCTGGGAGCGTGGTATCACACATATCGATCTTGTAGAACCTCGCCTAAGAACTTTAGAAGGAAGACAATTGGCGTGGAGCCCATCTACTTCTAAGAAAGGAGTTACTGCTGAGGCTATAATTTTACCAGAAGCTAAAGATTCGGCAGATTTTCAATCTAAATTAAGTGCTGTAAAAGGAAAGTTTGTGTTACTTTCTTTTAATGAACCAACTGGTCGTCCAGATTATAACTGGGAAGAATGGGCAACAGATCAATCTTTCGAAAAGATGAAAAAAGAACGTTCTGCAGCAGAGAATGCCTGGAGAGAGCGTATTAGAGCAACGGGATATTCTTCTAGAGAATTACCTAAAATTTTAGAAAAAGCAGGAGCAGAGGGGATTATTACTTTAAACTGGTCTAGCGGTTTTGGTGTAAACAAAGTATTCTCTGCTTATACTGAAGAAATTCCTACTGTAGACCTTTCTTTAGAAGATTACGGGTTAGTTTTCCGTATGGCTGAAAATGGAGATAAGCCAGAGCTTAGTATTACAGCAACTTCTGAAGATCATGGAGAAGTTCCAACTTTTAATACCATCGCAACTATTGAAGGTTCAGAAAAACCTGAAGAATATATTGTGCTTTCAGCGCATTTCGACAGCTGGGATGGAGGGACTGGTGCCACAGATAATGGTACTGGTACTTTAGTAATGATGGAAGCTATGCGTATTCTTAAAGAAGTATATCCAAATCCAAAGCGAACAATTATTGCAGGTCACTGGGGAAGTGAAGAGCAGGGATTAAATGGTTCTCGCGCTTTTGTAAAAGATCACCCTGAAATTGTTGAAAATATCCAGGCTGTATTTAACCAGGATAATGGAACTGGCCGTGTTGTAAATCTTTCTGGAAACGGATTGGTACAGGCTTACGATTATTTAGGCGATTGGTTATCTGCAGTGCCAGATAGTATTTCAAGACAAATTGAAACTAGTTTCCCAGGTATGCCTGGTAGAGGAGGGTCAGATTATGCTTCTTTCCTTGCAGCAGGAGCACCAGCCTTTAACTTAAGCTCTTTAAGCTGGTCTTATTGGAACTACACATGGCACACTAACCGTGATACTTACGATAAAATCGTTTGGGACGATGTACAAAGTAATGCTATTCTTACTGCAATTTTAGCTTATAAAGCCAGTGAAGATGCAGATAAAGCATCAAGAGAGCAAAGAGTACTTCCTGTAAATGGTAGAACTGGTGAGCAAATGACCTGGCCAGAGCCAAGAGACGGGAATCGTAGAGGTGGCTTAGATTAAGCACTGAAATTCGATAAATTGAGATATAATTTTTTTAAAAACCCTTATTCTTTATTAGAATAAGGGTTTTGTTTTATACCGAATCTTAAGTTATTGATAGAATAAATTCTTAAAACTTCTTCTTTAAACTTTTAGCGGCTTTTGTATATCCACCATTTCCGCCATCTACAAAATGAATATGTTCGTGCGTACTAATATCTCGCACATAGCAAGACATTATACTTTCTTCGCTTATATGAATTCCGTATGCGATTTTTCCTGAATTTTCCAGGTTGTCTAAATAGCCAATAAGCGCTTCTCTTTGCTGAGGTGTCCCTGAAATTACGGTGTTTATTCGTCCGTCAATGGTTAAGGTGTCTGTGAGTGCAACCAGCTTTTTCAAATAGTTTTTGCCGTTTTCTTTTTTAAGCCAGATATGTTTTCCATACTTGCCGGTCAGCCAGCTTTTAACTAAATAAGGAAGGTTAAATTTGCCCAATTTCGCCTTCATTTCAGAGTTAATTTTACGAAGATTTGCCTTTAATTTTAGTCGGTTTACAGAGATTGGTTTTCTTCGGCTTGGCGAACCATAAATATCGTCGATCGCTTTAAGAACTTCAGCAAAGGTTTTATGCGATTTAGCGTCGTTTCTAGAAATTACGATAAGACTAACCACTTCCTGCCCATTTTTAGGCGGTTTTATCTTGTCCCATTTACACTCCATCCCCTCCAGATTTAGTGGTTTTTCATCTGGAACAGTTTTCTGATCTTCAAGCGTGTTTTTAATAAGATCTTCAGCATAATGCAAAGCATCACCCAACACGATAGGAATATTTAGATCTTCATTTACCCTAAGTTTAGCGATTTTAAGTTGAATATTTTCCTGGTAGATATTCTTAACCGGAAAAGATCCCATTTTAAGCTCTAATTGGAAGTTTTTAAGCGTATTTCTTTTATGTTTCTGAAGTGCGTTTAGCGTTTCTTCTAAAATTTTATGCGGAATAATTGCAATGGCACCATCGCCACCAAAAAAGAACGGAATATTGATCTTTGCCTTATAAGCAATATTGATCATGGCGATTACCGCACCCGTAGCGATAAGATTAACCGAGTTATGCTGGCCTTTTGCAATCGCTTCAGTCGAATTTTTGATATCTGCCGCTACAATATGCCAATTTTCAGGAACATTCTTAAAATGACCAATATCGCCTACCAGTTTACTTACCGGCATATCCAAAGCCGGTAAATTTTCATAAAAATTAGTATCGATATTGTTCATTTTCGGGTTTAATTTTAGTCAAGGATTGGTTTATAAGGTGTTGACTCGAAATTAAATAAGATTTTCCTATTCATACCTCGCCGGTTTGCCACGAGGTTTTTGATTTTTAAAGATCTGTAATTTGGTCTATTTCGTCTTCGGTAAGATCTAATAAACCTGCTTTAGGAAGCCTGGTGATCATTTCTCGCCAGTTATCGTCCTGTTCAAAAATTTCAGAAAAAACAGGTAAAGCTTCGTCCAGGCGATTGCTGTTTGCCAAGGCTACTGCTTTCCAGAATTTCATTTCCAGGTTATCGGGAAACATTTCTTCAGCAGTGCCATATTCTTCTAATGCCATGTCGATATCACCTGTTTCTACGGCAAGATCTCCTTTGTTCATATGTTCGTAAGCACGAGCAGTTTTAAGTAATCGTTCTAACTCTTGTATTGGATTTTGGTGATCGTCTACTCTTAAATCGATCTTTTTCTCTTCCCAGGGATTTTCAACTTTTTTAGGTCCTACAACGATAAGCGCAGCCGATTGTTTACCACGAATATCACCACCGGCGTTTTGTGCCGCCTTTAAAACTTCGACCATTCGTTCAGCTAACGGAAGATCTTCATTCGCTTTAAAAGCTTCGGCCATGGCAGGAACAACTTTGTTATTCAGCATCATATTCGCCTGTACCGAAAAATTTTCTCCTTCGATATGAGCAGCAGATTCTACACAAAGTTTCCCAGTGTAAGCAGCCACATTACCTTTTACATCAAGGAAAGCAATTTGGCGATAATCTCGACCTCCGTCTTGTTCCACCAATTCTTCTAAAGCATCTTTAGCAGACATACCGCCGCCCATTAACTTGAGTCCGTTTGGCCCGTAAGCAGGATTTACAAAAGACTGGGTTACCACAACACCCACACCAGATTTTCCCCAGCTTACCAAAGAACCTACAGAAAACCAATGGCTTTGTACGGCAACAGCCATTTCTCCAGTTCTGGGATCCTTAGCAACGACAGAGAAGGTATGGGCAAACGCTTCTTTATCGATATTGGCGTTTTGAGCCTTTGCAGTTACCATAAAAAAACTAATTAAAACGAGTGATAAAATTTTCTTCATTGGATTGTGTATAAATAAAAACCAGTTTAAATATATACAATCTTAGCAGAAAGCTTGATGTGATTTTTTTAGATTTTCAAGAATATTGAGGCTAAAAAAGCATGATTTTTTATTGGCACCGCCAAAGGCTATAATATCCCGAGGCTTGCCTCGAGATCAAAATTTGTTTCCAACGAATACCTGGAGGGCTTGCCCCGAGGTAGTTTACTCTTCGACTTCAAGAACTTTTATATATTCTGGTCCGCCTTCAACTGGATAACCATCAATTTTTTCAGCAATAATAGTGATTGTTTGTCCCTCTAATTCGGTTAGATCTATTTTTCCTGATGTTAATGCATAAGTTTTATCATCGGTTCGTAAAACATGGCTTCCGTATTGATAAGACGTAATGCCTGCTGCTTCGATTAATCCGGTAAGTTTCATATTGCTGGTTACTTTTTGATTATTACAGGTTGCAGTAATAATTAATAAAAAGAAAGAAGAAAGTAGCACGCCTAGTTTCATAATTATAAAAATTAAGTTCTCTTGAAATTACATTTTCTAAGTGAGCTAAAGCCTATTCTTAGGGAAGTTTTAACGAGTTGAAAGTTTACATAATAAAAACATTTTTATTTTTGTATTTGCTGAAAAATTGGCCTCGTAGTTCAACGGATAGAATAGAAGTTTCCTAAACTTTAGATCCAGGTTCGATTCCTGGCGAGGTCACTGAACCAATAATAGATAAATTCTATTGTTGTTATTTGATTGATGTTTAGTGTTTTGTATTTTTCATGATGCCATCTGCATTCATTTAAAAGTGTTAAAATTGCTTATTTTTGTTCGCAGATCGTCAACATAAAATTATTACTTTTATGTTATAGTGGATTGACTTTTTGAACGTTACAATTGGAGATTTGACTTTCGCCAAAATGTTTTAACAATTAAAAATGTCAAAATTATGCGAGATTCTTCAACTTTTTCAATCTTATTTTGGTTGTATGCTAAACGGGAAAAGTCTGGGAAAGCCCCTATTTATGTGAGAATTACCATTAATGGAAAACGACTAAACCTTAGTTTAAAAAGGTCTATTAGTTCAAAGCGCTGGGGGATACGAACCCAAAGATCCATAGGGAATACTGATAGTGATAAAGAACTCAATTTGTACCTGGATCAGGAATATGCTAAACTATTTCAATGCTATCAGGACTTACGCCTTGAAGAAGAAATAATTACACCTGAAGCAGTAAAAGATCGGTACACTGGAAATTTTAAGCGGTTTTATACGGTAGAAGATATGTTTCAATATCACAACCGTAATTTGTTTCATAAGCTAAAGCCCAATACTCGAAAAGGGTACATAACCAGCCAATATTATCTCAGAAAATATATTGAAAAAGAGTTTCGCTCCAATTCAGAGAAATTTTATGTGAAACAGATGGATTATGGCTTTTTACTGCAGTTCGAGAGTTTTTTAAGATGTACTAAGCCAAAAAGACATTCACAACCTTATATTGGAAATAATGCTGTAATGAAACATATACAGCGTTTAAGAAAAATGACTACTCTTTGTTTTCACTTAGAATGGATTGATCGCGATCCATTTGTGAAATTTAAGCAACATTTGACCAAAACTGAACGAGGCTTTTTAAGTGAATATGAGTTGGAAGAAATTGAAAGCAAGCAATTTGAAATTAATCGGTTGAAGGTCGTAAGAGATCTATTTGTTTTCAGCTGTTATACAGGCGTTGCTCATGTAGATCTTTTACAACTATCAAAAAGAAATTTAGTTACTGGAGAGGATGGATCAACCTGGTTAGTAACAAAGAGAGAAAAAACAGGTAGTCCCGTGAGAGTTCCGCTTTTGAAAAAACCTAAAGCAATTATTGATCGTTATAAAGAACTGAAAGTTTGTCGAAAGTCTGATACGTTATTTCCTGTTATTTCCAATCAAAAAGTTAATGTCTATTTAAAGGAAGTAGCGGAAGCCTGTGAAATTGAAAAGAACCTTACTTTTCATATGGCGAGACATACTTTTGCTACAACTGTAACTTTATCTAATGGAGTTCCTATCGAAACGGTATCTAAAATGTTGGGTCACAATAAACTATCCACCACACAAATCTATGCGAAAGTAATAGAGCGCAAAATTAGTGAGGACATGAATATTTTAAGAAGAAAACTTGAAGGATAAATTATATGAAAGAATAATGATGCTAGAGAATGAATATGTATTCAACAAAGAATTACAATGTGGGTAATTACGTATGCCCCCTTGTTTTTAATTATCTAGATTATGGAAACGGAAATCAATTAGATATAGCTATGATCTTAGAAGTTAGGTTTATCCATTTAGTATCTTAACCTTTCAAAAGTACTTGAAGAGCATCAGGATGGTATTCTTACATTTATTTACAGTACATCATAACGTTTAATTGGAACGATTGCTTTCAAATTTTGGAGATAGTGGATATCTAAGATCGATTTGTGTCAGTGATTTTAGTCGGTAAGCGTCAGGAATTTCGCTTCAAATTGTAACACTTTATTTAGCGTGGCAAACTCATAATGTTTCATTGTGTGCCACTTTGAAAAATCAAGTAACCAATATTTTGTTGTTTAAAATAAGTGATATGGCCAATACGACTTAACTCAATAGACTTAAACAAATTATTTCCTTACATCTAGCTGGATTTGGTAAGTGCAAAACAGAGACCAGTCTTGAAATTTCAGAAATACGGGGGCTAAGTAACCAAAAAATCTCTTTACAATGTATGACTCTCAGCTCTAGTTATAACAAATTTGTCTTGATAATTTTTATTTCAAAATTCAGTGAAATCAAATATTAAATGCTTCATTATACCTATCTCAGAATGATTTGATTCGTAATAATTTTCTAATAGTTTATTCTGCTTATGATTCAATATTTCTGTTTCTCTTTTGTCTTTCTTCAACATTATATTTATTCCTTTTATAGTTTCACTTGATTGGCCTTCAAGTAAATAACCCAGCATACAACCAATAGGGTATTTCTTCGAAATATACCTTTGCATACCCTCATTTATATATGACCTTTTGAGGTTGGAATTCTTTTGTTTTAATCTTTTGGCTTCCATATAACAATGAAATCTGTTTTCTTTCCAAATTTTAAAATAGACAAAGTCAATTCTTGGAAGCTTATCGGCAAATCCTTTCTTTTTATTTTCTAATTCAGATAAAAGTTTATTTTCAGTTTTGCAAGTAATTCTTTTTTTTAAAGAGAGTGGGCTTTCATTTACGTAATATCCTAATAATTCAGAAAAGTCATTTTCAAGCCAATCAATTTTATATTTCTTGTCTGTAATGGCAGTATTGTAAGCATTAACAACCAATTCAATACAATCTTTTTCCAAAGCCTTTAAGTATTCTTGTCTATAATTCATTCTCACCATTTAAAATTTCGAGAATCAACTCGGAGGCATCTTCTATTGCCATTGATTTGGACCAAAACCTACGCTGATTTGGACGAATTATAAAAATATCATCGCTTGTTTTGTAGTTCACTTTTTTTCTGAAATAGATACTGTTTGCTTTCTCTTCCCACAAGTGCTGGTCAATTTTTTTCAATTCTTCATCAAGATGTTCAGTAGAAGTTGAAACATCTTTTTTTACTTTTTCGTGGGAAAGTTTTATCATCATTAATGGCGAAAACCTATTAATATCTTCATAAACCGTAGCATTAACAAACAAATTTTGACCATCAAGAAATTCATTAAGCTCTTTGCTTATTATTTTACTATATTCTTTTATGTGATTTTGCAATACAGGGTATAATGCAATTGATTTTTCCTTTCTATGGAATAACTCAATATTGCTTAACAAGTTTTGAATAGTAAACCTATCGCCTTCGGAAAAAACGCTAAAGATAATTTCATTAATCTCTTTCTCAACTGATTTGTTAATAGTACGAAATTCTTTGTCGTAAAGACTATCATTAAATAACGTAATAATATTTTCTATTTGTTTTTTATCTATATTTTTCAATAAAACAGGAGCTTCAAACAATTCTTTATGCTTAACCACATCTCTTTCAATTCCCCAACTAGATGTTGTTAAAAAAGCGAAATATCGAATAAATTCTGAATTGAGATAAACGGTTAGTAATTTTAATAATGATTCATCATTATTTTTTGAGTAAATGCCAACTATTCCTTTTGTATATGCACTTTTGTAGTCAACAAATGTAGCTAGTAACGAAAGATGATTTTCATTTACTTTTATACCCTCATTAAGTAAAATATGAGAAACTTTGTAAGCCTCAATTTTTCCTAATCTTCTAAATTTCTCTGCATCAATTCTTTTTTTTGGTTTTGGAGTATAATATTTTAAAATATTAGTAGGAGTATGAATTGGCAGCTTTTTTATTTCAGTATCTGGTTTATTAGATGGCTTGCTAAGCTCAAAGCCAACACCGTATTCTATACTCTCTTCCTTAAAAAATTTTTTGATTGAGGTATTTGAAAAATTTAATTTTTGTAACAACTCCCAATCATTCATTCCGCCCCACATTGCAACCTTCCAAATTTTTGTATCTGGTTTTTGACATTCTTCTCTTGGCAGATATTTTAAGTCGGTAAAATCAATGCTTAAGCCATCAATAATATTTGATTTTATAAATGTTTTTGGAGCATAATATGCAATTTTATCACTTGGCTTTATAGGTAACTCCTTTTGATAATATACAATACTGATGGGGCCTGTAGCATCACTGAATAACTGACCTCCAAAATTTTTATGGGCATTCCGAAGAATTGAAAAGTTAAAAACCTTTTCCACATAACATCCATTGAACAACCATTTTCTAAAATTCTGATAAGTGCCACCTGTGTTGGTTAAAACTTTTGTATTAAAAATCAACGCAATTTCACCATTGGGAGCAAGTTTGGTGGCTTTATGTAAAAATGGTAACACCATTTCTTTGGCAAAGTCTTCTTTTTCACAATAATTGCGAATAGATACTGACAATTCCTTGGTGCCAAAAGGCGGATTCCCAATAACTAAATTATATTCTTTAGTATCTATTTTTTCATTATCTGCAATAGTATCCCGACAAAAAAGGTTTTCCCCTTGCTCTTTTAGTGATTTGTCATTTGGGTTATTGATAAGATTAGGCAAACGGTGCCTTTTCTTTTGCCATAAAGTCTTCGGATCTAAACAATCAACCAAGGCCAAATATAAACTGAAAGCGGCTACTTTTATCGCTTGCGCGTGTAATTCAACTCCAAAGATATTATCAGTCAGTAATTTTTTGAGTTTATAAAAATCAGTTAGTTTTTCGCCGTGATCATTTTCATAACGTCTTACCAAACGTTTAAAACCCTCGACTAGAAAAATTCCCGAACCACAACTTGGATCTAAGATTTTGATATTGTAGTTTTTCTCTGTTTCGTTAACAGGTAACTTTTCATTCAGAATAAATTCAACTAATGATGGAGGGGTATAATAAGTTCCCGTTTTTTTCTTTAGATCAGGGTCGGTTTCAAATAGAAAGTTTTCGTAAATCTCGCTTAATAATTCAATTTGAATAATGCTGAAATTAAACAAACGCCAATTTTCAAAAAGGTCTATTTGTGGAGTATTATCATTACCACTTATAAAACATTTTTTTATCAACCGAAGTTGTTGACTTGTTATTTTCTCGGCTTCTTCTACCGTAAAAAGGTTTCCATTAAAATCTTCCTCCAATCTTCTATATAATTGATATGTAGCTTTTGGACTATCTAAAATATCAAAATATGATGTTGCATTTTCTTTAAAACGAGAATATAATTTCTTGTCTGTAGCACCTCTGTCCTCAAGATATAACAGAAATAAGGAACGAAGTATGATTTTGTGTATTAATTCTTTATTTAACCCCTGCCTACTTAGCTGATTAGCAGTATTAACCAAACTAGAAACCAAGTATTTATCAACTCTGCGCTGAAGCTTTATTTTGTCCCGTATAAACTGTGCTTCTTCCAATGTCCAAAGAATCCCTGAATCGATGGCAATTCTTGAAAATAGCTTATTTAGTTCTTCGAGTTGCTGTTTGTCTGAAAATTGATATGTTTTTATTTCAACTTTTTTGAGTTCTTTTTCAAAATCAAAATCTTCCTTATTTTTAATTAGTGGTTTCTCAGAGCAATTATAAATCCTAACTTCTGTGTCTGAATATACATAAAGAAAGAGTACTTTTTTATAATTCCATACTTTTTTATGTGCACCTGCTATTTCTTGCAATGTTTTTTCGTCAAAGCATTCTACTTTTTTCAAAAAAACGGCAGGGAAGCTATTTCCATTGTTATCGGTATTGAAGTAAACCGAATCAATGTTAAACGATTTTTCATTAACTTCATTTAGGATAATCGCCTCACTTTCCAAAAGATTATCCCTTTTGGATTTTACAGATTTTGCTCTGTCTAAGCCAATTAGCGTTATTGCTTGCTTACCTGTCATTTTACCCGTCTGTCCTTACAAATTTCTTGCCTAAAATACAAATTTCAGCCGGCAACGATAATTATTGTTACCTTTTTTTTAAGATAAACCTAATAGCATTTCTGCATTTATCAAATCTTTTTTAATAGAGTTCAACTATTCATACTCGCATTCAATGGAATCCTTTCCACTATGATTGTTGTAATAATAAACTTGTTTCCGGACCCCTCCAAGCTTGTCATATGCATCCTTAAATGTTTGATACGATCCATTGAACATCCTGGAGCCCTATTATTTTCCTCTATAGTAGAAGCACCTATAAAATCTTTCAAAGCATTGTTATAACCTTTATTAAAGAGCCTATACTTCCATTGGTTTTCTCCCAGTGGGACCTATCACCTTCTGATTATTGATCATCAGATTATACAGTGTAATATTTATAATTTAACCTATTGTTCAATATTACAGCATTTTAAAAATGTTAGCAGTATATTAGTCGTATAGTATATGTTTATTGTTATGAAGAGGTGACCGGTTTGTGAATCACGGATTATTGGTAGGTCTGATAAGAAATTTTGTTCGACCAAATTTAAATCCGTTCACCAGTATGGAACAAGACAACAAACAGGGGATTTTTATCTCGAGATCGATCGTCAACTAAAAATAAACCGAAAGATTTTAAAAACCTATAATTACAAAGGTAAACTACGGTAAGAAAATCAGCACTCGTAAACGACGGTTTAATCCCGGTTTTTTCACTCATTATTGGAAAAATTCCAAAGGGGATGTGTAATTCTTTGTTCATGATTATGTTTTTTAGATTTAAAAAAATCAGGTCAAGATAAATACCGATTTAGGAATGGCAGGAATATATCAGGAAATATTATAACCTAATCATTATACTATTGGATTTGGCTTAATCTTAGAAAATCTTGCTAAGAATACCAGATATTAAAATTCTTTATTAATTGACTTTTAATTGACTTTTAATTAAGAAGGTTTTGGCGCTTTACGAATATAAACTATCATCCAGTCGCGAAGAATACGATATATTATTTACCCAGGTGATTTTTTGGATACGGTGATTATTGCCAATTCCCGATTCGCTGTTTACGCACTTTTCAAATTTTTTGTAGAATATAATAATGAGGAAAATAAAACAATTGGTCTTAAAAGTTTTTTGACTGGTGAAATTATGGATAAGTATGTTCAATTTAAAATTTGTAATAAGTAACAAGAATAATTTAATTATTCGTTTTTCCTAGATAACCATTTTTCTCCTACTTTTTCTATAGCCTTTGCTACCATTTTTGAAGGTAACCTCTTTTTTAATCTGTATTTATACTCAGGTACACCGTTATTATTAATTTTTTTTCCGGTTTTTATGATATAGTTTTTGAGCCTAGTTTTATTCCATTCGATTGAATAAGTAGCAAATTTTTTTGGTAATGAATTTATTAATTCTTTATTGGTAAACTCATCTTCTAGATTGTATACGTTAGATAGCAACACAATAATATATGAAATTGGTTTTCCAGTGTATTGATTTGTAGAAATATTTCTAACTAGTTTTACATTTATAGTCCTTTTAGCTAGCTCATCAATTTCATTTTCATTAAGTGCTTTGGTCAAAAGGTCAGCTGTAGTAAGCCCTAGAAATTCTCTTACACATTTGAGATCTTTTAACAGAGGTTCTTGTTTATAAGCTAAAATATTAGATAATTTATTGGTAGGCCAGTTCATTTTCCTGTTAAACTTGAATTTGCTCAAATGTAATCGATGAATGATATTGGAAAGATTATTTATAAATAATTCCTTTTCATCTATTTCCGAATAATTTTCCATTAACTCGATTAATAAAATTTGTTTATATCGATTTGTTGTTTATATTTGTCATATACTAATAGCGACACGGAAATAGGGGAAGCCCTATTGTAACGATGTTGACTCGTTCGAAATCCGCCAGATTGCCACGAGTTGACCGAGTGATCGCCTATTGCTGGAATTGATTATCTTCGCGATATATTCCAGTATGGCGTTACTCGTTAACTTTTGGGGCAAACTTGAATCTTAGGATGAAAGATGGTTTCTGGCGGAACCACGAACTTAAGTTACGAGGACGCTTACTGGTTTTATTAATCCTCTTCAGCTTTCCGGGTACATCATCGTTTACATAATAAATATTAATATGAAAACGAGAACCACATATCCTACTAAACACCTTTGCGGCATATTGCTGCATGAGAGTTTATTCTCTTTTCATAAAAGCGAACCACAGCCCCGATCCTTACAATCTATTTCAAAAAACAAAATTTGCGCCCCAGAATAATACAGATTAGCCGGTAGTAAAAGCCCTAACTTTTGCCCGGTATAACCGGCCTGGTACCTGTGTAAACCACATAGGCGTAGTCATAGGATTAACCAATGTATTATCTAGTACTCGCAATGCTAAAAATACAGGGTTTTCCTTAGTTACGCAAATCCAATATTTGCTATTACAGGCAAGCTGGGTCGGTTTTAATAAGCTAAGTCAAGCTTCAATAAAAAAATACCGCTGATAGGTTAAAACTTTTGGCTATTAGTTGAAAGCTTTACGGAAAGTAAACAGTAAAACTGTAGAATCGTTAATCCTAAATTATAAACTATAAGATTGAACAAACAAAACCACACACATTTGAATTGGCGTGGCCTTCAAAGGCTAAAAGCTAAAGCCTTCCTGCGATTAAGATTGCTGTCTAGTGCAGGAAGGCTATGGTTTAATTAACTAATAAAGTAACACAAAACCACAGCTAAATTATGAAAAATAATTACAGGTGCTGCAATCTTGTAGTGCTAATACCCCTTTTATGTTCATTTTTCATCTTAGGAAGAATGAATGCTGCTCCTTATTTATTGATGTCGAGTAGCGAAATATTAAAATTTGAATCTTTTTTTCAACAACAAATATCCGGAACCGTAAGGGATCAGAATGGTGTTCCTATTCCCGGAGTGAATGTAATCGTTCAGGGATCTTCTAACGGAACCATGACCAACCTTGATGGTGAATATACCATTGTTGCTAGTGTGGGGGATACGCTCGTATTTTCTTATATAGGCTTTAAAGAATTTAAAGTTCAGGTGAATGATACCTTTACTGGAGAGGTTACCCTGGAAAGCTCTGTTGATGCGCTAGAAGAGGTCGTCATTAATGCCGGTTATTATAATACTACACAGCGGGAGCGCACGGGGAATATCGTAAAAGTAAGTGCTGCAGAAATTGAAATTCAACCTTTAACAAGTCCTCTTTTATCCTTGCAGGGGCGTATGCCGGGTGTAGAGTTATCACAGGCTGGTGGAGTTGTCGGCCAGGCGCCTACTATTCGTATTCGGGGTAGGAATAGTCTTAGAATGCAAGGGGACTATCCTTTAATTATTTTAGATGGTGTACCATTAGACGCTAGCCCGATTAATAGTGTTGGAGAGTTTGGGAGAAGTTCTGGAATGGATCCCCTAAGTACGCTTAATCTCACCAATATTGAAAGTATAGAAATCCTTAAGGATGCCGATGCTACTGCTATCTATGGATCTCGTGGCGCTAATGGAGTAGTGCTTATTACCACTAAAAGAAATATTCAAACTAAAGTGGAAACTGCCGTGCAAGCCAGAATATATATCGGTGTTTCACAGGTGTCCCATAAGATGGATCTCATGAATACCAGAGAATACTTAAGTATACGACGACAGGCCTTTGAAAACGATGGGGTGACCCCATCGGAAACCAATGCACCTGAGCTGCTACTTTGGGATCAGAACAAGGATACCGATTGGCAGGAGGTGTTTATGGGACATTCATCCCCCATTACAGATATAAATCTGTCCCTTTCTGAATCAAACGAGAACACCTCTTTTTTGATTGGTGGATCTTATCACACCGAAGGATCTGTATTTCCCGGAGACTTTAATTATCAAAAAGCAACCGCAAACCTCAATCTTAACCATAGTTCCAACGATAAAAAGTTCAAGCTTCAATTCACCTCTAATTATGGAACAGATCAAAATCATCTTTTTAGCGGAACCAATTTTGTGAATTATGCTCGTAGGCTTCCCCCTAATGCCCCTGCAATCTATACGGAAGATGGTAGCTTAAATTGGGAAGGATGGACCATATCAGATAACCCTTTGGCAGTACTGAATCAACCAGTGGAAATTGAAACCAATAACCTCATTGCTAATCTACAACTAAACTACGAAGTACTGGAAGGTTTGAGCCTTAGGGCCAATTTTGGATATACCCATATGACCAGTCAGGAAGTGACCAGAAATTTACAGGAGTCTTTTAATCCGGATGATTGGGATTGGATTGAACTCAACTCTTTTCATTCAGATACCAAAAGGAATTCCTGGATTATCGAACCACAAGTGGATTTTTCAAAAGACTTTGGGCAACTGGAATTGAATATGCTCGGAGGCGCGACCTTTCAGGAGAATACTACTACAAATCTTTTTCTGGAAGGTATTGGTTATAGCGATGATAATCTGGTGGGTAACCTGAATGCTGCTGAAGAGATTAGAGTGTCTACGGATCGTAAGATCACCTATCGTTATGCCGCCCTTTTTGGACGCCTAGGAATAAACTGGTACAAAAAGTATTTTCTTAATCTTACCGGAAGGCGAGATGGATCTTCCCGTTTTGGGCCTAACAGGCGTTTTTCTGAGTTCTGGGCAGTAGGGGGTGCCTGGATTTTTTCTGAGGAGCTTTTTCTGAGCAAACTTCCTTTTTTAAGTTTTGGTAAATTACGAGCGAGTTACGGAACAACAGGGAGTGATCAAATCCCGGATTATGGCTTTTTAGATACTTACGAGGTTACTGCTGGTCCCGGTGGACTTTTTCCTACGAGCCCTTTTAATCCTAATTATTCCTGGGAAATTAATAAGAAACTCGAAGCCGCTTTACAACTAGGGTTTTTAGAAGATAAAATTAACCTTGAAGTGGCATGGTATCGCAACCGTTCATCGAATCAACTAACAGGATATCCTTTACCTGCGATGACTGGATTTACCTCGGTACAGGCTAATCTTCCAGCAACGATTGAAAATAAAGGATGGGAGTTTATTGTATCAATTGCACCTATTCAAAATAAGAAATTTTATTGGCAGACTTCCGTCAACTTTACGGTTCCTGAGAATAAACTGGTGAAATTTGAAAACCTTGAAATGTCTTCTTATCGCCAAACCTATAAGATTGGAGAGCCACTTAATATCGCTATGCTCTATAAATTTGACGGAATAGATCCTGAAACAGGACGTTATCGCATTTTGGATGCCAATGGAGATGGGCGTTATGATTTTGAAGATCGGATCATTACTCAGCCATTGGGTAGGCAGTATTATGGCGGAATTCATAATAATTTCAGATGTGGAAACTTTAATCTGGAGTTCCTAGTGCAGTATATCCGGCAGGATGGGTATTCCATCAGCCAAATAACCACCCCTCCCGGCCTTTATGGAAATACAACAAGGGATGTTCTCAATGCATGGCAACAGCAAGGAGACCCCGAAGATATCCAAAAACTTTCTCAATCGGTGTATTCTCTTTTATCCTACAACGAGGCCATGAATAGTGATCTTGTTGTTCAGGATAACTCATTTTTACGCCTAAAAACCCTTTCTGTTGGATATCGTTTTCCTACAGGCTTTTTAGATCACCTGGGGGTACGGGAATTAAACCTGTTTGCGCATGCACAAAACCTGTTTACCCTAACAGATTATAAAGGTTTGGATCCCGAAACCGGTAATAATATCCCTCCATTAAGAACATTCACCGCCGGTTTACAACTTAATCTCTAAAATCAGAAAATGAAAAATTATAGCATTTATTTAGTAATGTGGATAGGTCTATTCTTTTCTTCTTGCGAAGAATTTGTGGAGGTATCCATTCCAGATGATAGAATCACCAGTGAAACCGTTTTTAATAGTGAGGTGACCGCAAATAGCGCCGTACAGGGGATCTATAATCAGCTTTTTAGTCTAGCATTTTCAAGTGGGCGCCAAAATTCTGTTACCGTACTTTCCGGATTATCTGCCGATAACCTGGAAGCTACAGTTACCACCGAAAGTTTAGTGGAGTTTGAACAGAATGAAATATTCGTCGGTAATAGTAGTAATTTAAGTCTATGGTCCAGTGCTTACAATGTCATTTATATGGCGAATGCTGTATTGGAGGGGTTGGAAAACAGTAGCGATAATATCAGTAATGCTAGTAGAGCGCAATTACGGGGAGAGGCTTTATTTATACGGTCTTTTTCCTATTTCTATCTTGTTAATTTATATGGAGCTGTACCTCTGGTTTTAACGACCGCCTATAGTAGTAATGCCGATCTGGAAAGAACGAACCGTAATGAAGTGTATGAGCATATGATCATAGATTTGAATGAAGCTGCCGATTTATTGGAAGAAGAATACCAGAATGAAGAGCGCCTGCGCGCCAATAGGTTTGCAGTCCTTTCTTTACTGGCTCGCGTTTATCTCTATACTGAAAATTGGGAAATGGCAGAACAGATAAGTACTCGGGTTATAGAGGCTCCCGTATACCGTCTTAATAGTAATCTCAATGATGTTTTTCTCAGCAATAATGAGGAAGCAATATGGCAAATCTCACCATTAAATGGTGGTTCGACTCGGTCGAATACCAATGAAGGGGATTACTTTATTATGCTTAGTAACCGGGCGAATGTTGCTTTAACACAGGATTTGTTAGATATATTCAAACCTACAGATTCCCGGTTATCCCAATGGATAGGAAGCTTTTCTTCGAACGAAACTACCTATTATTTCCCATATAAGTATAAGATTAAAAACGCTGTAGGTGAAGCTTCTGAATATTCTACAGTACTCCGCCTGGCAGAGCAGTACCTGATAAGATCTGAAGCCAGAGCGCACCAAAACCGCATTTCCCAGGCAATAGCTGATCTTAATAGGATAAGACAACGAGCGAATTTGGGGGCTATACAAGAGACAGAATTAGATGGCGGGCAAATGCAACTTTTGGACTCGATAAAGTTAGAGCGTAGAAGAGAGCTTTTTACAGAGTGGGGACATCGTTGGCTCGATTTAAAAAGATGGGAACTTGCTTCACAACTATTATCCGATAAAAAAGAAGCCTGGCAGCCTGGCGATGTATTATATCCTATTCCCGAAGAAGAAATCAGAAAAAATTATAATCTCACTCAAAATGATGGCTACTAGGATGAAAACATACTGTTCTCTTTTTAAGAAATCATGCATGGTTAACAAAAAAATAGGCTTAGTAACAATATTCTGCCTTGTCATCTGTTCCTTTGCAGCAGC
Organism: Zunongwangia atlantica 22II14-10F7; assembly: GCF_002094855.1. Taxonomy (GTDB): domain Bacteria; phylum Bacteroidota; class Bacteroidia; order Flavobacteriales; family Flavobacteriaceae; genus Zunongwangia; species Zunongwangia atlantica. The sequence continues at coordinate 55,213 of NZ_ARYN01000021.1, forward strand.
ACAAATAAAACAAGAGGGGATACCTGGTCTTCGAAGTGGTCGGTTAGCAAATGGTCTATCTTATTATATGAAACATTTAGACGATAAACCGGCAGGGATACAACTTAGTCTTATTGTAAAGGTAGGTAATGACCAGGAAAAAAAGGGACAAAGTGAATTTGCTCATATCATCGAGCATCTTGGATTTACTGCTGCTAAAGACCCTGTAAATGGAATAACGGAAAGTTTATATAAAAAGCTAGATATTAATATTGGTCAAATCAATGGGCATACTAAAAATGAATATACAGAATATCGTATACTATTAAAAAACGGACAGGAAGAGAAGTTGGGTGTGCTGATGAATTATATCCACAATATGATATGGAACCTCAATATTGATAATACAAATCTTGATGTGGAACGAAAAGCAGTAATTAATGAAGCTAATTCCGGTAATTTTGGTCTCCCTCTTCTCCCGCTGAGTATGGAACGGGAAATAACTGGATGGGGTACCCCTATTCCGAGCGATTACCTCGAGCATATGCAGCGTTTTACGTTAAAGGAAGTTACCGAGTTCTATAGATTATGGTATCGTACCGATAAAATGGCGCTTATGGTTATAGGGGATATACCAGATATGGATGAAGTAGAAAATAAAATTAAAAGTAATTTCAATAAGCTACTTTTTGATAGGGAAGTGATGGGAGATTCTTTAAATAAACGGGCGTACCTGAATCGATTACCGCAGTTTATAAAAAAAGATATTGCACAACCTGTCAATCAAAGACCTGATCCAACAGTTAAACTAAATTTATATTACCGGATGAATCCTTCTGAAATTAAAATAACCGGTTCCTCTTTAACCGATCGTTATATACGAGAATTATTTGTTCGATTATTAAATGAAAGGTACCAGCAACAGCTAAAACACTATAACAAGTTTTACTTTATACGGAGTCAGTTTTTAGATCCACCCTATGCCTTGCGTTTAAATATTAGTATTAATGAACAATTTGGACAGGGTGTGATAGAAGATTTATTGAGTGTTGTCGCGCAAGTGAGAAACTATGGTTTCTTACCAGAAGAATTCAATAAGGTTCAAAAGGAAACCCTTGCCTCTGCGAATAAGGATACTACCAAAATATCTTTTTGGAGAAATAAATTCTTATCCAATTATATGGAGAAGGAAGCCCTGGAAATTGATCATATAAAATTAATACAGGAATTTTCTGAAAATCTTACGTTTCAGGAATTCAATGAAATGATTCAGGAATTTTTGAAGAGTGAACCGGATGATATCAGTTTAGCAGCAGTAGAGGGAAATAGTGCCCTTCAGACTTCTGAAGATCAAGTACGAAACTGGATACAGGAAATCAATACTAAAGAGGTTACACCATATAACTATCCGGTTACCCCACAATATTTAATTTCACCTAAAAGATTAGAGCATCTTAATGGAAAGGGGATGACTAAGCTTAAAACGTTAATCCCCAGAGCCGAAAAATATAGATTGGATAACGGATTGGTTATGCTATTAAAACCTCAAAAAGATTCATCAAAAAGGGGTGCTATAAAATTTCATGGATTTAGTAACTCGTCAAAATTACAGTTGGAGGAAGATGAGTATGCGGGCCATTTTCTGTCTCAAGTACTCAAAAACTCGGGTCTTGGAGAGCTGGATAAATTTCAGTTGGAAAGATTTTTAAATGATATTAATTTTAGAGGGAATGTAGATGTGTATACTAATCTCCAGGAGGTAGGTATCAACGGGAAGACCTCTAAAAAGGATTTAGAAATAGCGCTGCAGTTAGTTTATAGCTACTTTAATAGCCCTAATTTTAGTATGCAATCTTTTCAGGACTGGAAGAAACGAAAGGAATTGGAACCGCAGTCATATGTGGAACGTTATGATGAATTTATGTCAGAAATAAGGAAAGTGTTGCCGGATGATAATTTTTTACCAGAAGGCGATCAAAAGCTGCGAAATATCGAAACTATAGAATTAGAGCAGGTTAAGCGTATTCACAAAAAATTATTCGGTAATCCTGGCGATTTTACGTTTCTTTTTTCAGGAGATTTTGATTCGGAGGATATCCTGCAACTTTTAAATAAGTATCTGGGGAATTTATTAGCATTCGACTCCAATAAGCGGTCTAAGGATGTACCATACATGAATCAAAATACTTCTAATCCTTCTTCTTATAAATATGATTTTTATTCCGATAGAATAGAGGATGCGGTAATGGTGAGAATTGCTTATGCGACTCCTACTGATGCTATAGCAATGGATTGGCGAGCAAAAATTAAACTGGAATTTTTACGTAGGATCACGTCGCAACTGATGATGGATAAACTGCGTTTCAAATCAGATGAGGGAGGGATCTATCAGGTAAGTGTAGGGACAGATTATGTGGAAGCACCTAAACGACTGGAAATATTTACCCAGTATGACTGCCTTGCCGAGGATGCAGATCGGTTAATAAGACAAACAAAAGATATAGTTAGGAATTTGGGGCATATGATAACCCCCGAAATATTTGAAAGATACAGAAAAAGTATGCTTACTAGTAATGGTAACAATACGACCGGAAAAATATTAGACTATTTGTATGATTATCAGAACCAAAGAAATGAATGGGTGACTAATAAGGAACGACGAAAATATATCGAAAATCTGGATATTGACGATCTTCGGGAAAGCATTCATTTATTTCTAAATGATAAACAGGTTCCTTACGAGTTTAAAATGCTTCCTAAAGCTTAGGATAATATAAAAAGTGTACAGGAAAATTCCTGTACACTAATTACTTTCAATTAATTGGAAGGTACGGGACCATCAATAATTTTTATGCTTCCACTTCCAAGTGCCGGGTCATTGATGTCTTGAGAATTATAAACCTGGTACGAGTTAATTTCGGGATCCTCTGAAAAGGTGACTTGACATAAAGAAGTTCCATCTTCACAATCTACATCTACCTCATGCCAGTTATTATTTACTCTCACAAACATAGTAGCTTGTTGATCATTGGGAATATCCGGAGAATCCTTTGGTTCCAATGTAAAGTTCGTCGTGGCAAAAGCCATTCCAATAGCAAATACGATTGCTACAATTGGTAAAATCAATTTTTTAAATTTCATGGCATTGAATTTAAATGTTAATAATAGATTGCCCGTTTTTTTAGTCGGGTGACGGTGCACCCTAAGGATTGTTGCAACATACGATCGTAATGGTTTACTAACTCTGATTTTTAGTAAGTATCCATTTTATCTTTCCTGAAGTAAAATTGAAAAATAAAAGTTTTCCAGAGGGACAAAAGTTGTTTTCTAAGGCTCTAATTTTAGATTGGCGGTTATTACTTTGATTTTTTAAAGAAATTATTGCGGTATTGACTAGGAGAAACACCGTATTCCTGCTTAAAACGATTTGAATAATGAGAGGATGCTTGGAAGCCGAAATGTCTTGAAATTTCATTGATCTTCATGTCGGTCTCTTCCAAAAGTGCCAGGCTCTCTTCCAATCGCATCTTGATGTCATAAGCTCTTATCGGTAACTGATAGAATTTTTTGAAAACACGTTTTATTCTGGATCTACTGGCCGCTGCTTCGGAAGCTATTTGATTAAGCCCTGGCAGTCGGGAATGACGATATTCTTTAAGAATGTCGTGAACCTTTTTAGCAAGTAGAAAATCCCGAACATTGCGAATATCTGAATTGTTTGATGTATCAATTTTAGCAAATGAGTCAACTTCATTTTGCGATAAATCCGGTAAAGGCTCTTCTGGGTCAAATGCAAATAACAAATAATTGGGCGCCTCTATGCCAAGTCCACATCTTAATATTCTAACCTGTAGAGGGCTAATTAAATCATTGGAACTCTGAAAATCAACGATTCCAAAATCAAGTAAGCAGTTTTTGTTGCGTGGAAATCTTTTCCATATTTTATTCAATTTCTTTAGGGATTTCTTTGGTAGTAATTGAGCTAATTTAACAGGGTAATTAGTCTTCATTAGAATATTGAAATTCTCATCACTATGTGTGATTATATTTTTATCATTATCTAACATGATAAACAATTTCGGTTGCGAGTATAAGGTCTTTTCCGTCCTTATCTGATACATAAACTGATTCATTTTAATGCTAGCATGATTGATCAGTAAGGCCAGAGTATCTTCCCTGTTTTTATTATTTGATATGGGAATACGATATGAAAAATCAAATTGAGATATTTTAATCAAAGCTTCCCGTAATTGATCAAATCGCTTATCATTTGAGGAATAATTAGCCATAGTTATGAGTTTAATTATTTATAATCTTGAAGAAATGCCAGAGCATTAAGCTCGCTTTTAAATAGTTTAACAGGAACTTGCGGGTGATGAACATCTCTGAAGAGTAGCGCAAGAGATTGATCATAATCATTATTGGTAAGAATGGCAACAGCACTGGTCATTAGTGAGCCCTTTGTTGCAAAATGATCTAGAGCCTGATCCGATATGTTCTTTAAGTGCTGGATGCGACATAATATAGGGTAGGATTGGTGCCGCTGGAATATAAGGCGACCTGCAACAATTTTTTTTGCTGCACGTAGATCTAGCTCTGGAATGGGCTTATAAGTAATATATAATATTCCATCGCGAATCGACATCGTAGTATATTTAGATTCCTTCTGCATGTATCAATCTGCCACAATAATAAAGTGATAAGCTTTTTGAAGCTCTTTTCTTACATTAAAAGTAATAATAATTATGTATTGTTCAAATCAGATCGGTGTATCTGTTAGGTCTAAAAAATATATGTAGAGTCTTTTTTTAGTGTTGAAAGCCACCAAATGGCATCAAAATTAATTCTTTTCTGTACTTTGTTTGTAAACGCGATCTGTTCATTCAGAAGTGTTGATGTTTAACTTTTAAACTTTTTTAAATGTATAAAACAATTTTAGAGAAATTTAGTGAAGAGGTAAAAAAGAAGCAGGAGGGGACAGAGGATTATTTAAAGCGTGCCATCGAAATGATTCAGTTCTGTCGAGAAATACTGATAGATATGAAATCCATGGTCGATGAAAATGACTTCGAAAGTGTGCCGGAAGAAATCTATTTCTTTAAACAGGTTAAGCCTCTACCGATGAGCTATATGATTTATTATACCCACGTGCGAAGTTGTGAGCTTCACAAGCCCAAAGCAGGGAAACAATATAAAATCAGGTTTTTGGAAAAGGAAATGCGAAAAGTCAATAAATTCTTTGCGAAGAATACTGACTTTACTTACTATATGGAACAGGGATATACCTATATGGATCATAGTTTTTTCACCCGTCGCGGAATTGAAAAGTTTCCTTTGGATCCTACGGAAAATCAATATTTCGATCCTGATTTTACGACCTCACATGATCTCTTATGGGCTAAAATTCAAGCTGTATATCGCTATATCCATTACCTGCGGGAACAACTCCAAAAATTACATGGGAAAGAACTAGAATTTTCTATTGATAAACGGCATCAGGTTCTGGTATGGACTAATAGTAAAACAGCCCTAGTGGAACTCATATACGCACTGTATAATAATGAGGCTTTTAATTATGGGAAGTCTGACCTTAATACTGTTACCCATGCCTTAGAGGAGGTCTTCAATATCCGATTGGATAATATCTCCAAAACCTATATGGAAATTAAAGC
>NZ_ARYN01000022.1 GCF_002094855.1 Zunongwangia atlantica 22II14-10F7
TCGCAATATTAAAGTCCACATTCTAGACCAATACCGTCTTTTTTTAAAACCTGAACCTCTTAACTAATACCTATGAAAACATTAAATAACCTTCGACTTATACCTATAAATTTCATGTATAGCTGCTGCCTCATTTGTTTTGTAATTACTGGTGGATATAGTCAGCGAGTTAGCGAGGATGTTAAATTGGATACGCTTTTTGCTAATGAACAAATGCAGGTCGCGCTATTCTTTCCTTTTTCTATAAAACAGGGGGTGACAGGTACCCCCAGAATGAGCTTTACATATAATAAAGAATATCCGCAGAAATTGGGATTATTAAAAGCACAGCCAGGAGAACCCAGTAATCTATTGGTGATTGATCAGAAAGATAATGTGTATTCCTTTATTCTAAAGTATCGAAAGGAATTGCCGGAGCTTAATTATACATTTACCAGAGAGAATGCCATTATTAAACTCAGTGATGAATCAAAGTCAAAAACTGATTCCATTTCATTAAAAAAAAATTAATAAAGCTGAGGACTCTCCCTATTCGAAATCCTTTGCTCAATATCTATTGAAAAGAAGCTTACCTGTTTTTCGGAAAAAAGGGAAACAAAAAATGTGGATAATTTTACATGAGGTTCAAATCTATCAAGATAGAGCTTACCTCTCTCTGGAGCTTCTTAATAAGTCAGCCATAAGTTTTATACCAGGAAAAATTAGTGTCTTTCTTGAAAGTAGGGATCAGGGGAAAAGACATTCTGGTCAGCGGCAGAAATTGGATATTTTAGGAATTCAGAATTTCCCTGCTAAATTAGGAACAGGAGAAAAGAAAAAACTTGTGATTGTCCTTCCTAAGTTTAGTGTTCCTAAAAAATGGAAGCTAAAAATACTTATTCAGGAAGAAAATGGACGAAGGTATTGTAGTATCTGAGCAGTAAAGACCAATGATCAGGGGGATATGTCGCAAAACTTTAGTAGGTAAAAAGTTTATGGAAACACCCTTTTGATCTATGATATTAACATAATATAACGCTTCCAGACTAAATTTTTACGATTCATTATCACTTCAATCTCTTATTTGTAATTATTTTCGCTGTGAAAATTGCTATGAAAAGAACTCCGGTATCTCAGGATTTTAGAAATTATAAGAGTTGAAGATAAAAAGGCTGTTAGATGTAGTTTTTTGAAATTATCTGGGAAATGGTTAAAAAAGGGAATAATATCATTTATTCCCTTTTTTATTTTTAAATCCCTGCATCACTTCTTTAGGGGATATTCCATAGCGTTCTTTAAAAGATTTGGCAAGATAACTGCGACTCCTTAAGCCAACTTTTTCCGTAATCGATATAACGGTATCTTCTCCTTTTAATAAAAGTTGCATAGCTTTTTTCAAACGGAGATCATGAATGTAACTATTGATACTTTTACCTTTAAACTTTTTGAATCCCTCCTGTAATTTATTAGCATTAACTCCACTTTCTTCTGCAATCCCTTTAATGTTTTTAAGCTCTTGAAGATTATTATGGATGTAGGTTGTAGCCCTTTGTACAGCTAGATATTCATTTCTCCCATGACGAAAAATCTCCGGTTGCTCCTGCATTTGGAAATTTAGCATCATCTGAGATAGAGCAGTAAGTGATTTTCCTCCCAGATAATTAATTCTGGGAAATCCAATTAGAGGATTTTCTAGAATTTCTTCCAAAATATTGTACACATTCACCCCATAGGTTCCCGGGATAAAGACTTCTTGTGAGGCGGAAGTATCGCCAAACAACTTTTGAAGACGAGGTTCTATAAGCTTAAAATCAAAAGCGCAATAATCTTTGTATTTTACACGATCAACCTCTAAATAACAAAATATAGTTTCTTCGTTTTCATCAAATAATAATTCTTGAATTTGGCCAAGTTTTGGAGCAATGGTATAATGTTCTAATGGCTTAATCTGATATTTAATACCTGAATCGAGTCCCGAATTAACAGAGCCTTTAAGCATATATAAAAAGCGAACTAAGCTCTGGTTCTGATGTGCCAATTCAATATTGATACGCTCCTTAAACTTAAGACTATAAATATATAGTCCTATACCATTAGGGAAATTAATACAACTAATAAAGCCATTACCATAATCTTTGGGAATAAAAATTTTATACTCGCCCAATTCTTCTTTATAACCGATTTTCATCTGGTCGGCTAATTTCGGGACGTAATCATTTACATTTTTTAGGTCTAATCGAAAGCTATTCATCATGCATTTGTTAAAAGCGCAACGAACTTAACATATATTTTACCCTCCAATGAAGCCTTTAGGCTTGAAAAAGATGGTTTTTGGTTAATAATATACTAAATATTGTTATAAAGTGCAACCCTTGATGTTTTGAGCACATTAGGTCACTTATGAATACTCAACTTCGTAGAAATGACCAGTCAAAAATTATGAATACAAAAACTATCCAATTATCGCTGCTTCTTTGTGCCATTTTAGGAACTATATACCTAAGCTTTATTTTCCCCGGTTGGATATATTACTTGATCATCCCATCCGCTATTTTAGTAAGCATTCATGTAATATATCAGATATTCCTAAAGCTTAAAAAATTAAATCAGCCCGCTAAAATAGTTCATCACAAAATGGACGCTTGCGAGCAGCCCATGGTATCTATTCATATACCGATAAGTAATGAGCCTCCAGAATTGGTGATCCGTAGTCTAAAGGCCTGTCTTTCTCAAAACTATCATAATTTTGAGGTCATCATTTTGGATAACAATACTCAGGATATTAACCTATGGAAACCAGTAGAAGATTTTTGCAGAAATCATGAAATTCTAAAGTACCATAGATATCCTAAACTTGAAGGTTTTAAAGCTGGAGCCTTAGATAAATGTATACATTTATCCGCACGTTCTTCGAAATACATTATGGTAATTGATGCTGATTACTGTTTAAAAACTTACGCCTTAAAAGAGGCTGTAAAAGAGGCTGAAATAAATAAATTAGATCTCCTACAATTTCCGCAGGCATACAGAAACATTAATTTTAGAAATGAATCTCTTGCCATGGAATACCAGCATTATTTTGATATTTATGCTGCGGCGGCTAATACCGATAAAGCAATGCTATCCACCGGAACTTTATGCCTTTTTCGTTTTGATAGTCTAAAAGAATTACCTGGATGGAAGAACTGCCAAACAATAACAGAGGATGCCGAAATTGGTCTTCAATTTATAAAGGCTGGAAAATATACTGCTTTTAGTCCAAAAATTCTTGGATATGGTTTAATGCCTCAAAACGCTATTGATGTTGGCAAGCAGCGTGCTCGATGGATTTTCGGGAATATGCATACGCTATTAAATAATAAATGGAATTTAGGCTCCAAAAGAGACTTGAACATTATTATGCAACTAACAGCCTGGCTAAACTTTTTAGTGCCCGTTTACCTGGCTCTATTAACACTATTGCTAGTGGGGTCCCAAATATATGATAAGAACGAGTTGAATCTTATTCTAATACTGGGTACAATTCCGTTTCTTATCAATATACTAGGTAAATCTATATTGTATGATAAGCATTCATTAAGTAGGTTGCAAATTCTCCGAACTTTAGCAATTCATATACATTTTAATTTCCGTTCATCCATAGTGTGGTTACCTTGTTTACTAGGAGGACGTAAACCTTTTTATAAAACACCGAAAGATAATAAGCAAAGAAGGAATTTTCAATTCTCGGATCTGATTTGCCTGCTTTTTTTCGGTATCGGAATTATGGCTTTTATGAATGATTTAATGCTTCCCGCTGCTATATATACCTTGCTAGGTAATGTTTATTTATTTAGTACTCTTTATACTTTGACCGCATTAAAATATTCCGAAACCTCTTCTAGGATAAATTTGAAATTACAAACTAGTAGCTTATGAAAATTGCAATTATTGCTCACCATAAATTTCCACTAAAGGAGCCTTATCAGGGAGGATTGGAAATGATAACTCATGCTTTAATAAAAGAATTAGTTCAAAATGGACATGAGGTGGATGTGTACGCTAAAGAAAATTCAGAATGTGAAGGGCTTCATACCCCACAACTTAATTCTATAATCGCAAGAAAGTTTTTTTCTAAGTCAGGTACCGAAGAGATTATGGAATGTATTGCGTACTCGAAAATGTTCTTGAAATTGGACCAAATGCAATACGATATCATTCATAATCACTCCTTACATTATCTTCCCATTATTCTGGGAAACCAATTAAAAACTCCATTTATAACTTCTCTCCATACACCTGCTTTCCCCGAAATACAAATTGCACTGGATTGTATTAGCAAAGACCAGAAAACGTATTTTACAAGTGTAAGTTCTTCTTTAAAAAATACGTATTTACAAAAACTTGGAGTGAACTCCGAAGTGATTTATAATGGAATCGCCACTGATAAATGGTCTTATGATTTGGAAAACACAAAAGACTATTTCTTTTGGTATGGCAGGATGTGTAAAGAAAAAGCTCCCGATATGGCAATTCATGTCGCTAAAAAAGCGAAAATTAAACTTCTTCTTGCAGGTCCCGGAGAACATTCTGATTACTTTCAGGAAAACATAAAACCTTATCTGGATAATGATGATATAAAATTTTTAGGGCATTTATCCCAATTGGAAATTAACGAATATCTGAAATATGCTCAAGCATTGTTATTTACTAGCATCTGGGAGGAGCCCTATGGACTAACGATAGCTGAAAGTCTGGCATGTGGTACGCCAGTGGTAAGCTGGGCTTTAGGTGCCGCCCCGGAATTATTAACTGCACAAACTGGTTTGCTAATCGATGAAATTGATATTGAGGCAATGGCTTCCATACTTCACGAAATTCAAACCTTAGATCGATGGGCATGCAGAGAAAGGGCTGAGCAATTTTGTGAAATAAGGACAATGGTCGAAGCCTATGAAAATTATTATAACACTATTTTAGCTTAATAAATATGATCGCCTACTACGCACATTCAGAAGGTTCTGGCCACGCAAGATATGCAAGTATACTCTATAATTTATTAGCCGGGAAGCTCAAGATATTTTCAAGCACTCCCTCTAATTTTTCACCTGAAATACGAATAATGAAACTCGCTAAGGAAGATCCCGATGGTACTGAGCTACCTATAGATTCTGTGGGATTTCCGGATTATCTTCACTACTCCCCAGTGGGTCAACATTCTATTCAAAGGAGAAGTCTACAATTATTAACGGGACTCGTAAATGGGCGTTGCAACCTATTTTTTATAGATGTTAGTGTAGAAGTCGCTGCACTGGCTAGAGCTTCTTCAATTCCATATGCTTATATCAAATTACCTGGCTTGAGAAATGATAATCCACACCTACAGGCACTCAAAGGTTCGATCTTTAATCTGGCCTATTACCCGGAAGCCTTTGAACATCCTTCTACTCCAAAATGGATGAAAGATAAAACACTCTATTTAGATTATTTCAGCAGGTTTAGCTTAGATCAGAACAATACGGGAAATACTCCGACAACAATCAGGAAAATACTTGTAATCCGAGGAAAAGGTGAGGCTTCAAAACTACTTAAGTCTTTACCTGATATCGGAAAGAGATTTGAAGGCTTAGAAATAAAAGCCCTAGGTGACTTTTCAGAACTTGAAACTTCGATCTCTGGTATTCATTTTTTAGGCTATCAATCCAAAGTGTCAGCGTTTATTAATGAAGCTGATCTCGTTATTTCTTCCGCCGGTTTAAATCTTACCTCAGAGATCCTGTATTCAAAGAAAATATTTTGCTGTATACCTGAAAAACGTCCTTTCCATGAGCAGGAACATACAGCTAGTGTCTTATACAACCACCGATTGGCTTACAACATTACCGATATTCTTCTACTGTCCAATGAAGAATTAATCCAAGATAGAGAAACCTATGACCATACGACTTCACTGAAAAAAATGCAACTATTTTTATCTTGGCTCGAAACCTCTGGTTTTGACACTAAAAAATTGGTAACATCCTTTAAAGTAATTAAAGAAAAATTCATAAAAATAGATAAAAATTTTGCTACCTCAATATCCTAGGTTTTCAGTAATTATTATTTGTGCGGCTAGAAGAAAGCATCTTTTTTGGACGCTAAGGGCTTGTTTAAAAAATAATAAACTACCTACAGAAATTATTGTTATCCATATGGATGATATGTATGAGTTCTATAGTCCATTAGCTCTAATAAAACAATTTAGAATTCCAAAAAAAGATGGAGAATTAAATTTGGCAGGAGCTCGAAACTTGGGAGCTAACAAGGCCACGACAAATCAACTTATATTTCTTGATGTCGATTGCATTCCAAATACTTACTGTTTCGAACGTATTTTAAATTCACTTAGCAGTAAAAATGTGGTTCAAGGAACTCCAAAATATTTGACCAAATCTGTTACAAACTTAAAATGTCTAAATCTGAAGTCTATCTATCATCCTTTAAAGCCCCCGGTCAAAACATCAATTCGTGAAAAGGACTACAATCAATTTTGGTCATTGATTTTTGGAATCAAGAGAAGTACTTTTTTAAAGCTTGGAGGCTTTCATGAAAACTATCAGGGATATGGTGCAGAAGATACTGATCTTGGACAAAAGTTTGAGATGCATACACTGAATTTGTACCGAGCTAATGCTATTGTTTATCATCAATACCATCAGGTTTATCGCCCTCCATTGAATCATTTTTTAGGAATTGTTCGTAATGCTCAAGTTTTCTATGACCGCTGGGGTTTTATGCCAATGATGAACTGGATTGAAAAATTTAAAGAAACTAAGCTAGTTGAAATTAATAATGGACAATTAAAAGTTCTCCGACTTCCTACTTCGAATGAGATTGAAGAAGCAAAATCCTGTAATGCATTTTAATAGGATAATTTCAAATCTAAATCCATTATAGAAAGAAGTGAATTATAAACTACAAATCCAATAAGTAATATGAAAAAAAAGGTATTGATCTTAGGTGCCTCAGGAGCATTGGGGCTAGAAATTCTTAAAGAAGCAAATAAGAAAAATTTTTCGATAAGAGCCTTAACTCACTCGGAGGAAGGCTACAATACTATAAAAGCTTTTACAAAGGATATCTGGTTTGGAGATGCCAGTAATGCGCCTACTCAACTCAGGGGTATAACTAATGGAGTCGATTACGTTATTTCTGCTATGGGTAAATCTGTTAGCTTATTTAATCCAACACCTAATTCATTCTATCAAAATAATTATAAGGCAAATTATCATGTATTACAGGATGCTATCGTTAATCAGGTTGATCATTTTTTTTATGTATCAATGAAAGGCGCCGATAAAGCATCAAAGTTTACTATACCAGAAACTCATAGAATGATGGAGCAGGAAATTAGAAAATCAAATTTAAAGTATAGTATTATAAGGCCTGTTGGTTTTTTCTCTGGATTGAATGATTTAATTATTATGGCGAAAAGACAAATCATACCTTTGGTAGGCGATGCACAGGCGAAGACAAATAGTATTCACCAGGTCGATCTTGCTCAATTTATTTTCGATGCTTTTTTGAATCTCCCTGATTGTATTGAAGTTGGAGGCCCTAAAGTTCACACACGGGAAGATATGGCTAAGATGATTCAGAAAAAGATAGGCGGAAAAATAATTAAATTCCCTGAGTCCATGGCTCATTTTGGCAGTCAATTTTCTAAATTGATTAGTAAAAAACAATTGGGACACAAGTTGGAATATTTTAGCTATATCATGAGTCATGATATGATTGGCGAAAAACATGGAGAAATTAGTTTTGAAACCTATTTGAATCAAATAAATACTGAAGACATCAAATAAGTATACCTATGGGGAAAGATAAGATTAAAGAAAAGTATGATGCAGTAATTGTGGGTAGTGGTGCTAATGGAATTTCTGCAGCAATTTATTTACAACAGAAGGGTCTAAAAACACTTATTCTGGAGAAAAATTCTGAACCTGGAGGAGCAACCAGAAGCGGACAGCTAACGCTACCGGGTTTTGTTCATGATATTGGTTCTGCAGTCTTACCCATGTCCTATAGTTCGCCTTTTTTTAAAACACTTCCTCTTGAAAAATATGGCTTGGAATGGATATTTCCTGAAATTGCTTTTGCGCAAACTTTAGAAGATGCTGAAGCGGTAGGTTGTTATCAGGATATTTCCAAAACAGCGGCTACTTTGGGAAAGGATAAAGAAGCTTATGAAGATTTAATGAATCCTTTGGTGTCCAATTGGACAAAAATTGACGAAGATATTTTATCGCCTTTTGGCATACCTTCACAACCTCTTCAGTTTTTAAAATTTGGGATTAAGGCTATTCTTCCGGCAAAGACCTTAATAAATCACTATTTTAAGGAAGATAAAGCGAAATCTTTATTTTATGGTGCAGCAGCACATTCAACTTTACCACTTACAAATTTGGCGTCGTCCTCCTTTGGATTGGTACTAAGTATTATGGCACATATTAACGGCTGGCCATTTCCTAAGCATGGAGCTTCAGCAATAATTAAATCATTACTAGCTTATTATAAAGATCTTGGCGGAACACTTTACTGTAATTATACGGTAAAAGATGCAAAGGATATTCCCAACTCAAAGATTCAATTAATGGATTTAACCCCAAGACAATTATTGAAAATTGAAGGCTTAAACTTAAGTAATACCTATCGAAAAAGACTTTCTAAATTTACTTACGGATCTGGTGTTTTTAAAATTGACTGGGCCTTAAACGATCCTATACCTTTTAATAGCGATATATGCAGGCGAGCTGGAACAGTTCATATTGGTTATGGAAGTGAAGAAATAGAGCATTCTGAAGCCTTATCTGCTAAGGGCGAAATTGCTAAAAACCCCTATATTCTACTTGTTCAACCCAGTATTTTCGACAGTAGCCGAGCACCAGAGGGAAAGCATACCGCCTGGGCCTATTGTCATGTGCCTAACGGAAGTACATTTGATTGTACTGAAATAATTGAAGATCAAATTGAAAAAGCCGCTCCAGGTTTTAAAAAAAGTATTCTTAAAAGAGCTACTATGAATACAAGGGAATTAGAGATTTTTAATCCAAATTTGGTTGGGGGAGATATTAATGGCGGAAAACAGGACATCACTCAACTATTTACTAGACCTGTAGCCAAAATATCTCCATATAAAACCTCCATCGATAATATTTATTTATGCTCGTCTTCTACACCACCTGGAGGCGGAGTGCATGGTATGGCTGGATTTAATGCCGCCAAACAAGCCTTTCAAGATCACTTTTAAATTAATATAGATTATTATTTCACTTCCAATTTATTTTTTCTGTTACTCAGTGGTTTCTCTTAAATAATGTTAAGGAAATACGATTCTTTTGTTAAACGATTGATAACGATGCAACTGTGGCAATAAAGCACATTTGAACCTCTTAAATTTGGTACCTTTTCAAAACCTAATCTATAACCAAAATATGATGAACGACGAAAAAAAAGAAACAGGAAAAACAAAAGATCTTAAGGCCAACACTAAAGATGCATCGGGCAAAACGATGACCACCAACCAGGGAGTCAAGGTGAACGATACCAATAATTCTTTGAAAGCCGGGGAGCGTGGATCATCATTATTAGAAGATTTTATTTTAAGAGAAAAAATTACACATTTTGACCATGAGCGAATTCCAGAACGTATCGTTCATGCCAGAGGAAGTGGTGCGCATGGTGTGTTTGAATTATACGAAAGCCTTGAGGCCTATACCAAAGCGGGTATATTTACCGATACTAATCGAAAAACGCCGGTCTTTGTTCGATTTTCAACAGTAGCCGGGAATAAAGGATCTGCCGATCTGGCCAGGGATGTTCGTGGTTTTGCAACAAAATTTTATACCGAAGAAGGTATTTTCGATTTGGTTGGGAATAATATGCCTATCTTCTTTATTCAGGATGCCATGAAATTTCCGGATTTAATTCATGCAGTAAAACCAGAACCGGATCGTGATATTCCACAGGCCGCCTCAGCACACGATACCTTTTATGATTTTGTGTCTCATACTACTGAAACACTACACAATCATATATGGGTGATGAGTGATCGTGCTATTCCCAGAAGTTTTAGAATGATGGAAGGTTTTGGAATTCACACCTTTCGATTAGTAAATGCCGAAGGAAAGTCACATTTCGTAAAATTTCACTGGAAGCCTTTATTAGGAACGCACTCTATTACCTGGGATGAAGCGGTAAAAATTCACGGTGCAGATACCGATTTTCATCGTAGAGATTTATGGGAAGCTATCGATGCCGGTCAATTTCCTGAATGGGAGTTAGGGCTACAAATTATTCCTGAAGAGGATGAGCACAAATTCGATTTTGATATTTTAGATCCTACCAAGCTTATTCCTGAAGAAATGGTTCCGGTACAGCGTGTTGGAAAGATGACATTAAATCGAAATCCTGATAATTTCTTTGCAGAAACAGAACAGGTGGCCTTTCATCCGGGACATGTGGTTCCAGGGATTGATTTTACCAATGATCCACTATTACAAGGAAGATTGTTTAGCTACACCGATACGCAACTCTCACGCTTAGGAAGTCCTAATTTTCATGAAATCCCTATCAACCGTCCTATAAATGAAACGCATAATAATCAACGAGATGCCCATATGCGAATGACGGTAGACAAAGGTAAAACTGCCTATTTCCCAAATTCTATTGGCGGCGGATGCCCTCACCTGGCAAAAATGGCTCAGGGAGGATTCACTTCTTACGAAGAACGCATTGATGCCAAAAAGATTAGAGGTAGAAGTACCAGTTTTAGTGATCATTATTCGCAACCGGCATTGTTTTATCGTAGTCTTACCGATTGGGAACAGCAACATGTGGCTGATGCCTATACATTTGAACTGGGAAAATGTTCTTATGATCATATTAAAAAGCGTATGCTTTATGTAATCAACCAGATTGATAAAGATCTGGCAACCAAGGTTGCTAATGGTTTGGGGATGCAGGTTCCTAAAGATATTGATCAACCCGTGAATCAAGCTATTGGAGCAGATGCAAACGTAGAAGATCATCAGCCAGGACCTAAAAAAGAATATCTTGATCGATCAAATGCATTAAGTTTAACGCATTTAAAATCAGATAGTATCGCCACCAGAAAAATTGCTTTTCTAGTGGGAGATGGCTTTGATGGAGAACAGGTGATGAAAATGAAAAAAGCATTAACTGAAGAAAATGCGATGGTACATTTAGTGGCTACCCATGGCGGAACGGTTAAATGTGATCATGATAAAGACCACGAGGTTGACGCCGCACTACTTACTACTGAGAGTGTTCTCTATGATGCGGTATATGTACCTGGAGGGAGTAAAAGTATTGAAGCATTACTAAACGCTCCAAAATCAATTAAGTTTATCAATGAAACCTTGAAGCATTGTAAAGCAGTAGCTGCCGAGCAGGGAGCCGCCGATCTATTGGATAAAACAGCGATTTCTATGTTTAAAGGTGATAAAGCCATCTTAATAGGAAAAGATCCTGATGCTTTTATAGCACAAATTGCAGCACATCGTAACTGGGTACGTCAACCAGAGGCAATGAAGATTCCTGTATAAAGTTTAGTTTTTTAGTGCAATAGTGTTAGAAGAAAAGGCCGTATCATTGATACGGCCTTTGTTTTGTAATATTATGCTGGTAATTATTCTTCTTTCTGAATGTCTTCCCATCGCCATCCATCGTTTTCAACAAGTTTTTGAAAGATCTTTCTTCCACGGTTTTCGAATGAAACTTCTTTATTAGCGTCGATAAAATTATGCGATACTAAAAGATTCGTTTTAATAGAAGAAATTAGATCATCTTTCTGTTTATCCGTACCAGTAATCTGAGTGATTACCTTAAAATAATTATCGAAGGCAACTTTTAAAGATCTAAGTTCACTTTCTTTTGGTTGATGTTCTTCTTTTACTAAATGTTCTAATATTACTAAGCATTCGTGAATTTTAGAAAGTTCTAAAATAATATTGTATGATCGATCACTATTATGGAAATAGTGTATTACGGGATAAGCTTTATGATTTTGTGTATGTTTAATTAGCGCTAAACTTAATTCTGAAGCATTAGCGGTTAAACCTTGATAATGTCTACCATCGTAGGAGTTAATGATCATTTCCTGTGGATTACCACCATATCCGCTTATTTGGACCGCTAATTTCTGCTGTTCGATAACTGCTTGTAAAAGCGGAACAAAATAGGTGACAGACATTGTTAGAAGAACAAGACCAGTAAAAGAAAAAATATTAGTGATTATACGCCAAAAATCTGTGCCTGGAATATATTCTCCACTTCCCAAAGTAGAAAGTGTATAGCCTGCAAAATATAATTTTTCGATTCCCTGTATCGGAGTTTTATCAGAACTGCTTATTATACTTTCTGGATCTGCAATTAAAATTAGAGAAAGACTTGTCCATAATAATGCTACCCAAAAAATAATTATCCCTGTTAAGATTAGATATCCAGTTTTACCTAGTAGTTTTGAATTTCCGTTTTTACCAGAAATTAGAAAACTTATTTTCCATAGCAGTTTAGAGAAGTTGTTGGTCAAAAAACCACCGCCTTCCATGGATAAGGTGGTTTTTAAAATATCGTTAACCGTGAAAATATATAATATGGCACCCAGGGCAAAAAATAGCATTCGTTCAAGTTTATTTTAAAGATAAAAGATTTGATATCTAGTTGAAATTTATTCAGGCGAAAAGCCATTCTTTTAAGTCTTATTTAGCAAATAAAGTGCAATACCATTCATCTTCTTTTAATTGAAATAATTTCTCGTCTAAGTTTTCATTTAATTCGAACCTTATATATCTTGTGGAAAAGCTAAAATTCTCGTTAACTGCTGACTTAAAAAGAGTTAATACGTAACCTTCCGCAGATCTGTAAGCTTAATTTTGTAAAAAATAATCGAGAATGATAGAATTTTGGGACATACCTAAATTATTTGTAGCCTTTTTTATAATACTTCCTGTGGTTTCCTTAGTACACGAAATTGGCCATCTTTTGATAGCCAAGATTCTGGGCGCAAAACAGGTGAAAATAATTATAGGCTCTGGTAAAATAATTTTTAATGCGCGGTTTTTCGAAATAAGAAAATATTATTTCTACTATGGTTATTGTTACTTCGAAAATATCGAAGACAAAAGTAGATGGAGAAATTTGTTGATTTATTCTGGTGGGATTATCGCAAATATTCTTTCTAGTTTTGTGTTGATTTATTTAGTTTCAAACCAGATCATTGTAGAAACAATTTTCACCTATCAATTCCTATATTTCTCTTTGTATTATGTGTTTTTCGCTTTATTGCCTATGAGTTATCCCGACGGGAATTACAGCGACGGTAAAATAATATATTATTTATTGAAGAGAAATCATCAATTACTGCAACAAAAGCAGTTTCAACTTTATTATAATCAGGAAGAAAAAACCTGGGTGCTATCTTCTGAAAATAAAGATAAGGCTGAATTTAAACATATCGATGACTATGATGAGGCATATCAGAAAGCTGTGAACCACGCAAGAGCCTCTAGACCCAGCAAGTTAGAAGTGATAAAGGAAAATACAAGTCATTTTGAAATTTTTCCTCGTAACCCAATTTGATAGCTATAAAAAATCCCTGTTATTAACTAATTTCAATAACAGGGATTTATGATTATTTATATTTTTCAAGCCCATTAACGAAGCAAAACTGTATTTTGAAACTTTCTAAGTTCAGCTATATTTTGCTTCAATTCGATATTAATAGATTCTAATTTTTGCCTCTTACTTTTTATTGCGCACTGTACTAGTTTAGCGCTTATGGCCTCCGCCAATTTGTTCTCAAGGTACATCGCTTTGTTTAAAACATAGTTTCTGCCTTTTTTCTGCAGGAAGTGTAAGCGATCGGCAAGTGCTTTTTCATCGGTTTTTCGATGTAATATGGATCTATTGAAGGTTTTATTCAGATCTTCAATGGTATATAGCGCCAGAGTTTTATGATTTTCGAATAGTCTTTTAAAAATCATTCTCTTTGAGGCTTTTTTTGCTTCTTCAAAAAACAAAATGTTTTCTTCGAGCTGATTATAGATCGAGTTTAAACTATTTACTTTTTCTGACGGTTCAATTTTTTTCAGAATTAAAAACTCAGGGTAGGGGAGTTTATAAAAATATTTGATACAAACTTTTCCATTTCCCGGAATAATTTCGGAAACAAAATCACCATTTTCTGAATTAAAACTACCTTCCTCAGTTAAATAAACTCTAGAGATTATTGCTTTTTTAAGATCATATAATTTTTTTGTTTCTTGTTCATTCAATTCGAATTTAGAATTTATCTTATGTAAGCAATCAGATATACTTATTTCCTGAGTGTTGCTTACTTTTTTACCGTTCTCATTTCTTTCTTTCATCATCATTCTGGTCTTTAAGTTTTAATAATTTGATTTCTATTCGTTATCCCATAAAATTTATTGATTTTATCAAAATACGCAGCTTTATTAACGCAAAACAAGATAGTTATAACAATCTGTTGTTTAGTTGGTTAAAGTATTATAACTTGGTGAAACCAAATCTAACCTACCATGAAATTAATTAATAGCTCTAAACAGAAGCTCTTAATAGCTTTTCTTATTTTAAGTTATGCTATTGCTATGGCTTCTACGATTCAAATCTTGCCAGGGGTACTAACAATTCCGTTTTTCGCTATTGGTTCTTTTTTGATTTTAATCTTATTTTTTCGATTTTTAATACGCCTTAGGTAACATTCTTAATTACGGGAGTTCCTTAAAGATTTCATATTGAATTTCTTTAAAACTACCGCCGTTGCTATCCTCTGCAGAGCAAGCTGTCAGACCTACGATCAAATCCATTTTAGCTTCAAAAAGCACGTAGTCTTCAGGAGTATTAAAAGGTGGATCTACGATTATTTTACCATTTTTTTCAAATTGAACATTCATAAAAATATTGAAGGCTGTTGGAATTTCATCCGGCTCGATATCGAATTTTGCTAAATTAGTATATAAATTTTCGAAACAGCTGGGGTGATAATCTTCCTTATTATACATAATTTTAAAGGTCTCGGGACTACAAGGCGCCAGTAAAAAGTCGTTACGCCCATTAGTGTCTTCGATGATCTTCATCATTTTGTTACTACGATTGCTCCAAAGAAAGTTGTCCTTGCTAATTAGGATGGACTCTTCAAAATCTAAGGTTTTTCCGCTTGATATTTTTTCTCTTTTATCGTTTTTATTAAATAGTACCATATCACTTACTTGCTGTCCTTTAGGGCCGCTTACTTTTAGATATTCCCCTTGTTTTAGGATAAAACCTACTCCAGATTGTTTTGAAATCGTCTGCATAATTAAATTTTAGTGTTTAAAAGGACATTCCCATTTTTCAGAAACCTTACGACCACTGTATTGACGAGCTTCACTATGAGCTCCAAAATCTTCAAGCATAGGATTAATGCTTCCTGATTTTTTCTTATCCCGTTTACGAATAGTGTTTCGAACACGTTCGAAGGTTCCCATGGTACGTAATTTTTCAAATTGCCAATGTAAATTAAAGGCCAGTGCAACATATGGACTTTGTCTTGCCTTACGGGAGCTATTAGGATGTAATCCTACAATATAAAAAGCTTTACCAGCAATACTAAAACTAAAATTTTTATCAGTAGGATTACTGGTTACACTAGGGTTCCAGTCATATTCATCAATGGTATTTAATTGATTGAGTTGCACCCATAACTGCTCCTCAAATTGAAGTTCATTGTATTTTAGACTTGTTGGAAAAACAGCTATGAAAGTTTCGAATTGATTAGAATTAAAATCATAATTTTCAATATAGGTCTTCAGATCTTTATAGAGCTGTTTACTTTGTTCAAGGTTTCCAAGGTTTTTATACACCTTTAAGCGAATATTATCCATGCTGAAAACCGTCTTAGCCATTATGCAAGGATGATCTTTGCTTACTATAAATTCCTGAAATGATTGATAAATTTGATCAATGTTCAGTGGATTTTCAGTATCTGGATAAATGGGATCTTGCAGGTCGGATTTGTGGTTGGTTGTTATCATTTTTGATTTCTTTTTATTCTAAATTAGGGCGAAGAAGTGCCGCTAGAAAATGTATTAAGAACAGTTTAAATACTCTTTATATGCGGTTTAACACATATGTTGCATTATTATTCATAGTGATAGTAATAGCATTCATAAATGCTAATTTTACTTCATAATTATTCTAATTTAACAATTGACTTTAATGGAATCTTTAGAAATCAGCAATATTCTTTTAAATATATGTCAATTTTGAAGTTTTTAACCTTAGCCTGATTATTCCTGTTTTAACTTAGAGTAAAAATTTAATTATGAAAGATCCAAGAACAAAATATCCACAACCACCTTTCGAGACTCCTTTACAAAATGAGCCTGGTGATGAATATCAAATGAATCCACTTCCTGATTACGGCGAGGATACTTATAGAGCAAACAATAAACTAAAAGATAAAGTGGCTATCATCACAGGAGGAGATTCAGGTATTGGTCGAGCTGTTACCTACGCTTTTGCTCTCGAAGGAGCTAAGGTGGTTATTTCTTATTTAAATGAACATCAAGATGCCGAAGAAACTGCAAAAGTAATCAAAAGTAAAAATGGGGAAGTGCTTTTAATTGATGGCGATATTCAGGAAGAAAAACATTGTATTCATATTATAGAGAAAACTCTGGATACTTATGGCCAGATAGATGTAATCGTAAATAATGCAGCCTTTCAGATGTCAAGAACCAGCCTGCAGGAAATATCAGCAGAGGAATGGGATAAGACGTTTAGAACTAATATCCATGCTCCTTTTTACCTTTGTAAAGCAGCAGAACCACATTTAAAGCCAGGAAGTAATATTATCAATACAACTTCCGTAAATGCTTATAGCCCTAGTGATAATTTGGTTCCCTATGCAGCAACCAAAGGAGCCATTAAAAACTTTACCGCAAGTATGGCACAGCTATGGGCGGATAAGGGAATACGAGTGAATGCTGTAGCCCCTGGACCAATATGGACACCACTCATTCCGGCAACTATGCCTGAAGAAAAGGTTAAAAACTTTGGTAAGCAAACACCTCTGGAGCGCCCAGGACAACCTGCAGAGTTAGCTCCGGCATATGTTATGCTGGCTTCAGAAGATAGTAGCTACACTTCGGGAGCAACAATTGAGATTACCGGCGGTCGTTATACCCTATAAGATTTAAAAAGGGCTTTTATCAAGACATTCCTTAAAACATTGGAAGATATGTTGTAAAATGGACTGATCCTCTAACTCAAAAGGTGATTTTTTTAATGGCATACCGGGTTGATAATAGCACCAACCTACGACAGAATGTGATGATAATTTTTCTAGATCCATTTCATTGAAATTTAATTCGCATTGGTAATAACTAATATTGTATTTATCCTTTCTTTTTGGAGTATTCTCGATGAGAAAGGAAAGCCCGGTATTGTCTTTAAAGAACAACGAGAACATATCTCCATTCTTTATTTCTATATGATCGGTAAAAAAACGTAGTAATAATTGATTATGTCCTTGTCGCGATCGTATTCCTAACCCGAAATGCTTACCTGCAAGCTCATCATAAAACCAGTAGGTCTGATCCATATACCCCACTGTTTTTAGAAATTCAATTTGATCATATTCTTTCAGAGATTCAATATATATCTGAGTATCATTGTTAAAGTGATAGATTAGATCTGTATCTATGATTTCTTTACGCTCCAGTACCGGACTGTTTACTTTTGTAAATCTCCATAGGTTCTTTAAAAACGGAAAATTCATAAATAGTGGCTAGATTAGATAGATTAATTTTTATTTAACTATTAATTAATTTCACTTTCATAAACTAAAGTTAATCAAAAATATTTTTAGTTTTTATTTAATAAAAAATTATAAATTCATAGAAAAGTCGGCATAATACTTAGAAAAAAAATGAATAACTGTTTTAATAACAGTTAGCGTCTTACCTATGGGAGATATCGTCTTTTTCTTTATTTTACTAAATTTTACTAATGACTTTTAATGATATGTTTTTAGAACATTTTTCCCTTCTTAAATTTATTTCCAATTCCAACTCCAACTATGATTCTTTCTAATATTACACCTAATACTTCCGATATTAATTCCCAAACAATACAACTTATGCATGGCTACTGGCGCGCAGCTAATTATCTCTCAGTCGGACAGATTTATTTGCGAAATAACCCATTGCTTAAACGACCTTTAGCTAAAAAAGATATCAAACTTATGAGACTGGGACACTGGGGAACAACTCCTGGTCAGAATTTTATATATACCCATCTCAACCGAATCATTAAAAAATACGAATTAGATATGGTATACGTTTCCGGTCCAGGTCATGGCGGACCGGCTTTAGTTGGTAATACTTACTTAGAGGGCAGCTATTCCGAAATTTACCCAGAAATCACCCAGGATGAAAAGGGATTAAAGAAACTCTTTAAGCAATTTTCATTTCCTGGAGGTATTCCCAGCCATGTTTCTCCAGAATGCCCGGGATCCTTTCATGAAGGAGGTGAATTAGGCTATTCACTTGCGCATAGCTTTGGTGCAGTTTTAGACAACCCCAATTTGATTGCTACTTGTGTCGTTGGTGACGGTGAGGCGGAAACTGGTGCTTTGGCCACCTCTTGGCATTCCAATAAATTTATAAATCCGGAAACCGACGGAGTAGTTTTACCAATACTCCATCTAAATGGTTATAAAATAGCCAACCCAGCGCTTCTTGCAAGAATTCCCCAAGAAGAACTCATAAAACTTATGGAAGGTTACGGTTGGAAACCCTATATCGTCGCAGGTGATGAGCCCTTGAAAGTACATGAAGACATGGCATTTGCTTTGGAAAATGCGATCGTAGATATTCAAGAGATAAAAGCAAAAGCAACTCAAACTGATTCCAAACGTCCTGTCTGGCCCATGATAATTTTAAAAACACCAAAAGGTTGGACTGGTCCAAAATATATTGATGATAAGCCTGTAGAAAATCATTTTCGCTCCCACCAAGTACCAATATCTGATCCAATTAATAACGAAGACCATTTTCAACAGCTGGAGAAATGGTTGCGAAGTTATCAAGTAGATCAGCTCTTTGATGATGAAGGCACTCTTAAAAAAGAGTACCAGCAATTAGCACCAAAGGCATGCAACCGGATGGGAATGAATCCTCATACTAATGGGGGACTTTTATTAAAAGACCTAAAGCTCCCTAGTGTAAAGGATTTCGCTGTTAAAGTTAATTCTCATGGTGATATTGGTCCAGGAGATACTCGAAGTGCTGGTGCATTCCTAAAAGAAGTTATGAAAATCAATTCAGATGAGAAAAACTTTAGACTCTTTGGCCCAGATGAAATTTTATCTAATAGACTTAATGAGGTCTTCGAAACTACCAATCGGCAATGGAATGCACAAACCAAAAACACAGATGAATTTTTGGCCCCGGAAGGACGGGCCATGGAAATATTAAGCGAGCACCTATGTGAAGGCTGGCTTGAAGGCTATTTGCTTACCGGAAGACACGGACTTTTCACCTCATATGAAGCTTTTATACATATTATTGATTCCATGTTTAATCAACATGCAAAATGGTTGAAAGTAACAAAAGAATTACCATGGCGTCGTCGATTAGCATCATTGAATATATTGTTATCTTCACATGTCTGGAGACAGGATCACAATGGTTTTACGCATCAAGACCCTGGTTTTATAGACCACGTGATCAATAAAAAAGCTTCAATTATTCGTGTATATCTTCCGCCTGATGCTAATTGTCTTTTACTAATATTGAAACATTGTTTAGAAAGTAAACATTATGTCAATGTCATGGTTGCGGGAAAACACCCTTCACCACAATGGCTATCTATGGATCAAGCCGAATTACATTGCAAAAAAGGTATTGGTATTTGGGAATGGGCTAGTAATGATCAGCAAGATAGTACAGATCTGGTAATGGCTTGCGCCGGTGATATACCAACGCTAGAAACATTGGCCGCAGTATCTATTCTTCGCAAAGAAATTCAGGAAATTAAGATTCGTGTCATAAATGTAGTCGACCTTATGAAATTGCAATCGACCAATGAGCATCCACATGGTTTATCCGATTCCGATTTTGATGCACTATTTACCAAAGATAAACCGGTTATATTCGCTTTCCATGCTTATCCCTGGTTAATTCACAGACTTACTTATAAACGTAACAACCATTTGAACTTTCATGTACGAGGATATCAGGAAGAAGGAACTATTACTACTCCGTTTGATATGACAGTTCTTAATAAACTGGATCGATTTCATCTGGTTCAGGACGTCCTTAATTTTATTCCAAAATCGGGATCTCAATATGATTATCTTAAAGAAAAGATGAAGGATATGTTAATTAAGCATCGTAACTACATTGAGGAACATGGGATTGATCTTCCGGAAGTAAAAGAATGGAAATGGAATTTATAGCTTTAAAACATTAAAAAACCTTTACTTATTTAATTCTTTTTGATAAACGCTATTATGAAAACCCTAACTAAACGTCGAACTTAAAAATTTTTTGTATTTAACTTAACAAATGTTTACCTAATTATTTACAGAAATTTATAATTCATTGCTGTTTTTATTTTTTTGGATATAAGTAATTTTACAAAGACCAAAAAATGAAGATGACAATGAAGACCATATCAAAAACTCAAAAAAATTCCGGAAATTTTAGTATAACTTCTGTAATAGAAAGACTTGAAAAAAAATATCATCTTACTACTGATGAAAAGCAAAAAATTTTTAAACTTAAAGATTGTTTAATCTCCGGTATAGCTGAATGTTCAGAAGGAGGTTTTAACAAAGATGGAAAATTCATTTCTGAATCAAATTCTAACCTAGGTCAAATACGCATAAGTTATTTCTGTTTTGAAGATAGAAAACAAAAATTTTTAATTCTAGGAGGATATCATTCTTCAACTGAAATCGAATCTGATAAAGTATTACGTTGGAGGTCTAAAGAGATCTACAGAAGGCTTGTCCAAACCAGCTTCCTTTATGAAAAGATTGCTAATGAAAGTAAAAAGTTATTTTACCGTAATAGTTTTAGAACTTTTGCTAGCATACATCGCCAGACAAGTCGAACCCTGATAAATCTTTATCAAATTGAAAAACAATTCCCCTCATATGAACATTTAGTACTTCAATTTAGAAAATTTCAACTGTCAAACACATCAGCTTTTCTAGAGCATTGTCTTAGTCAGGAAAAAAAGTTTTCTGCTGATTTAGAAACTTTGGCAAGCTTAAGCGTTACCTCTGATAAGAGTGATTCTATAAATGAACAAATTCTCATAAGAAAAAAAGACATTTTAGATCCATTAGAAAATTTAGTAAATAATCCTCTTGTATGTTAATTGATGTAATCAGGTTCAACCGGTTTGAGTTACTGATTAAACCTGGTTACACTTTTTTCTAAGAACTCTTTATAGGAGAATTCACGCAGATAACAGATATAATAATACTAATTTTGTTTTTTTCAAGAGCTATCAATGTTCCGGAAAATTGATAACAGCATTTAGTTAAACAGAACACTTATCAACCTTTATTTAATATTACTATAAAATGGATTATAAGTCTATGATTCAAATTTAATCGAATTCCTCCTTTACCTCGGGATCAAAAAATGACAATCATAAAATCAATAATTTAAATAATTTAAATAAATCTAGTGAAAACATTGCTATGAAAAGAGACAAGAACAAAAAAATGGATGATGAACAGTATGTCATTCTACGTAAAAACGGATTCAATAACCAAAAAGCTAAGATAATATCACAAAATAAAGAATACTCCAAGGAATCTAATATTAAATCCTATTCTGACGAAGGGCTTAAGATTAATGCAAGAAACCTAGGAATCACTAATTATGATAAGTTGGATAGAGACAGTCTGATAAGCGCCATCTTGGAAAGAAGTAATATCAATTCTTGATGATTTATCAAGCATATGAATATTTATATCTCGATCACTGCCCGTACATTCCTCTTTTTATCAACTTAAGAATCAATTGCTGAAAAACGCAATTTAATTACGATTAATTTAATTTAAATTGCTTTAATTTACATTATATTAATATTTTAACATTATATTGGGGTTTAAACGCTTGTAATTAGATATCTTTAAAAGTGTATAGGTCCGCAAATTAGTAACCTATAAGTTAGTTTGGTCGACAGCCTCCATAGGTAGCTATCCTATGGATGCTTTTTCCTATTTTGTTCCACCAATGATTGGATGAATAGGTTTTATTTTCTGCATACAAGAATTAATACTAGATAGATTATTAACTCTATGACACAAGCTTCAAATTTATTCTAATACTCCAAAAATAACTCTTCTGTTTAATCACATCCATTATTGAATAAACATTCTAAAAAATCTTTCGATCGATTTAGTTTAAATTCAAAAATAATTTCACAAACCTCTGACATATAATCCCATAATCACTTTATACCTTTAAATGAACATTCAATAAAAATGAAGAAGACTTATGAGTGATCTCCAGAAACAAGAAGAAATAAAAGATATTAAACCTAATGAGTGTATCAGAAGAATTCAGTCAAAGTTCCTGTAAGCTTCCCCTAATTAGAACTGCCTGATTGTCTAAAATTACTGTTTTTCATAGTTCTGGCGGTACCGCCAGAACTAAGAAATTCTGCATAGGCTACAGGTGCCATTTTTCCTAAGGCATCATGTGGCCGGACGTTATTATAATCTTCCATCCAAGTTTGGGTTTGTTCCCTGACTTGGTTTAGATCTTCAAAGATATACTTATTGAGCACTCCTCTTCGGTAACTTCCATTAAAGCTTTCAATAAATGCATTTTGTGTCGGCTTTCCGGGTTGGATATACTGAAAAATGATGCCTTGCATCTGACTCCACTCCGAGGCGATCTTAGCTACAAATTCAGGACCATTATCCATCCTTATTTTTTGAGGTTTTCCCCTGCGATTAATTAAATGGTTTAATACCCAAATGACACGCTTGCTGGGCAATGAAAAATCAATTTCTATATGTAATGCTTCCCGGTTATAATCATCAATAACTGTTAGGCCGCGGAAGCGTCTTTTATTCTCTAAAACATCAGTAACAAAATCAATACTCCAACTACCATTGAGAGCCAATGGAACTTCCAAAGGTTCTTTGACTCTGGCCGGTAATCGCTTTTTTACCTTTCTTCTTAAACTTAAACCAAGTTTTTTATAGACCCGGTACACCCGTTTATGGTTCCAAGGCTTACCTTCATGGCGTAATCGTTCATAAGCCATCCAAAAGCCCTCTTCCGAGTGTTCTTCAGCCTTTTGTTGTAAAGCTGTTTCGATCGCAGTATCGTTCTTCGGCAAAGGACTGTAGCAATAAACACTCTTACTCATATTCAAAACACGGCATGCCCTACTAATACCGTAATGAATAAGTTCTTTTGTGATAGCTCGTTTACGGCAGGGCTTTAAAGCTTTCCTGCCTGCCGGCAGGCAGGTTTTCAATAATCTCTTTGGCCATCTGATGATCCAGCGATAAATTGGCATACATCTGCTTGAGCCTTCGATTTTCTTCCTCAAGGTCTTTTAAACGCTTGAGTTCTTTACCGTTCATACCGCCATAGCGTTCCCGCCACTTGTAAAAAGCAGCTGTGCTGATTTTGTACTCCCGGCTGATCTCAGCGGCCGTTTTGCCATTATCAAATTCCTTTAAAATCTTGGCGATTTGTTGTGGTGAATATTTACTCTTCTTCATAATTACTGTTTAAAATTAAGCAAAATATTATACTTTTAAACAGTTCGCTTTTAAGGGAAGCTTACAGCATTTCTTCTATACATCCTCGGCAAGATTTGAACCATAGATTTATAAATATTGGTTTTTCAGTTTTTCCTCCAATTGTTATAGAATTTCCATTCAGTAGGTTGAATTTATGCGGCTCTATTTGCATTCCAATTTTTTTAAAATCAGCTGATCGCTTTATATACTTTTTTCCTATCCTTAATATTTAAATGATTGAATTAAAGAATCACCTTTTTCGGTCATTTTTGTAAATCGAAATCTAAGTGACACTCTTTCTTTAGTTGTATCAGGAATTAATTTCATATTTAGTTCATCAAATTCTACTTTGCTTAGAATTTCACCTGTGAATTCATTTTGATAGTACTTTGACTCTGGTCTTTCCTTATTACAACCCTGTAGTATTAGGCAAAATATTATTATGCTAAAAATTTTTAATTTCATATATCTTGAATTATTGCAACCAACGGCAGTTTGTCTCAAAACTACCTGCTTTGGTTTTAAAAATAGTTGAAATTAGGATTGAAAACAAAATTTATACTATGATCAATATTTTTTGTAGTGCATTCGATAAAAGCTTTATTCATTCTTATAGAAGCTTTAATATACTTCTTGAAGGTTGGAATTACTATATTAGACTGGACATAGAGTTGAATGAATATTATTGTAAGTTGTTACTTAGAAATTATGAGACGTAAAGCCAAACACTACACTTTGTTAGTCATGCCTTCAGCCCAAACGAGGCTTTGATCGTAAAGATTAATAATAGCGTATATATTTCCTTTAGTACAGGCTTCAAAAAAATTATTAATACGAATCATCCATTTATTTTTCAATTTTATAATTGTAAAAGGTTTTAAGGACTAAGCTCAACATTTGGATTGGCCAGGCATGAGCATAATATCACCGGTATTAGCAACCATTTTAGTTTTTTCCCAAAGATTACTTTCTACTATTGAGGTATAGATAGAAAGAAGAATTTATGAAATCGATTGCATAAATTTTTAGAATTTTATTGCTATCTATATAGATGAACTCTTTTGATGATTTAATAATACATCATTTTTTATAGTTTAAAATTATTTTTTATCAGTAAAAGATGGTTTTATTTGATAATTAATTTTTAAATTATTAAACTTGTAGTCATTAAAACTATTAGTTGCGCTTGTAAATCTATTTTTTTTTAATTATTAAAGCAATCGATTTCGTGATTCTAACCATTTAAAATTTTTATTATGGGGAAATATTTATTAAAATTTAATTTTCTGATGTTTTTGTTTTTCTGTCAGTTAGGTCTTGCACAGGATGGCATTGTAACGGTATCCGGAATAGTTGAAGACAATGCTGGTCCGTTACCTGGTGTGAACGTTATTGTGAAAGGGACAACGCAGGGTGTTACCACAGATTTTGATGGTACATATGTGCTTGAAGATATACCTAAAGGATCTGTACTTGTATTTAGCTACTTAAGTTATAAAACACAGGAAATTCCGTTGAATTCCAAGACTGAAATTAATGTTACTTTAGAATCTGATACGCAATCGTTAGAGGACGTTGTTGTGGTTGGATATGGTACTCAAAATCGTTCGGAAGTGACAGGCGCCATTTCTTCTATTGATTCGGAGGAGATTGCCAGTGTTCCAGTAGCAACGGCAGATCAGGCACTACAGGGAAGAGCTCCCGGAGTAAACGTAGTAAATAGCGGTGCACCAGGAAATTCGCCTGTAGTGAGTATTAGAGGTTTGGGAACGCCTAATAACAATAGCCCTCTATATGTTATTGATGGTATTATTGCTTCTGGGATGGGAGATCTAAATCCGAATGATATAGAAAATATTCAGGTGTTAAAGGATGCTGCAACCACAGCGGTATATGGCTCTAAAGGTTCCAATGGTGTGGTTCTAATTACGACCAAAAAAGGTAAAGGCACTCAAAAAGCATCTCTGAACTTTGATGCTTACTCGGGGGTTAATTTTATAAGTTCTCGGTATAACGTATTAAATACTCAACAGTATATACAATATTTGGACGAATTAGATGCTACACCTCCAAGGGTTTCAGATTCTCAATATACAGATTTTATAAATAATGATACAGACTGGCAAGATGAAATTTTTAGAGCCGGTCTTATGCAGAGCTATAATTTAGCGCTTTCTGGAGGGAACGAAAATAGCAACTATCGGTTTTCCGGAGGTTATCTAGAGCAGGAAGGTGCTATGATTGAAACGGGATATGAAAGATTCAATTTTAGAGCCAACAGTAATTTCACTTTTGGCAATTTAACTATAGGAGAAACTTTAGGTGTTTCTTTTGATGAACAAAACCCTGAAAGAGATAGTGGAGGACGTTCGATTATAGAACATGCTATTAAAATTGCTCCTTATCTACCTGTTTATAATCCAGATAACTTAGGAGGTTTTCAGGGGCCCAGTAGTTCTATTGATGGTCAGGATGCAGAAAACCCGGTACGAGTTCAAAGCATAGGGAACGCAAGTAATAGCTCTGTTAATGTCATAGGAAGCCTTTTTGCAGAATATGAGTTTTTCGATAAAATAAAGTTTAAATCTCAGGTAGGTCTGGATTACAGTAACTTTAAAAATACCAACTTTATTCCTTCTTATAACGATGATGAAACATCTACAAATAGTACTCCTTATGCGCAGATAACCAAAAATACAGGAATATATCAATCCCTAACCTATACCAATAGCTTAACCTATAAAGATTCTTTTTTAGAAAACCACAATATTGAATTTCTATTACTGTCTGAGCAGCAAACGATTAAAAATGAGTCTATCAATGCCAGTAGTAGAAATGAAATTTCAGATGAAGTAGAACAATTGTCTTTAGAAGGAGCCAATCTCGGTTCAAGCTCTGCAGAGTATGTGCGTATCGGTTACTTGGGAAGGTTAAACTATAATTACGATAAGAAGTATCTCCTTGCATTCGCGCTTAGAAGAGATGCATCTTCAAGATTTGGTAAAAGTAACAGATGGGGATGGTTTACCTCTGTATCTGCTGGATGGAACTTGGGCAGAGAGCGTTTTATGGATGGTTCCATATTTAACAACTTAAAACTTCGTGGTAGTTGGGGAACTACCGGAAACGATAATATAGGAGATTATCGATATAGTTCAACCCTACTTACTAATTTTATCTATCCAATTGCCGGTAGTCCGGTTCAGGGAACTACAGCGAATGGTTTGGGAAATGCTGATTTAAAATGGGAAGAAACTGAGATGAGAAATGTAGGTTTAGATGTAGGAATTAATAACAATCAGTTTACACTTTCCTTCGAATATTATAATAACAAAAGTGATGATCTTTTAATTGATCGTCCATTAGCATACTCTTTAGGTTATAATGATCCGGTTATTACTGAAAATGTTGGCTCTGTTAAAACTCATGGTTTAGAAGCCAACTTAGGGTATAATGATTATGATGGTGATTTTACATGGTCTGCTAATCTTAATTTTGGAACTAGTAAAAATGAAGTGATATCGCTTGGTGGAGTTCCTGCAATACCGGGAGCCAATTTTGAAGGAGAATTTGTATCACGAATATCTGTAGGGGAGCCGCTATTTTATTTTTATGGATATAAAACTGACGGAATATACCAGACACAAGAGGAAATTGATGAAGTATTAACGGCTAATCCAAACCAAACCGCTGTTAAGCCTGGTGATGTTCGTTATGTCGATCTAAATAATGATGGCCAAATTAATTCCGACGATAAAATGAAAATAGGAAATCCATATCCTGATTTTACTTATGGATTTAATTTTAGTGCGAATTATAAAAACTTTGACTTGAATTTATTTGTAAATGGTTCGATAGGTAATGATGTATTTAACACCAATATTTACGATTTAGAAGGAATGACAAGAACATTTAATGCCGGCACCCAGGTATTAAATAGGTGGACTGGTCCGGGTACCTCCAATAGTATTCCCAGAGCACTAGGAGCCACTCAAAACACGAACGCTTCAGATCGATATGTTGAAGACGGTTCCTACTCCAGATTAAGAAACTTAGTAATAGGATATTCTTTTCCTTCAGAATTATTCAATGATACATTTTCAAAATTTAGAGTCTATTTAAGTGGGCAGAATTTATTGACCTTAACAGATTATTCTGGCCTTGATCCAGAAATTGGACGTATTTCACTTAATAATGGAGCAGCAAGAGACAATTTCGAGCTTGGTATAGACCGCGGTAATTACCCTCAACCAAAATCTGTTCAAATTGGTCTTCAAGTTGCATTTTAAAAATTAAAGTTATGATGAAAACATATAAAATTACAGTAATATTTATTTCTGTTTTATTTTGGATTTCTTGTGATACAGACCAATTAGAGCAGAACAATCCGACACAACTTTCTCCTGAAACATTTTTTAAGAATGAAGCGCAGGTAAGGGCCTCAGTAAATGCAGTATATGCCAGTCTGCAAACTATCGGTTCATATAGTAGAAATTATTACTATATGATGGATAATATGGCTCATGATAATGCAGCTAATATACAGCAGGAGGCCAATAAAATTATATTCTTGGATTTTTCTTTTGATGCGAGTTCAGAATTGGTGAGAGCGTTTTGGGATAGTGAATTTAGAGGAGTTAATAAAGCCAATTTTGTAATTGCCAACTCAGATAGAATTAATGAAATTCCAAATTCACTTTTAAGTCAGGAAGTGAAAGATAAATACATAGGCGAAGCCAAATTTCTTCGTGCGCTATATTATTTCAATTTAGTGACAAGATTTGGAGATGTACCGTTAATTACCACTATTCCAGAGGAAGGTAAGGGATTTCCAAGAACGGCTGCAGAAGAAGTCTATGCACAAATTATCACCGATTTAAAGGATGCTTCCCAGACCTTGTTGCCCAAAGCTGAAGAAGAAAACGGAAGAGCTACCCGCGGTGCAGCCTATGCATTACTTGGAAAGGTATATTTATATCGTGAAAATTATGCAGAGGCCATGCAGGCTTTTGAAAATGTATATGGGAATTATGCATTAGCCGATAATTATTATGACAATTTTAAAGCAGAAACAGAACATGGTCCCGAGGCGATTTTTGCGGTTGAGTATGATGAGTCTATGCCCAACGGTGCTTTTTGGAATTCTGATGTAAATGGTGAAGGAGGAAACGAATCAAGTTTGAGAGGTCAGTCTTATGGTTTGTTTGATTGGTTTAATGCATATCCATCGGATGAATTGAGGGCTGAATTTGAAGAAAACGATCCTCGTTTTGATGAAAGTTTTTATGTTGTGGGAGATACTTATGCCGGTGGTCTTATTGAGGAGATCCCACTAGATAGACCTGCAGGTTGGAGAAAATATCAAAATTATTATAAAAGAACCAATGAAAATCTACAATCTGGTATCAATATGAATGTAATTCGATATGCCGATGTATTATTGATGATGGCTGAAGCGAGTAACGAGCTGGGAAATCAGGATCAGGCAATAGATTATATTAATGAGGTAAGAGATCGTGTAGATATGCCATTGTTAGCAGATGGACTTAGTCAGGAAGAAGTTTTTGATGCTATAGTCCATGAAAGAAGAGTAGAATTGGCTGGAGAACAAGTACGTTTTCCGGATTTGGTAAGATGGGGTCTAGCAGAACAGGAATTAAGCCAATACGGCTATCAGGAAGGTATCCATAACCTTTTCCCTATCCCTGAAGTTGAATTAAATACGAACGATAATATTAACAGTGGAGACCAGAATAATGGTTACTAATAAATAAACAGGCAGGTTTTGAAGTCCTAAACTTCTAGAAGTAGCTATAGAATAAGTCGAGAATAATTTACTCTTTAAGGTGTCGTCGATCTAATATATTGATACTGGACTCTGGTGATTAATACTACTAAGACCTTTATAAATTTTATTCTTAAAATGTAACAGGCTTGAAAGTTATTGTTACATGAGGGCATTTATTTTTATACCTAATCCATTAATTTAGTTTTTATACTCAACATATATTTTTGAAAGAAGAAAGGATATCTAATATTTCTAGTACTAGCGATATTTGCTTTACTAAAAGTAATTAGTAGATATTCAAAATTTTTACAGCATTTAATCATAAGATGTCCCTTGTTCTTGGATGGATTTTAAAGTAAACAGTTGTTTCCTAATGGATGAATCATTAACCCTTACAAAGCTATCGGCGATTTTGAATCTGTCGAAAGGCACCATTTCTAAATCCCTCAATGATAGTGATGAAATAAGTGTTACCATAAAAGAAAGGGTAAGGAAAATGGCCGCAACTTATAATTATAGCCCAAACGAAAATGCATACGGTTTAAGCCCTCAGCGAAGTAGAACTATAGGTGTTATTCTCCCAAAAATAACAAGGACATTTTATGTAAAAGCCTTAGAAGCTATAACGGCTCAATCCAACAAGTTGAGTTATACTGTAATAGCTCTTTTCTCGGAAGAATCTCAAGAATTGGAAAAACAAAATGTGGAATACCTGATTCAGAAAAGAATAGATGGAATTATTATAGTTCCAACTATTGAGACGCAGATTTACAAAAAAACAGATCATCTAAAACAAATTTTAAATAAGAAAATACCTTTAATTATTTTCGACCGAATTATCCCAGAAATGGATTGTGACCAGTTAGATATAAATAATTCATTCTTAACAGAAAGGGCAACTTTAGATTTAATTAGGTCGGGAAAAACTAATACTTTGTTTATAACCAGAGGCCGGGGAACAGCTTTAGATGAGTTGAAAAAGCAAGGTTATCTAAAGGCTATAAAGCAGAACAGAGTCCAAAGTCATTTCTTAGAATTCCATAAGGAGGATGATCACAAGACGTTTAAGACTAAAATTGAGTCCTTAAATATTAACGGAATTATACTTTCTGATGAATCATTAACTCATCAAGTCTATCAAAGTGTTTTGAAGTGGGGCTATAGAATTCCGGAGGACATTACAATTATTGCATTTAGTAGTAGGATCCAGCAAGAATGTTCTCTGAACAGGGTACTCACAATCGATCAAGATACATCGGTGTATGGTAAAAAAGCAGTCAATTTATTGTTTCATCGGATGGAAAAAAGTTTTGTAAATCAAGATTTTCAGATTTATAAAATGTGATACTATTTAAGGGGACTATTTATGAAGACAGATATGAGGTATAAATACTGGATTTCTGCAATTATTATAATTTATGGGATATCAAAAACTTATTCTTATCAAAACTCTCTCATGACATTAAATTACGATGAGTCTGCTAAAGTTTGGGAGGAAGCGTTGCCGGTGGGGAATGGCCGTTTGGGAGCAATGATTTTTGGCAGAACATCTACCGAGACTATTCAATTAAATGAAGAAACTGTTTGGGCCGGGGAGCCCGGAAATAATGTGGTGACGCTAAGTAAGGAGCACCTGCAGGAAATCAGGCAGACCATTTTTAAAGAAGACTATCAGAAGGGGCAGCAGTTAGCAGATAAATACCTTTTTAAAAATGATAATAACAGTGGAATGAGCTACCAGACGGTAGGCAATCTAATTCTTAATTTCCCTAAGTCAGATGCTGTTCAGGACTATCATCGCGATTTAGATATCAGTAAAGCCCTTAGCGCGGTTACTTATAAAATTGGTGACGTTAAATATAAGCGCCGTATCATCTCCTCTTTTACAGACGACGTGATCATGCTAGAGCTCACAGCTAGCAAACCAGGCGCCATCTCTTTTGAAATGAGACTGGAAAGTCCGCAAAAAAAACACGCCGTTAGGATTAAAAATGATGCCGTGTGGCTTTCGGGTACTTCCTCAGATCAGGAAAATAAAAAGGGGAAAGTAAAATTTATTGCAATCGCAAAACCTAAAATCGAAGGGGGAAAAATTGTAGCCACAGATAATAGCTTAAAAATCACAGGAGCTAACCGTGCCACAATCTACATTTCTATCGCTACTAATTTTAAAAACTATAAAGATCTTTCGGAAGATGCAGAAAGCAAGGCCGTTAGATTATTAAACTCGGCGTATAAAAATGAATTTGATAAGTCTCTAAAGACCCACATTGCCAGGTATGAGGAATACTTTAACAGGGTACAACTCGATTTGGGAACTTCAGAAGCTATAAAGAAGCCAACGAACATTCGGCTTCGGGAATTTAATGAAAATCACGATCCGCAGCTTATCGCACTATATTTTCAGTTTGGGCGCTATCTTTTAATTTCTAGCTCGTTACCTGGGACACAACCTGCCACTCTTCAGGGGATCTGGAATAAAGAAATCAATGCCCCCTGGGACAGTAAATACACGGTAAATATCAATACCGAAATGAATTACTGGCCTGCAGAGGTGACTAACCTTTCAGAAATGCATAAACCCCTTTTTGGTTTAATTAAGGATATTTCTGAAACCGGGAACGAGTCGGCTGAAAAAATGTATCATGCCCGGGGATGGAACATGCACCACAATACTGATATCTGGAGAATTTCCGGAGTTGTAGATCCGCCTTTTTATGGGTTATGGCCACATGGTGGAGGTTGGCTGAGTCAGCACTTATGGCAACATTATTTGTTTACAGGTGATACCGAATTTTTAAAAGAAGTCTATCCTGTTTTAGAAGGCGCCGCATTATTTTACAAAGATATCCTACAACAAGAACCCATTAATAAATGGATGGTGGTCAATCCTTCTAATTCTCCCGAAAATGGACATCCTGAAGGTACAAGTCTGGCTGCAGGGACGACCATGGGAAACCAGATAGTGTATGATGTTTTTTCAAACATTCTGGAAGCTTCCCTAATTTTAAATAAGGATAAAAAATTTACCGACAGTATTAAAAATACGATTCCAAATCTTCCCCCTATGCACATTGGCAGGTGGGGACAATTACAGGAATGGATGAAAGACTGGGATCGGCAGGACGATAAACATCGTCATGTTTCGCATTTATACGGACTTTTTCCTTCTAATCTTATTTCTCCTTATCGTACTCCAAAATTATTTGTAGCCGCGAAAAATTCTTTACTGTCTCGAGGTGACGAATCTACCGGATGGTCTATGGGTTGGAAAGTGAATTTATGGGCGCGTCTTTTGGACGGTGACCATGCGCTGGCACTTATTCACGATCAGTTAACCCCAAGCAGGCAGGCAGACCATGGTGAGCATGGAGGAACGTATCCCAATCTTTTCGATGCGCATCCACCATTTCAGATCGATGGAAATTTTGGGTGCACTGCAGGAATTGCCGAAATGCTGTTACAAAGTCAGGATGGCGCGGTTCATATTTTACCGGCGCTTCCTTCTACATGGAATAAAGGAGAAGTAAAAGGATTAAAAGCCAGGGGTAATTTTGAAATCGATATCGCCTGGGAGGAAAACAAACCAGTTAAAGTGAAGATCATTTCAGCCATCGGTGGAAATTGTAGATTACGTTCCTATTATCCGCTTTCCGGTGATGGATTAAAAAAAGCTACCGGTATAAATCCTAATCCGCTTTTTAAACTTCCCCAGACTAAAGAGCCACTCATCTCTTCAGAAGCAACTATAAAAGCTCCTGAATTACAAGCGGTCTATGAGTATGATCTGGCGACTGAAGCAGGAAAAGAATATATCATAAAACTTGCGAACAATGAATAATATTAGACTAAAAACTAGTCTTGTTTTTGTAGCTTTTATGCTTATTGGGATGTTGGTTTCTGCCCAGCAAAAGCCTTATCAAAATCCTAATTTAAGTCCGGAAGAACGTGCCGAAGATTTAGTGAACCGATTAACATTAGAAGAGAAAGCCTCTTTGATGTTTGATGTTTCTGAAGCAATTCCCCGTTTAGGAATTAAAAAGTTTAACTGGTGGAGTGAAGCTTTACATGGTTTTGCCAATAACGATGATGTTACGGTTTTTCCCGAGCCGGTAGGGATGGCAGCATCTTTTGATGATAAACTGGTGTATCAGGTTTTTGATGCAACTTCAGATGAAGTCCGTGCTAAATACCACGAAGCACTGCGTAACGGAGAAGAGAATAAACGTTTCCTGAGCCTTTCGGTGTGGACACCCAATGTCAACATTTTTAGAGACCCGCGTTGGGGACGCGGGCAGGAAACTTATGGCGAAGATCCATACCTGACGTCAAGAATGGGAGTTCAGGTCGTGAAAGGATTACAGGGGCCAGAAGATAGGAAATACAAGAAATTACTGGCTTGTGCTAAACATTATGCGGTCCATTCGGGGCCAGAGTGGAGCCGTCATGAACTTAATCTAAATAACGTATCCCAACGAGATCTCTGGGAAACCTATCTACCGGCTTTTAAAGTGTTGGTAAAGGATGCCAATGTGCGCCAGGTAATGTGCGCTTACCAGCGTTTAGACGATGAGCCCTGTTGCGGCAATGATCAGCTACTTCAGCAAATATTACGGGAAAAATGGGGTTTTGAGCATCTTGTGGTTTCAGATTGTGGTGCCATACAGGATTTTTATACCTCACATAATGTATCATCAGATGCGGTGCACGCCGCAGCAAAAGCTGTTCTGGCCGGTACAGATGTAGAATGCCAGTGGGATAATCATAATTATAAATTATTACCAGAAGCTGTAGAAAAAGGTCTGGTAAAAGAAGAAGATATCAACAGGAGTGTAAAAAGAGTATTGATTGGCCGTTTTGAACTTGGTGAAATGGATCCCGATGAGATTGTTCCTTATGCCCAGATTCCTGCATCGATAATCAATAACGAAGAACACCGTCAGCTGGCTTTAAAAATGGCCAGGGAATCCATGACACTTCTTCAAAATAAAAATAGTATTCTTCCGCTTAGCAAAACTCAGGATAAAATCGCGGTGATAGGACCCAATGCCGATGATGCACCAATGCTTTGGGGAAATTATAACGGTACACCGGTGAGAACGATAACGATATTGGACGGAATTGCTTCAAAAGTTGAGGAAAATAACATTGTTTACAATAAAGCCTGCGACCTGGTAGAAGATAAGGTTACACAAAGTTATTTTTCTAAAATTTCTTATGAGGGAAAACCGGGTTTTAAAGCTACCTATTGGAATACTCCAGATTATAGCGGGGAAGTAGTGGCTACCCACCAAATTGTAAATCCCATAAAACTTACCACCGCGGGGCAACACGAATTTGCATCTGGTGTTAAACTTGAAGGTTTTTCCGGGAAGTTTGTGACAGAATACATTCCCGAAAAAGATCAGGAAATTATTTTCAATTTTGGCGCTACAGGTCATTTTGAACTTTTTGTAAACGGAGAATCCTTAAGTACCTACAATAACTGGCGCACATTGCCTTCTAAACTTCCGTATAAAGTTGAAAAAGGGAAAAAGTATACAATCGAAATTCATTATGCACAGCTAAATAACTGGCAGGCGAATTTAGAATTCAATTTTGGAAAAGAAATTCCCGTAAATTATAAGGATCTTCTTAATAAACTAGAGGGCATTGAAACCGTAATCTTTGTCGGCGGACTTTCAACCAAACTTGAAGGAGAAGAAATGCCCGTTTCCTATCCAGGATTTAGAGGTGGTGACCGTACAGACATAGCACTTCCTTCAGTACAACGAAACTGTTTAAAAGCGCTAAAGGAGGCAGGGAAAAAAGTGGTTTTTGTGAATAACTCCGGTTCAGCCATAGGTCTGGTGCCAGAAACCACCACTTGCGATGCTATTTTACAGTCATGGTACGGCGGGGAATCTGGTGGGCAGGCGGTAGCCGATGTGCTTTTTGGGGATTATAATCCTTCAGGAAAATTACCCGTAACTTTTTATAAAGATACCACTCAACTTCCAGATTTTGAAGATTATTCCATGAACGGGCGTACTTATAGGTTTATGAAAGAGGAACCACTTTTCCCCTTTGGACATGGTCTTAGTTATACCAGTTTCAAAATTGGTAACGGCCAGCTTGAGAAAACCGAAATAGATACTTCTTCATCGGTTAATATTACCATTCCGGTTAGTAATGAAGGGGAAACTGAAGGTGTAGAAATTGTACAGGTGTATATTCATAAACAAGGTCTTGAAGAAGGCCCTATTAAAACCTTAAAAGGATTTAATAGGGTAAATCTAAAGCCAAATGAAACAAAAAATGTAACGATCAACCTGCCATCAAATTCTTTTGAATTTTATGATAACAAAGCACAAACCATGAAAGTAATGCCGGGCGTTTATGATATTTTCTACGGAAATTCTTCAGATGACAAACAGCTTAAAAAAACAGAATTAAAAATTCACTAATATGAAAACCAGAAGATTTTTACTTTTTTCTCTGCTGATTCTGGCGTTTAGCGCCAGGGCACAGGATCCCAATTTTCATATTTATCTGGCTTTCGGTCAGTCTAATATGGAGGGGCACGCCAAAATTGAACCTCAGGATACCCTAGCTATTAGTGAGCGCTTTAAAGTTTTATCGGCAGTAGATTGCCCAGATCTGGATCGTAAAAAAGGAGAGTGGTATACGGCCAAACCGCCACTGTGTAGATGTAATACCGGGTTGACTCCCACAGATTATTTTGGTAGAGAGATGGTAGCAACCCTTCCAGATACTATTAAGGTGGGAATTATAAATGTTGCCGTTGGCGGTTGTAAAATCGAGCTTTTCGATAAAGAAAATTATAAGTCGTATGTAGATTCGGCACCGGGATGGCTTAAGAATATGGTTAAGGAATACGACGGTAACCCCTATAAAAGGCTTGTCGAAATGGCTAAAACTGGTAAAAAAAGAGGGGTGATTAAAGGAATCCTGTTGCATCAGGGCGAATCGAATACCGGTGATACTCTTTGGCCACAAAAAGTAAAAGGAGTTTATGATAACCTGATTAAAGATCTAAAACTAGATCCCAAAAAAACACCTTTACTCACTGGTGAAATGGTTAGCAAAGAAGAAGGAGGCTCATGCGCCAGCATGAATGATATTATTGCGAAGCTTCCTGAAGTTATTCCTAACGCTTATGTGGTTTCTTCTGAAGGGTGTACAGCCGTGAACGATCATCTGCATTTTACGGCTGAAGGTTATAGAAAGCTAGGAAGACGTTATGCCGAAAAAATGCTGGAGGCGAAAGGTTTTGAAGGACTGGAAAAAGAAGCGCCAAAAGGTTTTGACCAGAAAAGAGACAATATTGCCCACGGAAAGCTGGAAAGTATCAGTTATAAATCGAAAACCGTTGGAACTACACGAAAAGCACTAATTTATACTCCGCCTAACTATTCAGAAAATAAGAAGTATCCGGTGCTTTATTTATTGCACGGTATTGGTGGCGATGAAAAAGAATGGCTACGTGGTGGGAATCCGCAGGTGATTCTCGATAATTTGTATGCTGACGGAAAAGCTGAGCCTATGATCGTGGTGATGCCTAACGGAAGGGCAATGAAAGACGACCGCGCCCTTGGAAATATATTCGATAGTACCAAAGTTGCTGCTTTTGCCAATTTTGAAAAAGATTTGCTAAAAGATCTTATTCCTTATATAGAAAAAAAATTTCCTGTGAAGAAAGATCGGGAAAACCGGGCGATAGCTGGTCTTTCCATGGGTGGCGGACAAACTTTGAATTTTGGGCTTGGAAATCTCGATACTTTTTCCTGGGTAGGCGCTTTTTCTTCAGCGCCAAATACCAAAACGCCAAAAGAGCTGGTTCCCGATCCAGACAAAGCCCGCGAAAAATTAAATCTTTTATGGATTTCGTGTGGTAACAACGATAACTTATTGCGCTTTAGCGAGCGAACCCATGAATATCTGGTGAAAAATGACGTACCCCATATTTATTATATCGAACCCGGTGTACACGATTTTAAAGTATGGAAAAACGGACTCTACATGTTTGCCAAAATGATATTTAAACCGGTAGATCAATCGAAATTCAACGATTACAGTCTGTTAGGAAAACCCGCTTCCACCAATGTAGGCAACGCTCAATATCCGCAGATTTTACCTAATGGGCGTGCAGTTTTTCAGGTAAAAGCTCCAGAAGCCAGAGACGTGAAAGTAGATTTGGGGCGTAAATACGATATGGATAAAAATAAAGACGGGATCTGGAAAGTTACAACAGATTCACTAACTGAAGGCTTTCATTATTATTCTATTCTTATTGATGATGTTCCCGTGGCCGATCCTAATAGTGAAACTTTTTACGGAATGGGAAAAATGGCCAGCGGGATAGAAGTTCCGTTTGCCGGGGATGAGTATTATGCTTTAAAAAATGTTCCTCATGGTGATGTTAGAATGGAGCAGTATTTCTCACCGTTATTAAACAGCTGGAGAACTTTTTATGTTTACACCCCACCTGGTTATGATAACAATACCGATAAAGAATATCCTGCCCTTTATTTATATCATGGCGGTGGTGAAGACGAACGTGGCTGGGCACAGCAGGGAAAAACCAATCTGATTCTTGATAATCTTATAGCAGAAGGAAAAGCAAAACCTATGCTGGTAATTATGCCAGACGGGAATATGCCGGTTTCAGCCTTTGATGAAAACGGATTGAAAATGTTCGAAAATGAATTACTTAAGGGACTGATCCCTCATGTTCAGGAAGAATATCGCGTTATCGACGATGCAGACAGCAGAGCATTGGCCGGTTTATCGATGGGTGGTATCCAGACACTTTATGCAGGTATCCCAAACACCGATCATTTTTCATCGCTTGGTGTTTTCAGTTCAGGTTGGATTGGCAACAATAACGGGATTGCCGAGGCGCAGTATAGCTATATGAGTGAAAACGCAGATAAGATCAATAAAGATCTTGATCATTTTTATATTTCCGAAGGTGGAAAAGAGGATATCGCCTATAAAAATGGTAAAAAAA
The DNA here is from genome assembly GCF_002094855.1 of Zunongwangia atlantica 22II14-10F7. Classification (GTDB taxonomy): domain Bacteria; phylum Bacteroidota; class Bacteroidia; order Flavobacteriales; family Flavobacteriaceae; genus Zunongwangia; species Zunongwangia atlantica. Next base: position 38,611 of record NZ_ARYN01000022.1, read on the forward strand.
TGATGTCAAAATTCGATAAAATGAATATCGATTATACTTACAATGAATATCCTGGCGGCCATGCCTGGCCGGTATGGAGACACGATTTATATATGTTTGCCCCTCTTTTATTTAAAAACCAATAAGCAAATTATGAAACATAAGATGTTAGTTTTTGTGGCTATCCTGCTTTGTTATTCCGGCTTCTCACAAAACCCGCAGCAGGAAATTAAAGAAGACTTTAAGCCTTCTTCTAAAAATCAGCCTGGTCAAGAATATCCCCAGGTGAACTCTCAGGGTTATGCCCGTTTCAGAATTGTAGCTCCCGCGGCCGACAGTGTTCGGGTGAGCTTGGGATTAGGCGGCCAGGGAGGTACCAAACTCGAAAAAAACAAAGAAGGAGTCTGGATGGGAACTACGGCAGGACCTATGGACGAAGGTTTCCATTATTATCACGTAAATGTAGACGGAGGTACCTTTAACGATCCGGGCGCAAAAAATTATTACGGCTCGGTTCGTTGGGAAAGCGGTATTGAAATTCCAGCGCAGGATAAGGAATTTTATGCTTTAAAAAATGTTCCTCACGGTCGTGTTCAGCAAATTCTTTTTCCATCACCAAGCACCAATACTTCACGTCGCGCTTTTGTGTATACTCCTCCCGGATATCTCGAACATACAGATAAAAAATATCCAGTTTTATACCTACAGCATGGCTGGGGTGAAGATGAGACCGCATGGAGCAACCAGGGACACGCCAATCTTATTATGGATAATCTTATTGCGGAAGGGAAAACAGCACCTTTCCTAATCGTAATGACATACGGAATGACCAATGAAATTAAATGGGGCGGATTAAAAGACTTCGATATTAAACATTTTCAAACCGTTTTGGTAGATGAACTTATTCCTTATGTAGATCAAAACTTCCGTACCATCGCCGATGAAGAACATCGCGCCATGGCCGGTCTTTCTATGGGCGGTATGGAAACCAAAATGATCACTTTGAACAAACCAGAAGTATTTTCTCATTATGCCCTTTTAAGTGGCGGTACCTATTCACCTAAAGATTTACAAAATCATAAAGATCTGAAACTTGTTTTTATTAGCTGCGGAAGTAAAGAACGTCCCGAAGCAGTTAAAAATTCAGTAGAAGAACTTAAGGCTGCCGGATTTAATGCGATTAGCTATATTTCTGAAGGTACAGCCCACGAATTCCAAACCTGGCGACGCAGTTTGCATAAACTGGCACCTTTATTATTCAACTAGAAGATATGAATCCAATGCAACTCATAATAGTCATTTTGCTTGGCATTTTTTCTTTATCGGTTTCAGCACAAACTAATGATAAGGTAAAAGAAGATTTTCAAGCATCCTCGGTAAATCAGCCGGGAAGAGAATTTCCGAAAGTAAACGCTGAAGGTCGCGTAAGAGTCTGCATTGAAGCTCCGCAGGCCCATAAAGTGCAACTTGATATTGGCGGGGTAAAATATGACCTCGAAAAGAACGAAGAAGGAGTTTGGACGGGAGAATCTGCTCCGCAAGACGAAGGGTTTCATTATTATCAGCTGAATATCGATGGTGCGTCTGTTCCAGATCCCGGTTCAAAATATTATTACGGGGCGGGCCGATGGGGCAGTGGTATTGAAATTCCCGCTCACGATATGGGGTTTTATGCGATGAAAGATGTAGCACATTGCAGTATTACTGAAAATATTTATTTTTCTGAAATCACTAAGGACTGGCGCCGCAATTTTGTGTACCTGCCACCCAGATATTTTGAAAATTCAGAAAAGCGTTACCCGGTACTTTATCTTCAGCATGGCAGCTATGAAGATGAAACCGGATGGGCTTCTCAGGGACATACCAATCTAATTCTGGACAATCTTATCGCTTCTGGTAAAGCTAAAAAGATGATTGTGGTTATGGATAATGGCTATGCCTACAAACCGGAAGCAATGCAAATTGCTAAGAATGGCTATCCAAAATCTTCTTTTGAAGAAGTCCTTATCGAAGAGGTTATCCCTAATATCGATAAAAAATTCAGAACAAAATCCAGCAGGGAAGATCGTGCCATTGCCGGACTTTCCATGGGTGCCAATCAGACGATGAGAATCATAATGAATAATTTGGATCTGTTTGCCTACTACGGTGGTTTCAGTGGAACATCAAATTATCCCGGGAATGAAAAAATTGATCCTGAAACATTTCTGAACGGTGCTTTTAACGATGCCGATAAGGTCAATGAAAAGCTCAAAGTACTTTGGCTTGGGCTTGGTACCAGGGAGCCCGAAGTGTTTTTTAAAACTGTAGGCGATTTTAGGGAAATGGCAGAAAAGAAAGGGATCAACTATACGTTTTATGAGTCACCAGAAACGGCACACGAATGGCTTACCTGGCGCAGATGTTTACATCAGTACGCCCAATTATTATTTAAATAAAAGAAATACAAGTACAAAAGTTTATAATTAAATTAATACAAGAACTCGAGAGCATGAAAAAACCATTTAAATCACCATTTTACAAGTACAGCCCCGCACTTATTTTAATGACCTTACTGCTGTTCTCATTTTCAGGAAATAAAAATGATAATGAACCAAAACCCAAAAGAGCAACTAACGAACCGGTTTTTTTAAGTGCTACTTACAAAGGTGAGGATGAGGTTTATAAGAAATATCCACTAAAAGAAGGAGAATTCTATAATCCGATACTTCAGGGAACCTATCCAGATCCTGCCATTTCCCGCAAAGGAGATGATTATTATATGGTTTGTTCCTCTTTTGCCATGTTCCCGGGGGTACCTATTTTCCATTCTAATGATCTGGTAAACTGGACACAGATTGGGCACGTATTAGACCGAACTTCCCAGCTGGACGTTCATGATACCGGAATAAGTCAGGGAGTTTATGCACCGGGAATCACTTACAATGAAAATAACGATACTTTTTATATGATCACGACAGCCTTTGCCGGTGGAGCAGGAAATATCGTGGTAAAAACCAAAGACCCTATGAAGGGCTGGAGCGAACCTTACAAACTAAATTTTGCCGGGATCGATCCATCTATTTTCTTTGATGATGATGGTAAAGCTTATGTGGTACACAACGATGCGCCAGAAAAAGCACTTTATCAGGGACACCGAGTGATTAAAATCTGGGAATACGATGTAGAAAAAGATCAGATTGTTGAAGGAACCGATAAGGTTATCGTAAACGGCGGGGTAGATCTTGAAGATAAACCCATCTGGATAGAAGCACCGCATGTCTATAAAAAAGACGGACTTTACTATTTAATGTGTGCTGAAGGTGGTACCGGTGACTGGCATAGCGAAGTTATTTTTGTAAGTGACAACCCAAAAGGGCCTTATGAGCCTGCACCAAGTAATCCTATTTTAACCCAGCGTTATTTTCCCAAAGACCGTGAGAATATGGTAGACTGGGCTGGGCATGCCGATATTGTTAAAGGACCAAATGATAAATATTACGGTGTTTTCCTTGCCATTCGACCAAATGAAGCAGGGCAGGTAACTACCGGAAGAGAAACTTTTATTTTACCTGTGGACTGGTCAGGAAAATTTCCGGTTTTTGAAAAAGGACTGGTACCTATGGAACCAAAACTTGAAATGCCAGCAGGTGTAGAGAACCACACCGGGAAAGATGGATTTTTCCCTAATGGGAACTTCACTTTTACAGACGATTTCCAGGCAGATACCCTGGATTATCGATGGATAGGCCTACGAGGTCCAAGAGAAGCTTTTATGAAAAAAACTAAAGACGGACTTCAGCTTGAACCTTTCGCGACAAATATTAATGAACTGGCTCCAACGTCTACCTTGTTCCATCGCCAGATGCATAAAAACTTTAGCTTTATGACTAAGATGAAGTACAAACCTAAGTCTGCTGAAGATATGGCCGGAATAACCTGTTACCAGAATGAGCGTTTTAATTATGCCTTCGGGATTACCCGAAAAGACAAGGATTATTACCTGCTTTTGGAAAGAACCGAAAACGGTGAATCTAAAATTATAGCAAGCAAGAAAATTGATCTGGATAATCCTTTTTCTCTAAAAGTACAGGCTAACGGAGATGAGTACGAATTTAGCTATGCGCTTGATGGAGAGCAGTATCAAAACCTGGGTGGGAAAGTATCCGGGGATATTCTTTCTACAGATGTGGCTGGAGGTTTTACAGGTGCGATGGTTGGGCTTTATGCCACTTCTGCCAATGATGCTACACCAAATTAATCTTATATTAAATTGAAAATTTTGAGCATATTGAATAATGCTGTGACTGTATTTGCTATCATTTTGGTTACTACAGCCACAGCTCAAAAACCAATCGTTCAAACCAAATACACCGCAGATCCTGCACCAATGGTGTATAACGATACTATTTTTCTCTATACTTCGCATGACGAAGATGATGCAGAAGGCTTTAAAATGTTGGATTGGCTGTTGTACACCTCTACAGATATGGTAAATTGGACAGAACATGGAGCGGTAGCTTCCCTAAAAGATTTTAGTTGGGCGCCGCAGGATAATGGCGCATGGGCTGTACAGAGCATAGAAAGAGACGGTAAATTCTATCTTTATTGCCCTATGCACGGCAGCGGTATTGGAGTTTTAGTTTCCGATAGTCCTTATGGTCCATTTAAGGACCCCCTGGGAAAACGACTAATTGATACCGATCATATCTGGAATGATATAGATCCTTCTCCGTTTATCGATGACGACGGGCAGGCCTACCTTTACTGGGGAAATCCTGATGTTTATTATGTGAAGTTAAATAAAGATATGATCTCTATTGAAGGAGATGTTATAAAAATCAATTCAAAACCAGATAATTACCAGGAAGGCCCATGGGTTTGGAAACATGATGACCATTATTATATGGCTTATGCTTCTACCTGTTGCCCAGAAGGTTTAGGTTACGCCATGAGTGACTCGCCCCAAGGTCCCTGGGAATACAAAGGGATGATTATGGATGCAACCGAGAAAACAAGGGGAAATCATCCCGGGATTATCGAATATAAAGGGAAATCGTATGCATTTGGTCACAGTTATGATATTCTTAAAAGCAAGACTTCAACCTTTTATGAAAGACGTTCTGTAGATGCTGCTGAAATGAAATATAATGAAGATGGAACCATTCAGAAAATTCCTTACTGGAATGATAAAGGTCCTGATCAAATAGAAAACCTGAATCCTTTCCGAAGAACAGAAGCAGAAACTATGGCGTGGAGCGAAGGCGTTAAAACTAAAAAAGAACAGGATATGATTTATGTCACCTCGATTAACGATGGTGATTATATTATGGTGACGGGAGCAGATTTTAAAGATGGAGCCTCAAAATTCAATGTTTCAGCACAGTCTTTTTCAGGAGGAAGCATAGAAATACGTCTTGATTCTAAAGAAGGAAGATTGATAGGAACCAGCAAAATCGATAAAGCATATGATAGTTGCAAAATATATAATTCAGATATAGAAAAAGTAAGAGGAATTCACGATATTTTCTTCGTTTTTAAAGGAAAAAGCGGTGAATTATTTCATCTGGATTACTGGGAATTTCAAAAATAAATAAAGAATACTATGAAAATATTTAGCCTGATTTGGTGTATGTTTTTAACTACTTTGATGGTTGCTCAGGAAAAAGCATCAATCAACAGTCCAGACGGTAAACTGGAAGTTACGGTAGAGGTTGAAAACGGAAAACCATTTTACAGCGTGATTTACAATAAAAAGGCCATATTGGGAAAATCTCCACTTGGATTGGTGACTAACGAGGGCGATTTTACTTCAGAAATGAAATTGCTAAAGTCTTCTAACGGCACAACCAGTTCAGAATACAGCATGGAAAAAATAAAGCAATCTCAGGTTTCCTATAAGGCGAATACGCTTACAGTTTTTTTTGCAAATGCTAAAGAGCAGGAAATTGCTATATATTTTCAGGTAAGCAATAATGATATCGCCTTTAGGTATCAATTACCTAAATGGGGCGATACCCGGGCCTGTGTGGTGGAAAAAGAGTTAACAGGATATAATTTTCCGGCAGAGAGTACTTCGTTTTTGTCGCCAATGATGCAATCTATGGGAGGCTTTGCCAGAACGGCGCCTAGCTACGAAAGTGGCTATTCAGCCGATGCCCAGCTTGAAAGCAATACATCTGAAACTGGTTATGTTTTTCCAAGCCTTTTTAAGATTGGGGAAAATGGATGGGTTTTACTTTCAGAAACCGGTGTTAGCAGTCTTTATACGGCCTCGCATTTAAGCAGTTTTAAAGATGGAATTTACAGCGTAGCATATCCAGATCCTGCCCAAAATAACGGTTTTGGTAGTACGGGCGCTCAGATAGGCTTGCCGGGACATACACCCTGGAGAACCATTACGGTTGGGGAAACATTAAAACCTATTGTGGAGACGACCATTCCTTACGATGTGGTAGATCAGCTTTACGAACCTTCCCAGGATTATAAATATGGTAAGGGAAGCTGGAGCTGGATTGTTTGGCAGGATAACAGCATGAATTATGAGGATCAGATAAAATATATCGATCTGGCAGGGGCAATGGATTTTGAATATATTCTTATAGATGCCTGGTGGGACGAACGAATAGGTTACGAAAAAATGGAAGAACTTATTGATTATGCCGAATCTAAAGGTGTAGATGTTTTTCTGTGGTATAATTCTAACGGAGTTGCTAATGACGCTTTTATGACTCCACTAAACAAGATGAATACTTCCATAGCCCGAAAAAAGGAAATGAAATGGCTGAAGAAAGCGGGAGTTAAAGGACTAAAAGTCGACTTTTTTGGAGGGGACAAACAGGAAACCATGAAGCTTTATGAAAATATACTTTCAGATGCTAATGATTACGGATTAATGGTCATTTTTCATGGAGCGACCCTTCCCAGAGGATGGGAGAAAATGTATCCTAATTTTGTAGGAAGTGAGGCTGTTCTTGCTTCAGAAATGCTTATCTTTTCTCAGGATGTGAGAAACAAAGAGGCGTTCTATGCTTCTATGCATCCGTTTAGCAGAAATGCTGTTGCCAGTATGGAATTTGGCGGAATATTACTGAATAAATATCTTAATAAAGGAAATAAAGAAGGCCAGGAGCGATTAACTACCGATGCTTTTCAATTGGCGACGGGAGTTTTGTTTCAGAATCCTGTACAAATGTTTGCCTTAACTCCAAATAACCTGGAAGATGTTCCTGAATTCGAACTGGATTTTTTAAAAGAATTACCAACTACCTGGGATGAAACCGTTTTTATTGACGGCTACCCTGGAAAATTTGCAGTTTTGGCAAGACGGCACGACGAAACCTGGTATGTGGCTGGAGTGAATGCTGAAAAAAGCGTAAAAAAAATAAAACTGCAACTTCCTATGCTTGCAGGAAAAACCGTAAACTTATTTTCTGATGATAAGAAAAAAGAAAGTTTTTCTAAAGAAATAAAGATTCCTTCTAGCGGAAAGATTTCCGTAGAGATTCAGCCTAAAGGCGGATTCGTAATTAAAAATTAAGCAATTTATGAGACGTTCATTTAATGTATTGTTTCTGTTTAGCGTTTTTGGGATTTCATTTCTGGAAGCACAAAACCCTATTATACAAACTGCTTATACGGCCGATCCTGCCCCTATGGTTCACGATGGTAAAGTGTACCTCTATACCAGTCATGACGAGGATAATTCAACCTGGTTTACGATGGATGACTGGCGGCTGTATACCACAGAAGATATGGTAAACTGGACCGATCATGGTGCAGTTTTGGAATATAAAGATTTTGATTGGGCATTAAAAAATGCCTGGGCACCTGCTGCAATTGAGCGCCATGGTAAATTTTACCTGTACGTTCCCATCACCGATCGTAACAATCAAAATGGTATTGGAGTTGCTGTGGCCAACAGTCCGTATGGACCGTTTATCGATCCTCTTGGCAAGCCGCTGGTTTCTGAGAGTAATGCCGATATAGACCCTGCCGTTTTTATTGATGATGATGGGCAGGCTTATATGTTTTGGGGAAATCCTGTATGTTATTTTGTGAAGCTCAATGAAGATATGATCTCTACGGAAGGGGAAATCAAACAAATCCCACACAGCATTGAAGCTTTTGGAAAAAGGGAAGGCGAAAATGACGAGAGACGACCCACTACTTATGAAGAAGGTCCCTGGGTTTATAAAAACAATGATAGATATTATCTGTTTTTTGCGGCCGGACCAATCCCTGAACATATTGGATATTCTACCAGTAAAAGTATTAACGGCCCCTGGACATATCAGGGTAAATTAATGCCAACCGAAGGGGGGAGTTTTACCAATCATCCAGGAATTATAGATTATAAAGATAAAACTTATTTCTTTTATCACGACGCTGGTTTGCCCGGCGGAAGCGGATTTAACCGTTCGGTTTGTGTACAGGAATTAAAATTTAACGACGACGGGACCATTGAGCAGATGAATATGACCAGCGGAATTAAAGACGCTTTAAAAGAGATGAGTCCGTATCGCAAAACCGAAGCAGAAACCATTGCTTGGTCTGAAGGTTTTAAAGCGAAATCGAATGAAGTGGTCGGTAACTTTGTAACGGCAATGAAGGATGGGGCCTATATTCAGGTTAAAGCGGTTGATTTTGGGGACATTTCTCCGAGTTCCATTACCGCCCGTATTGGAAGTGTGCATAATAACAATGTTTCTATGGAGGTTCGGGCAGATGCTAAAGATGGCAAACTACTGGCGACCTTAAACGTTCCTATAACCGGTGGGGATGATCGTTGGAAACTGGTTAAAGCTGAAGTAGAAGAAATTACCGGTGTACATGATCTTTATTTTATAGTTAAAGGTAAAGCGACCACGCAGCTTATGTATTTTGATTACTGGATGTTTAAAAGGTGAAAAATACAGATATAGAAATTTTTATTTTAAATTAATAAGGGAAATCGAATTTAGGGGTTAACACCATAATATTTAGAATAGTACTACTAAAATTGATCGAAAAAATATAGGGAAATACTAAAAATATTCTTTCGATTGTGGAATAAAATTAGCAATTTGGGCTTCTAATTGGAGGTATTTCAGGTATTTATTTTTTAAAAGACTTTTCTTATTAACCTGAGATCCCTATACGAGGTAATATCTTTTTTCAAGATATACCTCCACTCGAGATAATTGGTCTTGAAAGTATAGGGTAAAGCCTACTAGATCGGTTTATGATAAAAAATAGGGGTTTTCGCGTGGTAGATATTTTTTATAATTAGATGAGTTTTTCACCTGATCTATATGAGAACTATGGAAAACAAAATTTTAGACAATCAGGCAGTTCTAATTTGGGGAAACTTACACAAGACCATGGCTATGGGATCATTCTTTTGAATTCCATGACCAATGAAATTTGGGCCAATGCCAGACTTGCTGATGTACTTGACTATAAAGAGGATATTCCTCCTGCTATCCTCAATAGGATCAATAAAACTCATCTGGAGAAAAAACATCAGGAGATTGAGATTTTATCAAAATCAGGAAGGTCCATTGCTTTTAAGGGATCCACTTTTCAGCAGGATACATTTCAAATCCTTGGATTACGGCAGAAAACAAAAAATACGGATCAAATTGATCAGAGAATACTTGCCATCCGAAGTCTCCTAACCAGGGCTAAACTTGCATTTTGGGAATGGAATATTCAAACCGGGGAGGTATACTTAAGTCCGTTTTGGGCTCAGGAGTTAGGATACCGCATGGAAGAATTGCAACCTTTTTCGGTATCAACCTGGAGTGAATTAGCACATCCTGATGATGCAAAAAAATGTGAACGTCTATTACAGGAACATTTTGATGGCCACAGCCTGATTTATGAAAGCGAAGCTCGAATGCGACACCGGAATGGAAAGTTAATCTGGGTATATGATCAGGGGAAAGTGGTTAGCTGGAAGGATGATCAACCAGAATGGATGAATGCATATCAAAGAAACAAAGATAAAAATTGAAAATAAAGTTGCTTCCGATGTTAAGGTCCTTGTAATTTCCGCATATTTAGAAAGTATTATATTTAACTTTGTAATTAATGCGATTAAATATCGCTCCCTAGATAGGGCACCAAAATTAAGCTTTCGATCGAAGTATATTGATAGTTTCGTGATGTTGGAAATCCAAGATAATGGTCTGGGAATAGATTTAGAAAAGTATGGTCACAAACTCTTTGGTATGTATAAAACCTTCTATAGGCATAAAGAAGCAAGAGGAATTGGATTATTTATCACCAAAAATCAAATTGAAGCCATGGGTGGAAAAATCGAAGTCGAGAGCACGCCAAACATAGGGACCACTTTTAAAATATTTTTGAAACATGCCTAAAACATTTCATACGTATATCATTGACGATGATCCCGTCTTTATTTTTGGGTTGAAGTTTCTTCTGAATATGGAAAATTTTGCGCAGCAAATCAAAACTTTCGCAAATGGAGAAGAAGCCATCGCAGAACTACAAAAAAATAAAAAATTGCCGGAAATTATTTTCTTAGATCTTAATATGCCGGTAATGGATGGTTGGGAGTTTCTTGATTGGTTTGTTCTTCAGGAAAAGCTGGCTCCAATCGCCATCTACGTGACCTCCTCCTCTATTGATCCCCGGGATTTAGATAGGGTCAAAAAATATGGGGCTAAAATTAGGGGATATCTTTATAAACCCTTACATAAGGAACAAATCGATAATATAAGAAAGGATGTAGAAGAATAACGTAAATTTTTAGATAATGTTTGCTGTATAGTGCTAGATCTTATGATCATCCAGTTGTAATTTGACCCAATCAATATTGCATTGGCTTTTAAAGTCAAACCATGACTCACGATAAGCTGATTGCTCCACTTGATGTTTAAAGTGTCGAAATGGTCCGGGTCTTCTCAAAGTTTCCTCTAAGGAAGATCTAAAATTCAAAGAATCTACTTTATTTGCTACAAAATCTTCCATTGCCTTAAAAGATTGGAAGGAACTCATTTGTTCTATATGAATATAATGCTCCTGATCCCCTGCGACCTTATCAATGATATCTTGCCAGGGGTTGGACTTACCATAAAATAAATCAATGTCTATTGGGTAATATTCTACTAAAGCTTGCTGAGTATGTAAAAAGCATATATGCCCGCAATCAATTAATTCCGCTATCTCTTTAATAATATTATCATTGTAGTTCATGCCAAAAAACTAAAATATTTTTTTCTATATCATAACAGGTTCTAACACTAAAATAAGTAAAATATAAATCGGATTAGCTACGACTTCAAGTTTGTTGGTCTTCTTAATCTTAAATTTCAATCTCCATGGATAGATAGTCTGAAAATCTTATACAGCCTTTACAGACTTATAGCTTTACTGTCGTAAGATGCATTAATATCAGTCTCAATAGTAAAATGGGTCATGTTCAATCAATTCTTGGATTGCCTATCCTTTTAATCGAAATCAAAGATACGATACAGCTGAATGGAAGGTGTTTGCCAAACGACATAACCAGCTAATGATCTAAAAAGCCATTTGATTTTTGTTTTAAAATATGAAGCCTTAGATCTATATCCTGAAGAAATTTTTTGAAACTCTAGGGAAAGAAATCCTACTTAGTATGTTGAAAGATGAACCTACAGAGCAATACACCAGAAGGTCATGGTTTCTAAATGAATGATTACTAGGCGATAAATTGAACGTCCCCGATCTTAAAAGAGGTACCGATGTCCCAATGGTAGATGAATCTTTGCAGTTCACCGTAAGAGCCACTAACTCTATACGACACCGGATCAAAAATAATTTGCCAGGAACACCTGACTATTGCCCGATGATTCGAAAAACGAAACTCGTTGTACAGTATATCAATAAGAACTTATCTGAAGCTATTGAAACGGGATTAGGGAAAAGAAATAAAGATTTAGTACGCAGAACTGCTGCATTCTTATTATTGAAAGATTCCAAAGCTTCTTTTGCCATTGAAGGCAAAACCCTCCGAATATGCGAGCTCGCAATTGGGATAGAGCTATAGGCTTATGTGGTAAAATACCTCTTAGTCTTGACGAACTTGAACGCTTGCAAGATATTGTGATAGGAAGCAAGAAGCTCCGTAATATGGCGATTCGAAAATGGGGAGCATGATAGAGAAACCTTTACGCCAATACCTGATCATATATCTGCCAGAGCAAATGACTTGCCTATCTTGATTAATGGCTTACTTCAAACGAATACAGTGTTACAGGATTCTTACTATGATCCTGTATTAGCAGCAGCATCTATAGCATTTGGTTTTGTTTTTATACATCCATTGGCTGATGGTAATGGTAGAATTCATCGTTATCTTATTCATCACATTCTGACCAGAATGGGATATACAAGAAGAGGTATAATTTTTCCAGTCTCATCTGCAATTTTAGAGCGTATCGATGAATATCAGGATGTTCTGGAAGATTTCTCTCTATCCAGAATAGGTTTGATTGAATGGAAAGAAACAACGGATCATAATTTAGAAATACTAAATGAAACAAGGGATCTATACCGGTATTTCGATCTTACCAAACAGGCTGAGTTTCTCTATAGCTTTGTTGGTGATACTATTGAAAAAATTATTCCTGAAGAACTGGATTACCTGGAAAAAATATGATCGCATGACACAGGCGATTAATGATCATATTAGCTTACCTAATCATGAAGTAGATTTACTTATTAAGTTATTGAATCAAAATCAGGGAAAGCTTTCAAAAAATAAACGAGAAAAGCATTTTAAAGGATTAAAAATAACTGAAATATAATGGATTGTGAGTGCATGTCAAGAAATCTTTATGGATAGTTAACGATTCGATATAGTATTTTAGTAATCTCTTTTTGTTTAACGGTATGAATTATTATTAATCTTAAATCCTACCCAGTAATTTCTATAGAAATGCGAAAATAGATTAAGCGTTTAATGCAATTTTGATGACTATAATAGCTCAACTCGATTTATATTAAACGTTTTTTTTGCTACATTTTACAATTACTAAAATTTTAATATCCAGTCATTTATTTTTGAAATTACAATAGAGCCCAGCTTATTTGAGGTGCCCACAGCAGCATGTTCTGTAAGATTGACTGAGCGATCACCTTTGCCTGACTCCTAATAGGAAAGGCCGATAAAACTGCAAAGGATTCATTCTCCATTTTATTCTTATAAAAGATCTTCGCTTTTAGAGTAAATCTCTTCCCTTGATATTCCTCAACTTTTAGGATCTGGTATACTTCAGAAATTTGTGCATAAGCATTAATGCAGCCATAAAGTAGGTGATAGGTTTCTTTAAAAATGAGTCTATAATTTAAATTTTTCGATGAATGATTTTGCTTTGAACTTTTAATGACATAGTTAGCACATAGTTCATAGTGGGATAAGAAAGCCTACAAGTCGCTTCTTAAGTATATAACTGACTATAATATAACAAGAGTCGGGTAAATTCGGAAGAACGCTATTAGCTATAATTATGCAAAATGCAATACAAATTTGATGCCCAATAAGCCTTATTCCTGAAAGATTTTATCTTAAAATGCATTCCTAAATTTTAAAGTATTGGTTTATAGGTAATAGGATACTCATCTTTTCATTTAGTTTCCCTTCCGGCTATTGTGCTGTTTCTTCCTAATCGGTTTTTAATTCACTTCAATTGCACCTTAGCCTTCTTTTTTTGGATTGCAAAACACCAATATTTTGGAGTTGAACCGGACTGCATAAGCCGCTCCCTGCGCTCGCTTTTATAAGTCCTAATCAATCCAAAATATTGAATCGTGTAAGCATCAAAAAAGATAACAGCTATACGGCACTATGGGAAGTAAATCAAAACAGTTCAATATGAAATCAACAGCGACATATCTATTCGGAAGGAAAACTAAAAAATCAAAAAAAGGCTTGCCTGCCGCGGCAGGAAAAACGCTTCCGGATATAATAAGTAAATCATTTTTTCAAACTAGTTCAATGTATGTGTAACTGTCTGCCTCCGGGTAGACCTCTA
>NZ_ARYN01000023.1 GCF_002094855.1 Zunongwangia atlantica 22II14-10F7
TATACTATGACCGTTTTTTGCAGCCTAGTGCCAAATTTGGCAATAACTAAAATATATTTGCTAAATTGTAAACAGCAAAGGCAATGCGCTCCTAGCCTATTTAAAATCCATTTGGCAACTTATTAAAAATGAAATCATCTACATCACTATTATTTTCTTTGCTAATAATCATCTTTATTTCCTGTAAAAAGGAAGAGACAAAACTTGTTACTAAAGTTTCTAAACCCAATAGCATTGTTTTAATTTCTTTAAACGCACCCCAAAAATATGTTCATTTAGTAAAGCAAGATAGTATAGGAAAGATCTTAAAAGATAGTATAGGGCCTAAAGCTATTTGGAGCAAAAATGGCTTTACTTATTTAGACCACATGAATAATATCCAAACCTGGACACCAAAACCTAATGCTCCAGATACTCTAACTATAGAAACTTATCACGATTATCTCGAATTGTCAACAAACAACTTCTTTACCTCAATAAAAGAAACTTTTTTAGTAAAAAATGGCGATACTGTTATTTTCAATTACGAGCACAATATTCCAAAAGGAAAGATTAAAAACAGAGTTATAAATGATGTAGAATTAAATTATAATAGTTATCGGCTTAAAAAGCTATTCGATAATAAATACACCAGCCATTTTCTGATTTTTGGGAACCTCTTTTTAAATGATAGTTTAGAGAAATTTGAACAAAAATCTATCGAATATTATATTCAGGCTAAACAAGATTATGAAAGAGAGGTTAAGCTATTAGACTCATTAAAAGACAATAACATAATCTCTAAAACTAATTATTTATATCGCTTGGATGCATTAAATATGCTTATGAAGAAAAACAAAAGCATAAAAAATATAAAAAAGTGGATCGAGCAAAATGAGACGATAACCGCTACAGAAAAATTTGAAAGAATTTATGAATTCGACTTGTCACAAACAGATTCTTTAATGAAGTTTTCATTTTTTAGAGACTATCTTACAAACATTTCCCAATACAATTTAACCTTAATTGAAGAGAACAATGGAAGTTCGGGAGGCTTTTATATTGACTCCAGAATAAGGTTCGATTCTATTTTAAAAGATCCACGATTTAACCAAACGGCAAAAAATTACCTGTTATTTGATGCCTATCAGGGAATTGGACTCAATTTTAAAGTAAAAGACAAAGAAGCCTATTTTAAAAAACTTCAGGAAAATACAACCAATATTGAAGCACTAAATAAACTGAAGAAAAAATATAAACTTGACTTTAGTAAAACTGAAGAATTGCTTTTAACAAATCTTAAAAACGAGACACTTAATTATAAAACTCTTTTAGAAAACAATCAAGGAAAATGGCTTTACATCGATTTTTGGGCTAGTTGGTGCGCGCCATGTCGAAAACTAATGCCTGAATCTAATAAACTTAGAAAAGAATTAAAAAACCAGAATATTAAATTTCTTTATTTAAGCCTGAATGATAAAAAAGAAGAATGGATTAAAGCACTAAAAAGAGATAGCATTCCAAAACATCAAAATTATTTTATTGAGAACGGAAGCACCTCGAAAGTGATTGAAGATTTAAACATTAAAACAATTCCTCACTACTTAATTTATAATCCAAAAGGGGAATTAGTTAACGGATTTGCCAACCGACCTGGGAAAGGAGCAAAAAAACAATTGATGGAATTAATGACTGCAAACTAAATCTAGTACTAAATACTTAATCGATATTCGATGTTTTTAAGCTATTTTTACAATCATTTTTTCTCGAAATTCAACTTACCAGCGATACATCAACTTAATATTTTAAATGGACTATTCTGAAGTAAATAGACTCTCACGGCTAACAGCAATTCTAATTCAATTACAAACAAAAAATCTTATCACCGCTGCAGAACTGTCCAACAAATTTCAAATTAGTAAAAGAACGGTTTATCGCGATATTAGGGCTTTAGAAAGCGCAGGTGTTCCTATAATTACAGAAGAAGGTAAAGGATATTCATTAATGGATGGCTATAAAATACCTCCTGTTATGTTTACTGAAAATCAGGCAAACGCATTAATTTTGGCTGAACAGTTAGTCTTAAGAAATAATGATGCTTCCTTTATAAAAGATTATTCTGAAGCTATTGAAAAAGTAAAATCCATTTTAAGATATACCACCAAAGAAAAAGCAAATATTCTTGCAAATAGAACACAATATGACGAAGTATTAAATCAAAAACGCAACAGTAATAATTTATCAGATCTGCAAAATGCCCTTACCAGTTACAGGCTGGTAAGTATAGATTACATCAACCAAAATGGTAGCTTTACAACTAGAATAATAGAACCATTCGCTATCTTAAGTACAGAAAACTGGTATGTAATTGCCTGGTGCCGTTTAAGAAATGAATTTCGATTTTTTAGACCAGACAGGATTCAGAAAATGAAAGTACTATCTGAGCATTTTGAACCACATAATATGACGCTGCAGGAGTATTTCGATAAATTTCACTAAGTTTATTATACCCTTGCCATAAGGCTGTCACTGCTCCAATTTAGGTTTGTCGTCTAGTAAACCTTAAATAAAATAGCATGACAACACCATTATCAATTAATTTTACAACACCTAAAATGATTCCCGTTAACGATATTTCACTAGAAGTGTTTGAAGCTGGTACTCAAAACCATGGAAAACCCATCGTATTATGTCACGGATTTCCTGAACATGCTTATGCCTGGCGGTATCAAATCCCGGCTTTGGTTAAAGCGGGTTATCATGTTATTGTTCCTAATCAAAGAGGCTATGGAAACTCATCCCGTCCTGCTGAATTAGAAGCTTACGATATCATTAATCTAACAAATGATCTTGTGGCACTTCTGGATTATTTTGGATATAAAGACGCTACTTTTGTTGGGCAGGATTGGGGAGCAAATGTAGTTTGGAATCTTGCCTTATTGCATCCAAACCGAGTGAATAAAATTATTAATCTGGCTTTGCCGTATCAGGAAAGAGGAGAAAAACCCTGGATCGAGTTTATGGAAGAAGTATTTGGTGCAAACTTCTATTTTGTTCATTTCAATAAACAACCGGGTGTGGCAGACCAGATATTGGAAAAAAATACGGCTCAATTTCTGCGGAATTTATTTCGTAAAAATCTCCCGTTAAAACCTACAATATCAGGAATGTTAATGATTAATCTTGCTGAAGCTGAAAAACCACTGGGTGATCCTATAATGACTGAAAATGAACTGGCGGTATTCATTTCTGCTTTTAAAAAATCAGGTTTTAAAGGAGCTATTAATTGGTATAGAAATTTAGATCGTAACTGGCATATAATGAAAGACATAAAACCACTAATTTCACAACCAACTTTAATGATTTATGGAGAAAAAGATACTATTCCGAAGTCTGAAACTTTAAAAAATGTCGTTACAAATCTAGAAGTAGTTAGCTTAGATTGTGGCCATTGGATATCGCAGGAAAAACCAGAAGAAACAAACAAGGCCATTTTAGCATGGCTGGCCAAACAAGATCTTAAAAACTAAATCCAACATAATAAAATTACTAATCAGGAAGTTGTTATAAAATCACTTTTTTGATTAGCAATAATACATTAGCAAAACTTCATTGATTTGAAGTTTTGCTAATTTTAAAATCAAAAACTATTCTTCAATATTGATTAGACAAAATTTAAAAAAGAACGAACCTAAGATTCGATATTTTAGATATCTTTTCTATTGTAAAATTTTTCAGATTGCATGGTTTCTATCCAATTAAACATTGTAGAAACACTCATTTTACAAGTCAGCCATAAAAAACTACCGTTCAGTAGGATTAATAATGCCTCCTTAAAATTTCATTTGATATTTGGTCTATAATAATTATCAAAATATCTAAAAGATGAAATTTTTAAAATTTGTTGGAAAAACTCTTGTCGTACTTTTAATTCTGAATCTTCTTATTATATCTATATTTTGGATAAGAAATCAAGTTTATAAAGGATCAAAAAACGATGAAAATATTGCCTATTTAAAGGCTAATCATAAAGTAATTTCTGATAATAGTAATGAATATGATTTTACTAACTTCTTTAATAAAGACTTTTACGATTCTAAAATTTTTCTCTTAGGCGAAAATCACGGTTTTGCCGAAACCCAATCCATAGATTTAGAATTATTTAAACATCTTCATCAAACTATTGGCGTTAAATACTATTTAGCTGAAATGGATAGTGTACGTGCTAAAAAATTGAATAGCTTTTTGAATAAAGCTAGCAAAGACACAGTGCTATTAAAACAAATTGTAATCGATATAAAACAAAGAATTCCGCAACAATCTGGCAAGCAACTCTTTAATAAATGGTCTAAATTATACGATTACAATCATAAATTAAAACAGACTGAAAAAATAACAGTTTTAGGAATCGATAAAGATTTTGATGATGAAAGTACCGCAATTTCACGTGATTCTATAATGATATTAAACTTTCAAAATAATATAAAAGACAAAAACATAGAAAATGAAAAATTCTATGGCTTCTTTGGGTTTGCCCATGTTTTACAGGAAGCTTATGGAGAAAACCAACACCGGTCTTTTGCTGCAAGACTAAAAAGAAGTTATCCTAAAAACAAGATTAAAACCTTTGTTTGCTATAATATCGATAGTGAAGTGTATTTTCCAAAAAATGATCAATACCCTTCTCCTAGTGATGGGAAAACAAAAATTTTAAATGAAGATGGCCCTATTATGTTAGTAAAAGGCATCAATGATCTAAAAGTACTCACTAAAGCAAATTCAGTAACATTATTTAACCTTAACAGTGAGGCCTCTCCATATCATTCTTCAAAATACTTAAGCGGTATAAAAGTTAATTTTTTTGGTGGTGATGCTTTATCAAAGTCGCCAAAAGTTCATACTACAGATGTGCTACAGTATGTTTTCTTAATCCGAAACTCCAAAGCTATAAAACCCATTACGGCACAATAATTTTTAGCTTTAATCCGAATAAATTAACTTCAAAAACCTTAAATAATACTATAATTTTAGCTATTTTTAATTAGTAATTTAATTACTAGTTAAAAGCACTTAAATCCCTGTATTTATTAGGGTTGTAAGAATTTATTTCAGCAAAATCATCAATCAAAAATCATCTTTAATGAAACCAGTTAAAGTATTACCTCTTGCTATTTATAGTGTGATATTTTTCATGCTTTCCTGTGATCCAAATCAAAATAATGATCAAGACGAAATTATAGAAATTCAGGATTATAATTTTAGATATGCTTTGTTAAACACCAACGCAGTAGATACAGATAACGACGGTGTTGGCGATAGAAATATCGATCTTAATAATGACGGACAAATTCAATTAGGCGAAATTAAAGGCGTAGAAAGTTTAATTCTTGGGTTTAATTATGGATTAATTCAAAATTCGGTTGATATTAAAGAAATCAGACAGTTCTCGAATTTAAAGTATTTAGAAATTACCAGTAGCGAAGATAATGGTTTTATATTAAGCACCTATTCAGGTAAAATTCCTTATAATTTCAATGCGTTGCATGAATTAGAAGTATTAAAAATAAACCACTTATCCTCAAACAGGTACACCGGTATAGATGTTTCTTACCTTGATAAATTACGCCTGCTAGATCTTACACACAATAGACCTGATGATAATGAATTAGCCCCTGAAGAATGGGAATATCCTACGCATTTTATCAAAGTTTATATGGAAGGCTGCACTAGCTTGGAAGAAATGATCATGGAAAATAGCTTTCTTATTGTCAATTTTTGTGAAGCGCCTTCTATTAAAAAATTAAATATGCGTTATCTGGAAGGTGGCGAGCCAGAAGTATTCGATTTTCATTGCCTGGAGCAGTTAGAAGAACTTGAAATTTCAGAAAATATAATAAATACACTTATCCTTAAAAACGGTTCAGTTTTAAATAAATTTTGGGCAAATTATATAGGAAACTTTGATCTGGCAAATTATCCGTTTGTCAGAGAAGTTTGTATTGATGATATGCCTGAAGAGCTTGAACAAATTTCAGAAATTATAAATGAGGATACGCTTATAACAACAGATTGTATTTTTTAAACCTACATTAAGATTTTAAAGACTTAAATAAGGCTTAACTTAACAGAAATCATTAAATCATCATCATGCAATCCATCAAATCAAGTATTCTTCTTTTGTTCGCTTTTTTAGCAATCGTAACAGGTTGTAAGGAAAAAACACCGCAATTTGGTACGCCAAATGTTGAAATAGCTAGCATTCAAAACCATTTCTTAAAATGGTATAAATACAACAAGATCTATATCGATCTTAGCAAAGATTATCACGCATTAAATTCAAATTCCGAAGAAATAAGTAAACAGGCATTTTTAGAGAAATTAAGTACGGGCAAATATTTTATTGTACGTATGAATTCTACTAAAGAACTTACATTCTACAAATTAGTAGAGATTCCAGAAGATGGAATCAAAACAATAGGTGACCATATTGCTAAACAAGCAGAGCGTGAATTGCGAAATCTTAGTTTTGTAAATACGTCTTTACCAGATTTAGATCTCAAAACTTTAAAAGGAAAGTCTTATGACATAAACCATTTAAAGGATCAATATTTGGTGCTTAATTTTTGGTATACCACCTGTGGAAAATGTAAAACTGAACTGCCAGATATCGAAGCTCTTGCTCAAAAATATAAGTATCGTGATATTAAATTTCTTAACGTGTCGATTAACGAAAAACATACCTTAAGTAATTTTTTAGAGGATAAAGATTACCAGGTAGAAATGTTACGCCTAGACAAAAAATTTGTACTAGACAGCTTAAATATACGCCTGTTTCCTAGCTATTTTATTATCGATCCTAATCAAAAAGTTATTAAGGTTTCGAATAATTCTAAACAATTAGAAAAAAGGCTTAAAGAAATCCTAGCTGAATTAAAATGATTATATTTCAGGCTTCAACCTTTTAAATCATACATGGAGTATTCAAAAAAACCAGGGAAATACTATGTAGATTCCAGACCAGAAATGCAGGCTTTATTACCAACCAAAGCCAAGAAAATCTTAGATGTTGGCTGTGGCCAGGGTGCGATGAGTGCAGAACTTAAAAAGCAAAAAGAGATCGAGGCCTGGGGAATCGAGTTTATGGAAGATGAAGCAAAAATGGCCGAAAAACGTCTGGATACTGTTATTAATTCGAAGTTAGAAGATGCTATAGAGCTGTTGCCAGACGATTATTTTGATGCTATTTATTTAAACGATGTATTAGAACATTTGGCCTATCCAGAAGACGCATTAAAAAAGATTAAAACCAAACTGAATGAAAACGGAGTGATTATTAGTTCTATTCCAAACATTCGCTCACATAAAGTAATTACCCGTTTTATTTTTCAGGGCGATTGGAAATATCAAAAATCTGGCGTGATGGATTATACACATCTTCGTTTTTTTACCTCTAAAAGTATTAAAAGAATGTACGAGGATAACGGTTTTGAAATTATAGAGCATTTTGGCATTAATAAATCTAAATCTTTAATGCCTTACGTTTATAACATCGTTTTGCTTTGCACTGCTTTAGATTGCTTTTACCCGCAATTCGCAACCATTGCAAGAAAGTCTGCTTAAGATCAAGAATATTAAAATTCAGTATAAATTATAGAATATCGGTTTTTATCAAGCCAATATTCTATAATTCTGAATACATTTTTTCTGGCTTTAAACTAAGCTTTTAATTTTCACAGTTTTTTAAAATAATTCCCTTCTCTTTTTTCTAAATTGAAGCTATTGCCGCATTAAATTGAGAGACATGAAATTATTTTTTAGAACAATCATCGGTTTTATATTGGCGATATTAGCCATTTCACCCTTCATTTTTATAGGATTGTCTTTATACGATGCTTTCCCTAATTTCTACGGAATTATAGCATTAGGAATCATATCTATACTGAGTTTATGGATCGCTTATGGTATTTTTAAGCTCATAAAAGGCAAAGGAATATTAAAAATACTAAGTTACCCCTACGCATCTCCAGATTTGGATAAAATTAAACAGTAAATTGTCTAAGCTTATTAAATTTTTAATGATATCGGTTTGAAGTAGAGTATCTCTATACAATTGAAATATAAAAGCATAAAAAAAGAGAGGCAAAACCTCTCTTTTTAACACATCAAAAACAATTAAAACTATATTGAATAACTAACAATCCAATCTTATTCTATACTTATAGATATAGATTTCTTTTTCAACGGAATTTTATAAGCACCGTTCATTTTATCGAATTTCAGACCTAATTCTTTATTTGATCTTAAATAAGCTTCCGGGCTATCCTTAGTTTTATCATTTAAAACCAATTCTATTTCGCCTGAAGATTTATCATAGATCAATTCTTTAAAAGTACCTGCATCTAGGGTTAACCATAATCCTTTTGGTTCAAAATAGATCTTACTTTTTGCGGCAGTAGTTAGGCTTACGATAATTTCATCATCATCTTCCTCGATATTTCCACCAAAAGAAAGCCATCCTAAATCTTCGTTTTTGGTAACATACGTAGCGGTATTAATCGCATAACCAAAGAAGTTAGATCCATAATCTCCAGATAGGTAATCGATTCTCATGGTAGATGGATACGAGTGGAAAGCTGCAGATCCAAATCCATCTTTTGTGATGTTAGAAATCGCTCCTAGAGTTCCGCCATAACCAACTTTTAATAGATAGAAATCTGGATTATTTCTATAAGCTTTTAAAACCGGGATCGCATTTAAACCAGATCCATAATGATGAATTTGGCGTTCTACTCTGGATAATTTACCTCCGTAAAGGAAATCCCAATATCTACGTGCGTTACCGTTATAAGCCCAGTGTGGCATTGTTGGCATGTACGCTAGGATCGCATTTAAAGTAACGTTTGCTTTTTGCTGATATCCAAAATAATCACTCCACATAAATACTTCTTCCTGCCCGGTAGAATCCCAAGGCATTTCGCTACCAAATGGATAATTTAAAGACTTC
Organism: Zunongwangia atlantica 22II14-10F7; assembly: GCF_002094855.1. Taxonomy (GTDB): domain Bacteria; phylum Bacteroidota; class Bacteroidia; order Flavobacteriales; family Flavobacteriaceae; genus Zunongwangia; species Zunongwangia atlantica. The sequence continues at coordinate 8,984 of NZ_ARYN01000023.1, forward strand.
CAGTGATCTGCTCTTTTCTTCATTGAAGCTTCTAAGCTGGTCGCCATTTCGGTTAATCCTTCTGCTTGTAGATCTTTTAAAATGTTTAAGAATACTGTTCCTTCCATTTGTCCAAAAACAGCATACCAGGGCGCTAATTCTGGCATCGTAACAGAGGTGTGATATGCCTGCTCTAAATACCATTTCCAATCATGATTATCTACCAATCCTTCGTGATATCTAGATAAACGATACATTACCCAGTAAGCAGCGGCTACGTGAGGATAGTTATACGATCTTCCTGGATCACCGGCATGCTCTTTATTCCATGCTGCCCAAGTGTTATAGTTTATATCGTCACGGTATGTTCCTTTTGGTAAAGAATCTGGCTCGTAATAAAAAATACTTTTCTTAACTCCGTATTTTCTTTTTCCTTCATCATACTGAATACCACCCCAAAGAGTTTCATCAATAAATAATTCCAGTTTTTCGATCTCTGCTTTTTCTGGCTGAATAAGTTGCTTCATCATGGCTCCTAACCAGCTACCAGCACCACCTTCATCACTTAATCCGGCTACCCATGCACGACTGTCCTGAGTAATTTGCTTTTTATCTTCGTAATCATAAGAGATCACCGAGTTTGTTCTTCCAAAGAATTCATCAGGTTGATCAAACCACTGCTCGGTCATCAAGAAATGTCCAAAATCATCGACAACTTCGGTTTCTGGCTTAATAACATTATAATTGATGGTTTGTTCTAAACCGTCTGTATAAGTAACCGTTACGCGGCTTCTACCCCAAATATTTCCTTTTACCTGATATTCAGTAAATCCGGCACCTTTTTTTCCAGTCTCTGTAATGCTAATCGCTCCTTTTGGTTCTACCAAAATCTCTTCTACAGCTTCTGGATAGTTAAGGAATAATTTTCCGTCCACATCCATTGGCAACACATAACCTGGCACACCAACGGCTACCGGTCTTTGCTCTTCAATTAATTTATCCTGAATTTCTTTAATGCTAGGCGCCAATACAAACTTCAAAGCGAAATTCTGCGTTTCACCCGCTCCAAGGCTCAAAGAAGTTGGCTTATTCCACTGGTCTTTATCTTTCCACTCTTTTTCAGCATAAGCTTTACTAAGCGCCATCCATTCGTGAACACCTTCAAACACAATACTTCTATTGGTAGGATCGTCATTTAATGGTCGATAGGCTTCAAATGGCATATTACTCTCTGGTAACACCAATAAAGCTTCGCCTTCGCCTGTAAGATGTTTTACTTCTAAATACCCGGCATCGTTCCCAATATATGGGTCAAAAAATACATTATCGGCATGCGTTTCATCTAAATGCTTTCCTTCTAAAATGTTATTGAAAGCCATTGGCGTTCCTAAAGCACCAATTTCAACAGATTTGCTCGTTGGGTTTGTAATTTCAAAACGTAAAACCAAACCACCGTCTTTTTTCTCGTAGTATCTTTTAATACTAAGTGGATTTTCCTCACCTAAAGTATTACTAAGATCGGCTGCTGCTAAAACATTACCGGACACCGATAAAGCTTCTACTTTTTTACGATGCTTAGCCGTAGAAAAAGACTTCCATTCGCCATCTTCTCCTTTTATTCTGAAGTTTAGATCGCCAATATAATAGATACCATCTTTATCCCGAATTTCGATACGTTCACCCGGAGTAAAATCGAAATCTGGATCTGAATTTGGGTATAAGCCCGCTACGGTTTGTGAGGCATTTACCAGTTTTAGTGTAAATTCGTCGGTTTTTACCTCAGTAAAACCTTCTTCGATCCCAAGTGTAGATTCCCGGTCTTTAAGGTTATCCCAATAGGTAGATTCCTGCTGTGCATTTGCCGTTATCGTTATCAAAAACAATAAAAGCAATGTCTGTAATTTAGTTTTCATGTTCATTTTTTACTCAATTCTCAAGAATTACATCCAAAAATGGCTAATCCTGACTTCTATTTTTAATGTTTTTTTCGTCGGAAAAGTATTTCTCTAGCCGACTTATTTATTCACTTTAAACTTATAGATTCCTGCGCTTTCCTTCGGAATTTCTATAGCGTTTTCTGAAATTTCTATTCCAGCTTCAGAAATACTAATACGCTCTTTATTTTCTTCATCATTAAATACCATATCATTTTCTCCTGAAATAATAAATGATTCTCCTGAAGTAGCTATGCTTTCTGAAATTCCGTCTAATTTTAAAGATTGTGTCTCATGCGTAGCGTTTACTACTGAAATTGTAAGAAATTCGCCATCTTCTGTTAGCGTGGCTGAAACATCTAAAGGCTCTGGCGATCCGGTAAATTCAACCGGCTGCGTACCAAATTCCTGACGATATAATTTTAAGACTAATCCTGTTCCTTCTAACCAGGCATCGGTCTTTGTGGTTTTTATCGCTCCAATTACATTTACGGTTTGAGCATAATTAGCCATATAATAAATATCAGACTGGCGAGAGAATTCATTCAATCCTGCAGCAATACCTAAAGCGTCTCTTAAAAAGTAACGTGTACCTAATAAACCGTAAACATGCGGCCCATACCAGTAATTCCACTCGTCCATCGCTATCTTGATATTCTTCTCTGCAATGCCAGGGATTTCTCTACGAGCTCTTCTATGTTCTTCAGCTACCGCCGCGATTACTTCTGGCATTTGATTAACGTGAGTTAACAATCCACCGGCATGCCAGTTTTGTTTGTAAAAGTGCTCACTAATAAAGGTCATATATTCTGCACTATTCTTGTACATCATATCATTCCATTTACCAGGATAACCAACAGCAATAAGATCGATGTTTGGATCTACATCCCACATTGCCTTAGCCACTTTATTATGCTTTTTCACATAATCTTCAATTGGCATATGGCCTAACTGCCAATCACCAAACATTTCGTTTCCTACGGCCCAAAGTTTCACATTATAAGGTTCTGGATGCCCATTTTCAGCTCTCCATTGTCCCATTTTTGTAGAAGCAGCTCCGTTAAAATATTCAACTTCGTTAGCAGCAAGTTCTGCCGTTCCAAGACCGGTATTTACTGCAATATTCGCTTTAGTTTCTAAGATCTCACAAAGCTGCATAAATTCGTGAATACCAACATCGTTATATTCTAAACCATTCCAGGCTCTTTCAAATTTCGTAGGACGTTTATCGGGATCGCCAATACCATCTTTCCAATCGTAACCCGAAACAAAATTTCCACCAGGCCATCTGTAAATTGGCGCATCTAATTGTTTCATTAGTTCGATCACTTCAGGGCGATATCCTTTAATATTGTCGTTTGGCATTAAAGAAGCTGCAGCTAAAGTTAGTTTACCAGTTCCTTCAAAAGTGATCTCTAAACTTCCATTATCACTGGCTTCTTCAGAAGAAAACTCAAAAGTTATTTTATGAAAATTACTGCCAGAAACATCGAAATTCTCTTCATTTCCGTTTAATGCAACAGTAACTTTTTTAATACCATTTCCTTTAAAAACCAATCGGCCTTCGTAAGTTTTTCCAGAAACAAGCGCTAATTTTTGTTGTTTTAAGCTTAAACTATTTTCTACCTGATACACCGGTAATTTTCCCTGTGAATATGTATATGAACTATCGATGCTAACCAAATTGGTATCTACAGCTGTTTCCCAAGGTGATTTTTTGGTACCCGGAACATAATAAAATTTACGATCATCCAGCATTTCTGCCCACATACCGCCGTAAATCGATTTTCCCATGTGCTCTATAAACTGCCCATAGATATATGGCGACATAGGATCTAATTTTTCTTCCAGGTTTACGGTAATTTCCGGTTTTAATTCTTTAGCTGAAATTTCTTCTAACTGAAAATTATCGAAATAGATCTTTCCTTTTGCCTGTCCTCTTTTTCCAAGTAAAAGCTCTAGCATAAAGCTATCGTCCATTTCTGTAGAGAATTCCATGTCGACTTTTGTCCAATCGGTATCTCCTTTAAAAATAATATCACCTGTAAATTCAAATTTTCCAAGTCGTAGTCCGGCACCACTATATTCGCTTTCGCCTTCTACGCCTTCAGTTTTTACAAAACCAGTTACTTTATAGGTAGCAAAAGGTTTTACATCAATTTTTTTAAACCAACGTTCAGCAGTTAAGGTATCTGAAGATAACATAAGTACCTGCGAATCGTATTGATCTGAAGCTGCATCTTTATAATGAGCCGGTGCGCTCCAGGGCTCGTATTGCCAGCCGCTTTCTTTTATATCGCTATCCTTTGCCGGAGATAATAAATTTTCGTTTTCTTCTTTTCCGCAAGACCATAGTGTACAGACTAGAAGCAAAAGAAATAATACGTTTAATTTTTTCATTTAATGAGTTTGAGTTAGAGTTATTTTGAGTGTAATGATTTACTTAAATTCGGTTGAGAACTTCCAGTTTGCTTTATAATTTTTAGGAATTTCTTTGTCTTCTAGTAACAAACGAAGTACAGCCACAGGCATCATATGTTCTTTCATCACGCGGTCGTGGAATTCTTTTTCTGTCCATCCCTTTTCTAAAAGTTCATTTCTAAGGGCATAAAACTGAAGTCCACCGATCATATACGCTAATTGATATAATGGCGGGGTGTACGATGTTGCAAAAGATCGGCGAACTTCAGCTTCAGCATTGGCATACTCATGTCCTACTTCGTCTACTAACATGTCTATACATTGTTGCGGAGTCCATTCTCCTAACTGGTATTTTAAAGAGAAAATGATACGTGCACAACGGTGAATTCTCCAAAAAAGCATTCCCATTTTTTCTTCCGGAGTACGTGGGAAGTCTTTATTCCACAAAATGATTTCCCAGTAAAGTGCCCAACCTTCCATCCAAAAAGGAGTATCAAATGAACTACGATAAGGTTTATTTCGCTGGTTCATATAAAATTGAAGATTGTGCCCCGGGTGCAATTCGTGTTGTACGGTAGGAAATGAGAAGTTTGGATTATTACCACGCATACTCATTAATTTATCTTCGTGCTCCATTCCTTCTGTTGGATACGAGATACTAATTTCCCATCCACCGGTAAAAAACGGATTCACTTTTTGTCTTTCTGGCGTCATCATGATCATTCCCCAGGTTTCTTTTGCCAGCTCTGGGATCGTAATTAGATCGCGCTCTTCGATAAATTCTACTGAATGATCGTATAAACTATTAATCGCTTCTGGCTGTTTTCCAGGCGCTACATAGGTGTTTTTTACGTGCTCTAAAGCCGCTTTCCAATCGTCACCATAACCCATTTCGTTTGCCGCTTTGATCATTTCAGCTTTACACCATGCAAACTGACTTTCAGCAGTTTCGATTAATTCTTCCGGAGTGTACGGAATAAACTCATATTCGAGGTTTTTGATCAATGTTTTTCTACCTACCGGTTTTCCTATAATTCCGCTGCCGTCGTCTTTCTGACTATCTTTTGAATAGTTTTCGCTAAGAAATTCAGCATATTCCTTCAGTTTTTGATCTAAAGAAGCATACGGAGTCTTCATCCACCAGGTAAAATCTGGATCGTAATCATAATAGAACTTATAGGCTTCTCCTAAACCACGTTGAAGCGAATAAATGATCGCTGCAGCCTTTTCAGCCTTCAACCAATCTTCAAATTCGTTATTTTTAAGCGCTTTTATTTTTTCTGAAATCTTCTTTTCAGCATCATTAAAAGCCATCGCCAAAGCTTTTGCATCTGGCTGATTTCCTCTTCTTCTTTGCTTAATAAAAGAGTACAAATTATCTGCAAAATCAACTACAGACGCAACTTCCTTGAAAGCATCGTAATCCTGATTTAGCAAATATTCTTCTTTTTCGATCAGGTTTCTTAAAAGCACATAATCTGCTTTTCCATCTTTCGATAAACCATTAAAATCAATATCCTTTAGTTTGGTTTCCCATGCTGAATAAAATTGATTGTAACGCTCGTAGTATTCTTTAGATTCACGAATATTATAAGTACGTCTTAACGCAAATTTATCGGCTCTAAAGGTGTTAATTACATCGATCATTTCATTAGCATAAATGCTACTGGAAAGGCTTATAAATACGAAAAGACAACTTAATAATTTCTTCATAATGTAATCTGAGATATTAGGTTTTAGAATTCTGATAAAAAAGTATTATTCAAGATCTACATCCAGATACACTGAATGTCTACCATAGGTTTCGTAAAATGGTTTGTAGATAATCCCGTCGATCTCGAAAGTAAGCTCCTCTGGATTTCCTTTAATTGATGCTCCAATATCTTCAGCATCAAAATTCACTTTACGCCATTCTGTTCTTGGTTCGTCTTCCTGCGCTGCTAATAACACAGGACCATAAAATAAACTTGCGATATTTTGCTGATCCATCACAGGATCTAAATGGAAACCAAATGGCATTGTTAATTCTACCGTATCACCATCTCTCCACTTTCTACTTAGCGTTAAATACGTTCCTGGTGTAGCTTCTACACTTTCTTCTTTACCGTTGATTTTAACGATAAATCTTTTAGTTGCCCAACCTGGTACACGTAATTTAAGATCGAACTTTCCTTTACCGTTAATCGTTAATTTGGTATGATCTTCTTTAGGGAAATTAGTTTCCTGTGTCACTTTTATTTTCTCTTCATGCCAATGCAAGGTCGATGGCACGTATAGATTCACGTATAAAGATTTATTATCTGCTCCTTTAAAATAGATCGAATTCTGAAGTTTTGTACTGCTCTCTAAAGCTGTACCATTACAACAGGTAAAACCGGTCATATTTGGGTTTCCAAAACTTTTTCTTGATCCAGGACGCAACGGAACATGATAGGTGTTTGCCGGAGAATCTTCAGCTACTGAAGCTAAAATATGATTGTATAAGCCGCGTTCGTAATAATCCATAAGTTCCGGGCGCTGCTCGTAAAGGAATAAATTACGAGTAAGTTTTAGCATATTGTAAGTTGCACAGGTTTCGTTTTGCCCACCGGCAGATAAACCATTTTCGTATAAAGTTCCCGGTTGTGCTATAAAACATTCGGCATTTGCAGGATTTCTGGCTCCGGCAACACCACCAATACTGTACATATAATCGTTAGTAGCTTTCACCCAAAAGTTATCGGCTACATTAAAATATTCCGATTTATCTGAATCACGATACATTTCCAACGCACCAACGATCTGTGGGATATGTTGATTGGCATGTAATCCTCTAAAAGTATCTACGTTTTTAGCTAAACCATGAGAATGATTGGCGTCCCCGAAAAATACTTTGATATTATCAAAAAGTCGGGCGGTTTCTAAATAAGCATCTTTTCCTGTGATTCTATATAAACGTGCCATAGCTTCGTTCATTCCACCAAACTCTCCAGCGATATAGCGATTCCACATGCTAATAAGGGTTTCGGTTGGTAACTCATTAAGACGAGCATACACCCAGTCTCCCATTCCTTCTGCAACCGCTAAAGCTTTTTTGTTTCCGCTTACTTCATAGATATCCATTAATCCAGCAAGGATCTTATGAAGCGTATAATATGGTGCCCAAACCTGTGTTTCCTGTCCGCCATAAGTAGCGCCTTCTTCCAGCATAATAAATTGATCTGGTGGATAGGCACTAATAAATCCTTCTCCCCAGTTCCAATAATCGGTACGGATACCTTCTTCACTTAGATCTGAACTATAGATCTCTTTTCCTGGTCCCATAGGAACCGTAGTTGGATCGGCGTTGAATTCGCCACCTTGTTCAGCAGGCTTTCCAGACATTTCCGATAAGTCGTATAAAGTATTCACCATATACGCCATTTTATCGGCAAAATTTTGCTGTAATTCTTTATCGTAACCACTGCTTGCGTAAGCCTGTGCGATTGCCGTTAAATAGTGACCAGAAGCATGGCCTCGTAGTTTTGTTTCCTGCGTATCCCAAACGCCAAGTGGTTTTGCACCTTCCGGTTGCTCTTGTCCAAAAGCATTTCTGAACATATATAAGAATGAATCGGGATCGGTTTCAGCAAGCGTATTTATAAATTTATCACGATTTTCAATGAATTTCGTGTTTTGGCCATTCGCATTGGCATCTAAACTTACCGCGTCTAAACCAAAAGCTTCTAAGGCTCTGGATGGTTTTTCAGCAGCAATAGTTTGCACTACATTAACGGTCGCTTTAGGTTTCAAATCTGTTCCGGCTACGCTTCCAGTTACCGTATAAGTCCCGGTTTTTAAAACTTCGCTATTATCTGTTGGTGCTGGCCAGGTTACTTTTACTTTTGGTCCTTTTAAGCCATTTTTATAAGTTCCTTCTAGTGTTCTTGGCAATCTTGGTAAAACGCCTACTGCAGTTTGTACTTCAATATCTTCTACGGAAGTTAAAAACTCATTGTACAGTTGCGGAGCGGTTCTTGAAAATTCAGGTAGGTTATCCTGAGGTTCTTTATGCTCGTTTACCACACCATCACGCTTTTTAAAGGCATTTTCAAAAATTCCTTTTACCTGAGTATCGGTAAGTCCTATTCTATAAAGTCTAAAATCATGAATACTGGCATCTAAAGCAGGCTTGTCTTCAGCAATAGATCGACCAATATATAATTCGTTTTCTTCGCCAGATTCTACATTAAAAACATCTGATAATTCAAGATCGATATCTTCTTCTAAACTTACCTGAACGCCGTTGATATAGGTTTTTATAGCTTTCGAAGGAACATCGATTACCAATACCAAATGCGACCAACGATCTTTTGGAACTTCAGCTACAGAAGTCGATAATTTGTATTTTTTGCTTGAATTTTTAGCGACTTCAGCTGTGAAATCTTTCGTTTCTCCAATTCCGAAGGGAGCCAAATAAGCGTGCGTATTTTTATTTTTTCCGAAGTCAAAAAGAATTTGGTCAGTATCTGTCGAATTTAACTTGACCCAACCAACCATACTAACCGACTCAACATTGCTTAATGCGGAAGATGGTAAAGAGATATATGCATCTCCTGAAAGTGACAGCACATTTTTAAATAACTCGTCTTTTACAAATTTCGCGTCACCTTTAATCGTTGCATGCAGGTTATTACGAGACCAATCCTTGGCATCCTTATCAAAAACATAGCGGGCAATTAAACCTGTTTCTCCAATTCCGTCAAGAATTTGATCACCCTGAGCGCGGACTTCAACTAATCCTGCGATCATAGCGCAAATAAAACAGGTGACAATTTTGTACAATTTCATATTATAAATCTTTCGGTATAAAAAATTAAGCTTGTTTCTACGATTCTTAGTGGATTAGTTGTAAACCTTGTCCCATGATGGCGGATCTACCTCTAATAAATGCTTCACGAAAAAGTCTCTTCGTTTACGTTCGCCAAAAACACCTCCAGAAGTATGATTTTCTCCCGGTAAAACCACCAAATCAAAATCTTTATTGGCTTTTATCAAGGCATCTGCAAATTGCATGGTAGATGCAGGGTCTACATTATCATCTACTTCCCCAACGATAAGCATTAAATTTCCCTGCAATTGGGCTGCATTTTCGATATTTGAATTTGCCGCATAATGTGGGCCAATTGGATATCCCATCCATTGTTCGTTCCACCAAATCTTATCCATTCTGTTATCGTGACAACCACAAGAAGCTACGGCAACATCATAAAAATCTGAATTAAAAACCAAAGCAGCACCTGCACTTTGTCCACCGGCAGAAGTACCTCGAATACCCACTTTATCGGCATTCATATAAGGATATTTTTCAGCCGCAGCAGTGATCCATAATTTACGATCTGGGAAACCGGCGTCTTTTAAATTTTGCCAGCATACATCATGAAAGGCTTTAGATCTGTTAGAAGTTCCCATCCCGTCGATCTGTACCACGATAAATCCAAGTTCAGCTAAAGAGCTTAATGCCCAGTAATAACTACTGAATTCCTTCGGAACAAAAGAATCGTGCGGCCCTGCATAAATATATTCGATGATGGGATATGTTTTTGAAGGATCAAAATTGGTAGGTCTTACGATAATTCCCCAAATATCAGTTTCGCCATCTCTTCCTTTTGCGGTAAAAACTTCAGGTTGTTTCCAGCCTGTTTTTTCTAATTCACTAATATCTCCTTCTTCTAAAGCTAATATTGGCTTTTTCTTACCTGTTTTTTTCAGAACAGTTACTGCCGGCATATCTACTCTGGAATATTGATCTACGTAATATTCTTTATCTGGAGAAAAAGTCACTTTATGGTTTCCGTTTTCAGAAGTAAAACGGGTGAAATTCATTCCGTCGAAATCAATTCGGCAATAATGGATCAAATAAGGATCCTGGCCTTTATCCAGACCGCTGGCAGTGAAATAAATTTGGCGATTTTCGTCATCTACTTCCACTACTTTTCTAACCGGCCAGTTTCCTGAAGTTATTTGATTTTTAACCTTCCCGGTATTGCTATCGTAAAGGTAAAGGTGATTGTATCCATCACGCTCTGATGCCCAGATAATCTCGTCTTTTCCTTTTACATCATGGCGATACTTTTTACCGCTATAATCGATAAAAGTAGGGCTGGTTTCATCGATTATCGCTGTAGCTTTTCCTGTTTTTGCATCAACTTTAATTACCCGGTATGTCTGGTGACCACGCTGATTGAACTCGAATGTAAACGAAGAACTGTCGTCTTTCCATTGATAATTATAAAGTGAAAACTGAGCATTAAAAAGATCTGTTGCTACCGGAATGTGCTTTTGAGAAGTTACATCAAAAAGTTGCGGACTCTTAAAATCCAACTCATCTCCGGGCTTTGTATAATCTCTGGTATGTAATTTTGGCTGAAGCTGATCGTCTGGGCTGGATTCTACAAAATAGATATCATGCTGTTCTCCCGGTCTTACTTTATACGCAACTATTTTTTCGCTATTTGGCGACCAGATAATATTTGCAGCATAAAAGAAACCTTTGGTACCGTCGAAACTTAATTGTGTTTCTTTTTTTGTTTTATTGTCTTTTATATAAAGATTAGAATTCTTTATAAAAGCGGTATATTTTTTATCCGGAGATGGTACAGGATCGCCTTCACGCTCGTTTCCTCTTCTACCCCAGTATCCTCTGTCCCAATTTCTACGCGGAACATTTTCGATCACGCTAAGCTTGTATGCAGCAAGATCTATATTGTATTTTATGGTATCTAGCTGAAATTCCAAATTCGATTTATTTTCATCGAATTTTAGATTAGAAATATCGATTTTGGAACTTTCAATGTCCTTTTCTAATTTTTCTGAAAGTGCAGCTGCTAGTTTTTGATGATCAAAAGCTGATTTTTGTTCTTGTGTCTCAGCATTTACAAAAACATATTCACTTCCTTCCTTGGTATTATTTTTATACCAAAATTCGTTTTTATTTAACCAGTTAAAACTGCTTGGCGTATTAAAAACTTTATTTCTGAAAAGAGTATCCAGGGATTCTGCTCTTTTATAATCTTCTACTGTTCCCTGAGCGAATAGACTACTAAAACACAGGAGATTAAAAAGAACTAAAAATTTTCGTTTCATATAGCAAATTTTTCAGAATAAATTTAGTTGATCTTCTCCTGAATTTGCTAAAATATATTAGCTTATACTTGTACTATATTAACTAGAATTTTATTTTTTTTAAACCTAATGCGTATTTATTATATATAATATGTAATATTTTAAGATTTTAGTTAACACTAAATTCAGTATAACTTAAAACTAAAACCGCTCCAAATCAAATGGTTCTAATAAAACAGAAGTAGTATTAGCGTCTATAATTTCAGACATTAATTTACCTGTTATTGGGCCAAGACTCCATCCCATCATCGCATGCCCAGCAGCGACATTAAGATTTTTGAATTTTGAAGATTTTCCAATAAACGGTAAACCATCTGGAGAAACAGGTCGTAACCCACTGGTAGCCGATTGTTTTTCTTCTGAAGTCAGTTTGAATCCTGAATAAAAACTTGAAGCTGCATTAGCAATCGCTTCTACCCTATTTGGTAAAATAGTACTGTTATCACCAGATAATTCCATCGTTCCAGCAAATCTGGTAAAGCCATCCATTGGTGTAACCGCCACTTTTGCTTCGGTTAAAATTGCTGGTAAAGTAATATTAGTCTCTCTGGTAATATTCATACTATAACCTTTACCGGGTTGGATAGGAATATTAAGACCTAATTTTTTAGCAAGCGGGAAGGTCCAGCTTCCTGCAGCCATAATAAATTCGTCGGCTTCTATAGTATTGGTTTCTGTCGTGATAGCTTTAATTGTTTTTCCATCTACTTCTAAACCGGTAACCGTTTCCTCTAAAACAAATTTCACCCCTTTATCATCCAACCATTTTTTCAGGTTTTTCATAAAGAGATTTGGTGTACTATGTGCATCACATTCATAATGAACTCCGCCAATAACGTCTTCGCTAAACTGAGGTTCCAGATCATGCAATGCCTTTTTATCCAAAACACTAACATCCAGACCTAATTCTTTTCCTTTTTCAGCAAGTTTGGCTTCGTGCTCTTCGTTCTTCGCACTTTTATAAACCATAAGAAGACCTTTACGCTCCATGTGAAAATCAAAATCTAAAGATGCTAACATCTCAGCGTAAAGGTCTCTACTTTTTTCATTTAATTCCTTAAGCACAGGAATAGCTTTCGCTACTTTTTGTTTAGTTGAAGATTTTTTGAAATACCAGGACCATTTGAAGAAATCCATATCCCATCGCGGTTTTATATAAAACGGACTAGAATTATTGAACATCCATTTAATTCCCTGGTTAATCATTCCAGGTTCTGCAATTGGCACAAAATGACTGGGAGTCACATAACCTGCATTAATAAAAGAAGCGCCATCTGTGATATTACCTTTATCTACTATGGTAACATCGTGGCCGGCTTTTACCAAATAATAAGCCGAGCATAAACCAGTAATTCCACCACCAATAATTGCAACTCTCTTCATAATCTAAATTTTAAAGTACCTGAAATCCGTGAGCATAAGGATCGTCATCATCGATAACGATATTATTATAACCGGTAACCATTGCCCAACCTTCTATACTTGGCACAATCGCTTTTTTACCGCCTAATTCTGTCTCTTCTTCTATTCTTCCAATAAACTTACTACCAATAATACTTTCGTGTACAAAAAGATCACCTTTTTTAAGCTTTCCTTTAGCATACCAGTGAGCCATTCTTGCTGAAGTTCCTGTACCGCAAGGTGAACGATCTATAGCTTTATCGCCATAAAAAACAGCATTACGAGCGGTAGAAGTTTCATCGATCACAGCACCTGTCCATTGGATATGACTTAAACCAAAGATCGTAGGATCTTCTGGATGAATAAATTCGTGGGCCTCGTTTAATTTACTTCTTAACTCCCTGCTCCACGTAATTAATTCACTGGCCTGGTAATGCTCTAAACCTTTAAAGTTTGCCTGAACTTCTACAATAGCATAAAAATTACCACCGTACGCAACATCAACTTTTAATTCGCCAAGAACATCGCTATGTACACTAATATCTTCTTTTGCTAAATACGATTTGATATTTACGATTTTAACCGATTTTACTTTTTTTCCTTCCTGAACATAACTCACTTTTACAAGTCCCGCCGGAGTTTCCAGCCTTAGCGTTCCAGGATTTTTGGGAGAAACCAAACCTTCTTCGATTGCGACCGTTACGGTACCAATCGTTCCATGCCCGCACATTGGCAAACATCCACTGGTTTCAATAAAAAGGATTCCGCAGTCATTTTGGGGATCTGAAGGTGGAAACAAAATGCTTCCACTCATCATATCGTGACCGCGTGGTTCAAACATCAAACCACGACGAATCCAATCGTATTCCCGCATAAAATTTTGACGCTTTTCACTCATGTTCTTTCCTTCGATAAACGGGCCGCCACCAGCAACCACTCTTACCGGATTCCCACAAGTATGGGCATCAACACAAAAAAAAGTTTTTCTTGCCATTAAAATCTATAAGCTATCTGTTGTGTATTTATTATTGATATTACGTAAAATTCCTAAAGGATTTTCATCTTTTAGTGCCTGCGGAAGCAATGCCTGTGGCCAGTCCTGGAAAGAAACCGGTCTTACCCATCGTTGTACCGCAGTTAATCCTACTGAAGTAAATTTAGCATTAGACGTTGCCGGGAATGGCCCACCATGCGTCATCGCAGCACAAACTTCTACACCTGTTGGTACACTGTTATAGATGATTCTACCTACAGTATCGGTTAAGGTGTCGATAATCGTTGCAAATTCACTTAATTCTTTTTCTTCGGAATTTAATACCGTACCGGTTAGCTGTCCTTCTAATTGCTGAAGCACTTCTGCCAGTTCTGTTTTATCTTTACATTTCACCACTACTGAAAATGGCCCAAATACTTCTTTATGAAAGTTTTTATTCTGAAGGAAATTAGCACCAGAAACGGTGATTACCTGCTGTCTACCAAAGTTTGGCGCAACTTCACCATCGTATTTGCTAACTTCTGTATAACCTTCTTGTGCTAAAACTTCAGATTTTGAAGCTTCATATTGATTTTGAATCCCAGGACTCAACATCACTGAAGGGGCAAGATTCGATAAATTTTCCCCTAATTTTTCAACAAAACTATCTAAAGCAGCGCTCTCTATTCCTAAAATTAGTCCGGGATTTGTACAAAATTGTCCACATCCAGCAGTGATCGAACCAGCATATTGCTCGGCCCAAAAATCTCCTTTAGCTTCTAAAGCAGATGGTAAAGCCAAAACAGGATTAATACTTCCCATTTCTGCATAAACCGGAATAGGCTCTGGGCGATCTGCAGCTAATTTAGTAAGCGCAGTACCTGCTTTGTAACTTCCGGTAAATCCAACCGCTTTTATTTTTGGATGTTTTACCATCCACTCACCTACTTCAATTCCTTTACTGTTTAGATTGGAGAAAACACCATCTGGCATTCCGGTTTTCTTAGCGGCTTTAATGATCGCTTCAGAAACCAATTCTCCCGTACCTGCATGTAAAGGATGAGATTTTACGATAACCGGAGACCCCGATGCTAATGCACTAGCAGTATCTCCACCAGCCGTAGAAAATGCAAATGGAAAATTACTTGCCCCAAAAACAGCTACCGGTCCAAAAGGCACCTGCATTCTTCTAATATCAGGTTTTCCTTCAGGATTGCTAATAATAGCTTCTACCCAGCTACCTTCTTTAAGCATCGTAGCAAAAGCTCTTAATTGCCCGGTTGTACGAGCAAATTCTCCGTTAGAACGTCCTTCTGGTAAGCCAGATTCTGCTCTATAAATTTCCTTTAAAGCTTCAGCATTTGCCTCTAATTCCTCAGCAATTGCTTCTAAAAATCCAGCTTTTTCAGCATCAGATTTTTGTTTATACACTTTAAAAGCGGCTGCCGCTTTTTCTACAGCAGCATCAACCTCCTGGGTTGTAGCTTCAGTAAAAATAGCGGCAGTTTCTTTATTTTCTTTTGGATCAAAAGTTTTAAAGGTAACATCACCTTTACCTGAAAGCTCCTCACCAATATAATTTTTTCCTGTAATCATGCTTTCTGTTTTCTTGATTTATAAAGATTTGTATTCTACTAATTCTGGTCTTACAGCCATTGCAGCATCAATGATTCCCTGTACTCTTTCTCTTTCAGCTCCCTGTAAAACTAATCTTGGCGCTCTTACATACTCGGTCCCTAAACCAGTTGCAACTTCAGCCAATTTGATATTTTGTACTAATTGCGGAGAAATATCCAATTCTAATAATGGCATAAACCATCTGTAGATTCTTAAAGCTTCTGCGATATCTTCTGTTTTTACTAATTTATAGATTGCTACAGTTTCTGCAGGATAAGCCGCTACTAAACCAGCAACCCAACCATCTGCACCAGCTACCATACTCTCTAATGCTAATGTATCTACACCACATAAGATCTTGATACGGTCACCAAATTTATTCTTTAAACGTGTAACATTACTAATATCACGAGTAGATTCTTTTACTGCTTCGATTGTAGGACAATCTGCTAAAAGTTCTTCGAACATCTCGATAGTAACTTCGATCTTATAATCTACAGGGTTGTTATAGATCATAATTGGCAGCGATGTGCTTTTTGCGATCTCTTTAAAATATACTACAGTCTCGTGATCTGTTGCTTTATAACGCATTGGTGGTAACAACATTAATCCTTGTGCTCCCCAAGCTTCAGCATTTTTTGCAACCTGAATCGCTTCAGTAGTAGACTGCTCGGCAATATTAATGATTACCGGCACCTGTCCTGCTGTAATTTCTAAAGTTTTCTTTACAAGCGTTTCCTTTTCTGCCGGTGTAAGAGTACTTGCTTCACCCAAAGTTCCTCCTAAGATGATTCCGTTTACACCTGCTTCCAGTTGTGCGTTAATGTTCTTTTCAAAGGTTACTAAATCCAGTTTGTCGTCTTTTGTGAATTTAGTGGTTACTGCGGGCATTACCCCTTCCCATTTTATTGCCATGTGTTTAATTTTTTAACAAAAATATATGCATTAAATCGCTTTCAATTTGTATTGATTAGCTAAACCTGATACGATATTACCATATAAATTGCCTAATTCGGTTTTTTTTAATAATATTTACAAAAACTCACACCAATGAAAGTCTTACCATTTAAAATCCCTAAGCCAGAGAAGGAAGCTTTGGTTTATCAGGAGGACCATGAAATTATATTTTATGATAAACTTCACCAGCACGAGGAGATACAAATTAGCTATATTATGGAAGGTAGCGGCTCTTTAATTGTTGGTGATAGTATTAACGAATATCAGCCCCACGATATTCTTATTATAGGCGAAAATATTCCGCATGTTTTTAGAAGTGATGCAGAGGCTCATCCAAATTCTATCATGTACACCTTATTTTTTACCAAAAAGTCCTTCGGAAAAGAATTTTTCAATCTAACTGATCTTAGCGGAATACAGAAGTTTTTTGATGAATCTGAATACGGAATGAAAATTAAGGCTGATGAAAAAAAGTTTCATCTTTTTAATAATCTGAAGCGGCAAAGTAAAATTGAAAGAGTAGCTACTTTATTATTATTACTGAATGAACTTACGCATGCCGAGCGGCAGCCATTGTCTTCGTTCGTTTACCAGAAAAAATATACCGAGGATGAAGGAAAACGAATGAACGATGTTTTTCAATACGCCATGGATAATTTTCAGGATAATATTTCTTTAGACGATATTGCAGATATTGCTTTTATGAGTAAAAATGCTTTTTGTCGATATTTTAAGAAAAGAACCAACAAGACTTTTTTTCAGTTTTTAATCGAAATAAGAATAGAACATGCCTGCAAATTATTATATAAAGATCAGGACTTATCGGTATCAGCGATCTCTGAACTTTGTGGGTTTCAGAATATCGCCAATTTTAACCGAAAGTTTAAAGAATTAAAAGGAGTGACACCTACACAATATAGGCAGCAAACCGATTAATGTTCTTTTAAAAGCGCATTTCTAATTTCAGATTGCAATTTGTTTTCAGCTTCAATCTTTATAAGCTGATATTCTTTTTCTACGATCTCAGTTTTTTCGTCATCTACTAGAGACATATCTAGCGCGAGTGCGGCGTGCTTCAGGTATTTTTCATAGTCTGGTGTTCCTGTAGATTCTACATAACTTCTTATTTCATCTAAAGAATTACCGGCCATTGTAGCCACTGTTTGCCAAAATTCATCTTCAGTATAACCTCTTCCCTGTTTGCGATAATATTCGTTGTACAAATAGCGCATCACATCATCTAGAGATTTTTCGTTCTCACTTTCATGACGAATCGCAATATCTAAAAGCAGCCCAATAATTGGCCCTTTTTGGTAATACGAAATTGTAGTTTCGTTGGTGATCTCGTCGTTATTTAAAAAGTGGTTCCAAACATCGAAACTCGATCTTTCTAAAGACATATGATCTTTACCTTCTTTATTTTCTATAGCTTTAAAATGACTGCTTAAAAAGTCTAAAACATCCTGGGAAGTTAATAATCCCGCGTCGCGCATAATCATGTATTCATAGTACACGGTAAAACCTTCTGCTACCCAAAGCATCGTGGTATAATTTTCTTTGCTATAATCAAACGGCCCTAATTCTATTGGCCTTATGGCTTTTACATTGTATAAATGAAAATACTCGTGCGTAAGAAAATTCATGAAGGATTTATACGCGTGATCGTTCTTAAAATCCATACTTCCGTAAGTGAAAACTGCCTGAGAATTCCAATGTTCTAAACCGCCGCCGCCTGGCTCCATCATAATAAAGGTGTAATCTTCAAACGGAATATGTTGCATAAGATCTGTAGTTCGCAGCATAATTTCACGAATATCTTTAGTGAATTTCTGTTCATCTAAACCTTCAGGAGTAGCGATAGATAAGGTAACATCTTTGCCTAATTGCTGAAATTCGATAATTTTCTGGTTGCCTAAATAAAACGGACTATCATAAAGAATATCAAAATTTTCAGCATAAAAATGGCCATTTTCAAGCTCTTTTAATCCTGTGGCGATCTCTTGCCATTGTTCAGGTAATTTAATCTGAAGACTGACCGGAGTATTGATCTTATCTTCAGGAAACATAAAAATATCGGTATTGGTTAAAAAGGCTTTTTCTTCTGAAATATTAGATTCGGCCACCGATTTTCGATTCGCGAACACCCGATAACTTACAACTATTTTCTCATTTTGGTCATTTTCGATAAGCCATTTATTTTTTGAAGTTTTTTGCCATTTTACAAGTTCTCCTGAAGTAGTTTTTACTTCAAAATCGATAATATGGGCAGGATTATCCAAAATCATATAATAACCTGGCGTCCAAACCGGTAGCACCAGCGTATTTTCTGTAGATTTTAGGTTTTTATACTGAAGTTTTACCTCAGCATAGTGATCTTTGGCGTTTTCGAACGAGATTTGATACTGAAGATCTGTATTTTGCTGAAAAGCAAGCACATTTTGAATCATTAGGGCGCAAAATGAGATAAAAATCAGGTGTTTTTTCATGAGTTTATAAATTTCCGAAGAAAAAAATTCTTCCTTTTTTTATACAATATCGGCCTATAGAAAAGGCACTTTCAAATTTCTTAAAATTAAAATTTAAATGAATAAAAAAGCAGGAAATATTTAGAATATCCCCTGCTTTTAAAACTAAACTAAATTCAAATTTATCTTCTCCATTCGTTAACCCCATCTCTTATACGGTTTCTCCATACAAGATTAGAATTTACGATGGTATAAAAATCGTTAAACTCGTAATCGATTCTATAATTCAGTGTAAAAGTAGAGGTCTCTGGATCGTAAGAGTTTTCTTCGCCATCTAGCATGGTAATACCAGATACTGCAGATTGCTCTTCGGCACTTGGCACCGGAGTTCCCCAGGTTCTCCATTCTAAGATTCCCTGTGAAGCTGTCGCTACAAAATGCATTCTTAGACGGTTTGTAGTTACTGAAAGTTCTGTATCATTAAACATGTTTGCATTTACACCAACTTCGTTCTCTACTCTAACCCAGGCCTCGGTTTCCATATCCCAGTATTCCATATAAGCATCGTAAGGAATTAAAATTCCGCCGTTATCTGTCCACCAGTAAATTTGCGATAAGGTGAAATTATACACATTATCACCATAATCGTATTCTACCCAGTTCCAAACATCGTCGTTTGGCCAGTTTCCGTAAGCGCCATCTCCTTTATCTGTACTGCTTGATGGTGTATAATCATCTTTTATCGCATTGATATTCTCCCAGGATGAAACATAAGAAGTAGCAAGTGCAACACCTTCATCTGTAACAGCTACGTTTTGCGGAGCATTATCTGCATTAGGATTTGGATAATATTCTAAGGTCACATTATCATGATCTGTAGGATTAACATTCATCATAAAATCACTACCTCTAAAGATCATTCCATCTGTTCTAAAAAGATCGTTAGAAAGTGTTGTCCCATTAATTACATTTTCGATTGCGCCAGAGTTTAATTCATTTCCTTCAAGATCGTAAGTTGTATAAGTAACATCTTGATCGTAATATCCATGAAATCTATTCATATAACTAAGTACCAAAACCTTTGTACTTTGCGTAGATAAAATAGAATCTGCATTAGTTTCAGTTAATCTAAATGGCAAGGCGTAATGTCTTTCTGTTGCCAATGGATCATTTAAAAAACGTGTTGAATCTAAAGCGATATTTACGCTACCTATAATATTTCCTGAAGGTATTACAAATTCTTCTGGATTACTTAGATCGTAATAATCTGAAGGTAAAAGTTCGTAATCTGTCCCGGTTAACAAAGAAGGATCGATATCGTAGCTAACATAACGTTCTTCATTATTTTCTATAACTCCGGCCAAATAAACCCCAAAATCCAGGTTTAAGCCTTCGTCTTTTACTACCGTTCTCCACATCGTATCTGGATCACCAGAACCACCATCTGCAGTAGTAAAAGCCACTGTTGTATGCGAATAATCTACACGGTAATCATCATAACAAGCCGTAAAAATAGACGCTACAAAAATTAATATTAGTAATCTTTTCATAGTATTATTGAACTTTTTAATTCCAACCATCATTTTGCGATAAATTATCCATTATAAGTACCTGCTCGAAAGGAAGCGGAACATATCTCATATATTCCTGATACTGGTGCTGCTCTACATCTATGTAGTTATACGTATACTCACCATCTCCAGACGGAGTTATTCTAACCCCTTCGATCGTGTGATTTAACTCATCATTCCATCTTCTGGTATCCCAAAATCTGAAACCTTCAAAAGACAGTTCGATTCTTCTTTCGTTATGAATAAAATCTCTAAAAGCATCTGTTCCAGCCATAGATTGCTGCGTTAAGTATTCGTCCTGAAATCCTTCAACCTCAGCATCAGAATCTATACCGGCTCTTCTTCTAATGGTTTCCATTACCTGAGCGGCAGAATACCCTAAAGAAGTATCGTCTGGACCAAGTGCTTCGTTAGCAGCTTCAGCAAAATTTAAATAAAGCTCTGTTCGGCTTAAATACACTTTAAATTTCTCGTCTGTTGTAGCATCACCGGGAGTTAAACGAACATTCATACTTAATTGCTTTTTCATGTAATATCCTGTGCGAGTTCCCTGCTGATTTAATCCACCAGCAGCATCCTGCCCACCAACAAATGTTTCTATGATATTACCGTTATAATCATCTCCATTATAAAAAATGAATCGCTCGAATCGTGGATCTCTATTTTCATAAGGAGCATCTTCAGCGTATAAATCGCTATCTTCTATTGGATAACCATCTGCAGCTGGAAAAGCATCTACAAGATTCTGAGAAGGATTTATATTACCTGAACCATATAAAGACGGAGGATAGTAAGTGCTCTCTAGTCCATTAGATATATAAGTTGGCTGAATCCAGATATTCTCAAAATTATCTGCATCATTAAAATTTCCAAATGGAGAAAGGTCTGTTAAACCACCAGAAGCATCCATAGCTTCTACAGCAGCATTAGCAGCTCTTAACCAAAGATCGCTCGTAGAAGGTCCATAAGCGGGACTGGCTGCATTTAGATAAACTCTTGCTTTTAAAGCTATCGCACCTAAACCAGATCCTCTACCACGATTGGCAAGACCAGAAAATGTTTCACTACCATTATTATACATTAGTGGTAATCTTTCTATCGCTAAATCACAATCACTAACAATTTGCGCAACAACTTCTTCGTAAGTATTTCTTGGAAGATCCAAAGTTTCTGCTTCCTCTAACGGAGTGGTTACAATTGGGATTCCCATTATTTGCCCATCTACTTCTCCAGCATATTGCTTTAAAAGTTCAGCATGATACCAGGCTCTTAAGAAATAAGCTTCACCTATACGCTGACTATTTTCAATATCGTTTTGAACAGGATCTGAAACCGAGTAAATAAGATCCTCTGCATGTTCTAAAAATATATTGATATACTTTATATTATTGTAATTCTCTGTCCATTTACCAATAGGATTGTTTTCTACCGTCCAGTTACCAACAGCTATCGCATTTTGCCCCGGTGTAGCAGGAACAGCATTATCTGTATACGTATCCATAGATATTTGCTCATCAATATCAGTATTTAAACCGGTATAAGCTCTGGTAAGCAAACCTTCACCGTAATTGGCGTGACTCCAAAGATCCTCGTCTGATTGATCTTGTATTGGATATGGCTCTACATAATCACATGATATCATTGCTGATAAAATGCCCGTAAATAGAAGTGTTTTATAAATTTTCATCGCATTAAAATTTTGTACTTAAACCAAAGGTTAGTGTTCTACTAATAGGATACATAGAGATCCCTGAACTAAGACTTTCTGGATTTAAGCCATATTCGCTATGTATTTTAGAAAATGAAGCCAGATTACGACCTCTAAGGAATAACTTAAGCTCTTGCATATTCAGTTTTCTGGAAATATTATTTGGGAAGGTATATCCTAACTGAACATTTCTTAGATTTAAATATGCCCCATCTTCTAACCAGAATGAAGAAACCTGATGATTATTCTGAGATACTGTTGTTAATCTTGGCACATTATTACTTACCGGCCAACGATCTAGCATTGCTTCAGAGTAGTTGTTATTAGTTGAATTATTTAAAAAATATGAATTATCTAATATACTTTCATTGTCTTCATTAACATTACCCAATATAACCTCTCCATTTGCTCTACCATTCGCCAAAACAAAAAGATCAAAACCTTTATAAGCTAAAGAGATATTAATACCATAAGCAATTCTAGGTCTATGGCCTATAGCATGAATATCCTGCTCTGTAATTACGCCATCATTATTATAATCTTCGTACATAATATCTCCGGGAGCTAAAGTTCCCCAGCTTTGAGTAACTCCTCTAGAATCAATTTCAGATTGAGACTGATATAATCCTAAAGCATTATATCCAAAAAACACATCGTTACCATAACCTGCACGCTGTCTATATTCAGCAAGCGCAGCAGGTTCATCTACCACTAGGTTTTTACTTCTTAAATACATGGCATTTACACCAAGTGAAACCTTAAAGTCTCCAAATTGATCGTTATACTGAATCATTCCATCTACACCATAGTTACGAGACTCCTCGAAATTCTGAATTGGTAAAAATCCGCCTGTTCCATAAATTGAAGGCGTGAAATTGCTCATTGGTGATAAAATACCCACATCTTTTTGATCGAAGTAATTCGCCTCTAAAGCAATCTTTCTATCAAAAAATTCAGATTTAAACCCTATGTTGAAATACTGTCTCTCTGGTAAAGAAAAACCTGTACTACCATACTGAAGCACTTCGTAAATATTATCTGCTCCACTACGCTGTCCTTCTATACCACTACTCCAAGTACCAACATTTTGCCATAGCGTTTCGTACAAATAATATGGGTTATAAGTCCCGCCGAAATTGAAGTTATTTACTCCCATTATTCCGTAAGAAGAATACAGTTTTAAATAATCTAAAACATTGCTGTTTTTTAAGAAAGATTCTTCAGATACATTCCATGACGCACCTACAGTTGGATAAAAATTGAATCGTTCCCCATCAGGTAATCTCATGTTCCCGGTGTATGAAGCATCAAACTGTAAAGCGTACTTACCATCGTAAAGATAATTTGCTCTAAAACCTAGATCCTGAATACGATCTGGCTGATAGTTTCTAATCACAACACGATTTTCCTGCATAGATTGATAGTAAGAAAGATCTAAATCCAGGTCATGTTCCTCTTTTACGAACTTATAGCTAAGATTAGCCATTGCACTAATGCGACGATCATAAGAATCGTCCCCATTATACATGTTAGACTGTACTTCCTGCTCTACTACACGCTCCAATTCATTATCTGTTCCTGTAACTCTTCTATAAAGTGCCGCAGTTCCACCAAGGTTATTTACTAAAACATTGTTCGCATCTAAAGCTGCACTTGCATAAAATTCTAGACCTTTAGCTACGCTTTCAAGATCTATTAATAATGACACCAAATTTTGCGTGTTCAATTCGGTAGACTCTGCATACCCGCCATAAACCAATTCGTTAGTTAGGTTAACAGGATAATTATCACTTACGATCAATTGATCTTCATACCAAATTGGCGTTGCATTAGATGGGTAAGATGATAAAATACTAAACATATTATAACGAGCAGCGCCATCTCCTTGATTAGGGAATTCAGCTCTACCATAAGTACCAGAAAGGTTAATGTTCATTCGCATAAAATCGGTTAATTTTATATCTACATTTCCTCTAATCTTGTACCTATCATAAGTAGTTTCCTGGCCTACTTCTTCGTAACCGCCAGAACCAACATAATTTAAATTCGAGAAATAAGTAACCTTATCTGATCCTCCCTGAAAATCTACATTAGCACGAGTAAATCGGCTAAAATCCTTTACATAACGATCGTAATAATCGACATTAGGATATCGCAGTGTATTATTTCCGGTTTGATACGCATCTAAAGCTTCCTGAGAATATAAAGGATCTAAACCATCATTAGCTAAAGCCTCGTTATATAAAGTTGCGTAGTTATAAGAATCTAGGTAATTAGGTAAGTTTGCTGCTTCACTATAACCAGTTTCAGCAGTAATATTAATTTCATTCTTATTTTCCTGCCCTTTTATTGTGGTGATCCAAACAATTGGACTTGCCCCGCTGGTTCCAAGCGTTGCTCTTCCAGAGAAATCCTTGATCACTTCTACTTTATCAATTTCGTAAACAGTTAAGTCTCTTGGGTTTCTTTGAATCCCATCGATATAGTAAATGGCTGCTTCACCTCTTACTAAACCTGTCACCCATTCGGCTCCAGGAGTGTAATCATTTTGACTCATTGTTAACCCAGGTAATCTTCCTTCTAAAGCTTCTAAAAATTGAATAGAAGGGAATGTTCTTAACTCTTCCCCAGTAATGGTATTTATTGCTGAAACATTCTTAGAAGATTTTAGATCTAAATATGGAATCTTAAGATCATTAGTCCCATATAAATAAGGAGCTTCTTGTAAAACAATAGGAGCTTCAAGATCTGCAGAAACAAACATGCTTTGGCTTTCGTAGCCTTTCTTTACTACTCTTAAGAAATCTGCTTCTTCACCAGAAATCTCTACTGTAAATTCTCCATTTTCGCCAGTTTCAACAACATTTTTTGCTAAAACAGTAATCACTTTAGCCTTTGCAACTGGTTCATTATCCTTATCTACTATCTGCCCTGAGACAGTCCTATATTCGGTATCAGTCTGTGCATACGTATTATGGCAAAATACGATACCAAGACTAAAAATAAATAAAAGGAATATTGTATTATTTTTCATTCTTTATTTTTTAACTGATAGTGTTATCAATTGTATACTATTTTACCAACCCGGGTTTTGATTAAACTCTGGGAAAATTGTAGCATCCTCTAATGGTATTGGCCATCTGTAATGTCTTTCTCCAAAGGTTAAAGTAAAAACAGGTTCAGATGTTCTATTAATACTATAACCCGTAGGTTGAGAAGGATCTTCTGTCAATTCTACTCCGTAAATTGCTCTATGCTCTAAATCGCTGGCATCTCTCCACCTTTTTAGATCGAAATATCTTTTTCCTTCCAGATACAACTCTATAGCTCTTTCATTTTTAATACGCTCTCTAAAACTATCTGCATTTCCAAGATATTGAGCTGCTACTCCTGGCATATTTACTCTGGCTCTTACACGATTAACAGCTTCTACAGCAGTAAGATTTGCTCCCGGAAGACTATAATTTGGTCCTCCAATTTCGTTAGCTGCTTCAGCATATTGTAACAAGATATCTGCAAGTCTAAAATATATCACATGTGTATTTGGTGCTGTAGCACCAGACCATTGGTCGATATTTCTAGCCCAAAATTTTCTGGCTAAATAACCTGTAAAAGAGTAATGTGGTTGTCCTGTTCTTTCTTCGCCACCTTCAAAAAGCTCCATATAGTTCCCGGTTTGGGAAGTCCATCGTTCCTGATTAAAAATAATCGAGTGATAAAATCTAGGATCTCTACCAACATAAGGGTTTTGAGGATCATAGTCTGGATCGTCTGAAATCGCTAAACCATTCTCGGTTTCAAACATATCTACCATATTTGCACTTGGGCTAAATCCCTGAATTACACCACCCGGAGCCAAACTAGGAACACTAAATACATTCCACGTATCGGTATAACGGCTTGCCTGATAATTTTCCCAGATAATTTCTGAATTTGTTGGCTGATACATAAAAATGCTATCAAAACCACTGGCAAACTGAATGCTTTGTTCACCTTCAGGAGTTAAGTATCTTACTTCATCTGTGCCGTTTGAAGGCACTAAAGAATATCTACCAGCATCGGCAACTTCAATAAGATCCCAAGAGGCCTCAGCCGCTGCTTCCCATCTTGAAACATCATTCCCTGCGTTATTATTTGGGCTGGCATCAAAAAGCAAGGTTGAGGCTTTAAGTGCCATGGCTGCTCCTTGTGTTGGTCTACCAAGATTGGCTTCGTCCCAACGTGTTGGCAATAAGGTTGCAGCAGTATCTAAATCTGCCACGATATTCATCGCAGTTTCGTGGTAAGAATCACGTGGTAAAGCAAAATTATCTGAAGCACTAAAACTTCTGGTAATATATGGCATTCCACCCTGTCTTTTTAAGAATTCATAATAATACCACGCACGCATAAAATGCGCCTGACCCTTAAGTTGATCGATCTGAGCCTGCGAAGCATTTTCTAACATATCTAAATTTTCAAGAGAAATATTTAGAATTCTAATGCTGGCCCAAGATCCCCAAACTCCGTCTCCATTAAACTGTAAGGCCTGTGCTGTGTTATATGCTCTTAAGTAATCTCCATTCTGAATAACCGGGAGCGTTTCCCAATCTGAGCTCATATAACCTTCGTCTGAAACTGCTGCGATGTACGAGTAATCACCGGGAGACAAATAATGAAGTAGATCCTGATACATACGATCCTGAAAACTTCTAAAGTTATTATAGTCGGTAAAAACTTCATCTTCCTGCATACCGGCAGAATCCTGTACTCTATCTAAATAGTCTTCACAACTTGTGAAAAACGGTAGAGCAATAAGAAAAAATAATAGTCTTTTCATAATCAATATTTTTAGAATTCAATAGATAGATCAAAAGAGTATCTCTTCATCTGTGGGTAGGCACCAAAATCTGCCCCGAAGTTGAATCCTTCAGGATCACCTCCCCAACCTCTACGTGACCAGGTTAACAGGTTGGTACCGGTTAAACCGAAATTCACGTTTTTAATACTTAATTTATCTAAGAAGTCTGATTTTAAAGTGTATCCCAGTCTTACATTTCTTAGCCTGATATATTGCCCGTCGATCATAGAAAACTGACTAATACGATAGTTATATTGATCGATCGCTACATTATGTACAGATGGGAATTCTGCATTTGTATTGGTTGGCGTCCAGTGATTGCCATGTGCGGTAAAAGCATTGTTCTTACCTTCTGTAAAAGGATATAAGAAGAACATTCCTCCCTGGCGCATTGGTTGCTGAGTTTTACCAATACCGTATAATTGAACATCTAAAGACCAGTTTTTAAAATTAGCACCTAAAGATGCATTCCAGTTAAGTTCTGGTACAATTGGATATTCTGAAACTATTCTATCCTGCTGGTCTACAACACCATCTCCATTAAAATCCATGAAAGCAAGATCTCCTACGATTGGGCTACCACCCGAAGCTCTTGGGTACATGAATAATTGATCGAAATTTTGATAAAATCCATTATCCATAACTCCTGTTCCTGGTGTATACCATCCAAGTCTTCTGGCGATCTCTACCGGTTTTCCTTCTGCTTTTAAATGAAAAGGTCTTGAAGCTGGCTCGTCATAGTAAACCACTCGGTTTTCAGACCATGCAATATTTGCAGATCCATATACAACCCAGTTATCATTTATCGCTTTATTGAAGCCTAACTGTACTTCCATACCATGACTCTTGGTTTCTCCAAGGTTTCCTGAGATTCCTGAAACCCCGATATAACTTGGTACAGATTGTCTAGATTGAAGCACACCTGTTCTTCTTTCATCAAATAAATCGACTGATAAGGTTACAGCGCTATCAAAAAATCCAAGATCTACTGCAACGTTAGATTTTGTTGCTTCTTCCCAGGTTGCATCGGTTACCGGTATATTTCCTTCATTAATTACCGGGTAATATTGAATAGGATTACCAAAACCAATAGTTTGATCACCATCGGTAAATTCAGAAATATAAAGCCATCTATCGATACCGGCATCACTACCAACAACCCCGTAAGAACCTCTAAGCTTTACGAAATCCATAAATGTGCTTGCCTTCGAGTCTTTATAAAAACTTTCGTTAGAAATTGTCCATCCACCGGCAAATGCTGGGAAAGTACCAAAACGAAGTCCGGGAGCAAATTTCTCTGAACCAGAATGCGTAATACTGGCTTCAAGAAAATAACGCTGATCATAATTATAAGTTCCTCTACCTATCCAGTTTTCTTCGTAATGTGTAAAGTCTGAAATTGCTCTTGATTCTCTTCTTGTAAATACTCCCGTTAATCCAAAATTATGTTTTCCAAAACTTCTGTTATAATTTAACTGTCCCTGGTAAAAATGAGACCTATAAGCATCTGAAATATTTTCTGTTTCTGAAATATTCAATGGAGGCTGAGGTGTATCAAGATCTTCTGTTCCCCAGTTATCATAACGAGACCACTCTTGTGTTTGTGGATTTAAAAAATATCCAAAGTATAACGGTAATCTATAATATTTTCTATACTGCTGTAAAGTATTGTATGAATAAAGAATATTAGCAGATAAACCTTTAGTAATAAAATCTAATTCCTGATTAAATTTTATATCCACATTCAATTCATTAGACTTTAATCGTTGGAATCCCTGACCTCCCTGCCAGTTTAAACGCACTTCTCCCATATCTGGATTGATATAAGGACGAATGCCCGACTGGTTATAAGGGATTAATCCATCCGGATATGCATTTAAAGCATCTGCAGGATAATATGGCATTGCCGTAACAGACTGGTACCAGTTTTCCTGAGTATAATCATCAATAGGCTTATTCCAAACTTTTAGGTTACCTCCTACGTTTAAGGTTAATTGTGTAGATTCAGTTAACGTAAAATCTAAATTATTTCTGAAGTTATAACGCTGGTGCCAGTAGTGTGCATTTCTTTCGTCATAATCATAAGGAAAAACATTTCCAACATCAAAAACATCACCCTCTTCTAGATATCCTACAGAAACAAAATATTTTACAAAGTCTGTTCCTCCACGAGCATTTAGATTATAATTCTGGTCAAAACCAGGTTTAAAATAATAATCCATCCAATCAAAATCTGGATATAAATAAGGCAAATCCTGGTCTCTATAATGTGCCAGCTCTTCATCGCTAATTAAGTTATTCCACATACCATCGTTACGATAGGCTTCATTTCTTAATAGCATTGTTTCGTAGGCGTTCATATACTCCGGTAATTCTGTTGGAGTTTTAATAGAAAGCTGAGAATTAAAGTTTAGCTGAAGTGCTCCAGATGCACCTCTTTTCGTATTTACAATTACAACTCCGTTTGCTCCTTTAACCCCATATACTGCAGTTGCCGAGGCATCTTTTAATATAGAGATAGATGCAATATCGTTAGGATCGATATTCGAAATTGGTCTTTCTACACCGTCTACAATATAAAGCGGACCGTTAGACCCCATAGAAGAAGTTCCTCTAATAACCATAGAAAGACCTCCTATCGCTTCTTCACCTGGCGTAGGATCTGTACTCACTACGGTTAAACCTGGCAAATTTCCCTGTAAGGAGTTTTCTAAACTTCCTCCCATTTTTACTTTTTGCAAGGTTTCTCCAGATACCTGAGAAATTGCCCCTACAACAGATTCCTTTTTTTGTACACCAAATCCAACAATAACGACTTCCTCTAAGGCGCCAGAATCTTCTTCCATTTGTACGTCTAAAACGGTATCACTACCTACTGTAATTTTTTTCGTTTTTAGTCCAATAAACGAGAAGACCAAAACATCACCGCTTTCGGCTTCAATAGAGAATTCTCCTTCCCAATTGGTGGCGGCTCCAACATCTGTTCCTTCAACCTGTACATTAACACCTGGTAAACCTAAACCATTGGCATCTTTTACCACACCCGTTATTGTTTTTCCGGTTTGGGAAAAACCTAAAATGGGTATGAAAGCACAAATTAATAGTAGAAATTTTAATCGATTTTTCTTACTAAGAGTGATTTTCATTTTAACAAAACTGTTTGATAATTAACTTTTGAATTAAAATTCACTTTTTAATATTATTTAACATTTTATGTATAGTAAACACACCAAAAACACTTAAATAATTTTAATAATGAACAATAAACAGTAACAATATTAGGTATAATATCACTCCAACTTTGATAGTATATTAACACAAGCTTATCATATATTATGATAATTTTTAATAATAAATTAACTTTAAATGATTTTTTCGATTTAGCATGTAGACATAAAAAAATCTGGTAGTATTTACCAGATCTTTTTAGTTTATTTCGATTATAAAAGGAAGCTTATTTTTATCTAATATCGAGCCCTATAAATTCAAAATTTTTCACCATAATTTCTTGAAATTTAGCTCGCCAAAAGAATTAATATTTCTTAAAAATTACGGCATTTTTTAGCTGAAATTGTTAGTGATGAATATCGATTATCGAGTGAAAATTCCTATCCATCCTCCACCTTTATTCATTTTGATCTCTATCTTATCTTCTGAAGTTAATTTTGCTGATTTTTTGGCATAATCTTTAGCCACTTTATCTGAATTTTTACCATCTTCGATCCAATCTAATTGATAATTTGTATTATCATCTAAAAACGAAAGATCAATTTCAAAAGTTCTGGCAGAATCATCTGTTATGGCTCCTACATACCAGGAATCGCCATTTTTACGAGCAATTATTAAATAATCTCCAATCTTGGCATCCAACACTTTAGTTTCTTCCCAAACCACTGGGATTTTTGAAATGAATTCGGCCGATTCTCGATTTTCGTAATAACTTGAAGGTGTATCGGCAAGCATTTGCAATGGTGCTTCAAAAATAGTGTACAAAGCTATTTGATGTGCCCTGGTTCCTAAAGTCATTGGGCGATCAAAACGAACTGCAAAGTTTTCTTTGTGTGCATTATCCATACCACCCGGAGTATAATCTAAAATTCCGGCGGTCATTCTGGTAAATGGAATTGTAAGATCATGCTCTGGAGTAATAAGATCTTCCCATTTATCGTTTTCCAGACCTTTTACCGCTTCATAGTTTATGATATTTGGATAGGCTCTTCGCATTCCAGAAGGTTTCATGCCGCCATGATAATCTACCAGTAAATGATGATCTGCAGCACTTTTTGCAAGCCTTTCATAAAAATTAGTCACATATTGATCTGCTCGCTGAATAAAATCTACTTTCACTCCTTTAATCCCCCAAGCTTCATATTTAGATAAAAGCGCTTCCATATTTTCGTCTAATGGTCGCCATAAACTCCATAGAATAATTCCTACATTTTTCGCTTCAGCATAAGTAGTCAATTCTTCCATGTCGATATCTTCATTAGGTTCCATCACATTCAGTGTAGATTTAGACCAGCCTTCATCTAAAATGATATATTCTAAACCAAATTCCGAAGCAAAATCGATATAATACTTATATGTTTCAGTATTAATTCCACTTTCAAAATCAACATTATAAACATTGTTCGCATTCCACCAATCCCAGGCTACTTTTCCCGGTTTTATCCAAGATGGATCTTTTAATTTAAGTGGACTAGCCAATTGATACACCAGGTTATTTTCGATGATTTCCTTATCATTTTCAGCAATCATAAAAACTCTCCACGGGAATTCTCTTTTTCCTTTGGTTTTCGCGATAAACGGCGCCGCTTCTTCTATAGCTTCCAAACGATCCTGTCCCGGTTTTAATTCCTTAGTTTTTAATACATACTTCGGAAATTTACTTTTGAATCCGTTTTCAGTTTTCTCTAAAAAAAGATTAGGATAATCATACAAATTCGATTCGGTTACCGAAAAACTGATGCCTTTTTCATTCGTAAACAAAGTTGGCAAAGCTGCGATCGTTCCGTTTTCTATTGCTGAAGTTGGAAGTTTTTCATAGTAATTTTCAAAATGAGAGATCAAACTTTCTTCTTCAGGTAAGTAGCAGGTATAATCTTTTCCTAACTGAAGATTCATTTGTTCATCTAAAACTTCAATTTCACCCTTCAGTTTAGAAACAAATCGATACGCCCAGCCATTGTTATAAACTCTAACTTCAAAATCGTAATTTTTGAAGCTCATTTTTAAAAGATTGTAGTGATCTCTAATGAGCTTTGATTTCACGGGAACAACAGCCTCGATTTCTTCATCGACGGTTTTAGTGCTTAGATTTTTAAGTTTATCGCCAGCTCCAAAAGATTTACCGCCAGTAAACTCCATTTTGGGATTTACCTTTTCGATAAGCTCTTCATTATTCAAGTAAACTTTTAAATAAAGTTCGTTATCATGCTCAATTTCAATCTTTATATGATTATTTGGTGATGTGATTTCTTCCTGAGAAAAAACATTGGTAAAAACACCTAATATGGCTATAAAAAGGATCTTAGTTTTCATTCTTCGGGTTCGTATTTTCAAATTTTAGCTTGTAAGGCCATTGTTCATCATTATCTGGATTACCGTCAATCTTATGAATGAAATGTTCTGTTGGAGCACCACTTACTACCAACCATAAATGCGCTGTGGTTTGTGGAATTTCAAAACTAATTTCATTCTTAGCCTGGCTGTACATCTTTCCGTAGTGACGTTCTCCATTTTCGCTCACCGCTAAAAATCCATACCTCCAACCTGCAATTTCAGGTTTAAGAATATTGAATTCTTCACTTTCGATTATTCCTTCAAATTTCAATTTTACTTTTTCAGAGGTTGGCACTTTTAAAGGAATGGCATTATAGCCATAATTTTGCGGTGCTTCTTTTGCTGAAATCTGAAACCAATCATCTTCGATCTTATCTAATTTGGTATGATGGATATTCGCATATTCACTACTTACTTCTTCTATTCTTGGCATATCCCAAGTCACAAATCTTCTGGAAGCGTCAAAAATTTCATCATTAAAAGTTTTCTGATCAATATTAGTTAATCGCTGATAGGTTAACACAGGATCTTCGCCTTTTTTAGAATTTCTCCAAAGCTCACCAATAAAGGTTTTGCCATGTTTATTCGACCAGTATTCTAAAACAAAAGGTGAATGATACATATTTTCTTCGTGTAGAAATGCTCGATATGTATTGTCTAAAAATGCCTGTAAATGATAATTTTCAAACTCGATCCAGTTAGGATAAACCTGCCATAGCATCCATTGCGACGTCATTTCCCAAATACTACCGCCATTTTTAAACCCAAAATGCCCATCGGCTCCCGTTAAATACTGAAATGAATGCCCAAGCTCGTGCGCCAAAGCGCCATAAGGTGGTTTATGGATTCGTACCGCCGGCGACCATAACATCCCAATACTATCTTTTCCTGCCCCGTAGGCAGTACCATCATCCCCACCAAAGACGTACATCAAGATTTTGGTGCTATCTGTGGTAGATTTTCCTTTTTCTAAAAACTGAAGTTCATCTACATAATAATTGAAAAAGCGCTCTCCCTCTAGAATCAAGGAATCAACATTAAAAGTCTTTACCTCGTTTTCATTCTTAGAAGGATCTTCGCCATATTCTTTATCCCAAAAAATAGCGAAATCATTAGATGTTCTAAATCTTGAAAAACTGTACACACTTTCTGGATCATCATAATCGTTAGAATCTGGCACCATCCAAACTTTCTCAGGAATTTTCAGTTGTTTTTCGATCACAACAGATTCTTCCTTAGTTTCTTCGGCATTGTTTTTACAAGCCATTGCCAAAAGCGATAATCCTAAAATACTGGTTAGTTTTTTCATCCTTAAGATTATTTTAGTCCGTTATGTTCTAAGAAATAATTAGTAATTAACGTATACAGGTGAATCGAAGTGTTTTTCCCTTCGTAAATATGATGCGCCCTGTTTGGGTAAGACATCATATCGAATTGCTTGTTATTTCGTATTAATTCGTTCACTAAAAACTCCATGTTCTGGTAATGCACATTATCATCGCCGGTACCATGAATCAGCAATAAATTCCCTTCCAGATTTTTGGCATAGGTAACAGGCGAACCTTCAATAAACTTCTCTTTATCTTCACTCGGCAATCCCATATAACGTTCCTGGTAAATATTATCGTAGAATAATTGATTGGCAACTCCGGCCACTGCAACTCCTGTTTGATAAACTTCAGGATATCTAAACAATAAATTTTGCGTCATCGAGCCTCCACCGCTCCAACCCCAAACATTCACTCTATTTTCATCCAGAAAATCGTAAGTTGAAAGTACTTTTTTAGCCGCCGCGGCTTGATCGTTCGTATTGATCACTCCCATATTCTGGTAAATACTTTTTCTCCAATCACTACCCTTTAAGGTCGGCGTACCGCGATTATCGATACTAATCACCACAAATCCCTGTTGCGCCATAAAGATCTCGTATAAACCAACCCATTGATCTGTCGCGACAACGCCCCAGGGTTCTCCATAAACATGAAAAAGCACCGGGTATTTTTTAGCCGAATCAAAATTTAATGGCTTGGTCATTCTGGCATCCATTTCAATTCCTTTATCGGTTTTTACTTTTAAAAATGAGGTTTCAGGTAAAGCTAAAGTGCTTAGCTTGTTTTTTAATCTTTGATTATCGACTAAACTTGTAATCGACTTATGCTTAGGTAAACTCACTAAACTTACCGTATTTGGTGTGCTAACATTCGTGAATTTATGGATTGCATATTCTCCGTTTGGAGAAACATCATAAGTATTTACTCCCTGAAATTCTTGCGGAGTAACTTTGGTTAATTTTCCGTTTCCGTTTAAAGGCACGCTGTATAAATAGCGCTGCGTTGCATTTTCTGGTGAAGCAACGATATATAAATTCTTATCATCAGTTTTGTAATACGTCGCTACGTCGTAATCGCCAGGTGTAAGCAATGTTTTCTCACCAGATTCCAGATTAACTTTGTAAATATGGCGCCAACCATCATTTTCTGTCATTCGTAAAAACGATTTACCGTCTTCTACAATTAACTGATCGTTATTTCCCCATTGGTTCGAAGAAATATCAGGATAGCGCAAATCTACCCAAGTGTCTTCAGTTTCGGTATATACTTTTTTTAATGCTGAAGTCGAAGGTTTATAAGTAAAAATATTAAGCTCATTCTGCTTTCTATTCATTTGCTGAATTAGTAACATATCTTCGTCAAGCCATTGCATGGCAGGTAAATAATGCTGAACAGGATCTCCCGGCATCGGAATCCATTTTACTTCGGAAGTTTTTGTATCTACAATACCAACTTTTGCTGAAGAAGGATTGAATCCCGCTTTTGGATATTGAAGCGGAATAGGTTCAGAATAAACCGAATCTGTAGTATTGATCATATAAAACGTCCCAATTTCTGAAGCATCTAATTGCCAGAATGCGATCTTTGAAGCATCGGGATTCCACATAAATCCGTCGCGCATCCCAAATTCTTCTTCATAAACCCAATCAAAAGTTCCATTGATGATATCTCCGGTGCCATCTTTGGTTAATTGGCTAAGTTCTCCTGTTTTAAAATTCTCTTTATAAATATTGAAATTATGCACATAGGCCACAAACTGATTGTCCTCTGAAAACTTAGCAAACATCAATGACGAAGACGGAAAATCTTTTCCTAACTGCTTTAATTCTTTAGTATCGAAATCATAAACCCAAAAATCACCTTTGGTATTAGAACGCCAAACTCTGCTAGAATTTGTAAAAATA
This sequence comes from Zunongwangia atlantica 22II14-10F7, assembly GCF_002094855.1. Lineage (GTDB taxonomy): Bacteria > Bacteroidota > Bacteroidia > Flavobacteriales > Flavobacteriaceae > Zunongwangia > Zunongwangia atlantica. Next base: position 44,790 of record NZ_ARYN01000023.1, read on the forward strand.
AGCACCTTGCTAGCATCTGGTGATAACGAGAAATCTTCTATTGCCAGGTTTTTTCCATTTACACTAAGATTATTGGCCGCTAAATATGTACTTGATTTATAATTTTTACTCTCGTATCTTATAAGCTCATCATTACCGGCATCATCTTTTTCGATACTTACAAAAGCATCACCATCTTCGATCCAAAAAATAGGACGTTGATAGTCGCTACTAAATTCTGAAGAAGAATAAATGCGTTCTAAGCTTAAAAGCGAAGGATCTTCCTGTGCAATTATCGAAGAAGAAAAGAAAAGCACTAGCGCGATTCTTAAAAGGTAATTTTTGGCCATTATGTGATAGTTTACTGTTAACAGTTTACAGCGTACAGCTGATAGCTGTTATTTTTTAGTTTTATTATTATTTTCTTTTTACGACATCCCAACCCTGCCTCACCGGCAGGCAGGCGTGGTGGAGGGATTTATATGAAATACATTTTTTAGAACCCTTTACTTCATTCCGTGCTTGACACGGAATGTCATCCAGCATTTTTGAAAAATCCTCTAAATTCAGCTTTCAGTATAAATCTTATATAATTTCATACTCAAACGGAGATTTCTCCAATCCGCTACGCTCCCGTCGAAATGACACAAGAAATTCAACATTCAACCTTTATCATTTTTATAGACTTCGTTTCGTCATTCCGTGCTTGACACGGAATCTCATCCTACATTTTTGAAAACGTCCTCTAAATTCAGCTTTCAGTATAAATCTTATATAATTCCATACTCAAATGGAGATTTCTCCAATCCGCTACGCTCCCGTCGAAATGACACAAGAAATTCAACATTCAA
>NZ_ARYN01000024.1 GCF_002094855.1 Zunongwangia atlantica 22II14-10F7
GTTCACTTTGACCGGCTCATCCACTCGATGGCTAGCTGACTGCGTTCTTCTCTGTTGTAGACAATTTTTGTTAAAGAATGATCTTGATTTTTTAAACTTGGTTGATAGTAATAACCTGCAACAGAATTGGCATTATAAATTTCGGGTCTATAAATCTTCTGGAAGCTTTCCATTGTGCTAATGGTACTGATTAACTCAAGGTTCGAATAATCAGCTAGTAAGTCACCAAAGAAAAAAAATGCTAAGGGTGCAACACTCTGGACAGGCATAAAATACCGAACCTGTAAGCCCATCTTTTTGAAATATTGCTCGGTTAAAGAGGCTTTGTCTGGCTTGTATTCAAAACCTAATATTGGATGATGGTTTCCAGTACGATGATAGATTTTATTATCGGAAACACTCAAACATATAACAGGTGGTTTGCTAAAATGTTCTTTGTACGTTTCTGAGTTCACAAAACATTTGAATATATTACCATGTAATTCACCAAAGTTTTCAGGAACGCTGAAGCTGTCTTTAGCTTTATTATGTTCTAAAAGCAGTACGCTAAAATCGTAATCACGTAGATAAGAAGAAAAGTTATTTCCGACGATACCTTCAATACGTTTACCACTTTTATGATCTATAATATTGGTTTTTAAAATTTCAATTGAAGGGAATGTTGTACCACTTCCATCAACATCAATATCTACAGAAATGATTTCTACTTCCAACGAATAGCGATCCTTGTTAGAATTATCCCAGTTCGCCAGACTATTAAAACGATTGTTAATCATAGTAATCGTATTGCGCAGGTTTTCCTGACGACTTTCCCCTCTGGCCAGATTGGCAAAATTTGTTGTCGTTCTTGTATTGTTGGATGGAATATAATGTTCATCGAAATAAATACTCTTCAGTTCAAAAGCAAAATCTACTTTGGTTGTTTGCTGCGTGATGTCAATTCCTTTGTTATCGCTTATTTCTGAATCTTCCAATTTCCTTGTTTTCATTTGATGATGTTTCGGTGTTTTATTCCTACAAAGTTTGTAATAATAGATCAATAAATTTGTATTTGTGTAAAATTCAGAAGGATTGTCTTTTATGAGTGTTTGTATTGGAAAAAAAATCTTTTTATGAGTGTGAAAGGATATAAAACAGATTATTTTTCTTTAGAATTTTTATCTGTTAGTGTAAATAAATTGACTTTTCGATGTAAAAGCAGGATCAATTACTAAATAATATCTTTCCGAAATTGAAGAACATTGGGTTAATTTAGGGATCAAAATGATTATTATTCTTTTAATAGAAAAAGTAATATATTTTTGATAAAACCCTGATGTAATTCAAATGTGCTGATTCGAAAACATGCTTACAAGAGAGGATTTCAGGTTTAACTGCAACTCTGAATTATATTAAGAATTTAATTTTTTGATAAAGAATTTATGCAGAATTCAATGGTTTAGTATAAAGGAATTATACTTTTGGTTTGTATCTTTAGATTACATAATCATCAATTGATTTACCGATAATCGTTTAATAACCTTATTGATCTTAATTCCGATTAATTTTGAATTGGATTTCCATTTGGGATTTGATTGTTATTTAGGAATTAGTGGGGAAGGTTGTGATGGACTTTCCCTTTTTTTTGTTTTTCATCCAATGGGTATACTCCTTATTCTTGGCCCGTTTAATTCGAATTTTGCTATTAAATGAATTTGAGAGAATGCTTTTGTCGATCGGTCCTGAAGAAAAGACAACCTGATTTTTCGAAGGTTCAATATTATTTTTATAAGTTCAGTTTTGTTTTGGGAAAGATCGGGGAAGGAGTAATTGAAGATGAGGCTTTGCATAAGGTTTTTTAGCTGTTCGCCCTTTTAGTGTTTCGTTATTCTGTTGGAGTTCGACCAAATTCATTTTTAAAAGAGTAATAAAAATGTGATAAACTTTCAAATCCCATGTCCAAGTAAGTATCTAAATGTTTTATTTTTTTTGTTAGAGAAGAAGTTAAAATAATTAATTAGTTTTATTTTGTAAACTAAGTCCTTACTTATCGATGATATAGGACGAAATAGTCTGGGAAGTTACAAGGAGATGGCTTCATTGAATTAGTGCCGAATTATGATACTTTTTAATTCCTTTGTTTTTTGTATAAAATCTGATTTAAGCAGAACTAATTCCTGCCTTTTATTTTTTGCTTTGTTTGCAGTAGTACGTGATTGGTTTGGCAAAGTAACTTTTCTTCCAAATTAATCACTGTTTTCATTACATAAAATCTACCATTTTCTGTAATGTAAGAATGGTATTGGAGAGTGCTACTTCATCGATATTACGATGAGGATAAGAACGGCTAAATGTTGAGTTTAATTCCTTAAGACAACTAAGCGTATGTCTTTTATGTTGTTTAAATAGTTTTTAAAATATTTGTTTGGAAGCTCGTTGGGCTTTTACAAGGAATCGAATGTTATTTTCGAGAAGACTATAAAGCTCAGACATCGGATTGGCGTCCATTTCGTTTGCTAAAATTTTTTGTAAAATAAGATAACTTGTAATTAAAGGCTTGTTATGAGAGCCATATTTTCAATGCTTCAAATAGTTCTTTATTTGATGTTGAGAAATGATTATAATTACATATTAGATAAATGAAATCGAGTTGGTCTTTGCTTTCATTTTGATATTGTATTCTAATTGGCTGCCAGAAAAAAGAAGACCGAACTTGAAAATGAGAATATGTTTTATCGTAACCTAAATATACTTGTGTAATTAAATGTCTATATAATATTATTTCAGCATTTTCATTTTTCTTTTTATCGTAGCCTTTAAAGATGAATTGATCTGCTTCAATTAACGCCCTTCCAGAAAATCGATGCGTAGGAGGAGCAAACATAACATGTGAAATTATCCAATCCAACCAATTTCTTTTTTCGAAATCAGTATCATAAATAATCAAAAGATTCTCGATCGTCATGTGAGGTATTTGACAAGTAAACTAAGGTTTGAATTTAGTAAATTCTTGTTGACCCTATGCATTCATTTAATAGATAAAATCGATAAAATGAATAGTAAGAGACTAACAAGCAATGCGGTGATGTTTGTATGAAATATTAATTTTCAGATTTTTTTAAAATATATTTTTAACATAAATAACGAAAATTTCTTCAAGGGCTCTTGGAAGCCCTTTATAAAGTAAAGAGTTTTTTGTAGCAAATTTGAAGTAAAATGGAAAACTCAGTTATAGTTTTGATAGTGCTCACCATATTTCCTTTCACTATGTTGTAGTCAACTCGCTTAATCAAAATGTTTATGAACACAATTCAAAAGCAAACAAAAATACTACTGGATTGATGCGGAAGAGTTGCTTTTGCCTTACGTTGGCTTTAGCTAAATTTAGGAAATCTTGACCTATCCATATTTCACCGTTATTAGTTTACTTTGAATATTACAACCTTGCCTTTTTATTCTCAAAAGAAAAGGATTTAGCATTAGCGGGTGAATAAACCGGTAAACTTCGCTTTTCTATTTATAGCCCTTTTCATATTTCTAAAACCGATTTCATTTGATTTTTGGGAGTGTTATAATGAAACTGAAAAGCCAAATACCCTGTATAAAAAAATATAATTTAATTGATAAATAAGTAGATATCAGATTCCGATAAAATTAAAATTGTAGGAAAAACATTAATAATTAAATCTTAAGGAATATTAATATTTGTTAATTTTGTTGCTGTATTAAATCCTATTTTTGTCAAATCTTGTTATCTATATCGTTTTAATTGCAACAGCTATTGTAGCTATCGGGATTATTTTTTTATTAATAAAAAATGATGGTTTCTGGTTTTCTACTAAAAAAAGAAATCGCAGTTAGATGAATTTTAAATATGAATAATTGTTATGGATGAATTTGCTCGACTTAACGATCTTTACAATCTTCAAATTTTAGACAGCAATCCAGAGAAGAAATTTGATGAATTGACTCATTTAGCTTCATTAATCTGTGGCATGCCTATTTCCTTAGTGAGTCTCATTGATAAAGATCGGCAATGGTTTAAGTCCGTTTATGGCATGGAAATCAGAGAAACCTTAAGAGCAGATGGTTTCTGTCATTATTTATTAGATGGAACGCCTTTTTTTGAAATAAAAAATGCTGAAAAGGATAAACGTTTTAAAAATAGTCCACTTGTAACCGGATACCCTTTTATTTCTTACTATGCAGGAGCACCAATCATGAGTACATCAGGACAGATCCTTGGAGCCTTATGCGTGATTGATCAAAAGGAAAACAGCCTAAATAAAAATCAGAAAGAAGCCTTACAGATTTTAGCCCGAAAAGCGACAAGCTATTTAAGTACACGTAAAGTCTTTATTGATCAGCAAAAGCATATAGAGTTAAGTGCGAATCGATTAAAACAAATACTTGATAATACCCCCGGTGTCATTTTTCAATTAAGAATTCAGGATAATTTTGAGATCAGTTTTGATTTTATAAGCAAAGGAATACAAGAAGTACATCCGCATCTTTCTGATGAAAAAATGAAAGCACAGCCAAAAATTTTTCTAAATTATATTCATCCGGACGATGTAGAAGAGTTTAGAAAAAGTATGCGAAAATCTGCCTCCACTCTAAGTCCATACAAATATAATTTTCGGGTTAAATTAAATGGGGATAATATCAAATGGTTTAAAGTCCGCGTAACACCAAAACGTATTGATGATGAAACTGTGGTATGGTTTGGTACACTCATGGATGTTTCCAGTATTATGGAATATGAAACGATTCTGGAACAAATTACCTTTGATATCTCCCATGTCATCCGTAAACCACTAACGACGCTATTAGGTCTTAATTCGACCCTCCGAGATCATACCGAATTAAGTGAAGCTGATCTTAGAGAATATTCGGATATGATCAATATTGTTATTAAAGAGTTAGACGTGTTTACCAGGAAGCTTGATCAATTTTACCAATTGAAAGTTGTTGATCATCATAAAAGAGTATAACAACTTATCCCGTTAATTTCTCTGTTTTAGTTTCCAGATTCTATTCCCATTTTTAGATAAAAAGGAAAGTTTATAATTTCTATAATTGATCAATATGAGATCAAGTTTTGTGATATTATGATGTAAATAAGAGCTGAATATTACTCAAGTTTGCGATTTATAGTAGTGCTAATAAATAACGTTAAAACTTGTATATTAAACTATTCAATAGTTATAATTCAGCTAAAAATGTTATTATTTATCTAATAAGGATTTTGTTATGAATAAATGTATCTACATTTATTCTATAACCAATCTAATCCTGTTGAAGATGAACGTGAGCTTGAGAGATAGACTTCAGGTTTCTAATTCTATTTTAGAAACTATAGGCGATACACCGATTGTACGATTACAACATATTTCTTCTACTTCTAGAGTGGAAGTTTTTGCCAAATTAGAAAGCTTTAATCCAAGTGGAAGTGTCAAGGCAAGAACCTCTTTTAATATTCTCCAAAAAGCCATGGAGGCTGGTGATTTACGAAAAGGAGATACAGTCATCGAATCCAGTTCTGGAAATATGGCTATTGGCCTGGCTCAGGCTTGTTTAGTAATGGGTTTAAAATTGATCGTTGTTGTAGACCCGAAAATTAACAAACTTACTTCTCAGTTACTAGAAACTTATGGAGCCACTATCGAAATGGTAACTGAACCTTTGGAAGAAGGTGGATTTTTAGGTGCTCGACTGGCAAAAGTAAAAGAATTGCTCAAGATCACTAAAAATAGTTTTTGGAGTAATCAATATGGAAATTTGGACAATCCCAAAACACATTATCAAACCACCAAGGAAATTTACGAAGCTTTAAATGGAAGATTAGATTATCTATTTGTTGCCACAAGTACGTGCGGAACTTTAATGGGATGTGCAGATTATATAAAAGCGAATCATCCTAATACCAAAATTATAGCTGTAGATGCAGTTGGAAGCGTGCTTTTTGGCGGTGAAGCTGGCACAAGAAAAATTCCCGGTCATGGTGCAGGGGTAGATTCTCAATTTCTGGATCAAGGTTACATCCATGATTTTGTTAAGGTGAGTGATCTGGAATGTGCTGTAGGCTGTTGGGAACTGCTTGAGAAAGAAAGTATTCTTGCCGGAGGTTCCTCGGGAGCGATCATAAAAGCATTTCAGAAATACGAGGATCAAATAGAAGAAGGTTCACGTTGCGCTTTTATACTAAGCGATGGTGGAAGCAGATACCTTGATACTATTTATAATCAGGAATGGCTAATAAAAAACATTCCTGGGGTTTATGATGCATTAACACCTATCGGAGGATGGAAAATTAAACCTTCATTCGAATTTAACGTCGCTATTGTTGGTCTTGGTCCTAAAGGTTTATACGGTCTGGAACGTTTGTTAGCTCAGCTGAAAAATAAAAAAGTTCAGGAGATAGTAAATATTCATCTTTATAATAAAAACGAATATTTTGGTGCTGGTGATGTGTATCGCTTCGATCAGCCCAATTATTTGAAAATGAATTTTACGAATCAGAAAATTGATATTCGGTCTCAAAAACAACCAAAATCGATAGTTAAATTAAAGAGTTATACTTCATGGCTTAGCGATAGTACTGGAATTGATGAAAGTTTGTTAAAAGATCAATTTTCTTCACGGAAGATGGTTGGTAAATATCTTTGTAAAAGTTTTGAAGATTTGATTTCTTCAGCTCCAGAGAACATTAAGATATATCAACATCACGAAGAAGTTGTAAATATTACAGAAAATGAAGACGTGCTGCAGCTGGAAACATTTTTAGAAGGAAAATCAAAAAAGCTAGTAGAGGTTCATAATCTATTATTAACCACAGGTCATGCGGGAAATCGTTCCGAAATTTTAGAAAATAAAGAGTCAATTTCTTCGAATATTGACTTTGTGTATCCTGTTGAAAAAAAATTAACCAATATTGATTCTAATTCTTCCGTAGCGATAAAGGGAATGGGCTTAACATTTATTGATGCTGTTTTAGCTTTAACTGAAGGAAAAGGAGGAAGTTTTAGTGGTGAATGCGAGAATATGGAATATTTCGCTTCAGGAAACGAGCCTGCTGTAATTTATCCTTATTCCAGGTCTGGTGCTTTAATGATCCCTAGAGTAGGAGAGATGCCGAATGTTCCGGAGCTACGTTTTTTTACTGCTGAAAAACTGAATGAAATTAGAAAGAATTCGGCCTATAAATTCGATTTTTCAGGAGAATTACTATCATTGATCAAAAAGGAATTTATATATCGATATTACAGTGTAGCTTTCAGAAATTCAGGGGAAGACATAATTGAAAATTTATCATTTTCTGAAATACTGAATGAAATTGAAAACTTTCACAAGAAATATCCATTTGAACAGCGGTTTTCTTTTGAAGCACTCAAATCACCATTTATTCAGTATAAAAGCTATGATACTTCAGCTGTAAAACATCTTCTGGAAAAAACTTTAGCGCAGGTGTCGGAGGGTAGAAAAAGTCCGTTACTCGCGGCGATTAGCGCGTGGCATGATATAAGTCCGATTTTTAATGATCTCTATAGTTTTGGAGGTTTGACAGCCAGATCTCATCAAATTTTTGATACTGAGTATTTTTCTTTTTTCAACCGCATTAGTTACGGGCCGCCATTAGAAAATATGTATAAAATTTTAGCCATATTAAAAGCTGGAATTTTAGATTTCAGTTATGGTAAATCCCCGAAGATAGCTCAACTACCCAATGGAAAATTTGAATTAAAAAATTCCTATTCGGAAACTAGTAAAAAGGCACTTACCGACTATCACATCGATGCACGTATCCCCAAAATGAAATTACCTGAACAATCCTCTTTACTTTATAAAAATCTTTTCAAGGAAATAAAAATGCAAGTTTTTCAGAATATAGATGAAACAGGGATTTACGAGACGGGAGGTATGGATCTTAGCAAAGAAGGACATCCAATTAGCAAAGAAGGAAAGGAATTACATAATATCACCATATACGGCACCCCTACCGAGGGTGTTACTTTCGATAATGATACGCTATCCAGAAGCCGTAACGATTTTTCATCAGTTTGGGCGAATGGCGTAGTAGATCACTTAAATAAGATTATTTCAAATTCTAAAAATATTAAATGAGCAATAGTAAGTATACAAAAGGAAATCAGGAAAAAGGTCTTACCCCAATAACTTCGCAATGGATGCACGATGTTATGGAGCATCCGGGAGTAGTTAATGAGCTTTTTGCTAAGTATGGTTCTCCATTAAATATTCTTAATCCTGCCTCTTTTACCCAAAATTGTAAGAAATTTAAAGAAGTTTTTGAACGTAATAATGTAAAATCTGGAATCTTCTATGCTCGAAAAGCTAATAAGGCAAAGGCATTTGTAAAGCAGGCTTTTGAAGATAATATAGGTGTAGATACTGCGAGTGAGCGCGAGCTGTTGCAATCGCTTCAGCTTGGTGGAGATGGTGATCATTTAGTATTAACTTCAGCTATAAAAACAAATAAGCAGATCGAAATTGCTATTCAGAATAATGTACCAATTGTCTTAGACAACGATGATGAATGTATTCTGGTTAATGATCTTGCCGAAAAGCATAATAAAAAAGCTATTGTTGCTTTTCGTATAAGTGGTTTTCATGTCGATGGAAACAAACTCTACAGCCGTTTTGGCTTCGATATCGACGAAATTGAAGATTATTTAATTAACAAAGTTGGTGAAGATAAAGCCTATAGTAATCTTAATGCAGTGGGGCTACATTTTCATTTAGATGGCTATTCTACGCACCAAAGAAGTGAAGCTTTGTTGCAATGCATCAAATTGATTCAAAATTTAAAAGAGCATGATTTTTCACTTCGATTTATCGATATGGGCGGTGGAATTTTAATTAATTATCTAAAGCATAAAGATGAATGGTTGGATTTTGATGAAAGATTAAAACAAAGTCTGAAAGATGAAATTTCACCGGTGACATTCAATAAAAACGGACTTGGATATAGATTCGAAGACGGAAAAATAAAAGGGGAGAGGAAAACCTATCCTTATTTTAATGAAATCCATTCAGATAAATTTTTGAACGAAGTTCTACAATATCAGGATCAAAATAGTGATTCTGTTGCTTCTTTACTTCAAAAGGAAAATGTTGAAATTCGTATAGAACCGGGTAGATCTTTAGTGAATCAATCTGGGATTACTATGGCGAAAGTTGTTCATCGAAAAAAAGATGCAAAAGGCCAATGCCTAATTGGTTTAGAAATGAATATGAGCCAGATGATGAGTTCTAGCGCAGATTTTATGCTGGATCCTTACGTAATGTATGCAGATTTGGATGAAGACCAAACAGAAAATGACTCTGTCGATGTTTATTTTACCGGGGCTTATTGTTTAGAAAGAGATGTACTATTGAAAAGGAAAGTAAGCTTACCTAAACTTCCTGAAATTGGTGATGTTGTGGTTTTTGTAAATACTGCCGGCTATATGATGCATTTCTTTGAAACTCAGGCACATCTTTTTGAGCTGGCACCTAATTTAGTTTATACTGAAAAATCAAATTCCGTCGAGCTTTCTAATTTTTATTTAGACGAAGATTAGAATTTAACTTATTTATCAATTTTCATTAATCTTTATCATAAAATTGATAACTAAAAGTACATATATGTGTAAGCTTCACTGTAAAATATTAGTTTGAGTATATAAGAATATTAATGTAATAGTTTTTCTACCTGAGTCTTGCATTACTATAAATAATCAGAATCTATTGTTGTAAAAGCTATGGTTCCTAAGATTTTCAATATTTCCCAATCTTGTATTTCCCGGTTCCAGCCCGGTTTGACCACCAATTGACTTAACTTTTCAATTTATTCACTTTCTGGTATAAATAGTACTTATGAAGTTATTTATTTTAAAAGCTTGCCTTTTAGTAATACTGTTGCCATTCTTCTTCTTTTTGATGTAATTTGTTATTTGTTAAAGATCAAGTTTCCTATTTTAAAAAAAACTTAGTGAAGATAGAACTCGCCTGGTACGCGTAATTAAATGAAGAAATATAGGATATATAGACAGTAAATACGAATTGAAACAAAATTTATAAATGACATTAATAGGTTTAGTTGGTTGGTGTGGGGCCTTAATCTTTATAATTGCATATTTTCTTCTTAGTGCAGGACACCTGTCTGCAAAGAAGCCGACATATCATATTTTAAATATTATCGGAGGTTTGTGCTTAGTTATAAATGCAGCAACTTTAGATGATTTTCCCAATATATTAGTCAATATTGTATGGGCGCTTATCGCGATTTTTGCATTATATAGAATTATGACGGACCGGAAGAAAAATCCAAAAGCTTGATCGCATAAATAATATAGAGTTCTTCTTTTTCCCGATAATTAATCTCTTTCTGATTAAACATTCCCAGATAATAATACGAGCCGTCGATAAGTGCAAAAATGATCTCAGTTATTTCGGATATGTTAGAATTGAATATTACACCACAGGATTTTGCTTCCAATAATTTTTCCTGTAATACCTGATGAAGTTTTTCCAGATAATTTCTGAAACTGGTATTAAAATCTTTTTTACGGTATATCAGGGCATAGCAACTATAAAAAACACCATCATCGAAGTATTTATTCCATTTTCTTGAGAAGAGGTCAGTGATGAAATTCACCAAACTTTCTTTATTATCCATCATTCCATATTCTATAGAATTCACCATATTCAAGTGTCTTTCCAGAATATACTCATTAAGGCCAATTAAAAGTTCATCACGGGTTTTAAAATAGTGCATCACCAAACCGTTACTAATCTGCATATCTTCCGCAACTTTAGCAATCGAGGTATTTTCTAAACCAATTTTTTTTGCAATCCTGTAAAAAGATTGAATGATTTCCCTGCGCCTTTTCGAACTTAAACTTTTACGCCCCACAAATTTTTTTCGGTAAATATACCAAATTGATTTACAAAAGCTAATGTCCCATAATTAGTAACATACAGGGAACATTAAAGTAAACTTTTATTAATTGACTGTTCATTCAATTTATTCAATCTTCACTATACATTTGGAGTGCAAAACTCTAACTTAAAATAATCTTAATGAAATTTAAATTCACATCTGTGGTCATGATGCTATTTCTGTTAAGCTATCAGCTATCCGCACAGGAAGAGCGTCAAAAAGAAAAGAAGCTCGTTTTTATTATTGTAGATGGAATCGCAGCTGATATGATTCCAAAGGCGAAAACCCCAAATCTCGACTTGATTGCACGAGATGGAGATTTTACCGAAGCTTATGTGGGCGGAGTAAAGGGCTCGTATTCAGAAACCCCGACAATTTCTGCGGTAGGTTATAATAGCTTATTAACCGGCACATGGGTAAATAAGCATAATGTTTATGGTAACGAAATTAAGCAGCCCAATTACAACTACCCAACTATTTTTAGGCTTTTTTCCAATGATTTCCCCGAGAAAGAAACTGCAATATTTTCCACATGGGAAGATAATCGAACCAAACTTTTGGGAGAACATTTAGTAGGATCAAATTTTCTGAAGATAGGATATGCTTTTGATGGTTTTGAAAAGGATACCATAAATTTTCCACATGATCCTTATCGGGAGTATATTAAGAATATCGATATAAAAGTGGCTGCCGAAGCAGCGGCATATATTAAGTCTGATGCCCCGGATTTAAGCTGGGTTTACCTTGAGTTTTCAGATGATATGGGACATGGTTACGGAGATAGTCCTCAACTCTACGATGCAATAGCTTTTGAAGACCAATTAATAGGTCAGATTTATAATTCTGTGAAATACAGACAAGCTAATTTTAATGAAGACTGGCTTTTTATCGTAACTACGGATCATGGGCGCTCTCCCCAGGATGGTAAACATCATGGAGGTCAATCCGATCGTGAGCGAAGTACCTGGATTGCCATGAATAAAAAGGCTAATCAATATTTTAAAAAACAAATTCCAGCTATTGTTGATATCCTGCCAACAATGGTTTCATTCCTGGATATTGATGTGGAAAATTCTGTTCAACAGGAATGGGATGGTATCTCATTAATCGATAAAGTAGATGCCATGTACCTTTCAGCTAAACTCAATGGGGAAAGTATCAAGTTGTCCTGGAAGGCCCTTACAGAGAAGGATGCAGAAGCTAAATTATATATAGCCAGAACCAATAATGTAAAATACGGGGCTAATGATGACTATGAACTTTTGGGAACCGCATTGATAAAAGATGGAGGCGCAAAATTTCCATTAATTAAAAAATCCGAAAACTATAAAATACTAATGGTCACTCCAAATCACCAATTGAATACCTGGATCATCAATTAAAATAAATCACTAAGGAACATGACAAAAACAATTACACTATTATTGTTGTTATTAACAACGACAATTGGTTTTTCTCAACAACAAATTAATGGAGAAATTACCGACAATAATGGAATTCCACTGGGAGGGGTAAATGTACTTATCCGGAATTCTTCGAAAGGAACCATTTCAGACTTTGATGGAAAATATAGTTTGGAAGCTACTGCTCAGGATACTTTGGAATTCTCTTTTATGGGATTTAGAACACAGCTAATTCCGGTTAATGACCAGTCTGTAATTAATATAATTTTAATTGAAGATTCTTCTCAGTTAAATGAAGTTGTAGTTACCGCATTAGGAATTAAAAAAGAGAAAAAAGCTTTAGGTTATGCCATTCAGGAGGTTGATGGACAAAAACTGGAAAAAGCAAAAGAGCCAAATTTTGTAAGTTCACTTACCGGAAGAGTTGCCGGATTAAATATCCAAAATTCGACTGATTTATTTCAAGATCCACAGATAAGTCTTAGAGGAGCGAGCCCTCTGTTAGTAATTGATGGTATCCCCGATCGAACTACAGATTTATGGAAAGTTAATTCTGATGATATTGAAAGTATCAGCGTATTGAAAGGAGCTACAGCTTCAGCTCTATACGGTTCAGTGGGGCGTAATGGAGCCATAATGATTACCACCAAGAAAGGGAAAAAAGGAAAACTTACCGTAACTGTAAATAATTCTACAATGTTCCAGACTTCTTTCATCAAGGTTCCCGATGTTCAAACTACCTATGGAAACGGAAATCAGGGAGTATATGCTTATGTGAATGGAAGTGGATCGGGTACCGAAGGTGGTGGTTGGATTTGGGGGCCACGCCTGGATCAAACAGATTCCAGTACACCTAGTGGTTATTTCGAAACACCGCAGTATAATAGTGAGGTGGATCCGGCTACCGGAGAACTAATTCCATTGCCTTATATATCAAGAGGAGCAGATAATATTGAAAACTTTTTTAGAACAGGCTTGATTCAGACTAATAATGTAAGTGTTGATTGGGGGAGTGAAAAAGCCAGTTTCAGAACTTCAATATCAAATGTTTATCAAAAAGGAATTGTTCCCAATACAGATCTGAATAACACCTCTTTCAATCTTGGCGGGAGTCTGAATCCATCTGAGAATTTATCCATAAATTCATCACTTACATATAACAAGCAATATACTGACAATTTTCCGGAAGTAGGCTATGGCCCAACGAATTACCTTTATAATCTTATCCTTTGGACGGGAGTGGATGTCGATATCCGGGACTTAAGGAATTATTGGAGAGAAGGAGAAGTTGGTTACCAACAAAGACACTTTAATATTTCTTATTATAATAATCCCTATTTTCAGGCTTATGAATATCAAAGAGGATATAATAAAGACAATATTTTCGGAAATCTTAATGTCGAGTATAAATTAACCCCTCATTTAAGCTTAAAAGGTCGTGGAGGAGCTAATGTATACAGTCTGAACAGAACTTATAAAGAGCCTAAAAGCTATATCGGATACGGAGATCGTTCACGAGGAGATTTTACGGTTGCAGATGCTACTTATTTCGATATTACCACTGATGTTGGTTTGAAATATGATAATCATATTGCAGACCAAATTGGTATCTCCGGAGAATTGGCTTATGTTAATTATTATCGTCAATCGACCAGTCATACCACCGGAACAGATGGCTTAAATATTCCTGGGTTTTATAATCTTGATAATAATGCAGGTGCAACATTTATAGCAAGTAATAGGGAGGAAAAGGAAACAATACATAGTTTCTATGGTTTTGTTGATTTTGATTTTTACGATACCTTTTATTTGTCACTTTCAGGAAGAAACGATCAGGTTTCAACCTTACCGGAAGCAAATAACTCTTTCTTTTATCCTTCGGTTTCCGCCTCTTTAGTATTTACGGAATTACTTGATACGCCTAAATGGATAACATTTGGGAAGATCAGAGGTTCCTGGTCTCAGGTTTCTGAAGGCAAGATAGGGAACAATCCATATAGTCACATTCAGGCTTATGAAAAAGGAACCAGTTGGAATGGTGTTCCTTCAACCTTTTTCGGGAATGAGCTTTTATCATCTGATTTAAAACCCGAAACTTCGGATACCTGGGAAATAGGATTGAATACCCGCTTTCTCAATAGTCGCTTAGGCTTAGATATAGCTTATTACCAAACCAAGGATTATAATAACCTAATTTATAGTTCTATTTCTCAAAGTAGTGGATATAATAGTATATTATTGAATGGAGATGAATATAAGCGTAGAGGGATTGAGGTTGTTTTAGATGGAACCCCCATAAAAACCAAGGATTTCAGATGGGATGCACAGGTTAATTTAAGCCAGTACCGCAGGTATCAGGAAGAGATTTACGGTGATAGAGAGCAAACCGATGCTTTCATTCGTGTCGGTGATCGTACGGACAAAATTTATGCAGGAGTTTATCAAACTAATGAACAGGGACAAGTCATATTTGAAAATGGCTATCCTGTTTCTGATCCTTATTCCAGATTTATTGGATATAACGAGCCGGATCTTACCTATGGCGTTTCAAATACTTTAAGTTATAAAAATATATCCTTATCATTTCTTTTTGACGGTCGTTTAGGCGGATTAATGTATTCAGATACTAATCAAAAAATGTGGTGGGGAGGGACTTCTCCCGGAACAGTAAATCAGTTCCGTGATGATGCTAATAATGGAGAGAGTACCTTTATCGGGAATGGGGTTAAAATCGTAGGTGGAAGTGTTGAATATGATGTTAATGGTAATATATTAAACGATACCAGAACATACGCTCCAAATGATGTACCGGTAAACTATATAAATTTTATGCAGACTACCAGTAATGGGTATAATAAGAATTACCATTACTATAAGGAAGATTTTATCAAACTTAGAGAAGTAACCTTAAGTTATAATTTCACCGAAAAAATCATATCGAAACTACCATTTAGTGATTTAAGTCTGTCTTTTATCGGTCGTAATTTATGGTTGTCATCTAAAATTCCCAATGTTGATCCTGATCCGGGACGTGATAACTTACAGGCACCAGCCACAAGAAACATCGGTATTAACCTAAACGCAAAATTTTAAATCATGAATCGATTTATTTCAGTACTATTAATATTTATATTTCCGATCTGCTTTAATAGTTGTAGTAAAATAGAGGATTTACAAGAAGATCCTAATCGCGCCACTTCGGTTAGCCCGGAATTATTATTGACCAATATAGAAACCAGAGCATTTGATAATGTGAGTTTATCCAGTGCATTGGCCAGTAGATATTTATCCTATACCAATGGAGTTAATTCCAATCAATATTATAATTGGCAGCGCTCTGACTTTGGAGGATATAATGACCTGAAACAGGTTAAAAAAATGGTAGAAGAATCTGAGAATGCTGGAATAGAAGTATATCAAATACTTGCTGATTTTTTTAACTCCTATTTTATCATTGATCTAACTCAGACCTTTGGTGATGTTCCTTATACTGAGGCTATTTTGGCTGATGAAGATATCTATCAACCTGTTTATGACTCTCAGAAAAGTATTTATTTAAAGGTATTAAATGATTTGAAATCAGCATCAGATGCTCTTGCCGTAAATCAGGAACCAATTGCTGGAGATATTATATATAATGGAGATAAGTTACAATGGCGAAAGCTTATTAATGCTTATTATCTTAGGGTTTTGATGAGTTTATCAAAGAAGGTGGGAGATACTGATTTAAACGTAAGATCAAGATTTCAGGAAATTATCAATAATCCGTCTCAATATCCTTTAATGACTTCAAATTCAGATAATGGGGCCTTGGCATACCATAATATACAGAATAATAGATACCCGTATTTCAATGATAATGATTTACAAACCGCTTATTATATGGAGCAAAATTTCGTCGAGCGATTACAGGAATTTGAGGATCCCCGATTATTTGCTTTTGCGGAGCGTAAACCTAATGCAGCAAACGCACCCGTAAATGATTTTAATTCCTATGGAGGCCTAAAGGGAAGTGAAGACCTTAATGCGAATACCTCAAAGGCGGTCTCCGGAGAAGCCAGCAGGATTGCAGAGCGATATTTTTTCGATCCCGTTAATGAACCTAGCATTTTAATGAGTTACTGGGAGCAGGAATTTATTATTGCCGAAGCTGCCGTACGTTCCTGGATTTCGATTGATCCACAGGTACATTATAGAAATGGAGTAGAGGCATCATTTGATTTTTTTACAACTCAAATTCCAGAAGATTATTTTGATAATGACCAAATCTCATTAAATGGAGATGATGAAATTCAAAAAATTCTTGAACAGAAATATATTTCCATGTTTATGAATACCGGATGGCAAATATTTTATGAACAACGTCGCACAGGTTTTCCTGAATTTAATACGGATGGGGCGGGTATTTTAAATAATGGAAGAATTCCAAAACGTTGGATGTATCCAATGGATGAAGCAACAAATAACAGTGCAAATCTACAAGATGCTATAAGTAGACAATTTGCACAGGGAGATAATATCAATGCCGAGATGTGGATACTTCAATAAGTTATATATTTAATTGCTTATTAAAAAAACCAGGTAAAGTTTATTACCTGGTTTTTTGTACTTTAGGAACAATTCCTTTTTGAGTTACCAGTTCAAATTATCTTGAAAATCAGTAATCGGGATACCAATTCTGATAAATCAGTTTCTATTATAAATTTAGCTCTCAACTTTGTGCCATAATCTTAAAATTGAATGAGAGCAATTTCATTTTTTGAGCATTGAGATAATGAATTCTAAAATAGAAAATTCAAAAGCCTTAAGGTGGATGACCCCCAAGATTTAAAATGAATACGTTCCTGGTATTATTCAAAAACAATTAAATGTTAATTTAAAATGTCAAGTATTTTGTTTGGTTTACTTGACCAATAGCTAATGTTTACTGCTTTTGCAGTAATGGGAGTTACACAGAATATACAGCATCAAATCAGTATGTTAGCTGATGGGACCAACTGCCTAACGACAAAGCATTTTACCACCTATATCTTCGTTTAAAAAAAGAGGATAGCCTTTATTCCCTGGCATTATTTATTTACGAACAGAAGTCTGATTATTTACTGCTTACGCATATAAATATTACCGGAAATGGTTTCAAGTTTGGTTTTTTGATCACCATTACTAACAATTCCCTGAACCCGACTGGAAACGGTCGGTTTGTTAGTATCGTTATTCATGTCTATGTCAAGATCAGAATAGATAGTTCCGGTAAGTGTTTTAGCATCTATTTTGGCTTTTTTCAAGGTCACATCTAAATTCCCGCTAATCGTCTTTAAAGCGAGCTCTCCCTCATATTTTTTCAATTCTACACTTCCAGAGATCAGATCGGTTTCCAGTTTGCCTGAAAAATTTTCAGAAATAACATTACCCGTGATGCTTTTTATTTTGAGTTCACTGTTTACAGGTACATAAACCAAATAATTGATTTCAGTTTTTTGATCACTATTATTGAGCATGATATTGTTCCTTTTCTTGAAGTAATCTCCGAAATCTGACGAGATATACATCTCTCCGGAAGATTCTTCCGTTTTCAAATTATAAGCTTCATTACCTTTCCCATTCTCAACAAGAACACTGGCCTTGATGTTGACCTCCTTTTTAACCCATTGGACGATTTTTATATCAGAAGCAAATTTGAAGTTTAAACTGATCTTTTGGATTTCAGATACGTTATAACTTTCTTCGACTTCCCGTTGTGCCTGGATAACCGAAGTAAAAAGAATGATGAGTGTACATGCGATAAACTGTTTCATAATGTTCATTTTTTGATTGATTTAAAATTTTACTTTTTTCTTAGATAGATATTACCAACGGAAGCTTTCAAAGCTATTTTTACACCTCCTTTATTGATATTTCCAGTAATTGATTTTTGACCACCTACGGCTTTAAGACCATCCTCTCTGGGTTTAATCAGGTCAAAATTGGTAAATACCGATCCCATAGTGGAACCTAATTCCACGGAGGCTTTGGTATTTGATGGTAAGCTTACATCGATCATCCCGGTAGAGGAGGTGATGGAAATCGGAGCGCTTTGATCAACACTACTAAAGATGGCATCAATATTACCGGTAGAGCTATGTGCTGTTATAGGGCCTGTCACATTAGTTAATTTAATATAGCCTACAACAGTATTAATCTCCAGTTCGTTAGTTAGATCTTCAATGATCACATTGCCTAAATTCCCGGTTTGTAGTTTTATAGCTACGGAAGCAGGTATGGTAAGTGTTAAGCCCTTACGCTTATAGAATGATTTAAGGTCGTTAATTCTTAAGACTTCTCCGTTAATTTCTATATACATACCTAGTCCGGTATTGTCCTCGCCACCGGCATAAATGGCCTTTAGACCTTTGGCTTTTTCATCGATTGAAACATCTTCATCTTCCCATGTAGATTCTGTTTCTTCAGAATCAGCGCAGTTATAACAACCCTCTTTAAGGATCAGTTGATCGGTTGTTCCCTTTTTAATAGCGATAGAGGTATTACTTTCGATTTCAATTCTTGAAATTCCTTTTAGTGATTTTTTGAACTCCGTCTGGGCATTAGCTACTAAACCTACCATAAGCATAAAGGCAAGGTATAATACATTTGATTTTTTCATTTTTTTTTTATGTTTTGATTGATTATAAAAGTTGTGCAAGTCCCTGGTTTACCTGATATTTTACGTATTCTGGTACCTCAGGCTGATTTAATAGTTTTTTCATCGGAGTCACCGAACGTTCATCTTTTACATGGGCAAGAAATTGTATGACCGCAATTTGAACTTCAGGATTTTCTTCGGTTTCCAAAGCAGCAATAAAAGCATCTCTTACCAACTGATTCTCTTGAAATCTCGAAAGGGAAGCAGCTGCAGCCAGTCTAACATTGATGTTGTCATCTTTTTGTAATCTTTCGATGATCGCTTTCAATACCTGATTATCTGGCATATTAATTTCTTCCGTATAATTGACCGCCTGTATTCTTTTGCTCGCAGAGCGATTGTCGAGCATGGCTAAAGTCATATTCGTCTTAAGCTGCTGCGACTGTTCCTGTAGCTGGACGATTTGCGTTTGAGCTGATACTGTTCCGCGATATTCTCCATAAATATAGCCGGCAAGTAAGAGTAGGATGGAAGCGGCAATTTGAAAAGCTGTCTTCCAGGACAGTGACTTTACATTGAGTTCCCGATTTTTTAATTCCTTCTTTTCCTTTTGTAGCATATCCTCAAAGGAGGAGAAGTGTCCTGGCTGTGGTGTTTTTTCTGGGAATTTATTGATCGTCTTGTCAAGAATTTTGATTTGATCAATCTCTTTTCTACAGGATTCACATTTTGCCAGATGCTCTTCGAAGTCCTGGGTTTCCGCTATCGAAAGTTCTCCTTCCAGATAATCGAAGATTCGTAGTTCTATTTCTGTACAATTCATATTTCAACAGATTCAAAAAACAATTTTTTTAATTTCTTTAAAGCTCGGTGTGCTTTTATTTTAACCGCATTTTCGGTACTCCCTAAAATTTCAGCTATCTGCAGATAGCGCATTTCCTGAAAGCGACTGAGCACTATGATCTCTCGTTCTTCAGGATTCAATTTTTTCATTACCAACTGCAATTTGAGGATATCATCATGCTTGTCCTCATCTTCTTTAAGTAGATGAACTTCCGTCCGCTCCTCATGATCATATCGCTTTTTTTGAGTTTTAAAATGATCATAGCTAAGATTACGAGCGATCCGGAATATCCAGGAATTAAACTTTCCTCCCTGATATGATTTCCGATACTTAATGGCTTTATAAAAAGTGGTCTGCATTAAATCCTCACAAGTATCACTATCATGAATCATCTGAATGAAAAAATTATAGATCCACTGATGATAACGTTCGTAAAGTATCCGCATATAATCCAGTTCATCCTTAGCAACCATGCTCATCAATTCTTCGTCGGTTAGGTTTTTCAAGTTTTTGATGGTGTTGTTTACTATAAAGACTTTGGTTTTATAAAAAGGTTTCAGGCAAGCTATTTTTTATATTCAAATAAATATAAAGAGGCATAAAAAAACTGATGAAATAAAGCATCAAAAGCACCGCTTTGCAGGAAGTAATATAGAATTTTGATTTTCGCTGAAAACGTCAAATATTTTATAAAGCCCTGCTAAAAATTGTCTTCATTCTTTTTCTATAGTATCTTAAATCAAAAAGAATGAAAAGGATGGGAACAAAAAATGTGGTAAGGATATTAATGGGATCGGCAATGCTTTTTGCCGGAATAGCACATCTTACTTTTAAAAGAAAAGAATTTCAGGCTCAGGTTCCAAGGTGGTTGCCAACCAATCAAAAAGTAATGGATCTCACCGTGCTTTCTTCTGGAATTGTAGAGATCACTTTAGGCTTGTTGATGATACTTTGGAAGCAAAAGCGCATAAGCACTGGCTTGATGTTGGCCTTGTTTTATGTTCTTATTTTTCCGGGGAACCTATCCCAGTATATGAATAAAATCGATGCTTTTGGGCTGGATACAGATACCAAGCGCTTTATCCGTTTGCTATTTCAACCAGTATTAGTATATGGAGCTTTATGGTCAACAGGAGCTGATAGGTATCTGGTTGAAAAATGTAGTAAATAGAAAACAAATTAAGATTTAACCTAAAAATACTTGCTCTTGGTGCCAGGTTAAAGACTCCATTGCAGGATACCATTTTTCTTTTTCCGGTAGATAGATCGACTGATTCTCAAATTGGGATAATGTAAACTTAGAAGCCTTGTCATTTACTAGCTTAGATACTTTTACTTTGTAATCACTGGTAATACTTATAAGCCCACGGTCAAAAGCACGATGCAGAGTAGGGGATAGAGCAATTCCGTTAGGAACAGTGTCATCATTGGAAAGGCTGAACGGATGGATATGGCAGGCATCAATCATCTGGATATTTGGTGTAGCCATAATGCGCATACCCGAGATGCAGCAACGATGATTATAAATTTTAGGAATACTTCGCTTAAACAAACCACCACGGATAAAAAGTTCTTCCTGGTACCGACTTTCATCTATTGTTTTTCTTAGTTGAAGCAATCTCTCGCGGTATACTGTTCCGGATGAATTTAGTATCTGGTATTCTAATTGCGATTCCTCAATAGAGTTATACTGCGTAAAATAATTTGTTCGAGTAGTATAAAAATACTGATGCAATAGTTGTTCTTCCAGTATACGACTGGTTTCAGGTTCTTGCAATAACAAAAATAATTCGGGATCAATCTGTGCATAAGCCACTGTTTCCCGTAGGTTCTTAAAACTTTTGATGCTTCCCGATCTTGTAATTCCCGGTTCCATCCCCGGTCTAGCCACCAGCTGCCAAAAAGGTTCCGACCTTAAATGGAAAAAAGGAAGGGTAAGATTTTCTATATGCTCGGTATCGACCAGATGACTCCAGATTTTCCTAAAATTTAATAGTAGTTCAGGAGTAATAAAGATTCGGTTGTCCATAATTTCTTTTTGCTTGATCCCACGAATTACACCTAAAAGCATTACTGGTTTATGCGGCGCTTTTCCCAAGTGTTTACTCACTCCACGTTTTAATTTTTTAAAACAGCGGGAGTAATGATCTAGTATATGATGAGAAGGAGGAAAATCTCTCTGCATTGGCTGGTATTTTAAAGAAGTGCTTTGATCGGAATAAATAGACCCACCGCTTTCGATGTAATAGGCTTCTGAAACAGCCTTGCTCCCATAGCTAGTTCAGGAACATTTTGTCAAGAAAACTATATATCAAAATTAGCTTAAAAGGACTTACATTTTACTATAGTTCGTTGTTGGTATTAGCTATTTTTAGCTTTATTCTACTAAAATATTCTTGTTTAGTGAAAGCTGATTAATATTGAAATCGATATACATTAATACTTAATAACGATCAAAAAAACTTGATTTTACAGTAGCTAATATAGAATACTCTAATATTATACTATTCTTTTTTATAATTAATTATTTTTATCAATTCTATGGTTTTCAGAAATTTGGATTGCAGTTTTTAAAAATATAAACATTCCAATTGCGAAGATTATTACGCCAACAGATATCTTAATTAAGATTTCAACCTGAGAGAAGTAACCAAATAATCCAAGAATTTGGAAAAATAGAATCTGTAAACATATTAGAATAATAAGATATAGTAAGTAATTTATGTAATGAAAAAATAATCTAAAATTCATATTTTATTAAGGTAATAATGAATTTTGCATCTGATTCGATTACCGCAAGTAGTATATTAGAATTAAGGTCTGTTGGCTCAAATTTATCTTGATTGTTTTCTGAAATTACATTTTTTTTATTCAAAAACCACTATTTACAATTAATCGCTGTTCGCAACAATTTTAATCAAACATGGCTTTAATTTGGTCCTTATATCGATCATCGCTAACCTTTAGAATAACTTCTAATAAATCGGTCGAAGTAGGCTTAGTATTAGGATAAGCATGTTGTTCTAAAAATCTACGTAAAGCCATATTTAACCGTTCTTCTCCTAGTAGTTCACTCAATTCTACAAAAACAATTGCACCTTTTGAATAAGATATAAACGCATTATTTTTTGTAGCTTTCATTAATGATAAATCGTCCGTAAATCCCTTTTCAGCATCATATATTTGTTTATGTATTGCCAAACGTTCTAGCATTTTAGCTTTACCGTACATGTTTTTATATAGCATCATTTCGGTATACATAGCCAAGCTTTCAGTCAGCATCGCATAGCCTTCACGATCATCAGGATCAATTTGATTGGTTCCCCACCAAAAATGAGCAACTTCGTGCCCAGCAAGTTCATTAATCACATCTTGATTATGATTGCCTGCTAAGTTAGTATGAAACGTCATATGTTCAGTCATAAATATAACACCAGGATAAGCTGTACCTGCAAAACCTTGTGTAAACGATGAAATTTCGGCGAACTGAATGGTCGAAAATGGATAAGTACCGAAATATTTCGTACAATAATCTAATGACAGTTTGGTGTTCTCAATTAGTCGATTCACATTGTTTTTATGTAAAGGATGATATAAAACCTCTATAGAAACATCTTTATGTTGTACTTTTTTAACCTCGTAGGCAGCAGATGAAATCGCAAACCTAAATGGTATGGCATCGGCTTGATAGGTATAGTAGTTTCTATTAGAATCTTGCCATTGCGATTTTAATGAACCAGTACCAACAGCAATTTGATTATTATCTGTTGAAATTTGCATGTTCAGTTCAATAAAATCGTCTACATTGCTTTTCATGGCATCAAATGGTTTCATGACTGTGGCTTCACCCAATGCATGTTGTTTTCTAATAGTCTTGTCTAAAACTTCTTTATTAGAATCATAACCAAATTGAGGAAAATAACGGCTGATTCGCATAAAGGAACCGTCCTTTACAATAGCATTAAAAGGGCTATGACCGTTTACAGCATACCATTTGTAATTCAAGTGAAATGTAAGTTTTGCCGAATCTTGGGCTTGTAATGCCTGCTTTAAATATATTTCTGAAATAGAGCTGTCTAGTTTTATGGTATCACTGTTATAACTAAATAAAAGTGATTGTATCCCAAAGTTCTTCGGTACACTTATAAGTATAGAATCTATAGCCTGATTGTATTGGTTTACCAACCAATAAGTGCCTTTTATCTGGTAAGCATGTTCTTCAGGAAACAAATCTACTTCTGTACTAACTTTTTTTATTGTTGGCTGCGGATGGTTTTGGTATGTTCGGTAATCCTTTTCATAAGCAACGCGTTCTAATATTTCAACTTCTTTATCTTTTGGAACATAACCATCTAAAAACAAATAACCACTCACTATGCCTATACATACACAACTACTGGTAATAATGAGGAAACGATATTTTTTGGCTTTGGTTTTTATTAAAAAGTATAGCGTAAATACAAGGCCAACAAGAGCAAATCCAAAAATTAGTCGGTAAATAAACGGCATTAAATATGCACCATAACCTATAAAATTGCTATAAGCACCTTTGTAACCAGATAAAAAACGAAACAATGGGGTAGTGATAATATTTTTTGAAATAGGAGTCACAAACAATAAGAAAAATAAGATGGATATACCTAATGCGACCGATTTACTTTTGCTAATGTTGTTAATAAAAAGCAGTAGTAATGCAAAGAGTATAAGTGGTAAAGTATTAAAAACAAAAACACCAAAATACGCCTGCCAATCAATATGAATATATTGAAAATTAAGTTGATAAATAATTGCTTCCAAGAGCATTAAACTAGTAAGAAAAATGATTAAGAGTATCATGCTTATACCATGGCCTACTAGTCGTTCTTTGGCATAATAAGTAGTATTTTGAATAATTGAAAACCCACTGGCATTGGCGCGCCAAAATACATCGTTTGTAAAGTACACTACAACCAATGCACCTATAAAGTAAAATGTTTCATTAATAGTTTTAGCCAGTAAACCAGAGCTAGCGTACTGTTGCGGCAACCTAATGCCCATATCAATATCACCATACATTTCTACACCTACATAAAATAATAGTAGAGTAGCAACCGAAATAAGCGGAATACTTTTAAATAAATAAATAAGATCAATTTTTATAAAAGAGCTTAGGGCTCCCTGTTTTGTTTTTGATGTAAAAAAAGTGTCTACCTTTGTAAACGGAACCTCTAGTTGTTTTCTCTTTTTAGACGTTTGTTTATGCTCTTTCTTATATGACTTTTGTTTGAAATTTGGCAAAAATGAGAACGAATCAATGGCTAATTTTACTCCAATTAAAGAGAGTAGGACAACACCAACACGATTTATTAGTAGGAAATTGCTAAGAGCTACTGTGTTGTGGTTTCTTTGAAAAACATTAAAGTCTTTGGCGTTATAAAAATAAGGCGACAACCCAAAAATATCAGTTATAGCAGATATTTTTTGAGCCAATAGCGACTGCGGTAACGATTGTGCCATAAAAGGTGCGTTTGAAAACATAAGTACAATCATATAAGTGATGTACAGCATTAAACCCGCAATAGCCACCAATAATTTATTCTGAAATTTTTTAGCAAAGAAAAACAGTACGCTACATACCAATAAACTATTTATTACGCCAAATATCAAAAAAGGATATACATAATGCCACAGATGAAATTCTGAAAGCATTTCAGAATCTGTTTGCACATACAACCCGATAATATAACCAAGCATTAAAATAAAAAAGCTGAAGGTAGTAAGCAAAAAGAAGGATAAAAATCGTGCTATGGCAAAGTCTCGCTTCTTTATAGGTGTGGTGAAAACGATTAAATCAAAATTGGCATCACGTTCCTTAAATAACCCAGAAAAGGCTAGGAGTGTGGCTATTAAAATAATAATAAGGCTTAACAAACCAGTCATAAACCCAACCGAGTAGGCTGCATTGGCTGCAATGCCATCCCCTACATTAAGATGAAACTTAAAACCAGTAAAAAAACCAATTACCAGATATGCCACCAAGGCAAATTGTGTTGCTATATGTTTTAAAGCATAGTATATATCGTTTAGTAAAATAGTTTTCATGTGGCACTGTTTAAATAAGTGAAATAGGCATGTTCTAAATTTGGTGTTACAGGTATAAACTCTGTTGGGCAAACATCAGAAAGAACCGTTACATGCATTGCCCTTTCAATAAATTGCTTACTTATTATGTTGTGGTTTTGATCAAGCTTAAGTAGCTCATTTTTACTTGTTGCTTTTTGCCATAATTTCCCTTGTAATGCCTCAATAAATTGAGTTGGATTACCTTGTGCCACAATAGTTCCTTGCTTAATAATTGCCATATTAGAACAAAGATTTCGTACATCTTCTACCAAATGTGTGGATAATAAAATGATAATATCTTCACCTATTTCGCTCAATAACGCATTAAACCTATTACGCTCTTCTGGGTCTAAGCCTGCTGTAGGTTCATCTACAATCACAATTTTAGGATCTCCTAATAGAGCTTGAGCGACACCAAAACGTTGTTTCATACCACCAGAAAACGTATGTACTTCTTTATTTTTGGCATCAATTAGATTCACTTTATCCAGAAGATTCATAATTTGTTCATGACGTTTTTTCTTATCATGAATACCTTTTAGTTTTGCCAAATGTTGCAATAAATTATAAGCGGAAACTTTAGGATAAACACCAAAATACTGAGGTAAAAAACCTAACTGTTTTTGTATTTCTAGTGGGTTTTTTACAACATCAGTTCCATTAAAAAAAATCTGTCCTTGAGTTGGCTTTTGCAATCCTACTAGCGTTTTCATGAGTGAAGATTTGCCTGCACCATTAGGCCCAAGTAAACCAAAAATACCGTTATTTATGTCTAAATTTATGGCATGAAGTGCCTGGTGTCCGTTGTTATATACAAGGGACACATTGTTAATATTCAATGTATTCATAGGATAATATTTAAGGAAGCGTTAGTCTACAT
Organism: Zunongwangia atlantica 22II14-10F7; assembly: GCF_002094855.1. Taxonomy (GTDB): domain Bacteria; phylum Bacteroidota; class Bacteroidia; order Flavobacteriales; family Flavobacteriaceae; genus Zunongwangia; species Zunongwangia atlantica. The sequence continues at coordinate 26,770 of NZ_ARYN01000024.1, forward strand.
AATCAATAATGTCTCCAGGTTTACAGTCTAAGGCTTTGCATATTTTCTCCAGAGTATCGAAGCGAATACCCTTGGCTTTTCCATTCTTTAATATCGATAAATTTGCTCCTGTAATGCCAATTTCTTCTACCAACTTTTTACTCTTCATTTTTCGTTTGGCAAGCATTACGTCTATGTTTATTATAATTGGCATAGTTTAGATATATAAGTCTTGTTCGTTTTGTAAATGCAATCCTTGATTAAATATTTCTGACATAAAAAATACAAAGACTCCTAGAACCAGATGTAGCGAAATGATTAAATACATTTCATGTTCTATGGGCATAAAAAACGATGTGAATATAGAGAGTACAGTAGGTAGAAATATATTGACTAAGTAAAACCGTCTCAAATGCAAAATATTTTGCAGGGTAAACAATTTGTTCTGGTAAAATACTCTAAAGACTTTAGATAACAAACAAAAAAATAGACCATACCCTATAACCGGAATTAAAAATGAAAAGATTAGATACGTTGTGTTATTGTCTAAAATTAAAAACGACTTTTCTGTAAAAGGATAGGTGATAATTGCTTGCTTATCTTTTACTAGCAAATGGGTGTTTGTTACCCAACTAAATACCCCGTAAACACCGGTAATTAAATACAATCCACTCAATATACTTGAGATATAGTATAAAACTTTGGAAATAATAATTGATTTTCGCATAGAATAAAAAAAATTATATTGTAAATATATAAAAAAATATCGTTTTACGATAAAAAAAATATTTTTTAGGATAATTTTATTCTTGCAATATCCGTGAAAATGATTTGAAAAACATTTACTTTTATTCAAATAAAAAAAACAATAGCTTCCCCTGGTGTTTAGATTAATATTATAATTTAAGAAGTTTCATATTTTAATGATTAGTTAGTTTTTTTGAATGCATTCAACTCTTTCATTTATAATTGGTTGTGTAAGATTTCCCTAATTATAAATGCCTGATTGTCTAAAATTCCTGTTTTTCATAGTTCTGGCGATACAGCCAGAACTATGAAATTAGACATAGGCTATAGGTATCATTTTCTCGAAGGCATTATATGGTCGAACGTTATTATAATCTTCCGTTCAAATTTGGGTTTATTACTTGACTTGGTTTAAATCTTTGAAGATATACTTATTAGGTATTCCTCTTCGGAAACTTCCGTTAAGCGTTCAATAAATGCATTTTTGTCGGCTTCCTGTTTGAATATATTGAAAAATAATGCCTTGCATCTGTCTCCACGCCGAGGCGATCTTAACTGCAAATTCAGAACCATTATCCATCCTTATTTTTTGAAGTTCCCTTTGCAATTATTTAAACGGTTTATACCTAAATGACACGATTGCTAGGTTATGATTTGAAGCTACTGGAGCTTCTAAGGGTTGTTTGATCCTGGCTACTAATCGCTTTTTTAAACTTAAGCCGAATTTCTTATAGACTCTATATACCCGTTTATGGTTCCAAGGCGTACCTTCATTGCGTAATCCATCATAAGCCATCCAAAGTCCTATTCCGAGTGTTCTTTACCCTTTTGTTACAAAGCTGTTTTGATCGCAGTGTCGTTATTAAGCAAAGGACTATAGTAATAAACACTCTTACTCATATTCAAAACGCAACATTCCTTACTAATAACTTAACGAATAAGTTCCTTTATGATATCTTGTCTAAGGCATGGTTTTAAAGCTTTCCTGCCTGCCTACCGGTTTTCAACGATCTCTTTGACCATTTGATGATCCAGTGATAAATTGGCATTTATCTGTTTGAGCCTTCGATTTTCTTCCTCAAGGTCTTTAAAATGCTTAAGTTCTTCAGTGATTATCCCGCCGTAGTAGCGTTCACGCCACTTGTAAAAAGCAGCTGTTCTGATTTTGTACTCCCGGCTGATCTCAGCGGCCGTTTTACCGTAATCAAATTCCTTGCGATTTGTTGTGGTAATTATTTACTCGTCTTCAAAATTACTGTTTAAAATTAAGCAAAATAGTGTAATTTTAAACAGTTCGGTCTTAAGAAAAGCTTACAAAGCGATTAATTCTTTACTCAGGGGGATTTTTTTAAATATGGTAATAATGGGTAATTTTCGTTTTGCTGTTTATTTGTTTTTCAAATTTTTTGTGGAAGTAGAATATATTAATAAAGAGAATAAAATAATTGGTCTTAAAAGTTTTGTGACCGGTTAAATTATGGATAAGTATTGTAAACTGAAAATTTAATTTTTTAATAGCTAATCAACTTTTCTTTAGACTCTTTTTAAATTCCAAATAAGTAGGAGCTTTACTTTGAGACCAATCACTTTTATTCAAAAGATTTCGAATATCTTCTCTTAGTAATTCTGCAATCTTTAGAAGATCAAAAATAGATGGCTGTCTTTTATTATTTCGCCACCTAGATACCGTCTCTTCTGATTTGTTGAGATATTTAGCAATAACTCGATTGGTAATTTTTCTATCGGTAAATATCACATCTAATCTATTAGTATCTTTCATTGAATCAAATTCTTATAATAAAAGTTTGATTTTATGTGTCAAACAATTATATTTGTATTGTTATTAAAGCGACTTTAGTTTAAGAGTGTTAAAACACTCTACTATGATGTCACTCATACAAGAAAACCGTCATTTTCCCTATGAGTTGATCATGAGCTCGCTATCTATTGGATTTTGTATCTTCGCGATAAAAACCAATAGGGCGGGTTTCATGTCAGTCTTTGGGGAACCAAGTTTTTACTTGGTGGTTCTTGACGGTACCACTTGCAAAGCATTGAGACTCGCTTTATTGGTTTACAATAAAAAGTCTTAGCTTCTTGAGTATACATCGTTTGCATAATAAATTATTATATGAAAACGAGAAACACATATCCTACTGAACTCCTTTGCGGCATATTGCTGCATAAGGTTTTTTTCTCTTTTCATAACAAAGAACCACAGCCCCAATCCTTACAATCTATTTCAAAAAACAAAATTTGCGCCCCGGAATAATACAGATTAGCCGGTAGTAAAAGCCCTAACTTTTGCCCGGTATAACCGGTTCCCTGCCTTTCTAAAATACAAAAGGCATTACCGCAGTCTAAAGACCGCTGCATTATTTGAGTACTCGCAATGCTCTAAGTTAGTAGCTTTTATTTAGTCGTGCAAGTCCAAATTTGATTTTGGAGGCTAGTGGAGCCGGTTTCTTTTAAATAAATCATCATAACTGATTTAATTTCTGTGATATAGTACATCACTGAGGAGAGTATAACTTTGAATTTTTTTGTTAAAAAGAAAAAACAGGCGCGTCTTGTTGTACTCTCAGAAGACCTAATTGAGTAGAAACCTTAAAAATAAACGTTATAAGATTAGATAAACAAAACAACACCATCAGAGTTAGCCTGGATAAGGGCTTTAAAGCCTAAAAAAAGCCTTTCCCCACATTCTAAGATTGCCGTCCGAATAGTGGGGAAGGCTATGGCTTTATTAACTAATAAATTAAAACAAAACCACAACTAAATTATGAAAAATAATTACAGGTGCTGCAATCTTGTAGTGCTAATACCCCTTTTATGTTCATTTTTCTTCTTAGGAAGAATGAATGCTGCTCCTAATTTATTGATGTCGAGTAGTGAACTATTAAAATTTGCCCCCTTTTTTCAACAACAAATATCCGGAACAGTAAGGGATCAGGATAGTGTTCCTATTCCCGGAGTGAATGTAATCGTTCAGGGATCTTCTACCGGAACCATGACCAACCTCGATGGTGTGTATAGTATTTATGCTAGAGTAGGGGATACACTGGTATTTTCTTATATAGGCTTTAAAGAATTTAAAATTGAGGTTAGTGATTCGTTCTCGGGAGATATTACTTTAGAAACTTCAGTAGATGCCCTTGATGAGGTCGTTATCAATGCTGGTTATTATAATACTACACAGCGCGAACGTACCGGCAATATAGTAAAAGTGAGTGCTGCTGAAATTGAAAATCAGCCATTGATAAATCCTCTGCAGGCGCTTCAGGGTAGAATGGCTGGGGTAGAGATTGTTCCCAGAAATAGTCTGCCCGGAACAGCACCTTCCATAAGAATCCGTGGGACAAATAGCCTTAGGGATGAAGGAAATTATCCGCTCTATATTATCGATGGCATTCCTATTAATTCAACACCTGTTGTGAGTCGATCTCTATCTGCCGGAGTAGATCCTTTAAATACTATTGGTTTGGAAAATATTAAAAGTATTGAAGTATTAAAAGATGCAGATGCTACGGCTATCTATGGATCCAGAGGAGCTAATGGAGTTATCTTGGTCACGACTAAGAAAGGAATACCTTCAACAGGTACACTTGAAGCAAGAGTTTATTCCGGTATATCGACCATGCCAAATCGAATAGATTTGCTAAATACAGAACAGTACCTTCAGTTAAGAAAAGCGGCCTTTGAAAATGATGGTATAGAGCCTAATAATTCCAATGCTTACGACCTTCTGGTTTGGGATCAGAATCGATATACAGATTGGCAGGATTATTTTATTGGCGGTACTTCCACTATGACAGATATGAATCTTCAATATTCTGGAGGAGATGAAAGAACATATTTTAGGCTCGGAGGTTCATATCAAAATCAGGGGACTATTTATCCAACAGATTTTAATTATCAGAAAATTACTGGAAATTTTAATTTAAATCATACCGATGTTTCGGATAAACTGAATCTTAATTTATCCATTACTTATGGTGTCGATATTAATGACCTGATAGGAAATACAATTTTGCTTAACCAGCCATTTAGTATTCCACCAAATGCACCGGAACTTTTCACTGAAGAAGGTAGACTTAATTGGGAAGACTGGATTGCTGTAGGACAAAATAACCCATTGTCTGGTTACTTTAATGAGAGTAGAGCCCAAACTAATAACCTTAATTCCAATTTGGTGCTTAATTACAAGATTTTGGAAGGGCTTTCATTAAAAGCTAATGCAGGATATACCTATCTGGATAGGGAAGAAAATGTAAAGATCCCTACTTATTCCTATCGTCCATCGGTTAATAGGGTACACGAATCTGACCATACTAATGTTAAGCGGTTGTCTTGGATACTAGAACCTCAGTTAATTTATGATACCAAATTATTGGATGGGCATTTAAATGCCATTGTAGGAGTAAGTTTTCAAAAAAGTAGTGAAATACTCAAAGAACAATCAGGAATTGGTTACGTCAATGAAGCGCTTATAGGTAATCTGGAAGCCGCACAAACAATAAATAATGATGATTATTTTAATAGAGAATATAAGTACAATGCTGTATTTGGACGTATAGGTTACAATTATAAAGATAAATATTTTTTGAATTTAACCGGAAGGCGTGATGGCTCTTCTCGTTTTGGTCCAGGAAATAGATTTGCAAATTTTGGAGCAATAGGGGCTGCCTGGATTTTTTCGGAGGAAGGTTTTTTGACAGATGGAACTTCAATATTAAGCTTTGGAAAGCTAAGGGGAAGTTATGGAATTACCGGAAATGATCAAATTGGAGATTATGGGTATCTGGATACTTATGAAGTTACTAGAGGTCCATCAGGTTTATATCCTACTCAATTAAACAATTCATCTTATTCATGGGAAACTAATCGAAAATTTGAATTGGCTCTGGAACTCGGTTTCTTTGACGATAAACTTAGTATAGCTGGAAGCTGGTATAGAAATCGTTCTTCAAATCAATTAGTAGGTTTTGCACTGCCCTCAATGACCGGTTTTACCTCAGTACAGGCCAATCTCCCAGCTACAGTAGAAAATAAAGGCTTAGAATTGGAACTAAATGCTCAACCAATCAAAAATAACCATTTTGTCTGGGAGGCATCAATCAACTTTAGCCTGCCAAATAATGCTTTGGTAAGTTATCCTCAATTAAAGAGTTCTCCTTATAGCAATACCTATCAGATTGGCAAGCCTCTTAATATCGTCTGGCTATATCAATACGGCGGTCTGGATCCGGAAACAGGTATTTATACCATTGTGGATGTGAATGATGACGGACGATTCGATTTTAATGATCGAACAGAAATAGAAGAATTGGGAAGAGAATATTTTGGAGGATTTAATAATTCATTTTCTTTTAAGAATCTCAATATTCAATTTCTATGGCAATTTGTTAAACAACGAGGGACTTTGTTTAGTATGGATGTTGGGAGAATAGGAAATCAAAGGGAAGCGGCAATAGAGGCTCTAAATCCTAATAGTGTCTATCAAATACCTACTCAGGGAGTTCAGGGACTTATAGGCTATGCTTATGCTCAAAGCACCTCTTTTTTCTATACTGACGCTTCCTTTCTGCGTCTCAAAACCTTGTCGTTAAATTATAGCCTTCCTTCCAATTGGATAGAAAGTTTAAAAGTTAAAAAGGCAAGTCTTTTTATTCAGGGACAGAACTTATTTACCATAACACCTTATAAAGGTTTAGATCCTGAGGTGCCTCAGGCAGGTACCTCCTTCGCTAATTTACGAAGCCTAACCGCTGGGATTCAATTAAATTTTTAATTATGAACAAGAATAATACTTATAGTAAATCAATATTAATTTTTGCCATACTGGGACTAATCTTTTCATGCGAAGATTTTGTTGAAGTAGCACCACCAAATGACAGGTTGATTAGCCAGAGCGTATTTGATAATGAAAACTCGGCAAGAAGCGCCATACAAGGTATATACAATCAACTAATGATTATTTATTTTAGTAATGGAGGCGAGAATAGCGTAACAAATTTAGCAGGATTATCTGCTGATAATTTGGAAACTATCCGACCTACCAATGCGACCTTTCTGGAGTTTCAGGAAAATGAGATATTACCCGATAACAATAGAAATTTAGGACTTTGGTCTGGCGTTTATAATATAATTTATTTGACCAATAGTCTTCTGGAAGGAATTTCAAGCTCTGATTTAAATGAGGATTTTATAAATGAATTGGCAGCTCAGGCAAGATTTATAAGGGCTTTCTCTTATTTTTATTTAGTCAATCTTTATGGGGAAGTACCGCTATTACTTTCAACCGATTATGTTACTAATGCTGTGGCGGAGAGAGAACCTGTAGAGGAGGTTTATGCGCAAATCGTAAATGATCTACAACTGGCAATACCGCTATTAAACGAGAATTATACAGATGGAGAACGTACTACTATAGTTCGATCAGCTGGTAAGGCATTGTTAGCGAGAGTTCAACTTTATCGGAAAAATTGGATTCAGGCCGCAGAATTGAGTACTCAGGTCATTTCAAATCAACAATTATTTACACTATTGGATGACTTAAATCAAGTTTTTTTAAAGAATAGTAGGGAAGCTATATGGCAGTTATCTCCTTTGGGTAGAGGAAACAGTACTACTCAAACCGAAGAAGGTGCCTTGTATGTTATTGATCCCACTCTGCCAGGTATCTATAACCTTCAATTAACAGCTGATCTTATAACTAATTTTTCGGAGGAGGATCAACGTGCCGAATTCTGGATAGGCTATTTTGAGGATAACAATGTTTACTATCCCTATAAATATAAAGACGGATATAGTACCAATAATTTGACGGAGTATTCCATGGTACTTCGATTAGCGGAACAATACCTAATTAGGGCTGAAGCCCGAGTGATGATGGGACAATATAATTTAGCTGTAGAGGATATTAATAGGATCAAACAAAGGGCAGGAATAGAATTGTTAGATGCTGATCAGCAATGGAGTGAAGAAGATTTATTAGAAATCCTTATAGAGGAAAAACGTAAGGAGTTTTTTACGGAATGGGGACATAGATGGCTAGATTTAAAAAGGCTCCATCTAGCAACAAGTATCTTATCTAGCCATACTAGTGAATGGCAGCCTACCGATGTTTTGTATCCCATACCTGAAGAAGAAAGAATGAGCAATATAAACTTAAGTCAGAATGAAGGATACTAGTTTCCTTATACGCAGCATTTCAGGCTCTCGACTTTTACTATTGACTATAATAGCTATTTATGTTATGGGGTTCAGTACGACAAGTCTATATTCACAAAGTGAGAAAACAAATGAATCTGATTTGATTCAAGGTAAATTATCGAATGGTTTTCGATATTTAATTAAACCAATTCCTGGTGAAAATTCATTGAAAATGCGATTTTATGTAAGGGCTGAGGAATCTGAAGAAGATTTTCAACTTGCTCATTTGATAGAACATTTGGCTTTTAGAAAAAGTGAAGCCTTTCCTAATGGAATCTATAATATTGATAGTGTTTTTAATTCTGTTGGCATGAAAGGTCCAGGTCGAGATATTTATGCCTATAGCGGAACACAACTGACGGAGTATATTTTCAATCCGAACCCAGAAAATGAAAAAAGTTTGCGATTAGGATTGTCATGGTTTTTTGATATTTCCAGTGGTTTAAAATTAGATGATGAAGATATTTTAATTGAAAAGAAGACATTACATCAAGAACATAAACTAAGAACATCAGGACAAGAGCATGTATTTGTAAACCAAAGTATTATTGATGCTGCTATTATTCCATGTGAGACTTCTTTTGATAATTACACTCGTAAAATCGACAATTTGAAGACATCACAAATCAGGAAATTTTATGAAGCCCAGTACGAACCAAGTAATATGGTCTTAATGGTAGTTGGTTCGATAGTGAACGTGGAAGAACTGAAAATAGAAATAGAGAACACCTTTAAAAAGCTAAAGCCGGCAAACAACGATAAGGAATTTGAACTTGAATCCGAATGTAAACTTGCATATTTAGACCAGAAAGATCAATTCATTGTAAAAATGAAACGGAATTTGGATCAAGAAAGTAGGGATGGAATTAATTTCAACTTCTATTATAAGGATAAAGTTCTGTTGAAGAATGTGAAGACTAAGAAAGAGTCACTTAAAAGAAGGAAACAGATCATTTTATGGGATATAGTAGCGGATGCAATGCGCCATCAACTGAATAATCTTACTGAGGTATATAATCCTAGCTATACCATAAGTATAGAAGAAACAGCCGCAAAATCTAATGCAACTGTGGCCTTGCATTTACGTGTCAATATTCCTAGCGATAGTAAAGACTCTGAGGTTACATTGGCAAAAGTTTTTCAGCAACTTGGTCTACTAATATTCAATGGATATGAAAAAAAGCAATGGCAGGAAATAAAAGAAATGAAGCTCAATGAGATTAATTCTAAATTTAATGACTCTTTGAGTTATTGGGAAGATGAACTAAAAAATCATATCATTAATGGGGATCTTCTTAATGGTAATAAAAATAACGCTATTGAATCCTGGTTATCCGATATTTCGGTTGATGAATTCAATAGTTATCTGAAGGAATTTATTGGGCATGCCCCTAATGATATAGGAATTCTCATACCTTCAGATTTTGAAAATAAGTTTCAGAATAAAAAGTTGCGAGTTCTTATTGATAATAATCTGATGAAAACAGATCAATTAACATATAAAAAATCACCAAATGTATTGATGACAAAAAATGAGGTGAATAATCTTGAACCCGTCAGTTATGAAAAAGTTTCTGATTCTGTTTCACTGCATTATAGACTTAATAATGGAATACATTTAGTTTTGGTTAAAGATACCACTCGGAAAAATAGCATAAAACTTCAAGGTTTTAGTCCTATTGGAGCTTTGGATTTAAACCCATTAGATTTTTACTCGGCTACATATGCACCTCGTATCGTGAGGAATTCAGGTGTGGGAGAAATGAATAAATTTGAACTTAGAAGCATTCTTAAAAACCATTCTTATTTAAGTGTTGTTCCCTATGTGACAGCAACCGAAACAGGTGTGAAAGCGGAAACATCGACTGAGAATACTGAAGTCATGATGCAGTTAATTTATTTGTACATATCGAATCCCAGATATGACTCTATTGCCTATTTAGATTGGAAAAACAATGCTAAAAAAAGTATAGAAAGTCCCCATTATAATATAGAAAGGACAAACTTTGAAAATTATATAAAGGAGTATTTCAATCCTCAGAAGATTTTCTTTGCCTCTGGGGTTAAATACTTTGAATATTCAGCAATGGTAGATTTTGATCGAGCCATGAAAAGTTATCATAAATTGTTCGCTATGAGTGATCAATTTACCTATATAATCACTGGAGATTTTCAGGAGGAATTTATTCTGCAACTGGCGCAAAAATACTTAGGGAATCTTACTTCTGAATATTCTAGTTTAAATGAAGATTCTGGGTTTGCAAAGCAGAAAAAAAGCGAAGATCGATATGTTCACTTTGAAAATAAATTATCTGTGTCGACCAAACAAAATGATATTTGGTATTCTTTACAATTTTTAAGAGAACCAGATAATCACTCATGGCAAGAGCATTTAAAATTCGAGTTTTTAAAGGAAGTGATAACTGAAATGATTTGGAAATTACGTTTCGAAGAAGGTTTTTCAATATATCATATCAATGTTAAAGGGGAGTACCATCTGAATCTGTCCAAATACTTGCTAAGCATTATGTTACAATGTAAGCCAGAAGAGTTTGATGCTATTAGGAATAAAAGTAACGAGATTTTGGAAGATATCACAAGAGGAAAGATACCTAATCTTGTTTATGAAAAAGTATTGGATCGGATGAAAATGAAATATGAAAATAGTTCGAAACAATTAAAATCTTTAGAGAGGCTTTATCTTAACTATAGCTTAAATAAAAAAGATAAGAATGAAAATTTTAGTTTTCCGAAATCTGGAGAATTAGACGATTTTTTTCAGACTTTAAACGAAAATCGGATAATGCAATACGCCAGAGAATTTTTAGAAGAAGATCAGTTTTTTGAGTTTTCAATGTAGTTCATTATTTAATGATAAAGGCACACGAAAATTTCGTGTGCCTTAAAAACTACTCACTATGGTACAATGATAAGTGTTCCGCTACCTTCTTTAGGTGTGTCAGTATCTTGTTCATCATATACCTGAAATGGTCCATTGCCATCAACCATAGCTTGACATGCTTGTTCCCCCTGGCCGCAATCAACTTCAGAGAATGCTCTCCAGGTGTCGTTAGGTAGCAAAACATAATCACTGGCTTGCTCTTTAGTGTTTGCTGTCGTAAACGACATTCCGATAGCACTGACAAAGGCTAGTGCTGGAATTAAAAAATTTTTCATAACATTTAAGTTTATAATTTATAAAACAGTCCTAGTTTAAACAGATAGACCTTCTCGCTGCAATCACGCGTGAAATTCTTTATATGGTAAATCTTTATTTAATTATATCGTTGTGGGATTCGCCTTAATCGGTCGCTGGGTAAGATACCAGCCAATTAGACTTAGTATAAGATTAAGCAGGTTAAATACCACATGTTGCTTCCAACTCAGCAAGGAAATCAGCCCGCCACAACTACAGGGCTTATTCGGTAAAAACCAGGTAATCCAGCCGGCATAAACGCTTAGAAGGATGAATAACAAAGCAACACCTATATAACCGATTTTTCTGGTGGTTTTAAAGCTGATACTTATCGCTAATACAAGTTCTGTTATGGGAATAAACCATTGCCCAAAACCTGCCAGTTCAGTGCTCAAAAATAATGGGGCATTAATAAGGCTGATATATAAGCTATTCCCTTCGGTAATTTTACTCAATGCCGCATAGCTCAGTAACAGAATGAAGTAAAATAATAATGCTTTAGAAATAGAAGCACTCAAGGTTTTTTCATATTTGCTTTTTGCTCGGTGCCCGGTTTTAATATGCTGATTCATATGCTATAATTTTAAAATAGGTTTTCACCTTATTTGTAGTGCTATAGCATAAAATTCAAAATTATAAATTATTAAAACTGAACCATCTTCTATTAAAAAGTGCAGGGAATCCGGTACATTTTATGGAGTAATAACGTAATTATAGTAACAAACTAGTAGAGCATTACTATTGCTGGTAATCCGATGGGTTTCTGCCAAAATATGCCTTAAAGGCCGCACTAAAATGCGTATAACTTTTAAAATTCAGTTCATCGGATATAAGCTTTAAGGGCTGATGAGTATGCTCTATTCTAGCTTTCGCTTCCTCAAGCCTTACTTTATTATAAAACATAGAAGGACTCATGCCATAGACCTCCTTAAAGCCTTTTTTTAATTTGTTCGTGGATAATTTAAACATTTCAGCGAGCTCCGAATCTGATTGTTTTGGCTGCCCTACATTTTTAAGAATATAATCATAGGTTTCCTGAAGTGCTAAAACATCCCATTTGGAGATGGAATATCGGGATGCTCTTTGTTCCAGCGGTTGGATATATGGGGCCGTTTCAAAGAAGCTAATACTTAAGAAACATTCTTTTGTTATGGTCCTTAAAGGTTTGAAAAAGCAGTTGATCCTGTTACCTGCAGTTTTCGTTTTTTTGAATTTTAATAGTATCGAAGATTTTGTGCTCTTTCGGGTTTTGATGTCATCAAAGAGAACTTTAAAATCTTTACGGGAACTTTTCCTCAGATGATCCATGAACGATGTTCCTAAAATTTCCTGTTGATTATCATTGATAATGTCTGCCGAAGGGGTGCTGGCCGCAATCAAACCCTGCTGGTCTAAAATGATATTGGAATGGGTGATAAATTTATAGGCCAGGTGCGGGTTTACATAAGCGAAATGTTTGAAATTCTCTTTTAATTCCTGTGCCATAAGGTTCAGCTGTTCGCAGATCGTGCTTAATAAATCACGCTCTTTTCCCGTAGAAATTTGATAATTAAAATTTCCTGAGGCCACCTGGTTGATCATTTCAAAAATCTCTTTGGTGTTTTTGGTGTCGAGATGCCTTTCTTTCATAATATTACTTTTTATAACGACGTAAATAATTGATTTCATGAAACTTGTGACGAAAGACTTTACTGGGAATCCGAGGTTTACTATTGCGAATAAAAAAACTGATCATTCTATAAGAGTAATGATCGGAGGCCAAATAAGCGACGGCTGTGGTTAGCATTGAACCGTGCTTTGCTAAATATTCTCTGGCCTCCTTATGTGAGTGGCGAAGACCATTAATGTCGCAATACACAGGATAGTATTTATCCTTCTGTACTTCCAGACGCTGCATAACAATTTCCTGGGCTTTTTCTAATGTAAGAATGGTATCTGAATGATAATTACAATATAAGATGTCCTCTTGAATCCAAATATCAGCTACCCTTCCCTTTCCTGATCTTTTCATAGGGGTACTTTTTTTATTATTATGTCAGAGTAGGGTCGTGGGTAAAATTAGAAGCTATTTTACTAAGGATGTTATTAAAAATAGAAAATTACTTATTAAAAATGAAAGAAATATCTAAAAAATACAATTAGTTGAAGCTATTTGCAAATGTTTGAGCTAGTTTGAATTTCTTAAATAGAATAGCATGGCGAAAATAAAACACAACAATTTTTTGGATACTGTCGATACTTATTTCTCACAGGCAAAAAAGAAAAGAATACTTCATTTACATGCAGAAGATACTAGCTTTTCGGGGAGGTTTATTACAATCAATACCCTGGAATTTTATCATTTTGGTACCACGGGATATCTGGGCTTAGAACAGGACCAAAGGCTTAAAGATGCAGCGATCGATGCGATTCAAAGATATGGTACCCAGTTCCCTTTGAGTAAAACCTATATTTCGCATCCGCTATACGCTAGTTTAGAGAATGAACTTGAACAGCTTTTTAATGCCCCCGTTATTATTACCAAAAATAGTACGCTGGGACACCTTGGCGTAATTCCCGGACTGGTAAAGGATCAGGATGCAGTCATTCTGGATCATCAGGTTCATTGGAGCGTTCATAATGCTATTCAATTACTCAAACCACGAGGCATAAGTGTCAATATGATTCCTCATAATGATCTTACCGCATTAGAAGACCTCATTAGAGAGCTTAAAGGAAAGCACGATAAGATATGGTTTTTTGCGGATGGCGTATATTCTATGTTTGGTGACTATGCACCAGTACAGGACTTATTGGTATTATTAGATATTTATCCGCAGTTACATCTGTATTTTGATGATGTCCATGGAATGAGTTGGACAGGAATTCACGGTTCCGGATATGTATTGAGCCAATGTAGGCGCTTGGGATTTGATCGTTTACCTGAACGTGTTATGCTTATGGCTACCTTAAGTAAAACTTTTGGAGCGAATGGATCCGTATTTGTCTGTTCTAACAAAAAGATACATAGAAAACTAAAACTCTATGGTGGACCATTAACTTTTTCCGCTCAGTTAGATCCTGCATCTGTTGCGACAGCAATTGCTTCCGCAAAGATTCACCGCTCTGAAGAAATCCTAATACTGCAAAATGAATTGAAGGAGAAAATAGTTTTTTGTAATGACTTACTTAAAACGCAGGAACTGCCTGTTATAGCCTATAACGAAACGCCAGTGTTTTACATTCCTTGCGGATTACCGGTAACCGGTTATGAAATGTTTCGGCATTTATACTTGCATGGGATATATGCTAATCTGGGCTTATTTCCTGCAGTGCCTCTAAAAAATACGGGGATTCGATTTACTATTTCAAGACATAATGAAAAGGAAGATATCGAAAGGCTAGTGAATGGACTTTCAAAAGCTTTTGAAAAGACCTTACTGAGCAGTGATAGTAGTAGAGAACAGATTTCAGATCTGTTTGGAAATCCGGATTGGGGACCAGGCTATGCCAATCGCATACTACAGGAACATAAGGAAAAGAGGTCTTCAAATTTAAAAATGGAATGCTATAATACAATTACTAAACTGGATCAAAAAGAATGGAAGGATTCGATGTTTCCAGGTCTTTATGATTACCAAGGACAACAATGGTTGGAGGAAAGTCTTGCTAAAGTCTATACTGATGAGCACGGAATTACCCATCGCACAAAATTTTATTATTTCCGTGTAACGGATGCTGCTGGTGATTTGGTCTTATTATGCTTTTTCTCACTATCACTGCAAAAGGACGATATGCTGGCTCCGGAATCTGTATCAAAAACCTTTGAACAAAAAAGACTTAAAGCCCCAACTTATATGACCTCAAATGTGATGAGCATGGGAAGTACTTTTACTGAAGGGCAACATTTCCATGCTGAGCATTTACATCCCGAGATTAACAATGCTTGGAAATTAGTTTTTAGGCAAGTTGAAGTATTGAATAAAGAAAACCATGTAGAAATGACCATGCTTCGCGATTTCTACAATGAAGGTGCTTTTCAGGGCGTGTTTCAAAATCAAGGTTTTATTCAAATAAGTATGCCTAAGTCCTGTAAATTGTGTTTTATGCAGCCTACAACTAAAGAGGAATGGTTTTCAAGCTTGTCTAAGCGTAATCGTCGGCATTTTCGAACTGAAATTGAACCCTATCTGGAATTATGTACACTTAGTATAAACCAAGAAGTTTCCAAGGCCAGGATAGAAGAATATTATGTGATGTATCAGAATGTTCAAAAACAGAATTTAGGTATTAATATGTTTCCGTGGCCTAAACAATTATTTCTGGATATGAATATCAACGCTGGCTGGGAATTTCTAGAGCTATGTACTAAAGATCAGGAGAGCAAATGTGTTGGTGTGATATTTTGCTATTATTCAACATCAAATTTTACGTATACACCGGCACTAATCGGATTTGATTATACTTATAATACCACTTATGCAGTATATCGTCAGTTATTATATTACAGTATTTTACGAGGACTTGAAAAAAATGCACCTATAATTGATTTGGGGTTTAGTGCTGCTTTTGAAAAGAAAAAATTAGGAGCTGAACTTTGGGATACCTATGCCTACCTGCAAAGCAATGATAATTTTAAATTGGATATGCTGGAATTGACTAAAAATGAGTCTTAATACAATATATGCTTATGGAAAAATTTAAAGACTATCTGAAGACATTTCATGAGGAGGTAAGAAAAGAACAGGAGGGGACAGAGGATTATTTAAAACGTGCTATCGAAATGATCCGTTTTTGCCGCGAAATACTGGTAGATATGAAGTCTAGGATTGAAGAGCATGATTTTGAGAGTGTGCCGGAGGAAATCCATTTCTTTAAGCAGATTAAACCTCAACCCATGAGCTACTTGATATACTATACCTACGTACGAAGCTGTGAGCTCCATAAACCTAAAGCAGGAAAACAATATAAAATCAGGTTTTTGGAAAAGGAAATGCGAAAAGTTAATAAGTTCTTTTCTAAGAATACCGACTTTACTTATTATATGGAGCAGGGCTATACTTATCTGGATCATAGCTTTTTTACCAGACGCGGAATTGAAAAATTTCCCATGGATCCGACGGAGTACCAGTATTTTGATCCAGATTTTGCGACCTCTCATGATTTGCTATGGGCTAAAATTCAAGCTGTATATCGCTATATCCATTACCTACGGGAACAACTCCAAAAATTACATGGGAAAGAACTAGAATTTTCTATTGATAAACGGCATCAGGTTCTGGTATGGACTAATAGTAAAACGGCGCTGGTAGAGCTGATCTATGCACTCCATAATAATGAGGCTTTTAACTACGGAAAATCTGATTTGAATACCATAACTCATGCCTTGGAAGAAGTATTTAATATCAAATTGGATAATGTTTCTAAAACCTATATGGAAATTAAAGC
>NZ_ARYN01000025.1 GCF_002094855.1 Zunongwangia atlantica 22II14-10F7
GTTCAAGTCCCGCTCCGAGTACAGAGAAAACCCCTGCAAACACAGGGGTTTTCGCGTTTTTAGACCCTTCTTTTTTACTATGAAAAATAAGGATAAAAACGAAATCGTACCCAGAAACGTACCCAGAAATTCTGTAATTGAATTAGAGATTTCTATGGCGAAGAAGAGATATTCTACTCCAAAGCTTTACATTCCCAGAGTAAACGGCAAACCAACTGTTGCTCCTGGTAAAAGATGGTACGTTTATATTCATTGGCGATCAGATCCAGATGGATCACTTGATAGAAAATTCACTTTTACCAAGAAGATCAATCGGCTTAAGACTGTTAAAGAAAGAAGAGCTGCAGGGAAACATTTAGCTTCTATTTTAAGTCTTGCATTAGAGCGCGGATGGGTTCCGGATACTGAAGAGCGAAAGTCTAAGAAAGCAAAACATCGTGGCCCTCAAATGACACTGGCCACCGCGATGGAATATGCTTACAAAATCAAATTGAAGTCCGGAAAAAAAGAATCCACCCTAAACGGTTATGAATTTCACATGAATCGTTTTCTGCAATGGGCAAAGGAAAACGGTTACTATGGTGCAGATCCTGCACGTTTTGGAATCGATCACTTTTATGAGTTTCTGGATTGGTTACGATTTGATTATGTGAATGAGCAAACCGGAAAAGAAGTCTCCGGAAGTTCAGTAAATAATCATAAGTCAAGCTTATCGGCATTGTTTACTACGATGAAAAATGAGCGTTTAATTCCTTATAATTTCATCAAAGATATTCCGAATGTGGAATCAGATCCGGTAAATAATAAAGCCTTTACTATGGAAGAGCTCCGGATCATCAAAGAAGAACTAGAGAAAACAGATCCATATTTAAAAAACTATGTTTCTTTTGTGATTTACTCTTTATTGCGACCGCTAGAGATCTGTAGGTTGAAGGTAAAAGATATTAATACAAAAAACTGGTTGCTCCAGGTGGAAACTAAAACAGATGATTTATCTGTTAGACGTGTGATTGAGAAATTGAAGCCGACCATCAAAGAAATGGAGCTGCAAAACAGCCCGCCTTCTTATACTTTATTTACAAATCAAAATAAACCTGCAGATTGGGATGTTTCGCTAAAAAGTAAGGCTGATCATTTTGGTAAAAGATTTAGAGAAGTAAAAACCAGATTGGGGTTTGGTAGGGAATACGGAATTTACAGCTGCAGGCACACGGCAATTATGAATTTATATAATAGTTTGGTTGATGAAGGGAAGGGAGAAATGGAGATCTTGTTTCAATTAATGCCTATAACGCAGCATAAGTCGATTGCGGGAATAAAAAACTATCTTCGAAAACATAAAAAATCGATCCCGCCAGATCACTCTAATATATTCACTTTAGATTTTTAAAGCCTTGATGATCAGAAGAAATAAATATCTAATATTTACATCAATCCTAGCTTTATTCTTGATCATTCCATTTTATTTGCGATTAAGAGATAATAGACTTGAACCATATCCAGCAATATTGCTTCCTTCAGGGGCAAGTTTGATCGAAAGAGATAAACCTAGAGTTTTTAAAAAAATTCGATTAAAAGATGATTTGGGTAACGAATTATCCATTGAAGAAGTTTTTGGAGGTATTCACCGGACTCATATTTTTAACTTAGAAGGATCAAGTTTTGGAACAAAAAAAATGAAGGATAGAATTACATTTCTATATACTCCTAGAATCATTTTTTTTCATGAAAATGCATTTAGTAAAGACAGTAGGACTGAGGTTCAAAAGTGGTTAGATAATAACTTAAGTAATATGGGACTAAAATCAAGTAAGATCATTTTAGAAAAAATAGCTTATGAAATAAACCCTAAGACATATCAGGTTCAAAAACTAAAAATTATTGACAGCATAATATTTCAAAAAAATGAATGAAAGATTAAAAAAAATCTATAGAATAATTGGTAGAAACAGTCTAGTTTCAGATAATTTTTTAGCTATTTATAGAATTTATTTGGGTTTCCATTTAGGGTATTTTGCTATATTTCAAACACCTAAACATCTTGGTTCACTGCCTAATTCATTTTTTCAACCTTCTATCTTTTCGATTGCACAATTTTTTGATAATTTTCCAAACCCTATTTTTTTTCTATGTTGCCAGATAATTTTATTCACATGTTCATTCCTGATAATACTAGGATTTTATTGTAAAATATCTTTTTTATTTTCTAGTTGTATTTTGGTCATGCTTAATTCTTTAATTTTTAGCCTCGGGAAAATAGACCATAATATAATGTTCCTTTTTTTAATTTTTATCTTTACTTTTTTGGATAGTGAAAATGAATATTCCTTAAAACCAAGTTTAAAATTTAATAGGAATAATTTTTTTTGTGGAATTTTGGCCTTGGTGCTGAGTTTTGGATTATTTACTGCAGGTTTTGAAAAAGCTTTAAATTGGATAGACTTTGATTTGAATACAAGCGGGGTGCTATCATGGCACTTGCAAAATTATTATATAAACGATAGAACCAATTTATTAGCTTCTTATTTTCCTCTCATCCCTCCAATTTTAATGGAGATTGTAGATTACACTGCTGCTATTTTCGAAATTTCTGCACTAGCTTTTTTAATCAAAGGTAAAAAAACATGGAATTATTATTTGATACTATTGTCGGTTTTTCATCTACTCAATACCGTTTTTCTAAATATTTCATTTACAGCACATATATACGTAATTGGTTTTTGGTTACTTTCTCATTTAAAAACTAAGCCTTTAATAATACTTCTTACATTAATTTTCTTCCTAACCTTATTTAAATCATATATGAATGAACTTTATATTAATTTACTCTTATGGAGTATAATTGTTTTTTCAGGGATTATTAAATTAAAGAGAGATAAGTTAAATTTGGGGGGAATTTAAAAAGTTTCACTTTCAATTTCAACCTGCATCGTTTCTTCAGATAAAAATTTTCTTCGGAGCATCTTTATTAAATGGATCTCGTGATATTTAAACGATCGCTTTTTTATATCCAGAAACTCATATAGTGAACATTCGAAGCTTTCTTTAAAGCTTTTTGAATGTACACGATATCTCAGCCAGTTTTCCCATTTGGTTTTAAAAACCTGCTGCAAAGAAAGTTCTCGTATCAATACAGGATCTGCAAGTGGTTTTGCATTTGAATTTCCGATTTTTCCGGAGTACACCATAAAATCAAAATCAGAGCGATCTTCGGGCATTACCGCGGTAACTTCTTCTCGAGTTTGTTCTACGATGGCCGGTTGCACATTCATTTCGATTGTGATCTTATCTTCTCCGTCATTGGAGGAGTCCGAATACACCTGGCCGTTTCGATTATAGAAGATCTTATCTCCGTTAGCGTAACTAAGAGTGTAAAATCGATTTGTATTGTGTGCCTTCTTAGGCTTTGGAATTTCTAAATGTCTGTGATCTTCAGTTTCTTTAACTAAAACGGCATCCTGAGCATAATCAATAAAGACTTCGCCATCCCTGTGATCGATATCCAGGTTTAGCCAATTTTTTAGCATATTTTCAAACTCACCAAATGTCATGTCTGGCATAAAGTTGGAAAGCGTGAAGTAAGTGGGGAACTCGTTAAGACGGCCACTATTAAAGTTAAATTCAAACTGGTTATTTGCTGCAATGCTCTCCGGAATAAAAGCAAGCTTCAATTCTACTTTGATATAATCGAAGATCATATCTTCTGTGGTATTGATTTTAATTTCTTCCTCGAGCTTTACTCTATTGTTTTGAGAGGCTGCTGAAAATAGGATCGTTTTAGATCCATTATTTGGTTCTTCCTGATAAACCTCCAGAGCAAAATTTGTCGCCAATACAGGATCCAGGTTTAAATCGATTTTAATTTCATAAGTACCGGTATTTTGAACGGTAAACTGGCGGCGATAGATCCCAAAGTTTTGACCATTCTCGTTTATGGTTTCATCTGGTACCGAAAAGCTGAAGTTTTGAAATTCAGATCCTCTAAATTTCTCCAGAAAATTCTCTGGGATATATAAAACTTTTCGCATTAGAGAATCCTCTATGAATGGTCCGCTTAATTTTTTCCCGGTCTGGGCATATCCAAAGCGAAGGATCTCTAGCATGTACGGGAACGGTGCCATTACATTTCGATTGTGATAGATGGTTTCGCCTTCAACTTCACTGGTGTAATTCTGCCTAAAACTATTAGCGTAGAAATTATTGGTGTATCCTTCAAATAGTTCGTAGTCATCTTTTTCAGCTACTGCAGGAGTGAATACCATCGGGAAATTAAAAGCAGTATCTGGCCATGCTTTGTCTATGGTTTCTTCAGCATAGTCTAAAAGATTAGGGGCTAAAACAATGGGCCAGGGAAGATCTGCAAGATCTGTATCATAAACCGGTGTTTCCTGGTCGCCGTAAGAAATATCACATTCAATAAATTGTCCTTCAATTTCTCCTAAAAATAAAGTGGCTTCGTAATAGCGCTCCGGGAGGATTAATTTTCCCTTTACTGCAGTAGTAACATTGGTAATATTATCCAATTGCGGGACGCCCAATTTTGTTAGAAGTTCATCATCGGCCTGGATGGTAAAAGGAAGCGAATAACTTCGATTTGTTGCATCATTAAATAAGTTGCTCTCATCTGTAAGCGTTACGCCATAGATGGAAAGATCTATTTCAAAATTTTCACTTTTAAAAATTATCATTGTTTTGCGGCATCAAAATTTAACGTGAAGTTTCGATTTGTTACCCGGCTCTTAGAAGTTGTGATATTGCTGAAAGAAGGAATTACTTCTGTACGCTGGCCATCGATTTCAATCCATACTTTTTTGGATCTTAAAATTTTACTTAGCCATTTCACTTCAGCATCTGAATATATATTTCCGGTGCCCAGAGAAAAGGAAACCGGTTCCTGGATCTCGACAATTTTTTGAATTTGTTTGCCGGCTTCGGCTCTTGTTACCCTGGTGCTCTCTTCCTCTTCGGTAATTTCTATTTCCCCATCCATATTAAAAACTTCCGGGCATTGCCATTCATTTAAAAAGATTAACTGAAAGCTTTTTAATTCTGAAGGTTTAATCGTGATATCAACATCAAAAGTTCCGGCTGTAAGTTTTATTTGATCTTTGGGAGATAAATTATAATTGGAAAGATCTATCATTACCGAATAAACATTGGTAGATAGATTACTCGAGCTAATATTTTCGGTAATATCTCCGGTTAAGTTTACCTGGTTAATTGGATCTTCAGAAAAGAAGGAAAAGCAGAATTTACCATCTTTTGGCAATGTAATTTTCCCCGGAACAAAACATAGCTTATTTTCTACTTCAGGGGATCTGCCATTAAGAAACTGAACCTGAGCAAATGATTGGCGTTCTGTGAGTGTGGTGTCGTTAATTAATTTATCATACACCGTAAAATTTAGACTGAAAGGAACAACGGGAACAAATATCCCTGCAGCTAATTGAGCAGGGAGATTATTTGGTTGTAAAAAGTTGCTAGTTTCTAATCCAATAATAACTTCAGCAAGATCTTTAAAAAATGGGATCCGTCTCTGATAATTTTTAACGGTCGATTCAAAATTGATCAGCGCTTCAGCATTTGGAGTGCCTGAGGATAAAACCAGCGTATTTCTATCTGCTGCAAAGTAAAGCTTCCCGCTTTCGATTCCTGAAGTTGAAACTTCAACAATTCGAAGTAGTACATTAATTAATTTGGTACCAAAACCAGATTCTATCTTTATGGTCCCGGTGTAGGTGCCAATGGCTAATGCTGCTGTATTTTGAGTATTAGCAATAAGGCTGTGAGTTCCGGCTGCTAAATTTTCCTGGTCTAGATTTAACCAGGCTAAATTTGTGCTTACCGTAGCAGCCAAAGAAGTCTCTACCGTAAAGGAAGCTGATCGGGTAGGAGGTAATTGAAAAATCTCTGAAAATGAAAGGCTCGTTTTGGATATTCTTAGATAATCATCGCTCTGATCTGTACCGGAAATTACTAGCGTAACCTTCCCTTGCTTTACGCGATCGCCATCATCTACCTGAAAAGTGGCCTCGTAAATTCCCACTGCCATTCCTGAAACATCAACTCCTAAGTTGATTGTTTGGGTGGTGTTACCATTATTTGCTGAAAAAGTAACCCAAGGTTCATTTGCTATGATCGACCAGGCATTTTCTGTGGTAATGGTTAAAGGCTGTGTAGCAGGAACTGCAGATCCTGTTTGATATTCAAAAGTAAAATCGCTCTTAGAAAGTCTAAGAATAACATTGTCAATAATTTCTACATTAACCGTAAATCGTGGGCCAATTGCAGAATCATCAAATTCGTTATAATACACCGGTCTTACCTGAGCAATGTGCAGCCCTGGCGTTAAATTATCTGCGTGTATAGAGTTTAGTGTAAACCGAAGAACGGCACTAACAAGATCTCCGTTTTGGGAAGTTACCATTGGTTGGTCTAAAATAACGCTCAGCCAATTTGGGAATGTTCCAAAATCAAAGCTTTTTATTCCTGGAGGGAAATAAACCGTTTCAGTAACTGAAGGTACATTAAGGTACTTCTTATAGGTTAAAGTTAAACTCATTTAGCGCGTTTGATTTTATTCTTGTTTTTCAATTTTTCCAGTTTCTCTTGTTGTTCCTGGCGTTTAATCTCTGCTTCAGCTCCGAAGTAAACATTAGCCTCCAGCGGTATTCCTAAAAATTCAAGCAGCTCGTCGATCTTGGCAATAAATGCCGAAAAATCTGCACCGGGTGTTGTTGGGTTTGCATCATCTGGAGAAGTAGGCCCACCATCATAGAAAAGACCCAGTTTCTTTCTTCGTTTATTCTCGATATAATTTTCGATTTGTGGCATTTCGGGATCCTTCCTCACAATCTCCGGTATCACATACTCGTTTTTGTGAACGTAACCTACAGGCTCGTGGCCAGAATCATCTATAAAACCTAAACCATTTGCCCCGGTTGGCCCACCATTAAAAAATCCGGTTGTTTTAGCTTCATTCTTGGCTTTTGTAGCGTTTCTTATCGCTCCCACGATTCCTGCAACCTGGGCTGCAAAACCAATTAGCAAAGGAATGTTTTGCGGAAAACCTACAGCTGCAGTTTTTGCAGTACCGGCAGCAATATCTCCGGTCGCTTCAGCTGCTTTTAATCCCATCTTTGACTGGAAAAGACCAAGTTCAACAGCCATTTCTTTTGCAGCTAATAATTGTTTTGCTATTAATAGCGCCTGCCCAATTTTAGTCTCCTGGCCTGCCAGGTTAATTGCGGCGTCTAAAGAATCATTCCATAGTTGGCGTTTCGCCTGGGCAATTTCTTCTTCTTTTTTTAGCTCTTTATTTTTCCATTTTTCATGGATGCCGGTTAAAGTGGCTTCGTGAGATTCTTTAAGTGCTTGTTCAACCTTGGCTTTTTCTTCCTCGGTCATTTCCAGGAATTCCATTTCCTTTTGGAACTCCTCGAGCTTTTTTTCCCACTCTAGTTCTTCCTTTTCTAATTCCTGAGCTTTGCGGATCTCTTCTTTTTCAGCTTCGGTTTCAGCACGTGCAAGTTCCAGCTCGTTTTCTAGCTCTCGACGTTTCTCATCATAAGAGCGCATACGCTCTAATTCTTTGGCTTCTTCTTCAGCTTTGGCTTCATCGATCTTAATTTGATGCTCTGCCCTGATCTGATCCATCAATTCCTGTTCAGCTCCTAATGCTCGGGCTTTTTCTAAAGCTCTTTTTTGTTCCAGTTCTGCTTGTTTAACGGCAGAATCAGCAAGGCGATCCTCACGCTTTTTTATATATTCTGCTTCGAGCGCGGCTATTTGATCCAGTCTTTTTTGTTCAGCAGCTGCAGCTTTTTCATTTGCTTTAGTAAGCTCATTGGTTACACGAAGCTCGTCGCGCATTAAATTTCGAGCGGCATCAGCTTTTCTTCGCTGTAATTGCTCAACTTTGGCAGTTAACTCAGCCTCTTCGTTAAGATCTTCTTTTGTGGAATTAGAGAAAGTATTTTCTTCCTCTTTTATTTTTCTGCGAATCTCTGCAGCTTCGATTTCTCGATCGTAAAGTTCGTCCTGAGCTTTTTTCGCTTCAGCTAATATTTTCTGCCGTTCTTCTGCAGATACATTTTCTTCGTCCCTGGCTTTTCTTCTGGCTTCTGCCACCTGAGCTTCGACACGGCCACGATCAATGATTAATTGTCGCTCAATCTTATCTGCATTTGCGGCCATATCACTAAGTTCCATTTGGCGCTTAACTTCATTGGCCATTTCATCACCATAATCACTCACGGCATCTTTAGCACGATTAAAGCCATCTACAGCCTTATCGGTAAAGTTTTCTACTCCGGTTGTAATTTGAGTAACGGCATCAAATGCTACTTTTCCGGCTTCTTTAAAATTCCCACTTAGCGCGAGATCAATTGCTTCTCCTAGTTTTGGAAAGAACTGAATTAAACCAGTGATTCGGTTTTCAATATTGGTTTTAATGAAACTTCCAAGAGCTTCAATAGTTTCTTTAGGATTGGAGAATACATCGACTATAATTTTCCCGAGAAAGGAAAGTAAATCTGTAAGATTTCCAACCACCACACCGGTAACAGCACTTATTTTATTCCAGGCATTTTGGCCTTCTTCAGAATCTCTAAAATATTGGGTAACGGCTCCAATGGCTAAGGCAAGCCCGGCAAGCACCATCCCTAATGGAGTAGCAATGAAGGCAACAGCTGCTTTTGTGGCTCCAATAATACTGGCTCGCATTCCCTGGAGACCTTCCTGCACCATCATAAGATCGCCGGTAATTAATCCACCGGTTACTTTTCCAAATGCTTCTCCAAATTCTTGTACAGCTTTGCGATTATCCTTTAGCGATTTTTCACCTTCCTTAGTTTGGTTAATGAACTCACGTTGGCGTTTTTTCATACCATCGTAAGTTTTCTCCAGTTCGCCGAGCTTCTTATTTTCTGCGTTCCATTTTGCCGTTCCTTCTTCCAGGTTACGAACATAACCACGCTGCGCCCGTAATTCTTTACCGACAGAATTCATCGTGGTTTTGACTTCCTTGTCATTTACACGAATCGCGAGGTTAAAAACTTTAGTTTGAGCTGCAGACATTATCGATCTTCGGTGTTAAGTTGTAATACCAGGTTAGAGATCTTGGCCATCACATCGTCGGTTCTTGTTTCGCCAAGGGCATCGAGCAAGTAATCGAGTGCACCTGATTTTTTATAGATATCATCAAAGAGTTGAAATTGTGGAAGATTAACCTGGTGTGGTTTTCGAAGCGTTTCTCCTTTTTGGTACCGGGAAGCTCTTAGGTAAATATTACCACCTTCACGAACACCTGCTGCACCATAATGAAGGATGAAACCAACCTTGCTGGAGGTAAAGTTTAATCCTAATAATCTGTGCGTACCCATTTTGGCAGTTACACGGGTAGCCTCGAGAATGGGAATGTTATTCGCATCCCCCTGATTATGAATTTTTAGTTTGCGCTTAAGGATCGAGTGCACATAGTTTTCGGCCATCTGTGCGGCTCTTTTTCCTATCGCTTGCTCTTTGCTTTTAATATCTCCTGCCATAATTCAAAATTGGCAGCTATGAAGCCCTTAAAAAAGGACAGGCAATTATGGACAGGCTGTGGCAATATCCTCCCAATCATCAGGATTTAATTTTAGAGATTCATTCCCCTCAAAAGTGCCTTGAAATCTATATCCGTAAAGATGTTCATTGAATACCGGGCCATATTGTTTCCAGCTTACCGATGAAACTTTGAATTTGTTGTAAAGAATAGAATTGGGCTTCTTCGATTCGAATCGCATTCGAGCGATGACTTTTAATCCGATACGCTCACATTCATCGAGCATATTATTTTGTTGGTCGAAATTTCCTTTTTGCGGCCTTTGCCAGATTGTGAACGCGAAGAATCGACCTATCACACTATTTTCGGGAAGCGATTTAGATCCATCGCCTTCCGGAGATTCTATACTCATGGCCGGAAAATTAATCCCAGATCTAAACGCACCAAAGAGTTCATCTAGATCCATTCTGAAGAATGAGTTTTCAGGAAAGTCTTTTAATTGGAGATTTATATTTTCAAAAAAATCAACGACGATTTTGTGGGTTAGTTCCGGCATTCTTTTTAGTCTTTTTCTCGTTTATTAATTCATTCTCGTAGGTGCTCAAAAACTTGTGCATGTTTATCCGTTCGGTTTGCTCGAGCTTAGAAGGATCAAAATTTATTTTGAAGTTTAACAACTGACCGAATGGAGTGTATTGCGGATTTTGCTGAATTTTGGTTTTCTTCGTCTCCTTCGGTGGTTTGGGAAAAATATTAGGATAAAGTTTTACCATTTCATTCCGGCAACCTTCAAAAGTATAAGCAATGGCCAGCTTCTTTTCCGGAGCAACTTTTATCCATTTTTTGATTGATTTCTCCAGGATAACTTTGTTAAAAGGCCGTCTTATATCATAATCCGGATTTTTGGATCCTGCGCGGCGATAAAGTGTGGCACAAATTAAATCGAGATATCTTGCATCATTTTTTAATCTCCAGTTAAAAAAAAGTGCGTCAACAAAACTGAACTCTTCCATCGAGAGGTTTTGGATCCTATTTGCCGGAGGGAAATGTATTTTACCTCGAATCCTAAAAGCTTTAGGAAATACTGTCCTGGTATTTTCTTTATTGATGAAAGCAATATGATCTGCATATTCTTCCGGGGGAATTTGTACCAGGGCTATAAATTGAATCAGGAAATTATTGGAGCTAAGCAGTATTTTACAAATTCTCGAGTAAAGCCTATTAATTGCTGTATTTGATTCTTTAGGATAAAGCTCATAGAATTTTCTAAAATGCTCTATGGCCACCGCAATTTTTCCCAGCTGCTTTTCGCTTAGTTCGTTCCATGATTTTGGAAGCTTGACAGTTAATGATAAGTTGATCCCCATGCTTATATTTTCGACTAAATTCGATAGCTGCGGTCCATAAAAAAAGGACAGCAAAATAGCTGTCCTTTCAAAGCATAGGTATTAAGAAAAAATCAGGGTTTGGGAGGTTTTGTTTTGAAGTGTAGAAATATCAATATAATTGCCACTATAATGCCGAAAATAAGACCAATGTTTAACCCCCAACTTGAGGACTGTCGATCGGTTATTTTTCCTTTTTCGGACACGTCTTTTTCTTTTTCGCTCTTTGATTGATCACTGGATTCGCGAGAAGTTTCTCTAATGGAATGATCCTCTTCTCTTGTTTCTTTTTTGGAAATTGATACATCTGAATTGGTAACCGAGAGTGTGTCACCGCCGTAGATAATATTGATTGGATCTCTGGGATCCCGGGGACTAAAATTAAGATTCCAGGATTCTGAAACTCGAAAGAGGTCACTTTTAATTTTTTCATTTTCTAAAGTAGTAATATCATTTTGCTTCAGTTCAGAGACCGATTCCTGCTTTTTGTGCGTCTCGACTTTTCTGGAGCTGCAGCTAGCCAGGAAGAATACAAAAGCGAATATTAAGCAGCGTTTAACCATCCTTCAAATGTTTGAGTTTTTTCAATACGATCATTCAATCCATTGTAACCGCCATTGATTCGCTTTGTTAGTTGCTTAATCGAGGTGAGATCTGTTTTCTTAGCCAGGTTCCACAAATGGTTATTATCGAAATACCATAATGCACTTTCAAAATAGTATTTAGTGACCACGAGATCTGGATTGCACATGATTTCCTGATCGTTCATCGCATCAGCGAATAATTGGTAATTTCTGCGGCCGGTTAGTTGTAATGGCCCACGGCCACGAAATAACCAACCATCGCCCGAAGCTTCGTCACCATTTCCATTTTGGTTGGCATAAACAAAGTTTGCAATTTGCTCAGGCTTTCTTTCCAGGATCCTGGCCACTTGTTTTTCTGCTTCAGAAAGGATTCTGTTTCGATCGGTATCAAAATCGTGGGAGAAGATCTGCAATAATCTTTCGTAAGAATAATTTAGGTTTTCAAACTGGCGCTGAAAATAATTAGATTCATGCGCACATTGCCCAGCAAAATTTGCGGTTTGCTCCTTAGTCAATTGAAAAGCGATTCGCATAGCATTAATTGTCTTGGGACCAAAAACACCATCCGGATCTAAACAATGATCTTTTTGAAATATCTGAAGCGGTTTTAAACTCATGGTGCAGGCGTGGTGTTATTTTGTTGTACTTGCCTAAGTTGACGATACTCGAATTCCTTGATAATTTTTTCAGGCATTTCTTCCAGTCGCCTGGTGGTATCATCGTGATAGTTTTTGTTTTGCTCCGCTATCTTTTCGGTTACATCTACAATTTTCCTATTGGTTTCATTTTGGTCTTTGCTTATTGTCATAAAAGCTTCTCCAAAATGATCAGCTCTTTGCCGATCGCTTTTCGAATAATCGTGAACCACTTTAAAAAGATAGCCTACGGCTATGATGAGCGTAAGAATAATTAATCCAGGAAGACCGTATTCAGAAAATTTAGACAATGATTCTGTTTGAAGTGCTAGCATAGTTTCTTTACGTTATTGATACCTCGGACTTTTATCATAGCCCTTATTATGTAGTGCATCCCTAATTCTAGCCTGGTCGAGTTTAGCCTGGTAAGGAGTGATTGTAAAATCGATTAAAGTTGCAGGCAAAATTCCGGTGCATCCTATACAGTGATTTTTGTGGCGATCGAAAATTTTGAAACGAAGAATGAATTCATATTCTTTTCCCTGGGAAATTTCCCTGGTCGATTCGATTTCAAAATGTCTTTTATTATATCGATCTGAGATCAGCATTTTACCTTCGTGGTTTAAAACGACTGTAGCCGGAATACTAATAGTGACCGAATCTTTAACCGGTTCTTTTTTTGATTTTTGCGCAAAGGCGTTGGTAGTGATTAGGAAGAACCCAATCAACAGTGTAAGAATTGTTTTCATTATTAAAGTTTTGAGTTTACTTGATATTCCTGAACATCCTGCCAATGATCAGTTTTGAATTGTGCCGTTTCGATGCCGGATCTCATCGCTTTGATACAATGATCTTTTTCGATCCAGTCGAGAAGTGCAACCATAAATTTTCCTTTTCGGTTTAAATGGTCCAGGTATAGATTCCACCCTAAAACTTCGCTTACGGTTTCGTGAGCGGCTCCGAAATTGTACAATCCTTCCTGGTCTTTTAAAAACAACCAGTTAAAGAAACCTCCAAAGGCTACATTGCCAAGTTGATCGAGGGCAATTGCGATCGCTAAAAAAAATTGCTTGGTTCCTGAGATAATATCTCGAGCTTTTCGATTTTCTTTTGAAATAGAAACAACTACTTTCCAAATAATGGAAGCAATCAAGCAGGGAATAAAAAGCGCGAATGCTACGAGGATTAAAAAAAATGAAAGGAGTAACTGGCCAATATTACTGAAGAACTCAGACAACCAGGATTTAAAATTTGAGAGATTCATCGGGTTCAGATTTTATGATAGAGTAAAAGTCTGAACCCAACGCTTTTAAAAAAAGGACAGGAGGATTATTAATCTAATTGGGTTAAATCCCATTCGGTGTGATATAGTTGGTCTCCTGGATTAAAATAATTATTTCCTGAATTTTTAGTAAAATATAGGTGCAGCATGTCGGGGTTTTCAGCTTTTATATAAAAACCGCAAATTTTACAATTATCCCCACCATCGTAAGAACTAATATTATACAATAATTCAGTCGGGATAAAATCGCCATTATCACACAAACAAATAGCAACTTTTCGACCATCAACTTGATAATCAAACCCAATATTTAAACCTACTAAATACTGATTTCCATTTCTTTCAAAGTAAAAAGGTGGGCTAACATGAATTAATCTTTCATCGGTCATGAAAGAAGTATTATCAAATCTACTCGTTAATCGCGTCCAATTATAGTTACTTCCATTATTGGTTGAAATTCCAAATCTGTTAATTCCGTCAAAATTAGATCCTGAATACCCTTTTGTATGATGAACACCAATAATACTTCCATCGTTTTGATTAAATGACCTAAAGTAACCTGTATGTGATTCATCAGTTTGAAGCCCTAAAATAGTGCCGCGATCAGTCCATACGCAATTATGCAATTCTGCACCTCCTGCAGTTGTCAATAAATGAGTTTGTTGCGCGCTTCCGTTTGCTGGATCAGTTGCGTCCGTATGCATATACAAATGTATCGGTTCATTGTTTGGGTCATTCGGAACGTATTCCAAACAAGGTGTTTCCGCTTGGTATCCCTGCCATATAACGCCCTTTTCTTGGAAATCGCTTAAATCTACATTATCAGCATCTCCCCAAGCTATTTTTCCATTTTCACTTTGATTTGAATTGGAATCGTGATCGGTTGAATAAAGAACAATATATTTTTTTAATGTCGTTAACTCCGGGTATTTAGATGCCAATTGGATTTGTGGGAAATAAATTGAAGTTAAAGCGGAATTTTCCGCTTCTAAAACTAATGTACCATCCGGGGTTAAATCGTAAATCTGGCCATTATTAAATACGTAATTAAAATTGATATTTCCTGCGCTACCTTTAGACTTTCCTAAAATAAACATTTCTAATCCGCATTGTGCCTGAGATAAATACATTGTACCCTGAACATTAAAAGCAAATAATGTTAAAGGATATTCCGCAAGATCTTTTCCCGATGTTGGGGATGTTTTTGAAAGTGTATTTTCGTTTTCAAAAATATACGAATCATCTACATCAACGGATATATTTATTTGAGAATTAAAGGATTCTTCCACACCGCTTAAAGCAATATTATTACCTCCGTATAATATAAAATAAGCCGATCCATTGCTTGATCTATAAACGTTTATTTCTCCGTTAGAACCCCTTACACCACATAATCTTATTTCAGCACTTGTAGGCAATACATCGAATCCATTTAACAACAAATTTATATCTTCGGATTGAGCATGCACTGCGTGAACTGAAGGTGTATAATTCGTGGAAAAATATTGATCATTACCGCCTGAAACTCTGAATCCATAATTAGGAACAAATTCAACATCATTCGTACCTTCGTTTGTTAATCTGTGTTTTGTCGGATCCATCCAATTAAGGGTGCAGAATTCGTACAAAGAAGCATCATCTTGTTTGAAATAATATAAAAGATCGTTTTCAAGTAAATTAACCGATCTCAATTTTCTTACTATTCCATCGTTAATAAGATTTTGGCTAGCTAAAG
This sequence comes from Zunongwangia atlantica 22II14-10F7, assembly GCF_002094855.1. Lineage (GTDB taxonomy): Bacteria > Bacteroidota > Bacteroidia > Flavobacteriales > Flavobacteriaceae > Zunongwangia > Zunongwangia atlantica. The sequence continues at coordinate 15,166 of NZ_ARYN01000025.1, forward strand.
GTGTAGTTATTGAGTTAGCGTTCGCATAATCTAAAACAGCCTGATACAATGGATCGAATTCCGCAATGTCTTGAAGTTGAAATTGTATCACATCACTTTTCTGGCTTTCCGTACCATCATCGTAAACCAATGTAGATTCTACACTTAGATTATCTCCTGGATTAAACCACGCAGCCACGTTAAAAGTTCCGGTTAAACTTAACGGATTTTCGTTTCTTTGAGTTCCGTCGATGTAGATATTTACTCCTATTATCGTTGCCATAATTATTCTGTTACTTCGTAATCGAAAGATTCGCTGGTTATATTACTAATATTCATAGTTGGTGCGGTTGGCTGTGGTTCTGATGAGTTTCCAATATTCTGAAGTAGCCAAATATTAAGATCATTTTGATTGCTAAATGTCGGGTGTGTGCCGTATTCATTAGCCTCTATATTTGTGAATTCTGCAGCTTCTCCTGGAGGTCCCACTAAACTTTGAAGCCATTCTTCTTCGGTTCCCTGAAATCCATTAGCCTGGGCGATTTGATATGCAGATTTACCTCGTAAGCTTTCTAACCATTCATCTTCAGATCCAACGAAGCCCCGAGCCACTGCAACCTGATAAGCTGAAATTCCGTTATTGCCATCTTTCCCAAAGGCATTCCATTTATTGTTATACCACAGATAAATGATTTTTTCATCCTTAACAATGTAAAAAATATCTTCCTGACCTTCGTCGGGACGATCGGCAATAGAATTAAAGAATTGAACCGGAGCTTCATTTTCTGAGGCTATCCATTGTCCGTTTTCAAAAGTGGCCACAAATTGTGTATTTCCATTGGTGGGTATGATCACAGCCCAGCCATTTTCCACCGCATTGGGATAAGCTGCAGCTAGTGTAGCCAGCGAAGAATGAAAACGATAAAACTTTTCAGGATTTAAATTCGCTGCATCGTGTAAGTCGGCATGATCATTAAGTATTTCTGCGATTTCTTTAAAATCCTCTGCTGTCACCTCTGTTGGACGATTAACAGAAGGATTTACATTACGTTTTTCAGTTAAGTTAACCGATGGTCTCTTCGCATTTGCCATAATTAAAAGCTTACAATAGATTTACCGTCAATCACCGGGTTCGTGATTTTTTGTTTCTCGCGTTGATCATAATCTTGGAAGATTGCCGGAAACTTTTTGAGATGTCGAACTAGATCCTTTAAGATCTCATTAGCTTCGTTGGTTTTAGATTGCTCCAGTTTTAAAAGTTCCACCTGATCTGCCTTGGTTCTGGTCATTCCTGGGATCTCTTCGAAAACTGTAAACAAGCCTCGAGAGGAAAGTTCAAAAATTCCTTCTTTGGTAATTTCAGCAATAGATAGGGATACTTGCGCCCATCGAGCTGTCTCAAGGGCTTTCTTTTCTTCAAGAGAATTTCCCTCTTTAATTTGTAAAAGCGTCTCAGCTCCCAACAGACCTTCAAAAAATTGTTTTTCTACTTTTCGCAAGAATGGACGTAAGGCGAGAAAGGTGAGACGGCTTTTAGATATATCGTAGTAATTTTGGAAATGTGCCGTTTGGCTACATAGTAACTCTTTAAAAATGGTGTATTGATCTGAATTCGTCCAGCTTTCAAATTTATCCTGGTTAGCTTCCATGATCTCGAGCGCCTGGTCGATCGCTTCTAGTCCGGAATTCAACAATTCAACTCGAAGATCTTTAATTTGCCACCATTCTGCAGGTTTTGAACTTTGAGACATGGAAATATGTAAACCGCCATCGCTAGAGCTTACAATGCCTACTTTGGTATAGCTTAGCAAGGCTAAATTTGCAGAAGCCTCCTGAAGCAAATCAAACACTTCTTTTTCGATTTCCCCTTCCGGATCAGCATCGATCCAGGAATTATATAATTCCCTACCAATTACAGGAAGGATATGTTTTCGCTCTTGTTTTCTTACCTGGCTTTCGATAACCTCAAAGCTGAAATTGTAATTTACAATCGCGTATTTTTTAATGGTTTCAATATTCTTAACTAGCATAATTAGATCTCGTTTTGGGTTCCGGTTGGATTCTTATCCAGAGTAGTAAGATTGGTCACGGCAAAATCTCCTTCCAGGTCTTCATCCCATCCATTATAATCGCGAAGAAGTCTCCAGATATCGAGCGACGTTTCTCGTTTAGTTTTGAATAAGCTATTTAGAATGCTCATCGCTTCGCGCTTATCAGATCCTGATCCTCCGTTTAATTTTCCTCCAGGAATACCAACTCCCATCAAATTAGGATCCACACCGATGGCACTCATAATCTCGGAATTACCGGCAGAGGAATCCAGTAGTCCTTTACCTTCACTGCTGTTTTCATCTTTTAACGGCACAACCTCGATACCTTTTACCCATTTCCCTTCCCTGTCCTTAAATACAGTTGTTTGGATTGATTTCCCCGCGTTTTTATTTCCGGCCAAATGAGCATCAATAGCATCCTTTAGATTTTTACGAATTTCAAGTTTCTTGCTGGTGTCGAATTTTTCCCATTCATCCGCATACGTTCGAGTGAAATACTCATCGGAGATATACACCATGTATTTTACGTTCAACTGATTTTCAGAGAAGTGTTTTTTATATTCTGGGATGGCATTTACAACTTCCATCCAGCCGTTCCGGAAAACGGAATGATGCGATGGTTCCGGGTAGTATGTTTCATCGATAAGCGGATAGAATATCGGCATCGTGAATTTGTGAACTTTATTTCGCTTGCAATATTCTTTGACTTCTTCAGCACTGCAGTAATTATCGATTACCGGAATTTTACTCACATATTCACTATCTGCAGAAGTTGTGCTTTTCCAGTTATGGCAGAAATAGGAGTTTTCAATAATCCCTGTTTTTGGGTTGATTTTTTCAAATCGCATTTTTGCTGTTTGTAGCCTACGAAGTGAATAGATCTTAGAATAATCATTGGTCAAAATATACTCTGGCCATCCAAGATCAAAAGTTTCGAGATCGGTTATAATCTCTGTAAAAACACGATGGATTTTATTTCTCCTGAAGAAGGCTCTTATTTCTGGTTCTGAATTTAGCGACACGATTTGCCGATCTTCTTTGCCATTTTCAGATTCAGTTGATTTCATTAATCGGAATCCTTGGCCATAATGTGCTGCCCGGTTAAATCGATAACTGGATCCTGCGGCACCATTTTTCTTTACTACGTCCAGGAATCTCTTAGGATATTGATTATCATCTCCCCATTTTACAATCTTACCGGTTGTGCTGATTCCGGTTTCTTCTATTGGAGCACTTGTGTGGTTTCCTTTTCCCGAAAATACAAATGCAGCCTGTGTGCCGGTGCCAAAATGAATGTGGTTATGTTCGTAAAGATTGCTCATTAATAAATGACTTTTTTGCCGTTGAATGAAATGATGTAGCGAATGTGGATCTTCTTAACCTCGCCGTTCTCCAAGCGAATATTTCGAGTTTTATTTTCGAAATGCTGCGGGTTCTTTCTAATCTTCGGAGTTTTGGGTTTTTTGAAATGCTGTAATGCGTAAATACTATCCTTATCCATTCCTTTTTCCTTCATTACCAGCTTTGCATTTTCGTAGCTATTTAATGCGCCACCGGTTTTGGAATTACGATTAAAAGTCCGCACGGAAATATCGAATTTCACCGCTTTTCCTTCGGAATTCGGAGTCCGCATGATCTCCAGCACTTCTTTTAGATAGATCGTTTCTTCTGCCATAATCCAAAAGTGCGAATGACTTGTGCCTTAAAAAAGGACAGGAATTAAGTGTCCTTTTTTAAGGTGCTTCTATAGGTCAATTTTGAAGTAAAACCTCAGATAAATTGGCGAATAACGAACTTAAACTAAGCTCCAGCGATACCCATTTTGAGAATATTCTCGCGTATTACTTGGACACCGATAATCCCGAAGAAGTAAAGCTGAAAAGCTTATCTAAAACCGACCAGGAATTAAAAAAGCGCTGGGAAACGGCGTTTACTGCATTGCTAGAATTTAGAAGTCCTGAAGATGCTGTAAAAAGGCTTATGACACTTTTTGGAGTGAGTAAAGCAACGGCTTATCGAGATGTGCAACGATGCGAAATGTTATTCGGATCCTTTAAGCGATTTGATAAGGAAGCCTGGAGATATATTTCAATTGAGCGAAAACACAAACTCTACCAATTAGCGCTGAAGGATAAGAATATCGAATTGGCTTATAAAATCGATAAAGAGATCGATAGTCTTCTTGGACTTAAAGATCAAGACTCACCAATTGACCTCGAGAAAATTCAAGCTCAGGATTACGAAATAGTAATGTCGAAAAAACAGCAGAGGCTTATCAAGCAAATTTTAGGAACCGAAGGCGCTGTTAATATGAACGTTTCGGATACGATCGACATCGATTTTGAGGAAATCAAAAGGAAAGAAGATGGCGAAGCGTAGAGGAGTAAAGGGCAAAATAACACTCAATTTCGCTCAGATGGTAGCCATTATGGCCACAGCAAAAGTGAAATTTTTAGAGTGGGGCAGGGGAACCGGAAAAAGTACGATCGTTGCTTATTTTATGCTCATGATGGTTAAGTGGCTCCCCCGGGCCACTTTTATTTTAGTGGGTAATACCTATGCGCAGGTTTTATCGAATACACTTAAATCGACCAAAGCGGCACTCGAATTTTTCGGGATTTATGAAGATATCGATTATGTGGTTGGATCTAGCCAGGGAAAAAGAATGGGCTTTAAAATGCCTTACGAGAAACCCAACCACTGGAAAAATATCATTCATTTTTCAAACGGCACAGTATTCCAGCTTGTAGGGTTGGATAATCCTAATAGCTCCAATGGAGGTCGAGGAATAAACTCTTCAGGAATTATTGCGGATGAAGCGGCACTCCTGGACAATGAAAAGCTTTCAATTAACGTAAAGAACACGAACAGGGCATCTAAAACAGGAATCTATGGAGAGGATAATCCTTGGTTACTGGCTGAAATTTATGTGAGCTCTACACCATTAACCAAAAAAGGGAAATGGTTTATTGAAGGCGAGGAATTGGCGAAAAAGAGTCCCGATAAATACTTCTTTCATTCAGCAACGGCACATTGGAACCTGGACAATGTGAGATCTGATTATTTCGAATATATGAAGGATTCTTATTCGAGTGATCTTATTTATAACGCAGAGATGCTGAATATAAGACCGAAGGAAATTGCAGACGGTTTTTACCCACAGCTTACCCAGGATCACTATTACACGAATAATGATAACGATTATCTGGAGGGCATTCCTCTTTGTGATTTGGATGGCAATCCATTGACCAACGATGATAAATACTTCAACTCTAAGAAGGATGCAGATGTCATACGAACAGAGCCGTTAATTGTATCGGTGGATTGGGGTGCTAACATCAACGCTATGACCGTGCATCAATTGCAGGATAATACCTGGTATGTATTAAAAGAATTCTTCGTGAAGTCTCCTAAGATCCTGGATCACTTATTCCTTGAAGAGTTCCTACCATACTATATGAACCACGGAAATAAAACAGTATACTTCTACTATGATAGAACCGGGAACAATAGAATCGCAAACAGTAAGATGACTTTTGCTGATCAGGCAAAGAAACTTATGGAAGAGCATGGATGGACGTGTCATAATATGACCACCGGTGTTAACCCGAGTTATATTAATAAGTTTCGATTGCTTAACGTAATGCTTAAAGATGATGGAAGGAAGCAACTTCCGAGAATTAGAATCAACCAAACAAACTGCCCGAACTTAATTGTCTCGATGGAACATGCCGAAGCTTACGATCGTGGTCGTGGGTTGGAGAAAGATAAAAGACCTGAGCAACGAAAAGGTGTGGACCAGGAACACGCTACTCACTTGAGTGATACGTTCGACTATCCAATCTTCGAAAAGTTCTGGGGAAAATTCATCGGCAACGATGTGAGGCGGGAAGATATGCCACTCACCACCTTCTAGGGGGGTGGCCTTTCATATTTGCATGAATTTTGGCGTGGCACATGTCATACCGCTATAGGCTACGGCGTTTGTCAACGGGCGAACAAATGAAACTATTAAAGATGTTCTTAAGAGTTAAAAAACTGAAAAACAAATATTTAATTTTTTAAAAATGAGAATGCTATTTTTACGTGATAATATTATAATCTCTCACAATTATGTCAGTACCTAAAACAGAGTGGGACCAGGAAATAAAATATTTTTTGGAAACCTATTTTGAAGTTGTAGAAAGTCCGATCGATGCAGACGAGGAAACGGAAAAACACTCGATATCTAGTATTACCGGGAAAATTAAAAAAGTTTTACCTGGGCAATACATCTATGAAGACGATGTCTATGAAATATTACTCGATCTAGGCTTTAAAATGTTTGCATACGATATTCCAGCCCTTTTGGATAAGGAAACACAAGAAGAGATAAGTCCAGCGTACACCGATTATGCTTACTTTATGAAAAGAAAAACAGCGGCCATTTAGCCGCTGTTCAAATTATTTTTAGAGTTTTATTACAAACGAATTATATCTCCGTTATCAAACTTCACGATGTTTCCGGATATCGTAAAATCAAAAACTTGATCACCGTTTCTAAAAAAACTTACTTTATTTGTTTTAGAACACTTTATTACTTTAGTCATTTTATTCGTTTTAAGCGTTGTTTCTTTATCTAAGATAACACTTAACCTCCCGTAATCAAAGGGATTAAAGCTATATAAAAGCTATTGTTTTGCAGATGGAGTAAAGCTCTCAATTTCTTCTTTAGATAATTTTACTCCGTTCTTCAATAATTCAAAATGAAGCTTGTTTTCTCTCATATATTTGATCCAACGCTTCACTTCGACATCAGAATACTTCGGATCTAATTCAATGCCTCTACAGGCTCTCAAATTCTTCTCACAGGCAATTAGAGTAGATCCAGATCCTAAGAATCCGTCGAATACTATATCATATTGTTTAGAGCTGTTTAAAATGAGATAGCTAAGCATTTCAACCGGTTTCATCGTTGGATGATCCTCACTTCTTAGCGGTCGATCAAATTCTAAAACTGTTCTTTGCTTACGATCGCTGTACCAGGGATGCGCTCCTCCGGTCTTCCAACCATAAAGGCAAGGCTCATGGATCCAATGATAGTCTTGGCGACTTAATACGATCGAGTTTTTCTTCCAAATAAGGCATTGCGAAAGCTTAAACCCTGAATCTACCAGTGCACTTCTAAAGTTTACGCCTTCAGTATCTGCATGGAATACATAAATTGGAGCGCCGGCTCTAGAAAATTCATAAGCCTGGCTATAAAAATCGAATAGGAATTGATAAAAAGAATTTGCTGCCATCTTATCATTGGCAATTTTATCCCGCTTTTTATCTCGGCCACCTTCATAATCCACGTTATATGGCGGATCGGTGACTGTTAAATCGATGGTGTCGTTCTTTAATATTTGCTCGTAGGTTTCTTTTAATGTACTATCACCACAGATAATCCTATGAGTAATATTTTTCTTAATACTTCGAAGCTCGTAAACATCTCCAGCTTCAGTAATTGGATCTTTCGGCGGTTCCGGTTCAAAGTCTCCTTCCTCTTCAGTTTTGAATTCCTCCGGAAGCAACTCTTCAGGCATTTCAAGATCTCCAACAAATAAACCAAGATCCTCCAGGTCGATGTCGGCAAAATGTTCTTCCAAAATATCGACATCCCAAAAACCTGCAGGCACATTTGATGTAATATTATATTCTTTAAATTCCTGTTCTGTCAACTCTCGATTAGGTACGCGAACATCGATTATATCTTCGCCTCGATTTAAGTGAAGCAAGATCTTCACACGTTGGTGGCCAGCGATAATTTTATTATCGGTGTTTATCGCCGGAACTTCTGCCAGGTTAAATTTCTCCAGGCTTTTTATTAACCGTTCTTTTTTCTCGTCGGTAAGTGTCCGGGGATTGTATTCGTAGGGAATAAGATCTTTCACTTTCCGTTTTTCATTGTGCCAATCTAATGGCAGCTGTACTGTGTTTAATTCCGCAGAATTTTCTACTTTTGTCATTCTCACAATCATTATTAATAATTAATATTCCCACAAGGTGGAAGGCCTTATGTCCTCCAGTACCTTGTTGGGTTTAATTATTAATGATTGTGAGAGATCTTAGTAACTGGGGGACTCTATAACATCCCTTCGATTTTCTGCAGGTCGAGTTTGTGTTTGTGTACCGCTTTTTGAGTTCGGTTAATTTGCTGGCCAATTTTTAAGCGCTCATCCTTATTGCTTTTTTCCTGCAGCTCGTTTTCCCACTTTTTTATTCTCGAAGATTTTTTATTGATGTAGTTAACCAGGTTCGCTTTTTTTAGGAAGAGCGCTTGCTGCGATAACCCGGTAAAATCATTTTCTGTTTTTGTAGGGAGTAAGGTTTTATGATCTTGCCAGTGATCCAGTTCTCTCCAGATCATTTCTCTTTGCTCATCCAATGCTTCAATCTTTAGGATGATTTTTAAGGACTTATTGGCTTCCTTGGCAGGTAAGTCATTTAAAACAAACTTTAAGTCGCTCATATCGTAGAAGAGATCCTTTAATTGGCGATATCGTACTTTTAAGACTGCAGGTAATTCGTTGTATTTAATTTTCTGGAAATAAGCATTGGCACTTTGCTCGATTTGGTTCTTGCGTTCCATTTCTACCTGCACCGGTTTAGGATCTGCAACAACCTCGATTTTTACCACCGAGGTTGGTTTAGGCTTTTGGTAAGCTCTGGATTTTGATAATTGCCGAAGCTCTTTAATTAGCACGGCCATATTGCGCGGATTCTGTCCGCGTTTTAAATTTGCCAGGGTTCTCGATTGCATTACGCTGGATGCTGCGTAAAGATCTACTCCGGTGTTATAATCCTTAGGCTTGCTTTGTAACCATTCACTTATTTCCATGATCCAAAATTGCAGATGGCACAAGTCATTAAAAAGGACACAAAAAAAACCGCCAGGAATTGCACTGGCGGTTTTTACTAACTAAATAAATTAAAATGAAGAATACAGCTTTAATTTTTAAGTGAATTTTCTAAAGCTTTCAATTTGGTTTCAGCAATACGATCGATTGTTTTGGTATCGCTTATCCTGGCTAAAAGTTCAATCTCATTTTTAGTCCGGGCATTATTAACAAGCTTCGCGAAATCCTTAACGTGGAGTTTTTGTTTTTTTAGGAAGGCTTCAGCATCGGGACCAAGTTCGATCCAGGGAAAGACCCGGCGAGGAAGTTTGTAGATTTCAAAAAGTACATTATCGCTAACTTCCTTTTGAGCATCTACACTTCCAACGTTTGGGATCACGTAACGGCCGGGTGCTATTTTAAATGCCTTACTCATTATACTTCAGGATCTGGAGCGGGTGCTGGGAATTGAGTAATAGCTCCTTCATAATCAGGAGCGAAATAAGCCTGTGAATCTCTGATAATAACCTGGATATTCTTAGGGTCTCCAGGAGCGGCTCCGGTATTTCCGGTAAATTCTACGATATAAGCCGGAGAATTTTTACTTCCCACCTGCACCAGGTTTCCGGTTTTTTCACGAACAATATAAATCATAGGTACATTCTTATAATATCGAAGATAACCTTTGGTTTTTTTGTTGTTTCGCATTGCTCCGGTTAGGGAATTTTGAACACCTAAGTTCCCTTTTTCGCCCAGCTGTGTGTTTTCTACAGATCCCGAGTCTGCCTGTATCTGAATTTTATGAAAACCACGACCTTCTTTAAAAGTATGTGCTTCTGCTATACTTCCAGCCTCTTCAAAATTCGCGGCCACATTTAACTTTGGTGGCTCCGCAATGGTTTCGAAGTCAGTAACAGCAGCTCCATACACTTCAAGATCATTAAGACCGGCAACGATTTCATCCGTTGGGCAAAACTCAATGTTTTCTAATTTTATTGGATCACAGTTCTCAGCCATCTTATTCGATTATTTGGGTTAGGAATGAACAGTTCCCAAGCACAAGCTCAGAAATTACTTCTTCTGTTGCCAGAATTTCTTCCTGGCTCATTGGGTGTCCATCGATTCTTAATTTCTTAGGAGCGTTCGCTTTGAACTTCCATTTTCTTCCGCGATCATCTTCATAATGATCGGGCTTTTTCTCTTCCTGAGTTTGATCCTGTGATCCTTCTTTGGTTTTAGCAGGATCTTCGTTAGAAGTTTGCAGCTCTTTTGGAGCTTCGCCACCCTCATTTGGTTGCTCAGGAGTTTCGGTTTTTTCCTTAGAAGCTTCAGGTTCTTTTGATTCTGTTACAGCTTCAGTCGATTTTGTATCGTTTTCAGCTGTTTTTGTGTCGGATTCTTCAGAATTCGTATCAGTTTTATCTGATTTCTTTTCAGCTTCGACTTTCGCTGCTAATTCGGCCTCTTTGGCTTTTATAGCAGCTTCTCTTTCGTCATTATTAGCGAGGGAACTGGTGTCAATTCCCAGTTCCTCACATCTCGCTAATAATTCTGCTTTTGTTCTAGACATACTTTATTTTTTATGCTGCAGCTTCAGTTACACCGTCAATACCGAAGTATTTTTGGTTAAGTTCTGTAGATCCAAGACCGTATCTCTCATCGCTGAAGTTAGAAACCACAACAAGCTCATTGATAAGGAAGTCATAACCTTTCCACCATTCCATAAAGATTTTAACTTTATAGTCTTGTTTCTGTACGTCTGTAATTCTTGGTTTGTCGAATACATCCATCAACCTTCTAAAGTTGTTTTCTGTGGTGCCAAAAATCACATCGCTTTCCATTCCATCAAGAACTACGATTTCTCGTTTTCCTAATCGGGTTTTCATTACGTCACCCTGGAATTTATTCTGGCCGAACTTATTTTCGTAGTCTAATACATAGCGCTCGAAGTTATTTTCAGACATAAAGATCTTTTTGATCTTCTTTTTAATTTTCCCTGGTAACTTTCGTTCCCATGCAGTAACCTGATCCACAATATTTACATCAGTAAATACATCTACTGGAATTTCGAATACCGGATGCTTAGGAGCATTATCTCTATCTACTAGATTAGATAAGATAGTTTCTATACCATTCATAGAGAATCCAAACTCATCAAGTCTTGCAGCATCATAAGTTCCAGAGATTGAAAGGGTTTGAATGTTATCGATCACCTTAGGAAGCAATTCATTCTCTATGATATATTTAGAGATTGGCATTTCTTCCGGTTTCTTATCTTCTGCATATAAATCAGCAAAATAAGAGTGAAGGATATCTGCAGGAATAATCGGGTAGTTTACCTTTTGGTGGTAATCTGTTAAGATCTTATGCTCGATCTGTAGTTTCCCCATTTCTTTCCATTCAGTACTAAATCCCTGAACAACATCTGTCATTAAGGTATGAGCCTGCGGATATTTCCCTTTAATCTTTGTTAAAGGTTTGGTGTGTTTATCCAGTGTTATTTCTGCTTTATTTAATGAAGCAGAAATCAATTCTGGATTGTGTTTAAGGAAAGTTTTAATTTCCTTTACTACGTCATCAATTTCAATAGTTAATTCTTCCATGTTTATTTCTTGATTTGGGAATAGATTGAGGATTCAAAGTCTACATAATCGAACTCTCCTTCGGTATCTTTGTCTTCAGCAGCTCCACTTGTATGGGAAGCGCCTGGTTTTTTGTTTAACACAGCGATTTGTGCGGTAAGTGCTGTGTTAATGTCTTCCATCGTTGCATTTTCAGCGATGTTTTCAACTCCTGCAGCGGTTGCAGCTGTTCTCATAGCTTTTAAAGCAGCGGTTGTGTTGGCTTTTTCGGCATCGATTGCCTGTTGTCTGGAGTCTTTTTCTGCCTGTAGATCCTGTTCTGCCTTTTCTTTTGCAGAATTTGCAGTCTGGATGGCTAAGGCATCGGCAGCGATTCTATTATCGATAGCCTCCTTTTGTTCGTCATTGATATAGCTGCCTTTATCTGTAGTCGCTAAGGTTGCGCCAAGTACAGCTACCAAATTCGGGAACGAGTTTGGTTTGCTCATGGTATTTGTGATTTTAGATTTTGTTTTGGGAATAGTGAAGGTCATAGCAGCATATTTGCTTACCATATCCTTAGGTTTCAATTGCATGATATCTTCAGGAACCTGAGCTTTTTCTTTTTGGATGATATGATCATAAAATCCAAGTGCTTCAGCTTCATCAGTAGTAAACCAATTGTCTTTATAGTTCAGATAGTCTTTTTCAACTTCCTCTGCAGTGATGCCAAGGCGATCTTCGATTGCCGTTCCTAAAGCCTTGTCGATTTTTTCGGCGGCTAACAGTTGTTCTTCAACCTCTTTTTTATTTCCCCAGTAATAAGAACTGGAATTATGGATCATTAAAAGAGAATTCTTAAAGGCGTGGATCTCATCTCCAGATAGAAGAATAAGTGCAGCCATACTGGCGCAAATCCCATCATTATAAGTAATGATCTTTTTCTTAGAAGCGAAGATTGCATTGTAAATTGCTTGACCTTCAAATACTGCCCCACCGGGAGAATTGATTCTTATGTGGATCGTGTCCGCATCTTTCTCCACATCGTTAAATTCTTGTGTGAATTTAGAAGCGGTGTTAATCGTTTCGTAAGTATCCCAGTCGATACCGCCAATTGCACCATAGATATAAATGGTCGCTTCTTTAGCGGCTTCGTTCTTTACAATGTTGTAATAAGGTTTAGGTTGTGACAAATCGTTGATTGTTAATCCGTACTATTATGGAAGAACAATATTAGATCGTCACTAGCCTGTAAAAAAGGACATTACAGGCTTCCGGCTAATTGGAAAGCTAGGCCACGGTTAACAATTGGAAATTCTGCTTCATTTCCTGCAAAGTATAGCGGAGCTCCATAACTTTCATTGGCCATGCTCAAAGTATAACCTTTAAGTCCTGAAGGTGCGGGATTGTGTAATTCCTCGTAGATAAATAAAAGCGGCTGTTCGCTGGTGCCATACAAATGGGAGTGCGTGTGCCTGGTAATTAAAACCACCACCTCTTTATTATTATAAGTCTCCAGCAAGTTTTGAATATTCGCATCTTGTGGTACCAAGGGTAAAGAAAAATCGGTTTCATACATTCGGCTACCGTTTCTTATTCTAGTTCTGTTACCTAAGCTAAAACGCTCCGGTAAAAAACGAATGATCATCGCCTGAAATTCCTGCGGAAGATTATTGATCATCGTTAAAACTTCCTGTTCTTTAGTAAGATGGTTGAATTTTGGCAGCTGTGAAGCTTCAATAATGGTCGCTTTATAGAAGGTATCGAAATTCTCGTCGCCGTAAATGTTGCAAAGATTCTGGATCATGATAGGAAAGAATTATTAAGGGACAAATTGTGAAGTTTCTGTTTTTGTCCCAGAGGGGGAAACCAGGTTAAAATTGCTTAATAATTCGTCTTTTTTTCGCTTAAAATCACGGTGTAACGTGTCTAATTTGATATCCTCCTCAGTAATATCGTAAAATTCGAGAAAAGCACGCATACTTTTAATAAAATGCTTTTCATCGAGGTGTCGGTTCATTAACATATTGCGAAAAAGTTCATCCCGAAATTTTTTATCCACCTGTTCATTAAATAAGCTGGCATTTTCAGAGCTTATGTACATCCCATTTTTTTGCCAGTAGGATTCGCTGATATCAGCTTTAAAAACGCGATGATGTTTGCATTTGCTTGGCCGTACATCGCCGTTTCTTCCCTGCAGGGATAATATTAAGGATCCTACAAATGTCGATCTGGTGGCGATGATGTGATCACTCCCGCAAATTCTTACCAGGTATTTGTAAACGTGATCTGCTACAGGGATGTTTTGAGTGATGGAAAAGTCCACCGTAGAGAGTAATTTTTGGGACATATATTTCGGATTATTTTCAAATATAGATGTAAATCCAATGTTAAAAAAAGGACATAGGCTAGTGTATTTAAGGAGTTAGATTCTTAACGAATATAAAAAATTAGGGACGAAAAAAAACCGACTTTTTTAGAAAGTCGGTTAATTAACGGTTGAAGATAGGTTTAGGATTCTATTTGTCTATTAGATCACCAATGCCTCGCTCTATATTCCTTAAGGCCGTGTATAAATCTTCCGTGGAACGTTCTGATCTTGTATTACTATCGATCGAAGAAGTATTACTTTCAACGGACGATGAACTAACTTCTATATTACTAAGTCTATCATCAATAGATTCCAATAATTCGATTATTCTATCGGCTTGTTCTTCATTCATAATGTATGATTTTTGTAGTTAGATTATAAATATAAGGTAATTATGATATAAGGCTAATCATCTTTTCTACAGCTTCAAATCCTCTTAGTATTTTTTTATTCTCCAGCTGCAGGTAAGCTTCTTTATAATTTCCGTGACCACAACAGGCGTTAATTACAAATGGGAGTGTTCCTAAACATCCATCGTGCCCTTCCGGAGTATTATGTTTTTTGCAATGTCCGCAGGGGCGGTTCTGCCAGGTCTCAATCGTAGGTTCCCCGGTATCACAGAAAACAAATTCATTCCCAACTTTTTTAATGTCGTAACCGCGAAATTTGCTGATTTTGTTACTCATCGATGCTCGGCATTAGTCAGTTTATCAAAATTATCAGATAATCTTTTCAACATTAAAAAGTTATTTGCCGTCATATCGCACAAAAGCTTAAGCATATTGGCGGTATTGGTTAATTTTTGGATCTGTTCTTCCTGGCTTTTATAATCCTTCCTTTTACTATGAAATCTTATCTCGTGATCATTATAAATATAGGCGCAGCTGTGCGATGCATTTAGATGGAGTACAAATTCTCCATGTCCTGGTGTGTGTAAAGAAAAAATTGAGGCAAGATCGTGTTTTCTTAAGACCTCTTTAATTTCTTCAGCAGCTACTTTTAATTTTGTTTCTGGATTCATTGATTAATTTTCATTTTGATTAAACATTTCGATTTGTCTTCCTTCATGGAAAATAGATCTGCATTTTTGAAGAGATCTTTCAATTTCTGATAATTCCTGATCTATATACCAGGAACCTAAAACTTCCATTTCTTTCTTTTCCTGTAAAATCGCACGTTCAGCACAAAGTTTTATATATTCCAACTTAGCTATTAAATCAGGTCTCATATCTAGAAATAAAACAACCTTTTCATTACTGATCCATCGCTGTACATCTTATCTAATGGCTTACTGGCGACAGGTTCCGATCCATCCCAACCATTTGGATATACTTCGTCTTTGATCATTTTCTCAATAGCCTTGCGTTCTTCAGTGTTGATTAGAAAGATCATAGGTTTATCACTTTTGCCAGCGGCTAAATTGATCTCGTTTTGAATAGAAATAATCTGATAAAGAAAGTATTTCCGAGCTATTAAAGTGAGAGGCCCCATTCTTTGTTGATTTTTCTGAAGGGTCCCGTCTTTTTTACGTTGTCCACCAGGTTTACGCAATCTGAAGAGAGGTTTCTTCATTTCCCTATAAATCGGCTTTAAACGTTTTAAAGGCTGTAGATACTTCCATTTATCAATTTGTAGTATTAGATCTAATGCTGAATCTTTTGAAGCAAGCGGACAACCTATGCAACCAGTACGGGCGTTTTTCTCTTCAGCTTCATCACCTCCGTAGGCATCGGCAAGGATTGAAGTATTCCAACCGCCATATTTTTCCATTGGAGCAAATATTTTAAGCCAATCCCAAACATTACAAACTCGCCAATGTAGAATCGGGGCAAGGGTAGAACACATATCATTTTTTAATCCTTCCTGGTACCAACCCTGTCCGCATTCTGCACCATCTTTAGAACAACTCACATTGATACGCTGATCACGAATTGCACTTTCACCCAAACGAACACCGGTAAGCATAAGAATCTTTTCATCGGTTTCTCTTTGAAATTCTGCAAGAGCTGCTTCCATTGGTTCCACTTTAATCTGGCCAGTACACCATCTGAAAGTATTTGATGGAGGTGGTACACCTCGGCCAAGAATGTAAACCAAGAAGCGATCGTGAATAGGCGCGGTTACAATTCTAACTTTTACACCACGCTCTTCAAGTTGCTTGGTTAAGATCTGTGAAGAGATCCAAAGCGGAGGAAGTTCCATTCTGGTATCAGCTGCGAAAATCGTAAAGGTTTCAGGTTTGGGAATCTGTCCTGTAGTGATCAGCTGGGTTATTAACGTTACCACAGTTGTACTATCCTTTCCCCAGCTCCAAGCAGCTGCCCAATGCTTATGCCGTGTACCGTATTCTTTCATGCTGGCAATAGTCAAATCGATCGATTCTGCAACCGTGATTTTTTCAGTACCGAATATGTTTAGTTGATCTTTCATCAATATTTAATTTAAGCGTTAAAATTATGCTTCACTTTTAAGTGAAAAATGTTTAATATCCTTTGTATAGGGAAGCTCCTGAAAGAGCTCGTCTAATAATTGCCTGGCGGCATTCTTTTCGTATTCATTCTCTGCTATCGAGATATAATACCGCAATCCATCGCTGGCTATATACGCCGTATGCACATCGATGGTGATGGTATTATTCATCGGGATATTTCTTTTTGTAATTTTAGCCAGTAACATATAGCCATATTCCCGGTTAATCGAGTGGTGGATGTGATTCTGACTTTTATTTTCGGTATTGCATAGCAGCTCTAAAAAATCTTTGTAAGCGCTGCAGGCATTATTTAAAACCTTAACCTGGTCCTGACTAATTTTCTTAAGTGAAATCTTCGATTCTCGTATCATAGCACCACTTTTTTAATGGGAAAATTTCGGTTTCCGTTGGCGAAAAATAACAGCACATTGGCAGCAGATCCATAAACAGGATCTTTACGAACTCGCTCCACCATCTTTTCAGCTGTTTTATAGGCATCTTTGCCATTATATTTTAAATGCGAATACCACACCGGGTTGCTTAACTGGCCGTTAGCACGTTGATATTTTAATTTGTCGTTACCGTTTTTAAGTAAGATCGTCATTCGTAGATCGCTGCACTTAGGGCAGAATATTTTATCACTCCTGCCTGGGCAGGTACATTTATGATTTTTCATAATAGAAAGAGTAAATTATGGTTAATGCCTTCCCGGGCGATGATCTTCCCGGTTTCTATAAGTTCTAAGAGTAGGGGATACAGTTCTTTATATGTTAATCCGGTGGCACGCTGCAATCGTATGGTAGAGATCCCGGAACCGTTCCCGGTTCGCCTGGCGTTTTCCTGGATAAGCTGGAGAACTTTTTCCATTAGAGAGACATTACTTCCTTTAATTTTTCAAATCGCTGAAGATCTATTATTGTTTCGCACTTTATAAGTTGATAACCTCTGTCTTCCAAATAACTTACGATTTCATAATCCTGAAAGTCGTCCAGATCTTTTTCTTCTACATCATCTTGATCTACAACATCACAGTGATCTATAGCATAATCTTTTATATCCCAATTCTCGGTGTTTTCAAGAATTAGCTTGTCGAAGTCTCCGGTATAACTTTTTCGATCGTACTCTTTAGTTTCAGTTATGTATTTCTCTTCGCTGAAACTCCATTTTTTTTCATCAACTATGATTTTTTTAATACTCATGATAATATTTAATTAAGCGTTAGAATTTTACTTTTCCTTATTAAAATAGCACAGGTAATAATACATTTGCTTCTCTTCGTCCCAGCCTTTTTCAATATATCGATCGGCAGAATCGGCGCTTATAAAGTCCATCTTAATCGTGATATTTGTATCCAATTCGATAGTGCTTTTATTCTTTTTGCGCATTTCGTTTACTGCAGGATTGTCAATCTCGAAGCTGGTAAGATCCTCGATTTTATATTTGGGAGCTTTCTCGAATTTGTAGTTTTCAAATTCTGGTACCAGGTCTGGATTTTCGATCGTTTGATTTATAAAATCGCTCTCTTCAAACTCGTCGTTGCTGGCAAAATAATCGAAGCTCTTATTTAGAAATAATACTTCTTCCTGCTTATCCTCTGCAGGTAATACCACATCTTTAGCGAAGCCTCTGCAGAACTCCAGATAATTTTTGGTTTTAAAAATCTCGTCCTGGATCTCTTCGATGTTTAAAAAATTCTCGATCCAGTATTTCGAATCGTATTTATTCGAATCGATGTATAAAACCCTAAACCCGGTCTTGCTTCCTTTATTTGTAAGAATTATCGCTCCTTTATCTAATTTATCCAGACTTACACCCTGAGAAATGTTCATTTCAAGTCGGCTTTTCCCTTCCTGAAATTGCATATAGTCTTTTTTAATCTCACTCTTAAAGATGCCAAGACCGTTCACTTTCTCGTTATCTACTAGCATATTCTCTAGGCGGCACACGTAAACTTCGCCGGATTTTATATGTGGATGGCTGGAAAGATGATAAAGAAGACAGGCAATATCTTTTGAAATTTTGGACATTGGACGTTTATTATTTGCAACGTCATAGCTAAGGGTGTAGAGTTCATTAAATTCTAATGAAACCTCGTGGGTAAATTGAAAATATTGCTCGTCTTTTTCCCGAAATGGCTTTAGGAAGAATTCTTTTAAAAGCGGGCGATCTTCATCGGTAATCTGATAAGGATCTTCTGAAAGAAAAACACCTTCCCCGCGACATTTGTTTCCTACACGGTGGATGTACAGCTCCTCGATTTGTGTATTGTACAGGTTCAACATAATATTTAATTAAGCGTTAGATTTTTGAACATTTCATCTTTTTCCTGGGCGATCAGTTTTGGCAATGCTTTATACACCTCTGGGCAATTATATTTTACGTAATCCATCATTTTTTGCAGATCCAGTTTGCCACGTAAGAATTGGCGGATTTTTGGTCTGGCTTTCTCCAGGTCGGTATTCCAACGCTTGCTGCGATTGGCGTTTATTTTTCGCTTTTGGTATTCGGCGTCTGGAGTTTCAGGCGGTTCTATTCTGAAATTTTTATATGCATAAGCGAAGGAATTATGGCATTTTTCGGTACGTACCGGATCAAAATAGCGGCTCGGGTAGCTTGGTTGCCAGCCTTTTTTAGCTTGCTGGCGTTTTACAGCTCGTAGCACATCGATCATTTTTTGCCAGCGTTCCAGCAGCACATCTTTTTTAAGCTGCTGGCCGTTGAAGTTTTTAAACATTTCTTTCAGCCAGATCTTGTAAGCATTATTCCAGGATCCGGGATGCACGTCTAAAGCTTCAAAAAGGCTATTCGAAAATTTAAATATATCCTGGATGGCTAGTTCTTTGAAGTCTTTTGGATGCATGGTACCGTAATAGGCCTCTTGTCTGGCGATCGCAATATCCAGCGGTTTGTAATCTTTATGCTCCAGCTGGGCAAGCTGCCTGGCCAAATCGTTTTTATCTTCCAGACTAGTGATCAAAATTTGCGAGAGTTCGTTTTGGGATTTCGCTCCGGCGAATTTTTTTTCTTGATTTTCCTGCTGCGCGGCCCCGGCATCGATTTTTTTCTCACCTTGCTTCTTCGGTGGTCTTGTAGAAGATCCAGTACAATTTAAACTCGTTGGCGCGTTAGCGACAACTCCTTTCTGCCTATACTTAGTATTTACTAATACAGGTTCACTACTAGATACATTGTTATGGCGAACTTTTTTCGTTTGTTCCTCCCTAACTGCCTGAGCCCCATTTCGAGTAGATTTTGGTTTTCCGTTGTCGGTAATGCTCAAAACTTCCACATTAAAAGCGATTTTAAGCGCTCTGTTGGAGCCGTGATACTCATAACCCCATAACACCCCGGCTTCCTCTAAACGCTCTCTGTGGTTGCGTATGGTCTCCACAGTAGAGGTCGAAAGGTTCCTTGCTCCTTCGTATTCCGACTCTAAAATTTTATTAGGATAAAGCTCATATTTTGGGAGTGATCCTGGTACGTTGATCTGAAGATGAGGATTTGTTCTAAATTCTTTGCGTTTGTACAGCTGGGCATTGTATTCCCATAGAAAAGCCATAAAATACTCTCTTGTGGCCGGCTTTACTTTTTGCCTGGTTACTTTCTTACGAATATGGTAGCCGTATTTATCATTGTATTTTTCAACTTCCTCGTTGTAAGTTTCTGGATCCAGCTCTTTGTTCGCTTCTTTCCAGATCAACTCGCGCATACGCACGTCTTTTGACTTTTTAAGGTTTCTGCAGGCGGCAATAACCTTGGTATTGTAGGCATTGATTTTAAAGTTATCGAGATCTACTTTTTTATTGTAAGCCTCGATATACTTGTTATAATTGATTTTGGTTTGTTTAAAATCTTCCGGAGTAAGAATGGGATGGATAAACTCTTGGGGAGAAGTCTCCGGTGTATCGGCATTCGATTGCTCCGGAAGATTAGCCGCAGGGGGCTGTAAGCCGTTAAGCTTTAAAATAGTATTGTTAAGGATATTACCTATCGATTTAGGGCTACTCATAACAAAGAAATTTTATACAGAAATTCATATTCAAAATTTTGGTTTAAGGGCATAAAAACCCTTACCCGCTTAACACAGGATTTTTTAAAAAGAAACCGGCCGGTGCAGTCCAGTCAACTGACCTATGCGGCCAGCCGGTTTTTAGCAAGTTTCCTTGCTCCTTCGGTGTGGAGAAGGCAGGAGTCGAACCTGCTTGGATCCAATGAGCAACAACAACACTAATGTGAAGTGTCCGCTTCTCCGGTTTCAGGAATTTTTCAAACCACACCCTGCTCTTTCCTCCGGGTATCCTGATTGTGGCCCTCGCCTCTCGGGTATGATAGATATTAATTGTTGTTTTTCATTCGCCTAATTTTATCACGGATCCGGAGCAGTTCCTTTTCGTCTCCGCTGCGTTTGGCTTTGGCAAAATCAGATTTTAATCTCTCGATCTTCTTTTGGTGGTTGGCTTCAGCAGCTTCCCGGGCTCTTCGTTCCTGGCGGGTTTCCGCACGTTTATAGATTCCGCTTGGCTTATGATTCGGCTTTCCTGGTCCCATACATTACTTTTTTATATTTCTTACTATCGGCATCGATAATGCCCAACAAATAATCGATGCTCACTTGTGCATCTTCATAAGTGCCTTTTATATCTTCGAAATCTTCAGGGTTTGCCAGATAATTACTATCATAGATCTTCTTGGCGATGATAAGTTCCTCCCGAGAGTAAGTTCGAACTTCGGTTCTAGATTCTTCTTCTATTTGCTTGGAAACCCAGGCAATTCTGGCTAATACCAGTAATAAAACAACAGCATTAATGATCGCAGATAAAAAGTCTTTTTTTGCTAGTTGAAAACCCATGTCATAGGTTAGGTATAGTACACTTAGCGTAAAACCGGTAACGGCCAGCGAATCTTTTCTAAGGATCAATCCTATAAAAAGGCTTAAGACAAAAGTGATTCCTATAAACCAGTTAATCGTTTCTATCATCATTTAAAATATTGGTTAACAAGTTCTTTTCCTGAGTAGTCCTGCCGGTAACAGGCATTGGTTAAAATTTCGCCCGGGCAATTTTCGCAAAGCTGCTTTACCTTTTCCATATCGCGGTCGCATAGATCACTCCACAACACATAGATGCGGGTGCCACGAATTTTGTAATTGATCATAAGGCACTGGCTTATCACTTGTGCCGTTTCTTCATCCTGGTGCGAGAGCTCTGTCAGAAAAGCTAAAGCGCCTGGATTTCCTTGTGACCATTGTATTGCTAGTTCATTCATTAGGAAAACATAATTTCAGAGATTGCTTGTTCTTCCATACCTGGTCTAAAGAAATCACCAATTTGATCGGCGATATCATCCAGTAATTCTTGCTTTTTCGGTTTTGCCGGAAGGCTTACCGATTGCTGTTCCTGCTGTGCTAACCATTCAGCAAACGCACGCCTTTCTTCCTCCGGTAGGGCGGAGTAGATAGGCTTTATCATATTTGCTGAAACGTGGCTCATTCGTAGGGATTAATTATTTTCAGATTCAATTTTATCCAAAACTTCAGTTTGATAGCGTTCCTTTAGGTACTTGTAAAGGCGAACAAACGGCCCAAAAGTTTGCAGGTAATTCCTTGCTTCGACATTGGTCTCCAAATGGGAAAATGCACGTTCTATAAATTTACGACCACCCTTGGTTCTTGCATGGCTAAAGTTTGAAGGAAGAAGCTCTGCATTAATAGCTCTTAGTAAATAAATGATTTCATCTACCATTTGTTTGTGGCTCTGCAGATCTTTAAGATCCTGCTTGGATTGCTTTTCTTTCGAATCTTTTTCTAAAGTTGCCATAGGTTTTACTTTACTATTTGCATTTGGCGATCGATAAAGATCTGATCGTCTATTCTCGCGATACATCGATTAAACTTTTTGCTAATCTTCTTCGTTGTTTTTCGCATCGCCCCGGGAACCTTTTTAATTTCTTCCTTAAAATGCACAGCGATTTCTCTATTGCTTACCTGCAGTTGTGGCTCAAACTGGGAGTGCTGCAGTAAAAATTCCATAATATCCAGATCTTTCATATCCTTTAATTTGGGTTAAAAACGGGCGGCATAAACTTTATAACAAACCGCCCGCTTTTCCTCTAACTACTAACTACACTTACCCTATTAAAATATTGTCCAAAGCCTTGCTCTACAGCCTTACGCATAAGCGCCGGCTTGCTATGTACATTCGCTTTCTTTTTTAATTCTGCATCGTGCTGGGCAAAAGTGCTTTCACTAATTCCCATACTCATGGCAATCACCAGGTTCTTGTGATCTTTCAGCATTTCATCTAGCATAAAGACCTCTCGCGGCTTAAGCGGATTTCCATCCAGCTTTAGTGTTTTAAATTTTAAGGAGATACACTTCCTGCTGTGGCGATAATTCTCCGGCTCCTGCAAAACTCCTTCGATCATATCCGGATTATTATCTGTGCCACCGTACATAAAATATGTATAGAGTTCAACCTGTCTCGACCTGGAGACTGATTTCCCATTTTCCTTAAATTTTGAAAGAACAAAGCGTGCAGGTTGGTTACTGTTATAAGCATTAGTAAGCGTTGCTGCATCTTTAGCAGAAAGTTCACTCCAATCGTGACTCCTGCCATTCTTAATAAATTTCACTTCCATAGTTTCCCAAATCCCGATAAATTCGATATTCGAATCCTCAGGAAGTAACCCCGCAATTAAATGTTGCGAATGTTGTAGCGATGTCGTACTTTTGTTTTTCATTGAATGTTTAATAAGCGTTAATCATTTATGACCTCGGCCTGAAGTTGCACCTTCGGGCTTTTTTGTTTTAGATTGTGAGAGATTGTAAGCTGGTTCCTCCAGTTTTTCTTTTTGTACTTCGATCACAGCAAATAGCGCTGTTACGATTACCATTATAATTGCAAGTCCTACAAAGAAGTTAAGCAGCTGCATTTGCCTGTCGATTTTCTTTAGTTGATGGTCGATGTTAGGATCAATCTTCATCTGTAGGCAGTTTAACCGGTTCCAGGATTTCTGCTTTTCTTTTAGCGTCTCTTTCTTCCTGCTTTTTTAGATCCTCTGCAAACCTCCAAATGCCATCCTCTACTTTTTTATTTGGCATATTTCCGTTGAAAACCCTAGAAATGTAGGTGGTAGAAAACGGCTGGTTGAATTTATTGAAAATCATGTGCTGGTTGAAGTAGATCGAAATCTTAGCAATATGATTGCTTCCTATTCTTTTTTTAAGCCCTTCAATTTCATTTTCTCGTATCATATAATTCTCCTATTGCCTGAACGATTCTACTTTACTATCTTTGTTTGTGTTTTTGTTCATAGTTAACAACAGACCAAATATACTCACAAATGTTAGAATAAAACAAACAAATGTGAGTTATTTTTCAATTTTATTTCTAATTATCTGATTTTGAGTATTATCAAAAGACTAAATATTGTGAGGAATGCTGAAAACTTGAATAAATCACAATTCGAGAAAAAGCTTTCGAAATCAAGCGGTTACCTTAATATGCTTGAGAAAAGGAATGGTAATCCTGGGGTGGATGTTGTTCAGGAGTTTGTGAGTGTTTTTCCAGACTATAGTTTGAAGTGGCTTTTAACTGGAGAAGGGGATATGAAGAAAAATGTAAACCAAAGTTTACATCCATCAAAAGAAGATCAGGAAGACTATGAGCTGCAGAAAAAAACTACACTCTTAGATGTACGCGATGATTTAAAAGCAGATGTGTATAACGTAAACCAAAACCTTAAGACTTTAATTAATGGTTTTACAAAGAACTCTGAGAGTTGGAGTAATGCCTTTATGCAAGTATTGCAAAACCAGTTGAAGATTATCCAGGTTACCGAACAAATAGATCCTAAAAAGTTAATGAGTACAACCAAAAATTTGGATGCTTTTCTGGCAGAAAATAAAAAAGGCCATTAAAGGCCTTGGAAATATTGATCTAATTTTTCCCGCTCCTGGGGCGGATATTGATCCCTATTTTTTAGATAATTTATAAAATAATCGAGTCGCTCCTCGGCAGTTAATTTTTCTAATTGATTAATCATAACAAAATTGTGGTTAATATTTAATGATTGTGAGTAGGGGCACTAAAATAAATTTTAATACTAACCGATATGAAAAAACTTATTTGCGTTTCCTTACTTTCTATTGCGTTTGTTGCTTTAGCGAACGGACAAGCTATTTTTAAAGGACTTGAATATGGTATGTCTCCCGAAAGCGCAAAGAAGGAATTTAGAGCGAATAAGGACGATTATAAATCAGTCGATCTAGGTAATGGTTTTTTGTATAGGATCTATCAGCAGAATTTTCAATTCAAAGATGAGAAGCTGGTTAAAGTTTTAATGACTCCTAAGGGAGCAGCTCTTGGACAGAACTATGATAGCGCAAAAAGTTATTTAGAATATTCCAGAGCATTTTTTGAAGATCTTAATTACGAAGTATTCTTTGAACCTGAATATTGGAATGGGCCTCAAAATTTTGGTTCCAAATATGGTCTTTTATTAATGAATCCGGATAAAACGACAATGGTACAAATGTATCCGGTAAAACTTCAGGGAAATACATTTATTGTCAATTTAGAAATATACAATTACGATCAATTTATGGAATGGTACAAAGCAGAAGACGATCGAATGACTGAGAAGGCAGAAAATTCAGGGTTTTAGAACTAATTAACCGTCTCTAAAAACGTATCTAGAAAACTTATAAAACTGACCAATTGAGAATTATAAAATACTGAAAATCAAAAGGGATCTTTGCTAAAAACGCAGCGCTTTGAACTTAAAATCCAATGAACAGCAA
>NZ_ARYN01000026.1 GCF_002094855.1 Zunongwangia atlantica 22II14-10F7
TATACTATGACCGTTTTTTGCACTATAGGTTCAGGCCCAGGATTATCATCATCATTACTACAATTATACAATGTAACTGATGATAAAATTAAAAATGCGAAAAAAACCGTTTTTCGCCAAGAATTGTTAAAATTCGTTTTCATAAGCATTGGTTTAAGTTAATATAATTATCTGTTAAGTTGTAAACTACATCCAAATCTTCGTCGAAGATAAAAAAATATACTGTATTTAAAACATTTAAATTTAATTCTTTAGCGCTATCTCTAAATTATTATCACATTTATGTTTAACCCCCTTTATTTTATAGTCAAATTCAAAACTACACAAGAAAGAATGCAATTTTCTAAAATTTTAATTAAAATATTTTTTTATTTTATTTATAAAACCTTCATCTTCTGAGTATCCATAAGAATACCCATACTTATTACCATAGTAACCAAAATTAGCTGAATCCACATCATTTAAAACAAAACTTACATCATGCAATTTTCCACTTTTAATTGAATCTAAAGGGAACTGAATAAGTTGCTTTTCGGTATAAGAAGACCGAACAACATATAAAGTAAGATCTGCATACTGGCTAATAAGAAAGGTATCAGCCACAAGCATACATGGCGCAGTATCCAATATAATATAATCATAGGTTTCTTCTAACATACTAAGCATTTCGCCAAGACGACGATGCCTTAACAATTCCGAAGGATTGGGCGGAATACTACCTGAAGTTAAGAAATCTAAATTGTTATTATACTTTGTCTGCTCTATAAGTTCTTCTAATTTTAAATCTTCATTAATCAAATAATCACTAACCCCTAATTGTTTTCTAGACCCGACATCATAGCGTTGTAATTGTGGATTACGTAAATCTGCACCAACCACGATTACTTTTTTTCCCATATTCGCTAATGTTAGGGCCAGGTTTATGGAGGTAAATGTTTTCCCTTCACCTTTCACAGTTGAAGTCACCAACATCTTAATTCCTTTTTGCTTATCGGTCTTATTAATCAGTAAATATTGCATATTAGTTATTGCAATTCTAAAGGATTCTGCTAAAACCGAACGATCAGCTTCAGTAATTAAATGGCTATCCTTCTTATCAATTCTTGGGATTTCTCCTGCTATTGCAATCTGCTTAGCCCTTTTTTCTAAATCATCCCTACTCTTAACCTTATTATTTAGAAGGTTTTTACCATAAATAATAATAAATGGCACTAATAATCCAAAAATTAGTCCTCCCAAAAGTATCATTCTTGGCTTTGGTGCTATCTGACCAGAAGTATAAGCATTGTCTACAATTTTCGCTTTAGGGGCGGTCACAGCTAGAGACAGGGAATTCTCTTCTCTTTTCTGCAGTAAAAATAAATATAAAGCTTCCTTTATTTGTTGCTGCCTATCGATCCCTCTATATTGGCGCTCCATAGAAGGAACCTCTGATATCCTTGATTGAATTAATTTTGCTTCATTACCAAGCTCATTCATTGTAATATCCAAGTTCGATTTAAGTCTTTGTAAACTTTTTTTAACCACTGAACGCATTTGATCGATTTGTTGATCCAATCTTACGATTACAGGGTTTTTTGTGGTTGAAGCTTCAAGTATACGATTCCGTTCTAAAACCAATTGGTTGTATTCTGAAACTTGTTGATTTACTCCTTCTCCTTCCAAGCCTAAATTTGCTGGTAAGAGATCAGAATTACTTCCCTCTCTCAAATAATCCAACATTGCAGAAGCCAACTGTACTTGAGTTATTACTTCCTGACGTTTCTTTTTATACTCGCTTGCATTCTGAAGAAAAATCTCTGATTCCGCCCGAATATCTGTCAGCTCACGATTTTCCTTAAACACCTCTTTATCTATTTCTACAGAATCCAATTCAAAATTTATTATTTTCAAACGTTCATCTATAAACTCTGCGGTATTCGTAGCTACAAGATTTTTATCAATTATAGCTTCTTTATTATATTCTGAAATTAATTGATCTAAAACATCCTCGGATTTCCCAGGTATCTCATCCTGTAAACTGAGTTCAATCAACGTTGAATTATCATTTACCAATGATACTTCCAAACGAGCGTTATAATATGAAACTACTGAGGAAAGAGGAGATATATTAAAACTATATTCGGCTTCATCCTCCTCAACAATATCAAAATTTTCATTCTTCCGCACAACGATATCTGCAAAATCAATATTAAGAGGATCACCAAATTTAGATTTTATTTTTTCCCCGGTCTCCATATTACTAAGAACCACATAATCGTTCTCAAATGAAACTGTAAAACTATTCAATCCGTCTCCGGCAAATTGAGATAGCTTAGACGCGTTTAATTGCAATATACTTATTTTAAAAGGAACATTGTTATATATTTCCCGAGTTACAAACAAACTTTTCGCATAATATCGGATATTTAGATCTAATGACTTTATTGTCTTCGTCATCATTCGTTTAGACTCTAATAACCCAATTTCATTTTCAATGCTACTTGTTTGCAATCCATCTATAAACCCTAAATCAGCAAAAGAAGACATACCCGATCCTGGTGATTTAGTATCTTCATCTTTAATAATAATAGTTGCACTACTTCGATAAACAGGACTTGACAATTTTAAAAATACCGTTGCAATAATTAAAGCAGTAATCACAGAGGCTAAAATCCACGGCCAATATTTTAAATATTTTTGAATTTCCTCCCTTAGGTTAATTTCTTCTTCCTGAAAATTTTGATACTCGCTCATAAATGAATTATCGGGTTAACAAAATAGCTACTGAAACTAGAACAGAAGCAATCGAGATATAAACTGAGGCATTACGATTATAACTAGATGATTGTATCTGCGGTCCATTAGGCTCTACATATACAATATCATTCTGCTGAAGATAGTAAAAAGGAGAATTGACTATATTGGCATCTGTCAAATCTAGATAGGCATGTCTCTTTTCTCCATTTTCTGTTTCCCTCACTATTAAAATATTCTTTCTTTTCCCATAAACCGTTAGATCTCCGGCCAAACCTAAAGCTTTTGGCAAGCTGAGATATTCATCTTGAATAGGAAAAGTTCCAGGCTGTCTTACTTCACCTAATACAGTAACCTGAAAATTAGATATCTTTACATTAACAATAGGATCTTTAACGTAATCTGAAATTAAGTTTTCAAAATGTTGAGAGAGCTCTTTCCTATTCATTCCTGCAACCCTAATAGTTCCTAAAACCGGAAACTGAATTTCTCCCTCCGCATTAACGAGATAGTTTTGAAATGATGGAGTCCCTCCTACTTGTAAACCATTTTGAGATCCTAAACTTCTGCCAACAAAAGGTAGGTTAAAAGGCACCGCAGCCTCCGCTTCCTTAGCCGATACTGTAATAATAAGCTGATCATTTGGTTTTATCTCCAAATTATCGAAATTAGAAACATTCTCCATTCCCTCAAACTGTTCTAAGTTATGAAAATAAACCATCTCTTCCCTAGACACACAAGATGAAAGCAAAGCTAATAAGAAAAGGCTAAAAATAAATTTGGGTTTTGACATCACCATAGATTTAAGGCTAAAATAGTTTTTTAAAATTATCAAAAAAATTAAACATAAAAATTATAACAAATCAATAAGCTTTTTCCTCGCCGGATACAGCATTTAATACTGTTTTCATTATAATTTTAACATCGAGCAATAAAGACCACTTTTCTACATAAAAAATATCCAATCGAGTTCGATTTATAATATCTGATTTTACCACTACTTCTCCGCGATATCCTTTTATCTGAGCTAAGCCTGTGATACCGGGCTTCGCAAAATGTCTCACCAAATATTTATCTACCGAACTTTCATACTCTTTTGTATGAGCCTCCATATGCGGCCTTGGTCCAACAACACTCATATCTCCCAACAGCACATTAATAAATTGAGGCAATTCATCTATACTTGTTTTCCGAATAAACTTCCCAATCTTAGTAAGACGCACATCATTTTTGGTCATCATTTTAGTATCAGCATCTTTATTTACCGCCATAGAGCGAAACTTATAACAGAAAAAAGATTGCTTATTTACACCATGTCTTTTTTGTTTAAAGAAAACAGGTCCGCGCGACTCTAACTTTATTAAAAGCCCAATAATTGGTACTAACCATGATAATAAAAATATAACAACCAAAGAAGAGAATACAATATCGAAACTACGCTTTGTATAACGTGCTACATCAGTATCTAAAGGTAATTTTCTTAGATTAAGAATTGGAACATTTCCAAAAAGCTCAACATCCATTGCTCGGGTATAAATTTCTTTATTATCCGGAACCATTTTAATTTTGATCAGATTATTATCACAAAACGCAATAAGCTCATTCATCTGATCTGAAGATAAACGAGACACCATGCAATAAACCTCATCTACCTTATGATTTCGAATAAAATTAAAAGCATGATCTATTTTCCCTAAATAAGTAATACTTTTTGAAGGATGATCATCAAAATAGCCTCTATACCTATACCCTAATTCAGGCTGATCAAAAATCTGACGAATTTTTTTCAATTTCCTGTCTCTACCAATAACTACAACACTAACGAAATTCCCTCCTTCAACTCTATAAATATCTCTCAAATAATAAAAGATATAGCGATAGATAATAATAGTGGAAAAAATAACTAATAACACTTTAATCTGATATACGGATGATATCGAAAGATTTCTAAAACTAAAATTAGTAAAATAAGCCAGAGAGAATATAAGGAACAGGCTCAGTACCTTATCAAAATTAGTAAAAAAACGCTCATTTCTCTTTGTAGGATAGAAATCTATAGCAAAAGTAATGAGTAACCAACTAAGATTATAGTATACAATAGCCGCAACATTGCTATATGTTTCAAAGCTTAATGTAAACAACGTAAAGTTGATAATAATAAGGTGAACAATAATTGAAACAGGTATGACTAAAGAAGACCTTTTCATGTTTTTTATATAACTAAAGTGCTAAACTACTTAATAAATATGAGTTTAATGGTAATTTATTTAACACTATCTTTTTAATTTTTCCTTTAACATTAAATAAATAAATAAAGTATTGGTATAAGCATAACGTTTAAATAGACGGTTTGGTTCCTGAAATAGCCTATACAACCATTCTGTAGAAGTTTTCTGCATCCATACCGGGGCCCGATTTTGCAAGCCAACCATTACCGGAAGTGCACCACCAATACCAATCATACATGCGTTAATTTTCCTCTTCATATTGGCCATCCATTTTTCCTGTTTAGGACAACCTAAGGACACAAAAACAAAACCCGCTTCGCTTTCATTAATTAATTGCGCATACCCCTCTTCTTCCTCTTCGCTTAAAGCTCTAAAGGGCGGACTTATTAACCCAACAATGTCCAAATTGGGATAATTTACATCACAAAATTCTTTGGTTTTATCCAGCGTTAACTTTGTCCCGCCATAAAATACAACTTTTACTTTTTTATCTTCAGCTTCCTTTAGCAAATTTGGCAGCAAATCCATTCCTGCCACACGATCCTGATCTATTCCATAAAGGTATTTTAAACCTTTAGCCAATGGCATACCATCTGGTGTAACCATATCGGCATTATTAACTACAGCTGCAAAATCTTTATCATCATAAGCCTCTACCAACATATGCACATTAGCCACACAAGTATATGTAGATTTTTTGTTTATCGCATAGCGAATTAAGTCCTCTATAAATTCCTGGTAAGGTTTTATAGAGATATCGATACTAACAAGTCTTTTTTTCATTAAAAAATAGTTCCTTTAAAAAACCAACCTAGGCATTAATTTCTAATAAAGCCCTTTTATATAAGGCTACAACTTTTTTTGCTTTATTGTCCCAAGATAATTCTAGCTGACGTTCGATACAGTTATTTGACATTTCTTTTAACAGGCTTCTATTTTTAAACAAATAATTTAAACGAGAAGCGAATTCAACGACAGATTCTTCCGGAGAAGAGAGACTTATTTTAACGCCTATCTTATCATCAACTACAGCTCCAAATCCACAAGCATCGAAACAAAGAACCGGCAATTGGTTAGAGATTGCTTCTAAAACTACCGTAGAAGTATCTTCGTTGATGCTAGTAAAGAAAAAAAGTTGCATTTGTCTCATTTTGGTCAACACCACATCATTAGGCTGAATTCCATAAAAAACAACTTGTTTTTTAATTCCCAATGTCGCCACCATTTGCTTTGCCTTATACTCCTGTTCCTTAGAACCACCGCCAAAAACATGCAAAATGATATTTGGATTACTTGTTTGAGCTATACTTTTTAAAGCTAAAGGTAATTGTTTACGAAAATCGAATTTACCTACCCATAAAAGATCTAATTGTTTTGTAAAAAATTTTTCTGAAGAAACATTGATATTGGAAGAAAAACTTCCAGTTTCAGGAATAATTACAGAATCTTTATTCTTATATTTCTTTAATGCTTCATAAGAATCTGGTATTGAACTTATAAGTACATCTGCTCTTTCTAAAGTTTTATTAACCCTAGCATCACACCTAAGCTGATATATATTCAGAAAGTTCTTAAGTCGGTTAAAAATTTGATATTTAACCCCTGCTCCTTTCAAATATTTCACCGGAAATTGCTTTAAACCACCTATGGGACCCCAAACTAGAGGAATATGTTTTATTTTCCATAAATACCCGGGTTCCCGAAAACCAATCATATTGAGTTGATGGAGAATATCTATATTTTGCTTTTTTACAATGTCAACTGCTAATTCATAAGTTTTATATTGCCATTTTTTATAATGACCATAAAATCGCCAGTCTCCTTGAT
Organism: Zunongwangia atlantica 22II14-10F7; assembly: GCF_002094855.1. Classification (GTDB taxonomy): domain Bacteria; phylum Bacteroidota; class Bacteroidia; order Flavobacteriales; family Flavobacteriaceae; genus Zunongwangia; species Zunongwangia atlantica. The sequence continues at coordinate 6,792 of NZ_ARYN01000026.1, forward strand.
TCCAGCACATATTTCGAATGTTCTCTGAAACGGGATTATAATAAAAATGCATATTAGAGGCATGCGGTAAAGTTTTTTGAGCTTCTTCTATATACTCCCTAAACTCTCCTTCAGTAATTATATGAACTTCACAATATCTTGCAATGCTAGAACACCAATTCCAACCCATCCCTGGTTCACTTCCTGTATGAGGAGAACAAGCATAAGCACTAATAAGAATTTTAAGCATTAAATAGTTCTTTTAAAATTCTTCTACAATTTCATTTTCAACAGGTATTTTACCATCGGTAAGCTCTTCTATCTTTCTTATATAATTAACCATCTCATCAGTACCCTGCCCCCTATTCACTAAACAATTGATAGTTTTATCTGAAAATGGCTGTAAATCATAATTCAATTTAAACCTCTTTACTGCCAGATCATTAATCCATTTTCTATTCAGAGGAGATTCTTTATGAAAAATTTTCCATTTATATCGAAATAAATAAAAAAAGGCTGAAACCACCTTAAAATATCTATCCTTTTCCCCAAGTGCCTTATAAATCTGACCAGAAAATATACTTCCCAAACTAGGATATAAAAAATCTTGATATTTATGCCTCTTAGCATGATAATTTTCCATTCTGTATGCTATAGCTGTAGTATTTCCTTTTTGATACTTAAAATAACACTTAACAATAACCCCTTTAAGATCCCCTTTTCGTAAAGATGAAATTCGTTTTCCTAATTTTAAATCAACTTTATCAATTTTTTTCAGGTTACCTTCAAAATCAACCATTTCAATAAATTCCAGAACATTCTTTATCTCGTAACCGTATGCACCAGCATTCATAAAAACAGCTCCTCCAACAGTTCCGGGAATACCTTCGAGACCTTCAAACCCTTTTGATGAATGAAGTAATGCAAATCTAGATAATTCAGGAAGCATATCTCCAGATGCGGCTTCAATTAAAGCAGTATCTTTATTGAGAAACATTCCTTTCAGTCTTTCTGTACTTAATAAACAAGAATATACTTTATCATCTAAAAAAAGTAAGTTAGATGTAGCGCCAATAATCTTGAATTTCACTGACAAGCTATTTAAAATTTTTATAGCTTCACAAACCTCTTCATTTGTTCGAGGGAAAATTATGTAATCAGCAGTTCCACCTGTTCTTAAATAGGTGATTTTACTTAACTCCACATCTTCTTCATAATTTATATTCGCTTTCAGAAGAAAACCTTTTAATTCAGGAACATTTACAATAGCCATAAAAATAAATTAAAATTAATTATCCTTTATATAGAGTTTCTTTCAAATATTTTAATGAATTCTGCTTTTGCACACCAAGATTCTTATTTGCCAGAGTAAAATTTATATCGGTATTCAAATTTCCCAATGATACATCCTTACCTTCCCAGATAATACGATCGGATAAATTAAGCATTTCCAAAAAATCAGTAATCCTGGAATTATTTGCTTTATTTGGTCTCAAAACTGCAAAAAATGGAATATTAAAATTAACAGAAAAAGCAGTCCCATGAAAAGAAGTTGTTAAAACAAATTTAGCGTTTTGAAATAAGGCTATAAATTCAGACGGCCCTCCATCCTCAATATTGTATATGCCTTCTATTTTTTTATTTGCGTAAGCTCTTTTACAAATATTATATATTTCACAATTAAACTTTTGCTTTAACTCATAAGCTTTTTTCACTAATTCATCCGATTCATGTAGCTTATATATAAGAACATAATCTCCTTTTGGGAAACTATCGCTGTTATCCTCATTAATAACCCGACTCCAATCATCTTTAGAAAGCAATAAAGTAGGGTCTAAAACCTGCTGTGCTCGTTTCCCAGATAACTGCTCAACTAGAGCAACCCCTTGCTTTTCTCGCACGCCTATCACATCAAGATTATTAAAAAAATCGCGATATTTAGCATGTAAACTCTCAGGGATTTGTGAAACGCCAAAACTGGAAGCATAAGTCACCTTTAGTTTATCCTTAGGAGCGAAATCGAGAAAATATGGAGATAATGATGTTCCAGTTCCAGGATTCCAAACCTGGTCACTACCCACCATGTAAATATCATATTCTAATCTCGCTTTATAAAGTTCCTCATAACTTCTGTATTGATCTTTAGAATAACTAGTATTGCCATTTGCATGAAATCTATAAAAATTTTTTTTCCTGTTTTTAATAGCAGCAGAAAACACAGAACTTCCTTCGATTAAAGGCGAAACCACCCTGTACATTAAAAAGTTTTTAAGTTTACTTTTTGTATCCAGTTTCAACACTGGTTGGGACAAATTCGTTGGTTTATGATTTTTATGTTTATAATATAAATAATCTATAAGTTCTGCATCATACCCCAAATCTCTTAATTTTCTTTGAAGCGCATAGGCCTGTAACTCAGCACCATAATTATTAGTTCTAGATATTGTTACTATTCCTATCTTCTTCATTTCTCCTCAATATAAGTTCTTAATGTATTTACCATCCTTTTTTCAAACTTTTTCAAAGTAAACTTCTCTTTAAATGCCTTTCTACCATTCTTTCCCAATTCTAATCTCAAGTCTTCATTATTCATGAGATGCGAAATTTCACTAGCTAACATATTAGCGTTTTTTTCTTTTATCAAAATTCCTGTCTTTCCATTTTCAACCACATCGGGTATACCTCCTTCATAAGTACTAATACATGGAATCCCATACTCCATTGCTTCTAATAAAACTAATCCAAAAGTTTCATTTTCGTAAAAAGTAGGAAATATAAAAATGTCTGCTTTTTCAAAATACTCCCTTTTATCATTTCCATATTTTGCTCCGTGCGCCCTTACGAACCCTCCTAATCCGTAAACCTCTACTTTCTCATTAAAATCTTTTTCTTGAATCATAGACCATTTACCTACAAAATTACATTCAAAAATATAACCTTCATCTTTTAAGAGCTTGCAAGATTCTAACAGTAACCATACCCCTTTTTCTGCTATCATATTGGATAAAAAAAGCATGTTGAATTTATCCTTTTTCTCAATCCATTTTCTTTCTGAAACACTAGAAGGAATACCATTAGCGCATATAGAAACATTATCAAAATCTACATATTCTTCGAATTCAGGGTAAAGATAACTTGACAAAATAATAAGTTTAACGTCCTTAAAAAAAGATTTAAATAAAAAACTATCTAATAAATCGCTTTTCCGTCTAGATATTCCTTTATTATGAAAATGCAGGACAATTTTTTGATTAAGTATCTTTAACCACGTAACGATTAAAAAAGATTTATAAAATCCTTTCTTTCCAGATGCTGGAGTGAAATAGCATAAATCGGGCTTAGTTCTCTTTATTACTTTTGTAATATTGTATAACAATTTAGGAAATAGTAATATTTTCCTAAATGATATTTTTGCTAAATCTCCTACATCTTTAGCCATTGAAGGATTTATATAATGGCATTCAAAACTTGAATTAATCAACTCACTATCACGAATGTATTTTCCCATTATTGAAGCTCCGTGCACTGGTGGCGGCATTTGCATAACAAATAAAACTTTTGCCTTTTCTTTTATTTCGTTCATCACAATTAGCCAGTTATATATCTTATTCTTGAATATATTCGAATTAAGAAACTATGGTATTTATAGCATTCTTTTTCTATTTTTCTATTCACTTGTATATCATCGTCGAAAATAAAATTTCGATTTTGACCAGAATTCATTCGGGTCTTGAATCGTGAAAACTTAAACTTCGTATTAGTTCCTCCAACTCCGAAACCATTATTCTTAACGAAAGATTCAAAAGGCATAAGCGAGTATTTATTTTGCTTAAATTGAGAATAACCAAAACGAATAGCCCAGGAAGATCCATTACCTTCAGTTACACTTTTTAACATTTTAAACATATCACTACCATTATAATTAAATGCTTTTATAGCTTCTTTGTTCGAGCTGAATTCCTTCCAATCTTTTACTTGCCAATCAACTGAATTCCATTCTTCTTTCCAAGTACCCCAACCCCAAGAAGATGATCTACCATATAAGTAAAAATCAGAATTATAATTTTTAGGTCTTTTAATTTTTAATCCATATCCACAAATTGAAATAATTTTAGAATTCTTATGGTAAAAATCAAGAGCCTGATTCATATAGTCTAGAAAATTAGGAGTAGTAATTAAATCATCTTCTAAAACTATTGCGGAGCCAAACTCATTAACAACTTTAGTAACTCCAGCTATAATAGAGTCTCCTAAACCTTTATTGATTGAAGACTTGTATACTTTTACGGAATTAAACCCTTCAATTGATTGAATATAATCCCTTACCTCCTGTATTTTAACTAAAGATCCTTCGTTTTGAGGACCATCAGAAAATATGATTAAATCACTCTCTTTAGCTAAAAAATTATTTTGAAGAGCTTCCACCGTTTTTCTTGTTTCAGACAAGCGGTTATAGGTGAAAAGACAAATTGGAGCTAAATCCTTATTCATATTAATAATTTTTTAAATAATACTGTGTATGTCTTTCTCCATCATTTGAAATAACTTTAGCAGGCACACCTGTTACTACTGAGGAATCAGAAATATCATGTACAACTACTGAACCTGCACCTATTATTACATTATCGCCTATAGTTTTAGGACCTATAATTTGCGAACCAGAAGAGATTACCACATTATTTCCTATAATGGGAGCACCTCCTCCTTCCCCCTCTTACTTCCAATAGTAACACCCTGAAATATAGTCACATTACTTCCTATTTTACTATTAGCATTTATAACAATACATGAAAAATGGGAAAACGATAATCCGGGCCCAACACTAGTTCCTAAAGGCAATTGTATACCTGTTAAGTATTGATTATGCTTATAAATTAAGTATACCATAGGATACAAAATTTTAGTAAAGACATTCTTGTTCTCCTTTAAATAAGAACCAATCCTAAACCAAAATGTTATTTTAAATGAATAGCTAAACATAATAAACTTCAACAGAGATATCCAACCCGTCTTATGAGTAATGCGAGCCAAATTAAGCTTTATACACCTCTTACATTCTATAAAATTCAAAATACGATCATTTAGATAAATATTTTCTTTTAATTCTCTTTAATACTTGAGCATACAACACTTTTGCTACCTTCATAAGGTTATCCATTTTAATTGAAAAAAGTATAGGGTGAAAAGTTTTAGATGCCAAACTACTTAAAACCTCTCGGTCTAAATTAATAACAGTTTTAAGACTACTTTTAACAAAAGGAATTCCATGATGAGAAGTATTAAAACTAACAAAATTTATATTCATCATTTTTACATGATCATATTGAGCAACATCCCAATCACTTTTATTAGAATAAAAATAATAAACTTTTTCGGGTGATCTTATATACTTGGCAATAGAATAATAACGATTAACTTTTTCATTGTCATTTTCTCTAAACAAAATAGGATCAACTAGCTCATTGGAATTATTTAACAAATCATTTAATTGAAATTGCCCATTAAAAGTTAACATATAATTAGCTTTTAATAACTGACCAAATAACACGGAAGCATACCCCCCCGCGGAACTACCAACCGTTATAATTTCGTAGCCATCTGTTTCATCTTGGAGCATAGTAAAAACCTTTTCAATTGAATCCAATTTTTCATTAATACCTGTTAAGTACCACTGCTTCTTGATATCTCTTAAAAAAATATGCTTTTCGGCCTTATCAATTCGCGTTCCATACCACTCAAAACGGTTTTTACCAACAAGTTGATTTTCAAAAGCCTGCGGAGTGTTAGGAAAGTAAATATCATGACTACTAAAATATATAGCACACAAAGGTTTATCCCTCGCAGGTTTTTTACATACACTAACATTATTCTTCTTTGAATACTGAATAAGATAATTTGGATTATTCTTATAATATCGATTAACTTCACATGAATCTGTCTGAAATACAGTTTTTAGATCTTCCATAACCTCGGAAATGTTGCTCTTAAATGAATTGTAAAAAAATGTTTTGTTGCCACGAATAAACCAAAATGTCTTAACTCATAGATAAAATAATAATATGGATGACTATTACCTAATGGAGAATATAGAGCCCGATATCTTTTAAATAAGGGAGTTTCAGCCAAACACCATTTTGGTAAAGTTTCATGATTTTCACATGCTCCAATGATTTTCGTTGCAACAAAGGTTTTTATTCCTTTTTTAGCAGCTCTTAAGCTATAATCTAAATCCCCTAAACTATGTCTAAAAAATGGATCAATAAGCCCTACTTTTTCATAAACAAACTTAGGGATTAACACAAAATTCCCATTCATATAATTACATTCCTGCAACTCACTTTCTGGAGTAATTAGTTCGCCACCCATCACTTTTCCTCCATAGCTGAGCTTCTCTCCATTTAGAGATTGTGTTGTTCCGCAAATAATACTCTTATGGCTTTTTATATCCGAGTCCATAATTATGGTATTAATAGCCCCATCGAAGAGAAAAGTATCATCATTCAACCATAAGTAAAAATCATACTGTTTTTTACTTAAAGCTGCCTTCCATGCTCTATACATGCCCCTATTCCAAAATAAATCACCAGATTCCTTAATGATATGTACTCTTGGAAAATCCTTGGAAACAGCCTCAGGGGTACCGTCCGTACAGCCATCATCGACCATAAAGACTTCCATGCTATAATCATCAGGAATCTTCTGTTCATATAGCCTTTGTAAGCATTCCAAAGTTTTTTCTTTTCTATTAAATACGGTAAGTAAAGCTGCTATGGTCCTCATTCAAATACTTTTAATAAATTTCGCAGGATTTCCGCCCCATATTTCATTATCGGGCACATTCTTAGACACTAAAGAACCAGCTCCGATAATTGAATTTTCACCAATGGTCACCCCTTTAAGTACAATTGATCCAGCTCCCACAAATGCATTGTCTTTAATAAAAATTGGCGCCTTCATCTTATTTAAGGAATCTTTTTTACTAGCTCGTATTTTAGCATCAAGTGAATGAAAATCTGTATCATAAACCTTAACCCCGCCTCCGAGCTTTACATTATTGCCAATGGTAATACCAGCGTGGCAAATAAGTGCAGTTTGTGATATCCCCACGTTATTACCAATAATTAATTTAGCTCCATTATTAACAAAAAAAGTACACTTATCATAATATCCAATTGGATTTCCACTTATACCATTATTCATAGCAAATTTTTCACCAATAATTAACTTTCCTCCTTTAGCAACCATTACATATGGAACACCTGTTGATTTAATATTTTTAAATATTACATTATTACCCTTAAATACTAAAAAAACAAAACAAGTATCTAAAAATCTTCTAATATAAGACAAGGTCTTCAAAAATGATTTATAGGCGAAAAAAAATATTAAATTCATAAGCTTTAAACATTCTTATATATTTCTAGCAACCTCTTTGCATTAAAAACTGGATTATGTCTTAATCTAGCTTCTTTTCTAGCTTCTTTGGAAATTATATCACACAACTCTTCCTCTGAAAACAATTTACATATTTGCTCAGCAAGCATACCATATTCTTCATACCTATATAATAAACCTGTTTTATTATGTTTAATCATATCCATTGTCCCACCTACATAGGAAGCTATACAGGGTGTTCCTAATAATTGTGCTTCACCTACAGAATTTGGACTATTTTCTATAGCAGAAGAACAAACAAAGACATTTGCCTTTAAAAATTGACTTATCATTTGTTCTTCTTTTAGCACTCCTAAAAAAACAAAATTCTCCCTGACGTTATACTCTCTCAAAAGCTTATTAATATATGAGCTATAACCGTTTCTTCTATACTTAGCTACTGAAACAAAATCATTTCCAGCAACATAAACTCTTGTCTTAGGAAAATGCTTTACTACTATTGACAATGCTTTGATAACTTGATGCAAACCTTTAATAGGATAATGGGCTTGACTTAAAAATATACTATTCACCTCACAAGATGCAAATGACCACTTATGATTATAAAATCCTTTTCTTAATGTTTCATTACAAAAAAAATAATTTGCTGATGGATTATTTAACCATACGTGATTTTTATCCCAAGAGGTACGACCTATAAAGTTCTTAATATTTTTTAATAATTCTATTTCCAACAAACCTCTATTCTCCATATCCTTTTTTTGTTTTCTCAAAGTATCTCTCCTAACTAAATCTCTTATAGTAGGTGTTATAAATTTTATTCCACCAAAATAATATCTTGAATATACACTAACTAATCCTTGTATTGACAATACTGTGTTTTCAACTCCACATGATTTAATATATTCCAATGAGTGAGCATACTCGCTCCCATGAATGTGTGTAACATCAGGACTATACATTTCTTGAATCTGATAAAAATAATTAGTGTTGCCACCCTTAATTTTAGGTACCAAAAAATAAGTAATTCTTTCTTTGTTGATAACCTTTAAATCTTTTCCTTTATACATTGAAATCACTCCCATTTCTAAATCAGAAGATTCATTTAATAAAGCTAGAGCTCCAGAATACATCCAACCTCCTACCACAGGAGGTTCTATACCCATTTCATTACATACTTCAGGGAACAAAACATTAGAAACCCATAGAATTTTCATAACTTTATTATTTATTAGTTTTTTCTTGTAAAAAATAAAAATTGTATTTTTTTTCTGTAATTCCTTTTACCCATATCTTAACTTCGTTATTAGTCATTCTTCTGAAACTTGGTGAAAAGCAAATAGCTACAGCCATCCAAATAGTTAGATTTATTAAGTCAAACATATTAATTTCTGCAATCCAAGAATTGAACCAACGATAACACACATATATACCAATAATTTTTACAATATCGTTGTTAGATTTATTAATGGCCAAAAAACTCGCTTTCCAAAAAATGATAAAATATAAAATTACCCCAATTAAACCAGTCCAGGTAAATATATTAGCAACCCCTATTTCATTTCTATTTCTTTCATTCCTACCTTCTTCTAAACTTTCATCTACAAAATATGCTGTATCATTCCCCCTTGCAGGAGATCTTCCGTACAACCAGTACTCATTCCTATAGGCAGATATTAACACTTCTTTATATAAAAGTGTCCGCGTATCTGCTAATAAATTTTCTTCTACTAATTCCCCATTACTCTTTCTTGTTTGTTGTTTTAACTCAGTTGCTGTATTTTCTTCTATTTTAAAAATATTAAAAACACCTGTAACAGCTAAACTAAAAAGTATAAAGGGTGAAATCAATAACAAAAGTCTAGCGCTATTAAACACCCATTTTTTATGCAATAATTTTAAATAAGAAAAGAACACTAATAGAATTGAAAAAATAAAACTTACAATTGTTGTTCTAGCACCTAATGTAGACATAAAAACCACAATTACCATTATCAACATATATAGCTTGTATTTTGTAGAAAATGATTTGAAGAACAACAGGAACAAAGTTACGGGAGCCAAATAATAACCGTATACATTGTTAGGAGCAATCAATGCAAAAACAAAAAAGAATGGGAAGCCATAAACAACATAATTTCTAATTACTTTTTGTAAAATCATAATATTGGATAATACAAAAACAACTATTGGCAAAAATAAAGCAAAAGAATTATAAATAAGGTTTTTATAATCCCAATAAATTTGTGATTGTAAAATACCATATAGACAAGTTCCTAAAAGCCAAAACAAATATATTTTTACAGGTAAAGCCTTTAAATCTTCATTTTTGTATTTTACCCCTTTAACAAATACGTAATAAATAAAAAATCCTAAAATCCATACCAAAGTTGTATTTAAAATTTTAGACGAGAAAGCATCAACTGAAATCCAAAGAAGTAATAGTATATTTGAGGAGATTAAAAATCTGGTCTTTTTTTTACCCATTAGGCATCAAGATTTTTTTTAGTTTATACTTAATAGGACATGTAAAATTAGCTCCATATTTGAAACTTTTATAGAATGTTTTGAAGAATGCCTTAAGACCGTAAACCTTATATACCTCTATTAGAACTTGATAAATCCCAGCCCCATCTAAATAGCGATACAACTTTTTTTGTCTATATAGATTTCTTCTCCATATATCAATCTCCATTCTGTCTAAAAATGAGTCTAAACTTTGTTTTTTTTTATGAGACAATCCGTGGTTATTATAATAGTGATAATAAATTTTAGTTTTATCAATTTCTATTTTGTCTGTATTATTATTTGCACTTATGACAAAAAAAGCATCATTACCTACTCTTCTACTTTCAAATTTTACCCCAATCCTATTTATAAAATCTTTATTATATAGTTTTGCCCAAGGGGTCCATATTTTAAACTTCACATCCTGTAAACTTTCTTCTTTTGTTTCATCATAATTATTAATTATGTTTTGATACGTACTCCCTTGATAATTAATTCCTTTTGGTATATCAATATTAAAAATAATAATATGATAATCACTATTTTCATACTTTTTCACTGTAAGATAAAAGAATTCAGTAAAGTAATCATCTGCATCACAAAATAAGATCCACTTTCCTTTAGCTTTTTCTAATCCAATATTTCTAGCATTTCCAGCACCTTTACTATCTATACCTTTTAAAAAAACAACTTTTGTATTTTTTCTATTCAATCCAGGAAAATTATTAAAATCCACGATTTCTTCATCACTATCATCATCTACAATAACTACCTCAACATCTTGCTTTAAAGGAATAGAGTCTAAACACCTTTGCAGCAAAACTGGCTCATTTTTATGAGGAATTATGATTGTATATAGGATTGCTTCTTTCTCTCTCATATAAACATTGATTTTAACTTATACTTAAGCTTGTTTTTCAGCTTTATTAATTCAGTTAAATTTTCCTCAATTAATGCTTTGTCTTTTATACTCTCTTCTCCATTCCAAATTCTCAAGTTTGTCCATTTTTGGGATTTATCTGTCCAAAATTGATGTGTTGGAGATAGTCCTAAAGGTAAGAAAAAAGAACAGGTATGATAAGTACTACCTATGTTTATATATTCTTCAGCAATTGATAATTGCTCACCAATAAACCCCACTTTTAGCCACTTGTCTTTTGTAAAATTTCTTTGTTCATCTGAAAACTGCTTATTAAGAACTGCGGTCATAGCTGCACGAATTTGACCGTAAGAAATATTTTCTGAAATATCACCACGCAGTACACTATGAGCCATTGAATGAAACGCTCCTAACCTACAAGTAATAGTTCTCCCTAAAACAGGAAAAGTTCCTTCAGGAGAGATTAGTCTCTCTAGAATCTCTAAATACCTTCTTTGTCTTGTTGCTTGTATATCCAGGTATTTTTTTATTGTTAATTTCTTTTCATTTGTAACGACTAGAATATCTGTTAACATTGGATGAATAACAAAACTGTTATAATAGTTTAAGGAAAAAACTTTACCGTCTCCATAAATAGCATCTCCAACATAAAATTTTTTCATAAATTTTATTACTCCTCTTGTTAACCTTTTATGGTCGCATTTGCTTTTAAGTTTAAGCAAAGTAACCTCCACCATTGAGGCAAATAACAGCCAATTATTTTCAGCTACAATATATTTTCTAGTTTTCCTTAGTTCTGTAACCACATTCTCTTTAACCTCTTCATTAAGCTCTTCACAAATTGTTTGGTAACGTAGAATCCCCTGACACAAGTAAGCTGCATCAACTAAACATTGAGGACCGCAACCAAAATCAACATAATCTTTAGTAGAAGGGTTTGTAATGTTATCTAAAGACTTTAAGGCTAAATCTTTATATTTTAGTTGTAATAAATATTCTTCAGATTCTTTATTTATTGCAAGATTTAGCCAAGGAGCAATTCCATTGAATACTCTACCAAATGCTTCTAATCTTGCAAATTTCTCTCTTTTTCCATCGGTATCGAGCTCTCTAACATAAGGCATATTCATAGTTAGCTTGTCATTGGCTAAATTCACCAATACAGGATCTGCTATTCGCAATAAAACTCCTAACCATAATTTTCTTTCATCAGAGGTCTTCACTTTTTTATATTTTATTTTTAAACGTATTATTTCTTATTTCGCTAACAATTGTTGTATTATCAGGATAGTCTACACCAACAACTGTAGTTCTGTATCCTACAACACATTTTACACCTATAACAGTTCCTTTTAAAACAGAAGCCTCGCGTCCCAACCAACAATCATCACCAATATAAACTGGTTTTGTTTTTGGTTTTTCATATTCATATCCGAAATTAGGAAATTTGGATCGAGTTAGTTCCCGTCTTTTATCATAGGAATATATGTTATGTGTATTTGTATCCCATATCATACAATTAAAAGAAATTTGATTGTATTTTCCTATTACAACCTTTTCATCTGCTCTAATCTCTGATCCTTCATTAATATTTGTATAAGCACCTATTTTCAGATATCCCCCAAACCTTACTAATATTCTATAACATCTGATCATCACATGATCTTCAATCTCTACTTTTCCACTTGAAACATTTAGATGAAAAACACCCAAAGAATTACCGTTTGTTATAAATGTATCTTTACCCACATATACTTCGCCAGAAATAAATCCATTCACCATATTTATCTTGACATCACTATTAATAAAAAGTTTACCACTATTGTAGATATGTATTTTTGAATTTAGTATACTACTATTTTTTTTAATTCTAATTTCAGAATTATCTTGTAAATAAATTTTCACATTTTTTAGAGTAACATTTTTTTCTATTTCTAATTTAGAACCTTTTTCTACCCTAACGTAACTTCCGCTTAGAAGATATTTATATTTGATTTCAAAAAGAATTTTTACTTTACTTATTATTTTAGAGATAACATCCATTCCTAAGCTTTTTTATTGCTTAATTTTTATTTTTTGAGAATTACAACCTAGTACTTTTTATTTTGTAGCATCTTTCAAATTAGTCCAAAATTATTGATACATTTTTATAAAGCTTCATTTTTTTTTAGGAAAGCTGAACCGCTAAATTAAGTTCTAATTTTCATTTACTATTCATATTTCTTTCTTGTTTTAAATATTATTTTTTTATTCTATGATATTAAAATCAAAATACTTACTGAGTTGCCGATACATACCTACCACTGATAAAGGGGGGGGCTAAAATACATGTTTTCATATTTCGAAATTCTCCATAGTCTTTTTATAAAATCATTATCTATAGCTCCTTACCATGCATACTTAATTTAATATCCTTTGGGGGTACTTTGTGAGCAAAGTATTTACTTACTGATCTAATCGGCATTAATAATCTACATCTTATCATGAAGACGAGTAGCTACTTCAAAATATTCTTTGAACCAATTAAGCATCCATAGAACTTGACAGCAACTAGTTTAATAAATAGGACCACGAAAGTCAATGAATGCCCTCAGATATATAAAAAATTTCCGCATAAGAATGTATGTAATGTCCATTATCCAAAACCGATTGGATCTATCTAAAGTAAGATTTCTCAATAAATAAAGATAAACTTACATCAATATAAGACCATGCATTATACTTGCTAGACATAACATCGCCGGGAGTGCAATATAGTCTCCCAATTCTCTTTTTATCGACTTATCATTACTATTAAGGTAAACAAAGTAGTACAAGCCTAATACCCTTAAACAGATGACAGGTATAATATTTATGATCAATCGCATAAGTTCTAGATTGAGTTTACTTTTTCCTTAATGACTGCAATAAAAAGCCAAAGCGATGAATCTGCAATAGCTTAAATGGCTATTGAGACTAAGTTTTGTAAACCTTTTTTGATTATAATTCATCTAGCCTCCACTTAGGTTTTATTTCAAGGCCCTTTTGAAAAATCGCTATCAACTTTAAACTTTCTAATTACATTGACAAACTAACCTTCTTTTCCTCTTCCCGTGATTTTTTTATTTTTCGCCATTTGAAAATAAATTATCTGCGTCCTTTTAGAAATCTCGTGTCCAGATATTAATCTTTATGGAGTGATCTAATTTTTCTAGAGTTAATTCCTTGATGGTTTATCACTCCTTCATGGCTCCAAGTATTACTTTCGCTTTAAACTTTAAGGTGAATTTTCTGTGTGTTATAAAACAAGAAAATAAGGTTATTTTGAACTTAACTTATCGTTGTGATTCTCTAAAATAAATGATCACTAAATAATTCTAGATTTTATCGTACCGATACACTTTAAGTTTAAACTCATTTTTTACCATAACATTTATATTGGGGCTATACCTATACCCAATCAATTTGACCATTTATAGCCCATTTTCTAAAAAAGATTAATTTTCTAAAACGACCTATATTTATCATATATGATTACAATAGTTTTTTATTCTCCTATATACACCCCATCTATAGAGGAATAAATTAAGTAAATTGCTAATTCTTTAATTATTAACAAATATTAATTTTTGAAGTATCCTTTTAAGAATTAACATTTTATTGAAAATATGATAATGAATTTCATTATTGCCATATAGTAAGACTATCCTTAAACTCATTTATTTTCACATCTTTTTCTAAATCCCTTATAAAAAATATTTTTTTATCACCAATATATGAAGCCCAACTTGAAAAAGTAGAAGGAGGGCCAATAATATAATCGCACATCGACAAACCATATAAATCTTTAGTCACACTTCCATTAGGTAATAAAAAACAATTAATATCTTCGAATTTGGACAAATCAATTTCTTCATTACTGGAAATAAACACTGAAACTTTTAAGTTTCCTGCGAATTGTTTTAGTAACCTTTTTAAAATATTATTATAATCCTCAATTGAATAATAATATTTCCCATTTTTAAAAGTTTTATAATCACCACGTCTTATATGTACCCCGATATAATAATCACTTTTATGTTTACTAAATTCTGCCTTACAACTTCTAATAATTTCTTTAGAAGGCTCAAACATCTCCTTGATTTGTTTATTGTGTTTTTCTTTATGAATTGAGAAATAAGATCCTGAATACGGTTTTTCATAATCTATTTTTAAATATTTCAACAAAAACAATAATCTAGATGTAAATCTATTAGTTATTAATTTATCTATTGCCCTAATATAATTTTTATACCCAAAAAAATTAACATAATATTTAATAAATAATGGAAATTTTAAATATTTATTATTCATTAACCCAGGATAATCATTAAATGTCATATCTGGATTTAATATTATTACTTTGTGCTTACATTCAATAGCATCTGCTATATAATGGGTCCAAATCCAAAACTTGTTACATGTTTGACCTGAAGCATTTACTATTTTGTACTTCATTTATACCTGTTTTTAAATATTTTTTTTAACAAACTCCTAAACAGTTTCTTTTCTAATTCTGAGCTAAATCTTAAAACATACAACAATACAAATGATACACACGTTACCACTGTAACTATAAAAAGTCTTAATATTCCTGGTTCCATACAATACGAAGCTATACAACCAATAGTAGTTATTATTAAAAATAACAACAATACAGGTTTAAAAACAATTTCATAAAAAGATTGATAAGATAATCCGCAATTTCTATTTGCAAAATACAAGGTTACGCAGCCTCCAAATACTCCCCAACATAATATCCATACAACGTACATATAAAATGGAGGGAAATCATATATAAACAATAAATATGTCAGAACTATCGGAAGTACATTTAGTATACTTTTTATTTTCATGAAATTCCTAATATTGCCTTGTGCTGAAATGGTCCTTCCAATCATTATCGTAAGCTGCTCTATTAAAGACCTAAACAATTGTAAACGAACAAATAAAATAGCCCATGGAGGTACATTTTTTAACCAAATTTTTAATATATATGGTGTTTCTATCATAAAAGGAATGGCAAAAAAAGCTAACATTAAAAATGATAGCTTAGCACTAAATAGCGACGTTTTTAACATTTTATCTCTATTACCACCTCCTTCACTTTTTACTATAACCGGATTTACGGCTTTCATCATATTGTTAGAAAAAGCCATTAATTGTCCTGACAATTGATTTGCAATCCCATGAGCTGCATTTAATATGGTGCCATAAAAAGTATTTAAGACTATTCCAATTCCATATTGAGAAATCATTCCGCTCGCAGTACCGAAAAGGTTCCATCCTGCAAAAGAAGTCATTTCTTTCATTAAAATTGGTTCCCAATATTTTTTGGGAGCCAACACGCATTCCGAATACTTTTTATGACAATATATTCTCATTACGGTTAACACAAGTAAAGGTATACAAGCCGTGAGTAATCCATATAATTCTAATTTATCGCCAACGTAATTCACTACTATTAAAGCTACCGCTAATTTTAATAAAGATTCTATTACCCCTACTATAGAATAATACAGCATGTTTTCGTGTGCATTTAGAACGGCTTCATAGGGCACTGACATTACTGTAAACATGGTACTAACAATTAGAGAACCATATACTACCTTGGCTGCGTAGATTCTATCAGGAGCTATATTCAACACTCCATTGAAAAAAAAATACCCTGCCACTAATAATATAAGCCCTAGACCTATGGCTATTAAAAAGTGTAAAACTAGACTTACATTAAATATATGTTTCTGTTTGTCTTTTTCTCCTTTTCCTTCATAAAACGACATGAATCTTTGGGTGGCAGTAGACATTGCTGCATGTAGAAAACCCAACATAGCAATGGCTCCTCCAACTACGTTGAAAATCCCAAAATCAGCAGCTCCTAATGCATTTAGCACTAAACGTGTGGTTGCCAATGAGATAAACATTGTTATCCCCATTTTTGCATATAAAAAGCCTGTATTCTTAATTACTCTATTAGCCGAAGACATTTTTCGAAAAATTACAATCAATTGGACATATCTATAAAAAGAAAATGCTTAATTGATAAGATTTAAAAAATAAATTTTAATGAATCGCCCAAAGAAAATTTAGCCAAACTACTTTAGATAGTTTGGCCAATCAAATTGTGTAGAGATGTAGATAAAATTAAATTTAAAACTAGTTGGGAGCAAGGTTCAATTTTACTCCACCTGCTTTAAAATCTTATGCCCAGCCTTTAAAAGATCAACATCTCTTTTCATCAACTTCACATCTCCTTTCATCATATCCTTTACCAATCCTTTTAGATCATACTCCGGTACCCATCCTAATTTATCTTTAGCTTTAGAAGGGTCTCCCAATAACAAATCTACTTCAGTAGGACGGAAGTAGGATGGATCCACAGAAAGTACCTCTTTACCAATTTCAACTTTATAATCACCAGTACATGACACTACATATGCTTTTTCATCTACGCCTTCGCCTTTAAATTCTAATTCTATACCTACTTCCTCAAAGGCCATACGTACAAATTCCCTAACCGTTGTAGTTACTCCTGTGGCTATTACCCAATCTTCAGCCTTTTCAGCTTGTAGAATCATCCACATCATACGAACATAGTCTTTTGCGTGCCCCCAGTCACGTTGTGCCTCTAGATTCCCTAAATATATTTTATCTTGTAATCCTAATGCTATTTTTGCTACGGCGCGGGTAATTTTACGGGTTACAAAGGTTTCTCCTCTTCTTGGAGATTCATGATTAAATAGAATACCATTACAGGCATACATATCATAAGCTTCACGATAATTCTTTGTAATCCAGAAACCATAGATCTTAGCTACACCATAAGGAGATCTGGGATAAAAAGGACAGGTTTCGTCGTAGAAACCATTTGCGTTCTTATTTTCCGGTAAACCGCCATAAAGTTCTGAAGTAGAAGCCTGATAAATTCTGGTTTTCTTTTCTAGTCCTAATAAGCGCACTGCCTCTAAAATTCTTAGTGTACCTAATCCATCAACATTTCCCACGTATTCCGGAGAATCAAAAGATACCTTCACATGAGACATCGCTCCTAAATTATAGATCTCATCAGGTTGCGTCTCCTGAATAATACGCGTTAAATTCATAGAATCCGTTAAATCACCATAGTGTAACTTTAAGCGTTGATTCGGATCATGCGGATCCTGATATAAATGATCTATTCTATCAGTGTTAAACAAAGAGGCTCTTCTTTTGATTCCATGAACCATATAGCCTTTCTCTAATAATAATTCGGCTAAATAAGACCCATCCTGACCTGTAATCCCTGTGATTAGTGCGACTTTCATATTTTTTGGTATTTAGTAAGTAGTAATTTCCGAGTAATAAGCTATTTAAAAACTTGAATTAATTTTCTTATTACAACACTTAGTTTATATTTTAAAAAGTAGATTAACTATTAAATTCAATATATGTTTTATAATTAAAAGAGTTTAGTCTATGTAATTACTTTACATTTTTACCTGCTTAAAATTATCTATATTTTCAAGAAACCATTTGTAGGTC
Source organism: Zunongwangia atlantica 22II14-10F7 (assembly GCF_002094855.1). GTDB lineage: Bacteria > Bacteroidota > Bacteroidia > Flavobacteriales > Flavobacteriaceae > Zunongwangia > Zunongwangia atlantica. The sequence goes on from NZ_ARYN01000026.1 coordinate 25,093, forward strand.
TTTTCAATTCCTTCTTCAAGATCGACTTTATGTTTCCATCCAAGATCATGCATTTTGGAAACATCCATTAATTTACGGGGCGTTCCATCCGGCTTCGCACTGTCCCAAGCAATGTCACCTGTATGACCAACCTTTTGCTGAATTATCTCAGCTAACTCCTTTATGGTAATATCCACACCTGTACCTACATTATATAAATGATCTGGAAGTACGTTTTCTAAAGCAAATACAACGCTTGCGGCCATATCGTCAACAAATAAAAACTCCCGCATTGGAGAACCGCTTCCCCATAATTCCACTGTGCTATTATTATTTTCTTTAGCTTCATGAAATTTGCGTATCATCGCTGGTAAAACATGGGAGGTTTTAAGATCGAAGTTATCATGGGTACCATATAAATTGGTAGGCATCAGGCTTACAAAGTCTTTCCCGAATTGCTTTCTTATTGACTGACATGCCTTAACTCCCGTTATTTTGGCTATGGCATACCATTCATTGGTAGGCTCTAGTGGTCCTGTAAGCAAATAAGATTCCTTTAATGGTTGTGGGGCAAATTTTGGATAGATACAAGAACTCCCCAAGAAGATAAATTTTTTCACTTCTAAGTGATGAGCTGCTTCTATCAGATTATTTTGGATTCGCAGATTCTCCATTAAAAATGTGTAGGGATGATCATTATTAGCTAAAATTCCTCCTACCCGAGCAGCGGCATCAATAATTACATCCGGTTTTTCTTCAGAAATAAAAGCATTCACTTCTGCTTGGTTTCTAAGATCCAGCTCAGCACTCGTTCTACCAATTAAATTTGTATAGCCTCTTTTTTCTAAAGCTCTCCAAATCGCACTTCCAACCATACCCCGGTGTCCGGCTAAATATATTTTAGAATTTTTATCCATATCTTAAATATTAAATGTAATTATTCATCCCGAATTTATTATTCGATTAGTTTCCTATCGCATAAAATTTAAAACCTAAATCTTTCATTTTATGTTTATCCAGGAGTTTACGCCCATCAAACAAAAATGCAGGTTTCAACATATTTTCGTATACCGCTTGCCAATCGATCTCTAGAAATTCATCCCATTCAGTCATAAGTGCAATGGCATGTGCCTCACTACAGGCTTCTTTAGCCGTATTTACAACTTTAACCAATTTCCTGTTTTCTTCATCGGGTCTAGATCCTAAATAATCTAAATCTCCATAAATTTGTTCTTCAGTAACTTTTGGATCGTAAACAACTATTTCTGCCTGTTCATTTAATAAATAGTCCGCCACATAAATAGAAGCCGCCTCTCGAGTATCATTAGTATCTTTTTTAAATGCCCAACCCAGCATCGCTATTTTTTTTCCTGAAACAGTGTTATAAAGTGTCTTTACGATATTAGCCGCAAATCTTCTTTTCTGGTGATCATTCATCAATATCACCTGTTCCCAATAATCAGCCACTTCGTTTAAACCAAAACTTTTAGCGATATACACCAGGTTCAAAATATCTTTTTGAAAGCATGATCCACCAAAACCAACGGAAGCCTTTAAAAACTTAGGACCAATTCTAGAGTCCATTCCCACGGCTTTAGCTACTTCATTAACATCTGCACCAGTTACCTCACAAAGTTCTGACATTGCATTAATACTTGAAACACGCTGAGCTAAAAAAGCATTCGCTGTTAACTTCGACAACTCAGAAGACCAAACATTTGTGGTAAGTATATTTGTCTGAGGCACCCAATGCGCATAGACATCTACTAAAGCCTGCATTGCATCCTTACCTTTTTCGGTATCCAGATCACCACCAATTAATACTCTATCTGGTTTTAACAAATCATCTACTGCAGTACCTTCAGCTAAAAACTCAGGATTTGACAGGATTTGAAAGTTAACTCCGTTACCAGTATTATCCAGAATATTCTTTAAAGCCTGAGCTGTTCTTACCGGCAAAGTCGATTTTTCTACCACTATTTTATCTGAAGTAGCCACTCTGGCTATCTGCCGGGCACATAATTCAATCCATTTTAAATCTGCTGCCATTCCCTTACCAATTCCATAAGTTTTGGTTGGTGTATTAACGGAAATAAAAATCATATCCGCCTGATCGATCGCCTCATCCACATCTGTAGAAAAGAAAAGATTCCGCCCTCTTGCGTCCTCAACTACCGCAGATAAACCTGGCTCGTAAATAGGAATATTTTCAACATCTTTATCGTTCCAAGCAGCAATTCTTTTTTCATTAAGATCTACTACAGTAACATTTATTTCCGGGCATTTTTGAGCGATAACTGACATTGTTGGTCCTCCAACATAACCAGCTCCTATACAGCAGATATTCTTAACCTTCATTTTTATTACTTTTTAGTTAGTTACTATATTAATTCTTGCAAAGGAACTCCGCATTCCTAAGATCTATTTTATTATATACTAAAGGATTTTGGTTCAGATCCAAAATCTGAGCGCCCGCATTACGACAGATTGCATGCCCTGCCGCAGTATCCCATTCCATGGTGGCTCCAAACCTCGGATAGCAATCAACAGCACCTTCTGCCACCATACAGATTTTTAAAGAACTACCCTTTGAAATAACTTCTACATCAAATAATTCATCTCGTTTTCGATCAATAAATCTCTTTGTAGCTTCGGTTAAATGTGATTTACTTGCAGCAATTACAAAGGCTTCTTTCTGATCCTGTAAAGGCAATCTTTGTTTTTCTTCTAAATTACTTTCAAAATCTGCTAAATTCGAAACCTCACTCAACTTATACGATCCTGCCTGCGACCCCCAGTAAATAAGTTTTAAAGCCGGCGCATAAACGATTCCCATTATAGGTTTTTGATTCTCTACCAGGGCGATATTGATCGTAAATTCCCCCGTCTTCTTGATAAATTCTTTAGTACCATCTATAGGATCTACAATCCAAAGTTTATCCCAATATTTTCTTTCTTCATAAGGTAAATGTTTTCCTTCTTCAGAAAGGATCGGAATTCCAGTTTTTTCAAGCTCCTTTTTTATAATTAGATGTGCAGCTTTATCAGCTCTGGTCAGAGGTGAGTTATCTGATTTTATTTCTACATCAAAACTCCCGTCACGATAAATAGACATTACTTCCTTTGCGGCCTTAAAAGTTGCATTAATCGCTATCTCTAAATATTGATTTTCCAAATTAAACAATCATCCCTGCTGCTACAGTTTCATTAGTACCTTCATCAATTAGAATAATGCTTCCGGTATTTCTATTATCACGATAAGAATCGATCATTAATCTTCTTGTAGTCCGAATTTTAACCCGAGCGATATCATTCATTTTTAAGCTTTCATCACCTTCTTCCCGTTCGTAGGAATTGATATCTACCTTATAAACCACAGATTTGATCATCGCTCTTTCCTCATTCGAAGTATGCTGAATAATATACTTAGCACGTGGCTTTGCTGCATCATTATTTAACCAACATAACATTACATCAAACTCTTGTGAAGGTTCTGGCTGATTGTTCTTTTTAACAATCATATCTCCTCGACTAATATCTATATCATCTTCTAATGTAAGAGCAACAGACATTGGAGCGAAAGCTTCTTCAACTTCGATCTCACCGGTATTAATTGATTTAATTTTTGAAGTAAAACCTGAAGGTAAAACAGCCACTTCATCTCCTTTTCTATAAATTCCGCTCGCAATTCTACCTGCATAACCTCTATAATCTCTAAATTCATCAGACTGCGGTCTTAATACTGTTTGAACTGGGAATCTGGCATCAATTTTATTAATATCACTACTAATATGTAGCGTTTCTAAAACATTAAGCAATGTTCCGCCAGCATACCAACTCATATTATCTGATTTATTTACCACATTATCACCTTCTAAAGCGCTAATTGGAATAAATCGTACATCTTTCATCAATAATTTACTGCTGAATTCTTCAAACTGACTCGTAATTTTATTAAAAACTTCTTCAGAATAATCAACTAAGTCCATTTTATTTACGCAGACTACTAAATGAGGAATATTCAAAAGAGAAGCTATAAAAGAATGTCTCTTAGTTTGCTCGATTACTCCATTTCTGGCATCTATAAGAATTACTGCTGCATTAGCGGTCGATGCTCCTGTTACCATATTTCTGGTATATTGAATATGACCAGGAGTATCCGCAATTATAAATTTTCTTTTTGGGGTGGTAAAATATCGATACGCAACATCAATCGTAATGCCCTGTTCTCTTTCATCTTTTAGACCATCTGTAAAAAGTGCTAAATCAACACCCTCATGCCCTTTTTTAGAACTTGTTGCAGTAACCGACTCCAACTGATCTTCAAAAATCGACTTGGAATCATATAAAAGTCTGCCTATTAAAGTACTCTTACCATCATCTACACTACCCGCAGTTGTAAATCGTAATAACTGATTATTACTAATTTCCATTGTAACTTATATCTTAAGGTCTTCGACCTATTTTATTAAAAATAACCTTGTTTTTTTCTGTCTTCCATTGCCGTTTCAGATCGCTTATCGTCTGATCGATCTCCACGCTCTGTTTTTCGCATAGTTGAAACTTCCTCTGCGATTTTTTCTAAAGTATCAGCATCAGACTCTATTCCTCCAGTGATTGTGATATCACCCAAGGTTCTAAATCTGATTTTCTTTGAAAAAACCTCTTCGTTTTCTTCTAATTTCAGAAAATCTGAAACCGGAATCCAGGAACTATTTCTCCACACCACCTCTCTTTGATGAGCGAAATAAAGGGATGGAATTTGAATATTTTCCCTTTTTATATAATTCCAAACATCCATTTCAGTCCAGTTACTGATAGGGAATGCTCTAAAATGTTCACCTTCAAAATATTTTCCATTTAGAAGATTCCACAATTCAGGACGTTGATTCTTAGGATCCCACTGCCCAAAGTCATCTCTATGTGAGAAAAATCGCTCTTTTGCACGAGCTTTTTCTTCATCTCTACGACCTCCACCAATTGCGCAATCAATTTTGTTATCTTCAATCGCATCTAAAAGCGTAGTGATTTGCAGGGCATTTCTTGTTGCATTCTTTCCTTTTTCTTCCTGAACGCGGCCTTCATCAATAGATTCCTGCACAGAACCCACTAAAAGTTTAACTCCAAGTTTTTCAACCAAATCATCTCTAAAAGCAATTGTTTCGGGAAAATTATGCCCCGTATCTACGTGTAATAAAGAGAATGGAATTTTACTTGGATAAAAAGCTTTTTTAGCCAAGTGAGTAACTAATATAGAATCTTTTCCTCCGGAAAAAAGGATCACAGGATTTTCAAACTGTGCCCAAACTTCTCGCAATACATATATTGCTTCTGATTCAAGTTCATCTAAATAATTCAGATAATACTTTTTCATTTTTCAATTTTCATTTATTCGGCCGTGAATATACTGAAATATTCTACCAATGCTTTCTTCAGCTCCTTCTGATTCGGTTTTAATATGTAAATCTGGATTCAAAGGAATTTCAAAATCGCATGATATTCCTGTAAAATTTGAAATTTCACCATTTCTTGCTTTTTTATACAATCCTTTCACGTCCCTCCTCTCACAAACTTCTAACGGAGTATCTACAAAAACTTCTAAATACTGATCTCCTAAAATAGACTCAATAATTCTTCTATCCTTCTCCTTTGGTGTTATAAACGCAGCGATTACTATCAATCCGCTATCTAGAAAAAGTTTACAAACTTCGGCTATTCTTCTAATATTTTCATTTCTGGAATTCTGATCAAAACCAAGATCCTTATTAAGACCTAAACGAATATTATCCCCATCAAGTATATAAGTATGAAATCCTTCTGCAAACAGTTTCTTTTCCAGCAAATTTGCTAATGTTGACTTCCCGGAGCCCGAAAGACCACTAAACCAAACAACAAGTGGTTTTTGCTTCTTCAACAAAGCCCTTTTACCTCTGGTGATTTCATATTTATGAGGAATAACATTACCCATTCATAGGTTATTTTTATTATTTAATTTGGTTGTCCATTTGAATTATTGAATAAGTTCTGATTGTTCATCCACTAATTGTTGATAAACTCCCTTAACATCCTGAGAAGCTTCTTTAGCTAAAATTAAAATAGCATCTTTTGTATTTACAAATATACTATTCCTCATACCTACAAAAGCAGTAAACTTATCACAACCTATCACCATATTTCCATCGGCATCTGTTGGATATCCAGACTCTACAAAATAGTCATAAACGGCTTCAAAGCTTCCCATATCACTCCACTCAAATTCAGCATTAACTACTTTAATGAGCTCACTTCGCTCCATTACCGCATAATCGACACTAATCGACGGAATCTCCATAGATAAAGCCTCATCAAGCTTGCCTTCCTGTGATTTTTCAAAAGCTTCTTTAGAGCTTTTATACACTTTTGGTTCATATTTTTCTAATTCAGAAAGAAAAACACCAGCCTTAAAGCAAAACATACCGCTATTCCATAGAAAATTACCTCGATGTAAAAACTCCTTTGCGGTTTCTAAATTTGGCTTTTCACGGAAGGATAATACAGATTGACCTTCGCTTTCAATATAACCATAACCAGTCTCTGGTCTTGTTGGTTTAACTCCAAAAGTTACAATATTACCCTCTTCAGCTAATTTAATAGCTTTTGAAACCGCTTTATCATAATTTTCATCTGCTTTAATAATATGATCTGCCGGCGTAACAACCAAAATATCATCTGCTTCGACCTGAAAAGCTGAAAATGCTATCGCAGGAGCCGTATTTCTTGGTGTCGCCTCCACAATCTCGTAATATTTCTCTATCTTAAGTTTTTCCAAACTTTTAATAGATAGATTTCTATTATCCTTATTACCAACCACTATTAAACCATCTGAAAACTTTTGATTTCGTTTTACGGCCAATTCAAATAGTGAATCATTCTTAAAAATCTCTAAATATTGTTTCGGCTGTGATTTTCTGGAAAGTGGCCATAAACGGCTACCAACACCTCCCGTTAGAATTACATGATAAGTTGCACTCATATTTTGATTAGTTAGTTTACTTAAAAATAAAATTTTTCACGGCTTCGCCACAGGAGTCACACATAAAATCTCCAAAGCACTAATTCTTAACTTACTTCAAAAAGAAAAAAAGACCGCTTTGTTTAGTATTAAACATCCAAGATCTTCATTTCATTAATTAAGTATTTTTCATAAAATCGAACGCCAAATCTATTTATTTATAGACCACTAACCTATAAATAAATGTTAATTTAGCCAAGATAAAATTTAAGCTTTCGTTACTATTATCTTAATTTCAAAAAGCTATTAACTTTATTATTGATAATCTAATAAGCAATAGGTTATTTTTAACAATTAACAAAAACTTAAGATATGCATACTTCGCTAATTTTTGCCTCTAGCAAAATTCCCAAATTAGACAAAATCAGCTTGCATTTTCTTTTTCCTATTTGCTGAATAGTTGCCTCCTTATTTTTAAAAGCTCCATTCTTTATCGTAAGATGGTCCCCCGGTTTTAAATTAGATACCTTCACCTCATCTATTAAATCGTCCTCTAACCAATTTTTTATCAGCTTAATTTCAGTATCACGAACAATCGCAGGTTTCCCAAGCCAGAATAAATAATTATTTACCCCAGGAACATCAAAAACTTTAGCTCGTTCTTTTTCTTCTAATTGTACAAACAGGTAGGATGTAAACAGTGGAACAGTAAACTTCTTCTTACGATCACTCCATTGCCTTATTTCATTTTGAACAGGACAAAAAACATTCACCCCTATTTTTTTCAGCCTTTTTGCTGTTTTTATTTCTGATTTTGGTTTTGTATAAATTACATACCAAGGCATACCAATAAATTTAGTTTAAAAGCTCAAAACTAATTTGGGGTAAGTAATTTAAAAAAACGTATTAGGGGGAGTTTTCTTAAACAATATTAGCTTATGCGAATTTTGAAGGTATAAATATAAATGTTTTAACACGAATTGAGTATATGAAAGTAATTATTTGAAAAGATTTAAGGATATATCTAAATCGTATCGAAATTACATCGTTATAGTCGGCAACTTCGCAAGATTTAACCGTAATTTTTACGAAACATGATAATTGTCATAATTTAAAATGACCTATTGGAGGAAATTTGTCTCAAACAAAAAAATCAACAAAGCCATGAGAACAAAATCCCTTAACTATTATTCAGTACTCGCTCTTCTTATTATTCTTTTCGTAGGAGCATCAGTAAACAGTCAAAATTTAAAACCAATTAAAACTGAAATTCTTGTTGAAGGAACCTCAAACATTCATGATTGGGAAATGACCTCACAAAAAGCTGTTGCAAACGTAGAAACCAACAGTGGAAATGTTTCAAAAATTTCAGTTGAAATTCCTGTAAAATCACTAGAAAGTGGTAAAGGCGGGATGGACAAAAATGCTTACAAAGCGCTTAATGAAGATGATTATCCAACTGTAAAGTTTTCTTCAACTGAAGTAAGTGCAAGTAAAATAACAGGAAAACTTACTATAAATGGTAAAACAAAAACAGTTGCCATTCCTGTAAGTACTAAAAAAGCGAGTCAGGGTGTAGAAATTTCTGGAAAACACACCATCAATATGACAGACTTTGGCATTGAACCTCCAACAGCGCTAATGGGTACTATCAAAACAGGTGAAGAAGTTACCATAAACTTCAATTTTCAAGTAAACCAATAATCAACAACATAATTTTATTAACATGAGAACTATATTTAAAATCTCCGCTATTGCAGCTTTCCTTTTCATTGGACTAAACATGGAAGCTCAAAACAACAGAAGTCTTGACAACTATCGCGAGCCTGATAGAAATGGTATAAATGTTTTTGAAGCACCAAAAGACACTATATCTTCTTTTGATGGCTTAGACGTTAGAATTGGTGGTGCTTTTGCCTTACAGTTCCAAGCTTTAGATAACGAAAATGCTAATTTAGAAGGCTATCAAATACAAGGAATTGGTGAAAACTTTAACTTACCTACTGCCAACTTCGATATAGACGTAGCACTTTACGATGGGATCAGAATGCACCTTCGTACCTACCTATCTTCTAGACACCACAACGAACCTTATGTAAAAGGTGGGTATTTATTAGTTGATAAATTAAACTTCGTGCACGAAGGCTTTTTAGAAGACTTTATGAAATACACGACTATTAAAATAGGTCATATGGAAAACAACTATGGTGATGCTCACTTCCGTAGATCTGATAACGCACAAGCCATTTATAACCCATTTGTTGGTAACTTAATCATGGATGCATTCACTACAGAAATTGGAGCTGAACTATACTACCGTCGTAATGGATTTATAGGAATGGTAGGTTTTACAAACGGTAAATTAAACCAATCTGTATCAGAAAATGATTATGGTAAAACCGGAGGCGCTTCATTTTTAGCTAAACTAGGATATGACAAACAAATTAATGATGATCTTAGATTACGTCTTACTGGATCTATGTACAACACTGGCTACATTCCAAATACCTACTTATACAGTGCAGATAGAGCAGGTGCAAGATATTACAATGTAATGCAAGCCTTAGGTAGTGAAAGTGACGATTTTAGAGCTTCAAGATACGATCCTCGATTATCTAACGAAATCACTGCAATTATGATTAACCCTTTCGTGAAATATAGAGGTCTTGAATTCTTCGGAACAATAGAAACTGCTACAGGAAAGAGTAGCGCTGAAGTAGATGATCGTACCGCTAACCAATATGCAGGTGAATTAATCTATAGATTTGGACTTGATGAAAACATTTACATCGGTGCTCGTTACAATGTACTTGATGCTGAAGATCCTTCAGGACAAGATGTAAACATCAATAGATTCCAGGCTGCAGCAGGATGGTTTATGACAGACAACATCCTATTAAAAGCTGAATATGTAGTTCAAAACTACGATGACTTTAGCCAAACAAGCATTTTAAATGAAGGACAATTTAGTGGTGCAACAATTGAAGCCGTAATTAGCTTTTAGATAAATTCCAATTACATTAGGAGAGCGAGTTTATCGCTCTCCTTTTTATTTTTCTTATTTTTTCATTAAATCCCCTTATAATGAGAACTGTAGCTATTCTTTTATTTTTTTTATTTAGTACAACTATCTTTTCCCAAAACCTGGAGCAAAAAACATTGCTTATTTCTAAACAATCTCAGCTAAAAATTAGCGGAGACACCAACATTAACAGCTTCAACTGTATTTTTAATCCTACCGAATTACCAGAGAAGTTAATCGCAAGCTTTGAAAGAGAGCAACAAAACCTTATTTTCCAAAATACTTCACTAAAACTTAATGCCAAGGCTTTTGATTGTGGAAGCCGACCAATAAATCGAGATTTTGAAGCTCTTATTAAAGCTGAAAAATATCCTTTTATCTATTTAAATCTAAAAGAACTTAAACTCCAATCTCAAAATTCAGCATTAATTTCATTAAATATTGAAATTGCAGGAATTACAAAACTGTATAAGGTTCCGGTGAAAATCGACCATTCTAAATCGAATTATAAAGGCATTATTCACTTAAATATTGATGACTTTAAACTGGAACCACCTAAAAAGATTTTCGGATTAATAAAAGTGAAAGAAGAAATAGAAATTGAATTTGACCTATATTTTAAGAAATAGGTTTAAGTAACCTAAATGCTTACTAGTATTCTCCCCTGCTCCATATGCGTGCCGAATACTTAGTTAGTATACATAGTTTCATTGGGTATTATTTACTATATTCTTCCACTATCGTAGTGGTTATCCTCAAAATTCAGCGCGAGATTTAATGATCAGTATTATAATATCAAATAAAGCATTGTATCTCCATGATTACACTCAGAACTTTTAAAGTTTTCAATGCATTGGCACCTTCTAAAAAAATTAGTTTACACCCTCCTATAACTACCAGAAACAGGATGAATTTATAAAAATACTTCTGCATAAATAATTCCTGTTATATATGAATCACTTCTTCTTTGATAATTAAATTTTAAGCAATTTGATTAACTTAGAATCTTCAACTCCCCCCAAATCATATTCAAATGCAGAAGCATTACTCGAATATTTATGCGGAGTTCTGGATTGAAGATCATATTCTTTATGTAATTTTTAAACCAAATACAATACTTAACCTCCAGGGCGCCAAAAAAATTGTTGCGGATCGACTTCAGTTTCAGCAATCAAAGGAATATGCCGTCTATTGTGATATTCGAGGACTTTTAAAAGTAGATTATAATGCCAGAATATACCTGACCAAAGAAGGTATATTAGGAATCATCGCAATTGCCTTTATCGTTGATGAGCATCGTACCGAGACCTTTGCAAAATATTATAAAATTAGCCGAAAGTTCGGTTTTCCTATACGGGTTTTTAGAAACCCTGCTGAAGGAAAAGCCTATATACACCAGCTGTAACTTAACCTAATTCACAATACCATGAACCAACCTGAAAATTTAAAAAGGCTTAAGGCAATTAAAGAAGTATTGCTATTAATGGCTTCGGGTAACTTCTCCCATAGAATACCGAGATCTGATCATAACGATGATATTGAAGATATTATTAGTTCCATAAATATGCTTAACGATGATTTTGGCCATGCTTATAATCCATTTATACTTGGCACTGGATCTGGAGTACAGCGCTGTATTATGCAGTACTTCTTTCTGTTAGACCCTCAATACAAACTAATAACAACTTCATTTCCGATACCTCATACCATTTTTCCAGGAAAGGTATCGATATTCGATTTAATTCATCAGGATGATCTTGAGATCCTCAGGAAAAAGTTCAAAAGCTCCCCCAATAACAAGCGACAAAGCTGTCCTTTTCGTATAAACTTCACAACTAATAAAGGCTTATCTCAGGAACTATTTTGTACCTTATTCCATATTCAGTATTCCAAACTAAAAGATCATTATTTAATTGTAGGCTCACAGATTATCGAGTCTAATCCATTAATGATAAGTAAGGAGCAGCGCAAAGTCTTACAACATAAGAAAGCGAAGGAAACTCCCCTTAAAATATTAAAAACCAAGGAAGACTTTGAAACTATTCAAAAGCTTAAATTCTATATTGATCAACATTTACAGGAAAAATTACCGACTATAGAAGAACTGGCTTTAGCAATGTTTATGAATCAGGATAAACTAAAAAAAGGCTTTAAAGAGCTATATAATGATACTATTTATAGCTATCACCGTAAGGAGCGTTTGCATCATGCGCGACTGATGCTTAGCAGTACCGATGAAAATGTTGAGACTATAGCAATACTCTTCGGATTTCCACATACCTCAACTTTTTCTGCCTTATTTAAAAAGACCTACGGAATTAGTCCTTCAGAAATTAGAAAACTAGATGACAAACCCTAATCACTAAACATATCTTCCTCATTACAAAATATTTATATATAATTTTAATCCATTACAAGAAAGGATTAAGATTCAAAAGTAAGATGGAATGTTGAAAGGGAAAACACAATGGCTGGGGTTAGCGCATACGAAACGGAAAAACGTGCTGCACGGAATAATATGCTATTTTATATTGCTGTTTGCCTATACGGGAGGATCTAAACTCATTGATGTTGATCCGCTTTATACCAGTTTGAGGAATACGCCACTTTATTTCGGAAAGCCGTTGGCTTTAATATTAAGTTGGGGACTTCCAGCCCTGGAAATTGCGACAGCCTTGAGCCTGTGTTTTTCTAAATTCAGATATACCGGGCTTATAAGTGCGGGGATTTTAATTTTTGTTTTCATAATGTATACCGGATGGATTGTAATATTTCCAATGCAACAACCATGTAGTTGTGGTGGAATATTAGCAGAAATGAGTTGGAAACAGCATTTCCTATTTAATCTGTTTAGCGAAGCGCTCGCTCTGTCCGGTATTTATTTACTTTCTCCGTCAAAAAAATTATCGCGATAGATCAGGAAAAAAGCCGAACACCTGTAGAAAAAAGTAGGCATTTGTTTAACCATTTAAATTCCAAATTATGAAATTTAAGAGAATGTTTTTACCAATTTTGACATTTATGTTTGCTATAAGTCTAGCAATTGCTGGGAATGCAAACTTCAACAACGAAATGGATCAGCAACAATATGATTATGCTGATGTGAATGGAACACCATACCAAATTCCTGCACTTGATTGTAATGAAGGTGAATCTCAATGTAGAGCTCGGATAGTTGAAAATGGGCCATCATATGATGTTTATGATGATGAAGCATTGAGTATTCCTGTAGAAGGAGATGGTAGTGTTACAGATGTGTTCTAAGAAGCAAGAACATAAAGACAATAAGCCGTCGAGATCGACGGCTTATTCAATTTTTGAATTTTATTTGGGTCTGTAAATTAAACTCTGTCTGATGTTTCAATTCCTCTGGGGCTAGCCCCAGAGGAATTGGCGTTTATGTCCAGCGGTATCCGGTTTCCAAATTTAATATAAAATTGCTGAATCGTAAGGCTCCAGTTATGCAAAGGAGCGGTCCATTTTTTCTCAATGTTTCTTGTGGCCAGGTAGACTAGCTTGAGCAGTGCCATATCATTAGTGAAAGCACCTTTTGTTTTGGTGACTTTTCTAATTTGGCGATGGAAGCCTTCCACTGCATTGGTGGTATAAATAATCTTTCGGATGGGTTCTGTATACTCAAAATACTGGGATAGCTGTTCCCAGTTGCGCTGCCAGCTTTCAATGACCACAGGATATTTACTCCCCCATTTCTCTTCCAGGTTCAATAATTCATCTTCGGCTACATCTTTAGTGACGGCTCTATACACTTTCTTCAGGTCTTTCATAAACTCCTTCTGATCCTTCGAGGCTACATATTTGAGAGAGTTACGGATTTGGTGTACAATACAAAGCTGCACCTGAGCCTTTGGGTATACGCTTAAGATGGCCTGGGTAAAGCCTTTGAGATTATCTGTACAGGCAATCAGGATATCC
>NZ_ARYN01000027.1 GCF_002094855.1 Zunongwangia atlantica 22II14-10F7
TATACTATGACCGTTTTTTGCATTAAGGAGCTTGAGGGTGCCATATAAAGTGGTCGTTTTTCCGGATCCTGTTGGACCGGATATTAAAATAATGCCGTTAGGATTTTTAATCCCCTCTTTATAGACCTGTAATTCTTTTTTGGTGAAGCCTAGGTGTTCGAGGTTAATATCCGAAGTATCCCGCTTTAATATACGCATAACAATTTTTTCCCCATGTAACGTAGGTAGACAGGATACCCGGATATCGAATTCATTGCCTTCTGCATTGATAGCAATTCTTCCATCCTGAGAAAGCCTTTTTTGAGAAATGTCTAAGCCTGCTTTAATCTTTACCTGGTTAACAATCTGAGGATATTGCGATTGATTAACTTTAAATTGTTCAATTAAATGACCGTCAATACGAAATCGAACCCGACTATATTTTTCATACGGTTCTATATGAATATCACTGGAACCATAATTCTTTGCGGTAATCAATAGTTTTTCAAGGAAATTTAAGTTATAATCTAAAGTCTCCGACTGGCTTGATTTCCGGTAATTTTTGGCTAAAAGTTCCGTCAGTGTATCCGGAGTCGTAAGCTCAATGTGTATATTTTTATTATAGATAATCGATAGTTCCTGAACAAGTGCTTCTTGCGAGGAAGTATCGCTTAGAAAACGAATGCTTTCTTGAGTATAACTACTGGGGATAATGCGATAGGCATAAGCTTCCTCTGCGGTTATAAGTTGCTTAAGGTCGGTATGTAACAGGCCTGCCATATGCTTAATAAAATAGATTTGGATAGACTCCAAGTAGGTCGATAAGGTATACACTGATGTAATGAATACTCATAAAACCGGCTAATGGAACGCTTTTCTCTTTTGTGAACACTAAATGCAACGCCAGGCTTAAAATCAGGCTAAAGCAAAAAGTGATAATAAAACTTGGTGTGGGGAGACAAAGTGCCATGGCAATAAAAAAAAGAATATCACCAAGCCCGAAAGTGTCCTGCATTTTGCGTTTTAACTTGATACGACTGTAAATCCAAACACATAAAAGTACACTACTAATAATTATCAGATTAAGACCGATAAAAAGTAAAGTGACTGTGGTGCTCCCGGAACGATTAAAATGATAATAACAGCCCGTGATAGCGAGCATAGGAAATAAAAACCAGTATACCGATCGAGAGGTGAGATCCTGATAGGTGATCGTCCCCAGAATTAAGCTGATACAGATATTGATTATCCACATGCATTAGTCTTTAACAATTTGTTCTGGATTACCATTTTTATCAATTTCCCAAACATCGAAAATTCCGTCTCCATCGAAATCTACAACCGCAGTTGCCCGGACTTTGTAATTGTTTAAGCTGGCTTCGATGATTTCATATTTGTAGTTAGCATTCCCATTATCCTTAACCGTTAGTGGAGCTTCGTAGCTGATATCGTCAAAAGTTCCCGAGTATTTGGAATGTAAAAATTGATATTGTTGCTGAAGATTAGAAATGTACTTGAGTTGAATTTTTGCTTCCTGAGCCTTGGTTTTACTAATTAATGGCATAAAATTAGGTAATGCTATTAATAGTAATATCCCGATAATTACCAGAACTATCAGCATCTCCTGTAGGTTAAAAGCTTTTAATCTTCTCGTTTTCATATTACATTTTCCTTTTACAATAGTAAAAAACGGATATGGTATTTAAAAACTTAAAACCTTACTAATAGTATGGTTTTAAGTTTTTATATCATTTAATATGTTTTTAATATTGTTTGAGAATTTCAGAACTAAATATGGAAAAGTGAATTGGTTAGCTCACCTCAAAAAATTCTTGTTCGAGATTTTAGATCATGGAATTGGAAAAAATTAACCAATTAGAAAGTCATCTCTTCAAAATCGGCATTAGAATTCAACTTTAGAAGTTTTTAAATAAAAAAATAATACTTGAAATAAATATCTAATTTTATGTTCCAACTCATATCCAAAATCAAGTTTGTGATGCTTTTGATACTATTGGTGCCAAAAGCTCAAGCACAGGAGGATGTATTTCTTAGTAGTAATGATCATTTACTAGCTAATGAAATTATCGCACCAACTGTTCATTCCCCTGAAATTTCATCATTTATTCAGTCTTCAATGCTCCCGGCAAATACTTTCGTTGGAAAGGTGAATGTATCTGTTCCTATTTATAATATTGATTTTGGACCTATTAATATTCCAATTGGTTTAAATTATAATATGGGAGGTGTGAAAGTAGCAGAAATGGCAGCAAATTATGGATTGAACTGGAGTCTTTCAGGATCGGGAGCACTTGTTAGATCTGTCAAAGACTTATCGGATTTTGATGCAGCCTACAAAAAAACTCCTACTTCAAACTACCTAACCCCTGGAGGATGGCTAGCAAATATAAACCCCTATTCAGATTATGGTTCGGCAACAATTAATCCTTCCAATGATGCAGTGCCAGATATATTTCAAATTGATGCTCCCGGTCTCAGTACAGAATTTTACTTAACGCCAGGGGGAACCCCCGTTGAGCTTCATGCGGAACGAAATGAAATAAACCTGACTTTCGGTACAAATCCTAAAATTTATTATACTGAGAACGGTACGCAGAAGTCAACACCTTCAATATGGGGTATCACAAGTTTAGAGATCACTAATCTTTCGGGAATAAAATATACATTTAATTTTCCTGAATATACTCAAGCAGTAGTGAATCCAGCATCAACTATTGAAGAGGTGATTAATGGATTTCAAATTAATTCTTTCAGATTAAGTGAAATTGAGAATCTAAAAACTGGAGAGAAAATTATTTATACCTACGACGAATATTTTAGTTCTTACTATGATGAAGTGCCAGAAATAATTAAGTCTTATGGTGGAGGAGCTCAATCAAGGGGCTCAAATGGTAATTACAATACAATTAATAGAGGAACTAAGTTAATCTCAACACATCGATTAACCAAAATTGATTTTAACGGAGGAGAGATTGATTTTATATACAATACCGATAGACTTGATAATCCCGGTGAAAAGCAATTAGATGAAGTTCAGATTAAAAATAATTTTGGAAATATTATTAAAAAGTATGAATTAATTTATGGCTACTTTCAATCATCGATCAACACTAGCAGTGTTACCTCAAAACGCTTAAAACTTCAGGAAGTTAGAGAAGTGGGAAAGAATGGGGTGAGTATGCCCGGATATACATTTATTTATAATGAAAATTATACGATGCCTCCGAGAGATAGTTATGCGTATGATTTTCTAGGATATAATAATGGAAGTTATTCTTCTTCAATATCGAATCCGGTACCTAAATTATATTATAAGGATTATTCAATAAATCCATTTAATTCTAGCTCAGGTATATCTTTAGGGGGTAATTTTTCTTTATTGTCTAATTTAAATTATGCCAAAACCTATTCCTTAAAGGAGATTGTTCAGCCTACAGGCGGATCAAGAAAATTTGAATATGAATTGAATCAATTTAATTATAACGGTCAAATTATAAATGGTGGAGGTTTAAGGCTGAAGTCACAGACACTGGAAAGCGTTGAAAGTCCTAATCAAACTTGGGAGTACACGTATCCAGTGGGTAAAATTGGTAATATGCCACAATATGCTGCCTATAATATTAAAACCAATTCCTTTTCTACGCCTTCAAGCTTAAGTACTTTATCAAATCAATTGGGAATAGATATATTTTCTACACCAAGAACAGAAATTCAGTTTAATCAAGGAAGTTTTGTTTATTATCCCAGTGCTACAGAAACGAATATTGGTGGCAATAATGGTAAGCGAGTAATTAGTTATTATGATAATGATGATGAGGAACCTACAAAGACTTATTCTTCTTCCCATATTTCAGTAAGTGCACTTTGGGATAACCTCACACAAAGTCGAATTCGAATAGATCATGATTTTATGCGGGGGAAGATTGAAACAGATGCTTCCTACAATGCATCAAATAAAATTGTTAGATATCAGAGATTTATTTACGAAGAAGATATTCTGGATAATCTGGCTTTGGAGTATTACAATGTAGTTCAGAATAGTTGTTCATCTACTTCCTATAGTAATAATGGCTTAGAGAAATTCAATTCCTGTGGAGGGTATAAAGAATCTGTTAATTATCCTATTTCAAGATTTGTTTTAAAAACTCATAGGGTAACTGAATATGGTATTGATGGAGAATTTTCTTATGTACAAGATGAAACTGATGGTATTTTCATCGAGAAGAACTTATATTACGATTCTTACTATCCTTTGGTAAAAAGAGAGATTATTTCTAATTTCGATTTGGATTATAATTCTCAAAATTTAAGTGAGTCAGATACTTTTTCATGGTATTCACAAAAATCTTATACCTATCCTTCTTCAGGTCAAAATGGAATGCCTGTAACGGCATCAATGCCTTATGCAAGTCAGCTTGTAGCTCAAAATAGAATCTCTAATCCTTTGAAAATAGAGATCACCGGAAGAAATTTTTCTAAAGAGACTTTTGAATATGCAAATTTCGGTAACGGTATTATAGATATAAAAAAAATTAAAACCGAGCTTAGAAGTAATACGATAGTTCCTACAAATGAAATAATCTCGAGGAACGAAAACGGTTTGCCTACCGAAATATTAAATGCTAATGGAATAACTACAAGTTTAATATACGGATATAATAACAATCAAATAATAGCTATAATTGCAGGAGCTTCTTTAAGTAATATAAATACCTGGTTCAACCAATCATATGGACAAACATTAACCTATTTAAGTCAGTTAGCTGATAATGATGATTCATCCTTTGATGAAGACGATCTGACAGAATGGTTGCAGAAATTAAGATTGGCTGTAAATTCAAACGCGAACTCTACTGTTCAGGTTCAGTTATTTACTTATGATCCTTTAGAAGGAATAACTCGGATGATAGATGCCAATGGGAATTTATCATTCTATAAGCGTGATGCATTTAATAGACTCCAAGAGATCAAAAATGATGACGATCATATTCTTGAATTCTACAATTATAACTATAAAAATCAATAATTATGACTTCTGATATTTCTAACCAAACTTATTATAGGTCGATATTAGTTTTAATGTTCTTATCGATATTTTGCAATTTTTCAATGAATGCAGATCCTATAATAAAATCTTCTGGGAGTTCAAATTCAGCGATTTTCGAAGCTGCTCGTTTTGTATTTCTTGGAAATTCTATAAATGATGTAAATAATAAGTGTATTTCAGGAGTTTCTGAGCAAGGGGTAATATATAATATAGAAACATCATTTGGATTGCGAAGTAATTATGTTTACGAATTATATCGAAACAATACAACAGAATATTATCTGGTAACCGAAATATTGCAACCTAATCAGGGATATCAGGAATTGATTCCTCAGAGTATTTCTTCATACGATTATCGAGATGATATTTGTCAAAATGGATTTTATCAGAATTATAGCCAAGGAGGTCGATATAGAGTTAAATCTTTTGATGATGACGATTACCAAGGTTTGTCGAATCTTTGCTCGGATCAAGGTATGTTCAATGGAGGGAGTACTATTAATATCAATCAAGATGAATTAATGGAGAATTATTTTTATCCCTTTGATATGGATGGGAGTACCGTATGGTATTTAATTATTGAGGATTTAGGCAGTATTGATCCTCAAGAACAAATATTAACTCCAGGACAAATTGGATACCCTACCTCCGTCCAAAGTTTTTGTCAGGATATCCAACCTCCTGTGGCGGTGGAACCAACAGAAGATCAAAGTTTTGAAACTGACTTTGGTTCTTGGGAAGTTATATCCGGTTGGTCACGAAATTCTGGATCAACACCTACAAATAATACGGGTCCTGATTCCGCAATTGAAGGCAACTATTATATATATATCGAATCATCCAGCATATATGGTGATAAATATATAGTTTCACAAGAATTTACTCCCGATTTTTCAACAGTGGTTTTTAGCTTTTATTACAGTATGTTTGGCCAGGGAATGGGAGATTTATATGTGGACGTTAGTACAAATGGAGGTAGTTCCTGGCAAAATATTTGGTCAAAAACAGGAGATCAGGGACCGAATTGGTTTAATGCTAAAATAGATTTGTCAGGTTATATTGGAAGCTCCATAAAGCTTAGGTTTAATGGACATGCACCTCAAAGTCCTCAAAGTGATATAGCGATTGATAATATTCGTTTTTTACCTGAAGTTGTTGGTAATGTATTATATTCTACAGACCAAAATTATATTCAAAAAATCAAATTATTAGAGCCAATTTCGAATTCTGAGAATATTTCAAATGAAACTCAAAAAATTGAGACTGTAGATTATTATGACGAGTTAGGGAGAATAAAACAAAGTGTAGCTGTGCGTGGAGGAGGAAATCAAGAAGATATCGTCACTCCATATGAATATGATGCTTTAGGTAGGTCACCTCAAGATTTTTTACCTTATGCAACAACAGATATAGATAAAGCTAAATTTAGAAGTTCAGCAATGTCAAGTCAAAGTTCTTTTTACAATACAAGTAAATATGAAAATACACTCAACCCATACTCTGAGGTAATTTATGAAAATGCTCCTAGGGGATTAATATTGGAAGAAGGTGCTCCTGGTAATGATTGGAATCTTGATAATCAGAATTCCCATTCTATCAAAAAAGACTACAATCTTGTGCAATATTCAGATCATGTTCGCTATTATTCAATAGACTATAATTCTTCAGTCAATCCTTTTAACCCCACTTTAGTAGATAATGGGCAATTTATGGGACAGGGGAGTGATCGTAGACCCCAATTATTTAAATTAACAACCAAAGATGAGAACTATGTAAGTTCTGATGGAACTGAACATGATTCCGATATCTATGTAGATTATCAAAACAGAACGCTTTTGAAGCGAAATCATGTTGAAGATCAAGGTGTTGAAAATTTAGATACTTATTATGTATATGATGATTTTGGAAATCTGATTTATGTATTAACTCCAGAAGCCAATCCATCAGTAAAACCAAGTCAGACCATACTTGATAAATATTGCTATCAATATAAGTATGATTCTAGAAATCGTTTAATTGAGAAGAAGCTACCTGGAAAAGAACCGGAATATATTGTATATAATGATCTTGGTCAACCAATAATGACTCAAGATGGAGAACTACGAAAACAGGATAAATGGCTATTTACAAAATACGATCAATTAGGTCGTGTAATATATACGGGAATTGTAATTAGTTCTTCCACTCGCTCGACCCACCAAACTAACGCCAATAACGATTCAGATTTATTTGAAACACGCTTATCAAATAGCCAATCTTCATCTACAATTGGAGGAGCAGAAATTTATTACACAAACGTAAGTTATCCTTCCTCCAATATATCTGAGGTTTTGTTGATAAATTATTATGATAAATATTTACCTATTGGAGCAGAGGCTTATGTGTCTGTTCCGGGTACAAATAGTAGGGGAGAAAACATTACTTCAAATCTAAAAGGTTTAATCGCTGTGACCCGTGCTAAAGTGCTAAATACAAACCCTGTTAAATGGGTTAATACTACAATGGGTTATGATAAATATGGAAACATAGTTTGGACGAAGAATATTAATGAATATTTACAAACTAATGACTTAGTAGAAACAAAGCTAGATTTTACTGGTAAA
This sequence comes from Zunongwangia atlantica 22II14-10F7, assembly GCF_002094855.1. Classification (GTDB taxonomy): domain Bacteria; phylum Bacteroidota; class Bacteroidia; order Flavobacteriales; family Flavobacteriaceae; genus Zunongwangia; species Zunongwangia atlantica. Next base: position 7,651 of record NZ_ARYN01000027.1, read on the forward strand.
CCTATTGAAAACTACACTAAACATATTAGGTCTGGTAGTGGAAGTCCTCAAATAGCTTTGACAGATTATATGGTATATGATCACCAGGGAAGATTAAAAAAGCAAACTCAAAAAATCAATTCTAACGCTTCGGAGTTGATTGTTAATAATACCTATGATGAGCTTGGTCAAATTGAGTCTAATCAAATAGGAGGAGATCCTGATCAGGACGGATTACAAGAAATTGACTACCAATATAACATCAGGGGATGGCTAAAGAGTGTGAATAACATCGATAATTTGGGATCTGATCTATTTGCATTTTCTATAAATTACAATCAGCCTCAAATGGGGCTTTCAGATCCTCTTTATAACGGAAATATCAGCGAGGTTTTATGGCGATCAGCCAATACTCAGGATAGTTATTCGAATAGAAAGCGTGGCTACGCATATTCTTATGATGAGCTAAACAGAATCAAAGAAGCTAAATTTAGAAGAGCTAATAGTGCTGGTTCTTCTTACTCTGAACAAACTGCTCATTACAATGTATCTAGAATTACATACGATAAAAATGGGAATATATTAACATTACAACGAAAAGGAAATACTAGTGGATCAAGTTATAGTACAATAGATAATTTGGTTTATACTTATAATGGGAATCAATTACTTAAGGTAGATGATAATTCAAATATTGAAGCTGGATTCGCAGATGGCTCTAGTTCTGGTAATGATTATGCTTATGATGATAACGGAAATATGCGATATGACTTTAATAAAAAGGGAATTCAAAATATTAACTATAATTTCTTAAATTTACCAGAGAGTATTTATGTTCAGGGAAATGGATATGATGGTATATTAAGTTATACTTACGATGCAAATGGAAATAAGCTTGAGAAATATGATGAAGAATCAAATATAAGAACTCAATATGATGGAACGTTTATTTATAAAAAAACTGGATCAACTGCACCAATTTTAGATATCATAAAACAAGATCAAAGTTATATCAAAAATGAAAACGATCAATTCAGTTATGTTTATAATTATACTGATCATTTAGGGAATGTTAGACTTTCCTTTTCGGATTTAAACAACAATGGGATAATCGAGTCTAGCTCTGAAATACTTGATGAGAGTAACTATTACCCCTTTGGTTTACAGCACAGTGGGTACAATAATGTCGTTTCGTCTAGTACTAATAGCCTGATTAAAAAGTACCGTTACAACGGTAAAGAAATCCAAGATGAATTAGGGTTGAATATATATGATTATGGAGCAAGAATGTATGACCCATCTGTTGGTCGTTTTATCTCCACTGATCCATTGGCGGATAAATACTATGAGCATACCCCTTACAATTATGTTGGTTCAAGTCCAATTATGAGAGTAGATCCAGACGGTAGAGACTGGGAAATAGTGATAAACCACGAACAAAGAACAGTTACTGTTCGAGCAAATTTTAATGCAAACCAAAATTCTGCCACAGTTCAAACAGCTGCGAATAATTGGAATGCTCAAAGTGGAAAGTTTTCTTATGTTGTTGGAAGTGGAGATAATGCAGTATCTTACGAAGTTAATTTTGAAATATCAGTTAATGATGCTAATGCTAGTGAAGCTCAAAACACAGCTTCTGTACTTCCTGATGAAGCTCAGGTATTCGAAACTAGAGAGATACTTGATGCTAACGGAGAAGTTATAGGTACTGAAACCCCTGAAGGAGTATCTGATGGAAAAACTTTTGCTGTGAAAGAATCAAAACAAAATAGTTCAAAAAAGGTTGCACATGAGATGGGACATAATTTGGGTTCTGGCCATAATGGGAGTTTAATGAATAGAACAGGAAGTGGTAAAAAACTTAACAAAAAAACTGCTGGAACGATTTTAAGGCGATCTGGTGTAGGGAATAAAAGGGGGAGAAATGGTAATGGCGATTTAGTTAAGTCTACTGTTGTAGGAGAGGCTCCTGAAAATTTTCAAAATGGGAAAATTAAAAAAAACAAAGATCATGAAGAAACTGATTTTTATTAATTTTATGTTTTTAGTCTTATTTCCAATATTATGTAGTTCTCAACAAACTAACTTGGAGCAAAAAGCTGTAAAATATTTGTGTGAAAATTTGGGAAAAATAGACAATGATTTGCTAAACAAAAGAATTTATTTCAATGGAAATATTATTAGAAAGACTAGTAATATTTATAATGTAGCGAACTGTAATGATGAAATTAATTTAATTAAAAATGAGATACCAATTGAAAAAGAAAAAGAACTAGATAGTATTGCCAATCATAATTTAGAAAGACAGTATGAGTCAAAGAAAATTGTTTTCGATTGTAATTCTTTTTCTAAAAAAAGAAGGCTTTTTACTGAGTATTATTACATGAGAGTTTATAATTTTATAGAATATGATAATAAATACTCTGTTGAGATAAATATTAGTGGTAAAAAGGGTAGATCTGTCGAGATTATAATTGTAAATTTTGATAAATCCTCAAAGGATGTTAGTCACTGCTATAAGCACTTGATTTATGATTAATTTTGTCGAAAATTTATAAATTATGATATTCACTTCCTCTTTGCTTTTCAAAGAGGAAGTTGAATTTATAAGCAAAGATATCTTCTCTAATCCAGATTATTCAGATATCATATTGGACTTTAATAAGAAAACCGGTTTATGATAACACTAAATTATTGTGAACTTCCCCTCTTTGGAAACGCTTGATTGTCTAAAATAAATTTTATTCATTAGCTATAGATATCAATTTTTTTAAGGCTTGATTTGAGTAGGTTATTATAATCTTACATCTAAATTTACTTTTATTCCTTAACATGATTTAGACCTTCGAAAATATGCTTATCATGTACTCCTCTTTAATAAATTAATTTAAAAATTTAATAAATACATTTTGTGTCGGCTTTCCAGGTTGAATATACTTAAAATGAAGCCTTGCAACTGACTCCACTCCGAAGCGATGTTAGCTACAAATTCAGGACAATTATCCATCCTTATTTTGTGAGGTTTACCTCTGCGATTAATTAAAGGGTTTAATACTTAAACTGAACGTTAAAGGGGCAGTTAAAAATTAATTGCTATATGTTTGCTTCACGGTTATAATCATCAATGCTAGACCATGGAAGCGTCTATAATTCTCTATGACTTCCATTACTTATTTAATATTCCAACTTCGATTGGGAGTTAATGAAACTTCCAAGGGGTATTTGCCCCTGGCAGGTAATCGCTTTTTTACCTTTCTTCTCAATCTTAAACCAAGTATTTTATAGATCCGGTATACCTAATAAGGCTTACCTTCATTACTTAATCGTTCATAAGCCATCCAAAAGTACTCTTCCGAGTTTTCTTCAGCTTTTAGTTCTAAAGCTGTTTTGATTGCATTGTCAATTTTAGGTAAAGGACTGTAGTAATAAACAATCTTAATGGTATTCAAAACACGGCATGCCCTACTATTACTTTAAAGAATTGGTCCTTCATGATAACATATTTACGGTAGTTATTTAAAGCTTTTCTACCTGCTGGTAGGTAGGTTTTCAATGTCTCCTTGACCATTTCATAAATTAATTGTAAATTACCATACATCAGCTTGAACCTTTGGTATTCTTTATTAAGATTTATTAAAAACTTGAGTTCTTATCGTACATCCCGCCACTTGTAAAAAGAAGCTGTGCTGAATTTGTACTCCCGGCGGATATAAGCAACCGTTTTACTAATATCAACAAATTAATTTAAAATCCTCGCGGTTTGCTTAGGGGAGTAATTATTTATCTTCATAAGCATTGTCCAAAATTAAGCAAAATGTCGTATACATAACGCATACAAAAAAACCTTACTATTAGTAAGGTTTTTTTGTATGCTAGTTTTAGAATTCTCTACTACTTTGTTTGCCTAAATTAACTTATGAAAACAAAGTTTAGTCTTATACTAGTTATATTGTTTTTTTCTGCATGCAACTTATATAATTATGTTGCTGGAAACGAATATGATACAGCTTCTGGCTATTATGCTGTTGGTACTATAATGGATGGTTCAAGGAATAAAAGCTTTCCTGTTTATGATGAAAGAATTAAACTTTCCTGGATAGAAAACCGACTTAACCAACGTGAAATAAATACTATCAATAGGCAACTTGAAGAAAAGGATAAATTGAAAATCATAGATTCTCTGGATATTTTTCCAAAAGGATTAGTGGTAGAGATAGCTGATTATTCTGCTTTACTTTCAAATCTGAATCAACCAGGGAACGAAAAATTATTATCGTTATTAAAAAATGATGCTAAGCTTCGTATACTTACTTCTCTTAATAGTTATTTTAAGGATGAGCAAGCTAATCTCATTAAACAGGCCTCTGTCTTATATTTAATAAATCCATCGAATGGAGTTTATGCTATTGAAGCCGTTAATGTCGATGGGTCAAAGAACAGAATTTATTTTAGTGATGGCGTGGTCATCCAGAGTGAGACGAAAGGTTTTTGCTGGCAATTAGATTACAGAAATCAACCTGAACTTGTTGATATTTCTGATCGATGTCCTAAAGGAACCAAGGAAGACGTTAACGAGCTGGAAAGCATAGATAAAATGGAAGGAATATGGTAAGAATGTATTATTTAGTTTCGATAGTATTGTTTCTTACATTACTTGTTTCTTGTGAAGAGGTGTTTTTTGAAACTGATCTCTCTGAAAACCATGTAAATATTCTTTCCCCTGCGAATAATGCGGAGATTGAGGGAACTAATGTATCCTTATATTGGGAATCTTTAGAAGGTGCTACAAGTTATCAAATAGAAATAGCAAGGGGAAGTTTTTCCTCAGGTAATTATGTGTTTAGCGAAGAAATGGAAGAGTCTTCAATTGAAATTGAATTGCCATTGGGAGATTATGAATGGAGTGTAAGGGGTCGTAATTCCCAGTATATTTCATTAGCTCAGACTGCGCAATTTACATTAGTTGATGTTACTGAATTTTCTAATCGACAGGTTCGAATAATCAATCCTAATACTGATGTTATCTCAAATGTTACTGCGACTATAGAGCTTTTGTGGAATAGTGTAGAGAAAGCTAATCTCTACCGTATTCAGATAGAACGAGATGATATAATCGAAAACGAATACACTACACAAGATACTATATATTCCATAAATTTAAATGAGGGTTTATCTATTATAAAGATTAGAGCGGAAAATGAATCTCAAAATACTATTTACACCAGAAGAGAATATATTTTGGATCAAACGGATCCCGAAACTCCCGTCCTGAGATTTCCAGAAGACAATCAGAGTATTACGAATACAGAGGAAGTAGAATTTGTATGGGAACCCGACTTTGAAGATTCGAACACTACCGCACCGGAATTTGATAGTATCTACCTGTTTTACGATGAAGGACTTGATCGTCTATATTTAAAAGAGGAGATTGCTCAAAGCAATGAAATTACATATGAGTTAGAAATTGACAGTACATATTCTTGGTTTGTAAGGAGATTTGATAGAGCAGGCAATGCTTCGGATAGCTCTGAAATTCGTCAATTTAGGATAAATTAGATGAAAAATAAAAAGCTCACATATTTGCTATTACCATTAGTACTCATCATATGGGGCTATCTTATTTATAAAGTTGTTATCGGTCTCGCTGGGAATGATACTGATATTGTACCGAGTCAAACGCATTCACTGGGAACTATTCAAGATACTTTTAGGACAGAATCTAATGAGACCTTTATGCTTAAAGATGTAGAGAGGGATCCTTTCTTAAATATAAGTTATAGAAAGAAACTCGAAAATAAAACAGGAAAGATTACCCGAAAGAAAGTGAGTTGGCCAGAGATAAAATATATGGGATTAGTGAGCAATGAAAAAGATAAGAAAATGATAGGTCTGATAGAAATTGAGGGGAATAATTTCTTTTTCGAAAAAGGTGATAGTTATCAGGATGTCACTTTAATTAAAATTGATCCAAGTCGAGTTGTTTTAACCTATCAGGGAGGAAGAAAAGTATATTCAAAATCTTGAAAGATGCAACTCATAAAAGCTCATTTCTATACCAGGCTGAAAGCAAACGCACTATATGTTGTCCTGATTGTGGGAGTCATTGTTGCAATTTTACTAGGTTCTTTCTTATTGCTTGCACATCATCAACGCTTGTTTCAATTACGAAATGAAGCTATTTCTAATGGGATGTCAAATGTAAATTCTAGTTTTTTTAATTATCCGAAATCAACGGAAGGTATAGAGGTCGTTTCTAATTACTGGGGAGCTTTTAGAAAAGTACTAATTGAAGATGAAGAGCATCAATTAAAAAAGGTAGCATTGCTTTGTGCTCAAAAAGACTCTTTATATACAAGTGTTTATTTAGAAGATTATCACTCTCCATTGGTTTTGGCTGGAAGTGCATCTCTGGAGGGAAAGTTGGAGCTTCCAGATGGATATTGGAAAACAGGCGCAGTGAATGGACATTATTTCACTGGAAAAACTCAACTTAAAGGTATAAAGCCTAGTACCAAAATGCCTTCAATTGATTCCAAATGGAGGGATTTTACTGAAGGATTATTGTCTGGTAAAGCTATTGAAGCTAAAGAGTTAATGGCGCAAAGCAGGATGAATAATAGCTTTATAGAGCCACTGCAAATAATTCAAACATATGGGGGAAATTATATCAATGCCGAGTTAACGGGACACTTCATAGTTCGTGATGATGTCGGAATTAAAGTAAGTGCAAATTCGGAATTAAATGATATTGTTATAGTTGCGCCGCAAATTACCATAGAAAGTGGTTTTAAGGGAAATATCCATTGTATTGCAAACCGGATTGAAATTGAAAAAAATGTGGTACTCAACTACCCCTCTTCACTCATTGCTATTGAAGAGGAAATGAAGTCAACAAGCAATGATGATGTATTTACTGATATTAAAATTGGCGATAATGTACTTTTTAATGGTTTTGTGATTTATCTGAATCACAAAAGTAATTTGTATGAAAATAGGAATATTGATATCACTTTGGGAACAAATAGTAAGATTGTTGGTGATATTTATAGCCAGGGCTACTTAGAGTTGAAAGGTGAAGTGACAGGGAGTATTTATACCTCATATTTTATGTATGATAGTGGAAGAGGGGGGAAGTATATTAATTATTTATATAATGCCAGAGTATCCTTTGATCAAACTATTGCACGCTATAATGGAGGATTACCATTGGCGTCCAATACCGAATATATTGTTGCATCATGGCTCTATTAGGAATAAAGAATAAGGTGTTATTAAAACTTCAGGCGTCCAGTTTGATAGAAAACCTTGTGGCTTCCGTTCTTATAATAGTAGTGTTTATGATCGCAAGCTTTAGCCTTAATAATATTTTTGGAAATTATATTCAAAGTGATGAACAAGAACTTCAGCAGAGATTCTCAGAATTATCGTATTTGTTTATCAATGAAAAAATAAGTATTGGTTATAGTGAAGATTATAATACCGATATAATTAGTATTGAGAAAGCAAAGGGGAAGCCATTTGTTTTCTATAGAAGAAATGGTAAAATATTAAAATCCAAAGAAATAAATTATAATGATTACTAGGAAGAAAGTACAGGCTTTTACACTTGTGGAGATGATTATCGTTTTAATCATTGCTTCCTTAATCGTAGCACTTTCGTTTGCAGTTTTAAATATTGTGCAACGTAACCTGGGAAATATTTCGAATGAATTTTTATCGGTGAATTCACGCAATTTATTGCAAAGTAGATTAGAAGCAAATTTTATGAAGTATCATGAATCTTATTATGATGAACATGAACAACAGATCATATTTAAAAATAAAATAGACTCTATTGTTTATGGAATCCATCATCAATTTTTGACTTTCGATAATGATAGCATTGATTATAATTTTAAAAAGATATATTTTTTATATAAGGGAGATACGATAGTTGATGGACCTTTTGATGCCATAGGGATTCTTCAAAAAGAAAGTGCAAAAAAGACTTTTTGCTATCGCATAAATGATGCTAAAGCATATTTGAATGGGACTGAAAATTGAACTAGATAATACGCAGAAGAAAACTCGGAAATCGACGGGTAAAATCTCCAATGTACTACAGCAGGAAATTTCCTTTAGTGGAGGGAAATGGAATACGAAAAAAAAAGAACAGTTTTTTACCGAATTAAGTGTATTGCTAATCTCTGGAATCGATCTTCGTCAATCTTTAGAATTATTGTCTGAAGAGAATAAGTCAAAAAAAGAAAGTAGCTTTTTTAAATCAGTTTATGTGGGTGTGGTAAATGGAATCCCCTTTTTTGAGACCCTAAAATCCACTAGCAAGTTTTCGAACTATGAAATTGAAACCCTTCGAGTAGGGGAAGCTACCGGTAATCTTGGTGTTGTAACACAGGATCTGGGGGAGTTCTGTAAAAAGAAAAATGATCAGCGGCGCCAGGTGGTTTCAGCACTTACCTATCCTGTGATAGTCATTCTTACAGCTTTAGTCGTTGTTTTCTTTATGATGAATTATGTCGTTCCCTTGTTTAAAGATATTTTTGAACAGAATAATGTGGAGTTGCCTGGAATTACAAAGTTTATTTTAGGTTTTTCCGAATTTTTACAGGATAATGTATATGCTATTTTTATAGGATTTATTTTAATTATAGGTGGTTATTTCATACTTCGTAAGTATGATTGGTACAGACGAATAATGGCATATACTATGCTTAAAATACCTCTTATCGGGGATTTCATGAAAGCGATTTATATATTAAGATTTATACAGGTGATGAAATTACTGGCTAATTCTAAAATATCAATAACGGAAAGCCTGGAAATGAGTAGATCCTTAATTTCGTTTTATCCTTTGAAGGAGGCTATTAAACGAATTAATGAAAATGTGGTTAAGGGGGCAAAGTTAAGTGCAAGCTTCCGAGAACATGCTATTTTTGATACCAGAATTATTACGTTGCTTAAAGTTGCGGAAGAGACGAATCAAACCGAGTTTATTTTCGAAAAATTATATGAACAATATTCGAAAGAGTTAGATTATAAATCTAAGCAGTTTGCCAATCTATTAAATCCTTTACTGACAATTCTAATTGGAGCTATAGTTGGAATAGTTTTGATTGCTATGTATTTACCAATGTTTAAATTAAGTTCGGTTATCGGATAATATTTAGAGTAGCTGATCAATTTTTATTTTTAAAGTTTAAAATCTATAAATGTAATTAGCCCGAACTATAGTTCTAATAATTTTTCAATAATGATATTTATACTAATTGACTAAAAACTGCTAAAACATAAATATTAGTGGTATTCAATTGTTTCTGAAATAATACTTGTAATTAACATAATATATAATGTAAATTTAATTTTAAGGTTAAAACCTTATAAATAGTAAGGTTTTAATGTACTTTTTTTAGATGGTGTTAGCTTATTTTTAACAAAAAAAATAATTATTTGTTAAAAATAAGGTTCATGATTGACTTCAAAAAAACTTTAGCCTTTTTAATAGTAATTTTTTACTGTTTTGGACTCAAGGCACAAGAGGAAAATTCTATAGGTGCATTACCTGAAATTGCACCACCCTCTCCTACAGCGTATGAATTTACTAAATATGGTGATATTCCATTAGATGAGTCAACAGGGGTTGCAAATATAAGTATACCTCTAATAGATTATTCGGCAGGTTCATTAAATCTTCCAATAAGCATGTCATATGCAACTACAGGTATTAAGGTTGATCAAATAGCTTCATGGGTAGGAATGGGGTGGAATCTTAATGCAGGAGGTATAATAACCCGTTCGGTTAGAGGTGTAGCAGATGAAATTGCAAATTCAAAAAATTTTCAATCGCTTGCGACAACTCAATCTTGGTATACTTCGTCGAAATTAAATTATTTAAATTTTCTTCGAAGTGTTGTAGATGATGGTGATGCTATAGATTTTGAACCAGATGTCTATAATTTCAAATTCGTTGGATTTTCAGGTTCCTTTATACTTGACGAACAAAGTAATCCTATATTACTAAAACAAGATAGAGGTCTAAAAATAGAACTACTTGCCGGAGGAAACTTTAAATTTATTACTTCAGATGGTACTGAATTTGTTTTCGATGTAAAAGAGACTACCCAACCACAAAATACTTGTACTACTGGAAATTTGGAGCCTACAGTCACTAGTGCTTGGTATCTTTCAAAAATTACGGCATTAAATGGAGACGAAATAACTTTAAATTATAACTCGCATAGCATGTTCTATGCATCAGGTTTTAATCAAACATATTCGGTTCCATATTATTATACAGGTGGGTCACAAGATTGTACTGCTCCTACACCTGTAGAGAACCACTGTGAACTCTATAGTTCTGTATCATCAAAAAAAATAAGTTCAATATCTAATAATAGGAATTCTAAAACGATAGTTTTTACTACTTCTACTAGAGGGGATATTGAAAATACCTCAGTCAAATTATCAGGCATACAATATAAAAATGGATCAGTGATAATCAAAGACTATGATTTTTATTATGACCTTATTACAAGTACAAGTAATACTACCAATACACATTTAAATAATAGTATTTACAAGAAGAGAATTTTTCTGAATAGAATAGAGGATAATACTGGGAGCGAAAGTAAAACGCATCAATTTCTTTACAATAGTCCTAATCTATTACCTCCAAGATTTTCATTTGCTCAGGATCTTTTAGGATTTAATAATGGAGAGTTCTCAAATCAAAGTTTATACCCTGATTTTGTAGGTTCTTTGTATAATGTTTCATATACAGAAGCAGAACGCGCCGGTAATTTTACATATACAAAAAATGGAATTTTGGAGAAAGTTATATATCCTACTGGTGGATATACTGAAATAGAATATGAACCTAATAGTGTTATCACTAGCGAATCTTCATATGTTTATGACGGCTTTAATGTTTCTGTTTCAACTTCCGGAACAGAATATAGTTCTCATAGTATTTCTCCTCAAATAGGTTCTACCTTAGAGCTTAGTGGTGAAGTAAATATTGTTAGTGGGTCTGACATAATACATGATCGTGCACTTTTGAAAGTATATAATACTACAACATCTTCATATATTTTAAATGAAAATGTACAAGTTGGAACTTTTAATTTTAGCGTTAATCTTAATGCAGGAAACACCTACCAAATATCTTTAGATTTATCTCCAGTTATAATTGATGATGTAGAAGCTGAAGTTTACGGAAGTTATATCTCAGATAATACAACACAATCAGTTGCAGCTAATTCTGGAATTAGAGTGAAAAAGCTCATTGATGTAGCAGGTTCATCTTCAAGTCCTATTATTAAAAGATTTTACTATAATGATATGGAGCATTATAATGAGGAGCGCTTACCATTATTTGGATCAGTCAATTTATATCAAATTGACGAGAAAAGATTACAATGCGGTGATTATTACGAAGAATTTAAAATAACATCAGGGAACTGGAATCAGTTTTATTACTTTAATAATAGTATTGGTTTCTATGATCAAGTAACTATCAGTTTTGGTGGAGATAGCTTTCAAAACGGCGGGATTGAAAAAACATTTTTAGCTTCTTATGATGGTTCAAAAACTACTTTTGGAACAGAGTTAATTCCAAATGGTCCTTTGTCAAATGTATCTCCTTATAAAGGGGAACTTCTGAAAGAAATTGTCTTTAAATCAAATAGCGGAACTTTTGAAAAGCTTAAGGAAACAATTTATAATTACGATACTACAAGAGTTGATCAAATAGATGCATATTACGGTAGAAATAAGAGTCCTGCTTTTGTTTGCCCTATAGGAGGTAATCTTAGTACTATGACTGCTGGTACTCAGGATTATGAGATGAATCACTATTATGTTTTGAGTGAAAAGCGAAACCTAATTGGAAAAATTGAAAAGTCTTATTTCGGTACAGGGGATGTTACAAGTACTGTAGAATATGAATATAATGGAATTAATCATGACTATCCCACTAAAATTCTAACCTACCAAAGTGATAATGCAAAAGTTACATCTCAACAAATTTGGTATCCTAGGGATATCACAAGTACTTCTTCTTTGGGTTTCAATAGCTTATCTTCTCAAGACAAGTCTGTGATTGATAATATGGTTCTTAACAATGTAGTTGAACAGCCAATACAGAAACAAAAACAAGTTAAATCAGGGAATACAGTTTTATCCAATGAAGTTGAACGCTATCTATTTCTCAATAATTCAGGGCAATTTCTTCCAAAGAATATACAAGTATTAAAAGGAACCTATAATAGTTCTTCTAATCCGCTAAGGAACCTGTTAACTTACCATGAGTATGATAATTATGGAAATCTTATGGAGGTGGCTAGGGAAGGCGGTAGCCATATTTTATATCTATGGGGATATAATCGTCAATTTCCGATAGCTAAGATTGAAAATACTACGAAAACTATTCTTCAAAATGCATTAGGTACGCTAACTAATATTGATGAAACTGATCTTGTAGTAATAAATAACCTTCGAAATAATACAGCCTTTAAAGAATCGATGATCACTACCTATGAATATGATCCATCCGTTGGAATAGTAGGATTAAGAGATCCTTCAGGTTTAGAGACAAACTTTTTTTATGATACTAATGGCCGTTTAAAAGTAATAAAAGACAATGACGGAAATATCATTGAAGAATACGAATATCATTATAAAGGGGAATAATACTGAAATTATTTAAATAATGAAAAATAAAATGATTTTATGGGGAATATCCCTGTGCATATATATGATGGTCAATCAAAGTTTTGGACAGGTAACTCCACAAAAAGATTCCACAGCAACGGCTGAAACTACAGTAACTATTCAGGCAGTACAACCAGTAGAGCCACCTCCTGGAGGTGGAGGTGGGACGACTTATCCTTGGAATAGAGATAGAGATAACGACGGATATGGGGATCCTAATGATCAAGTAATGAGTGAAACAAAACCAGCAGGTTATGTTGCTGATGCTTCGGATTGCGATGATAATAACTCATCTATCTATCCTGGAGCACCTGAGATAGCAGATGGTAAAGATAATGACTGTGATGGATTAATTGATGAAGGAATACCAACGGCATTGAGTAATGAGAGTTTTGAGAATAATCTAGGTGATTGGCAACAAGTTACTAATGATAATATGGATTGGGTTTTTCGTACTGGATCTACTCCATCAGGAAATACTGGGCCTAGTAGTGCTATATTAGGCAATTACTACTTATACCTTGAAGCAACCAGCAACACCGGAAATAGAGGTGTAGTTATTAGTCCATTATATACAATCCCTCAAGGCTATGAAATGAGGTTCAATTATCATATGTACGGCCTTAATATGGGAAGCTTGAATATTGAAATTAGTTCAAATGGAACAAATTGGACTTCAGTATGGTCTAAGTCAGGTGATCAAGGTAATATATGGCATGAAGCTATAGTAGATTTGTCTTCATATGGAGGTAGTTCACGGTATATTCGTTTCAATGGACTAATCGGTTCCGATTACAGAAGTGATATTGCAATTGATAATATAGTTTTTGCAAGTGCTACAAGTGGGGGCGCAGTTGATTTCAGTGACGAGAACTATGTTTATACCCGAACATATCGTCAGGCCTACAGTAGTTCCTTGAGTCAAAATGAGGTGACCCCAGCCAAGGCGACGGAATCTATTACTTATTTCGATGGACTGGGACGAGCGATGCAACAGATCGGGATCAAGCAGTCGGCGGGGACAAATGATATCATCACCCATGTGGGCTATGATGATTATGGACGTCAAGACAAGGAATATTTGCCTTATGTGGAAGGCAGTGGTAGTGCGGGTACCTACCGCGGCGATGTGAGCGGAGCGACCAAGACCTATTATAAATCGCATTTCAGTGCTGATTTTAGTAGTTCAAACAACAGTACGGCGAATCCTTATAGTGAGAAGTTATTTGAGGCTTCACCGCTCAATAGGGTACTGGAGCAAGGAGCTCCTGGAGATGCTTGGAAAGTTAGCGGGGGCCATACGGTAGCAACCGCTTATCAGACCAATACGGCTAGTGAGGTTCGTTTGTATAAAGTAACCTTGAGCAGTAGCTATGTGCCGAGTTTAACAACTTCTGGGAATTATGTGGCTGGTAGCTTGTATAAAACGATTGTAAAGGATGAGAACTGGAGTGCTTCGACCGGCGGAAGTGAAGGTAAATTACATACTACGGAGGAGTTTAAGGATAAACAGGGTCGTGTAGTGCTCAAGCGAACCTATGGACCTGCGGATAGGAACCTGGATGGGACGATAGGCTCTGGGGAAGCAGAAGTGGTTTATGATACGTATTATGTTTATGATGATTATGGGAACCTGACCTATGTCCTTCCTCCGAAGGTTGAGGCAACGATCAACGCCCCGACTTCGGCGGAACTTGCGGGATTATGTTATCAGTACCGCTATGATAAGCGCAACCGTCTTGTAGAGAAGCGTCTTCCTGGCAAGGATGTGGAGTATTTGGTGTACAATAATTTGGATCAGTTGGCTATGAGTCAGTCTTCGGATATGCGTTTGGAGAACTCCCAATTAAATATCGACGAATGGTTGTTTACCAAGTATGATGCCCACGGACGTGTGGCCTATACCGGTAAAATCAATAATAATGGTTCGCATTCTTCGATGGAAAGCATATTTTCAAGCGCAACATATAATTACGAAGAACGTCAGGGATCAACCAGTGTAGGGGGGAAGGCGATTTATTATAGTAATCAGGCAAAGCCTACCGGGGTCAATGAGTTGTATACGGTGAACTATTACGATAATTATGATTACAGTCCTTCATTAAGTCTACCATCGAGCAGTCAGGGACAGTCGATCGTTCAAGGGGGCAGTAAAGTTCAGGGGCTGGCTACGGGAAGCTTTACCCGTGTATTGGGAACCTCCAGTTGGATAGAGATGATCAATGGTTATGATGCCAAGGGTCGTTTGATCTATAGCAAGGAGCATAACCCGTATCTGGGGACGACCCTGACCACGGAGCATTTGTTGGATTCCTTTACCGGAGAAGTTGAAAAAACAAAAACGACACATGTCAAGACGGGCAGTGGAGCCATAACCGTTACGGTAGAGGATTTTTATGAGTATGATGATCTTGGTCGTGTGACCTTGCATACCCAAAAGGTCAATGGCGGGAATGAAGAACGGATCGCAGCCAACACTTATAATGAATTGGGACAATTAGAGTCGAAAGAGGTAGGGAACCGCAAGGGGTATACGGCGCTTCAGGATGTGGAGTATGATTACAACGTACGTGGCTGGCTCAAGAGTATCAATAATATCGGGAGTACGAGCAAGCTGTTCAATATGTCATTGTATTATCATGATGGGAACAGTACGGATCTTTTCAATGGAAATATCAGTGAAGTTAAATGGCGTACCAAGAATACGGATAATGCACAAAAGAGCTATAAATACTATTACGATGCACTCAATAGGATCACCCAGGCTTATGGGGGTACCGGTAGTGGGGATAATAGCGATAAGTTCAATCTAGGGTCTTCATCCATTCCAACGACCTATGATCTCAACGGAAATATTACGCATTTGTTTAGAAGGGGAGCCGTGGTATCGAGTCCTGTATTTTCAACCTCCACCCATTTTAATACGATGGATAATTTGATCTATAAGTATGAGGGAAGCACGAACAAATTACTTCGCATCGAAGAAAACAATGGGAATGACAATTACGGATTTTTGGATCATTCTACTGCGAGTACGGAGTATACCTATGATCTCAATGGGAATTTAAAAACGGATTCCAATAAGGATATCACCAGTATCACTTATAACCATTTGAACCTTCCCACGAGTATTATCTTTAATGGGAGCAGTTCCCAGAAAATTGAGTATTTTTATGATGCCAATGGTGTTAAATTGAAGAAGCGTGTGAATAATAGCGGGAGTATCACGGAGACCTTGTATGCGGGCAATTTTATGTACCGTGGGGGCAGTCTAGATTTTTATTTCCACCCGGAAGGTTATGTGGAGCGAGACAACGGCAGTTATAAGTATTATTACCAGTACAAGGATCATCTGGGTAATATTAGAGTGACCTATGATAATGTGGGAAGCGTATCGAGCCCGAGTGCCTCGATCGTGGAGGAACATAATTACTATCCCTTTGGACTGCAACATCGTGGTTATAATGATGCCAATGGGGCACGGGGCAGTGATTTCGCGAACAATTATATGTTTGGGGGGAAAGAACTTCAGGATGAAGCTGTGGGAAGCAACCGCATAGATTACTATGACTTTGGGTCAAGGAACTATGATCCGGCAATTGGACGATGGATGAATCTTGACCCTCTTGCCGAATTAATGCGTAGGCACTCACCTTATAATTATGCTTTCAACAATCCGTTGCGTTTTACTGACCCGGAGGGAATGAATCCAAACGACATAGTTATAGAAGGTAGTCTCAAATTTAAAGAAGAGACTTTAGCAGACCTACAGCAACTTACAGATAACAAACTTGAACTTGATGATACTGGTAAGGTTGTTGAAGTGGGGTGTACTGGAAATAGCTGTAAAGAGGGAACTAGCCTTGTTTCTGATTTAATAGGTAGTGATAAAATTACAACAATTACTGAAAGTACTGATAGGAATACAACAGACGCTACAAATGAAGAAAATGCTTCAAATGGTGTTGGCTCTGACTCAAAGATTAATTATAACCCAAACCGTACTGAGGGAGGTGTTGATGTTGATGGAAATAAGGAAAGGCCAGCAGAAATCGGTTTAGCTCATGAATTGGGACATGCAAAAGATATTACAAACGGAACTGAACCAACAGGAGAATCTGATTATGTTGAACCATATGAAGATTTGGGTTCAGAACAATTTGAACCTAATTCTTTTATTTATAATACTTATAAACCAGTAAGTAATGCAGAGATTAAGGTGCGTAAAACTGTAGAGAATCCCATTAGAAGAGAACAAAATCTCAAGGCAAGAAAATTAGTGAAAAAAAGCAAATTTAAATATGATAAGAAATATTAATAGAATAGTGGTTATAATTTTTTTATCTAAATTTTTCATAGCATGTCAAGAAAATGATATAAATACATTTAAATTAAGTGACAGAATGATTAAAACTGTTGAAAATAATAAAGAATGTTTAGAAATCTTTAAAAATAATTTTGGAGTTGATTATATAGAAACTAAAAAATACCACTATGTTGAAGCTTTAACACGTAGATTTATTGAAAAAAATAAAGAGGATAAATATCAATCTTTTGTTTTGATTAAGTTAAATGAAAATGGAGAAATACCAAATTCCACCACTCTTACAATAGGAAAACTTCCCAATGGAAAAGGCGTAATCACAAAATATGTATTCACAAATAATGGCTTAAAAGGCGTATCAAAAGTTTTTAGTGATTTTAATTTTGATGAATTGTATAAAAAACTAGGAAATCAAGCTAGTAAAACATCTATACACAATACCAATGTATTGTTAATTGACTTTAAAAGTAATGAAAATTGTAGTTGTAAATTTTACAATTTATCATTATCTAAAGGAGAAAGAATAAAGAATTTTTCATTTTTTGATTTTGATTAGTTGATCAAATTTAAATTTAGATATTTTGATTAATGGGCTGATAATTATTTTTTCAGTTAAATAGATAAGGTTACTACAACTATTAACAAACCGAAAAATGGTGTAGTAATATATAACAATGGAAGAACAACACCATCTTTGCAATTTATCCGCAGAACCGAGAATAAAATTATAGGTAATTAATAATGAAAGGAATAAAGAAAATAATATTGTTTGTCTTTAATGTAATTGCTTCTATAGGGTACTCATAGAGAAAAGATTTTAACTTTATCGTATCAGTGGCAACGATTTAAGAAATGTTCATAAAACAAGTTTGTAGTTACTGACAAAGAAGGTAATGAGTAGTCAATAAAAGTTAATTATGTACAAAGAAATCTTTCTTTAAAACAGAGTGATTACAAAAAAATGACATCTGAAAAGCTAGCAGATACTAACTTGTAAGCTCGTTATGTTAAACGGTGCGGAGATAACACGAAAATTTTTAATTACGATACGATATTGAAGACTTCAAGTTAGCTTGGTAGGATAGGGCAAATCACTTTGTTTTAATTATATACAATACTAAAAACAAAATACATAAAAATATTAACGACCCTTTACCTGATAAGAGTTTAACGTTCGAATATGATTGGATTGAAGGCTAAATACGTAGAACCCAAAAAATTTTAACTAAAGAATACAAACATGTAATGGTTAAAAAAGTAAAACCGCTTGAAATGAGCCATTTTTTATATTACAATGTAAAGCTATATTTTTATTAAAAAGTCCTTGAACTTTTTTTGTTAAGCATTGTATCTGACTCCGATTTACTACTTTTGACTGTTCTGTAATTTGGGAGTAGGGCGTTATACCTCTAATTTTTTTTAAAATTATTCTGAATTTATAATGCCCAACCACTTTTACTACAATATATAAACCGTATTTTTTCTTATAATTCCAGATTTTAAGCGATAATTTTTATAATGCAGAGATTATTATTTAAAATTAAAAAAAATATTTCGAAGTAAAATAGTTTGCTATCTTTACCAAGGCGAATCAAATGAATTCAATTTTAAAGTTCACAGATCGTCAACATGAAAAATAGACACTAGTATTTATAGGGCTTTACAGACATCGGTGAATCCTGCCGAGGTCACAAAGAAGACAGTCCTTGAAACCCCGCTATTAGCGGGGTTTTTCATTTAACAGCCTTTTTTCATTTTACAAAGTTCGCTTCAAAACCTCCCTTTTTCGCAGATAAAAAGTACTTTTGTTTACGAAATGTTTACGACAGAATGAAAGGCAAAATCAAATTGTATAGGAACGATGGAGAAAGCGACCAGGGCTTCCCGGTAAAGATAATACTATCTCATCAAAGAAAAACCAGAAGGAAAACTTTTGCATACGCAAAAGCTACCGAATGGGATAATACCTATGATTTGCCGCTAGGATCTCATCCAGACTACGAAGACTTATACGACCAAATTAGTCAAATCAAAAAGATTTTTGGTACTAGACGTTTTAATGAGCAAAATAACTTTGATGCTGCTTTCGAAATGCTAGATACGTCTCCTCGTAAACAAAGTTTACGATTCATCGATTATGGAGAGGAGCGAGCCAAGTATATGGATCAGGTAAGCAGAACAGGAAACGCCAGAGCCTATAGAATTGCCCTGAAGGAATTAAAAAAATATTCCAGTATCAAAAGACTAGATGAAATTGATCGTCACTTTATGGAAGGCTTTAAACAGCATAAAAAAAGTGAGGGATTAAAGAATACTTCGGTACGGAATTATTTATATGAATTGCGGGCCATCTACAACAATGCGGTGAGGACTGGAATCATAGAAGACAAAAAACCATTTGCCAATTTATTCAATGATATTCCAGTACGAAAACGTAGAGCCAGAAATGCCTATCTCGAAAAAGATGATATCATAAAATTAGAGAATACTACCTTCACTCAGCTTAATTATAATAGAGCAAAGGATCTTGCTTTGCTGCAGTTCTATTTATGTGGTGCCGATTTTATGGACGTTTGTTTTTTGAGGAAAGAGCAAATTCATAATGGACGTGTATTTTTAAAGAGAGCGAAGCTTGGTGAAAAAGCCTATGAATTTGATATTTTACTGCATCCAAAAGCTGAAAAAATCATTAATAGGTACCAGGGGAGTGATGAGGTTTTTGTTTTTGACTGGCCAAGAAGTGAAGCCGGTTATCGTACTTTTAGGGTAAAGATGTATCGAGCTTTACAGCAAGTAAAGAAGAAATTAGAAATCACACTTAGTCCTAAAGATGCCACATTAACTTTAAAAGTGATGCGGCACACATTTGCTACGCATGGGAAATTTGCCAGAATAGAGGAGGACTTACTTCGGGAACTAATGGGCCACGAAAGAAATGATATTGATACGGTTTATAAGGATAAGTACCCGGAAGCAGAACGGGATAAGGCGCAAAAGTTGATTATTGAATAAATTCCCTTGTAGGGAGGGGAATTTATTATTCTGCAGCTACTTCATAAGTGTAGTTCTTACCTCCATCAAAGTTTGTGAGTATGTCATTTAATGTTTCTCTGAACTTTGGATCATGAGGATTTGATAAATCCTGTCCGTCTTCAGCAAAAATAATCATTAAATAAGTTGACGTTCCTAGCGGTTCAAAAGCAACATTAATTTGCCTTGCATCCTTCGTAAAATTAAAAAACGCTCTATCATAGAGCGTTTCTGATTCGTATTTATACATGCTTTTAAGCTGTTACTCGTCTTTGATTATTAAAAGAAGCAATTGTGCTATACACTTTAGCCTTTTCCTCTGCTGTAGCCATTCTCCACTGAGCCGTATCGAAAGGCTTTCCATCGTGGACATTAGCCATGTTAATTTTAGTGATTTTCATAATTAACTAGTTTTGAATATTTAATATTTGAATATATGTATGTATTTGCTTGCTTTACTATATATAAATATAAAAAAATATTTGATATATGACCTAAAAAGGCGTGCAAATATATGTATAAACCTATATAATAAAAATTTATTTTATTGTTTTACTGTTAATTAAGTCGGTTTTATATCGATTTAATTACACTAATGATGCCAGATTAATTCATCACATAAATCTTTTAATCACCTTAAATATTTGATATACGTCATTGAGGTTAATAGTAAAATCTGAATACTCCGGGCTTTTATTTCGGCTATGACAAATGATATCTCCGGTCTCTGGATCAAAATCGACAATATCTTTATGAAATATATTTTCCTTACATAGAATGATAAAACCATGCTTTGTTTTATGAAATCCATCTTTCCAATGATGCCGCCCAACTTCACGACCTAAAACCAACGCTTTGTCTGGAACATCATCTATTTTACCGCCATTCATACTATCACCTTTAATTCTAAAGGCTTTATAATTTCCACGGCCGTACTGGTCTACATTAAATACAGCAGTATCAAAATCGTGGTGAATGGTAGCATCTTCTAAAGTCTCTATATAAGAAGCGAAGGCTTCAAACGGAATGATATCCGCAGTAATATTAAAACTCCCGTCTTCCTGTTTCTGGAATAAATTTCCGTTGGTGTTTTCTAAGGGAATTTCATTTTTCACCTCTATTGGATTATTCACATTTATGTGATTTGCTTCTAATCCTTTTTTTGTGATAAGAGAAAGGAGTTCTTTTGCGATTAAATCAGATTTTTTTTTCGGCAATACATCCCTATTCTCGTAACTATATATGGTATTCTTATGCATTCCAACTAGCTCAGCAAGTTGCTCTTGTGTAAGATTAGCCCTAATCCTTAAATCTTTTAATTCTTCGCCAGTCATTTATATGTGACTTTTAAAATGTTAAAATTTAAAAAATGTGACTAACGTGATTGTAAATCACAAAAATGTGATTATATTTGTACAACGTTAGTGAAACAATTTTCAACAATTAATAGCAAACTTACGATATAAGTTTGAAGTATAAAACAAGGGAGTACCATGATAACACCTGAATTAAAAGAAGTTTACATCACCGAGATCGGTTCCGATTATGGAAATAAGATCTTGAACTTCGCTAAAAAGAAAAGATTTAAGAAAGAGCGTGGAGGCGGTTTTTACACTTCTACTACCTTTTTCAGAGACATTATGAATGGTTATCGAGAAAACTTAAGAGCAGAGCGATTTATTCATAAAGTCTACGAACATTATAAAAAAGAGAATGAGTTACACGCTAAAAAAGTAGCATCAGTTCTCGCAGCACAATAAATATTCACAATTAAATTTTCACAACTATGGTTAATCTAATTCAATTCAAATTCAATTTTCTAAGCTTAGAAGATATCGATTTTATCATCCACCAAAACAGCGTGCAACTTATGGCACTTTGGGGAATAAGCTATTACGATGCAAAGTATTATGTAGAACGAGTAATGAAGAAATTTGCAAAAGAAGGTATCGTGCAGAATGTATTAGACGAGCAGATCATATCAATTTTTGAAGGTAGGAATAACCGAAACTTTGCCCGGGAACATAGAAGAATAGGTGGCTTGGCTCAACCCTTAGCATACGCTTAAAAAAATTCAACAATTAACATCCATCATCATGAGAAGTATTATCAACGTCGAAAACTCATCAGAAAAGAACTCATCAGCTTTTCAGCCCTTCTTTTCAACAATTAATATCAACATCAAGTGTAGAGGTATTTCGCCCATCAAAAGGCTCTCAACAATTAATATTACATCAAAAAGCGATGCCCGGTTCATCACTCCCGGGCATCTTTTCAACAATTAATACTCACAATCATGATGCCCCAGGTGGGGCGTGTGAAGTATTATAAAACAAAGATACATCAACCATTCAAACGAACAAAAACAAATCATCAAATTAAGGGAACTCCCTCAACAATTAATATCACAACATGAAAGAAGATAAAGAACTACAGCACCTCGATAAGACCATTTATAGGTTGGATATCAAATCTAAAGTTTATGCCATTTTGTTTGTCTTGGTCTTAACCGGGGGCTTAGTCTTTATCGCTTTAATCAACAATTAATATTCATTTTAAATTTTCACAATTATGACTTCAATCACAACCCCAACAGCGCAAATCATTGCAGGAATCAACCCCAATTTACCAGCCGATATCGAATTTATTCCGGCAGGAGAAGGATTAAAAGTGTCTTGTCTTCAAGGCGGTCGTATCTATCCATTTAAAGAACTCGAAGCACCATTGTTTATGATGGTCGCTAATAAGTACAATACTGATCGAGGCGCAAAGCTTTTCATTAAGGCTTTACGAAATAAGCAGGGCAAGCAATATTCATTCCCTGAGCAAGTAGAAATTTACACTTTCTATATGTGGGGAGCCGTAGATGGTAAGCCTGACATCAAGAACGGGGTGTTACAACCTTCAGAGAACTTTTTAACTGGCGGGCAATGTCCTTCAATGGATTTTGATCACAAGCATATTGAGGTAGACGGAAATATCATTAACTCAAAAGATGTAAAAATCATTTTTATGGCCGCTAAGGATTTGCCGAATAAGGCCATCGCAGACGAGTTGAACATTTCCATTAGAACTTTAGAATATCATTTAACCCGGCTTTACCGAAAAGTAGGAGCGTTCACTCGTACTGGACTAGTTAACGCTGCGTATCAACATAAAATTTTAGCATAAATCATCATGGACGGAATTGTGAACATACCTGATCTATTGGATTACATGAAGAAGGAAGGACTTGTTCTAGTAAAGGAAAAAGATATTATCCCTTCACGTCTTCAAGAGCGGTACCTGCGTAAAAAGTCATTGACCTTTAAAGAAATTGCAGATGCTAATATTTGGGGTGAAATCGGCAAAAGCAGAGTAGAGGCTATTGCTCAGGAACTTTTACCGCATGAGAAATTCAAGACTGGAAACAAATGGAAGGTTCACAGATCCGCAGTAGAACGTATCGCAAAAAACAGAGGCACACTATGAAAATGACAATCAATAACACCAAAGGCTTTTGGGAGGTAAACGGAAAAAGAGCCAAAGACTGGAACGTAAATGAACAACGATTTATGAATGATTTTATAAAGAAAGTCAAACCCAAATCGGGCGTTCCTTTAGAAGTCGAAATCGAGAAATAAATATTCAACAATTAATATTCAAAATCATGAGAAAAGAGATCAAATTAAAAAGCTTAAAACTATCCTACTTCAGAGGGATTCAGCGTAAAGAAATCAACTTCCAAAATCATCACACAAACATCTTTGGAAAAAATGAGGCTGGAAAAACTACGCTTGTAGATTCATGGAGCTGGTTACTATTTGGTAAGGATAGTAATGGTAATAGCCAGTTTGAGGTTAAGCCATTGGATAAATATAACAACTACTTATCGGGTGTGGAAACTGAGGTAGTAGGTGTATTAGATGTGAATGGAGAAGAAGTAGAGCTTAAGCGTATTCTTAAAGAAAATTGGAGCCGTCCAAAGGGGCAGGAGCAAAAAGTATTTAAAGGGAATGTTACCGATTTCTATTGGAATGATGTTCCAATGAAGCTTAAAGAATACACCGCGAAGGTTCAAAATATCTTAGATGAAAACATTTTCAAGCTTATTACTAATCCACTTGCTTTTGATGCTTTGCCATGGAAAGAAAGAAGAGCTGTACTTATCGAAATGTGCGGTGATGTTAGCGATAATGACTTAGCACAATCAAATCCAAAATATGAGAGCCTGGTAAAAGTGCTTTCTAATAAAACTTTGGAAGAGTATAAAAAAGAAGTTGCAGCGAAACGGCTAAAATTAATTAAAGATCGTGAGGCTATCCCTACGCGTATCGATGAGGTGTATAGAGGAATGCCGGAAGATCGTGATTTCGATGTAATCCGGGAAAAGATTAATTTTAAGAATGAAGAACTGGCTGAGGTTGAGGCAAATATTAATGATAAATCTAAGGCTCAAAACGCCCTATATGAAGAGCGAAGTAAAACTAATTCGAAGATTCATCAGCTTAAAACAGAGCTTCAAAACATCAAATTTGAAATTGAGCGCAATGTAAAGGCTTCGCAAACTCAAGATACTACCAAACTGGACGAACTTACTCGTAAGATCAAATCTAAAAAAGAAGCGATCGCCGATTATGAAGCAGCGGTAAAGCGGTTTGAAACCAGTATTCAGGATATCGATAAACAACGTGATCGTTTACGTGAACAATGGCATACTGAAAATGCTAAAAGTTTCGAGTTTAACGAATCGGAATGCAAGTGCCCTACTTGTAAACGTGCTTTTGAAGCTGAAGATATTGCAGTGAAAAGAACCGAATTAGAAACGAATTTTAATCAAGCTAAGCAAAATAAACTTGCTGAAATTCAAAAAAACGGTGGTGAACTTAAAGAACAATCTGAAAAACTTTCTCAGCGAATAAAAGATGCTCAGCGTGGATGAGCCGGCCATAGTGA
>NZ_ARYN01000028.1 GCF_002094855.1 Zunongwangia atlantica 22II14-10F7
GGTGTTTCTTATATAACCTAAATTTGTTGACCTAATTGTTGACCTTTTAATTTGATTTTCGTCATTTCCTGCTTAAAGTTAAGCAAATAATATTATATAATATCAAATCAATAAAATTTAAATAGTAATATGGATTCAATTTTTATTTAAAAAATGATTAAGGTTATTTATTGAATTGTTAGTTTACATTTTCGATGGGTATATACTTAAAATTTTTGAATTCAACCGATCCTTCTCCCATAGATACAAGTCCTATTCTTAAGCTTAAGAAACCACTTAGTACATTATGATGATAAGCCGACACTTCAGCTGAATTTTCTATTTTATTCCAGTTTTCTCCATCTTGACTATAAAACATGTCAACAGTTCCTTTTATATTTTTAATTTTTAAGAATACATGGGAATCAATTACATTTTCTTCGGTTACAAATTGCCATCCGCGTAAATTAGCTAGAATATCTTTAGAACTACTTAAAATTCCAGACCCAGCTTTTTCATTATAAAATAATACTAAGCCTCCTTTAGCTTCTCCTTTTATTTCCATTTCTAACTCAGCTTCATAAGAATGGCTATAGGGAATTGTGAGTAATGGAGAACTCTCGGCCAGTGAATTTCCTTTAGCTTTTAGGTTCAATGAGTTGCCTGTAAACTCGAACCTGGAGCTATCTATCTTTTTGTAAAACTTCCATTGAGCTCCTAATTCTTTAGTAGAAAAATCATCGTTCAAGGAATAATTATTAGTTTGACTTTTTTCTAGTGGAAGTTTATAAGCTTCGGTTAGCTCAAAATCCTCTGGCACTTTAAACCAACCATCTTCTGTCCATTCTAACGGAGTTAAAATAGTTTGTCTTCCTCTGTTGTAATAATCTTTTTCGTAAGCATGTAAGATCATCCACCAATTCTCATCGCTAGCTTCGAACACTGTAGCATGTCCTACAGACCACCATTTGTTCTCTTTGCTTTCGGCTCTTTTTATTGGATTGTAAGGAGAGTTCTCCCAGGGACCGGTAGGAGATTTGGATCTCGCAGAGACCACCATATGACCAGTGGCCGGGCCTGCAGTTCCTCCTTCTGCCACGGTTAGATAATTGTAATCTCCTTTTTTAAATAATTTAGGCCCTTCCATACAAAAACATTCGATTGTCCAGTCTTCTGGGATAGGCCAGCCGTCATAGGATTTTTCAAATTTACCGGTAATAGAGAGTCCGTCTTTGGCTAATGGGACATAACCCCCATTGCTAAAATACAGGAATCGATTTCCTTTATCATCTGCAATATGTCCTGGATCAATATTTCCAATTTCTAAATCTATAGGTTCACTCCATGGACCATTTATATCATCTGCTACGATTACATAATTTGTATCATTAGCGGGGAAATAGATATAGTATTTTCCGTTATACTTCACCAGATCTGGAGCCCATATTGATCCTAAATACGTAGTAAGCGCATTGGTAACAGGTTTCCAATTAATAAGATCTCTAGAATGCCAGATCGTTAGTCCGGGATAATATTCAAATGAAGAATGTACAACATAAAAATCTTCGCCATCTACCAGTAAACTTGGGTCTGGATAGTCTCCTTTAAAAATCGGGTTTTCAAAAGTTCCTTCTTTTACCTGATCATTTTGAAATTGAGCCTGAACCAGTAGAGGAAAAGCTAAAATTAGTATTAAAAGTTTTTTCATTATAAGTATAGTTAGAGTTTTATTTTTTGTAAACTGAATTATTAAAATAAATTTGATAGGACAAGCCACTATTTTTTATCGTATTAATAAAAAAGTTCTATTTTATTTGGTTACAAGATAAGTTGAATTTAAACTTGTAGTCATCAAAACTATTAGTAATTTGCTGAAAATCTAAGAAAAATCACTAAAATTTTATTATAAATTTTTTCAGTCGAATCGCTAATATTTAAAATTAAGCGATCTATAATATTATGAAGAGTAAGACAAGTTCAATTTTTTAAAATAGGAAGGATTTTATATGAGAGGTATGCACTTCTTATTTATTTTTATCATATTTTCTTGTTATAGTTTTTCACAAGAGGATAGTGCTATAAATGTATTAAATCCAGAATACCGGTTTGCGCATAAAGGAGTGGCAGATGGGTTGTCGCCTGGTGCCGTTAACGATTTTTATAAAGAAGAAAACGGTTTTCTATGGATAGCTACTACTTCTGGACTAAACCGTTACGATGGTTACGAATTCCAGCACTATAGTCCTAAATCTTCAAATACTTCAGCGATTCAATCTAGAAATTTTAGAAGAATTTTTAAAGGACCTCTTGGTAATATTTGGTGTGAAACTCCGGAAGGAATAAATATTTTCGATCCCATTGATCAAAGTTTTACCAGTGATCAAAATACTATTCTACAATCTTTTAATATTTCTGATAGTCCGGTGGAAGATATTGTTTCAATTGAAGATGATTTTTTATTGATCCATAAGGATGCTTCAGTAACAAGAATAAATGAAAAAAAGAATAGTAAGGATGATCTTAAAGATTATAATGCATACTTAAAGCAGGAAAAACTTAAGCCCGCTTCAGTAGTGGTTTCAGATAAAAATGAGTTATGGGTTATATACACAAACGGATTAATACATAAGCTGGATACTAATTCTTTTTCAGTTATTTCTGAATACGTTGAATTGCAAGATAATTTTGGTGATGAGGAACATGATTTTAGAATGGTTGTAGATGAAAATGGTGATCTGTGGATTCATTTATTTCAAGATTACGGAGTTTTTTACTATCAAATTAATAACGATCAATTAAAGCATTATACTAAGGAGTCTGTAGAACTTCAATTAAGTAGTAATCTAATAAGCACTGTAGAGAAGGATGTAAATGGAAATATCTGGATAGGATCTGATCTTGGCGGAATCAATGTAATTAATGTTAGCGATCTATCTGTTAGATATATAAAAAATAATGCTGAAATAGGGAATACCCTTTCCCATAATAGTATTACTTCACTTTATGCCGATCAGGACGGTATACTTTGGATCGGAACTTTTAAAAACGGAATTGATTATTATCATCCTAATATTATACGTTTTCCGTTACAAAAAAAGGTGCTTTCGAATCCTGAAAGTTTACCTTTTAACGATGTAAATGTATTTACAGAAGATAATAAAGGAAATTTATATATCGGTACTAATGGTGGAGGTCTTCTAAAATTAGATCAGGAAACCGGAAAATATCAGCAGTTCCTACACGATGCAGAAGATCCAAATAGCATTTCGAGCGATGTTATAGTAAGTCTGCTTTTTGATAGTAAAAATCGATTATGGGCAGGAACTTATTTAGGAGGTTTAAATCTATTAACTAAGGATGGTTTTAAGCATTTTCGCCATAATGCCAAAGATAGCACGAGTATAGCAGGTGATAATATTTGGGAACTATTTGAAGATTCTAAGGGGCGTCTTTGGATAGGAACTTTAACCGGAGGTGTCGATATTTATGATGAAGAAAATAGGAGGTTTATACATTCTTTTGAGGGTGGCGGTAAATTTCCTATTCACGCCAATTATATATCTTCTATTAATGAAGACCAAAATGGTAAAATATGGATAGGAACTTCTTACGGGATAGATATCATAGATCCTTTAAAAAATGTGGTAAAGCATCTTTATCATATTCCTGGGGATAGTACAAGTTTGAGTGATGATAACATTCTGGCTATCTATAAGGATAAACAAGAAAATATGTGGGTTGGATCTCATAGAGGGTTAAATCTTTACAGTGGGAATGATGATGTTTTTTATCACTACGGAAAAGAAGACGGTTTACCTGGTGAAAAAATAATAGGGATTGTAGAAGATGATGAGGGCGACCTTTGGATAACTTCTTCCTTTGGAATAGCTCAATTTCAAAAAGGAGCGGTTGAAGAAATGAACGGAAGAATACTACCAGATTTTAAGATTTATAATGATCTTGATGGTTTGCAAGGGAATTTGTTTAATGAAAATTCTATTTATAAAAATAAAGATGGAGAGATATTAGTTGGTGGATTGCACGGATTTAATGTATTTAAGCCACAAGAATTTGAATACAATCAAAAGAAACCTAAAATCATTTTTACTGAATTTAGCCTTTTTAATGAAGATATTTCTACTGGGGAAAAAATAAGAAATAAGGTATTACTAAATAAACCGCTTTATGAAACTGAAAAGATCACTTTAATGCATGATCAAAACTTCTTTTCTATTGAATTTGCTGCTTTGGACTTTTTTCAGCCTTCAAAAAATAATTATCGATATAAACTTGAAGGGGTCGATAATGGATGGCAAAACCTAAGTAATTCACAAAGAGTTGCTTCATATACGAATATAGACCCAGGAACATATAATTTTAGAGTGCAGGCCTCTAATAATGATCAGGTTTGGAATCGAGAAGGAGCGATGCTTACTATAGAAATTTTACCGCCATTCTATAAAACTATTTATGCCTACATCGGCTACGTGATCTTTATTCTAGGACTGCTTTACCTGGGAAGAAGAAGAATTATTCAGAAACAACGAAAAAATTTTGAAATTCAACAGGAAAAGAGAGAGGCAGCGCATTTGCACAAAATGGATTTAATGAAGATTCGTTTTTTTACGAATATTAGTCATGAGTTTAAAACTCCGCTGTCTATGATCCTATCGCCGGTTTCAAGACTAAATCAGCAACATCTTGGTCCGCATGTTAAAGAACAAATCAATATTATAAACGATAATGCCCAACGCTTGCTTAACTTAATAAACCAGGTATTAGATTTGGGTAATGTAAAAAATGATACCCTATTAACTTCGTCAAAAGCTAATATTGTGGATTTTATCAATGATATTGTAAATGGATTTAAAGACTATGCTGAAAGTAAAGGAGTTAAGTTATTCTTTGTTAGTGAAGAATCGAAGTTTTTTACCATATTCGATATGGATAAATTAGACAAAATCGTCTACAATTTACTATCTAATGCGGTAAAATTTACGCCAGAGGGAGGCGAAATACATGTTAGTCTAGAAGTTGGAGAAAGCATATTAGATACTAAAGACAATATAGAAAAGAATATTTTTATCATTAAAGTAAAGGATACTGGTGTTGGAATTGCCGAGAAAGACAGGCCACAGATATTTGATAGGTTTTATAAAGCAGATCTAGACAATGATTTAAATAAAACGGGTAGCGGGATCGGTCTTGCTTTAGTACAGGAATATGTTAAACTGTATTCTGGAGAGATAAGTGTTGATAGCAAAGAAGGCAGTGGCTCCTTATTTACTATTAAGTTACCACTTCAAAAGATTCCGCCTATTGAAATTTCTTCTAATAGGGAAAAGACTTCTAATAAGATCCTGGGAGAAAATGATGCGCTGCCTACAGTTTTAATAATCGATGATTCTAGGCAGTTTTTAAATTATCTAGGAAAAACACTTAGAGAAAGCTATAACTTATTTATTGCTGTAGACGGTGAAACCGGTTGGAAAAAAACACTTTCTATCGTACCAGACCTAATAATTTGTGATTGGGAGATGCCGGGTATGAAAGGTACAGATCTTTGCCTTAAGATTAGGAATGATGCTCGTACTAAACATATTCCTTTTATTTTGTTGTCGGGTAATCAAAGAGAAGAGAATAAACTTGCTGGTTTAAAAGCCG
Organism: Zunongwangia atlantica 22II14-10F7; assembly: GCF_002094855.1. Taxonomy (GTDB): domain Bacteria; phylum Bacteroidota; class Bacteroidia; order Flavobacteriales; family Flavobacteriaceae; genus Zunongwangia; species Zunongwangia atlantica. Next base: position 5,644 of record NZ_ARYN01000028.1, read on the forward strand.
GTGCCAATGATTACATAACAAAACCTTTCAAGTTAGAAGTCCTAAAGTCTAGAATCGATAATTTGATCGAACAAAGAAAGTCTTTCCAGGAAGCTTATAGAAAGAAAATTGAGGTTCCTAAAGTAACGAATCAGGTTACGATCGAGACAGAGGATGAAAAATTGATGAGAAAGGTGCTTCAGTTGATTAAAACCAATTATCAGAATCCAGATTTTGGTGTAGAGCGTTTAGCACTGGATCTAGGAGTTAGTCGATCTTTTTTATATAACAAAACCTTGAGTTTATTCGAAAAAACACCTTCAGAATTAATCACTGATATTCGATTAGAAAAGGGACAAGAATTATTAGCAAAAAGTCAGTTAACTATATCAGAAATTGCTTTCAAAACTGGCTTTAATAACCCTAAGTATTTCACTAAAAACTTCAAGAAGAAATACAATATTCTTCCTTCTGCATATAAGAAGAAGCATTCCTAGTACCTAAAATTTGATAAAGAGCTATTCAATTTTTTCATGCTCATAACTAAACTTTTTAGATTTTATAATTAACCTTATGGTTTGAATGTTAAAATTTAATGAGACTACTGTTCTTGGTGCTTGCCAGACTAGACAAAAACATTTTATCCCTTTATAAAACGATTTGATACCCTTGTTAAGGAGTACAATTTGATAATTTCGTTACCATTACTACAACGTTTGAATTATTTACTATTCAATTTGAAGGGTAATTAATTTTTAAATCAAAAAATTTCGAGGGTTATATTTTTAAATCCTCATTAAAGAAATGTATATGAAACAACAAACTATTTTAAAAATGAGGATCAAACCTTATTTATTAGCAATGATCTTTTGCGTGTTTGGTGTAACCGGTTGGGCACAGCAAAAAGAAATTAGCGGAACCGTGACCTCTGCAGATGATGGTTTACCAATTCCTGGAGTTAGCGTTATCGTAGAAGGAACAAGTAGAGGAACTACGACAGATTTTGATGGTAATTATGTGATTGAAGCGGAAGCTTCAGAAAGCTTGTCCTTCAGCTACATCGGTTTCGAAACACAAACCGTTGCTGTAGGTACTCAAAATGAGATCAATATTAGTCTACAGGTTTCTACGGCAGAACTTGATGAAATTGTGGTTGTAGGTTACGGTACTCAGCGTAAAAAGGTATCTACAGCAGCAACTTCGATGGTAGAATCTGATGATTTAATTCAAACAGCCAGTATCGATGCAACAAGTGCACTACAGGGACAAACTTCTGGAGTTAATATCACATCAACTTCAGGGCAGCCAGGTGCAAACATGACCGTGAACATCCGTGGAGTGGGAACTGCTGGTAACAATTCTCCACTTTATGTTGTAGACGGAGTTGTAGTTGAAAATGGTATTGGATATTTAGACCCCTCCGTTATCGAGCGAGTGGATATTCTTAAAGATGCTTCCGCGGCTTCTATTTATGGTGCCAGAGCAGCGAATGGTGTTGTTTTAGTGACTACCAAAAAAGGAAAGAAAGGGGTAACCAGTGTTTCTATAAACAGTTACATAGGTTTTCAGGAAGTTGCCAGAACTTTAGACTTATTGAATAGTCGTGAATATGGTATTATAATGAATGAAGCCCGAGTAAACTCGGGTTACGCACCTCTTTATTCCCAGCAGGAATTAGAAAATCTACCAAATACCGATTGGCAGGATGAGCTTTTTAATAACGGAGCCATTAAACAGAATTATTCAGCCTTAATATCTGGAGGAACAGATAAAGTAAATTATTCTACCGGACTCTCTTATTTTGGACAAGAAGGTATAATTGGTAGTCAAACAGATCAGTCTCAATACGATCGTATAACTTTTAACACCAATATCACCTACGATATTATTGAAGATCATTTAAAGATCGGTGAAAACTTTTCTTTTGCTAACGAGTATAATAAAGGTGTTTCTGATGCGGGTATCTATAGCAACAATATTAGAGGTTTTTTAAATGCTCCACCAAGCATGCCGGTATATAATGAAGATGGAAGTTATGCAGGCTCAGATATAAGTTCTGATATTACTAACCCTCTAGGGTCTTTGTATTACGGAAATTTTAATGAAAGTAAAACAAATCGTGCTGTAGGAAATATTTTTGCTGAGGCTTCACATAGCGACTTTACTTTTAGAACTAGTTTTGGTGTAGATATCAATGATAACAATTATCGTGCTTTTAACCCACTTTACGAACTTTCTAATGTAGCCTACAATAGCACATCTGAGGTAACACAAAGTTCAAGTAGAACAGTATCGTGGATTTGGGAGAATACACTTAATTATAAAACGACGATTGCAGATGTACATAATATTGATTTTTTATTAGGTACTTCAGCTAGACAAAATGTATATGAAAATCAGTCTGCCACTGGTAGAGATTTAATATTCAATGATTTTGAGCATGCTTATTTATCTAATGCAACAGATCCTACACAAAACACTGTAAGCGGAAGCAGAGTGGATTATAGTATTCAATCTTATTTCACTAGATTGCTTTATGACTATGACAGTAAATATTTATTTACAGCAACATTAAGAAGAGATGGATCCTCAGAGTTTGGTAGCAATAATAAATATGCTTATTTCCCTGCATTTTCAGTAGGTTGGAATATCGATAGAGAAAACTTTTTCCCAGAAGATTCCTTCATCAATTCCTTAAAATTAAGAGGAAGTTGGGGACAAAACGGAAATGATCAGTTTAGTCAACAATTCGCATATATTTCTACAATTAGTTCTTACAACAAAAACTATCACTTTGGTACAGGGGATAATGAAATGCCTTTGGAAGTAGGATCCAGTCCAGACGATTTATCAAACCCAGATCTAAAATGGGAAACTTCAGAACAGTTTGATATTGGTTTTGATGCCAGAATTTTTTCAGACATAACACTTACGTTCGATTACTATAGAAAAGAAACTAAAGACTGGTTGGTACAAGCTTCGGTTCCATTAATTGCTGGTGCAAATGCTCCTTTTATTAATGGAGGTGATATTCGTAACGAAGGGATAGAATTTAATGCTGGTTATAGCAAAGATTTTGGAGAAGATTGGAGCCTTAATTTAAACGCGAATGTATCTTACAATAAGAATGAAGTATTAAGAATTGCAAATTCCGAAGGAATTATTCATGGAGAAAGTAATCTACTTTTCCAGGGATTAGACGAGATGAATAGAGTTGAAGTTGGACATCCAATTGGATATTTCTACGGATTAAAAACAGATGGGATATTCCAAAATCAGTCAGAAATTCAGCAATATTCGCAAAACGGTAAACTTATCCAACCTAATGCTCAACCCGGGGATGTAAGATTCGTAGACCTTAATGGCGACGGTCAAATAAATCAGGATGATAAGACAGAAATTGGAAACCCAAATCCAAATTTAAATTTTGGGTTCAATATTCAACTTCAGTATAAAGCATTTGATTTCTCGGTTTACACTTATGGTATGGCCGGCTTCCAAAATGTTTACGGAGTAAGAGATTATTCAAGACCTTTTTACAACTATACAACAGAGATCGTTAACAGATGGACTGCTGAAGGTAGTTCTAATAGTTTACCTAGAGCAACATGGGGAACAACCTCGAATGGTAACTATACTCGCTTTTCAGATTTATATATAGAAGACGCAGATTTCTTAAGAATTAAAACCGTAAATCTTGGGGTAGATCTAACGAAGCTTACCGATCAACTTGATGCATTTTCAAGATTTAGAATCTACGTGACCAGTAACAACCTTTACACTTTTACCAATTACAAGGGAATGGATCCAGAAATTGGTTTTGGTAACGTAAATCAATCCTGGGCTCGAGGAATCGATGTTGGATACTATCCACAGCCTAGAACATACATGGTTGGTCTAAATGTAAATTTCTAAAAAAAGAATTATGAAAAAATATATAAAAATACTCGGGATAGCTTCTTTAGGATTGGTAGCCTCCTGTACAGACGATTTTATAGAAAACGATCCTTATACAGAAAGAACAGAAGATAACTTCTATCAAACCCCAGAAGATGCTTTTGAAGGTTTGGTAGCTGCTTACGATATATTACAAAGAGAAGGTTACGGTGGATTTTTGCTTACTTCTGAAATTGCTTCAGACAATTGCTTTGGTGGTTTTGGAACTGCAGATAACCAGGTTTCCTTAGAATGGGATAGATTTCAGTTTGGATCTGATCTAGAGATGAATCGTCCTGTTTGGGAGATTTGTTATACTGGGATCTATAGAGCAAATATTTTATTAGAGAATCTAGAAGGTATCAATTGGGAAGGCAACGAAGATCTTAGAACGCAATATGAAGCTGAAGCTAAATTTTTAAGAGCTCATTATCATTTTGAATTAGCCAGGATGTTTGGTGATATTGTTCCTTTAGATCATACTTTAAGTCCTGAAGAGTTTGAAAGTCCCAGAGCGCCAGCTGAGGAAACTTATGCATTAATCGCTGAGGACTTTAGGTTCGCAGCAGAAAATTTGGGTGACGAAAATTACAGTTTAAATAACAGCCCAGATTACGGTAGGGTGACCAAGTGGGCAGCAGAAGCATACTTAGCAAAAGCATTTCTTTTCTATACAGATTATTATGAGGCTTCAGATTTGGCCGGAGTTGTTTCTAGACAAGAGGTAACCGCATATATCAATGATGTAGTAAATAATAGCGGACACGAATTGATCGATGATTTCTCCAGATTGTGGCTTGCAGCTTCTATGGAAAATTATGTCGGTGAAGGTAATGCCGAGATGGTTTGGGCTATTCGATATAATAGTTCAGGAAATGGAAACTGGGATTTAAATGAAGGAAACCGTTTTCAGGTAAATATAGCAACTCGTGGAAGTAATTTAGGGCCATACGCTTATGGATGGGGAGGAGCACCTGTAAACCCAGAGCTATATAATGCCTATGCAGTAGGTGATACTCGTCGTGATGCTACGATCATTAATTACGACGAAGAAGGATTAGAGTTTGACAATGATTCTAGAGGACAACGTCAACACACAGGATTATCCTGGAAAAAATATGCTCCTATAACCAACGAAGCAGGTGAAGCCGTAGTTGCGGCAAATGGTGGAGATATCCAGATTGATGGATTTGAAGACTATGCTGTTATTCGTTTTTCTGAAGTTCTTTTAATGGCTGCGGAATTAAATATGGATAGCGATCAGGGATTTGCTCAGGAATGTCTGGATCGTGTTAGAGCAAGAGCATTTCAGGATGATGCGCATTCAATTGCTGTCACCAAAGAAAATATAATGGAAGAAAGAAGACTTGAGCTTGCTTTAGAGGGTAAACGTTACTTCGATCTTATTCGTTGGAGTTTGCAACGCGCTAAAGAGGCTATTGATAACTCTGGCGACGGTTCGCAGTTTGATGTGACCTTTAGAACTGAAACCAATGGATGGTTTCCAATTCCTCAATCACAGATACTATTGTCCAATGGAGCTATAGAACAAAATCCAGGTTGGTAATACAAACTTTAAACTTATAAAAGATGAAACATATAAATTATATACTTATAGCTTTGTTTGGCCTGATGCTAACTTCTTGCCAGGATGAATATAGTTTCCCTGATGTAGAATTGCAGGGCGATCAATTAAACTTTATGGTAACCCAGGCCGATGGAAATGATAATGAGCTTATTCTGCAAAGCATGGAACCAGATTACATTTCTTACTGGAGTTACACCGACGCCAATGGCAGCCAGATTGGTACATCCAATGAAGATAGTCTAAGGGTCACTTTACCTTTCGCGGGTAGTTATAATGTTTATTACACTGCATATACAAAAGGTGGAGCAGTAGAGGCAGATCCAGTAAGTGTAGAAGTATCTTCAAATGATGAAGAATATTTTAGCGAAGAAGAGTGGGCTATGCTTACTAACGGAGTTGAAGGTAAGACTTGGGTTTTAGATATGACTAGCCCTGTTGGATGGGCCGGCTTAGATTATCCATACAACGAAAGTGGTTCAGATTACTGGAACTGGTTTCCTGATTATGCAGGAAACGAGTGGGTAATGGAGAATAAAGACTGGGGCGAAATGACATTTGACCTTGATGGAGGATATAATGTTGAGGTAACCCAAACCGCTATAAACTCTGATAGTCAAACGACTTCTACTGGTTCTTTTAATTACAATATAGATAGTCATACTATCCGATTTAATGGAGGAGTAGATGTACTTTTTGGAGGTGATTATTATGGAGACGTTAGTAATTGGACGTCTGTAAATGTTGTAGAGATTTCAGAAAATTCCTTAAGACTTGCAGTTGTTAGAGATCAATCCAGAACAGGAGAAGGAGTTGCCCAAATAGTTTTTCACTACAGACCAAAAGAATAAGAATACTATCCGGCAGCAAATTGCTGCCGGCATTTTTATACAACACCCATGATTGCTTATAAACAGTACATTATGAATAAGTCATACATAGGCATAGTTGCTATACTCTCTTTTATTCTTATTGCTTGCCAGAAAAAGGAGGAAGCTTCAAAAGTATCAGACCGTAAACAACTATTTACTGAGAATTGGAAATTCTACAAGAACGATACGATTAAGAGCCTTAATGAAGCTTTAAATGCTAATGCCTGGCAGGCTATAGATTTGCCTCATGACTGGAGTGTTTATCAGGAATTTGATGAAAATAGTTCGGCAGGGATAGGTGGAGGAGCTCTTTCTGGTGGTGTAGGCTATTATAAAAAATCATTTAATATTCCTGTTGAAGACAGCACTCGTTTGCATAAGATTCAATTCGACGGAGTGTATCAAAATAGTGAAGTTTGGATAAATGGTAGTTATTTGGGAAAACGTCCTAATGGGTATATAGGATTTGAATATGATCTAACACCTTATCTTAATTTCGGATCTAAAGATAATACGATCGTAGTAAAAGCAGATAATAGTGATCAGCCTAATTCCAGGTGGTATTCAGGAAGTGGAATTTATCGAAATGTATGGTTAAAGAAACTCAGTAAAATTCATATTCCTAATTGGGGGACTTTTATTACAACACCTAATATTTCAGAGAAGAAAGCTCTGGTAAATATTACTGCTGAAATTAAAAATGAGTTTGCTAAAGATAAAGAAATTGAAGTTCAGGTAACTATCTTTCAGGATGATCAGGAAATAGTTAAGTCCGAAACTTCAGCTTTAAGCATAACTGCCAATTCAGCAATTAATTTTAATAAAGAGGTTACAATCCTTAATCCCAAGCTATGGTTAGTAGATTCTCCTTCGTTGTATAAGGCTCAAATAGATATTATTCAGAATAAAAACCGTATAGATCGTTTCGAAACCAGCTTTGGTATTCGTGATTTTGAATTCGATCTCGAAAAAGGATTTATACTAAATGGAAAATCTCAAAAAATCCGTGGTGTTTGCATGCATCATGATCTTGGTCCTTTAGGAGCAGCAATTAATATTAGGGCAATAGAAAGACAATTAGAGATTTTGAAAGAAATGGGTGTAAACGGAATTCGTACAGCTCATAACCCTCCAGCGCCAGAATTATTGGATTTATGTGATCAAATGGGATTTATTGTAATGGATGAAGCCTTTGATATCTGGACTACTGCCAAAACAAAGCACGATTATAGCCAATATTGGGACAAATGGCATGAGCAGGATCTTAGTGATCTAATCAAAAGAGATAGAAATCATCCCAGTGTTTTTATGTGGAGTATCGGGAACGAAATTCAGGAACAATGGAGTAATAAAGGAGCAAAAATTGGTGTAGAATTATCTAATATCGTTAAAGGCTTAGATAGTACTCGTCCGGTAACCGCAGGGATGAATCCGCCAGTTCATGTTTCAGATAAAGAAGTTACAATTCAATTTGAAGAAACTGCAGATAAACCTAATTCATTAGCAGGATCAGGTGCTTTAGATTTGATAGGTTATAATTATGCCCATCAAACCTGGGAAAAACATCAGTTAAACTTTCCAAACACCCCTTTTATTGCTACAGAAACTACTTCTGGCCTACAAACCAGAGGTTATTATGAGTTTCCATCGGATACTACAAAGATCTGGCCGGTACGCTGGGATAAGGTTTTTACAGGCGGCAATCCAGATCAAACAATTTCAGCATTCGATCAGGTTAGAACACCTTGGGGATCATTACACGAAACCAGCTGGAAGATCATTAAAAAGAACGACTTTCTATCTGGATTTTTTATCTGGACCGGTTTTGATTATATCGGAGAACCAACACCATATGAATGGCCTTCAAGAAGTTCGTATTTCGGAATTGTAGATTTGGCAGGTTTTCCAAAAGACGTGTATTATATGTACAAAAGTGAATGGACAGATGAAGATGTGCTTCACCTTTTACCCCACTGGAATTGGGAACAAGGCCAAACAGTTGATGTTTGGGCATATTATAACAATGCAGATGAGGTAGAATTATTTCTTAATGGAGAGTCTAAAGGATCCAAATCTAAAAAAGGTGAGGAGCTTCATGTAATGTGGCGATTTCCATTTCAACCAGGAACTTTAAAAGCGGTTTCCAGAAAAAACGGAAGAGTTGTAAAAGAGACTGAAATAAAAACAGCTTCAAAACCTGCTAAAATAGAGTTATCTGCAGATCGAAAAGAACTTCAAGCAAACGGATTAGACCTTTCATTTGTTACGGTGAATATAACTGATGCCAAAGGAATATTAGCGCCCAGAGCAAATAATCAAATTGATTTCGAAATCGAGGGCCCAGGAAAAATTGTTGGTGTTGCCAGTGGTGATCCAACTAATCATGAATCTTTCAAGGGTAAATCACATCGTGCACTTAATGGAAAATGTTTGGTAATTGTTCAATCTACAAAACAGACTGGAGAAATTATAATTTCGGCTAATTCAACAGGATTAGAAAGTAAAAGCACAGTATTAACATCCAATTAGAATAGCAACTATAAAATGAGAAAGCTAGAATTCATATTTACGATAATTTTTGGATGTTTTGCCATAACATTTCAAGCTCAAAATCGAAAGATCAATATCGATTATGACAAAGAATTGGGCGAATTGAATACCATGTTTAAAGAATGTATTGGTGCTGGCAGAGCTAACGAAGGACTTCGTGCAGATTGGCAACAACAATTAGCTGAAATAAAAAAAGATTGTGATTTCAAGTACATAAAGATGCACGGTTTGTTAACAGACGATATGGGAGTGTACAAATTAGACGACGAAGGAAATCCACAATACAATTATCAGTATATCGATGCTCTATACGATTACATTTTAGAAATTGGGATGAAACCCTTCGTGGAGATTAGCTTTATGCCAAATTATTTAGCCAGTGGTGATGAGACGATCTTTTGGTGGAAGGGAAATATAACACCTCCTAATGATTATGATAAATGGAAAGATCTGGTAGAGAATCTTTTAAGACATTGGACCGATCGCTATGGAGAAGAAGAGCTGAAAACCTGGTATTTCGAAGTATGGAACGAACCTAACTTGGATGGATTCTGGGCAGGAACACAAGAGGAATATTTCAAATTATATAAGTATACAGCAGAGGCAGTTAAAAATGTTAGTAAAGATTATAGGATTGGAGGTCCGGCCACAGCGGGAAATGCCTGGGTAGATGAGACTATTGAATTTACTGATAAAAATGAGGTGCCTATCGATTATATTTCAACTCATTCTTATGGTGTAAAACAGGGGTATTTAGATGAATTTGGCACTTCTGGTACTATTCTGAATGAAGATGAGTGGAGTGTTAGTAGAGATGTAATTGCTGTACGTAAAAAGATGGATAGTCTTTCTAAAGAAAATTTAGAATTACATTACACCGAATGGAGTTCTTCTTATACTCCTGCAGATCCTATTCACGATAGTTATCATCAGGCAGCTTATATTCTTCAAAAGCTAAAGCAAATTGGTGATGCGGCAAATTCAATGTCCTATTGGGTTTTTACTGATATTTTTGAAGAAGCCGGTCCAAGATTCGAACCGTTTCATGGTGGTTTCGGGCTTATGAATACTCAAGGAATCAAGAAATCGGCTTATTACGCCTATGAATTTCTGAACAAATTAGGTGAAACCGAATTAGTTAATAACGACCAGCAGTCTTATGTAGCCAAAGACGAAAATGGAGATTTTCAAGTACTATTTTGGGATTTCACTTATACGCTTCCAAAAGATTCAGAATTAAACCAAACCTATTATTCGCAACGCCTACCAGCTAAAGAAAAAGGAGAAATTATTCTAGACCTGAAGCATATTCCGAAAGGAAACTATGAAGTGACTAAATATCAAGTCGGCTTTCAAAAAAATGATCCTTACACAAGATATTTAGAGATGGGAGCTCCAAAGCAGTTATCTAAAGATCAGGTAAAACAACTAAAATCTTTAAGTAGTGGAGAACCAGAAAATACTCAGACTATATTAATTGACAAAACAGAAGCGCATTCGATGAAATTTTCCATTCGTGAGAATGACGTTTTTCTTCTTGAATTCAAAAAACTTTAAACACAGATGACCAGCTATATGAAAAAATTAAAAAAAATTCAGCTTGTTTTCGCTATTGTGGGCTTAGGTAGCTTTTGGACTATAAGCGCACAAATTCAAAATAGCCAAACGCTAAATGAGCCGATCGATATTAGCAAGGATTTCGAAAATTATGAAAATACGTTTTACTTTGCCGATGAGCTTGTTTCATTCGATCCTGAAACAGGTAAGGGAACACTTAAATATAAACGTTACGAGTACCAGACCAGGCAGGCATTTAACAATATGCTGATGAAGCCAGATAACGTACCTGCTAATGAATTTCCTGCTACAGAATATGCTGAATCTCCTGAGCTTCCTTTTCAAATTCAGTTTGTTTCCGATAGAACGATACGATTAAAAATGACATCGGGTCCGCAGTTTAATCAGCCTAAGGAATCATTAATGCTGGTTGAAGGTACAGCTCCTAATCATCCAGAATTATGGGATTATACTACTATTGAAGGCGGACATCAATTCAGTAGTGATCATGGAAGGGTAGAGATCATTTCTAATCCATGGCATGTCAATATTTATGACGAGAATGGTAAACTGTTAACAAGCACTTTACATAACTCAGATGTTCAAAATACTTATACGCCTGTACTTCCATTTTCATACGTAAGGCGAAATAGTGACTATTCCCGCAGTTTTAGTCCGGTGTTTAGCTTACAACCTGGAGAAAAGATTTTTGGTTGTGGAGAATCCTTTACTCAATTTAATAAAAGAGGGCAAAAAGTAGTCTTGTATACAGATGATGCCAACGGCGTTCAAAATGAAACGATGTATAAGCCTATACCTTTTTATATGAGTAACCGTGGTTACGGTGTATTTATGCACACCTCTTCACCAATTACCATAGATTTTGGAAAGTATTTTAATGCTGCAAACAAGATGATGCTTGGCGATGATGTTGCAGATCTATTTTTCTTTTTGGGAGATCCCAAAGATATTTTGGATGAATATACCAATTTAACCGGAAAAGCAGCAATGCCACCACTTTGGTCATTTGGATTTTGGATGAGTAGAATTACTTATTTTTCTGAAAAAGAGGGTCGCGAAATTGCAAAGAATCTAAGGGATTATAAGATACCTAGTGATGTAATCCATTTTGATACCGGCTGGTTTGAAGTTGATTGGAGAAACAATTATGAATTTGCAAAAGAACGTTTTGATGATCCTGTAGGAATGATGGCAGATATGAAGGAAGATGGCTTTCATGTTAGCCTTTGGCAATTGCCTTATTTCACACCTAAAAATACGCTTTTTAATGAGATCGTTGATAATGAATATGCCGTAAAAGATCGCAAGGGTAATATTCCTTTTGAAGATGCCGTACTCGATTTTTCGAATCCTGAAACTGTAGAATGGTATCAGGGGAAACTGAAACATTTATTAGACCAGGGAGTAGGCGTCTTTAAAGTAGATTTCGGTGAAGCAGCACCTTATAACGGAATTTATCATTCTGGAAGAACAGGTTTCTATGAGCATAATCTATTCCCGCTACGCTACAATAAAGCGGTTGCTGAAATTACACAAAAAGAAAAAGGATACACTTTAATTTGGGCAAGAAGTACCTGGGCGGGTAGCCAGCGTTATCCTTTGCATTGGGGAGGCGATGCCGCAACTACCAATACAGCTATGTCTGCTACACTTCGCGGCGGATTATCTTTAGGGCTTAGTGGTTTTAGTTTTTGGAGCCATGATGTTGGAGGTTTCGTAACCAAATCTCCAGAAAATATTTATAGAAGATGGACTCCGTTCGGAATGCTTTCCTCACACGTAAGAAGCCATGGGGAACCACCAACAGAACCTTGGGAATACAGCAAAGAATTCTTGAAAGACTTTAGAAAAGCTGATAATATGAGGTATGAGTTGATGCCTTATATCTATGCACAGGCTAAGGAAAGTTCAGAAAAAGGATTACCAATGATGCGTGCCTTATTCGTAGAATTTCCTGATGATAAAGGTTCATGGCTAATCGATGATGAATATCTCTTTGGAGAAAATATGCTTGTCGCCCCATTGTTTGAGGAAGAAAACGCACGCGAAGTTTATTTACCTGAAGGAACCTGGATAGACTATCAAACGCATAAAGTATACGAAAAAGGTTGGCATACCATCGAGGCAGGAGAAATTCCTATTATCGCCTTAGTTAAGAATGGTACCCTTATACCGCATATTAAACTAGCGCAGTCTACTCGGGATATGGATTGGACAAAACTGGAACTTCAGGTTTTTGCAGACTCAAATACAAATACCGCAAGTGGTAAGGTTTACCTTCCCGACGGTGAAAAAATTGAAAATATTTCAGTCAAAAAAGAAGGAAAAGAATTTCAGCTAGACGGCAATCCACTAAGCGGAAAAACGAGTTTTAAAATTGAAACTGCCGGAAAATAAATTTGAACTCCAAATTATAGAATTTCGGGATTCTTTATTTGGAATCCCGCATCACTTCGAATTATAAATCAACTTTAAAAATATGTATAAGAAAATACCCCTTTTAATAGCTATGCAACTGCTAATTTTCAGTTGTTCTCCTGAAAAAGAGTCAGAGTCCTATACTTTAAGTTCTCCTGAAGGAAAAAATAGTATTGAATTTGACATTAACGGAGGTTCCCCACAATATTCCGTAAATCATGGAGATACCAAAGTGATCTTGCCATCAAACATGGGGTTTGTCTTTAAAAATATGGATACTCTTCAAAACGGATTGGAAGTAATTAATATTGAAGAATCATCTGAAGACTCCACCTGGGAGCAGGTTTGGGGAGAAAAAAAAGAGATTAGAAATAACTATAATCAGCTTACAGTTCATTTAAAAGAAAAAACCAATAAAGAGCGAAAGTTAGATATCCAATTTAGAGCTTATGATGATGGAATCGCATTTAGATATGTTTTTCCAGAACAGGGAATTAAGGATAGTATTTTCATTATGGACGAGCTTACCACTTTTAATCTGGCAAAAGATGGTAAAGCCTGGTGGATTCCAGCTTATGATGAACAACGTTATGAAAACCTTTTTACTGCTTCCCCTGTTAGCACGTTGGATACCGTGCATACTCCATTAACTATTGAAAGTAATGATGGATTAGCGATAAGCTTTCATGAAGCTAATTTAATAGATTTTGCCAGTACGACTTTAGCTCATACCAATGGCACGACTTTAAAAACAGATTTAGTGCCTTGGGCTGATGGTGTAAAAGTTAGAACCATTGATACTTTTACTACACCTTGGAGAACATTACAAATAGCAGATAAACCTACAGATTTAATCACCTCTTATTTAATTTTAAATCTAAATGAGCCCAATAAGCTTGAAGATACCAGTTGGATCAAGACATTTAAATACTTAGGTATTTGGTGGGGAATGCACATAGGAAAATACACTTTTTGGGAAGGTGATAAACAAGGTGCAACTACAAAAAATGCCCGGAAATATATCGATTATGCCAATGATTTAGGCATAGATTATTTATTGATTGAAGGTTGGAACAAGGGATGGACACCTGCATGGTACGAGAACGCTATGCATCAGTTTAGCTTTACGAAAGAAGCTGATAATTTTAGCCTGAAAGAAGTTACAGATTACGCTGCAGAAAACGATGTTGAAATCGTAGGATATCACGAAACGGGTTCCAATCTTCATAATTATTTAAAACAAATTGATTCGGCTTTTGCACTTTATAAAAAGCGAGGAATCACTACTGTGAAAATTGGGCAGGTAGGTTCTAAATTAAATATGAAGGAATGGCATCATGGTCAATTCGGTGTAAATTATTACAGGTATGTTGTTAAAAAAGCAGCAGAATATGGATTAGAAATCTATTTCCACGAGCCTATTAAAGATACTGGTGAGCGTAGAACTTATCCTAATATGATGGCAAGGGAAGGAGCAAGAGGTCAGGAATATAATGCATGGAGTGAAGGTAATCCTCCAGATTATACAGCAACCTTACCTTTTACAAGATTATTGGCTGGTCCAATGGATTTCACTCCGGCTGTTTTTGATGTAGAGGTAAAAGAAGGATATCCCGGTAAACGAGTTCATACTACCACTGCAAAGCAACTTGCTCTAATGGTTGTACTGTATTCTCCTTTACAAATGTTAGCAGATCTACCAGAAAATTATGTGGATAAACCAGCTTTTCAATTTCTGACTGATGTGCCTACAGATTGGGAAGATACTAAGGTGCTAAATGGAGAAATAGGGAAATATATTACAACGGTAAGAAAAGATATCGATAGTGAAGACTGGTACCTGGGGGCTATTACTAACGAAAAAGCTAGAGATGTCAATATTCAATTGGACTTTTTGGATGATGGAGCCACATATGAAGCTCAAATCTATGCAGATGCTCCGGGAACTGGTTACGAAAATAATCCAACCGCCGTAGATATTTCTAAAAAAGAAGTTAACGCTACAGATTCACTTAGTCTTTTGCTAGGAGAGAGTGGAGGTGCTGCTGTACGTTTCAAGAAATTATAAATATAAGTGTATGCAATTGAGTAGTACTAAAAGATATTTAGTCCTATTACTGCTTGTTTCTAATGTTCAGTTTAATCATGCTCAGGAAACAAATAAAGCCGCTTTTAAATCCAGCAAATTATCTGTAGAGGAGCGCATTGATAATTTATTGAACTCAATGAACTTAGAGGAAAAGGTAAATGCTCTGAGTACTAATCCTGAAGTGCCTCGTCTGGGTGTTGAAGGAACAGGCCATGTGGAAGGCTTACATGGGTTAGCGCTTGGTGGACCGGCAGAATGGGGAGGAAAGGATAAGCCGCCATTACCCACAACCACCTTTCCGCAGGCATATGGACTTGGAGAAACCTGGGATATTAATTTATTGGAGCGAGTATCAAGAGCAGAAGGAAAAGAAGCAAGGTTTGCTAAACAATTTTTTAATAGAGGTGCTTTAGTGGTAAGAGCTCCCAATGCAGATCTTGCTAGAGATCCTAGATGGGGAAGAACTGAAGAAAGCTTTGGTGAAGATCCATTTCTAACAGGATCTTTAACAGTGGCATTCGCAAAAGGGCTGCAATCTGAAAAAAATGGGTATTGGCAAACTGCCTCACTTATGAAACACTTCTTAGCAAATTCTAATGAAGATGGAAGAACTTATACATCTTCAGATTTTGATGAACGATTGATGCATGAGTATTATGCTGTACCCTTCAGAATGGGAATTACCAAAGGTGGAAGCAATGCATATATGGCAGCTTACAATAAAATAAATGGAGTTCCTGCCATGGTGCATCCTATTCTTAAAGAGCTTAGCCAGAAGACTTGGGGACAAAATGGAATTATCTGTACAGATGGCGGTGCTTTCAAACTTTTACTTTCAGATCATAAGTATTACGAAGATAAATATAAAGCAGCGGCAGCAGCTATTAAAGCCGGGATTAGTCAGTTTTTAGATGAATATTCTGAAGCTGTGTATGGTGCTTTGGCTAATGGATATTTAACTGAAAAAGATCTGGATAATGTACTTAGAGGGAATTATCGTGTCATGATCAAATTAGGTTTGTTGGATAGTGATCAAAGTCAAAATCCATATAGAAAAATAGGGACAGGCGAAGATAGCATAGCTCCCTGGAAAATGAAGGAACATCGTCAATTAGCTCTAGAAGCTACTAGAAAATCAATTGTGTTTTTGAAAAATGATCCAGAAAAAGAGCTTTTACCTTTAAATGAAAATGAGATCACTAAAATCGCAATTATAGGCAGTAAAGCAGATAAAGTTTTATTGGATTGGTATAGCGGTACTCCTCCTTACACCATTTCAGTACTACAAGCTTTAAAAGACCGATTAAAAAACAAAGTTGAAATAACCTACGCGAAAAACAATGCTGATGGAAAAGCAGTAAAGATTGCAAGTGAAGCAGATGTAGCCCTTGTTATTGTTGGAAACGATCCAACATGTGGCGCTGGTTGGGTAGATTGCCCTGTGGCTGGTGAAGGTAAAGAAGCCGTAGATCGCCAATCATTGCAATTGCAGGAAGAAGACCTTATAAAATTGGTCTATAAAGTAAATCCAAATACAGTCGTAGGACTAATTAGTAGTTTTCCTTATGCGATTAACTGGACGCAGGAGAATGTACCTTCAATTTTACATCTAACTCAGAATTCTCAGGAATTAGGAACCGCATTTACCGATGTTCTATTCGGCGATTATAATCCTGCTGGAAGATTAACGCAAACCTGGGTAAAAGACATTACTGATCTTCCTCCACTGATGGATTACAACATAAGAAACGGACGTACTTACCGCTATTTTGAAGGAGAACCTTTGTACGCTTTTGGTCACGGACTAAGCTACTCTAATTTTGAATATAAAAACCTTCAAATTTCAAGAGAAACTTTAAGTGAGGGAGAAACTATTTATATAAGCTTTCAATTAACGAATAAAAGCGATAGGCAAGGAGAAGAAGTTGCTCAATTGTATATTTCTCATCTAAATTCAGCAATAGATCGGCCTTTAAAAGAACTTAAAGCCTTCCGAAGAATAGATCTTAGACCTGGCGAAACTAAAAAGATCACATTGAGTCTTAAGGCTGAAGATCTGGAGTATTGGGATACTAAAAGCAATTCATTTCAGCTGGAAGAAGATCAAATTGAAATTCAGGTAGGAAGTGCTTCCAATCAAATTTACTTAACCAAACCTCTCAACATAAAAAACTAATCTAAAGATGAATATCAGATCAAAAATAGTATCCTTAGCATGCCTGGTGCTGATTATTGGGCTTAGCTCCTGTAAAAAAGAAAAGCAGTCTGAAATCGATAATATTGGCCAAATTAGCAAGCAGAAAATCTATAAAGGCAAACCAATCTCTAAAGATTTTGATAGCAAGATCGATAGCCTTATTGCTGAAATGACTTTAGAAGAAAAAACAGGCTTACTGCATGGAAATAGCATGTTTGCCACTAAAGCTGTGGAACGTTTGGGAATTCCTGAATTGAAAATGGCCGACGGGCCTTTGGGAGTAAGAGAAGAGTTAGAAAAAGATTCCTGGACACCTTTAGGATTAGAGGACGATTATGCCACCTACTACCCGGCAGGAGCAGGATTGTCTGCTACCTGGAATCCTGAATTAGCTTATACTTTTGGAAACAGTGTAGGAGAAGAAACAAGAGCTAGAGGTAAAGATGTTTTGCTTTCTCCGGCTATTAATATTATTAGAACTCCGTTAGGAGGAAGAACTTATGAATATTTTACAGAAGATCCATTTCTGAACAAAAAGCTGGCAGTTCCCTTTGTAGTAGGTATTCAGGATAATGATGTTGCAGCATGCGTAAAGCATTTTGCAGCGAACAATCAGGAAACGCACCGTGATTATGTGAACGTTAAAATTGCCGAACGTCCTTTGCGCGAAATTTACCTACCTGCTTTTGAAGCTACAGTAAAAGAAGCGCATGCTTATGCAATGATGGGCGCTTATAACAAGTTTCGAGGAGAATATTTATGTGAAAATGATTTTATGCTGAATCAACTTCTAAAAGAAGAATGGGGGTTTGAAGGAGTTGTAATTTCAGATTGGGCTGCAGTTCATAGTTCTGTAAACTCTTTAAAAAGTGGACTAGACATTGAAATGGGAACTCCTAAAGATTTCGATGAATACTTTCTGGCACAGCCACTTATTGATTCAGCTAAAGCAGGAAAAATTTCAGATACAGAAATTGATAAGCACGTAAAGCGAGTTTTGCGAGTGATGTATTCTGTAAAAAGTATGGGTTCAGGCGATCGTAAGGAAGGAAGTATTAGCACTGAAGCGCATTTTAAAAATGCTTATAATATTGCAGCAGAATCTGTCGTGTTGCTAAAGAATGATAAAAATTTACTGCCTTTGGATCCCAGCGAAATAAAAAGTCTTGCTGTAATTGGCGATAATGCCAATAAGAAAAATGCACTCGGTGGATTTGGCGCGGGAGTTAAAACGAAGCGAGAGATCACTCCGCTTGAAGGTTTAAAAAACAGACTTCCAGAATCTGTAAATATCAAATTTGCTCAAGGTTACGAAGAAAAATATTCTAAGACTGAAAAAGCTAAACTAGGAGATGTTACTCTAAATGGTCCTGTTACTATAGATGAGTTAGACCCAAAACTAGTTGAAGAAGCTGTTGAAGCTGCGAAAAATGCAGATGCGGCAATTATTTTTGCAGGATCTAATCGAGATTATGAAACTGAAGCCTCAGATAGAGCAAGTTTAGAATTACCATTTGGCCAGGAAGAACTTATCAAAAAAGTATTAGAAGCTAATCCCAATACGATCGTAGTGATGATCGCGGGAGCTCCTTACAATATAGATGAAATTAGTCAAAAATCCTCTGCTTTAGTATGGAGTTGGTTTAATGGCTCAGAAGGAGGAAATGCTTTAGCAGATGTTCTTTTAGGTGATGTAAATCCTTCAGGGAAACTTCCCTGGACGATGCCTAAAAAACTTGAAGATTCTCCAGCCCATGCGACTAATAGCTTTCCAGGAGACAAAACGGTTAGTTATGATGAAGGAATTTTGGTTGGATATCGATGGTTTGATACAAAAGACATAGCACCATTATATCCATTTGGTTATGGCCTGTCTTACACTGATTTTGCAATTTCTGAAGCAAAAACGAATAAGAAAACTTTTACGGATAATGATACTATAAAATTAAATCTGAAAGTCAGCAATATCGGTGAATTTGACGGGAAAGAGGTGATACAAGTCTACGCATCCAAACCTAATAGTAAAGTAGAAAGAGCTGATAAAGAACTAAAAGCTTTTAAAAAGATTGAAGTGAATACAGGCGAATCTGTTTCAGTTGATATTGAATTACCTATAAAAGAATTGGCTTATTACAAGGTTTCTTCTAAACAATGGGTGGTAGAACCCGGAACATACCAATTGAAATTAGGAAATAGTTCTAGAAATATTATGAGCGAGCTAGAAATCCAAATTCAGGAATAATGAAAATTAATAAACTTACATATCTCTTAATTATTCTATTTGTTTCTATGATATCCTGTAAGCAACAGGGAAAAAGTGATTTGGCTACAACTAAAAAACAAAAGTATGTAGCGAATTGGGATTCTCTTGCTAAATACGAGGAAACAGCAAACTGGTTTAAAGAAGCTAAGTTTGGTATTTATGCGCATTGGGGTGTTTTATCGGTGCCTGCTTATGCCAATGACTGGTATCCCAGAAATATGCATATAAAAGGCAGTAAAGAATATCAGCATCATGTAAAGACTTATGGTGAACCTTCAGAATTTGGCTATCACGATTTTGTGCCAATGTTTAAAGCTGAAAAATTCAATGCCGAGGATTGGGCAAGTTTATTTCAACGATCGGGAGCAAAATTTGCGGGTATCGTTGCAGAGCACCATGATGGATGGAGTAATTGGGACAGTAAAACCAACCCGTGGAATTCTGTAGATATGGGGCCCCATCGTGACATTGTTGGCGAGTTAGAAAAAGCTATTCATGAAAAAGGGATGAAATTTGTAACCTCATTTCATAAAGCAAGAACATTACAGGTATTTCAAAAGGATTCTTCAAAATGGCTAGATGATACTTCTTATTTTCCTTATGATCCAGATATGCCAACTTCCTCATCAGACTCTTTATTAAGTATTTTGTATGGTAATATTCCGAAGGAGAAATTTTACGAAAACTGGCTTTCAGAATTACATGAAGTAATACATCAATATGGCCCAGACCTTATTTATTTTGACAGTAAACTGGATAAAATTCCAGATTCTATAAAAGCAAAATTTGTAGCAGATTATTTTAATTATGCTGAAGAAAATGATAAAGAGGTCGTTATAACCCATAAAGAAGGTGAGCTACCAAAATCTGTTAGTCTTGAAGATCTTGAAAAAGGAAGAATGAATACCAAAACCGAAGAATATTGGCTTACTGATGAAACAGTATCTGTAGGTAGCTGGAGTTACACAAATGATCTGGGACTTAAAACAGCCGACGAAATTATAGATGTTTTAGTAGATATTGTAAGTAAAAATGGAGCTCTTATGCTCAATGTCTCTCCCAAAGCAAATGGTATTATCCCTGAAGATCAGCAAAAGGTTTTGTTAGAAATAGGAAAGTGGCTCGAAGTTAATGGAGAAGCCATTTATGGTACAAAAACCTGGAAAGTATTTGGAGAAGGCCCTACGATACAAGAAAAATCTGGGATGTTTTTAGATAAAATAACCTATACGCCCCAGGATATTCGTTACACGCAAAAAGGAAATAATATCTACGTTATTTTTCTGGGTTGGCCCGGAGAGAATAAGGAGATTTTGCTAAAATCTTTTGCTGATAATCAATTTTCGATAACTGGGGTAGAGTTTTTGGGGAGTGATGAAAGAGCAAATTATGACTTAAAAGCTGATGGTTTAAGCATTTTAACTCCTTCTGAAATTATTGATGAAAATGCGTGGGTAATAAAAATAACTACCAGTGAGAACTAATAAATAGTAAACCAATGACCAGATACTAAAATCTGGTTATTGGTTTTAACCTAAACCTAAAATTTTATTTATGCAATTACTAAAATTACCATTGAGTTTTTTAATGATGCTTTTCGTTTTTTTGACGATATCATGCTCAGAAGATGAGGAAGTTATAGCTTCCAAAAACTTAGAATTTTCTGTCTATCCTAACGAAATCGATTTCGGTTCTTCAGGAGGAAATAATATTCTAAATATTAATAGCAGTGAACCCTGGACTATCGAGGATGAAGGCGGTTGGATCGATCTTTCTGAAAATGCCTCGGAAGGAAGTGATAAGGTCAATATTATGGCTTCAGCAAATCAGGATACTATTGCTCGATCTACTATGATCACAATAAATTCTGGTAATCAATCTTATGAAGTAAATATTTCTCAGGAAGGAATGATTCCTGAACCATCAGATGAAATTGTATTTGCTATAGAGCCAGATAGTACAAATATGGGCGATCTAAGCGCGGTGCAGTTTGCAACCCAAATGGATATAGGCTGGAATTTAGGAAATTCCCTTGAAGCTATCGGTGGAGAAACAGCATGGGGTAATCCTATGGTTACTGAGCGATTAATAGACTCAGTTAAAGCAGCAGGTTTTGATGCGATTAGAATTCCGGTTGCCTGGAGTAAATTTTCAGATGCCGAAAACTATGTAATTCAGCAAGATTGGATGAATAGGGTAGAAGAAGTTGTAAACTACGTTTTGTCGAACGACATGTATGCTATTGTAAACATCCACTGGGATGGTGGATGGATGCAACCCACTTATGAAGAGCAGGATGAAGTTAATACTCGTTTAGATACTATGTGGACTCAAATAGCCACCAATTTTAGAGATTATGGCCCAAAATTATTATTTGCCGGAACTAATGAAGTAATGGTAGAAGGGAACTATGATACTCCTACAGAAGAGTACTATAGTGTTCAAAATAGTTTTAATCAGACTTTCGTTGATGCTGTTCGATCTACGGGAGGAAAGAATGTTTATAGATATTTAGTTGTACAGGGATTTAATACCAATATTAATCATGCTTTAAATTTTGTTGAAATTCCTGAGGATGTGGTCGATCAAAGATTAATGATGGAAGTTCACTATTATGATCCCTATAATTTTGCACTAAATGCAGATAGTGATATAACACAATGGGGATCTATAGCTACTGATCCTTCTAAAACTGAAGATTGGGCCAATGAAAGCTATGTCGATGATCAATTTCAAAAAATGAAAACTAAATTTATAGATGAAGGTATAGCTGTTATTCTAGGAGAATATGGAGCAATAGCCAGAACAGACATAGCTGAGCACGAACAGTATAGAGAATATTATTTAGATTATGTAACCGAATCTGCTCAGTCTGCTGGTCTAGTACCTTTTTATTGGGATAATGGAGATCAGGGACAAAACGGTTTTGCCATTTTTGAGCGATCTACTGGTGAAATTCTATATCCAGAAATGGTTGAAGCTCTTATAGGAAACGATAATTAATTTATAAGTTTAGTTTTTTTTTAATTTGATTTGGGGAATCTTTTTGGATTCCCCTTTTTTAATTTTAGCCCTAAAACAACATCAAACCCCGCTAAAAGAGAGGTTTGATGTTGTGCCCCCTATGGTACAAAACTCAAACCAATTAATAGAAGATTTAAAGCTTTTGGCTGAGATAATGGCTGCTTGAAAAAATTCAAATCACTTATTTATCAGATCGTTTTGGGGTAATTGCATCTTTATTTCCTCTTAGATGCGTTTTGCCCCTTTACTGATGAAGCTATTTTAGATACTTATTTCAGTAACAAACATTACAACAAAGGAAGTCAACACTACAGTTCCTGACTGACATATCAACTCAATATTTCTGCTGGATATTTAAGCGATATGTTCCACTCCATAATTGGATAATTGGGTAAAGCGCTCTGCAATACATTCATTTCAAACTTATCGAAAGGGCTAAGGAACGTCTTTCTACTACCCAGCTTTCCGTTAGCGAAATTGCTTATGAATTGGAGTTCGAACATTCACAATCCTTTAATAAGCTATTTAAGGCCAAAACAAATCAAACCCCACTGGAATTTCGTACAAGTTTTAAATAATAGGTTTTGGTTTTTGAAATGAATAATAGAAAACTAACTCTTTGCGGATAGGCATTAAATTTTTTTCAATGTATCCCCAAAGGAGTAAAAAAGAAATGCTTAAAATTATTTCCTTTTATACAGCCCTCTTTTTCCATATTTTGGATTATCCCAAAAACTTCATATCATCTTCTGAAAGTTGAATATCAAAAGCTTGAATATTTTCCTTAAAATGAGCTAACTTGGAAGTTCCGGGAATAGGCAAAATCAAATCATTATAGTGCAGTATGCAAAAAACGGTCATAGTATA
>NZ_ARYN01000029.1 GCF_002094855.1 Zunongwangia atlantica 22II14-10F7
TCACTATGGCCGGCTCATCCACGTAGGCTCTGACTTTATCATGAATGTGGTAATTCCTAGAATGAAAGGGAATTTTGGGGAACGCAGAGTTGCCGCCAAACTTCGAAGGCTTCGTAAAAGAGATTATATTGTCTTAAACAATATCCTTATACCATCTGGCCAGGGCAGTTCCCAAATTGACCATATCGTAATTTGTTCTTCGGGTGTTTTTGTAATCGAAACGAAACATTATAAAGGTTGGATTCATGGACATCAAAAATCTGAAAATTGGAGCCAGACCATTTTCAAGCATCATACAAGGTTTAAAAACCCAATTCGACAAAATTGGACTCATATATTTGCTTTAAGAAAACTTCATCCGAACTTCCAGAAACTAAAGTACTATCCTATTGTTGTGTTTTCAGGACGTGCCCGGTTAAAGAATGTGACTTCGGAACTGCCTGTATTGTATCTGTGGCAGCTTATACGATACATCAGAACAGAAAATCACCGGAACCAATTATCACCGAGCCAAATGCTATGGATAGCAGAAATCATTAAGTCCAAAAATTTAAAAAAAAGAAAGGATCGTAAAATCCACAATCGTCACATTAAAATGCGGATTAAAGACCAAAAAATCATGGCGCATTTAAAGATCTGTCCGAGGTGTCAGGGCGATTTATTATTAAAAAATGGTCGTTATGGTAATTTCTACGGATGTTCTAATTACCCAAAGTGTACTTATACCAAAAAATTATTAGTGATAGATTCAGAATAAGCTTTTCATAATTAATTTGCGAATAATACCAAGAGAGAGTTGTAAATTTTAATAGTGATTGGATCATCTCTAAGATTTGAAACTTCTATGAGATAATGCCATACCCCCTATTTTGTCCGTACCTTAAAAGGTATTGATTTGCAAAACATATAAAGTTTATTTTCTCCAGTCTCAACATTGGAGATTTGTTTTTTGGGTTAGCTGCGACTCCCTGTATATGCACTGAATGCACTTGGTGAGTGTCTTCATTTCACCTCACCTTACGGGTGTACAGACACCCTCGAAATTCAATCAATCAATAATAATCTCAATACCAGCCATCTCGGCTTTGTATTTTATTTTTTCTATCAATCCATAATAACTCCAATTTCGGAGCACAAATTCTTCTTCTTTAGCAACCGCCATTTTCTTTTCCTGATTTATAAGCACAAGTGTTCCCGCTTGTTGTTTGATACAAAAATTAATTAATTGCCTACTGTATACGTGCAGACGGTTATCGATATAATTTCTTTCTCGCTCC
Organism: Zunongwangia atlantica 22II14-10F7; assembly: GCF_002094855.1. GTDB lineage: Bacteria > Bacteroidota > Bacteroidia > Flavobacteriales > Flavobacteriaceae > Zunongwangia > Zunongwangia atlantica. The sequence goes on from NZ_ARYN01000029.1 coordinate 1,278, forward strand.
CGAAATTTATCAACTGCCTTCGTTTTTCGTTTGTATCCTTTTCCTGATTTTGCAAAACGAATTCCTTGTTGTGTTCTTTTTCGGCCAACCTGGATTGCTAATCTTCTATAGAGAAATTCTTCCTTACTGCCTATTTGTAGTTTTGATATAGCTGTTTTTACTGTTACAGGAAATTCTATAGATAAAGCAGCTTCAGCAATTCTTTCAGGCTTCAAAAAGTTTTCTGTCTTTTCTATTTCGAACACCCCTAGCATAAATATCTTACCTTTTTTCAACTGAATTTGCGAAGTACAAAGTTTAGTTTTGCCATTCATTACTTTTTTTAAAAGACTACGTTTATCGCTAAAATCTCGTCCTAAATATGTGACCATAGGAATTGAGAAAAGCCGAAAACTAAAATTTTTTTTATCTTCATTATACGATAAACCTCGCATACCTTCATAACTAAAAGGAAATGGCATATTACGTTTAAAATTCATTAGTGAACGCTCACCGCTCCAATATTCCGATTGATATCTGGTATATTCTTTTATCGTCGATTGATTAATGCTACTCAAGATATTAGTAGGGATTTCTCCTTTAAACCGATCTGATATCAAACGATAAGTGGTATTCATTCTAGAACGGTTTAATATTCCCAATTCATCCTTTTGTTCATCAACTAATTTGTATTTAACCTCTTCAGAGAGGTATAGAAATTCTTTTATCATTCCTTGTACAAACAAATGGGAAGCTATAAGATTTGCAGCCCGGTAACACCGATTTTGCCATCTATATAAAGTTTTAAAAGCTTCACTACGTTCCTCCTTCGATGGCAGATCGATGAGCAATTGAATTTTTCGCGTAAGTGTCATATTTGATGTATTCATAGCTAAGCAGATTGCAAATGTTCTTCACCTTTCTTCTGGTTCATCGCTTTATAAGCAATCATAAACTGACGATGCACCTCTTTATGTGAGCGCTGAAGCTTTTCAGCAATTTTTTGAAACGATAGGTATTCTTCACATCGCAATTGGAATATTTCAGCCTGTTCTTTAGTTAATTCCAATTTTAAATTTTCAAAGTTTGAATGTGATTGATCTACCTGCTCTAATGTATGTCCACTTTGAACAATCATCTTAATACGCTCTATGGCCAAATGAACCTGATTACTAGCCTCCCTAACGCTTACCCCCATGAGTTTAGAAATGATAGCATATTTAAAGTTATTTTTTAAACAAAGTTTAATCAATTGTCTTTGCTTACTTTCTAAAAATGGGAGTACACTTAATATCTGATCAAGGCATTCCTGTTTAACATTCTGATCCAACAGGTGCACATCTTCAGCCTCGGGATTGAATCCATACATATACTCCTGATAGTTATCGAAAAGTTCTAAACGACTGATAGATTTCTGAAATTTATTTCTAGGCCTACAATAATAGTAGATACATTCTGTCTTCATTACATAAAGCAGAAAAGAATGAATATGTTCGGGATCATTTATCAAATCTCTTTTCTCCCATAATTTCAGGAACGTATCCTGAAGAATGCTCTCAATAACAAATTCATCACCTATCACTCTTTTCCCAACCCAATATAGCTTATGGTTATAGCGCGAATAAATAAATTCCATTGCATCAGGATGCCCTTGTTTTAATAATGTGAAAATGCGGTGTAACATAAGCAGTCGCTATTTAGCCAGAGGTAAATACCGCTGGAATTAAAATGTATTTAGCGTAAGCGAAATCTTATAGAAGTATAAAAAGAAACTAGCTTTGAAAATAGTTGAGAAGAATACCTGTTTCCAATAAACAAAAAAGGCGTGGAGACTCAACTTATCGAACAGAGGCACTGGTATACCATACCACGATGAAGTAAGCCCACGCCCGGGTCGTGAGCATTTACACTTATCATCTTGTGGTTTGTTGAAAATTACCGGTTTTCTGTTCAAGACTCAAAGCGAATGCTTCTAATATTTTACTTTAAGAAGTATCGCAAATATAAAAATTAAATCATTTTGACCTAACTATCAGCTAAATAACAAAAAATATTCTTTTGTTACAAGAACTTGTAACAATTTTAACTCAAAAATTTCTTGTATTTACTTTCCAAGTAAGTATTATGGAAGATTTAGACCTTAAAAGACAACGTATTTTTGGGAGGCATGTTAAAAGGCTTCGTGAAGAAAAAGGTTTTAGTCAGGATGATATTGCCGCGCGATGCCGAGTTACAAAAGGTAGTTTAAGTGTTATTGAGAATGGGAATAGAAATTTTTCCTTTACCACATTACTAGCATTAGCCAAAGCCTTAGAAGTTGAACCTAAAAAGCTTCTCGATATTGATTTTGAATTATTCGAGGAATAAAACTTATAAACTTCCTTCTCCATTGGAGATTATATCAAAACTAAATCATTCATCTATTAGATTGTAAAACATTAGTTTACTTGACAGAATTCTTTTAAATTTACAAAGAAAGGGATACAAATCTTTAAAAAGATTTAAGGACTAATTGTCGTCGCTATTTTCTAGTTTCTACTATTTTTGCATCACTTTTATAATAGACATGGGACAAATTGATTACATAAAAGAAATTGCTAAATATGGTCTTGAAAATGATCAAAAGAACTTATTAGATTCCCTTCAAAAAATTATTTCCTATTACAAAGATAGTAAGAGGGTTAATATGGCTTTGCAATTACAGTCCCTGGTAAAAAATGCTAAGCGACAATCGGGTCAATTAACTAGAGTTGGCTCCGACCACTATTTCAATCAACAGAGTCAGAGAGAAATTGATGAATTAGTAATTGATAAACTACACTCTGAATATCGATTAAAAGATTTAGTGATTGCTGAGAATGTCAAAGAGAAATTAGATCATTTTATTCGTGAGAACTTATCAATTGAATTTTTAAGACAATTCAATTTATCAGTGTCTAATAAGTTGCTATTACATGGACCCTCTGGGTGTGGTAAAACTTTAGCTTCTTATGTTATAGCTGGTGAGTTGGAAAAGCCCATGTATATTGTAAATCTTGGTTCAATTGTTTCTTCCAAACTAGGTGAGACAAGTAAAAATCTAATGAAAGTTTTTAGAAAAGCTACTCAAGAAAGCTGTATTATATTCATAGATGAATTCGATTCTATTGGAAAGATTAGAGATTATAATCAGGATCATGGAGAGATGAAAAGAGTTGTAAATACGATACTTCAGTTATTTGATTATCTACCAGCCGATTCTCTAATTATAGCAGCGACTAATCAAGAGAAAATGATTGATGAAGCATTGGTAAGAAGATTTGATCTAAATTTGGAATTTGGATTACCTAGTGAAAAACAAATAGAAGAATTAATCGAATTGACGCTTAGAAGTGGACAGTTTTGTCTTCCAAAGGATATTCCTATGAGAGTCATAATCGATACTTGTTCAGGACTAAGTTTTTATAGTATTCAAAAAACTTTAATAAATGCTATCAAACGGACACTATTTAAGCAGATGGATAATAAAAATATTAGTAAAGTAGTAGATACTAATATTTGGCTGGATTTGATTGAGCAGGAGAAAAAGGCTCTTAAAAAAGATTAATTTTCTGCTTCTAAATCAGCATCACTGCCAACTTCAGATTCAGGAATCACTGTCAGATTGTTAACGTCTAGTACTTCACTATATAGATTGTGATTAGTCTCATTCTTAATTTCTTCAGTTATTGTTATTACTAGGGAGAATGAATGTTCTTTACTTCTATATTGCTGCAACAATTGAGGATCAATGTTAGGCTTACAGATACATCGAACTGCGATAGCAAGTTCTCCTTCCAGGTTTTCAATATCTTTGGGCTGTAATCGGTATTCTTTCTTTTGAGCATTGGAGAATAGAGCATTCTCTAAACCGAAATGATCTTCACTCCACGAAAAGCCGTTTTTTATTTGATAATCTTTAGCATCTTTATTAGCAAAATCTTTAGTCAATTTATTTTTCACCAAATTAAATGACATGTGCAAAGGCATATAAGCTAAATGGTTTCCTCTATCTGGGAGGAATTTAAATGTTAACGAAATAGTAAATATTAATTTATTCCCTGCATTTTGTAAGTACTCTGGAAGGTAAATAGGGATAGCCATAATTTGATCATTTTTAATTGCTTTTTCCAATATCATAGTAATGCTATGATCATCAGTAGCCAGACCAAGAGTTTTGTTGGGTTTACCGAAGCCAACTAATTTTTTAAGTAAAGGATCTTTTCCTTCAAATCCCGGAACTTTTGAGCTTTGAAGATAGCCAGCACTATTGATTAATAATGCTTTAATGGACTGCATGTTAAGCGATGGATAGGCATATATCAAATCCATAGCTATAGATGATACTAATGGAGTAGATAGACTAGTACCAGCTGTTCGCGTGAAGTATTGACCAGGATCGGCCAATACTTCTATTCCAGATTGAGTTCTATGAAGGTCACCTCCTTCATACACTAGATCTGGCTTATTAAAATATTTGTTCCTTTGATTTTTTTTAAACGGTTTATTATTTATTTTTTGATTATAGTCAAAGTGTGATTTTCTAGAATAATAAGCAGGATGATATTTAGAAGGTGAAATATCTGTCTGATCATCCTCATTCAAATTACCGGCTAGAGCACCAATAGAAAGATTATTCATTGACTCTGACGGTACACATATATTAGTATTTTTACAACTATGTACATGAGATGTAGAATTTATTCTATAGAAAAAATTCGGATAATTATGATCATCATGAAAATCTTGAGTTAGTAGTTCGTTGAGAGAATCACTGTCGAAATTTCCCACAGATATTAAAACTAAAATATCTAGATCATAGGATAGTTTATCTAATTCGTAAGCAAAATTTGAAAATGTCTCATTATAATTTTTCACTAATGCTAGTGTCAAAGACATGTTGAAAATTCTTACTCCATGTTCTTGATGAGCTGTTCGAATGGCTTCAAGCATTACGGGAAAATTAATTACATCGGTATTTCTGTGTAATACTTTTATTGGAAGTACTCTGCATTTTGCCTCATATTCTTCCTGAATTCCAGTCGGTAATTCACCACCAAAAATGCATAGTCCCGCCACTAGTGTGCCATGACCTGACTGATCCCGATTAGGGTGCGCAGTAATATTAATTGTTGGTAAGACAAGATTTTCAAAAGGATCAATCGTGTTAACTCCTGTATCTATAATACCAATGATTGGCAGATTTTGTGGAATTTTCACTGCAAATCCGTAGGATACTCTAAGGTCTCCAAATATTCCTGGACGAACGGTCAGGGGCCTGGAACTGGTTATACCCTGCACAATATCAAAATTATTAGATATTTCAATAAGCTGCTCTTCGGCGATTTCATGAATAAAATACAAATCGCTTGATGCGTTTATGTCAAAAGAAATTTGGGCGGCATTTAAATAATCATTTAGAAATTCTTGCTGTGTTGTGGCAATGTCTTGACTGGAGTTTATAATATTTAATATAACACCTTGTTCGCTGGGAACTATCAGTCGACTATCAAAGAATTCAAAATGATCGATTAAGGCTATCAAATTGTAATCTTGATGAGTGTAATTTACATCTGTACCCAGATCATTTAGTAAATTTAAATGTTGCTGTAATTGCTGGAATAGCCTCTGATCCACTACTTCAAATAATACTGATCTGTTGAAAGCATCAAATGCTTGAACTAATAACCCATATCGACCATAAAATTTTTTTCTCAAGTCATCATTGAATGGCACATAAAAATGAATCCAAAGTAAATTTATATAATCTGGAATCTCAATCGTACGGCGTTCATTACGAGTTGTTAATGCTACATTGAACTGCAACATATTTTCATGAAGATTGCGTATTCTAGCTCTATTTATTATTGGCTCTAAGTCTGAGTCAGGGTCAGGGTTACTCGATCTCCCTCGTTTTTTTTTAAACCCATTATTCTGATTTCCAGTATTATTTAAAAATGTATGTCGATTAGGCATCTGGTTATATTGTTTATCAATTCAAATAAAACTCCTTAAACTCTTTATTAATAAGGCTTCTTACTGGTCTATTAGATTAAGGAGAATATTTAGATATGAGTTGACTATTACGTTATGAAATAGAATATTAACCTGAGTTAAAATTATATTACAAAACTAAAACTTGTTATAATTACATAAATTAAATGAATAACAACACAGTTTACTAACTTTAAGTAGGGTAGGAGTGTTAGCTGTGAAACGTTTACAGCTAATAAAGCTAAGTAAACTTAAGGAATTTTCAAACGTTATTTTGGTATTGGTATTCTTGGTAAATGATAAATATGTTTGTTTCGAAAAGCATATTTAAATTATTCCAGTAATAATTCACTAGCTTCATCGAGTATTGCCGTATCAAGCTCTTTTAAATATGCCTTTGTAGTTTTGACATCCTGATGACCTAAGGATTCGCTAATAATATCTGTACCTGCACCTTTTTGCTTTAGGCAATTGGCAAAGCTATGTCTGGCCACATAGCTTGTAATGGGCTTGTCAATTTTCGCAAGTTCTCCTAATTCTTTCAAATCCTTATTAAATTTTTTGAGTGTTTTTCTTTTCCGGTTGTTTAGTTGACTTGGAGTTAGGTTTTCATGAAGTATAATAGGAAAGACGTAAGAATGGTTATTGCCCTTATAATAATTCAATATTCGTTGTACAGGCGGCATAATTTTGATGATAAAGTTTCCTTTTGTCTTTGATCGCGTATAATGTATTCTATCGCTGTAGATATTATCCCATCTTAATTTCATCATATCAGCAAAATTCATTCCCCTCGTGTAAAAGCTAAAAATGAAATAATTCCTACTATTCACTAAATGTGGCTTGTCATTCAAATCAAGGTTTTGAAGTCGGTGTACCTCTTCGATTTTGAGCGCTTTTTTTATAGATTTTCCTTTTAGTTTGGAAATTTTGTAATGCTTAAAAGGGTATACTTTTTCATCTATAATATTACGCTTAATTGCAACATTGAAAATCGCTCTAATGGCGCGCATTTTAACTCCAATTCCCCCGCCAGTTCCTCCTTTGTTTCTGAGATAAACTTCATACTTGTCTAAAAATGTAGGAGTGACCTCTTTAAAATGAATAGGCTTATTCTTTGCGAATTTCTGAACTGAGTTTTTAGTATGGTGATATACGTCCGCATTTCCCATTCTTCCAGCCATTTTCATTTCATCAATCAGTTCATCCCAAAATGGAAAAATATTTGAAGCTTCTGGATTAGATTCAATTCTAAATTTATTTTCGAAATCATTTAGAGTGTAAAAATCCTGATTCATTTCTAATTCGGAAATTACAGATAAAGCTCTGTCTTCAATTTTTCCGAGCAATCTATTTGATTTAATTTGCTGATTGTACTTTTTACTAAATCTGCCTAGCTTAGAATCCCACTCATTCAAATGAACTTCGAATGGTGTTCTAAAAAATTTTGATTTTCTATCTTTAGTGACACGTAAAAGAACTGGATACTTTCCATTCTTCAATACTGTTTTTCGTAGGATTGTTTTGATTGATGCCATGATAGGATTATTTATTTTATGTACAACATATGTACAACAAATTGCTTGATAAAGGTAAATTAAAGAAAGTAAATGGAAAAATTAATTAGGTTAAATAACTGATTTACAGTTTAATGAAAATATATGAAATTTATTGAAGTTGAATTTTTCATTTCTCATAATCAAGGGGTCCCTGGTTCGAGCCCAGGTGGGACCACCAGTAAAATAAAGGCTTCAGCGCATTCTATGTTCTGAAGCTTTTTTTATTTGCACGCAATTTGCACGCAGATTGAATATAAATAAAATTTGATATTAAAACAAGACATTTGATACTGTTTTATTTGTAAAAAAATCAAATCTAACTGGAGTTTGAATTTTTAGGAACTTTTCCAAAAGTGAATAAAGTCCTTTTTAAGGATTTCCGTTTTTTAAGATTAAGAAAATATTTAGATTTACTTCATAAATTTTCAATTTACCCTACTTTGAAGATTTCTTATGTAAATTATATATTCAATTTAATTCTTAAATGACAACAACTTCTCACAATAAATTAGTTTCCTTTATTTGGTCCATCGCAGACGATTGTTTACGTGATGTTTATGTACGCGGTAAATACCGTGATGTAATTTTACCTATGGTCGTTTTAAGGAGGTTAGATGCTTTATTAGAACCTTCCAAAGATGCCGTGATGGAAGAGCTTACGTTTCAAAAAGAAGAAGCCGGGTTTACCGAGTGGGATGAAAGTGGCTTACGCGAGGCTTCCGGTTATGTGTTTTACAATATTAGTAAGTGGACACTCCAAAAATTATACAATACCGCGACCAATTCTCAGCAAATTTTACAGGCCAATGTCGAAGATTATTTAAACGGCTTTAGTCCAAATGTGAAAGAAATCATCGATAAGTTTAAATTGAAAGCTCAGATTCGCCATATGGCGAATAAAGATGTGTTGTTAGACGTATTAGAAAAATTTACTTCGCCTTATATTAACCTAACCCCATTTGAAAAAGAAGATCCGGAGGGCAGAAAGCTACCTGCACTTTCCAATTTAGGGATGGGCTATGTGTTTGAAGAATTGATCCGGAAATTTAATGAAGAAAACAATGAAGAAGCCGGAGAACACTTTACGCCAAGAGAGGTGATTGAATTAATGACGCATTTGGTATTTGATCCTATCAAAGAAAACTTACCCCCGGTGATGACCATTTACGATCCCGCTTGTGGGAGTGGAGGAATGCTTACCGAAGCGCAAAACTTTATAAAAGATGAAGAAGGAGCCATTAGGGCAACGGGTGATGTTTTTCTCTATGGAAAAGAAATTAACGATGAAACCTACGCCATCTGTAAGAGTGATATGATGATTAAAGGTAACGATCCGGCGAACATCCGAGTAGGTTCTACGCTTTCTACCGATGAGTTTTCAGGAACGAACTTTAATTTTATGTTGTCCAATCCACCATATGGAAAATCTTGGAATAGCGAGCAAAAATATATCAAAGACGGAAAGGAAGTCATCGATCCCCGATTTAAAATTAACCTATTCGATTATTGGGGAAATACCGAAGAAGTAGATGCCGTACCAAGATCTTCAGACGGGCAGCTGCTGTTTTTGATGGAAATGGTGAATAAAATGAAACCGCTTCACCAAAACCCATCAGGTTCTCGTATTGCTTCCGTACATAATGGATCGAGCTTATTTACCGGTGACGCAGGTAGTGGTGAAAGTAATATTAGAAGATACCTTATCGAAAATGATTTGTTAGAAGCTATCATTCAATTGCCCAATAATTTATTCTACAATACCGGCATTACCACTTATATCTGGTTGTTAAGCAATCATAAACCCGAACCTCGAAAAGGCAAAGTACAACTGATTGATGCAGGAGAATTGTACCAAAAACTCCGTAAAAACTTAGGAAATAAAAACTGTGAATTTGCCCCGGAACATATTACCGAAATCACTAAGGTTTACACACAATTACAAACGGTAGAGCGGAAAACCGATCCGGAAACCAAGACAGCACTTCCCGGGATTGCTTCCAAAATTTTCGATAACGAAGATTTTGGCTATTATAAAGTAACCATAGAGCGACCACAACGATTAAAAGCGCAATTTACTTCAGAAAAAATAGAAGCTTTACGCTACGATAAACAGCTTACCGAATTGATGCAATGGGCGTATCAGGAATTTGGTGATCAAGTGTATACAAATTTAAAAGAACTCCAAGAGCCGATCTTTGCTTATGCCGAAGCTCAGGAACTTAATTTGAGCAGTAAGCACAAAAAGAAATTGCTAAGCCCGAATACCTGGGAGAAACAACGAGAATTGGTGCAATTAGCCGAATACTTATTCGCTGAATTAGGAGACGAAATCTTTACCGATTTTAATCAATTCAGCAAAAAAGTAAATCAAGCCTTAAAGAACTTAGCACTAAAACCTTCTGCTAGTGAGAAAAAAGCAGTGTTGCAGGCCGTAAGTTGGTATGATGCCGAAGCGGAAAAAGTGATTAAAAAGAAACATAAGTTTACCGATGAAAAATTAAGTACACTTTTAGCCCATTTCAATTGTAAAGAACAAGAGTTGGTGCACTTTGGGTATTTTGCTGCCGGCAAACCGGGAGAATACCTGGAATATGAAACCGAGAGTGACTTGCGTGATTATGAAAATGTATCGCTAAAAGAAAAAATACATACCTATTTTCTAGAAGAAGTAAACCCACACGTTCCAGAAGCTTGGATCAACCTCGATAAAACTAAAATAGGTTACGAAATTAGCTTTAATAAATATTTCTATAAGCACACACCACTTCGAGATATCGAAGAGGTGACCAAAGATATTTTAAAGTTAGAGCAACAAAGCGAAGGTCTTATTGCAGACATTTTAAATTTAGCATAGGCATGGACTCTGAAATGATTATCTACCAAACCGAAGATGGCCAAACCAAAATACAAACCCGTTTAGAAAATGAAACGGTTTGGTTGTCTCAAGAGCAAATGAGCGAACTTTTTCAACGGGAGAGAAGTGTTATTACCAAACATATCGGGAAAATTTTTAAAGAAGGAGAATTAGAAGAAGAAAGCAATGTGCAAAATTTGCACATTAGTGGTTCAGATCGTCCTGTGAAGTTCTATAACCTAGATGTTATTATCTCGGTGGGCTACAGGGTAAAGTCACATCGAGGAACACAATTTCGGATATGGGCTACTCAGCGTTTACGTGAATATATAGTGAAAGGTTTCACGATGAATGATGAGTTGTTAAAGGAAGCCGGCAGCGGAAATTATTTTGAAGAATTACTGGCACGAATAAGAGATATTCGTTCTTCAGAAAAAGTATTTTGGCGAAAAATCTTAGATATTTATGCGACAAGTATAGATTACGACCCCAAAGCAGAAAGCTCGATGACCTTTTTTAAAACCATACAAAATAAAATGCATTGGGCTGCCCACGGGCAAACTGCTGCTGAGGTGATCTATAGCCGTATCGATGCCGCTAAACCATTTTTGGGCTTAACCAATTTTAAAGGCGAACAGCCAACAAAGAAAGAAGTAGGTATCGCCAAAAATTATTTAAATGAAGAAGAATTAAATGTACTTAACCGGATGGTAACGGCTTATTTGGAAATTGCAGAATTACAAGCCTTAAATCGCAAACCAATGTATATGAAAGATTGGTTGCAACGTGCTGATGATTTCTTGCAAATGACAGGCAATCAAATTCTAACCCACGCAGGAAACGTAAGCCATAAGCAAGCGCTAAAAAAAGCACATAGCAGTTATACGGCGTATAAAGAAAGTGTAAAAAATGACCTATCAAAAGGCGAAAAAGATTTTATAAAACATCTTGATCAAACCCATAAACAGCTAAAAAAGAAAAAAGATTAAGATGGAAGTGGCCACAAATACAAAACAAAAATACGACAGCTACAAAGCTTCTGGTGTAGAATGGATAGGGGAGATTCCTGAGCATTGGAAGGCAATTAGAATGAAATTTCTTTATAAAGATTATAGTGAAAAGAATAGACCAAATGAAGAATTATTATCGGTTACTCAAAATAGTGGAGTGATTCCGAGATCTTGGGTTGAAAATAGAATGGTTATGCCATCAGGTAATTTAAGCTCTTTTAAATTTATAAAGGAAGGCGATTTTGCAATAAGTCTAAGATCATTTGAAGGAGGTTTAGAGTATTGTTATCATGATGGAATAATTTCTCCTGCTTATACAGTTTTAAAGAAGAGAAAAAGCAATTTAGAAGCAGAATATTATAAATATTTATTTAAAAGTCATTCGTTTATTTCTGAATTGCAAACAAGTGTAGTAGGAATAAGGCAAGGAAAAAATATTAGTTTTGAGGAACTTTCTTATTCCATAATGCCAATTCCACCCCTCCAAGAACAAAAAGCGATTGCCCGTTTTTTAGATCAAAAAACCAGTCAGTTAGATTCTGCCGTAGCGCAAAAGGAAGCTTTAATCCACCTTTTAAAAGAGCGCAAGCAAATTTTGATACAAAATGCGGTGACTAAAGGGCTTGATCCTAATGTCAAATTAAAAGATTCAGGCGTGGAGTGGATAGGTGAGATCCCGGAGCATTGGGAGGTGAAGCGTTTGAAATTTTTAACAAGATTAATTTCAGAAAAAGTAGTTAGTAAAGAAAGCAAACTTGAATATGTTGGAATGGAAAATATAGAATCCTGGAGTGGTAAATTTATTCCAAGTAATTCGGAAACAGAAGGCTTAGCAAATTATTTTGAAGAAGGTGATATACTATTTGGAAAATTAAGGCCTTATTTGGCAAAAGTGTATGTTGCAGAAAAAGAAGGGATATGTACTACAGAATTTTTAGTATATAGAGTAAAGAAAATGATTAATAATTCATACTTATTTATTCTACTACTTTCTTTTGAATTCATTAACTTGATTGATTCTTCGACATATGGCTCTAAAATGCCTAGAGCTAATTCTGATTTCATAGGAAATCAAATGATTCCAATCCCACCACTTTCCGAACAACAAGCAATTGCAAAGTATATCGAAACCGAAAGTCAGAAAATAGACAAAGCCCTTGCTTTACAGCAAGTACAAATTGAAAAGCTTAAAGAATATAAACAAAGTTTAATCGATGCCGCTGTGACGGGGAAGGTGAAGGTTATAAATAAATAATATGCTTGAAATTATATCCAACTGGTTTCTTAGAAGAAGATGGCTTTATCTAATTGTAGGTTATGGAGCATTTGCATTTTTGATTTTTGAACTAAGTATTCCTAATATTCCTGAAGAAGCAGCACCCGATTATTTGAAAATAGAAGAGTCTTATGGACCAATTGTAAAAACCATTTCTGGCTATATTGTAAATAGGTTTGCCGGTGGAACAAATCTTATAAACGTAGCAATAATTTCAATAATTATTTTTTACTGTTTATATCTAGAAAAGCAAAGATTTGAAAGTAAAGGTAAAACTTTTAATTACTTTGGATTTATACAAAATATCGATCAAACTTTTAAAGAAGATGAAAAAGATTAGATTTTTTGGAATATTTCAGAAGATAAGTCAAACGTATTATCAAATATTTCGCCAACCATTTGATGTTGACAAAGGTTACTTTAATAGTCTCGAAACTAAACATTTTAACAAAGAATTCACCTTAAAGTACAGTGAAAATCTTTTTGTAGATCAAGACAAGGGTCATGGTAGAGATTTAATTAATGAAATTTTATTAAATAAAGATCATTTTCAAGATTTATTAAACGAATTAAAGATTTTAAAAGATTGGATTGAAGATTTTGAAGAGCAATATAAAACTCTCAAAAATCTTTTACAAACTGAGAACATTCCGGTAAACTTAAATTCTAAACAACATAAACAACTTGAGTTTCTTCTAAATAATAGGCAAACCTTATTAGAGCAGATATATGAAATTGACACAAAATTAAAGCAAGATATAAAATCACTGCCTTTAACTTTAAAAGTAATAGATAATACAAATCTCGAATTTGCAGAGAGTTTTGATTTCCAGCGTTTGAATCAATATGAAGAAGAAAAGCGATATATAGAACTTGAGCCAACTGAACCCTTTCAGTTAGTGGTAGTATTTAGAAGGCTTTCGCAAATTGTTACACAAATAGCAAGTGTAAATAGACTAATAATTCAACAAAAAAAGGCACAGGTTAAATTTATTCACGGAAATGCAGGAATGGGAAAATCAAACTTTTCTGCATTTTTATATACAGAATTAAGAAAAAAGGATAAATCGGCAATATTAATTAGTGGTAAATCTTTCGGTGGGGATCCAAATGACTTTGATGAAATTTTAATGAAGCAGATAAACATACCCAACGGATATCTGCTTGAAGAGGTTTTAGAAAAATTAAATCGATATGGTGAAAAAAATGGAAGCCGAGTAACTTTAATTTTTGATGGCTTAAATGAAACTAGTTTTGCTCACGAAGGATTTAGCAAGATTTGGGAAAATAGTTTAGATAATTTTATCGAGAAATTAGAAAAATATCCTTATCTATTTTTTATTGCTACATTAAGAACGTCTTATATTTCAAGAATTTGGAGCAATAATGAAATTCCCTATGAACAAATCAAACTTAATGGATTCAGAGGAGATGATTTAAGGTTATTGATTCAACGCTATTTTAAAGAATATAAAATTGCCACTGAATCACTTATACCGTCTGACGTGTTTTACTTTGAAACACCATTATTTTTAGATTTATATTGTAAAATGCTAAACGAAGGCAAAGTCAATACGGTGGAGCCTCAACTCGGTCTTGGAGGTTTTAAAGAAGTTTTCGACAAATATCTTGAGAATTTAGTAGCAGAAATTACACAGAAATTAGATTTATACTCAGGAGATCTAGTTAGGGAAGGCATTGAAAAAGTTTCTCAAAAAATGCTTGAAGCCTCAAATGCTTTTATCCCAATTAAATCTTTCTATCAGGAAATGGATGGAGAAAATGTAAAGTCGAAATCGAAAACAATTGGTCATCAGGTTCTTCAGGAATATCTCATTTATTTAGATGAAAATTTAAATAATCGCGATGTAATTATTCATACACAGCAAGAAGTAGGTGGTTATTTACTGGCTTCAAGATTAATTAATACTTATGGAAATATAAATGCGGTAACACAATCAGATTTTTTCAAAGATTACATCTTGGGTGAATCCGGCAATATGCATCAATTAAAAGATGATATTCTTAAATTTTTAATTAACGATAGTGATGCCGATTCTTTACTATTTCAAAACCATCTGAATCTTGAAGTTGTTAAAAAGTTTACACTACTTGATTTAAAAAGAACTAAAATAAGTAAAGAAACTCAAGCGATTATTCACTTATTAAAACAAGAAGAATATTCAAAAGATGAGATAAGAACTTTACTGGAAGACTCTTCCGAAACTTTTTATGATCCCGAATCAAACCTCAACTTTTTATTTATCAAAGATATTTTACTAAAAGTTGACAACTATAAGTTCGATTTTACCTGGACTTATTACTTATACAATAATTATTATGATTTTAATGAATTTATTAAATACTTTACAAATAATCCAGAAGAAATAATTAGCTCCGAAGAAACCTCTAATAATACAATTATAGAATTGGCTATATGGCTTCTAGAAACTACAATTAGGGATTTAAGAGATAAAAGTACCAAATTATTACTTCAATATTTTGTTACAAATCCAGACCAAATACTTACATATTTAATTTTCTATAGTGTAACAAATAGAGATTACATCAATGAACGTCTTGCTTTAGTAGCTTATGGTATTTGTTTAAGATTACAGAATAATAAATCATTTATTGATAATGAACTTGGCAAGATCGCACGTAAACTTTACAATCTACAATTTGCTAAAGAACCTGACCAACCCACTTATAATTATATTGTCATTGACTCGTATAAACATATTATAGACCTAGCGATACTTAAAGGGGTATTTGAATTAGATGATTCAAATTTATTGCGTTTAGCTAATTATAGATTTAATAAAGATGATTGGTTCAGTATAGACGACAAGGACAGGGAAGCAGTTCCTATAGCAACTCACTGGAGTTTAACCCCAAATCCCGATCCATTGGCAGGCGATTTTGTACATTATACAATTCCGCGATTAGATAATCGTGATTACGAAACAAGATTAGATCACACAGCAAATATTTTCAAGCAGATTTTGAGACTTGGTTATGTTAGTAATGATGAAAATTTATCTAAAAGAGAGCAATCTTTTTATAATGGAACTAGTTTACTTGGGAGTAGAGTAAAAGTAGATAGACTCGGAAAGAAATATTCTTGGATAGCATATTTCAATTATGCCGGTTATTTGCTAAATCAAAATAAATTAGGAGTTTGGCATGAAGAAAACTCTAAATACAAGAAACATTATGAAAGGCTTAGTGATACGGAAATAGAACCAAGTTATGATGATTACAAACCGTATGAAGAAAGAGTAATTAACATTGATTTCTTTGTAAATCGTGATATAGAAAACTCCAATTGGATAAACTCACCTAACTATAATATTTTAGATTCTCTTTATACTAAGGAGGATTACACATTATTATCTGCATTTATTGATCAAAAACTGGACAAAGAATTCAAAACACGGTCTTGGATTCAAGCCCAATCCTTTTTTGTAAATAGAGATCAAATAATAGACTATATCGAGCAAATCGAAAATAAAGAGTTTGATTGGAAAGATAATTTGCATAATAATGGAAGTCTTTCAAATACATATTTCGGGGAACTATATTGGGCAGATACAATTCCTTTCAAAGTTAAAGATCATCACAGCTTTCCAATAGAGGGAACTAAAGAGATCACTAGAAGAATTAAACATTATGATGTTTTAAAATCAGACGATTTTAGTTTTGAAGATATAGGTAAAGAAATAACTGAAACAATTAATGAAACTTGCCACTTTGAATATGAGCAAACATTAGTTGATTTCTTATGGGAAACAGATTCTATACAATTTCCTGCCTTAAGACGAGATATTCCTTCTCCTAATTTTGGTAAACACTTATCACTTACAGTTGACTCTTCTCAAAGTAAGATATTATGTTCTAATTTAGAAGAATGCTTCAAGGAGTATTATGCTGAATACCAGTTAAATTCTGAAAATTTTCATTACTTCAGAACAGATTTATTAGAAAAATATCTAAAAGACACCAATCAACTTTTGTTGTTTCAATTAAAACAGCATACCTATGATCAAGTCGCTGATAACTTAGGAGGCCATTTTAGGGGTATGCAGTTCAAATTTTCTAATTTAAATAGATAAATTAAATATAAATGAGCAATCTTAAAAATAAAATAGAAGCCCAAGATAGATGTATAAATGATCTTTTAAAGGATCAGAAATTTTTTATAGATTATTTTCAAAGGGAATACCGTTGGCAGGAAAAACATATGGTAGCACTCGTTGAAGATTTATCAGAGGCTTTTTTGCAATCTTATCATTCAGACCATAAAAGAGCAGAAGTAGCGAATTACAAAAATTATTACTTGGGTCCAGTTGTATTCAGTATGGCAGAGGGTAAAAACTCTATTATAGATGGACAACAGCGAATAACTTCAATTACGTTATTACTTATTTTTCTCAATAATTTACAAAAGGAATCAAATAATACGGTAAATATTCAGGAATTGATTTTTTCAGAAAAATATGGAGAGAAATCTTTTAATATGACTGATGAAGATAGACAGGAGGTTTTAAAAGATTTATTCGAAAATGGTGATTATCAAATTAAAGAGAATGATGATGAAACAGTGACTAATATTGCTGAACGTTATGAAGATATTGTAAGGGTTTTTCCCGAAGAATTAACTAATGCTCCATTGCCTTATTTTATTGATTGGTTAATTGGAAATGTCATTTTGGTGAAAATAACAGCCTATTCTGATGAAAATGCATATACGATATTTGAAACGATGAATGATAGAGGGATGAGCCTAACATCTACAGAAATGCTGAAGGGTTATGTTCTCTCAAAAATTAGTAATAAAGAACTACGCTCAGATATAAATGAAGTTTGGAAAACTAATATGCAAAAACTTCATGAATATGAGGATAATGCTGATTTAGAATTTTTTAAAGCTTGGTTTAGAGCGAAATATGCAATTACTGTAAGACCACGAGTAGCGGATTCTGAAAATCAGGATTTTGAACAAATAGGTACGCGATTTCACGACTGGTTTAAAAATAATCACGTAGAAAAAATAGGAATAAGAACATCAGATGATTTTTATAAATTCTTTAAAAAAGAGTTTGATTATATGATTAATGCATATATTAAATCATATGATATGATGATATATTTTAATTCAAAATATCCTAATATCCACTATATTAAAAATTGGGGTATTGCTAGATCATTACAAGATACTATGTTATTGGCATCTCTTGATTCAGATGAAGAGAAAGATAAAATGTTTGAGAAAATGGATGTTGTATCAAAATTTATTGAGACATATACAGTAAGAAGGGCTATTAATTTTAGAAAATTTGGAGCTTCAGCAATTCAGTATACTTTCTTCAATATAATCAAGTCTATAAGAGATTTAGATATTCAAAATTTAAAAAATAAACTGAGTGAAAATCTTAAAAATATGCAAGAAGATTTTAATGCCGTTACCGTATTTAGATTACATCAGCAAAATAAAAGATTTGTTAAGCATTTATTGAGTAGAATTACTGGTTATATCGATCAAGAAGTAGGGAAAAGTACAAATTATAGTAATTACTTTAATCCATCAACAGGTAAAAAATATGAAATAGAACATTTGTGGAGTGATGATTTTGAAGACCATCGTGATGAATTTGAACAAGAATTGGAATTTTGGAATGTTAGAAACTCAATAGGAGCTTTAGTTTTATTACCTAATGGAACAAATCAGTCTTTTAATAGCGACAGGTATACTGATAAGCTACCTCATTATTTAAAGGAGAATACCTATGCACAAACTCTTCATCCTGATTTTTATTTAAAGAACCCTAATTTTCTCAAAAGCGATATTACCAGCATCCCATTTCAGGCTCATAAACAATTATTAAAAGAAGATATAGAGAAGCGTTGCCAAGTAGTTCAAGTACTTTGTGAAAAAATTTGGCCATCTAAATTAATTTAAAAATATGCTTAACCAAACCAACGAACAAGCCTTAGAAGCCACGATACAAAAACAACTCACCGGTACCAACCTAGAAGCCTTACCAAATGATGAGGTGGCAGAACCTGCAGGTGAATATGCTTCCGGAAAAGACTATGTGATAGGTTGGCCGGAAAACTTTAACGCGAAATACGCCTTAGATGAAAAGCATTTTTGGAGTTTTTTAGAATACACGCAACAAGAAGAATTAGAAAAACTACAACGCCATAGCGATTGGAAGCTTAAAATTTTAGAGCGTTACGACCGGATGGTTAAAAAATATGGAATCCTGCATTTGCTTAAAAAAGGTTTAGCGGTAGAAGATGCGCATTTTACACTTTTTTATCAATTACCCTTAGCCAGTAGCAGTCAACGCGTACACGATAACTTTAAAAGCAATCAGTTTAGCGTTACGCGACAATTACGGTATTCAGAAGCCAATCCGCGGGAAGAGATCGATATGGTCCTGTTTATCAATGGGATTCCGGTGATCACCATCGAACTCAAAAACCATTGGACGGGACAAAATGCCAGGGTACACGGCCAAAATCAATACAAGTTTAAACGCGATAACCGTCAGCCACTGCTGCGTTTTGCTCGTTGTTTAGTGCATTTTGCCGTCGATACCGATGAGGTGTATATGACGACTAAACTCAATGGGAAAGATACCTTTTTCTTACCTTTTAATAAAGGCAATCAAAATGGAAAAGGCAATCCTGTAAATCCGTTTGGCCATAAAACCGCTTACCTTTGGCAAGAAGTACTTACCCGAAAGAGCTTAGCGAACCTTATTCAGCATTTTATTCGGTTAGATGGTAGCAAAAAAGATGCGTTAAATACGCGTACCTTGTTTTTTCCGCGTTACCACCAATTAGATGTAGTGCGTAAAATTGTGGAGGATGCTTCCCACAAAGGGGTAGGGCAAACCTATTTAATACAACATTCGGCAGGTTCAGGAAAATCAAATTCCATTACCTGGGCAGCCTACCAATTAATAGAAACCTATCCGGTTAATGAACAAGTACCGGGGAGTAAAGGCATAGAGCAACCTTTATTTGACTCGGTGATTGTAGTAACAGACAGACGCTTGCTAGATAAACAGATTCGGGAAAACATTAAAGATTTTTCGGAACAGAAAAATATAGTAGCTCCTGCACATTCTTCGAAGCAATTACGAGAAAATTTAGAAGTGGGTAAAAAAATTATCATTACTACCATTCAGAAATTTCCATTTATCATCGAAGGAATTTCCGATTTAAGCGATAAACGTTTTGCGGTACTCATTGATGAAGCCCATAGCTCCCAAAGTGGAATTGCTCATGATAAAATGAATCAGGCGATGGGGCAGCAGGAAGAAGTAGAAGACGCGCAAGATAAAATTATAGCGATGATGCAATCCCGTAAAATGCGGGGCAATGCTTCTTACTTGGCTTTTACAGCAACACCTAAAAATACGACTTTAGAAAAATTTGGAGTAAAACAGGAAGATGGAAGCTTTCAACCTTTTCATCTTTATTCGATGAAACAGGCGATAGAAGAACAATTTATATTAGACGTACTTGCCAATTACACTACCTATAAAAGCTATTATGAAATAGAGAAATCGATCGAAGATAATCCGCTTTTTGATACCGCAAAAGCGCAAAAAAAATTAAAAGCTTACGTAGAGTCTAACCAGCAAACCATCACCACCAAAGCGGAGGTGATGTTAGATCACTTTATAGGAAAAGTAGTAAATACCAAAAAGCTAAAGGGGAAAGCGAAAGCCATGGTGATTACCCAAAGTATTCAATCGGCAATTAAATATTACAAAGCTTTAAATCGAATTTTAGAACAACGGGGAAATCCATTTAAAGTATTGATCGCTTTTTCGGGAGAAAAAGAGCTGGAAGGAATCACCTATTCGGAAGCGGAAATGAATAGTTTTGGGGAGAAAGACACCAAAGATTATTTTGATAAAGATGAGTACAGAATTTTAGTCGTTGCCAATAAATACCTTACGGGATTCGATCAGCCCAAGTTAACCACAATGTACGTTGATAAGAAACTACAAGGGGTATTAGCCGTACAAGCTTTATCACGGTTAAATCGTGCAGCCGATAAGTTAGGAAAGAAAACAGAGGATGTTTTTGTATTAGACTTTTTTAATACCACAGACGAAATCAAGGAGGCGTTCGATCCATTTTATACCGCAACTTCCTTAAGTAAAGCCACCGATGTAAATGTACTGCACGAATTAAAAGATGTCTTAGATGAAGTAGGGGTATATGAGCAAGAAGAAGTAGAAGAGTTTATTCAACAGTATTTTGATGGTGTAGAGGGGAGCTTATTAAGTACTTTAATTGATGTGCCGGCGGAGCGCTTCAATATCGAATTAGACTGGGAAAAAGAAGAAGACAAAGCAGACTTTAAAATTAAAGCCAAACAGTTCGTAAAAATATATGGCCAAATGGCGGCAATTCTACCTTACGAAATATTGGCTTGGGAGAAATTATTCTGGTTTTTAAAGTTTTTGATTCCAAAGCTTGTCGTTAAAGATCCTGAAGCAAGCAATGTAGATGAGCTTTTAGAATCGGTCGATTTATCGACGTATGGCTTGGAGAGAACAAAACTTAATGAGGGAATTCAATTAGAGGAAGACGATAGTGAGCTGGGTCCGCAAAACCCTGCTCCTCGTGGAGCACATGGTGAAAAAGAAGAAGATATTCTCGAAAATATCATTAAAAGCTTTAACGAACGTTGGTTTCAGGGGTGGGAAGCTACTCCAGATGAACAGCGCGTTAAATTTTTGCAAATCAGTAAGCAAATCCAAGCACATCCTGATTACGAAACAAAAGTGGCTCAAAATAGTGATGAACAGAATTCAGATTTAGCCTTGAAAAGAATTATGGAAGAGGTGATGCGAAACCAACGAAAAAATGAACTCGATCTTTATCGTTTATTTGCCAAAGATGATTCTTTTTATCAGGCCTTTTTCAATTCAATTAAAGTGATGATAGATAGAAGCTTATAAACTCCCTGAGAGCCTTAAGTAGTTGTGTAAAGAAGTTCAATTAGCTCTGCCTTTATTTGAGAAGTGGCGATCTTGCCTTTAAATTAGCGACAGACACTAGAGTTAAAATTATTTAAGTTGTTTTTGTTTTCAGTTTTTTTACTAATAATTACGACCCTTAGCTTACTTGGAGTTCTCTTTAATTGGGAATTTGGAAAAAAGGAGTGCCAAAATGGGAAGCCATATCAAAAGCATGACTATGTATTATCTATGATTTTATTTTTAGGCTCCTTACTGTTTTTTTATCTATCAGTTATTTTTTAGCTAATTTCAAATTCTGGGAATTTTTCCATCAACTTTTTAAAAAAGTCAGACATACTTATTCCTCTTTCGTGGCAAATCTTGAAAAGTGTTTCAACAGGAATTCGGTAATTAGGATTATTTTTTATTTTTCTAACAGTACTTTCCAAAATGTTATGATTATCTGCAAATCCAACCTGTGTACCACCATTAGCTAAGAAGGGATCTATCCATTCTTCAGTTATAAATAAGCAAATAGCCCTATTAATATCTCTTGCCATACTAGCAAAGGAATCGCTTACCTATAAAATAATCTCGTTCGATCGAACGAATACTAATTATTTTTATTATATTTGAATATCACTAGATATTAATGTTAGCATTTATATAGAATCTATTGTAAATAGAAATTCTATAGCACTATTCTTTTCCGGAAAGAAAGAGAGTTGATTGAATAATGATATAACCACAAAACCAAATCTATAAGAAGAAACAAACCACCGTTTAATGAATTAGCCATTTAGTCTAGGCTAGAAGCCAGAAAGCCTTCCCTTAAGCTCATAGCCTTTCCCACTTGTTTATCGGCAATTTGGGAAGGCCTATGGTTTCGAACTAGATAAAAACAAACAAAAACCACAGCAAACCATGAAAATTATAGACCATACCGAGAGACTCGTATTAGTTATTAATACAGTATCCATTCGAAGATCCGATCCAACATTTAAACCTGTTGGCTATGGAACGTGAGTTTAAACTTTTAAAAGAAGGGCATCCCGATGCTATGGAGTTTATTTATGCCAGATATCGCCAAAAACTCTTTTGGATGGGGAAGAATTTAATTAAGGATGAATTTGTTGTTGAGAACATTCTTCAGGATACGTTCCTTACATTATGGGAAAAGAGAGATCATATAGAAGATACTAAACATATTCTCTTCTTCCTTCTGTATGTCATGAAACGGCAGTGTATCTATTACTATTGCCGCCCAAGGAATAGGTTTCACCGGAATATGAACAGACTGGAGTTTTTTCCAAACTATCAGGAATATATGCATGGATTTGACCCGGAGTCAGAAGATCTGCATTTAAAGGAACAGGAGGCCGACCAGAAAGCCTTCGATAAAATAAGTCGTGTTTTTCCCTTGTTAAGTCCTGAAAGACGTCGTCTTATTGAACTCTGTATTAAATATGGATTTCAATATAAAAATATTGCTCAGGTTATGGGAAACACTACTATGTACATTAGTTACGAGGTGAAAAGAGCTATCGAGGATATTAAAAAAATCATCCATAAAGGAAAGGATTTGGAAACCAAACCCGAAAAGGTTGTTGTTGTAAAACAACAGGGCAAAATGACTGCGGAACAGGAACAGGTATTTCAACTGCGAAATGAAAAGCAATACTCCTTTGCGGCTATAGCCGAAGAACTGAAACTTTCTCAAAAGGAAGTACATAAAGAATTTATGGCTGCCTATAGGTTGCTACAGGAAAAACACGAACAACAACAATCGGCATAAGCATGGCTAAAGAAACTATAAAACTTACCCGAAAGATCCAGCTACGGGTGGACGCGCCTACCAAGGAGGAAAGAAAAGAAGCTCTTGATACCCTATACCGTTGGCAGAACCGAAGCTATAGGGCGGGTAACCTTATTGTTACCCACCAGTATATACAGGAAATGATTAAGGATTTTTTTTATTTATCTGAAGGTATAAAATACAGGCTGGTGGATGATAAGAAGGCTGAAGATGGCATGCTCAATCGTTCAAAGAGCAATTGTACCTACCGTGTGGTATCAAATCGTTTTAAAGGTGAGGTTCCAACCAACATTCTAGCCAATATGAATTATAATATCATGAATAATTTTACTACAAACTTGGCGCAATATAGGAGGGGAGAGCGCTCTCTTGCGAATTTTAGAAGAGATATTCCTTTTCCATTTGGAACGATAGGGATTCATGGATTATCCTATAAAAAAGAAAAAAAAGCATTTTGCTTTCGTTTATTTTCTATTCCTTTTAAAACCTATTTAGGTAGGGATTATACGGATAAACGAAGCTTGCTGGAACAGGTAGTAGCCGGTCATATCAAACTCTGCGCTTCTAAAATTGAACTGAAAAAAGAAAAAATTTATTGGTTGGCCGTATTTGAAGTCGCGAAAGAAAAGCATAGCCTAAAACCGGAAGTAATTGCAGAAGCTTCTCTATCTCTTGATTATCCTATTATAGTGAAATCTGGTAAAGCAAAGCTTAATATTGGTAGTAGAGAGGAGTTTTTATATCGAAGATTAGCCATACAGGCTGCTTTAAAAAGGACGCAAAATGCTACTGCCTATTGTCGATCAGGAAAAGGTCGTAAACGCAAAACAAAAGCAGTAGAGAGATTTCACGAAAAAGAAAAAAATTATGTAGGTAACCGTTTGCATGTATACAGTCGGATGCTTATTGATTTTTGTATCAAACAGCAAGCAGGTACACTCATTTTAATAAATCAGGAAGATAAAATGGAGATCGCCAAAAAGGAAAACGGATTTGTTTTAAGGAACTGGAATTACTATGAACTGATGACCAAAATAAAATACAAGGCCGAAAAAGCCGGAATAGAACTTATCGTGGATTAAATATATTAATGAGGGTGCTTGTACACCCGTAAGGTGAGGTTCTATTTACGCTCACTAAATGCAATCAGCATATACAACAAAGCCTTTCCCCTAAAGTTGAGAGGAAATGAAATAATGATCAACAGACTATTAAAAAAAATATAAGTCCATAATTAGCGTGGATTAAATATAATAATGAGGGTGCTTGTGCACTCATAAGGTGAGGTTTAGATCTTTAATGATACTCACTAAGTGCATACCGCATATACAATAATTAGTCTGATTTTTTTAATATAGAAAAGAACTGAAATTAGTTTAAAATGACCAAAGTAGAATATACCATCTTCTAAAGTAGAAATTGCCGTTATAGTGGATTGAACTTAATAACGAGGCTGTTTGGACATTCGTAAGGTGAGGTTTAGATCTTTAATGACACTCACTAAGTGTATATTGCATATACAACAATTGGCCCGAGTCTATACCATATGGAATTTAAATTATTATATTCGTAAGTGTTAGTTGTATTAAAGATGGCTAATAGTGCTTGAGACTAAACATAATCACACTTTTTATAGATTTTCATGTTAATAATGTACAGATTAAGATTATAATAATATTCAGTCAAAATACCTAAATCCATAAAATGATAAAAAAGTTCGCCTTATCCATATTCGTAATTTTTGTTATTTCTTGTTCAACCTCAGAACAGGAAGATAATTCTATACCGTCATATACTGGCTATTATAAAATTACTTCTTTTGAATCCAGTAAAGCCGTTGATCTAGATAATGACGGAACATCAAATACAGACTTATCTAAAGAAACCGGTTTCTTTTTCCCAAATTCGATCTATGAAATAGAGATACGACCTATGATAGATCAGCAAAATTATGCTAAACTTATTTCCTTTTCATTTCCGGAAGCTTCTCTAAACTTTTATGATGCAGAAAAGACAGATTATAATTTGGATTATATTGATGCTAGTTTTGGAACTTCTTATAAAGAATTAGATGGGCACTTAGTATTGAAACAAAACGATTTTGATCCCTTCGGTACTATTGAAAATTTTGAGTTGGATAATAACAAAGAGGATCAGATTCATTTAACGCTATATAAAGATTATTATAATTTTGAAAGTGACTCCTGGGAAGAATTAAAAATCGAAGCAGACTATAAGAAAATAGACCTGTAAATAAAGTGTGCGTTTTATTGATATATTGGAATTTATTTTAGCCTAAAACGTGAAAGATGTCAAAATTTAATTTAGGTTTGTAGGTCGTAATTAATAAATCAAATCAAAAAATGTTTAAAAAATTAATCTTTATTGCAATCCTATTCATCGGTGTAAATTCATTTGCACAAGAAGTAGATTTTGGAGTTCAGGCTGGTTATACTAATGTTAAAGTTGCAGCTTCGTCCATGGGGGTTGAGGTATCAGAAAATGCCTCTGGATTCTATGTTGGCTTTTTAACCGATTTTGAATTAAACGAAAACTGGCACATTCAACCTTCTGTGAATTATTTCAATGCAGAGGAAACGGATTTCCTTTCTATTCCTGTAATGCTTCAATATTATATTGAAAATTCAGGATTTTATTTACAAGCCGGACCACAGGGGACAATTGTTCTAGAAGATGATCCTTCTACAAATGCTTTCGGTCTGGATGCTGCATTCGGTGCAGGATACCATATTAATGAAAACTTCTTTATCGAAGCTAGATATGGATTTGAATTGACGAATAGATACTCGAAAGATATCCAGGATCAAGCAGATCAATATGATGTTGATTTAGATAGTGGAGTGAATACTCTAATGATCGGAGTAGGTTACAAGTTCTAAAAACCTATACCAAACCTAACCTAAGTAAGCGAAAGAATTGATCTTTCGCTTTTTTTATTCCCGAAATTTAAGAATCAGAATCACAACTCCTTTTTTATTCAAAATCAGCGATACATAAAACAAAACGATCGCTTACTTCAGATCTTCGCCTCTTTGATCGTGTTGGATAGTTCTGTAGAAATTCGATCATACTCTATATTTTCAAAATTCAGGATATTTTCCTGGCTTGTAAGTCGTCGAATCAGATCTTCGGTATCCAGGTGAATCCCTTGCGAATGAATTTCTTCCGGTCATTATTTATACTGAAATGTCAAAGCAAGTACTATTCACTTGCAATGCTGTTATCATTGTTTTAATGAATGAGTACATAAATATAAATTCTTAGTCCTGAAAAGATCTAATCATTATTCAAGATTTTTAGTGCAGCTGCATTTAGGATAATTAGAACATCCGTAGAAATTACCAGAGCGTCCGCTTTTTTAATAATAAATCACCTTGACACCTCGGAAAGACCTTTAAATGCGCCATGATTTTTTGGTCTTTAATGTGCATTTTAGCCTAATCCCTTTCGATTAGGAGAATCAAAACATACGGAAACAAGGATTTATTTTTTCTTGGGGTAATCGCTGTTTAATAAACTCTTTTTTAAGTCTCTATTGGATTTAGTGATCTTAACTAAAAATATAATGGCATAGATGATAAGGGTAAAACCTATGCATAGGATAATTATTTCATCTGGGGATAAGTTCTGCATTTCTACAAGTATAATTAAGAAAGCTAGTAGGGCAAGGCTCTCTTATTAACGAACTATAATCATAATCGGGATGCAAAAGTATTTAAAATTAGTTTAAAGATGTTGGGTGAAAGCCTTTAAATAATCTACTTCATTCGTCGCTTTTTATTGCTTCTTTTTTAAATATAAAAATCTGTCATACAGTTTGTTTAGGTCGATTATTGATTGGCTTAAATATTCCGATGTGGTGATTATATTCATCCGGAGATAAATAATTCTGCATTATTACAAGATGAAATACATAGATTCTTAGTATTTGTGTAATGCGATGTCATATAGTAATGCAGGATAGTGATGCTTCTTGCATTTAGTTTCCCTTCCGGCTATTGTGCTGTTTCTTCCTAATCGGTTTTTAATTCACTTCAGTTGTTCCTTAGCCTTCTTTTTTTGGGTTGCAAAACACCAATATTTTGGA
>NZ_ARYN01000003.1 GCF_002094855.1 Zunongwangia atlantica 22II14-10F7
TTGCTGTTCATTGGATTTTAAGTCCAACGTGTCTACCAATTCCACCATCCGAGCATAATGCTATATATACTGAGCGAAAAACGGGATTCGAACCCGCGACCTCCACCTTGGCAAGGTGGCGCTCTACCAACTGAGCTATTTTCGCGTATTTAAAAGAACTTTCGGTTTTACCGATGCGCAATTGTTTATTGCGGATGCAAATTTAGCACATTTCTTAAAACGACAAAGCTTTTTTTTATTTTTTTTCGTTTTCTCGCTTCTTTTTTTGTTTTACCGAGAGCATTCGTTTTATCTCGTTTAACTTCATTAAAGCCTCAACCGGCGTAAGTGTATCAATATCAATACTTATCAATTCGTCTCGCAAATCTTCCAGTAAAGGATCATCTAAATTAAAAAAACTGAGTTGCATCTCTTCTTCAGCAGATTTTTTTAAAACCTCGCTACTTTCTTCCATTTTATGAGTTTGCTCCAGCTTTTGTAAAATCTTATTTGCGCGATGCAACACCTGTTGTGGCATTCCTGCCATTTTCGCTACATGAATCCCGAAACTATGCTCGCTACCACCGGGAACCAGCTTCCGCAGAAAAAGAACATTATCTTCTAATTCCTTTACAGAGACATTATAATTCTTTATTCGGCTAAAGGTATCGCACATTTCATTTAGCTCGTGATAATGCGTTGCAAAAAGCGTTTTTGGGCGCGATGGATGTTCATGTAAATATTCACTAATTGCCCAGGCGATCGAAATCCCATCATAAGTACTTGTTCCACGACCAATTTCATCCAGAAGCACTAAACTTCGTTCAGAAATATTATTCAGGATATTCGCTGTTTCGTTCATTTCTACCATAAACGTAGATTCTCCCATCGAAATATTATCGCTGGCTCCTACCCTCGTAAAAATTTTATCCACTAAACCTATATTCGCAGCTTTTGCGGGCACAAAACTTCCCATTTGTGCCATAAGTACAATTAAAGCGGTTTGACGCAAAATAGCCGACTTACCACTCATATTTGGCCCGGTAATCATAATCACCTGCTGCTCTTCTCTATCCAAGAAAACGCTATTGGTCACGTAAGATTCCCCAATAGGCAATTGCTTTTCGATCACGGGATGGCGACCGTCTTCAATTTGTAATTCAAATCCTTCTTCAATTTCTGGCTTACAGTATTGCTCGATCTTTGCCTGTTGCGCAAACGAACATAAACAATCTAACTGCGCAATAAGCTGGGCGTTTTGCTGTACAGGCTGAATATAATCGTTCATCCAAAGCACCAATTTCGAAAATAGATTTTGCTCTAGTTGCAATATTTTCTCTTCGGCTCCCAAAATTTTCGCTTCGTATTCTTTTAATTCTTCAGTAATATAACGTTCAGCATTTACCAGCGTTTGTTTTCTAACCCACTCAGCCGGCACTTTATCTTTATGCGTGTTTCGCACTTCGATATAGTAACCGTAAACATTGTTATTCCCAATTTTCAATGAAGTGATTCCGGTTGCAGCACTTTCTCGCTCCAACATATTATCGAGGTAATCTTTTCCCGAAAATGCGATATCTCGAAGTTCGTCCAGTTCCTTATGAAATCCCCTGGCGATCACATTTCCTTTTTGCACCAATACCGGCGCTTCCTCGTTAATACTTTCGGTTATTTTAGATCTAAGCAACTCACAGGCATGTAAATTATCGCCAATCACTTTTAAAGCTTCATTCTCACATCCTAAAGCTGTTTCCTTTACCGGAATAATGGCTTCTAAAGAATTTTTAAGCTGAATAACTTCTCGCGGTGAAACTTTACCCGTTGCTACTTTTGAAATTAAGCGTTCTAAATCGCTCATTTCTTTTACCTGCTCCTGAATTTTATATAAAACCTCGGGATGTTCTAAAAGATAACCTACAACCTCGTGGCGCTTTTTTATTTTTTCTGAATTCTTTAATGGCAGCGCCAACCAGCGTTTTAGCAATCGCCCCCCCATAGGCGAAATCGTCTTATCGATCACATCTAAAAGCGTTACCGCATTGGCGGCATTACTATGATATAATTCGAGATTTCTAATGGTGAATCGATCCATCCAAACATATTCTTCTTCTGCAATTCGATTTATCGCAGTGATATGCTGAAGTTTGTTATGCTGAGTTTCGGCCAGGTAATGAAGAATCGCTCCTGAAGCAATAATGCCTTCCTCTAAATGCGAAACCCCAAAACCTTTTAAAGAATTGGTCTTAAAATGCCCGTTTAAAGTTTCGCTGGCAAAATCATTTTTAAAAACCCAATCTTCCAGATAAAAAACATGGTAATCTTCACCAAAATCTGCCGCAAAATTCTTTTTATATTTCTTCTGAATTAAAACCTCGCTCGGGTTAAAGTTCTGAAGCAATTTATCAATGTATTCCTGTGTTCCCTGAGCGGTTAAAAATTCACCCGTAGAAACATCCAAAAACGAAATTCCAAGATTTCTTTTTCCGTAGTGAATGGCACAAAGAAAATTATTCGATTTACTATTTAAAACCTCGTCGCTTAAAGCTACACCCGGAGTCACCAATTCGGTTACTCCACGTTTTACGATCTTTTTGGTCATTTTTGGATCTTCTAATTGATCGCAAATAGCCACACGCTGCCCTGCTTTTACAAGCTTAGGCAAATACGTGTTTAAAGAATGATGTGGAAAACCTGCAAGCTCGCTACGCTCGCCGCCGTTATTTCTATTGGTTAGAACAATGTTTAAAATTCTGGCAGCTACCACAGCATCTGCCCCAAAAGTCTCATAGAAATCCCCAACTCTAAACAATAACATTGCATCTGGATATTTAGCTTTTATTGCTAAATATTGCTTCATTAAAGGGGTCACTTTTGCTTCTTTTTTTGCTGCCAAACCAAGGAATTTTTAGAAACGCTAAAATACTGAAACCTCTTTGCGATTAGAAAATTTGAAACCGACTTTTATTCACATTTTTTTGACAGTGAACAGTGAACAGTGAACAGTGAACAGTGAACAGTGAACAGTGAACAGTGAACAGTGAACAGTGAACTAAGTTGAATATTCCGAATTGAAAAAGAAAATCTAATTACAAGATTTTATAAACGTTTTCTTTATTCTAAACCTCTCCACTTCAAAATCACATACCCTGTTTGTTTAGTAAACGGACTTGATTTAACATCTTAATAGAATGAAATTTCTCCTGTTTTTTTTTCAAAATTCATCACTCGAAGTGACATGCGATTCAAATCTTGTCATCTCTACCCTGCGTCGCCGGCAGCCAAGCGAAATAGAACTCTCTCTTATATAAACAATATAGATTTCTCGACTAACACCGACAGTTATAGGAATGTTAGAACTAAAAAATATACCAGGATTGTATAATTTCAGCTATGATTCTTTTTAAGACTGAAAGCTGATAACTGTAAACTAAATACTTCTACATCATCCCCAATAATTCCTCTACATAATCTCTAGAATTTGATAATCTTGGGATTTTATGCTGACCGCCAAGTTTTCCGTTTTTCTTTAACCAGTCATGAAATAATTTTTCTCGGGCTACATGAACTTTAGGAGCATTAAGCGTCATATTTAAATAGCGCTTGGCTTCGTAGTCACTATTTACCTGTTGTAGCGCCAAATCTAAATCTACATTAAACTCGTCCATCGATTTTGGCGGATGTTTAAACTCAATAATCCATTCATGCGCACCTTTTTCTTTTCCTTCCATAAAAACAGGAGCAGCCGTATAATCTACAATTTCGCAATTATTGGTAAGGGAAGCTTTTTTTAAGGCAGCTTCAGCATTTTCAACAATTAATTCTTCCCCAAAAACATTAATATGGTGTTTGGTTCTTCCTGAAACCTTAATTCGATAAGGGCTGGTTGATGTAAATCTTACGGTATCTCCTACTTTATAGCGCCAAAGTCCGGCATTTGTAGTAATCACAATCGCATAATTCTTACCAACTTCAACTTCAGATAAAGGAATAATTTTTTCGGCTTCACTTCCGTAGCTATCCATAGGGATAAACTCATAGAAAATTCCGTAGTCCAACATCAACAACATTTCTTTATTGTCGTTTTGATCCTGGCAGGCAAAAAAACCTTCTGAAGCATTATAGATCTCGTAATACCTAAAGTCTTCATTCGGCAAAATCTTTTGGTATTGTACCGCATAAGGATCAAAGCTTACTCCGCCATGAAAATAAACTTCAATATTTCTCCAAACTTCAAAAATGCTTTCTTTACCGGTATGCTCTAAAACATTATTCAGCAAAACAAGCATCCAGGAAGGTACTCCAGCAAGACTGGTTACATTCTCCTGAATGGTTTCTCTAACAATCGCCCCCATTTTGGTTTCCCAATCGTGCATTAGCGAAACCTCATTACTTGGCGTACTACTAAATTCTGCCCAAAAAGGCATATTATCGATTAAAATAGCCGAAAGATCTCCAAAACTGGTTCCGTTTTCTTTATAAATTTCCTTACTTCCGCCAAGACGTAAACTCTTTCCTGTAAATAATTGCGACTCTGGATTGTTATTTAAATACATACAAAGCAAATCTTTCCCTGCCGCATAATGACAATCTTCCAGCGAATCTTCACTTACAGGGATAAACTTACTTTTTGCATTGGTGGTTCCGCTAGATTTTGCAAACCATTTAATTGGCGTTGGCCAAAAAATATTGGTTTCTCCCTGCCTACTTCTTTCAATGGCTTCGTAATAATTTTCGTAGCAATGCACTGGTACGCGACTGGCAAAATCTCGATAATTCTTAATTTCAGAAAAGTTGAATTTTCTACCAATTTCAGTATTTCGAGCTTTATTAATAAGCTCTTTTAGTAGTTCTTCCTGTACCTCGTTTGGATATTTTATAAATAATTCCATTTGATGGATACGCTTCTTTAAGAACCAGGAAGCAATGGAATTTACTAATGGAATTGGCATTTATTTATTATATATTTATCAGCTCTTGGCAGAGCTTTTTGGTTGGTCGGTTAAAAATAATCGATTCTTTGAAGCCTGCAAAAACGCATCAGTTAAAAATATACGAAAAAGCTATGAGATACGAGGGTGTGCTTACCAAAATGAAAACAGAATTACTAGACGAAGTAGAGTATTATCTTGATTTTGAGAATGATTTTTTAAATCTTAATCAACTTTTAGACAAAACTATTAGTCTTAATTTTTTACGTTTTCAATGTTTAAATTGTGGGCAACAAAAGAAGATTTTTCGCCAGGGATTTTGCTATGATTGCTTTAGCTCGATTCCGCAGGCCGGAGATTGGATTATGAAACCCGAATTAAGTAAAGCACATTTAGACCAGGAAGATCGTGACCTTGAATATGAAAAAAGTGTTCAGCTGCAACCTCATATTGTATATTTAGCGAATTCCAGCAATGTAAAAGTTGGGGTAACCCGAAAAACCCAGGTACCTACAAGATGGATCGACCAGGGTGCGCACGAGGCGATTGAAATTGCTGAAGTTCCTAATCGTTATTTAGCCGGAATTACTGAAGTTGCGCTTAAGGATCATGTTTCAGATAAAACCAATTGGCGAAAGATGCTTACCAACGATATTTTGGATCTAAATCTTGAAGAAGAGCGCGAAAAACTGAAAGATTTTATTCCTGAAGAGGCCAAAGCTTACTTTTTAGCCGATCAAAAAGAAACAGAAATTAAATTTCCGGTAAAGCAATTTCCGAAGAAAATAAAGACCTTAAATCTTACAAAATCGCCTTTTTACCAGGGAACATTAAAAGGAATAAAAGGACAATATCTTTTATTTGAAGATGGGACCGTTTTTAACGTAAGAGCCCACGAAGGTTTTGTAGTAGAAATTCAGGTAAGTTAATGCTATAATTATGAAATCTGAAAAGGAAAAAATGCTTGCCGGTGAATTGTATTTCGCCGGAGATAAAGAACTGACTGCCGAGCGGTTAAAAGCTCGCGAGTTAATGAAAAAGTATAATTCCTGCCCAGAAGATGAACCTGAAAAACTAAAATCTATCCTGAAAGAATTAATTCCTGAAGGTGGGAAAGGACTCTTTATACAACCTCCTTTTTACTGTGATTACGGCTATAATATTAAAACAGGAAAAGGAGTTTATTTCAATTTTAATTGTGTTATTTTAGACGGAATGGAAGTGAAAATTGGCTCCAGAAGTATGTTTGGTCCCAATGTGCAAATCTACACGGCTTCACATCCATTAAATGCAAAAGAGCGTGCCTCGATGCTCGAATTTTCTAAAGCCATAGAAATTGGTGAAGATGTTTGGGTTGGTGGAAATGTTACGATTTGCCCCGGAGTTAAAATTGGAAATCGTGCAGTTATTGGTGCGGGAAGCGTAGTGACTAAAGATATTCCAAATGATGTTTTCGCTGCCGGAAATCCTTGTAAAATCATCAAGAAAATAGAGCAATAGTCTGTTTGTTCTTTTATATTGAAAAACTAAAATTATGCTGAAATTATCGAATCTTGCCCTGCTATTTTTTTTAACTTCTGTAGCTTTTGGCCAGGAAATGAATCATTACTCCAAAAAGTATTCTGAAGATTCCGAAATGCAGGTTATAAACCTAATTAATGGAGCTGATGAAGAAGATCAGGTTGCTTTATTTATTGAAGATGAGTTTGTTGGGAATCAGACGATGTATAGTTCATTAAATCCTGATAAAATAGAAAATCTGGAAGTAGACAAAGAGCCTTTTACACTTCATAATATCCAATTTGATGGTAAAATAATTTTAAGCTATAAAGAGGAATATCAGCCTGAATATGTATCTATAAATGATCTTATTTTAGAGCAAACAGATATTAAAAATCCTGTTATAGTCCAAATAGACGAAGAGGTTTTAGATTTAGATTATGTTATCTGTAAGCTAGATAAAAATTATATCCTGAAATTAATTTTAAAGGAAATCCCTACCTCCCAAAAAGGACAAAATATTCTACTGGCAAAGTTCATTACTAAAACACCGGCAAATATCGCTGAAGCAAATACTATAACTATCAAATAAACTACCTCAGGGTATTAAACCCTATGGCGGTGCCAATAAAAAATACCTAATAAGATTGTATAATTTTAGCGGAGTTTTATGAATTAAATTCTTGACATTTTCTTTAAGAATATTTCTTTTATGCTATCTATTTCAGATTTAAATTGAAAATTTTTCTTTGTAGCAAAATGTAGAATATTTATAATATGGTTTGTTCCACTCCACACATGTACGATCTTTTTCTCCTGAATAGATTTCTCTACTAAAAAATCTGGAATAACCGCAAAACCAGAATTTTTTTCAAGAGAACGTATTATAGATCCCATATTCGGTAAGATATAATTAGGTTTAAAATCGGGTCTCTTTTTAAAGTTTTCAAACCAAAATCTGCTAAAATGTTCCATTTCATCATTTGTTGCACTATACCAAGTTTGCTGTTTTAAAAAACTTTCCAGTTTTTTTAGATCACTACGCTGTATAAACTCTTTAACTTTAGTAAGATCTGTAGGCCCTCCTGCCACAAGAATGATCTTTTCTTTTGTAAAGGCTTGATATTCTACCAAAGGATTATTTTTAGATGTGATCTTTGGAGTAATTACTAAGTCTAAAATCCCATCTTCCAGATCTTTAATCAAATTTGAATGGTCACCAAATTTTGCGACAAGATTGAAAGATATTTCTGGAATTTCTGTTTCTAATATAGTTTGAAAAATTTCTGTACACATTCCAATATTAACCGAGGGTTTTATCTTTTTTGAGGTTTTTTTGAAGTGTAATTCAGCTTTTCCCAGGTGCTCTATGGCGTCTATAGTATGATTGTATAGTTGCCTGGCGTGCTCTGTAGGAATCATTCTTCTTGATGTTCTTTCGAAAAGTTTTTTACCGGTATACGATTCTAATGCATTTAAGTGTAGACTTATGCCAGGTTGCGAAGTATAAAGCGATTCTGCAGCCTTAGTTAAAGTACCCATTTTATAAATAGCTATAAAGCTTCGATACCATTCCAGATTTACCATTACTATAATATTAATTATACAAAAGTATAAAATGTATTATTTTAATAATACTCCAATAGAGCTTAATTTTGTCCTTAAACAGGATAAAGTATGAAGAACATATTCATCATAAATGGAGGGTTTCCTTTTGCTCATTCTCCAGGAAAGTTTAATAGAACATTATTAGAGCAAACAAAAGAGTTTTTTGAGACCAGCGGTAATTATCAGGTTAAAACCACTCAAATAGGAAAATATTACGATTTGCAAGAAGAGGTAGAAAAATACCAATGGGCTGATGTTATTATTTATCACACACCAATATGGTGGTTTCAGTTACCGTTCGCTTTTAAAGAATATATCGATAAAGTTTTTACAGCCGGTCACGATAACGGATTGTATAGAAATGATGGTAGAAGCCGTGACAATCCTGCAATAAATTATGGTACCGGTGGTAGTTTACAGGGCAGGAAATATATTCTGACATCGAGTTGGAATGCACCTAAAGCGGCATTTGAAATGGAAGGAGAATTTTTCGATAAAACATCTGTAGATGAAGGGATACTTTTCGGTTTTCATAAGATGAATAAATTTATTGGTTTAGAATATCTAAATTCTATTCATTTTCATGATATGGAAAAGAACGCAGATGTTCCGAAAGAACTAAACCGATATGCCGAATTTTTGAAAGAGAATTTTATTTAATTAATTCCCAAATACATTTAAACCCTTCTGAATTATATAATTTCAGAAGGGTTTATTTTTTTTTAGTTTTGAATAATAAATATTTTGATACAATAGATTTTTAATCTCATTGCACAATTTCCTACTTAAAA
The DNA here is from genome assembly GCF_002094855.1 of Zunongwangia atlantica 22II14-10F7. GTDB lineage: Bacteria > Bacteroidota > Bacteroidia > Flavobacteriales > Flavobacteriaceae > Zunongwangia > Zunongwangia atlantica. The sequence continues at coordinate 8,807 of NZ_ARYN01000003.1, forward strand.
ACATAATTAATTTTCTTTAGGTTCAAATCTTTCTCCGTTCCATATATATGAAAATTTCTCTGTTTTAACCCATTCGTAATATGGGGCTATTTCTGGATAAATGTTGTATTCTACACAATTATTATCATTTGTTTTTAAACTGTAGCTCGTGTTCATATTAAGCTTTTTTCCATCTAAGCTATCCAGTATCTTTTCTTTCAAAAACTCTTTTGTTTCAATGGTTTTTGGTAGCCCTAGATTCTCAATTGGTTCTAGGGAATTATTTTCATAACTAAAAGTCATTAGAATATGCTGGTCAAAAGCTTTAGGCGAACCACCGAATTTCGAATAAACCACGATAGGTGTACCATCATTCTTTTGGAATTTCTTCAATTCAATAATAAAAAAACCGCTGGGTCCATCCGGAAAGTAATATTGTAATCTAATGTAATTATTTTCGGTCCAGTAGTCAGCTTTCATAGTTTCCATGTAATCCTCAGCTTTCGGAAAAATATAGGTGCCGTTCTCCGATAATGAGTCCTTTGCTTCATTCGTCATTTCAGGTATATACGTTGATGGAAATGATTTAAAGATTTCCTGAATACTCTGTCCAAAACAATAATTAATCCCAAAACAGAAGAGGAAAGTAAGTATCATTAATTTTTTCATCTTAATTGCTTCTAGCTCGCTTTATCACAAGAAATAAACAATAAAGAAATTGAGCGATTTCTACGTCCTTTAAAATTTGCTGAAAGCTGATCGCTAACAGCAAAAAGCTTTCAGGCTAATTGATTATTGTTTATTGAATTTTGTAAACCTGCCAACTGAGACTGCTCTCTGCAAACTGATCTACTGTGCGGTATCTTTCTTCTGTTTATTCCTATTCAGCAAGCCTCCTAAAATAGATTTTGCAGCGTCTTCAATTTTCTTTTCCTGAGTTTTTGTTGAATCAGCTTTAGTTTGCGGCGTTGTAGTCGCTGTGCTATCTGTAGCTGTTTGCTGATTTTGGTTATTTTTACCCAGTTGTTTATTAATAAGATCGTTTAAAGCATTTTTACCTTTGTCTTTCAGGTTATTTTTTTGCTCTTCAACAATCTTTGAAGTTAAACTATTAATCGCCTGCTGCATATTCAAATTAATTTGCGGACTTTGGAAAGTTCCACTCAATCCAACAGGAATTTCAACTTTGGTATCTTGCAAACTCGATCCGCTAAGCTGGCTTAAGGTGTTTCCTACCTGGTTTCCTAAATATTTCGCCGGCACATCCAAATTCAGCTTATAATTCATATTCATATCAAAACCATGACTTCCCGAAATCTGCACCAAAACATCTTTTATTTTAAAATCGAATGGCTGAATATTCACAGCCCCATCTTTAAAAGATAGTTTCGTTTTAAGATTATTAAGATTCAGTTTATCTAAATCAATAAAATTAAGCTGACTGTCTAACTTAGTCAACAACGGCATTTTCTCTGGATTTACATCTGCCGTTAAGATTTGAGCCAAAGCGTCACCAGCTAAACTGGTTAGAATTGGCGTAAGATCGTTATTCAGATTACCTTTTAGATTCAGGTTCGTTTGGATTTTACCCTGCAGTGCGTTGGCGATTGGCGCCAGTCCCTGCATTAATTCTAATCCGTTAAAAGATTCAGCAATACTAATCGCATTTAGATCTAGCGACATATCGAAAGTTGGCGTTTCTGTTTTTGTAGAAACATTACCATTTAGCGCGATATTTCCATTAAAAATATCTGTCGTGATATTTTGCAGTGTCGCGGTTTCATCACGAATAATCAATTTCCCTTTCGCATTCGTAAGCTTCAGGTTGTCGTAAAGAATATTATTCGCGTTGAAAGTAAGTGCTACATCTAAGAAAGACGGGATTTTAATTGCTTCTTCTCCCGTTGCTACTTTTTCAGTTTTAGGTGTTTCAGACGTATTTTCTTCGGAAGTTGCCACCGGCTTTTCTTCAGTTTGAGCCACCATAAAATCGTTCACCGCAAAGGTGTTGGATTTCACATTGAAGTCACCTTTTAATTCCTGATCGGTAAACAGGAAGCCCATTAAATTCTGAATAGAACCTGTTGCCTGCAAATCGGTTTGCCCGGTAGTTAAATTTAGTTCAGGAACAGAAACATTCCCCTGGCTTAAATTGACTCTTGCGCTGGAAATTTTAATTTCATTCGGGATTTCTGGTGATTTATAACTAAAGTTTTTGATCGCTGCCGTACCGCTACTCTTTACGTTTTGATACTGTTCCTTTTCGATACTGTTCATATCAAAACTTGTAGAAGCATCAACAGTTAAAATTCCGTTTAGATCTAGATCCATATCTAAAGGATAAGCTTTATCGAGATTCGCTAAATTTAGCGTTCCATCTAAATCAAGATCAACAAGCATGTTACCCATCAAGTTTTTTACACTTCCGTTAGCTGCAAAACGATCCTGATCGATCCTGAATTTCACATTATTAAAAGTAAGGTAAGTATCTTCTACAATTCCGGTTTCATTTAAAACACGCAAATCAAGATTAATATCTTCAACACTTTTTGGCAAATCTGGATATTTGAAAGAAGCGTTATTTGAAGTTACTTTAATATCTAATTTAGGAATATAAGTTTCATTCGCCGTTCCTTTTATCATTCCATCAACCACAAAATCACCATTGGTTTCTACATTTTCGATATTCTTGGCATAAACTTCAGGAATCACAGCCAGGAAGTTCTTAAAGTCAGATGATGGGGTTTTAAAGGTCAGATCTATATTTGTATCATCACCATCTACCTGAACAAATCCGTCAAAAGTTAAGGGTAATTGATTAATATGCGCTTCGTTTTCAAGGAACGTATATTTCATATTTTCCAGATCCATTTGGATCACGGCATCTAAATCGACTTTATTTCGGCTTAAATAATTAATACTGTCAAACTCAAAAGAAACGATCGCTTCAGTATCGGTATCTAATTCGGTTTGATCTAAAGAAAAATCTCCGGTTCCCTGGTGATTTAGTTCTTCCAGTTTTAAGGTCATTTTGGCGCCTTTATCGATATAATTTAATCTCGAATTATTAATCTCGTAATGCTGAAGATCTAAACTAAAACCTCCGGTAGTATCTGCAGGAGTTGTAGTTGTTGCAGTTGTATCTACTTTTGCAATATCGTAATTAGCTCTTCCCAACGAATCCACCAATATGTTGATATAAGCATTATTTACTTTAAATTCATCAATACGTTTTGGCTCGTCGCTACCTTTAAAAAGTTCTTTGATACTCATTTGCAGGGTAACTTCTTCAACATCGGCAAGTGTATCACCTTCAAAAGGGGCATTATTAATTACGCTCACATCGCTTAAAACTACTGTAGCTTCCGGGAAACTTCTAAACAAGCTAAGGTCGATATCAGCAAATTCAACTTTAGCGTTTACATTATTATTGATCGTCTTTTTAACGAAATTCTCTATTTGAGACGAAAATAGAAACGGCGCTGCAATTAGTAATACTATAATTACAAGCAGTGTTATTCCTATAATTTTAAATACTTTTTTCATCGTAACTAAGGTTAAGTAGTAGTAATTTTTCGGAATATGATTCCCGATTTAATCTTCTTCTTCTAAAACAATTTCTTCGCCTTCAGCCAGCTTAAAACGCTTTCTCATTGCATATACCGCTGCATATAAAAATGGAGTGTCGCAAATCGCAACGATCACTTTAAATAAAAATCCGCTTAACAAAAGCGCTCCAAAACGATCCCATTCAATTTTATTAAAACTACACAGCAAAAACAGTACAGAAAACGTATCTACAAACTGGGATAGAAAAGTCGAAAAGTTATTTCTAATCCAAAGATGTTTCCCTTTGGTGAGTTTTTTCCAAAAGTGAAAAAGCTGAATATCGATGTATTGCGCCAGTAAATAAGCCAGCATCGAAGCAATTACAGCAATAGCGGTTGCGCCAAAAACGGTTTTAAAAAGCTCGTCACCAATTGGCGACCAATCTGTAGCCGGTACAGCATCTGCGGTATAAACGATCAATAAAGAAAAGAGCGAGGCAAAGATCCCGGCGGTGACCACCTGGTTGGCTTTCTTTTTTCCATACACCTCACTAATAATATCGGTAATTAAAAACGTAACCGGATATGGCAAAATACCCACCGAAATCTCGAAAGTATAAATGCCGAAAAAATCCCAGCTAAAAAACTTCTGAAATATCAAATTAGAAACTACCAGTGATGCAATGAACAAAGCGGCCAGAATCAGGTAAAATCTATACGCCGTGAGTTTATCTTTTAAGTAGAGTTTTGCCAAATTATTTTTTTAAAATACTTACCCACAAAATTAAGGGTATGTGCATTTGTTTTGCTTAATTTGCTGTGAAATTATAGCAGATTCCTTATTAAACTTTTCTTAATTACAGTTTGAAATCCCCTAAGATAGTACATATAGCGCTGGGAAGCAATGAAGGAGAGCGTTTTGAAATTTTACAAAATGCCGTAAATAAGATCTTTGAAGAGATTGGTGAGATTGTACAAATTTCTTCGGTTTATGAAACACCGGCCTGGGGTTTTACAGGAAATGCTTTTCTTAATGCCTGTATTACTGTTTCTACCCGTTTTACTGCGGAAGATGTGCTACGGAAGTTATTAGCGATCGAAGCTCATTTTGGAAGAAAAAGAACAGAAGCTAAAAATTACCAAAATCGAACATTAGATCTTGATGTTTTATTGTTTGAAGATGAAGTATGCGAAACTGAAATTTTAACGCTGCCTCATCCACAAATTCAGCATCGGCGTTTTGTATTGCAGCCGTTAAATGATATTGCTTCGAATGAAATTCATCCCGTACTGAAAAAGAAAATTCAGCAATTATTACTTGAAGTAAAAGATGATGCTGAATTATCGAAAATCGATGCAAAGCTAAAAGCACCAAAGATCACAAATAAATTTAGCTCCTGTAATTATATCGCGGTAGAGGGGAATATTGGTGCCGGGAAAACCAGTTTCTCCACCATGGTTTCTCAGGATTTTAATGCGAAGCTTATTTTAGAACGATTTAAAGACAATCCTTTTTTACCTAAATTCTACGAAGATCAGGAACGTTATGCTTTTTCTTTAGAAATGTCTTTTTTGGCCGATCGTTATCAGCAATTATCTGATGATTTAGCGCAATACGATTTGTTTAAAGACTTTGTGATTTCAGATTACGATGTTTTTAAATCACTGATCTTTGCAAAAATTACGCTGGAAGAAGACGAATATTCGCTTTATCAAAAGTTGTTTCATTTAATGTATAAAGAACTGGTAAAACCAGATCTATACATTTATCTCTATCAAAACACAGAAAGATTACTTCAGAATATCAAAAAAAGAGGTCGTGAATACGAGCAAAATATTCAACCTGAATATTTAATGAACATCAATAAAAGTTATCTCTCTTTTATAAAATCTCAAACCAACATGAAAGTCCAGATAATTGATATTTCTGAAATGGATTTTGTGAATAACAGGGCAGATTATTTAAAATTGCTGAAGGAAATTGAGTTAAAGTGAGCAGTTTGCAGTAAACAGTCTCAGTAGGCAGTCTCAGTAGGCAGATCTGAAAAGTCAATAATCAATAAACAATTATCAGTAGAGTTATTAGCGATTAGCTTTTAGCAATCAGCTTATAGTTTCTAAAATAGCTCCTGAAATTATACAATCTTGATATATATTTCTAGGTTAATTTAAAACGATATTTGTTATATCGAGAAGTATGTTTCAGTATACGGTTTGCAGTCAACAGAGTCATAGACATCTTCAAAATAAAATTGGTCTACGAATTCAAAATTCAGCATTCAAAATTCAAAATTTTCCACACAACTCTTGAATCTCTATTTTCTAAGATCTAATTTCTAACAGCGAAGCGATCTAAAAAAACTGCCATCTGAAAGCTGCTAACTAAATTAATGTCCATGCCCGCCAGCAGCATTGTAATCTGCGGCTTTAAGTTTTGAATAGAGATCCCAAAGGATCACGCCTGTACTTACTGAAATATTTAAAGAATGTTTGCTTCCGGCTTGAGGGATTTCGATTACGCCATCACTTGCTGAAACTACTTTTTGCTGCACGCCTTTAACTTCATTCCCAAAAATTACAGCGATTTTTTCACCAATCTCAGGTTTAAAGTCATTAAGCATTACAGCACCTTCAGCCTGTTCTATGGAAAATACTTTTACGTTGTCTTCTTTCAGTTTTTCAACCAAAGTCAGCGTGTCTTCAACATGTTCCCAAACTACGGTTTCGGTAGCGCCAAGTGCGGTTTTCTGAATGTCTTTGTGTGGTGGTTTGGCGGTAATTCCGCATAAATAAACTTTCTCGATCAAAAACGCATCGGCCGTTCTAAACACAGATCCAATGTTATTCAGACTTCTAATATTATCCAGAATAACTATAATTGGTGTTTTTTTAGCTTCTTTAAATTCTTCAACCGATTTACGATTAAGCTCGCTGTTTTTGATCTTTCTGTTCTTCATGCCGTAAAAATAAAAATATTTGTCGGCTTTAACACCCATAACATTCCAGATACAATTTCAGAATTAATAACTGACAACCGAATTTTTAAAAATTTTGAGGCGATTTTATCGAATTTCAGCAAAAAATAAATCTTTTATTAAAAACAAGAAGAAAGCAATAAATCCTGCCAGAGCATGCTATTTCGTACCTCAGCTTTTTTTGGCATCTTTGGAAGGTCAATATCACTTCAAAAATAACAATCCATAACATGAAGAAAATTTTCTTTTCACTTTTCGCGATTCTTTTGGGAATTGGGCAAAGTTTTGCTCAGGTTACTCCAAAATGGATTCGATATCAATCTATTTCTCCCGATGGGGAAACGATTGCTTTTACTTACAAAGGCAATTTATTTACGGTTGCTGCGAGTGGCGGCGATGCAAAACAGATCACATTCCATAAAGCGCACGATTACATGCCGGTTTGGAGCAAAGATGGTAAGCAATTAGCTTTTGCTTCAGATCGCTATGGCAATTTTGATGTTTTTGTAATGGATGCTTTGGGCGGCCCTGCAACCCGGTTAACGTATCACAGTAATGATGAGCAACCTTTTAGTTTTTCCGCAGATGGGAAGTCGGTTATTTTTGGTGCAGTTCGCCAGGATTTAGCAGAACATCGCCAGTTTCCTACCAGCTATCAACCAGAATTATATAGCGTTCCTACTAAAGGCGGACGTGTAGACCAGATTTTTACGATTCCGGCAGAATATGTTCAGGTGAGTAAAGATGGGAAAACTATGGTATATCATGATAAAGTTGGTGGAGAGAACGAATGGCGTAAACATCATGTATCTTCAGTAACTCGTGATCTTTGGAAATACGATGTTGAAAGCGATAAACACACGATGATCACTTCATTTAAAGGAGAAGATCGCCAGCCGATTTTTGATGATTCTGAAGAAAATTTATTTTACTTAAGTGAAGAAAGTGGCAACTTTAATATTCACAAATTAGCTTTAGAAAATCCTGAAGAAACTAAGCAATTAACCGATTTTGAAGGTTTTCCGGTACGTTTTTTAAGCTACGGAAATGGGACTTTAGCCTTTGGTTACGATGGCGAATTATACACCATGAAAGAAGGTAGCCAGCCTAACAAAGTGAATGTAACTATTAGAACGCAATCTCTAGATAATAGCGATAATTATATAAATATTAGAGATGGCGTTCAGGAAATGGAAGTTTCTCCAAACGGTAAAGAGATTGCTTTTGTAGCTCGCGGGGAAGTTTTTGTAACATCGGTAGATGGATCTTTAACTAAAAGAATTACGAATACGCCAAATCAGGAACGTTTTGTATCGTTTACACCAGATGGGAAGTCTGTAGTGTATTCTAGTGAGCGCGATGGAAAATGGAGTATCTATAAAACCGAAATTGTAAGAAAAGAGGAGCCATTTTTCTATGCTTCAACCTTACTTAAAGAAGAGCCGGTTATCGAAGCTGAGACCGATAGTTACATCCCAAAATATTCTCCAGATGGTAAAAAGCTGGCGTATATCTCAGGAAGAAGAACTTTAAGAGTAAAAGATCTTTCTTCAGGAAAAGAAGTTGATCTTTTAACTCCAGATGATCTGTTTACCATGCGTGATGGCGATAAAGATTTTACCTGGAGCCCAGATAGCAAGTGGCTGTTAATGAGCTGGGGAAAGTTACTAAGCAATAATGAAGTTTTATTACTCGCTGCAGATGGAAGTAAGCGTGAAAATTTAACTGAAAGTGGCTACCAGGATTATAATCCAAAATGGGTAAACGACGGGAAGCAAATGTTGTGGTTTAGTAATAGAAACGGACTAAAAAGTTACGCCACCAGCGGTAGAACTGAAGCTGATGTGTATTCGATGTTCTTTACGCAGGATGCTTATGATAAATTCAATATGTCTGAAGAAGATTATAAGCTAATGAAAGCTGTTGAAGAAGCTCAGAAAGCTGATAAAGACGAAGACAAAAAAGACGATAAAAAAGACAAGAAGGATAAGAAAGACGAAGAAGTTAAAGAGCTTAAGTTCGATTGGGATGGCCTGGAAGAACGTAAAAAACGTCTTACCACACATTCTAGCAGTTTAAGCGATGCTGTACTTTCTAAAGACGGAGAAAAGATCTATTACCTATCAAGTTTTGAAGATAGAAACAACCTTTGGGAAACCAATCTTAGAACCGGTGAAACCAAAATGGCTGTAAAACTGAATTCCAGAGGCGGAAGTTTAGTTTGGGATAAAAAACAGGAAAATCTTTATTTATTAAGCGGCGGAAATATCTCTAAGATCGATGCTGATAAAGGTAAATCTGAAGGAATTAAGATCGCCGGAGATATGTATTATGATGAAGATGCCGAGCGTGAAAAAATGTTCGATCATGTTTATATAAGAACAAAGAATATTTTCTACGAGCCAACATTCCACGGTAAAAACTGGGACTCTTTATATGTTCAGTATAAAAAATATCTTCCGCATATTGGAAATTCGTATGAGTTTGCTGAAATGCTTTCTGAAATGTTGGGAGAGCTTAATGTTTCGCATTCGGGAGCGCGTTACAGTAACCGCAGCAACGATGGTGACGAAACCGCTTCATTAGGAATTTTTATGGATTACGATTTTGAAGGCGACGGAATTAAAATTACTGAAGTTATTAAAGGTGGGCCATTAGATAAAGCGGCTTACGATGTCGAACCTGGAATGGTAATTACAGCGATCGATGGCCAAACGATTGAAAGTGATAAGGATATTGCAAAATATCTAAATCATAAAGCTAATAAATTCGTGTTGTTAGAAATTAAAGATCCTGAAGCAAAAGAGCCGAAACAAATTACCATGAAGCCTATTTCTTTAGGACAGGAGCGTAGTTTATTGTACAACCGTTTTGTAAGAATCAACAGAAAAGAAGTTGAAGAAAAAAGTAACGGAAAACTCGGTTACGTGCATATCCCAGGAATGAGCGATGAACCTTATCGTTCGATCTATGAAGATATGATGGGAAAATATTTTGAAACCGAAGGAGTGATCGTGGATACGCGTTTTAATGGAGGTGGAGACCTGGTTGCAGATCTTGCTGCCTTCTTTACAGGAACTCCATTTATCACTTACGAAACTGAAGCTAAAGTTGTAGGTGGTGAGCCAACTTCACGATGGACAAAGCCTACGCTTTCATTATTTAACGAAAGTATGTATTCAGACGGGCATTGCTATGCAAGTGGATATACAGATCTAAACATTGGTACAACGATTGGAATGCCGGTACCGGGAACCTGTAGTTTTGCAGGTTGGGAAGGTCTTGCCGATGGCACACGCTGGGGCGTTGTTCCGGTGAGTGCTAAAAACAAAGCTGGGGAATGGATGGAAAATAACCAAACCGAACCAGATATTATTGTCAAAAACATGCCGGGTGTAATTAGCGAAGGTCGCGACCAACAGTTAGAAAAAGGTATAGAGGTTTTATTAGATCAGGTTGCTGAAGAGTAATTTTCGAAAAACCTCAAATTATAAAAGCTCCGAATTCATTTTCGGGGCTTTTTATTTTCAATTCATAGTAAGGTTTTGGTTAATTTTCAGACCATTTTCAATATATATCCTATTAATTTTTAGAAATAAACCATAGTATATTGCTGTCACCCTGAACTCGTTTCAGGGTCTCATCCTCTAATTTTTTTAGATGATATGAGATTCCACTCTAAACCTCCTGCGTGTAGAGCAGGTGTGTAATGGCGGAAATTAGAAATTATTATAAATTATGTATTATTAAGTCCACTAAAACCAATATCATTTGCCAAAACCAAAAAAGTCATTAGAACCTAATAAGATCAATCTTAAAGAAAGTTTTGCTTCTTTAAAATTTGTCCCTCGATTCTTTAAAGAGATTCGAAAAGTGAATCCGTTTTTGTTTTACGCCAATATTGGTAGCCGAATTTTAAGTGCGGTGATTCCTTTGGCTTTATTATAGATTGGGAAGATCATTATAGATGAGGTTGTGGTACAGATCGATGCTGAAGTAAAAGACCTTTCCAGATTATGGGTTTTTGTTGCTGCAGAATTTGGTTTGGCAATCTTATCAGATCTTTTAAGTCGGGGAGTTTCACTTACAGATGCTTTGCTAGGTGATCAATATTCGATAGATACTTCAGTAAAAATTATTGAAAAAACAGCCGAGTTGAATTTAGATCAATTAGAAGATTCTGAATTTTACGATAAGTTAGAAAGAGCACGACGGCAAACCACCGGAAGAGTCGGTTTAATGTCTAATATTCTTACCCAGGGCGAAGATCTAATTGTGATCATTTCCCTACTTGCCGGTGTTGTGGTTTTTGAACCCTGGTTGCTCATTTTACTCGTAGTTTCAATTGTTCCAACGATTTTAAATGAAATCAAGTTTAGCGGAACCAGTTATTCTTTAGCCAGAAGCTGGACACAAGAGCGCCGCGAACTCGATTATTTACGTTATGCCGGTGCAAGCGATGTAACGGCTAAAGAAGTCAAGTTATTCGGACTTTCGGGATATCTGGCGAATCGGTTTAAGACACTTTCAGATCAATATTATTTAGCGAATAAAAAACTGGCTAAAAAACGTGCAGGCTGGGGTTCGGTTTTTAATGTGATTGGAACTTCGGCTTATTATGGCGCTTATTTGCTTATTGTTTACAGAACGGTTTTGGGCGTATTTAGTTTGGGGGATCTTACCTTTTTATCGGGTTCATTTAACCGTTTACGATCGAAATTGCAGGGATTTTTCACTCGTTTTACAGCAATTACAGAGAGTGCACTTTATCTTCAGGATTACTTTGAATTTCTAGATCTTAAATATGAAGACACCGTAATAGACGGTTTACCACTTCCGAAGGAAATTAAAAAAGGATTCAGTTTTAAAAATGTAGGCTTTAAATATCCAAAATCAGATAAATGGGTAGTTCGGAATATTAATTTTGAATTACGTGCCGGTGAAAAACTGGCTTTTGTAGGAGAAAATGGCGCCGGAAAAACAACATTGATCAAATTGTTACTCCGTTTCTACGAACCAACTGAAGGTGAAATTCTTTTAGAAGATATTCCGGTAAAGCAATATGATAAAACCCAATATCAGCAGTATTTCGGAGTCATTTTTCAGGATTTTGTAAAGTTTGAATTAACACTGCGAGAGAATATTGCAATGGGCGATATTCGTGAAATCGACAATCAATTTAAATTAGATGCTGCAGCCGAGAAAAGTCTGGCAAACCAGGTAATCGATGATGTTCCAAAAGGATTAGATCAGCAATTAGGAAAACGATTTAAGCAGGGAAAAGATCTTTCTGGCGGTCAATGGCAAAAGATTGCGATCGCCAGGGCGTATATGAAAGACGCCGAAGTTTTGATCTTAGATGAACCAACTTCAGCATTAGATGCGCGGGCAGAAACTGAAGCTTTCGATCGTTTTATAAATCTTACTAAAGGCAAAACTGCGGTGATCATTTCACACCGTTTTAGTACGGTAAGAATTGCAGACCGAATCATGGTACTCAAAAATGGCGCGGTTTTAGAAATCGGTACCCACGAAGAATTGATGAAAAACGATAAATTATATGCCGAATTATTTAATCTTCAGGCAGCGGGATATCAATAAAAAGTTAGAAAATCTAAAGTTTGCTGTTTTATTAAAATCAATCCTCACAGGTTTTGAAAACCTGTGAGGATTCTGCTGAAAAAGTTAGACAATACCTAAAGGTTTGAATTGGGAAACCGGCGGTTTCTTTCTTTACTGAAAACTAACCACAGATAGCCGTTTTTCAATTATTCCCCTCTTATCCCCCAAGAATTAATTACATTTATGCTAAATAATTCAATTCTAATGAAAAGCTTTAGTGTTCTCGTCCTGTTTTTAAGTCTGTCAGTTTCGGCACAAATTAAAACTTTACCACTTTGGCCGGAAGGCAAAATGCCTAATTACCAAAAGTCAGACGAAAAGGAAGAGATCGATGTGAATACTATTAGTTGGATCTCCAAAGTACAGCAACCAACTTTAGAAGTTTATCTTCCGCCGCAGGCTTCAGCAAATGGGCAGGCAGTTTTAGTGTGTCCCGGTGGTGGTTATGCTGGTTTGGCTTACGATTGGGAAGGCACCGAAATTGCAAAATATCTAAATTCAAAAGGAATTGCAGCCGGAGTTTTAAAATACAGGTTGCCGGGTTCAGCTTCAGTAAAAGAAAATTTTAAAGCACCGCTTCAGGATGCGCAACGAGGTATTAGGATGCTGCGCGCAAATGCTTCAGATTGGAATATCGATAAAGAGAAAGTTGGTGTGATGGGCTTTTCTGCCGGCGGACATTTAGCGTCGACTTTAGGGACGCATTTTCAGAACGCTTTTTATTCAGCAATAGACGACATAGATTCCGAAGAAATTCGGCCGGATTTTATGATTCTTATCTATCCCGTAATTAGTACGGATCCAAAAATTACCCACCAGGGTTCTCGCGATAATTTACTGGGCAAAAATCCAACTGCTGCATTAGAAAAACAGTTTTCTAATGATCTGCAGGTTACAGAAAACACCCCAACAACATTTATATTACATACCGGTGACGACCAGACGGTGCCGGTTGAAAATAGCCTTAGAATGTACAAGGCTTTACAAGAAAATAAGGTGCAGACAGAAATGCATATTTACCCCAAAGGTGGTCACGGATTTTCGCTGGCAAACGGAGTTTATTACCTGGAAAGCTGGAGTGAGCGATTAACCGATTGGCTGCGGAATTTGAATTAATTTATGACACATATTGCAATTTATGCAGAGGATCACAAGTTGGTTTCCCAGCTAATTGATGATCTGAAAAAGGATAAAAAAGTACCTGGATTTGAAGAATTTCAGCATAAAAAAGGATTAGAACATTCTGAAGCTGTTCTTCAAAGTTTTATAAAAGAAGATCAAAAACATGGAAATTCGGTTTTAGTAAATGGTCAGGATCGCAGCTTTCGGACTTTTTCAAGTGGTGAAAAACGTAAGGCTTTACTCGAGTTTTTACTGAAAAAGGAACCAGAATACCTCATTTTAGACGATCCTTTCGATTGTTTGGATGTACAATCTGTAGCGAGTTTTAAGTCTAGATTGGCTGAAGTAAAATCTGATTTTGCGATGCTGCAAATCTTTAGAAGGGAAGAAGATATTTTAGCTTTTATCGATAAGGTGCTCACTTTTGATTCAGACGGAAAAGTTATCCTGAAAAATAAATCCGATTTTAGCGAAAATAAGAAGCAATTTTTAGATGAAGTAAAAACGATTCCGCCTGCTCCTAAAGTTTTTGAAAATATTCCTGAAAGCCTTATCAAACTGCAAAAAGTTAATGTTTCTTATGAAAATCGCCCAATTTTAACGAATATCAGCTGGGAAGTGAAACGTGGTGAATTTTGGAAACTTACTGGCCCAAACGGTTCAGGAAAAACCACGATTTTGAGCATGGTTTACGGCGATAACCCCAAAGCTTACGGTGTTGATCTTTTTCTCTTCGGAAAGAAAAAAGGCAGCGGTGAATCTGTATGGGATATCAAGAAGAAGATTGGCTATTTTTCTCCTGCTTTAACTGAAATGTTTAATCGTAGAAATACGGTTGAAGATATGGTGATCTCTGGATTGGTAGATAGCGTTGGTTTGTATCAAAAACCAAGCGACAAACAGAAAGCTTTGGCAAAACAGTGGCTGGAAACTTTAGGTTTTCAGGAAAAAGCTAAAAAAGTATTTAACGATCTGCCCAATCTTGAAAAACGAATGCTTCTAATCGCTCGCGCCATGATTAAACATCCACCGTTGTTAATTCTGGACGAACCTTCTACAGCGCTAGACGATAAAAGTGCTTTAAAAATCACTAATCTTATCAATCAAATCGCTGCGCAAAGTGACACTGCCATTATTTATGTTTCCCACAGAAAAGAAAAAGGCCTAAATCCCGATTTTGAATACGAATTATTTCCTTCGGAAAACGGCTCGACAGGAAAAGTGGTTTCAAAAGTCAATAAACAATGAACAATTAGCAGAAAAGCTTTTAGCTTATTTTAAACTGATGTCATTCCGTGCTTGATACGGAATCTCACCCCAATCAGCTTTTATAACTCGATCGAGTCTAACTAATAAGTTAATTGAGTGTCACTTCGAGTGGGAAATTTCGGAATGTAATGGAGAAATTTGTTGTATCGAGAAGTTCTCTTCAGTTGGCAGTAAAAAGTCTCAGTAGGCAGGTTTTTCAAAATACAATAATCAATTAGCAATTATCAGAAGCTTTTAGCTCTTAGCAATCAGCTTTCATCTTTTTAAAAATATGCTCTGAATTTGTACAATCTTGATATTTATCTATCCCAAGTAAAGTACCTCGGGGTATTCACCCTTTAGCGGCGCTAATAAATAAACCTCATAGGTTTTGAAAACCTGTGAGGTTTGCTGTTTAAAAATGTTGAGAAGTCTCATTAACTTAATCCTCAAAACAAAAAAACCGGCATTCTGAAACTCAAAACGCCGGTTGGTTTTATATAAAATCGATATTAATCGAAGTCTTTGGTCACTTTTTCAACCGCTTCGATCGTTTTATCTAGATCTTCATAACTCAACGCATCACTTATAAACCAGGTTTCAAAAGCACTTGGTGCAATATAAATTCCGTTTTCCAGCATTCCGTGGAAAAACTTATTGAATTTACCGTTTTTAGCAGCCTCCGCAGAAGAAGCAAAATCGCTTACCGCATCTTCAGAAAAATGTACTGAAATCATCGAGCCCACACGATTTATCGTATGTTTTACGCCGTTTGCTTTCAATACTTTCTCCATTCCTTCATGAAGATATTCGGTTTTTTTATCGATACTTTTAAAAATTTCAGGATTCTCAGACAACTCGGTTAACATCGCTAATCCGGCAGCCATCGCCAACGGATTCCCACTTAAAGTTCCTGCCTGATAAACCGGTCCAACCGGAGCCAGATAATCCATAATTTCATTTCGGGCAGCGAAAGCACCAACAGGTAAACCTCCACCAATTACTTTCCCAAAACATACAATATCAGCATTGATTCCCAATCGTTCCTGTACACCTCCGGCAGCTAATCTAAAACCAGTCATCACCTCATCGAAGATCAGTAAAATTCCGGTTTCATTACATAGTTCCCTTAAACCTTCCAAAAATCCTTCAGCAGGTGGAATACACCCCATATTTCCTGGCACAGGCTCTACGATAATACAGGCAATTTCATCTTTATTTTGATCTACGATCTGCTTTACACCATCTAAATCATTGTAAGCTGCAAGCAAGGTATCTTTTGCAGTTCCCTGGGTAACTCCCGGACTGTTTGGCGTTCCAAAAGTCATCGCTCCACTACCCGCCTGAATTAAAAACGAATCGCTATGCCCATGGTAACAACCGGCAAATTTGATGATCTTTTCTTTACCGGTAAATCCTCTGGCTAATCTTACCGCACTCATACAAGCCTCGGTACCCGAATTCACCATCCTGATCTTATCGATATTTGGCACCATTTTCACCGCTAATTCGGCAATTTTGGTTTCAATTTCTGTTGGCGTTCCAAAGGAAGTTCCTTTTTTAGCTCTTTCGATTACGGCATCTACCACAGGTTTATGCGCATGACCAAGAATCATTGGTCCCCAGGAATTAATATAATCGATTAGTTTATTTCCGTCTTCATCATAAATATAAGCGCCTTCTGCTTTTTCTATAAAAACAGGATCTCCTCCTACGGCTTTAAAAGCTCTCACTGGCGAGTTTACTCCACCTGGAATTACTTTTTTCGCTTCAGCAAATAAGGCACTACTTCTTTGATAAATCATATTTTGCAATTTTTATCTTCTTTCTTTTACTAATAAGGTTTGGCCAATGTCGATATTGTTCCCGCTTAAATTATTCAAGCGCTTAATCTCTTCAACCGTGGTGTTGTAGCGTTTGGAAATTGAATATAACGTATCTCCTTTTTTCACGATATAACTATCTCCCTTAGCTTCAAAAGTAGTCGTATAACTTGGCGAAGGACGCTCTAAAACATCGGCATCATAGCGGTATAATTCGTAACGTTCTATAAGATCGATCAATTTTTGCGGATATCGGCGATCTGTTGCATAACCGGCCTGCCGCAATCCTTTGGCCCAGCCTTTATAATCATCTTCATCTAAATCGAAAAGCTCGGCATAGCGGCGGCGTTCAGCTAAAAATAAAGAATGATCTCTAAAGGAATATTTTGGATGTTTATATTTTCTAAAACATTCCTGGTTACGATCGTCGTCATGATAGATCTTAGCGCCTTTCCAATCGTGACATTTAATCCCAAAATGATTATTGGCTTGCTGCGCTAATCTTCCTTTCCCAGAACCCGATTCTAAAATTCCCTGCGCCAAAGTAATACTGGCTGGCACTTTATACAAGCGCATTTCCTGTTGCGCGATAGGCGCATAATCTGCAATATAATTTTCTACGGTAAAATCGTAGGTTCTTACCGGCATGGTTTCAGCATCAACCACTTCAGCCGGAGTTTCTGTATTTCTATTTCCCTGATTACGGTTATTAATTACCGCTTCATTTCTATCCTTTCGGTTTTTACGTGTAGTCACCTTTTTTTTACTTCCGCAGGAAGCCATAAAAAGTGCGAAAACCATCAAAATCAGATAAGGTTTTAACCTCATATTATTCAATTATTAAACTCATTTTCTTTTTCTCCAATCGGCGGTTCATCCCAGCAATTCCTTGCAAACCGCCCGTATGGATCGCTAAAATACGGGAATTTTCAGGAACTTGTTTTTTTTTGATCATCTCGAAAACTCCAAACATCATTTTGCCGGTGTAAACAGGATCAAGCTGAATCCCAAATTCGGTTTTAAATTCATTTATAAAACTTACCAGCTCTTCATTTATTTTAGCATAACCACCAAAATGCTCATCGCTAACGAGTGTCCAGTTTTTTTTATTGCTGAAACGACCAATTTCGTCTTTTAGAAAATCACCTTTTAATGCTGAAAATGCCAAAACCTTTTGATTTTCGCCTGAAGCATTTATTACTCCTGAAGCCGTGCCGCCAGTACCCACTGCTACACAAATAAGATCAAAATTCTTATCTTCTTCGCTCAACATCTCTTCACAACCTTTTATAGCAAACTCATTAGTTCCACCTTCAGGCACCAGATAAAAATTTCCGAATTCAGCATACAGAGATTCGATAAAATCTGGATCATTTTTTCTTCGGAAATCTTCTCGCGACACAAAATGAAAATCCATTCCGCATGATGAAGCAAATTTTAAAGTTGGATTCGATTTTAGCGTTTGCTGAAGATCTCTGGCAAGCTCTTCTCCTCTAATCACTCCGATTGTAGGAAGGCCATACAACTTTCCGGCCGCAGCTGTCGCGGCAATATGATTAGAAAATGCACCACCAAAGGTCAAAATTCGTTGTTTTTGAAGCTTTTTTGCTTCAAGAACATTGTATTTAAGTTTTCTGAATTTATTTCCGGAAACTTCAGGGTGCAGCAGATCTTCTCGTTTTAACCAGACTTCAATATTCTTCTCTTCAAACTTTTTAATAAAATCGTTACGAGAAAAAACAGGTTCATTTTTATCGAATATCGACTCGATGTTTTCCGCAGCATTCATAATGCAAAGATGAGAAAGGCTAAAATCGCTGCAAAGAATTTAGCGATAATATTTTAGGAAAGAAAAGGCTTTTCTCGATCGTAGATAGTCTTCATCTTTTTCGTGCGCATACGCTTCAACCTCAAAACTGATGTTTCGATAAGCGGTCATTGCATTTTTATGTTTTATCCATCTAAAGATAAATTCCGCAGTATAAAAAATATAGAAGAAAACCACCAAAAGCTCTAATTGCTGGCGCAGGTGAATTTTTTCATGATTCAGCAACATCTCATCCTGCTTATAAGCTGCATTTTTTACAAAAATTATAGGCCAGATGGTAACGGCAATAAAATTCTTGCCTAAAATATGTTTATTCACCAAAATCATAATCTTCAATATAAGAATTGTAATTTTGTTTCTATGAGTTTTTCAAGAAAAAGAATACCGCTAGAGGAAGGCGATTATTATTTAACGCCAGAGGGTTATCGTTGTTTTACCGAGCAATATCATTTAAAGCGCGGCTATTGCTGTGAGAGTGGTTGCCGGCACTGCCCTTACGGCTACAATAAAAAAACCAACACGCAATAAACTACCTTGGGGTAAGCCCTCAAGGCATTCGTTGGAAACAAATTTTGATTTCGAGGCAAGCCTCGGGGTATTATACTCTTTGGCGGTGCCAATAAAGTTTAAACTATTCATCAAACCACACAAAAATGACGTTTAAGGAACAGCTATTACAGGGAATTCCCAACGAACTTCCAGAACCTAAACCACTGGATCCTGAAGTCAACCACGCA
The DNA here is from genome assembly GCF_002094855.1 of Zunongwangia atlantica 22II14-10F7. GTDB lineage: Bacteria > Bacteroidota > Bacteroidia > Flavobacteriales > Flavobacteriaceae > Zunongwangia > Zunongwangia atlantica. The sequence goes on from NZ_ARYN01000003.1 coordinate 27,689, forward strand.
CCAAAACGCAAAGCAATTTTAAATCCTGAAGAACAAAAACTGGCTTTGCAAAATGCGCTCAGGTATTTTAAACCTGAACATCACAAAACACTTTTACCAGAATTTAAGCAGGAATTAGAAGATTTTGGTCGCATTTACATGTATCGCTTTAAACCCGATTATAAAATGTATGCGCGACCAATCGAAGAATATCCAGGAAAAAGCACACAGGCAAAAGCTATTATGCTTATGATCCAAAATAATCTGGATCATGATGTTGCGCAGCATCCAGACGAGTTAATCACTTATGGCGGTAATGGTGCGGTTTTCCAGAACTGGGCGCAGTATCTTTTAACGATGCAATACCTAGCGACGATGGAAGAAGATCAGACACTGGCGATGTACTCTGGCCACCCAATGGGTTTATTCCCAAGCAACGAAAATGCACCGCGAGTGGTAGTGACAAACGGAATGATGATCCCGAATTATTCACAACCTGATGATTGGGAAAAATTCAATGCGCTTGGTGTAACGCAATACGGGCAAATGACGGCGGGAAGTTATATGTATATTGGCCCACAGGGAATTGTTCACGGTACCACGATCACCGTTTTAAATGCGGGAAGGAAAATTGCTAAAAACAACGAAGATCTCTCCGGAAAACTTTTTGTAACCTCGGGACTTGGCGGAATGAGCGGTGCGCAACCCAAAGCCGGGAACATTGCCGGATGCATTACGGTTTGTGCCGAAGTAAATGAAAAAGCAATTAAAACCAGGCACAGCCAGGGCTGGGTGGACGAAGTAATTGCTGATATTCGGCTTTTAGCTGAGCGTATTTTAAAAGCAAAGCAGGATAAAGAAGTGATTTCGATCGCTTACCACGGTAATATTGTAGAGATTTGGGAGTATTTTGCTGAAAATGATATTTATATCGATCTGGGAAGCGACCAAACCTCCTTACATAATCCTTGGGCTGGCGGCTATTACCCGGTTACACTGTCTTTTGAAGATGCTAAAGAAATGATGGCGAATGATCCTGAGCAATTTAAAGCTGAAGTTCAGGAAAGTCTAAGACGACAAACTACCGCAATTAATAAACACACCGAAAAAGGCACTTATTTTTTTGACTACGGAAATGCGTTCTTATTGGAAGCCTCACGCGCAGGAGCAAATATTCTAGCTGAAAATGGCGATTTTCGGTATCCGAGTTATGTTCAGGATATCATGGGGCCAATGTGTTTTGATTATGGCTTTGGACCATTTAGATGGGTTTGCGCCAGTGGAAAAGAAGAAGACTTAACCAAAACCGATAAAATTGCCACTGAAGTTCTAGAACGACTGAAAAAGGATTCCCCTGCGGAAATCACTCAGCAAATGGAAGATAATATTCGCTGGATAAAAGGAGCTCAGGAAAACAAACTCGTGGTAGGTTCTAAAGCCAGAATATTATATGCCGATGCTTTAGGCCGAATCGAAATCGCAAAAGCTTTTAATAAAGCTATCGAGAATGGTGAAATTGGAATGGTTATTTTAGGTAGAGATCATCACGATGTTTCTGGAACCGATTCTCCTTACCGTGAAACCTCTAACATTTATGATGGTTCAAGCTTTACCGCAGATATGGCGATTCAAAATGTAATTGGCGATAGTTTTCGAGGTGCTACCTGGGTAAGCATTCACAATGGCGGCGGCGTTGGCTGGGGCGAAGTAATTAACGGTGGTTTCGGCATGATTCTTGAAGGTAATAAACAGTCTGAGAAGCGATTAGAATCTATGCTTTTTTGGGACGTAAATAATGGAATAGCCAGAAGATCCTGGGCGAGGAATAAAGGAGCAGTTTTCGCTGCTACTCGAGCTATGCAAATGGAACCTAAGCTAAAAGTTACACTCCCAAATATGGTAGATGATTCCCTTTTTTGATATCTTTATTAACCATAAAAATATAACACCTATGAAAGTTCTAAAATTTACTCCTGTGTTGCTACTACTAGCAATTTTTGTGACTTCATGTAGCACCGTAAGAGTAGCTTCAGATTACGATCACGAAGCTAATTTTAATTCTTATAGTTCTTTTGCATTCTTTAAACCTGGAATCGATAAAGCTGAAATTTCAGACCTTGACAAAAAGCGTATCATGAGAGCTATCGAAGGTACCATGTCTCAAAAAGGATTTGATAAATCGCAAAGCCCAGATTTACTGGTTAGCATATTCACTAAAACTCATGAGAACATTAATATCTACCAAAATAATCCAGGTTGGGGTTATGGATGGGGATGGTCTCCCTGGTATTGGAATACAGGATTTAACACAGTAAACAGAACTAGCGACGGTACTTTATATATCGATCTTATCGATGCCAACACAAAAGAATTAGTATGGCAAGGAATGGGAACTGCTGCTCTTGCCGAGCGAGTAAGTAAAAAACAAGAAAGAATTGATGAGATCGTTTCTAAAATTTTCGAAAAATATCCTCCGGGATCAGAAAAATAAGACCTATAGATCTTTAATTTTTTAAGATCACAATAAAAAAGCCTCTCGATTGAGAGGCTTTTTTATTAGCATATTTCCTACAAGTAGATTGCTTTTTTATAAATTTCGTATATTTATTAGCTAAATACGGGATAAATTTATGCTTAATTCAATTGAGTCTAACGAAATACTAAATCGCTTACCGGCACATCTTCAGCAGTATATTAAACCGCAAAACTACGAAGATTACACGCCTATCAATCAGGCGGTGTGGCGTTATGTGATGCGTAAAAATGTTGAATATTTAAGCAAAGTTGCACATAGATCTTATCTAGACGGACTCAAACAAACGGGAATTTCTATAGAACATATCCCGAATATGTACGGAATGAACCGCATTTTAAAAGCTATTGGCTGGGCGGCTGTTGCGGTAGACGGTTTTATTCCGCCGGCTGCTTTTATGGAATTTCAGGCCTATAATGTTTTAGTGATTGCCAGCGATATTAGACAGCTAGAAAATATCGAATACACTCCTGCTCCAGATATTATTCACGAAGGTGCCGGCCACGCCCCAATTATCGCAAATCCTGAATATGCTGAATATCTGCGACGATTTGGAGAAATTGGCTGTAAAGCGATATCCAGTTCTCATGATTACGAAGTGTATGAAGCTATTAGAAAACTTTCAATATTAAAAGAAGCTGAAGGCACTCCGCCTGAAGAAATTTCTAAAATTGAAAAACTTGTTGAGGAACTTCAGCAAAAAGAAGTGATACCAAGCGAGATGTCCTTTATTAGAAATTTACACTGGTGGACGGTAGAATATGGTTTAATTGGTACTCCGGAAGATCCTAAGATCTATGGTGCCGGATTATTATCCTCGATTGGAGAAAGTAAATCCTGCTTGACCGATAAGGTAAAAAAGATACCTTACTCGATCGAAGCTATGCACCAGGAATTTGATATTACCAAACCGCAACCTCAGCTTTACGTAACTCCAGATTTTGCACATCTAAGTTTGGTTTTAGAGGAATTTGCCAATAAGATGGCACTGAGAAAAGGCGGTTTAAGCGGAATTAAAAAACTTATCGATTCTAAAGGATTAGGGACGATCGAATTTAGTACCGGTTTACAGGTTTCTGGGAATTTTGAGAATGTGATCGAGTTTGAAGGAAAACCTATTTATATTCAAACAAAAGGAAAAACAGCTTTGGCTTACCGGGAGAAAGAACTGGTTGGTCACGGCACAAAATCGCATACCGAAGGTTTTGGATCGCCCATCGGAAAATTAAAAGGTATCAATTTAGCGATCGAAGATATGAGTCCGCGTGATCTAAAAGCCTACAATATTTACGAAGCCGAAAATGTTAGCTTAGAGTTTGAAGGTGGCATTACGGTAAACGGAGAAATTATTACCGGAACACGAAATCTTCAGGGGAAAATTACACTTATCAGTTTTAAAAACTGCAGCGTTAAATATTTTGACCAGATTTTATTTAAACCCGAATGGGGACAATACGATATGGCTGTAGGTAAAGAAATAGTTTCGGCATTTGCCGGGCCGGCCGATCATCATTCGTTCGATTTAATTACTCATAAAACAAGCTCGACCACTATAAAATCTGATAAAACTGTGAAGCGTACAGAACTTGAAGATCTATATGAAGCAGTCCGAAATTTTAGAGAAGGGAAAAACACAAAATACAGCCTTCAGGCAGTTTTTGATATTCTGAAAAAAGATCATCAAGAAGATTGGTTATTAACTACTGAGATTTATGAACTGGCTTTAGAACACGACCCGAAATTGGCCAAAATCACCAAAGATTATTTAGAAAAACTTCAGCAAAAAAGATCGAATATCGCTCATCTTATTGAAGACGGAATTTCTATGGCAGAAACAAAACTGGTTAGCGAAAAATAAAATTTTAAAATAGAACTCTTATTATTAAATACTTATGACGATTTTGGTTTTGTCATTCCGGACTTGATCCGGAATCTCATACATATCTAAAAACACCATTTTGAGGATGAGACCCTGAATCAAGCCCGCCAGCCGGACGGGCAGGTTCAGGGTGACTTCACTGCTTTTGATTCATTACTAATGCACAAAATGAATACTAATTATTTGAAATAAAAGAATCAAAAACCGCTATGAAAGACTACAGTTTAATATCGCTAAAATCGTTCTGAGAATTTACCGGCATGTCGTTATATTCTAAGGTCCAGCCCATACTATTAGTAAGAATATAGATTTTAGAAAGTTCGCTAATTAAGCGATTTTGAGCATTAGATTTTATCGTTGATGCTTCTACTTTTTTCTTTATCGAAGCTGTCACTTTCTTTTTAATCGTATTATAATCTGAAGCTTCAAATTGATTTAGATAATCTTGCGTAACATCATAGTATTGAATGTCCGGATAAATATTTAATTCTTCCTTGGGGATACTTTTTATGATCACGCGCTTATTTTCTTCATCAATTTCGGTTTCTAATTCACTAAGATCATAACTAACGGTTACTTTCGCGTTAACCACGATCAGTGCTTTTTTTCTTGCTGAAAAAACATCTAAATAAAACTTTTTAGAATCTTTATACGACCAAACCTGGGAAAAATTACCTTCAGTAACCACCAATTTGCCCACATTTTTAATTTGCTCCTGGATAAGTTGTGAATTTTGCTCTAACTGTTCACGCTCACTTTGGCGATTTTCGCAATACCGAACTCCGAATACAATCAATAAAACCACAGCAGCACCCAGCAGGAACCTTTTCATTTTGTAAAGATTAAAGTTGAATTTAAAGATAAGGATTTAAAAATAGGAAAGTGTTATAAAAAACTTATGGACGGCCCCACCCGTCCATAAGATTAAAATTTCTAAAATCTACCCCAAACAAATTTTAGAAAAGAAAGTTTAATTAATCATTGTATTCATAAGGCGAATACTTCAATCAATAAATTAGAATTAATTTACAGTGTGAATTTACGATTATTTTACAATATTCAAAATAAATATTACACTTTTTTAATAGTACTCAACATTTCAGGCTTTTAAAATGACAAATTCAAAATTTAATTGAAGGATTTTTGCGCTGTATATTTTCCATTTTAAGGCTTAGTTTATCAAGAAATTCGCGGTGTTTCGGGCTATCTTCATTAAAAGGACGATGCTCTAAACCTTTTTGGATCGTACTTACTTCTTTCATGACAGAAAAAATTTCAGGATCGATCCAACTATCTTTAAATTTCTCCCAGATATAATCTATTGCCACTTCAGAAAGATGAATCATGTCTTTTCCGTAAAAGCGATAATCTCGTAGCTCGTCTATCACTATTTCGTAGCTTGGAAAATATGCTGTTTTTTTATCGAATTTCAGCTTTACTTCTTTTCGAAATTCGTGCAAGGCACTAATAAGATTGGCCTTACTTAATTGATTTTCTACAAAACCGTCTTTTAAATGTCGCACCGGTGAAATGGTAAAGATGATCTTACAATTATTATTAAGCTTCCAGATGATATTGGAGATTTCAGCGATACTTTTTTTTATTTCTTCCGAAGAGAAAATCTTTTTAGTAAAATTAGATTGCGCAACTTTATGGCAATTGGCAACTAAACGCTCATCCTGATTTAAAACATAGCCCCAAGCCGTCCCAAAGGTGATAATTACATGAGAACTTTGTTGTAAGAAAGACCGAGTGGTTTCCAGCGAATTATTTAACCTATTAATCATTAAAGATCGATCTGGATGACTCATTTGAGAATGCACATCGAAGCAGGAATACAGATCATTTAGCTGAAAAATATCACGCTCTGAATACACGTAATTTTCATCGATTCTTCGGAATAAATTACGCAAAGCGACAGGATGAAAAATAATTCCGAATGGGTTTTGTAGCGCATTAAACTTAAAATACTGAAGTTTATCGCCTATATTTTCTACAAAACAAGAACCAAATAATGCAATATTAGCATTGTAATCGATCTTTGGGGATTGATTTCTAACCGGGACAATTGTTCTGAAATCCATAACAATAAAATAATAAAGGCGTATAGAGATCATTCTTCCATACGCCTATCCTTTTCATAAAAGAAAGATACTAAATTTCTTAGAATCTTGTTATTCGATATATTTTTTAGCTTCAGCTAAAGCCTCTGAAATTCCAGCCGGATTTTTACCACCTGCTGTAGCAAAAAATGGCTGGCCACCGCCACCTCCCTGGATATATTTGCCCAGCTCGCGAACAATGGTTCCAGCATTTAGATCTTTAGTTCCCACCAAATCTTTAGAAATATAGCAAGAAAGTAAAGCTTTGCCTTTTTGCTCGGTTCCAAAAAGAAGGAATAAATTATCGATCTCTCCTCCTAATTGAAAAGCAAGATCTTTAATTCCGCCGGCATCAAGATCTACTTCTTTAGCTAAAAATTGAATTCCGTTAATTTCCTGAATCTCATTTTTAATCTCAGATTTTAGGTTTTTAGCCTTATCTTTTAGTAAAGTTTCTACCTGCTTTTTAAGCTCGGCATTCTCGTCCTGCAATCCAGAAATAGCTTTCACAGGATCTTTAGCATTTTTAAGCAAGCCCTGCACCTCTTCTAAAAGTTCGGTTTGCTTTGTAAAATATTCTTTTACCGCATCGCCGGTAATTGCTTCGATCCTACGAATTCCTGAAGCTACAGCACTTTCCCCGGTAATCTTAAAATACCAGATATCTGCCGTATTTTTTACGTGCGTACCACCACAAAGCTCCATTGATTTCCCAAAACGAATCGCACGTACGCTATCACCATATTTTTCACCAAAAAGTGCAATTGCACCCTGATCTAAGGCTTCCTGGTGTGCTATATTTCTTTGCTCTTCTAATTCTAAACTTTCCTTAATCCTATCATTTACAAACTCTTCTACCTGTTCTATTTCTTCTGAAGAAAGCTTGCTAAAATGACTAAAATCGAATCGCATATAATTTGGCTGCACCATAGAACCTTTTTGCTCTACGTGCGTTCCAAGAATTTGGCGCAATGCCTGGTGAAGTAAATGCGTAGCCGTATGATTTGCCGCAGTTTTTGCTCTTGCTGAAGCATCTACAACAGCGGTAAATTCTGCTGAAATATCCTGTGGTAACTTCTTTGCAAAATGAATGATCTGGTTACTTTCTTTTTTAGTATCGATAATACTAATTTTCTCATCTCCAGCTTTCAAATACCCTTTATCACCAACCTGGCCACCACCTTCTGGATAAAAAGGAGTTTTAGTTAGCACAATCTGGTAAAGTGTTCCCTGTTTCTTGGTTTCAACTTTACGATATTTGGCGATTTTAACCTGAGTTTCTAATTGATCGTAACCTACAAAAGCATTTTCTTCAACATCAGTGATCTCTTCCCAATCTCCAGAGGTTACTTGCGTTGCTGCTCTAGAACGTTCTTTTTGCTTTTTAAGTTCTGCTTCAAATTCAGCAATATTAAGACTAAAGCCCTTTTCTTTTAAAATAAGTGCAGTAAGATCTATAGGAAATCCAAAAGTGTCGTATAATTCAAATGCTTTTACCCCAGAGATCTCTTTATCTTTAGATTCGGTTACAATATTTTCCAACATTACCAATCCCTGCTCTAAAGTTCGAAGAAACGAAAGTTCTTCTTCCTTAATAACATTTTCGATAAGTTGTTGTTGCTTTACCAATTCTGGGAAAGCATCTCCCATTTGGTTTTTTAGTCTTTCAACTAATTTATAAATAAAAGCTTCTTTAGTATCTAAAAAAGTAAAACCATAACGAATGGCACGACGTAAAATTCTACGAATTACATAACCCGCACCACTGTTGCTTGGCAGCTGCCCATCTGCAATACTAAATGCAACCGCACGAACGTGATCTGCTATTACACGAATAGCAATGTTTGTTTCCTCTGATTTACCGTAAGTTGAATTTGTAATTTTTTCGATCTCGGCGATAAGCGGTGTAAAAACATCGGTATCGTAATTAGACTGCTTGCCTTGCATTACCATACACAAGCGCTCGAAGCCCATCCCGGTATCGATATGTTTTGCTGGAAGTTCTTCTAAAGAACCATCTGCTTTACGATTAAATTGCATAAAAACCAGGTTCCATATTTCAACCACCTGTGGATGATCTGCATTTACAAGTTCTTTACCCGATTTTTTAGTTTTTTCTTCAGCTGAACGAATATCTACATGAATTTCTGAACAAGGCCCGCAAGGTCCCTGGTCTCCCATTTCCCAAAAGTTATCCTTTTTATTTCCGTAGATAATTCGGTCTTCAGGAACAATCTTTTTCCAGATTTCCAAAGCTTCAGTATCTAAACCTACACCATCTTCTTTGCTACCTTCAAAAACCGAAACATATAAACTCTCTTTATCAATCTTAAAAACTTCGGTTAATAATTCCCAGGACCAGCTTATGGCTTCTTCTTTAAAATAGTCTCCAAAACTCCAATTCCCCAACATCTCGAACATGGTGTGGTGATAAGTATCGTGACCAACTTCTTCAAGATCGTTATGCTTACCACTTACGCGAAGACATTTTTGTGAATCCGTTACCCTGGTATTTTTTGGTACAGAATTCCCTAGAAAAAACTCTTTAAACTGCACCATCCCGGCATTGGTAAACATCAGGCTTGGATCGTCTTTAAGCACCATAGGCGCTGAAGGCACAATGCTATGTGATTTTGCTTTAAAAAATTCTAAAAAACTTTTACGAATTTCCTGAGATTTCATGTACTATATTTTCTTGTAAATATTATTAAATTATGCAGGCTATAAAACAATTGCTATCTTTGTTCGTTACCGTATAAACTTGCACGCTTTTTGTGCACTTTACGGCAACAAAAATACTATAAATTTAACTCATGTCGAAGGTTAAATATTATTACGATAGCGAGACGCTTTCCTACAAAAAAATCGAGCGCAAAAAAGGCCATCGATTTGGGATTGTCCTGCTTAGTATCTTCGGAAGTTTTCTTGCCGGTTTCCTATTGCTGGTAGTTTACCTTAACATTCCGCAGATAGAAACCCCCAAAGAAAAGGCTCTTAAACGAGAACTGCAAAATATGCAGTTGCAATATGGATTGCTAAATAAGAAAATGAACCAGGTACAAAATGTGCTTGGAAACATCGAAGATCGAGACAACAATATCTACAGATTATATTTTGAAGCTAACCCAATCCCAGATGAAACCCGTAAAGCAGGTTTTGGAGGGATAAACAGGTATAAAGATTTAGAAGGTTTTGATAATTCTAAATTAATTATAGAAACCACTAAAAGAATGGATGTACTAACCAAACAACTGGTGGTGCAATCTAAATCTTTAGATGAAATTGCAGAATTAGCGAAAGAAAAAGAAGATCTTTTAGCAGCTATTCCTGCTATCCAGCCTGTAAAAAATGAAGATCTTACCAGGATTGCATCTGGTTACGGCTGGCGTACAGATCCTTTCACGAAAGTAAGAAAGTTTCATTTTGGGATGGATTTTACAGCTCCCAGAGGCACACCCGTTTATGCCAGCGGGGATGGACAGGTAATTAGAGCCGACAATCGCAGTACTGGTTACGGAAATCATATAAGAATAGACCATGGCTATGGTTATACCAGCCTTTATGCTCATCTTTATAAATATAATGTGCGACGAGGACAAAAAGTAAAAAGAGGTGATATTATTGGTTTTGTAGGAAGTACAGGAAGATCTGAAGCTCCACATTTACATTACGAGATCTTTAAGGATGACGAGCATATAAATCCTATTAATTTTTATTACGGAAATCTTTCTCCGGAAGAATTTGACGAGGTGCTGAAAAAAGCACAACAAGAAAACCAATCTTTGGATTAATGCAAGTCGAGCTACCTGAAAAAAGATATTACAGCATTGGTGAAGTTGCCAGAGCATTTAAGGTAAACACTTCCCTAATTAGGTTTTGGGAGAAAGAATTTGATGTTATAAAGCCGAAGAAAAACGCTAAAGGAAATCGCAAATTTACTCCTGAAGACATCAAAAACCTTGAGCTTATTTATCACCTGGTAAAAGAGCGCGGTTTTACATTAGAAGGTGCTAAAACACACCTTAAAGAGGAAAAGCAAAAAACACTGAGCAATTTTGATATTGTTCGTAAATTAGAAAAAATAAAAACTAGCCTAATCAACATCAAAAATCAATTATAGAAAATGAAAAAATGGTTAATTCCAGTTATAGTAATAGCAGTACTTGTTGCAGGATTTTTTATCATCAAAATGATATTTGGAGTAACTGTAAATAATAAGGCTATAGACTTAGAGGAAAATGCAAAAAATTCTATGGCAAATGTTCAAAGTGCTTACCAAAGAAGAAATGACCTTATTGGCAACCTGGTAAAAACCGTACAGGGCGCTGCAGATTTTGAACGCGGAACCTTAACCGATGTGATCGAAGCCCGTGCCAAAGCAACTTCTGTAAACGTGGATGCTTCTAATTTAAGTGCTTCTCAAATAGAGCAATTTCAACAGGCGCAAACAGGACTATCTTCAGCTCTATCTAAATTACTGGTAAGTGTAGAACGTTATCCTGAACTAAAAGCGAGTCAAAATTTCTCTCAACTTCAGGCTCAGATCGAAGGAACAGAAAATAGAATAAATGTAGCGCGTGACCGCTTTAATGAATCTGTAAAAGAATACAATGCCTATATCCGAAAATTCCCTTTTAGCTTTTTTGGAGATAAATCTGAGTTTGAAAAAATGAGCATGTTTAAAGCCGATGCAGGTGCTGAAGAAGCTCCAGATGTAGAATTCGACTTCAAATAAAAACTCTTCAAAATAACCAATATGAGCCGCAAAGACTTTTCTCTAAAGACCGAAGATGAAAATGAAATCGTTGAGGCGATAAGAACTGCTGAAAAAAGCACTTCAGGAGAGATTCGCGTTCATCTTGAAAAAACAGCTGGATCTCAGGATATTTTTGAGCGAGCGATGGAAGTTTTCCATCAATTAAAGATGGACAACACCAAGGAAGAAAACGGAGTGTTGATCTATGTTGCTACAGAAGATCGAAACTTCGTTATCTATGGCGACAAAGGCATTAATGATAAAGTTGAGGACGACTTTTGGGAAAGCACAAAAGATATAATCCTTAATCACTTTAAAAAAGGTGATTTTAAACAGGGACTTGTAGACGGCATTTTAATGGCCGGCGAGCAATTAAAGCGACATTTTCCCTGGCAGGAAGATGACGAGAATGAACTTTCAGATCAAATTTCAAGAGGATAAATGCTACAATTTAATAAAAAGCTTAGCCGCTTAACAAGCTGCATAAGTCTGCTATTTTTACTTATAAGTTTTGTTGGATTTGCCCAAAGGGATATTCCGCCAAAACCAAATAAAGAAACAGCAGTTTATGACGGGGCAGATCTTTTAACTACTTCAGAAGAACAACGACTTACCCAAAAACTGGTGAGCTACGCTGATACAACTTCTACTCAAATAGTTATTGCAACCATAGAATCTTTGCAAGGCGAATATGCTGGGACTTATGCCACGCATTGGGCAGAAGAATGGGGTATTGGAATGGACGGAAAGGATAACGGATTGTTTATTCTTGTTGCTGAAAAGGAACGAAAGATCCAAATCCAGACCGGTTATGGTTTAGAGCCATATATGACTGATGCCTACACTTACCAGATTATTCAGAATATTATTTTACCTGAATTTAAAGGTGGTGACTATTATGCTGGTTTAGATAAAGGAACTACTGCCGTTTTCGAGGTTTTAGCGGGTACTTTTAAAGGAACACCTCAACGAAGAGGTGGCTCAGGAAACTCAGCTAAACCTATTGCCATTTTTATTATTGTATTCATCATCATAATCATTTCGCTTATTGGCAAAAGCCGTGGCGGCGGAAGAGGCGGCGGTCGTCGTGGTCGTAGCACGCTTATGGATGCCATTATTTTAAGTTCTCTTGGTCGCGGTAGTTTTGGCGGAGGAGGATTTGGTGGTAGTTCTGGCGGTGGATTCGGCGGAGGCGGCGGATTTGGCGGAGGAGGATTTGGCGGCGGTGGCGCCGGTGGAAGCTGGTAACTTCAGAAAAAAATATTCAGAATTATACAATCTTGATATTGTATAAAAATGATGGCCTTTTTTAAAGAATTTCGCCTTGTAGCTTTTTCAGATTAAATGCCTGGTAAGCAAAAAGCTGCTCGATAAATTTTATAATTTTCTCTTTAAGAAGTAAAATAATCACTAATAAAAAAGCCCAAACTTAGATTTAAGTTTGGGCTTTTTTAAATGCTTTTATTTAGCAGACTATCTTGGTGGCGGTGGGCCTCTTCTTCCTCCTCTGCCTCCAAAGCTTTGTCCTCCAAAATTCTTCAGGTTATACGTAAAACTCAACATTGCATATTGCGTAAGCACTAAACTATTAGAATCCTGAATATAATCGTCACCTATTTGTCTTCTGGTATTAATTACCTGGTCTAATACATCATAAACCTTCAGTTTAATATTCGCTTTTTCATTCCAAAATTGATATCCTAAACTGGTGATCCACATGATAGAAGTATTATCAAATTCAGAAGAAACATTTCCGAATTTATTGTAAGAAATATCGTTTCCAAAAACAACATTCTTAGGCCAGTAAGTGGTTACTTCTAAGCCAGCACTTTGATTAATAAACTCCTGGTCGTTAAGCGTGCTTATACTGTAATTCGAATTATTATATTCGATCCCAATGTTAGGATTAAGTTCGATAACATCGTCTATAGCATAGGTAAATCTAACTCTAGGCTCAATAGTTACGTTTTCTGAATCAAATTGCACTCCGTTTGAGAAACCAACATTTTTTCGATAACTAGAATTTAAAGACAGGTTATATCTAAACTCTTTATTTTCGTTTTTCTTTTGTTTATTATAAAACACTCTTAAATTAGCAGACATTGCTCCATCAACGTTTGTATACGTTGTGGTTCTTAATAATGTATTAGGATCTGTTACCGTTCTTGCAACAACACTATTTTCTGTAAAATTTAAACTGAAAGAACTAAAAATCCCGCTTCGTTTAGAAAAATCAAAATTACGATACCCGGCACGAATGTTATGGCTATAAGAAGGTCTTAAGTTTGGATTACCCGTAATAATGTTATTAGGGTTTGTTTGATCTATTACCGGTTGCAATTGTCTTACAGATGGCACATTGGCATCTGTAGAATAATCTAACGAAAGGCTTTTAGAACGCTGTACTTCATATCTAATTCTTGCACGCATATAAAGGTTATTATACGTGTTATCGAAAGAAGTTTCAGAAAGGTAATTTTCATTTTCTAAAGTAGTGTTTAAAAGACCAATATTGGTATCTACTCGCCAAACATCACCTTCAAAGTTTATCCCGGCATTTGGAATGTGTTGTCTACTTTGCACTTCAAAATTACTACTTAGTTCTTCGTTATAAGTATTGTAATTTCCGTTAGCATCTGCATCGTAAACATAGCGCTCATTGGTATTATTCTCTGATCTAAAATCGTAAGAAAGGTCTAAGAATAAATCATCAGACAATACACTACGTTGTGATACGCTAAACGAATAATTTTGAGTATTTCCATCTTCATCGATATATTGATCCTGAATATCTACATCATCGCCAGCATCGTTATACACTACCCTTTCAGAATAAAAATAGTTATCGTTTTCCTGAACATCGTAAGAGTTTCTAAACTCTAATTGAAGAAATGCCCCTCTTTTCCCAAAACGCTTAATGAAGTCGATATTATTACTAAAACTTGTACTGTAAATATCTTCAGATTCACTGGTAGTAGCACTGTTGGCTAACTCACGATCTTCAGTTAAACTCTCAGATAAGCTTCCCCTTTCAGATAAACCGGTGTTCGCCGTAAATCTTGGAGAAATCGAAAGTTGGGTTAGCGTATCAAATTCGATTTCGAATCTTGCATTTGAACGATGGCTATCGTTTTTAAGATCACTAAAGCTTGAAGAGTTTGTAAAATATCTTTGATCTGGAAGAATATTTTCTCTTTGGATAGACGTTTCCTGCCTGGTATCATTTCTTCCGAAGAAATAATCACTATTAAGCTCGTATTTATCATTCCATTCGTTTGTGTAATTTGCTCCGGCAGTTTCGGCTTTAGTGATACCACCGCCTCCACCTCCGCCAAAAACAGAGCGTGCTCCAGATCCTCCCATCATTCCGTAAACCTCATCAAAACTAAATCCAGAGCTATTAATGTTGTTAGAACTAGCAAGAATACTCAAACGCATATCATCTTTAAACATATTGGCAATACCACTAAGCTCGTATCTATCGTTTGTACCGCCACCAGCAGTAGCTCTGGCAAAATATCCTTTATTCTTATCTTCTTTAAGGGTAATATTTATGGTTTTGTTATCTGGATCTCCAGCTTTTCCCGTAAACTCTTCAGATCTGGTTTTTTGATTAGAAACCTGAATCTTTTCAATAATTTCCTTCGGAAGATTCTTGGTTGCGATCTGAGGATCGTCTCCAAAAAATTCTTTCCCGTTTACCTTTATGCTCGAAACGGGTTTCCCATTAATTGTAATCGCTCCATCTGAATCTACTTCTACACCCGGTAATTTTTCCAGTAATTCTTCAAGATTTGCATTTTGTCTGGTTTTAAAACTATCGGCATTAAACTCTAAAGTGTCTTTTTTAAGTGTTAAAGGAGGTCTGGAAGCAACAACGGTTACCTCACCAAGTTGGTTATCTTCAAGCTCTAATTTTAGATTACCAACATCCTGAGTACCTTCTTTTACTTCTACAACCTTTTTAAAAGGCTTAAACCCGGCATAAGAAACCAGAAGGTTTAACCGCTCTTCTTTAGAGCTTCCAGAAAGAACAAAAGCTCCGGCGGTTTCAGAGATAGTATAAGTTACCAAAGTACTATCGGTTTGTTTTTCTACATAAACTGTAGCAGATTCTAATGGATTCCCATCTGGATCCAAAACTTTCCCAGTGATTTCAAAGTTCTGAGAAAAACTTATCGCAGTAACAAAAAGAAACGCGACAAAAAGATAAAATTTCATTGATCGATGTTTTAAATTTTCGGTTATGGTTCTACTTCTATATACGTGGTGTGAGCTTGTATGTTTTTAGACTTCCTAAAACCAAAAACGTTTAATAAAACATCAAAATATTTTAAAATTTAACTAAAAAAGGATCCCCAATGCTGCTACAGCACTAAGAATCCTTAATCTATTAAGAGTATTATTTTATTATTTCTTCCTGAAATACACGGTTATCGGCACGCCATTAAAATCAAATTCTTCCCGTAGCTTGTTTTCT
The DNA here is from genome assembly GCF_002094855.1 of Zunongwangia atlantica 22II14-10F7. Lineage (GTDB taxonomy): Bacteria > Bacteroidota > Bacteroidia > Flavobacteriales > Flavobacteriaceae > Zunongwangia > Zunongwangia atlantica. The sequence goes on from NZ_ARYN01000003.1 coordinate 43,418, forward strand.
ATAAACCGCTTGTAAGGATCTCTTACATACTGGGGAAGGTTACAGAAAAAGGCAAACTGAGGCTGCGGAGTAGGCAATTGCATACAAAACTTAATTTTTACAAACTTCCCTTTATAAGCCGGTGGTGGATTATTCTCGATAATAGGAAGCATTATATCATTAAGCTCTCTTGTTTTTAATTTTTTGCTTCTGTTCTCGTAAACTTTAACTGCAGTTTCTATAGCCTTAAAAATACGCTGTTTATTTAAAACCGACATAAATACAATAGGCACATCTGTAAATGGCTCTATCTCCCTACGAATCATTTGCTCGTAAGTTTTCATGGTATTGGTTTCTTTTTCTACCAAATCCCATTTATTTACCAGAATCACAATCCCTTTACGGTTACGTTGCGCCAGCCAGAAAATATTTTGCACCTGCCCATCAAATCCACGATTGGCATCTAAAACAAGTAAACAAACATCTGCATTTTCAATAGCTCTTACAGATCGCATTACCGAGTAAAACTCTAAGTCTTCTTTTACTCTGGATTTTCTACGAATCCCTGCAGTATCTACAAGGTTAAATTCGAATCCAAATCTATTGTATTTAGTATCTATAGAATCTCTGGTAGTCCCTGCTATATCTGTAACGATATAACGATCTTCACCAATCAATGCATTTATAAAAGAAGATTTTCCTGCATTTGGACGTCCAACAACAGCAAATCTTGGTAATTCACTTTCTTCTTTATAAGTTTCTTCTGGTAAAGCCTCGATCACAGCATCTAATAAATCTCCGGTTCCACTACCATTGGTACTGGCAATAGGAAAATATTCGCCCAAGCCTAAAGCATAAAACTCTACTGCGTTTTCTAAACGCTTATTGTTATCTACTTTATTTACTGCAAGAAAAACGGGTTTATTTACTTTTCGAAGTAATATGGCAACATCTTCATCCATTGGTGTAATACCAGATTCGACATCTACCATAAAAATTAGAACATCGGCTTCATCGATCGCCAGTTCTACCTGCTTATCGATTTCAGCTTCAAAAACATCGTCACTACCAATCACATAACCACCAGTATCGATTAAAGAGAATTTACGACCATTCCAATCTGATTTCCCATAATGGCGATCACGGGTTACACCGCTTACTGAATCTACAATCGCCTCACGACGTTGGATTAAACGATTAAAAAAAGTAGATTTCCCAACATTAGGCCTTCCTACGATAGCAACAATACCACTCATATCTAAAAATTATTGGCAAAGGTAGTATTTAACAACCGAACTTTAAACAATAATGTTTCAGGAATTTAAATAGGTATTTTATGCTATAGTCTCAAATTGTACTCAAAAAGCAATTCAACTAATACAGGAATAAAAAAACAATTTTAAAAAAGTGGCTTAGATTTATCGAATATTAGCGCTATAAAATTAGTCTTTAGAATAGCCAAAACGGCGTAACTGCCTATCGTTACTTCGCCAGTTTTTGTTCACTTTTACGTATAATTCTAAATGCACCTGTTTTCCAAAAAACTTTTCAAGATCTGCTCTAGCCTCTACTCCTACTCTTTTTAAAGCGTTTCCTTTATGGCCAATAATAATCCCTTTTTGGGTATCGCGCTCTACCATAATTACACTACGCATTCTTATAATTTTCTCCTCTTCAAAAAACTCTTCAGTTTCTATTTCTACGGAATAAGGAATCTCTTTTTTATAGTGTAATAAGATTTTTTCTCGCACAATCTCGTTTACAAAAAATCGCTCTGGCTTATCGGTAAGACTATCTTTTGGATAAAAAGCAGGACTTTCTGGAAGCAATTCTACAATTCGGCTAAAAACTTCAGAAACATTAAAACCTTCTAACGCAGAGATTGGATAAATTTCAGCATTTGGAACCTTTTCTTTCCATAGGCCCACCTGTTCTTCGAGTTGCTCCTGATTAGATTTATCAATTTTATTCAGCAATAATAAAACAGGAATATTGGCATTAACGATTTTATTAAAAAACGACTCGTCTTTTAATTCTCGTTCACCAATTTCAACCATGTACACCAAAATATCGGCATCCTCGAAAGCAGATTTTACAAAATCCATCATCGATTCCTGTAATTCGTATGCTGGTTTTATAATTCCCGGTGTATCACTTAAAATCACCTGAAAATCTTCACCATTTACAATTCCTAGAATCCTATGTCTTGTAGTTTGCGCTTTTGAAGTTATAATTGATAAGCGCTCACCAACAAAAGCGTTCATTAACGTAGATTTCCCAACATTTGGGTTTCCTATAATATTTACAAAACCTGCCTTATGTGCCATACTGAAATTTTTTACAAAGGTATTTTATTTAATTGCTGCATCCTAAAACGAAGCTATAATTAAAAAATATCTGCTAAAAAACTGAAGCCAAAATTATACAATTTGGATGCGAATTATATAATTACCAGCATTTTATATTACGATACCATTAAAACTTGAAGCCTTTTAAGCGCTATCCTTTCTTATTAAATTTAATTCTATAATTTTGCGGCTTCTAAAATTTAAACCTAAGAGTTTAAATATCAGGATTACGACGCAAAAATTCACAATATGAAACAAGTTTTCAACCTCTTTGATTTCTCACAAAAAGTAAATTATAAAACCGAGATTCTGGCAGGGCTAACCGTAGCCATGACGATGATTCCAGAATCCTTATCCTTTGCAATTCTTGCAGATTTCCCGCCATTAGTAGGATTATACGCCGCTTTTATCATGGGAATAATCACGGCTATTTTTGGTGGCCGCCCAGGTTTGGTTTCTGGTGGTGCCGGTGCAACGGTGGTGGTTTTAATTGCTTTAATGCAATCACATGGTTTAGAATATGTTTTTGCAGCTGTAGCCATGGCCGGTATTATCCAGATTGCAGTTGGTGTTTTTAGGCTTGGTAAGTTTATACGATTGGTACCACAACCCGTTATGTTTGGTTTTGTTAACGGTTTGGCGGTTATTATCTTTTCGGCACAGTTAGAACAATTTAAAGTAATGGTAAATGGTGAAGCCGAATGGTTAACCGGTAGCCCGCTTTTAATTATGCTTGCCCTGGTAGCTCTAACTATCGCAATTATTTTAGTTTTCCCTAAGATCACCAAAGCAGTACCGCCATCTTTAGTAGCGATATTGGTTGTTTTTGCGATCGTTTATTTCTTCGGAATCGACACTAAACAGGTTAAAGATATTGCTTCGGTAAGCGGAAGTTTACCTCCGTTTCACATTCCGCAGGTACCGCTAACTTTAGAAACACTAAAGATCATTTTCCCATACGGACTTATCATGGCAGCGGTTGGATTAACTGAAGGTTTACTTACCTTAAACCTGGTAGACGAAATTACAGGAACCCGCGGCCGTAGTAATAAAGAATGTGTTGCACAGGGAACCGCGAATATTGCTAATGGATTTTTCTTTGGAATGGGTGGCTGCCCTATGTTGGCACAAACGCTGGTAAATCTATCTTCTGGATCTCGAGCCAGACTTTCAGGAATTATCGCTGCAATTACTATTTTGATAATTATTCTTGTTGGTGCCCCGGTAATCGAATTATTACCAATGGCTGCACTTACGGGTGTAATGATCATGGTAGCTTTTGGAACTTTTGAATGGGCGAGTTTTAAAACGCTTAACAAAATGCCTAAACACGATATTTTTGTGATGGTTGTGGTGACTTTAATCACCATTCTACTTCATAATCTTGCGCTTGCTGTACTTATTGGAGTGATTATCTCGGCATTGGTTTTTGCATGGGATAACGCAAAAAGAATTCGTGCAAGAAAACGTATTGATGAAAATGGTGTAAAACATTATGAGATTTACGGACCACTTTTCTTTGGTTCTACCACCGCTTTTAATGAAAAATTCGATGTTTTAAACGATCCTAAAGAAGTGATCGTAGATTTTTCTGAAAGTAGAATTGTAGACATGTCTGGTATCGAAGCCGTGAACAAACTAACCGAACGTTATGCTAAACAAGGCAAAAAACTACATTTAAGACATCTTAGCCAGGATTGCCGACAATTATTAAGCAATGCTGATGCTATTATTGAAGTAAATATTATAGAAGATCCTACGTACCGAGTAGTTACCGATAAGGTGCAGTAGATTTCTCTTAATGAAATAAAAAAAGGGTTTCAAAATACCGAAATTCGATATTTTGAAGCCCTTTTTTAGTATTAAAAACTCTCTATTCTGCTTCTGCAGATTCGTCTAAAGAACTGAAGGATTTAATCGCTTCGTTAGGTTCCATGATATTATATCCATCCCAAAACTCAGCATTATACTTTTTAAATTCCTTATAATCGAAATTATTATTGGTTTCTAAAGATGCATACGCGTCTTTACTTAAGCTTTCGTCATCGTAAATGATCCACTGTGATTTAGAAACATTACTGGCGATAATATCCATTTCCAGGTCTAATTCTTTAAGACGCTTGTTCCAGATCCAGCTTCCTTTTTTAACCAGTAGAGTTAAAGGTCGATCTACACCAAAGGTATTGCCAGCGCTTCTTTCGATGTATTTAGGATTATATTTTCCGCTTTCATTCTTAGCAAAGATCATTTTTCCGCTATACACATCTTCTTTATTGCTTACCCCAAAAAGCTTGAATTTCTTTAGCGGTTTTACATTTTCGTAATCCAGGCGATACAGCCCAAAATCTTCGGTACTCACAAACATTTTCCCTTTAAAATCGGCACCGCGTTTTGGTTCAAAATTAATAACATAGGCAATATCATTCCCAATTTGAGTATAGCCCGCCACCTCGAATTCGTATTTCCTGGATTTTTCAAAAACATCTAAAGTGAGATCTTCTTGCCAGAACATTCCTTTTAAGTTACTACCTATTCGATATTTGAGTCCTTTTGCGATACTTTCATAGCGTTTTATACTGTCTTTTGCTTTCTCCTCGGGTGTTTTTTCTTTAGGCTCGGCAGCTTCCATATCTTCAAGAAATTCTTCGCTATCCATTTTTACACCCAAAAGACCCGATTTTACTTTTACGTAAGTATCTTCTCCCAAATTGTCTTTAATAATTTGTTCTAAACGCTCGCCCAGTTCTTCGACACCTTCCTCGTTAGTTGGATTGTAGAGATTAGCTATTTTTATAGGCTGAATTTTTTGCTCTTCATAATTTCCGTAGAAATCACCAAGATATTCAGTATAACTATCTACATATCGCGGAATCTGGCTAAGCGCATTATTCACAAATTTCTGGTCGATCTCTGGGATGGTACTTTCTTCAACTTCCATATCTAAACGGCTTATATTGTTGAAAAAAGAGCTACGATAAAAGAAACGTTTTTTAGTTAAATCGAAATTATAATTAGAATCGATATTGGCCATTACGCGCTCTAAAATTTCTTCGCCTGTAAGGTTTTTATCTGAAAGAAAAACTTCGGTTAAAGCTATAGAAGACGGCTTAATAAACAGCGTATCCTTTAAAGCTGAAACGGCGATCTCGGTTTCTTCGTAACCTAGGGAAGAGATTTTAATTTTGGTCTCGGCTAAAGTTCCTTCGGGAAGCACAAAAACTCCCTCGTCGTTAGTAACCACTCCTTTGTTTTCGCCATACTGGATAGTTGCAAAAGGAATAATTTCTTTAGTTTGAGCGTCGGCCAGCACGGCAGAAATTTCGAGTTGCTGACTAAAAACACTAGACGAAATAAGCAAAAGCGCCTTAATAATCAATGTTCGCATTTTGATGATGGTTTAGTTAGATGAACTATCTAAAAAGACGTTTACAGTTAAAAACCGTTACACAAATTTTAGATTTTTAATAGATGTTATAGATTGAGTTTGTTTACTTAACGCACAATCATCAATAAATATTATAAAATATCTAACATTGGTTTGGGCTACACTCTTCAGAATAATTGTATTTTTAAGCAAAGAATGCCTAAAGGTCTAATCTATGCCAATTAACGTTCAGGGGGATAAGGAGTTTCAAAATATAACTTCTATTCAAAATAAAGCCCTTCGTATTAATCTTAATGAAAACATCTACGGAACTTTTGCTGAAATTGGCGCAGGCCAGGAAACGGTAAGAAACTTTTTTAGAGCACCTAATCCTACCGGCACTATTGCCAAAACCATGAGTGCTTACGATAAGGATTTTAGTGATGCGATTTATGGCGCCGAACCTGCTAAGAGATACGTAACAGAACCTCGCCTTAAAGCTATGATGGCTTACGAAACCGGACTCATAGAAAAACGTATTTCCCGGCTAAAGCACCCCAATAAACTCTTCTTTAGTTTTGCAAATACGGTTGCGACTATAGATTGGGCAAAAAAATATAAAGGTCACGGTTGGATTGGGATTAGATATCAAACTACGCCAAAAGAAGAATATAACGAGATTATAATGCATGTGCAGCTACATGAAAATAAGGCCGCACAACAGCAAATAAGCCTTGGGATTATGGGCGTAAATCTAATTTATGCAGCTTATTATCATCACGACGATCCTAAAACCTTACTTAAACATCTTTATGATCATTTAAGTCCAGATAAAATTGAAATTGACACCATTAATTTTACGGGTCCAACTTTTAAAGATGTAGACAATCGCTTAATGAGTTTACAACTGGTTAGAAATGGAATGACAGATGCGGTGATGTTTGCCCCGTCTGGTCACAATGTGCTACCAGCAAACCTATTATATAAAAAGAATATTCTTACACTTCGCGGAAGTTTTAGACCGGTTACCAATGTAAACATTAGCATGTACGAAAAATCATTGCAAATGTTTATGGAAGAACACGAAGTAGAACGAGCTGCCACAGAAGTTATCTTTGAAATGACACTTTTTAACCTGAAGGCTGAAGGTGATGAAATCGATGAGAAAGACTTTTTAAATCGTGCAGATTTGCTTTGCGCTTTGGGACATACGGTGATGATCTCTAACTTTCAGCAATATTATAAAGTTGTAGATTATTTTGCTCAGTTCACTGCAGAACAGATTGGGCTTACCATGGGCGTAACCACGCTAATTGATATTTTTGACGACAAATATTATAAAGAATTAAGCGGCGGAATTTTAGAGGCCTTCGGAATTCTATTTGCCAGAAATGTGAATATTTACCTTTATCCGGCCAAAGACGAAGAAACGGGAGAAATCTTATCTACCAAAAACTTAAGGGTTAATAATAATACCCGCGGATTGTATAATTTCTTTAAACAGAACGATCGTATTATCGATATTACAGATTTTGAAGAGCAATCTTTAGATATTAACTCCAGAAAGATCCACGAAATGATTATTGAAGGTAAAGATGGTTGGGAAACCATGCTTCCAGAAACTGTAACCAAACTAATTAAAGAAAAACAGATGTTCCATAAGTAATTACCTCTTAAAAAAACATCTCTAAATTATCGAATATCGCATCATAGTTAAAACAAAAATCCCGGCAGTGCCGGGATTTTTTATGATATGATTAAAGTTATTCTAGTTTTGATAGAAAGACTGTGCTGGCCAGCTATCGTTAGAATAATCTACATCTGGTAAGATTTTATCTGGATCGATCTCGACACTTTTTGGAGCTTTATCTGTTTCCACTAAGTGACTCCAGGTATCGCCACGTTGCCAGATTTCTACAGGAAGCGTAAGATCTTCAGTAGATCCATCCTGATAAGTGATTTTCAGTTTAACCGGCATTGGTACTTCACCTTTATTTGCCAGGTTGATGATGAAACCTTTTCCTTCTCTATTTCCACGAATACCTTCGATAGCAAGGTCGATATTTCCTGTTCCGTAGAACCAGCTACCAAAGAACCATGACAGATTTTCGCCTGCTACATTTTCGATGTGATTAAAGAAATCTTTTGGTTGTGGGTGCTTGTATGCCCAGGTTTTAATGTAAGATTTAAATGCATTATCAAATCTTTCGTGCCCTAACACATATTCTCTTAGCATATATAAACCAACTGCTGGTTTGTAATAAGCCACCATCCCAAGATTTCTAAGATTTGCTACATCTGGATACGTATCGATTCCCTCACGAGTATCAGACTTAAACCAACCTGTCATATTTCTGGTTTGATTAAGGCTTGTTGGATATTCCCCAAATTCCTGAGTACTATAATAGTTAATAAAGGTATTAAAACCTTCATCCATCCATGCGTATCTTCTTTCGTTAGATCCTACGATCATTGGGAACCAGTTGTGACCAAATTCGTGATCTGTAACTCCCCAAAGCGAAGCTCCTTTACTTCTCCAACCACAAAAGTTAAGACCAGGATATTCCATCCCACCAATTTCAGCAGCAACGTTAGTAGCTACCGGCCAAGGGAACTCAAACCATCTGTTAGAGTAATTCTCTATTGAATGTTTACTATATTCTGTAGATCTTCCCCATGCGTCGTTACCTGCACTTTCTTTTGGATATACAGATTGTGCTAAGATATCTTTACCGCTTGGCAAATCGATCTTTGCAGCATCCCAAATAAATGCATTAGAAGAAGCAAAAGCAATATCGTGAGAGTTCTCCATTTCAAAATGCCACGTAAGTGTTCCTTCCTGTTTTGCTCTTAAAGATGCATCTTTAATTTCGTCTTCGCCAACAATAGTTACAGTCTCGTCACTTTTTCTGGCTTTATCCAAACGCTCTCTCATTTTAGCTGAAAGTACCTGGCGTTCGTTTACTAATTCACCAGAACCTACAACAATATGATCCCAAGGTGCTGTGATTTCGTAATCAAAATCACCATACTCTAAATAAAATTCTCCTGCACCAAGATATGGCTCAACATTCCAACCTTCGATATCATCGTAAACCGCTGTACGAGGATACCATTGTGCCATCGCATAAATAGTACCATCTTCTACGGCCAATCTTCCCATACGATCCATTCCTTTTACCGGAATCTTATAGGTAAAATTCATAGAAACTGTTGCAGTACCACCATTTGCTTTAATTGGCTCATCAAACCAAACCTGCATTCTGGTATCATTAATAATATGCTTAGAAGAAGTACTTCTTCCTGTTTTAGCCTGAAGGTTTGAAATTTCGTAACCACCATCTACATCTCCATTATACCTGTTACCTCCAATTGGAGTAGTTAATGTTCCGCGAGAATTTTCTGTAAAGCGGTTTTGCTCTAAATATAACCAGATAAAAGGTAATTCATCTGGACTGTTATTGGTATACGAAAGCGTAACTTTTCCGGTTAATGTATGTGCCTCGTCGTCTAAAGTTGCTTTAATTTCGTAATCGGCTTCGTTTTGCCAGTAATCTGGACCTGGAACTCCTGAAGCTGAACGGTAACGATTACCGGTACGATTCATAAATTCATCAAAATCCTGCTGATTGCTCCCTACTACTTCCTGAGCCTGAGACATAAAGCTAAAAGCTCCTGTGAAAGCTAAGGCAAGTACAGCCTTTGAAAAATATTTCATTTTTAAAATTTTTATTTAGTCGTCGCTAATTTAAAGAAAGTATTAAGAAAAATGTATTAAAACATTAAGGAAAATAAGCAAGTAAATCGATTAACTAATTATTGCTGAAATTCGATAATTTCAGGATAAATTTATTTTGCATAAAAATGAGGAAAATTATTATTGCTTTGCGCTGCGATCGTACATGATGATACTTCCTGCTACAGAAACATTTATACTTAAAGTTGACTTGAATTTCACTAGAAAATGAGATTTTTCTATAGCTTGCTTAGAAAGACCGTGATCCTCGGCTCCTAAAAGATAAACGCAGCGACGCGGATGTTTAAAAGTTTCTAAATCTTGCGCTTTTTCATCTAATTCTACCCCAACTAACATAGCGCCTTTGGGTAAATGCGCATAAAAATCCTCAAAAGTCTCGTAATGAAAATACGGCATTGCGCCAACTGCTTTATGCGTATCACAAGCCTGCTTTGCATAGCGATTACCAATGGTAAAAATAAAACTTGCCCCCATATTTTGGGCAGAACGCCATAATACGCCTAAATTTTCAGGAGTTTTTCCATTCTGAATTCCAATTCCGAAGAAACCTTGTTCTAGATTATCCACTTTCATGGCCGCAAGGTATTATTTTAGATTTAAACCTGAAATTATATAATTTCAGCATAAAATCTTAGAATTTTGATTCAGAAAAATAAAGGTTTAAATTATCGAATCTTACCTCTTTTTTTCGAAACGGCTAAGAAAATTTTTAATAAGCAATTGCATGCTTCCCAATTCTTCAACTGGCGTATTTAGCACTCTGGATAAAGAAAACGGAATACGTTTTGCCTTAGTTTTTAACGCCAGCCCGGTTTTAGTGATGCTAACTTTTGCTTCTAGCGTATCTGGATCCTGATCTTGTAATGTGATAAAAGATTTTTGTTGAAGTGCATTTAAAATTGGTAACAAACTTTCTTTATTTAAATAAAGTTGTCTTCGAATTTGGCCAATATTAACTTCGTTATTTTCCCATAACATTAGCATCACCAAATATTCTGGATAACTTAACTGAAGCTTTGCCAATACTGGCTGATAAAGTCTTGAAATAATTCTGGTAGAACCATAAACGGGAAAGCATAGCTGCTCGTTTAAGGTAAGGGTAGATTTAGTAGTCATTTTACGCTATTTTAGAAGTTGTTGGATATCCTTTTCTATTTTATCTGGTGAAGTTGTTGGAGCATATCTTTTAAATGGTTCGCCATTTGGAGCGATTAGAAATTTGGTAAAATTCCACTTAACTCTTTTTCCTAGCATTCCTGGCAGAGCTTTTTTAAGATACTTAAAAATGGGATGAGTATCTTTACCGTTTACATCAATCTTTTTTGTGAGCGGAAAAGTAACTCCGTAATTAATTTTACAGGTTTCTTCCATCGTTTCGTTAGATAATGGCTCTTGTCCTGCAAATTGATTACAGGGAAAACCAATTACTACCAAACCCTGGTCTTTGTATTCCTGATGTAATTTTTCCAGACCTTCAAACTGTGGGGTTAGTCCACATTTTGTAGCGGTATTTACAATTAAAATAGGTTGATTTTTAAACTGATTAAATTGAAGAGACTGCCCGCCGGCAGTTTTAATATCGAAATCGTAAATTTTCATAGCAACTAATTCCCATCTTCTTTTTCAAGCACGAAGTTCATCAAATCGTACTGTAAATTAAAAGAATCCTCATAAATAAACTTTATGAGGATATTATGTTTTTCTTACTTCAAATTTAAATGAAAATACCGAATAATAGGTTTTCTCAACAAAGAAATAATATTATTTAAAATACTGATGATCAGAATCTAAAATAAATTAAAAGCTACCTGTATGGCTCCGTAATCCTGTACTGGATTCCAGCTGGCCGTAGCCGATACCGGAAGGGTGAACTTATCGAAAATATTGAGGTCTCTATTATAAATAAATCCAACATTGGTTATACCGGGTTCGTCTCCATAAAAATGAGCTTCCTGTGGCGCAAAAGACCATGATCCACCTACAAGTCCAGATAAAGACCAGTTGCTTTTATCAAGAATCACATAACTGGCTTCTACATAATTTGAATAGGCGTTTCTTAACTGTCCATCGTCATTTATAAAAGTATCCCTACCCTGTACAATTGTACTCCAGGATAATTTTAAAGGTACTTTTTGAAATTGATACGCCAGGGTTACATCTACAAAATGTGAGGTTGTACTGCGATCGTAGTCAAAGATCTTAGCATCTGGAAAATCACTATAATTATTAATGTCCCAAATTGCCAAAGACCAACCTTTATGCATAAAACTTACGTAGTAATCAAATTCGGTATAATCTCCATTGAAACCTCTACCACCCCACACACCGGCTTTAAAAAAACCATTTTTAGAAGTATAGTTTAGATCGACTGCCGTCATTGGGGCATCGGTAACATGCAAACCTTTCCAAAGGTGCATATTCTTTAACTGAAGATTGAAATGAAACAACTTAGTATCGTCTTCAACTTCATCTTCATTTCGCTCTTCTACGATATTCTCTTCACTCACCTGAGCCCGAGAAATATTACCTGCCAGCATCATAGCCAGCAGGCATATATAATGTATCTTTTTCATTGAATTACTTTCCTAAAATTAAAAACAAGACTGCTGCTATGGTTGCTCCAATAAGTGGCCCAACAATAGGAATCCATGCATATCCCCAACCACTATCGGTTTTTCCTTTAATTGGTAAAAGCGCGTGTACTATTCTTGGGCCAAGATCACGTGCAGGGTTAATTGCATAGCCTGTTGTACCTCCTAAAGAAAGGCCAATTGCCCATACAATAAATGACACAGGAATCGCTCCTATAGCTCCAAGTCCTACTTTGGTAGTTCCTCCCGTTTGTGTTTCGAATGAAGCATCTGCAAAATAGAATACACAAATAATTAATACGAAAGTTCCTAGAATCTCACTTAAAAGATTCCTGAAATTGTTGGGGATTGCGGGAGCTGTACAAAATACAGCTCTTTTTGCTCCACCATCTTCAGTAGCATCAAAGTGACTTTTATACATTTGATATACCAAGAATGCTCCTAGCATTGCCCCTATAAATTCCCCTGCAAGGTAAGTGGGCACATCTTCCCACGGGAAAAGTCCTCCTATAGCCAGACCAATAGTTACCGCCGGATTTAAATGTGCCCCGCTATAAGGTCCCGAAACTACAACTCCGGCAAATACCGCTAAGCCCCATGCTGTAGTAACTACAATCCAATCACTTCCCTGACCAATAGTTTTGTTCAGGTTTACGTTGGCAACTACTCCGCCTCCCAAAAGGATAAGTATTGCCGTTCCTAGAATCTCTGCAATAAATGGTGTCATTACTTCTTAAAAATTTAAAGTTTTGTCCATTCTTCTAAAGCCTTAACAGCTTTATACCATCCTTTGATTCCGTCTTGTACAGCATCCTGATTTTCTGTTGGCTGAAATTCTTTTTCTACCTGCCAGATCTCTTCGATCTCTTCCATACTATCCCAGTATCCAACAGCTAAACCAGCAAGATAAGCTGCACCAAGTGCTGTAGTTTCTGTAATTTCTGGACGTACTGTTTCTGTATTTAAAACATCGCTTTGAAATTGCATAAGCATATCGTTTACAGATGCTCCTCCATCTACACGAAGTTGTTTAATATCGATACCGCTATCTGCTTCCATAGCTTTAAGAATATCCATAGTTTGGTAAGCAATTGCTTCTAAAGAAGCTCTCGCAATATGGGCATCTGTAGTACCACGGGTAATACCAAACATAGTACCCTGAGCTTTTTGATTCCAATGTGGCGCCCCCAATCCAGAGAATGCAGGGATAAAGTAAACGCCATCTGTACTATCTACAGATCCTGCAAGTTGCTCTACATCTTTAGATCTCTTAATAATCCCTAGACCATCACGAAGCCATTGTACTACCGCACCAGCAATAAATATCGATCCTTCTAAACAATATTCGGTTTTACCGTTAATTCTCCAAGCGACGGAAGTAAGTAAGTTATTTTCTGAAACAATTGGTTCTTCACCTATGTTCATTAGCATAAAACAACCTGTCCCATAGGTGTTTTTAACCATACCTTTTTTGGTACACATTTGCCCAAATAAAGCTGCCATCTGGTCTCCGGCAATACCTGCAATAGGAATTTTTGAAGCAAAAACGGTGGTCTTGGTATGCCCGTAAATTTCGCTGGAATCTTTAACTTCTGGCAACATACTTTTTGGCACATCGAAAATTTCTAATAATTCGTCGTCCCAATCCATCGTGTTAATATTAAAGAACAACGTACGACATGCGTTTGTCACATCAGTTACGTGCAATTCTCCCTTAGTAAAGTTCCAGATAAGCCAGGTATCGATGGTTCCCATAATAAGATCTCCGGCTTCGGCTTTTTCTCTGGCTCCTTCAACATTATCTAAGATCCATTTTACTTTAGTCCCAGAGAAGTAAGAATCGATAACAAGACCTGTTTTTTTCTTAATAAGATCTGCTTTACCATTCTCTTTTAATTCATCACAATATTCAGAAGTTCTTTTATCCTGCCATACAATTGCATTATACACAGGATCGCCTGTATTTTTATCCCAAACTACAACGGTTTCGCGCTGATTTGTAATACCAATACCTGCAATATTTTTTCCATTCATCCCATGCTTTGTAGTCGCCTCGGCAGCTACACCAGCCTGAGTTGACCAAATCTCACTTGGGTCGTGCTCTACCCATCCAGGCTTTGGAAAATATTGTGTAAATTCTTTTTGAGCTACAGACACAATCGTACCTTTCTTATCGAAAAGGATTGCGCGAGAGCTGGTAGTACCCTGATCTAGGGCTAACATGTATTGATCCATAACTACTTTTATTTTAAATAGGGTTTCATTAAGGAAATGAATTTACCCTGGCTCCCGGGAAAACCCGAGAGCTATTTTGATTAATATATTGGTTCCTTTGCTTTAAATATTAGATCGTGTAATGAGTTGCGATCTCTTTAAAATCTGCTATTTGAGCAGTAATCCAGGCTTCATCTTTTCCTAATTCTTTAGCCAGTATTTTTGCAACTTCAGGAGCACATTCTATGGCTGCTTTAGAATCCATAAATAACATTCTTACCCTTCTTGCAAGAATATCATCTACTGTTCTGGCCATTTCATGACGGGCAGCCCAAACTACTTCTGCTTTAAGAAAATCTAATCTTGGGTGTAATTTTTCTCCTAAAGAAGAGTCTTCTTTAATTAAATTGTGAATTTCTGGCTGGTCACTTCCGTAGATATATAAGTGATTAGAAAGATCTGGATTTTCTTTTGCTCCATGAATTTTAAGGTTCACGGTTTTACATTCTTTTTTAGGTAATTTACCTAAAGCAATAGCTTTATCTACTGTATCCTGAGCCATTCTTCTAAAGGTTGTCCATTTACCACCAGTAATGGTAATTAAACCTGTATTAGAAACTAATACTTTATGACTTCTTGAAATTTCCTTAGATTTTTCTGAACCATCTTTAGGTGCAGCTAAAGGTCTTAAACCAGCATAAATACTTCTAACATCTTCCCTGGTTACCTGTTTATCTAAATAATTATTGAAGGTTTTAAGAATAAATTCAATTTCTTCTTCTAATGCAACTGGTTCCAAACTATGCTCATCTAGCTGCGTATCTGTAGTCCCAACAATCACTTTATCATGCCACGGCACAGCAAAAAGAACACGACCGTCTTCTGTCTTCGGAATCATAATAGCATCGTCTCCCGGAAGGAAAGATTTATCAAATACCAAATGTACACCCTGGCTAGGTTTAACCATGTTACGCGCATCTGGATTTTCCATTCTTAAGATCTCATCTGTAAATACCCCGGTTGCATTAATAACAGCATCTCCAAAAAACTGATGATCCTCTCCAGTTTCCATATCTTTTGCAGAAACTCCTTTGATCTCATTATTTTCTATAACCAGATTATTTACTTTAAAGTAATTTAATACAGATGCTCCTTGCTCTATACAGGTTTGAGCTACATTTACTGCCAACCTAGAATCATCAAACTGACCATCTTTGTAAACTACTCCGCCTCTTAATTTATCTTTACGTATCGTTTCTAAACGATTTAAGGTTTCGTTTTTATTAATATGTATCGATTTACCAAGGCTTAATTTACCCGCAAGAAAGTCGTAAACTTTAAGTCCTACAGTATAAAAAATACCTTCGTACCATCTATAGTTAGGAATAATAAAACTCTGATTTTTCACAAGATGAGGAGCATTTTTACTTAAAAGTCCTCTCTCATATAAAGCTTCCTTAACCAGATCTATATTTCCCTGTGCTAAATACCTTACTCCACCATGCACCAATTTTGTACTTCTACTCGAAGTTCCTTTAGCAAAGTCTACCTGTTCTAACAATAAGGTTTTATAACCTCTGGTAACACTGTCTAAAGCAACGCCTAAACCTGTTGCTCCGCCACCGATTACGATTAAATCCCATTTTTCAATGGATTTTGCAGAATCGACCAGCGATTTTCTTGAGTATATATTTTTAGCACCCATAATTTGGAATCTTCTAATTTTCAGCTAAAATAATAAAATTATCTCAAAACGAAACATTTCGAAACAAAATATTAGTTAAAGAAAACAAACGAAAGTGTTAACGAAAGACACAGGAGGCTTTAATTAGCTTAAAATTTACCAAAAAATAGATTTACTTTCACTTTCTTTCGTTTTAGAATAGGTTACTAAAAGGACTAATTTTATACATTTGTAAAGGCCATTACTCGAACTATGAAAAGACATCAATTAATTTTAGAAAAGCTTAACCACGAGCAACACATCGAAGTTTCAGATTTATGTGAAGAACTTAATGTTTCAGCGGTTACTATTAGAAAAGATTTAAAATTACTTGAAGATAAAGGACTCCTTTATAGAACTCATGGCGGTGCATCGCTAGAGAATCCTTATATCAATGACAGACCTGTAAACGAGAAAGAGAAAATCTCGGTTATGGAAAAATCTGATATCGCAAAAGAGGCATCAAAACTAATAAAGGATAACGACTCTATTATGATTGCTTCTGGTACCACCGTACAGCAATTAGCAAAATCTATCACCAATAAAGGGGCTCTAAATGTAATTACCTCATCTTTGAATGTTGCCTTAGAATTATTAAATCATCAAAACATTCAGGTAATTCAGCTTGGCGGCAATTTAAGACATACTTCATCTTCAGTAACCGGCCATTATGCCCAGCACATTTTAGAACACATTTCCTGTAATCAATTATTTTTAGGGGTAGATGGGATTGATCTGGATTATGGATGCACTACCACCAGCTTGGAAGAAGCGCTATTAAATCAAAAAATGATGGAATCATCCCAACGTACCATTATTTTAGCAGACTCTTCTAAATTTGGAAAAAAGAGTTTTGGCAGAATTTGTGGTCTGGAACAAGTTGATCAAATTATCACAGATAATGGCATTTCTCCTACACTAGCAAAGAAAATAAGAGACCTGGGCGTTAAGCTAAGTATTGTCTAGCGATTTTTATGTACCCCTCTCTAAACCAATAATAAAGCTTTCCATTTTTTTTCTACATCAAATTAGCAACTTCCTGTTTTAATTAAAAGCTAATATTACTTTAAAAACTTCAGGATGTAGATTTAAAACACTAATTTAAGGCCAGGTTTAAACATTACCTCTCATAAATTGAGAACTAATTTATAAACCTGGAGGCCAACCACCTTCTTAAGACTAACCAATTATTACGACCCTTATGAAGCAGGAAGTACAGCTTTATTCTTTATTCACAGATTTCGACATTTCTTTATTTAAAGCAGGTAAACATTACAGAATTTATGAAAAACTAGGATCACACATCCTTGAAATTAATGGTAAAAAAGGAACTTATTTCGCAGTTTGGGCACCATCAGCAAAAGAAGTCTCTGTAGTTGGAGATTTTAATTACTGGACAGAGCACGAACATAAACTTTCGGTACGCTGGGATAGCAGTGGTATCTGGGAAGGATTTATTCCTGGCGTTGGCAAAGGCTCCAGATACAAATACAAAATCACCAGTTGCATAGATAATATTAAGACTGAAAAAGCCGATCCTTACGCTCGTAAATGCGAGCACCCGCCAGCCACAGCATCTATCGTTTGGGAAGATGATTATTCCTGGAAAGACAAAAGATGGATTAACAGCAGAAAAAATAAAAATGCCTTAGATCAACCAATATCGGTTTATGAACTTCACTTAGCCAGCTGGAGACGTAAATGGGAAGAAAATCGCCCACTTTCGTATATCGAAATGGCAGATGAGCTGGTTAATTATGTGAAAGAGATGGGCTATACTCATGTAGAATTTATGCCAGTAATGGAATATCCCTACGATCCTTCCTGGGGATATCAGATTACCGGTTATTTTGCTCCAACCTCAAGATTTGGTAGCCCAGACGAATTTAAATTCTTAGTCGATGCATTTCATCGTAAAAACATCGCTGTAATCATGGATTGGGTTCCTTCTCATTTCCCAGAAGATGATCACGGCTTAGGCCGTTTTGATGGCTCTCACCTATACGAACATCCAGATCGTCGAAAAGGATATCATCCAGATTGGAAAAGCCTTATTTTTAACTATGGACGTAACGAAGTACGTTCATTTTTAATTAGTAATGCAATTTTCTGGTTAGACCAGTATCATATCGATGGATTACGAGTAGATGCCGTAGCCTCGATGTTATACCTGGATTACTCTAGAGAAGAAGGAGAATGGGAACCAAATATTTTTGGCGGAAATGAAAATCTTGAAGCCATCTCTTTCCTGAAGGATTTAAACATGGAGGTTTATCAAAGTTTTGAAGGCGTACAAACCATTGCTGAAGAATCTACGGCATATTCAGGTGTTTCTAAACCTATCTATCTGGGAGGATTAGGCTTTGGCATGAAATGGATGATGGGCTGGATGCACGATACCTTAGAATATTTTAAAAAGGATAGCATTTATCGCCAATATCACCAAAATGAAATAAGCTTTAGTCTCACCTATGCTTTCACTGAAAATTTCACTTTACCATTAAGTCACGACGAAGTGGTTTACGGTAAAAATTCACTCTTAGGCCGTATGCCAGGAGACGAGTGGCAACGTTTTGCCAATCTAAGGTTAATGTACGGCTATATGTATTCTCATCCCGGCAACAAACTGCTATTTATGGGAGGTGAAATTGGACAATATAACGAATGGAATTATAATGCGAGCCTGGATTGGAACTTATTGGAATATCCTGTACATAGCGGATTAAACAAGCTTGTAAAAGACCTCAACAAAGTCTATAAAAAATACCCTGCTCTATACGAAAAGCAATTTAGCTCTGAAGGTTTTGAGTGGATTTCCTATAACGACAGCCAAAATTCAGTGTTATGTTATCTAAGAAAAGGGAGATCCAGTAAAGATGACCTTGTGATTATCTGCAATTTCACGCCTACAGTTTTAAACAACTATCGTATTGGCATTCCTAAACCAGGAAAACTAAAAGAAATTCTAAACACCGATAATTCTAAATACGAAGGTTCTGGTGTAAAAAATAAAATTTTAACTATCGAAAACCAGGCATTTCATGGGAAAGACTATTCTGTTGCCATAACAGTACCACCCCTGGCTGCTGTTTTTTTCAGCATAGAATAACCCCTAAATGTTTTTAATACCTAGAATATGATTACAAATACAGAATTAGAAAAGAAAGGAAACCTTTTCCCCTCTAAATTGGTTTCTTATGAGCAAAACGGAGATTCTATTTGTTTTACTTCTGAAAATGGTGTACAACTAATAATCACTGTAGTGCGAGACAGCATGCTTAGGTTTAGGTATGCAACAGACGGAATTTTTGAGCATGATTTCTCTTACGCCATAGACGAAGACCAATCTCACGGCTACTCAGTATTAGAAGTTACTGAAGATGATGAGTTTATCTGGATCACCACAGAGCAGATAAAATGCCGCATAAACCGCATTGATATGCGTACCGCAATGTTCGATCTTGAAGGGCAACTTATCCTTCAGGACGAGCTTGGATTTCATTGGGAAGAAAGTTTCGAGTTTGGTGGCAATTACGTAAAAATGAGTAAAAACTCGATGGATGGTGAGAACTTTTATGGCCTAGGCGATAAACCTACCACATTCAACTTAAAAGGAAAAAGATTAAGCAATTGGAATACAGACCAATATGCTTTTGGAAAAGATTTACCCGAATTATATAAAGCCATACCATTTTATATTGGACTGCATAGCGCTAAAGCCTATGGTATTTTCTTTGACAATACATTTAAAACCCATTTTGATTTTTGCCATGAACGTAGGCATATTACCAGCTTTTGGGCAGATGGCGGGGAGATGAATTACTATTTTATCTACGGACCAAAAATTGCAGATGTTGTTACCAAATACACCCATCTTACCGGTAGACCAGAACTACCACCAATGTGGGCTTTAGGATACCACCAAAGTAAATGGAGTTATTATCCTGAAGCTAAAGTAAAACAACTTGCTGCAGGATTTAGAGATAATAAATTCCCCTGTGATGCGCTATACCTAGACATCGATTATATGGACGGTTTTAGATGCTTTACCTGGAATAAAGATTACTTCCCAGATCCTAAAAACATGGTTGAAGATTTGGAGGAAGATGGTTTTAAAACCGTTGCGATTATCGATCCCGGTATAAAAATCGATGATAAATACGAGATTTTTAAAGACGGTCTTGAAAAAGATTATTTCTGTAAACGTGCGGACGGTCCTTATATGCGAGGAAAAGTGTGGCCTGGAAACTGTGTTTTCCCAGACTTTACAAATCCTGAGGTTAGAGAATGGTGGGCAGATCATTATAAAACCTTAATTGCTGAAACTGGCATTAAAGGCGTTTGGAACGATATGAACGAACCTGCCGTTATGGAAGTGCCGGGAAAAACTTTTCCGTTAGATGTGAGACACGATTACGATGGAAATCGATGTAGCCACCGTAAAGCGCATAATATCTACGGAATGCAGATGGCTCGTGCTACCTACGAGGGAGTTAAAAAATACATTTTCCCTAAACGTCCTTTCACCATCACCAGAGCAAGTTACTCGGGTGGGCAGCGATTTAGCTCTACCTGGACGGGTGATAACCTTGCCAGCTGGGAACATTTATGGCTAGCCAATACACAAATTCAGCGTTTGGGAATGAGTGGCTTTAGCTTTGCCGGAACCGATATTGGTGGTTTTGCAGATCAACCAACGGGCGAATTATTCACAAGATGGATTCAGCTTGGTGTTTTTCATCCATTTTGCCGCGTGCATTCTTCAGGAGATCATGGCGAGCAGGAGCCTTGGTATTTTGGTGAAGAAGTCCTGGATATTACCAGAAAGTTTGTAGAATTACGTTATCAATTGCTTCCGTATTTATACACGGCTTTTTATCAATATTGTGAAGATAATGTACCTATTCTAAAACCTTTGGTTTATTTCGATCAGGAAGATATTCAAACTCATTATCGTGCAGACGAATTTATCTTCGGAAATCACCTCTTAGTTTGCCCAATACAAGAGCCAAACGTACAGGGAAGAAGAATGTACGTACCGCGCGGGCGCTGGTATAATTTCTGGAACGACACTATTATTGAAGGAGGAAAAGAACTATGGGTAGATGCACCTTTAGATAGTATGCCTCTATTTGTTAAAGAAGGGGCGATTATACCTAAATATCCCGTGCAGCAATATGTAGATGAAATTGAAATTGAAGAAATAAACCTAGACATTTACTATAAGAACGGAAAGCAAAATTCGGTTTTATATGAAGACGACCATGATGGTTACGATTATAAAATGGGAATTTTTAATCTAAGAACCTTTAAACTAACTGGAAAAACAAAAGAAATTATTGTACAACAGCATGTTGATGGTACTTACGAATCTAGCTTAAAAACAATGAAAATTACTTTTCATGGATTGCCTTTCGAGATTAAATCTGCCAGCGTAAATAACGAAGATGTAAGTTTAGAAAGTATTAATTATGATAAAGAGACTAACTCGATCATTTTACAGGAAAGCTTTACAGATTTAAGATTGATAAGTGAGTAAACTACCTTGAGGCAAGCCTCGGAGTACTATACCCTTTGGCGGTACCAATAAAATCTACGGCCGCTGTGAAAAAACAGCGGCCTAATTTTTAATACAAAAAGAAAACGGATTGGCTTGACCTAGTCCCCACCAATCCGTTTTCTTTAAATGTAAATTAAACTCTCCTTTTTTAGGGCAAAAAAGTGTCTCTTCGTTACTTCTCTATCAAATAGTGATATTGCAGTTCATAGGGTGTCTGGCTCATCAATTCAATAAAAAAGATTTGCTTGTTTTGGTATTTATTTTGGGTAAATTTTTCTATCGATTTACTACATAAACAAAGTGCATTCGCTGCGGTAACTCCGCCATTTTTTCTTGCTTGTTTCTCAATACAGGCCTTAACTATTTTATGCTGATAAACAATTCCCGGTTTCCTTTCTGGATCTTTAGCTCTAGCATAAGTTCCCTGCATATTTTCAGCTTCGCAACAGTTTACAAACTGCTTGTTGCTGTAGACCTCGATAGTCACCTCGATCATTTCTCCGTTTGTATTTTCTACTGTTACGTTCATTTTCTGCTTATTTATACCCTAAAATTACTATCAAAAAGCAGCAAAACGAGAAGATTTCGATGTAGTCCTTTTTATCTATCGACCAATGGTAAGGGTTAAAAGTTGGATTGAATGATTTATAGATGGCCTTTTGCTAAGAATTGTTATTTTTACGATTAAATTTTTATAAGATGTCTAAAGGCTTTATCGCAGAAGGCGAAAAATACATTCAGGAAGAAAACTTTATTGAAGCGGTTACCATAGATTGTGTGGTATTTGGATTTAATGAAGGAAAAATGGAAGTTCTTCTGGTAAAGCATGCTGAAGGAATTAGTAAAGATAAATGGGGATTACCAGGGGGATGGATAACCGAAAAGGAATCTATAGATAATTCAGCTAAAAGAGTTTTAAGAGATCTTACCGGCCTAGACAATATCTTTTTGGAACAACTACAGGCCTTTGGTGAACCTAATCGCTTCCCTACCAGCCGCGTGATCACTATTGGGTATTATGCCCTTGTAAAAAGTGAAGATTACGAAATTGCTGCTGGTTTTACCGCTTCTGAAGCTAAATGGTTCTTAGTAGAAGAACTGCCAGATCTTATCTATGATCATAAGATTATTTTTGAAGCCGCTCAGGAAAAGCTTAGAAATCGCGTGCGCCAGGCACCAATTGGTTTCAATTTACTTCCTGAAAAATTTACGCTACTTCAGTTAATGCATCTTTACGAAGAAATTTTAGATGTGAAAATGGATAAACCTAACTTCCGTAGAAAATTTTTAAAAATGAAGCTTCTGGTTGATATTGGCGAAAAACAAAAGGATGTTTCGCATCGTGCAGCCAAACTTTATAGTTTTGATGAAGAAGTATATCAAAAACTGACTAAGAAAGGTTTTACCTTTGAATTTTAAGCGAACACTTAAAATTGATTTCTACTTGCTTTCTAATTTTTCAGAAATCTTATTCTTATAAAATTCGAGTTCTTTTAGGAAAGTCTCCTCGGCATCAATTGAATCATCTTCAAATCGGTTATGCCCTGTACTAATCTGATCGATCAATTGTTTATTCCGGAAGATATAAATTCCGCTGAATCCACCATCAAAGTTATTTTTATCTATTCGATTAGACTTTGTATCATAACCGAAATATTTAGTACGATCCCGCACCAACACAAGTTGCTCATTTTTTAAATAGAATGAATAATATTGTATTCCGTAGGAAAGAAATAGTGTAAGCGCAATTTTTCTTATTTCGTTGTTAGCAGCATCGTAAAAACCAATTAACTCACCTCCGTCATCTGAAGATCCTTCGATAAAATCTTCATTTTCTAAAATGATAGATTGCAAAGAATCATTACTATCCAAAGCTTTTTCCAGCTCCTTTACACCTGGATATTTTTCTATGAGGTTTTGAGCATTTAAACAAAGTCCTATAAAAAGAAACGAAAGTGTCACAAATCCCTTCATAAGCGACTGGTTAGTCAGGAATTTTAGTGACTTCCATAGCAGCTTCTCCGGTAAGACTTAAATAAATATACAGATCTTGCGGCGCAAATTCAAAATGTGAAATATTAAGCTGATCTAATTGTGCATCGACCAATAAACCTTCTGCTGGTTCGTTATTTTCTTTAAGCTTTGAGTTGATTTTGGTTAATTCCTGCTGTAATTTTTCTGAAAGGTTTTGCTTCGATTTTTGTAATACTTTCTTTTGAAGAAATTTATTCAGAATAATCTGAACAATCTTATTCATTAGTTTATTCTGATTTTCACCAACGGCTTCATAATCTTCTAACGAAAATTGATTAGTAACCGGATCAAAATTGAACTTAAGATGAATTTTAAGCTCTAATTCTTTATTTTTAAATAGAAATGTTTTGGCTTTTAATCGTAAACCAAGCGTGATATCATAATCTACTTCAGGATTTTTCTCCAGCCATACAAATTTCACTTCGGCATACTCAGCAATGCTATTTTCTTCGTCATCTTCTTCCTGCATCTTCTCTTCGATCACCTTTTCTAAAACAGCATAAGGTAATTTTACAGGAATATTCAGAATTAATCCTTTTTGGTAATCTTCAATCATAGTTTGCGGGCTTTCTTTTAAAGGTATAAAAGAAAAAGCGCCGCAAATCTAATATTAGGTTAAAATTGATTCAAAATTCAGCTAAACCCAGCTTTCAGCGAATCTTATTAATTAAGAATGCATCGCCGGTTTGCGATACAATTTACCACGAAGCCAAAAGGAAACACGTACCAAAAGAATTAGCGCCGGCACTTCGATTAGCGGACCAACGATCCCAACAAAAGCCTGACCTGAATTTAATCCAAAAACAGCAATGGCTACGGCTATGGCAAGCTCGAAGTTATTTCCGGCCGCGGTAAAAGAAATTGCAGCGTTTTCATCGTATTTTGCCCCTGCCCATCTACTGGCAATAAATCCAATCAAGAACATTAATGCAAAATAGATCATTAATGGAATAGCGATTAGCACTACATCTTTAGGAATTTCTACGATTAAATTTCCTTTTAAGCTAAACATCACTACAATGGTAAAAAGCAACGCAATTAAGGTGATTTTGGATATTTTAGGGATAAATTTTTCTGAATACCATTTTTCACCTTTCAGCTTCACCAAAACTAAACGACTAAGAATTCCCATTAAAAACGGAACTCCTAAATAAATCGCAACGCTTTCTGCAATCGTCGCTACAGAAATATTAACGATACTCCCTTCGTAACCAAAATACGGCGGAAGTTTTGTGATGAATAACCAGGCATAAAAAGAATAGCCAAAAACCTGAAAAATGCTGTTTAAAGCCACTAATCCTGCTCCATATTCTTTACTTCCATCGGCAAGATCGTTCCACACCAAAACCATCGCAATGCAGCGTGCGAGGCCTATTAAAATTAAACCGGTCATATATTCAGGATGATCGCCTAAAAATAAAATTGCCAGCGAAAACATCAAAATTGGGCCTATGATCCAGTTTAGTAATATCGAAATACTAAGAATCTTTACATTTCTAAATACCTTAGGTAGCATCTTATAATCAACTTTCGCCAAGGGTGGATACATCATCAAAATTAGCCCAACAGCTATAAGAATATTGGTAGAACCAGCGCTATAGGAATTAATCGCTTCTGGCACCGCCGGGATAAAATAACCAAGCCCTACACCTACTGCCATCGCAATAAAGATCCAAAGGGTAAGGTAACTATCCAGAAAACTAAGTTTCTTTTTCATGATTCTTTATTTTGAAAGTTCTTTTGCTTTTGTAAATACATACAATAGATCTGTTGCGATCTCTTTGCTTTTTTCCTGATATTTCTCCAACTCCTCTGGCGTACCATCGCTTACTTTAGGGTCTTCAAAAGTAAAAGCGATTCTAGCATCGGCTCCCGGCACAAAAGGACAGGCTTCGTTGGCCTGAGAACACGTCATTATCGCTGCGAAGTTTTTCTGCGGATTAAGACTATGATCATAAACTTTCGAAAAACTAATGATCGGCAGGGCGTCTTCAGCAAATTTTAAATAGCAAACCGGATTTTTATCTTCTGAAAGTTTCCCTACGGAAAACCCTACACTTTGAAAGGCTTTTAATACTGAAGGATATACCGCTGTAGCTTCTGTTCCGCCAGAATAAGAACGCACATCTTTTATACCCAAATATTCGGCAATAGTTTGAGCCCAGATTTGTGAAAAATGACTTCTTCTTGAATTGTGCGTACAAATAAAATTAAGGCTTACAGGCTCTTGTTTTTGTAGTTTTTCAGCAACAAAAGAAACAAAGCCCTTTAAAGCTTTTTTACGTTCTTCACTAATTTTATTGATATCTAAAGCATCAATAAATTCTTGGATTGCATTATACATTTTGAAGAATATTTTTGATTAGCAACAACCAGATCCAGGCTTACAAGCAGTAGCTACAGCAGCTGTTTCTGTGAGATCTTTTAAACTTCTTTTTGGCTTTTCTGAAGCGCTTTCTGGAATCCCGCATTGATCCTGGGCGAGACAGGTGGTAAATTTATTGACTAGCAAAAATCGCTCACCATTAAATTCAAGATCATATTTACCAATGGTACTTCCTTGGTATTCTACTTCAATTTCTGAATTTTCATCTAAATGCAGTACATTTTCTGAAAGTTCGATGATCGAAAGTAATTTCTCTGGATGCAAGCGATGATCGTAGTCATTTGCTTCCCATAACTGAAAGCTTGCTTTGGCTTCGTCTCTAAGCGTACCGCCACAGTCTATAAATTTCTTTTCTACACGACCAATTTCGGTAACATGAAAATGAGAGGGCACTAAGTTGCCATCTGGCAATTCAAATTCGATAGTCGTTTTTTCATTTAAGATCTTCTTTATTTCTGCTAATTTCATAAATCCAAATTTTAATTATCGTAATATTACGATTAAACTTCATTGCAATATTACGATAATTAAGCAGACTTTTAAAAGTGGAGGTTAAATTTTTTATTATTTAAATATGTTCTTCAGGGAAATAGCAATCGTGAAGCATCCTGTAAACATCGGGGTGTTTACGTTTTAGACTCCTAGGATTTTCGAAAAAATATTCACTGGCTGTAGCGAGGAATTCGGCTTCATTCGTACCACCATAATTCCGAATATCAGATTTGTTTCTATTGATAGCTTCCATTTCTTCGTGCACCATTTTTAACCACGGAATGGTGTAAGCTTGTTTTAATAATCTTTCAGGCACGCCATCTGTTGCACCATCTACTTTATCAATTAAATGAACAAATTCATGAATTCCGGTATTTAGACGATCATTATAATTTTTAAAACCATCGTGTAAAGCGCGACGGGAAAGTATCATTTGATGCTCAAATCTTCCGGTTCCCACTAAACCCATTACGATTTTATCTTCCCCACTATTTTCGAAAACTAGATTTTTATTAAAATGATCTGGATACAAGATCACTGTACTTAGGTTAGAATAATGCCAGCTCTTAAATCCAAAAACCGGAATAACCCCACTCGCAGCAACTAAAATTTTATCTAAATCTTGTAATTTAAACGAAACGCTCTCGATATACACTTCGCTTAAGAAGATCATGATTCGCTGCTGAAATCTTTTTTGTTCCGAAGTAGATAATTCGGCATAAAACTCTACATTTTCTAATAACAATTGATGCCAGTTCGCAGGAAAGGGCGCTACTTTCTTTTTCTTCTTTTGGGTTATCTTGTAAATAATAAAAGCTGCAAGGATCACCACTACCAGAATGGCTTCAAAAAGTTTATTCATTTAGAAAATGGGTTTCAAAAATTCAGCATAAAAATACCTAAAATCGGTTCTAATTTTAAGCTTAGACTTCTAAATGTTTTTTCCGGTAATTACTGGGCGTCATCCCATAGAGGTCCTTAAATTTTGTAGAGAATTTTGAAGTACTTGAGAATCCCACAGCATAGGCAACCTCTGCAATATTTGTACGCTTAGAAACCAACAATGTTGCTGCTTGTTTTAACCTGATATTCGTCATCAATTCTCCCGCAGATTGATTAGTGAGCTGTTTTAATTTTCTATATAAATGCACGCGACTAATCCCTAATTCTCCTGCAATCATTTCTACATTAAGATCTGGATTATTAGTATTTTCATTTACTACGCGCATGAATTTCTCTAACAAAGCCTCATCCCCAGATTTAATATCTACTTTTTTGATCTTATCTTCCTGAAGTTGATTTCCTGCATAGGTATTCTTTAACAGCGTTCTGTTCTTTATAAGGTTTTTCGCCGTTTTTCTAAGAATTTCAATATTAAAAGGTTTGTTGATATACGCATCTACACCAATATCCAGGCCTTCGATATTAGTTTCTTTATCGGTTTTCCCTGTAAGTAAAATAACAGGCACATGATTAATATAGATATTCTTTTTGATCTTTCGGGTAAAAGCGATTCCATCCATTTCAGGCATCATCACATCACTAATAATAAGATCTGGAGGATTTTTAGCAACTTCTGGGAAAGCAACTTTTGCGTTTGGAAAAGTATGTACATTATAACTTTCCCTGAATTCGCCAGCAATATAATTCCTTATCTCATCATCATCATCGACAATAAAAACGGTAGGAATATTCTTTTCTGTAGCGTCTTCTTCAAATTCTTCAGAAGAGGAATTCAATAAATTTACTTTAGTCTCATTTGTAAATTCTGTAGCCGATTCTAAGACTATGTCCTTTTCATCTAAATGATCTTTTCCTAAAGGCGCTGTTATCACAAACTTACAGCCAGGCTGATCTTTATTGTTTTCGGCTTTTACCGTTCCGTGATGAAGCTCCGCAATAGATTTGGTTAAATGAAGCCCAATACCGGTTCCTTCAAACTGACGATGTTCTTTACTCGAAATTCGATAAAATCGATTGAAAATATTTTCAATATCGCTTTCTTTTATTCCTACGCCATTGTCTTTGATCACAATGCTAAACTTGTTCCAGTTTTCGCTGGCTTCTATATCGATCTCTATATTGCCTCCCTGTGGCGTAAATTTTATCGCGTTAGAGATCACATTCTGAATGATCTTATCAAAATGACGTGGATCGATATATGCATACAACTCTTCTTCACGATGCCTTACTTCAAAATGAATACGCCTGCTTTCTACCTGATCTTCAAAAAGGGAAACTATATTTTTAATAAAGCTTATGATCTCTGTTTTTCTAAATTTCAGCTCAATTTTTCCCTGGTCGATCTTTCTAGCGTTAATTAACTGGTTTAGCAAATGAAGCATACGCTCTGAGTTACGCTCCATGATCTTATAAAGTCTTTGCCGCTCCGGTTGAGAATCGTTTTTGATCAATTTATTCAAAGGATTCATGATAAGTGTGATTGGCGTTTTAAGATCGTGAGAAATATTGGTTAAAAACTGTAATTTCGCCTCATTCATCTCTTCAGCCTGCAGATGCGCTTCTAATTTCTTCTTTGTACTTTGCCTTTGCCTAATGATCTGAATAATCGCATAGGTAATCAAAATAAACAGAAACACATAAGCCAGTTTAGTCCAACTAGATAGATACCATGGCGCATGAATTACAATTATTAATGATCTTGCACCGGTATATTCATCAATATCCTTCGCCTTTACTCTAAAATTATAAGTACCAGGATCTAGATCGTTAAAAGTTACGGTGTTCATTCCCGGGCGTAACTTTATCCAGTTTTCAGAATTTAGAGAATAGGCATAAGTGATCCATTCCTGGTGTTTAAAAGAAAAGGAAGAAAATTCGATACTAAAATCATTATCAAAATGAGCCAGTTCTATCGTATCTGCTTCTATAATTGGCTTGTTAATTATCGAATATGAACCAGATTTCATTCCTTTTTTTACCGGTTCGTCCTGAAGATAAAACTCGGTTATTCTAAGATCGATATTGCTTCCCGTGGCTTCTATTTCTGAAGGTTGAAAAAATGTAATTCCGTTAGTATTTCCGAAGAATAATTTTCCATCCTTATCTGAAAATGAAGCATTTTTATTGAATTCATTTCCCTGAAGTCCATCCCTGAAATAGTAATTTTTGAATTGTTTAGTTTCCCTTTCGAACTTAGCAATCCCATGGTTGGTGCTTATCCATAAATTATTATCCAGATCGGGTTCGATAGCGCAAATTACATTACTAGGTAAACCATCTGATGTGCTATAAACTCTTGTGATCGTATCGTTTTTAGGCTTAAAGTATAAACCTTCTGAAGTACCTACCCACAAGTTGAGTTCCTCATCCTCGTAAAGATTGTAAATGATCTTATTTGCGATAATATGATCTTGCCCGTTTTTATTTAGAAAAGTATTTTTAGAAAAATCTAAAGCCGATAAACCATCATACGTCCCAATATATAGTTTATTAGTCTTAGAGAATAATAAACAGTTAATCCACTTATTGTTTATTTCTTCGAAACCATCCTGTTTTTCTAATCGATTATAATTACTGAAATTTTTAGTGCTTATATCGTATTTAAAAAGTCCGTAACCAAGTGAGCCAATCCAAACGTCTTTTTTATCATCTTCAGCAAAAGCATAAATTCGTTCTACCCGATTACCTTTTTCATCTTTTAATTCCGCAGTAAAATCTAATTTATTTTCAGCTCTATTCAATTTTGCCAGTCCCTGAAGATAGGTTCCTACCCAAAGTGTATTATTAGCATCCTGAAACAAGCTCATTACACTTGCCGAACTTTGCCCCGTATTAGCCGTTATATGAGATTTTTGTCGTTTGTTTTTGCTAATTCCATAAAGTCCGTCACCATCGGTGCCAACCCACAGCGTTTCTTCGTTATCTTTTAGTAGAGAAACAATACTGTTAGATCCAATAATATTATTTTTTACAGACTGGTAACCTATATATTCAAAATTATGTGTTCGATCTGGAACCAGCAAAACACCCTTCTGATAAATCCCTAACCAAAAATTATTGGCTTTGTCCTGAATTATAGAATGAATTTTTGTTTTCGTAAAATCGAAATTAGCGATACTAAAGTCATTTTCTCTTAGTTTATTTTTTGCAGGATCATACACCCAAAGACCTTTGCCATCTGTTCCTACCATAACTTCATTCTGATTGCTTATCTGTAATGATTTTACCGGCAGGTTTTGTGAACCTTCAATTAAAGCAAACTCGTCTAGATCACGATCATAACGAAATAATCCTTTACTTAAACTAGCGACATATAAGTTTCCATTGTCGCTTTCAGCAATAGAAGATATTGAAGCATCTATATCTGAATTTATAAAATACGCTGTTACCTGATTCTCTTTATCGATTTTATAAAGTCCCTGGTTTTGGCTAGAAACCCATAAATTTCCTTCTGTATCTTCAAAAAGATCTTCGAAATACTTTTCAGGCAATGTACTTACAATTTGCCGGGCAACTAATTTCCCCGCATCCTTTTCTAATTTAGCAATTCCCTGACCCGAGGTACTTAGTATGATCTCTCCTGTTTCCCGTTCTAAAATCGAAATTACATGTGATGGATATAAATAATTATTCCCCACGTATATGGGAATATCATGAAATTCCTCGGTTGCATAGTCGTAGTATTGCAAGCCATTAAAAAATCCGAAGTATAACCTCCCATTACTATCCTGGTATATCGACTTTACGTAATTATTCTTAAGAGAAGTAGAATCGTTCTTGTCTTGCTTGTAAACTGAAAACTTAGCGCCATCATATTTATTTAAACCATCCTCTGTAGCGATCCAAACAAAACCCTTATCGTCCTGATAGATTTGATTGATCAAACTACTGGAAAGGTCGGCGTCTGTAGAGAATAATTTTCCTACTTGAGAATAGCCTAGGGTTTGTACTATAAATATGAGAAACAACCCAAATACATACTTGTAGTATCGGAAATTATCTTTGGCCGTTTTATTCATTAATCTCATATTTCAACTAGGAAAGAAATTTGAATTTTCAGATCAAAAACCATCGAAACCAACTTATAGTTTTCGTGACTACAAATTAGTAAAATTTTAATGATTTTTCAATTTAAAACCTAAAATAAAAACATTTATCAATTAAAATATTAATATTTTAGACAAAATACACTTATTACATTTTGCTTTGAAAGCACACACTCCACTTTTTAAGGTATTTTATAGTATTGAAGAAACAAATTGATAATAGAAGACAACCGGACTATTCTTTCAAACAAATTTTAAACTTTTGAATGGTGGAATCAAAAATAATTTAATAGTCCGAGTTGTCTGGAGGAAACTATTGTGCAGATAAATCAATTAAATTTTTCACCACTGGCTTTGGTTGGTTTTGCCTGTCAAACAATAAAGGATAGTCTGTTCTACCAGATACAGGCCAGTCGTTTTTCCAGGAATTTCCATCGTTTACACCCCAAAATGTTATTCTAGAAATCTTATCCTTATGTTTTTGAAACAGCTTAAAAAAGCTCAAATATCGATCAGTAAATTGTTGTTCTACATTCTCAGGCAATTGTTCTGGAAAAGGATTCATTTCATCTTCATATTTGAAGTTATCTGAAATATTTGCTCCGGCATCGCCCCATGGCGAAGGCAATACACTAAGATCTAATTCAGATATAGCGACTTCACCTAACTGGCCAAAAGCTTCGATACTTTTTTCGAACTCAGAAATTTCAGGATGATTTAACCCTATATGACCTTGCATACCTATACCATGAATGGGAACGTTGTTATCCTTAAGCTCTTTAACCATTCTCACCACACCAGCTCTTTTTTTAGGATTAGCCATTGAGTAATCGTTATAATATAATTTGGCATCTGGATCTGTCTGATGGGCAAACTGAAAGGCCAATTTTATATAATCTTCGCCTATAATTTTATAAAATTTACTTTCGCGAAGACTTCCATCATCTTCGATAGCTTCATTAACTACATCCCAGGATTTAATTTTCCCTTTATATCTTTCTACAACTGTAAAAATGTGTTCTTTCATTCTTGAAATCAGTTCCTCTCTACTCACATCTTCTCCATTTTCATCTACAAAAAACCATTTGGGAGTTTGTGAGTGCCAAACCAAGGTATGACCATGAATCGTCATATTATTTTCTTCTCCAAAATCAACGAATTTATCGGCAATTTCAAAATTGAACTTCGCATCATCAGATCGAAGTCGTCCACTTTTCATGCAATTTTCAGCAACAATCGAGTTGAAATGAGATTTCACAACATCTGTCTCATCTGGGTTTCTACCTGTGATCTGGCTGGTGTTTAGCGCAGTTCCTATTAAAAACTGATCTTTAAAGGCATCCTTTAAAGAAATAATTTCAGCATCTGCCTCAACACTCTTATCTGTTCTACAACTGTAAATAATGAAGCCCACGCATACCGGGAGAATTGCAGAAACAATCGTTTTTTTAATCATAATATGTAATAATCTTGTGGATGGTTTATTGGTTTTGATTTAACATTGGCAATTGAAATAAAAAGTTCTCCTGTAAACACTAAGTTTATTCAGCAAAAGTTACACTACTACTTCAACAATAATACTGCGACGCATTGTTAAGGCAGCTAGAAGTGATACAGGAGAACTATTAAGTAAAAAATCACAAGTATCTAAAATTCAATTTATGCCGCAGTATTTTTAAATTTTCCATTAATAAGCTTCGGCTAAGTTTTCACAGGTTTTCTTTTTTAATCACAATTATAAAATCTTAATGAATCTCCAAGCCCTATGAGTATTTATATAAATTACTGCTGAAATAATCATACTGAGAAAACTCTACTCAATCGTTTTCGTTTTAAACTCTTAATCTTTTGCAAAAGAAGCTTTTATTAGAATAATTAGTAATTTTCTCTATGCTTTGTTAACAGAATCAAATATATCTGTTAAAACATTTTAACAAAATCAAAATTGTTACAATTGCTTTACGTTGTGTTACATTCGATATTTAACACATAATTTTGAGCTTACGATGGAAATTAAAAAGCATCATTAAACATTGATTATTAAATATTTAATCCCTAAAAACCTATCCAACAAATGTATTTTTTGAAAACTTGGGATTCAATAAAAAAGATATTTCACTGACTTTTTTTAATGTAAAATAAGCGGTATAAAGCTCTACTCTAAAATATTGAATCTTCAGAATTTGTATTTTACTTAAACTTACTTAAGAAGGGAATAAACTTCATTCAAAAATATACGCCCTAAGTAGTTTCAGCAATCTAATACCGCAATCGCGAAATTCATTTTAATAGTTTATTATAGGATATGTATTGCATAAAAATCAACCAGAATTCTTACAATATCAAACTCAAAGTCTCTTATTAAAGGGTGTAAAATAAAAAAGCCAGCATTTCTGCTGGCTTTCTCTAGTAGCGGGAACTGGACTCGAACCAGTGACCTTCGGGTTATGAGCCCGACGAGCTACCTACTGCTCTATCCCGCGATATATATTGTAAAAATATCTTTATTTCAGTATGTCTTGATATCGCTTATTGCGTTATCGGGATGCAAATATACAACGCTTTTTCACTTCTCCAAAACTTTTTTCAGAAAAAAAAATTTAGCAATTCAGCTAAATAGTGATATTCGATATTTTAGAGTACTTTTCTATTCTTCATCTAAACAATACAAGAGTTTAAAAATCAATCAACTTCAACAATAAGGATTCGGTAAAAATCAATTTATAAACGGCTGAAAAAATTTTAGCCTAAACTTTACAATCTTAGCTTAAAACCCGAAAAAACTTTCCGAAGTAATAAAAATAATAGTCAAAATCAACCAATCTTACTATTGCTCTATACTATCTGCGACAAACTCCATTAGTTCGCCATCATGAAAAGCTACCGTAAATTCTATAGGATTGCAACAATTCTCGCAATCTTCAATATAGGTTTGGCGTTTTACAGAAGGGTCTAAAAGTACCGAGATTTCTTCCCAGCAATACGGACATTGAAAAAAGTGTTCAAACATATCAAAACTCAATATTCAGCAACTGCCCTGTTAATTGCAGCAATTGCAACTCGGCCAGTTTTGCATCGTATTTAGCTAAATTAAGACTCGTTTTTGCATCCAACAAATTAATTTGCGCCTGTCTAAATTCGATAGAAGAAATTTGCCCTAATCGATATTGCTCTTCAGATCTATTAAAATTATCTTGATTGGTAAGTACGTTTTCTTCCTGTACGCGATAGATATAAAGTTTATTCTCGTAATCTCCTAACGCATTGGCAATGTCTCGCTCTACTTCTAATTCTATCTGTTTTTTCTGAAGTTTTTGATTTTCTTTGGTGATTTTTGCATTCTGAATAGCAACACTGGTTTGCCCGCCATCAAATAAATCCCAAGATAAATTTAAGCCAGCTGAAAGCCCATCTGTTGTTGTGGTAGAACCAGGAAAAAAGGCTGTAGCAGCACTAATATTTCTATTCCACCCATAAGAACCGCTAAGTCCAACAGTTGGCAAGTACCCAGATTTACTCACTTTAATGTCATAATCGCTAATAATTATATTGCTTTGCGCCTGAAGTAAACTTACATTATTGTAAGACGATTGTTCTAAGAAAGATTCCATTTGTAACTGCGGAATAAAATCTACCAAAGTATCTACCTGAAATTGGCGATTATTGATATCCCTGTTTAAAATCACATTCAAATCTCGTTTTGTGTTTTGTAATTGCTGACGGGTTTCGATAATATTGATGCTATCTGTATTTACATCTACCCTTGCATTTAGAACCACAAGATTATTAGACTGCCCATATTCAAATTGATATTCGGCGCGCTTTACGCGTTCCTGTGAAATCTGAAGCGTCTCTTCTAAAACTTCCATATTTTCACTTAACCGGGCAACCTCATAATACACGGTTAAAAGCTGAAGTATTGTATTTTCTATAGTTTCCCTGGCTTCTAACTGAGATAGATTATACTGTTCTTTAAGGCTCTTGTAATTATAAAACCTACCCAAACCATCAAAAAGTGTGTAATCTAAATCAATCGATGCATTAAAAGATTCCCCCTCTATCCCACGCTGATCTACAACATCACCACCTTCTGGCTCGGTTACACGATCGTTAAGATTGTAATTATAACCACCATTTCCGCTAAGAGATGGTAAATAGCCCGAGTTTAAAATACCTTGATTATTTTCAGCAATCTCAACATTATTATTGGCCATTTTAATCCCGAAGTTACTCTCTAAAGCCCTTGCAATTACTTCGTCTTTAGTTAGTAAACTATCCTGTATACTTTCTTGCGCGTTCACTGAAAAACATAGCACCCCGAAGAAAAAGACCGTAAAATATATAATCTTAGTATTCATCTCTATTTTTTTCAGATTCATGTAATTCTTTTATAGTTCGCTCTACAGATTCTCGTTCAACTCTTTCTCCTGTAGCCAGCCATTTGCTTTCTACTTTTATACTATTGGTAATAGAAAGAAGCAAAGGCAATAAGAAAAGTGTTAATAATGTTGCTATCGCAATCCCGTAACTAATAGAAATTGCCATAGGCTTTAAGAATTGTGCCTGCCTGCTCTTTTCTAAAAGTAATGGCGCCATCCCGGCAATAGTAGTTAAAGAAGTTAAAAAGATAGCTCTAAAACGAGATTTCCCGGCTTCATAGATCGCATCTTTAAATTTTAAACCATCCCGCAGGTTCCCATTATATTTCCCTATAAGTACGAGCCCATCGTTTACCATAATACCAACCAGCGCAATAATTCCTAACGCTGAAAGCATATTGATAGGAAAATCATGAATCCAATGCCCCCAGGCAACACCAATTACACTAAACGGAATCATAATCATTAAAAGTAAAGGCTGACTATAACTTCTGAAGGTAAATGCGATAGTTGCATAAATAAGAAATAAAATAACTGGTAATACTGCACTTGCTGAACTTACCAATTTGCCGGCTTCACGATTTTGCCCTTCGTAAGAAACACTTAAACTAGGATATTTTGACAGTAAATCTGGCATTACATTTTCCTGAATATCTGCTAGAATATCTGTAGAACTTCCATTAGGATCTTCCATATCTGCGCTAACCCTAATTTCACGCATTCCATCAAGGTGACTTATAGATTCGGTTCCTCGAACAATCTCGTAATTTGCTATTTCATCAAACGGTACGCGATTTCCGGTAGGCGTCATAATACGCATATCATCTAAATCGTTAATTGACGATCTATTTTCAAGCTCATATCGCACCCAAACTCGTATTTCGTCCTGCCCACGCTGAAAACGCTGTGCCTGCGTCCCAAAGAATCCGTTTCTTACCTGTCGCATAACATCGGCAAGATCTAGCCCAAGTGCATAGGCATTGTCTTTTAGCCTAATATTAATTTCCTTAATCCCTTTTGGATCACTATCATTCACATCCTTTAGCAAAGGATTGTTTTCAAAAATCGCCTTTAGGTCTTCTTTGGCAGCTTCTAGTTCCTCTAAATTATTTCCTAATAAAGAAACAGAAACAGGATCTCCTCCAAAATTACCACCAGAACCAAAGGTTAAAGTTTCTACGCCATACACAGGACCAACTTCATCTCGTATAGCGTTGGTGATTTCTGGAGCTCCAAAATCACGCTCTTCGCCTGGTAATAGATTTACCTGAATAGATCCTTTGTTATTTCCTGGCCCTACTCTTTTTATCGTATTTTCTATTACTGAAAGATTTCCCGTTTGCCGCTCTGTGAAATCTTCGTTTACTCGCCAGGCTGCCTCTTCGATCATGGTAATAATAGAATCTGTTCTTTGCGGATTCACACCTTCAGGCATTAAAAGATCGATCGAAATTCGATCACTCGCTACACTAGGAAACAAGGTAATCCTAATAATATTTCCACCTATAGCGCCAAAAGTAAGTATCAATACTGCCAGTAAAATCCCTAGACTCAAGATTTGTTGTTTCAGGATAAAATCTAAAATAGGTGCATATAATTTATCCCGAAGAAAGATCATAACACGATCTCCTATTTTATTTACATTCCTCATTTTTTCGAAGAACTTACCAATAGCCGTTTTAGGTTTTGGCACATTTCGCTTTAATGCTTTAGAATGTGCAATATGTGCTGGTAAAATAATTAATGCTTCAATTAGCGAAACCACCAAAGTTAGCATTACAACAGTAGAAACTTCTCCAAAGAACTCCCCTATACGGCTATCTAGAAAAAGGAAACTTGCAAAGGCTAAAATTGTTGTTATGATTGCTGAAATAATTGGCGGCACCACTTCAATCGTTCCATCTAAGGCCGCTTTGATAGGGTTCTTCCCCATCTCGAAATGCTGATAAATATTTTCTGAAATCACGATACCATCGTCCACAAGAATCCCAATTACAATGATCATCCCAAAAAGAGAAAGTACGTTTATGGTTACCCCAAATTGTTCAGCAAAAATAAACATTCCCAAAAAGGCTACTGGCAAACCAAAAGCTACCCAAAAAGCCAATCGTGTATTTAAGAATAGGGATAAAAAGAAAAGCACCAAAACAATCCCCATCACCCCATTTTCTACTAAAAGCTGAGTTCTTTCCTGTAATCGAATAGAGGAATCAAAAATCACATCAAGCTGCACATTACTGCTTTTACGATTGTAATCTTCAATATATTCGTTTACCTGTGCTGCAGCGGCCAGTAAATCTTCAGAATTGGTATTACTAATCGTTACGTTTACACTTTGATTTCCGTTAAAAAACGATGCATTAGGTGTTTCAGAGAATTGATCTGAAACCCTGGCAATATCTGAAAGTCTTATAATCTCCCCACTAGTGGTAGATTTTAAAACCAAATCCTGTAAATCTTCAGCATAATAAGAACGATTGTTCGCTCTAATCAAATAATCCTCGCTACTGGTTTTTATAGTTCCTCCAGTAGTTAAAATATTAGCTCCTGCAACGGCCTGGGCTACATCCTCAAAAGTAAGATTGTACGCTAAAAGATCATTTTCTCTAACTGCAATTTCAATTTCTTCTTCTGGAAAACCATCGATTTCAATTTGCGAAATACCCTCCATCATTCGCAGATCATTCTCGATCTGCTCACTAATTCTTTTTAAGGTTACCAGCGGAATTTTCTCTCCACTAATGGCAAACCTAATGGTAGGACGTATAGATTCTTCTTTTGCAACGATTAAAGGTTCCATTCCAGTAGGAAAAGTGGGAACACGGTCTACCGCATTTTTC
This sequence comes from Zunongwangia atlantica 22II14-10F7, assembly GCF_002094855.1. Taxonomy (GTDB): domain Bacteria; phylum Bacteroidota; class Bacteroidia; order Flavobacteriales; family Flavobacteriaceae; genus Zunongwangia; species Zunongwangia atlantica. The sequence continues at coordinate 82,094 of NZ_ARYN01000003.1, forward strand.
ACCTCGGTAAGCATCACGTCGATATTCTCGTCTCGCTCGATCTCTACCGTAATCGAACCACCACTCTCCCGTGCTACAGAAGTTACACGTTCTATCCCGTCTAAACCTTTTAAATTATCTTCGATTTTAAGAATAATTCCTTCTTCGATCTCCTCGGGTGCAGATCCTGGATAAGTTACATCGATATTAATCATTCTGCTTTCCTCTAGCGGGAAAAACGAAGATTTAAGCGTTAAAGCTCCAATAGCTCCAAATAAAAGAAAGGCGATAATCACGATATTTACCGCTACTTCGTACTTTATAAAGTAACCAATAAGTTTTCTCAAAGCTATTCTGTTTTTGCGGTGTCTTCTACTTCTTCAGCATTTACCAATTGCCCGGCGTAAGCTCCCGGCACAGATGCTGCAAGCATTCTTGTACCGTCTTCTAAACCTTTTACAACAACCGTTTCTGTACTAAAATAAACTGGTTCTACTCGAACTAAATCCAAAACGCTATCTTTTACCACGTAAACTTTAGAACGTTCTACTAATAATTCCCTTGGGATTTCAAGGGCATTTGGTTCTTCCTTAGCATCGAGCATTGCTTCCAGATACATCCCTTCCTGAATATTTTGTCCTTCAACTCGAATAAATACCTGAATGGTTTGTGTTTCAAGATTTACTTTTCCGTTAATTCGGCTTACGGTACCGGTGTATTGCTGCGTTCTATCTAAATTCTGAAGTTTTACTTCTTTACCAATAGCTAATAAATCACTAAACTTTTTGGCTATAGAAACCTGCAGCTCATAAACTGATGGATCTATAAATTCACCCAATTTTTGTCCAGACCTAATAAGCGTTCCTTCTTTTACTAAAGCTTCGGTAAGAATTCCATCGAAAGGCGCTACGTGCGTATATTTTCTTAAACGCTCTTCCAGGTTTTTAATATTGTAATATGCAGATACAATTCCGCGGCCACTTATAAAATACTTTTCTTTATCGGTTTCAATTTCAGGGAGTTCAGGAACCGATTTTGTAATATCGAAATTGTTTAAATAATCCTGCCATTTTTCAAAAACTTCAGGATAATCCAAACGCAAATCTGGCATAATCGCTGTAATACTATTATACAAATCACTTTTAGCAGATTGTACGCTGGCGGCATATTCCGCAGAATCGATATTCAATAAAATCTGACCTCTTTTATATTCCTGCCCGGGCAAGAAATTATGACTACTACTTCTAAATATCCCCTGAACCTCTGAGTAAAGTTCGAGTTTTCTTAGAGCAGAAACATTTCCATTAGCAGGAATACTAATAGGAACAGTGTCGTTTTTTACTGTTTTTACAAATACGTTTTTTACAACTTTTTGAATTTCGGGATCTTTTTTGACGTTGCTATCGATGATCCACTTTGCTGCAAATACGGCCCCAACGATGAGAAGGAGTCCAAGACCTGAAAGAATTATTTTGCGTTTATCCATAATTATTTAATTGGACTCTTAAAACTCGTTAAAGTTTAATTGAATATCTTAATTTTTTAAGAAACTAGCTTATTTCTTCTATTTCTAGCTGCAAATCCTCCCATTCCTTCATCAAAGATTTAAGATATTTCTTCTTATCATTATAGCTATCTAAAAAGCCTGCCTGAGCAATGGTTTTTTCGTAGTTAGTTGCTAAATCATGATCTTTTTTCTTAAGCTCTTTTTCGATTTTGGTGATTTTCGACTCTATTTTGCTAAGCTTATTATTTAGCGTTTTTAACTTCTTTTGATCTTCGTAAGATTGCTTTTCTGAAGTTTCTTTTTTCACCGCTGTTTTAGGAGCTTTATCTCTTTTCTCTACAGCACGCATATCTTCAAGTTTACGCTGCTCTAAATAATAATCGATATCTCCTAAATACTCTTTTATTTGTTTATTTCTGAATTCGTAAACCGTACTGGTTAAGCCCTGAAGAAAATCCCTGTCGTGAGAAACAATGATTAAGGTTCCTTCAAAATTCTTACAGGCTTCTTTTAAAACATTTTTAGATTTAATATCCAGGTGGTTGGTAGGCTCATCCATCACCAGCACATTAAAAGGCTGTAGCAACATTTTACAAAGTGCAAGCCTGTTACGTTCCCCTCCAGATAATACTTTTACTTTTTTATCTACATCGTCCCCGCGGAATAAGAACGACCCCAACATATCTCTAACTTTAGCTCGATTACTCTCGTTTGCAGCATCGACCATAGTATCGTAAATACTTTTTTCTCCGTCTAAATAATCGGCCTGATTTTGTGCAAAATAACCCAGTTGAACGTTATGCCCTAATTTTAGATTACCTGAATGAGAAATTTCATCGATAATAATTTTAGCCAGTGTGGTTTTCCCCTGTCCGTTTTGTCCAACAAAGGCAATTTTACTACCACGCTCAATAAGCAAATTAATATCGTCTAAAACCTGGTGTTCCCCATATGCCTTACCAACATGCTCGGCTTCTACAACAACTTTCCCAGGCTGTACAGAAACCGGAAAACTAATATTCATCACCGCATTATCATCTTCATCTACTTCAATACGATTAACTTTATCCAGTTTTTTAATTAAAGATTGCGCCATAGAAGCTTTAGATGCTTTTGCTCTAAACTTTTCGATAAGCTTCTCTGTCTGTTCAATCTCTTTTTGCTGATTTTTCTGAGCGGCTAATTGTTGTTCCCTAAGTTCACTTCGTAGCTCCAGATATTTAGAATATGGCTTTTTATAATCGTAAATTCGGCCTAAGGAAATTTCTATCGTTCGGTTGGTTACATTATCCAAGAACATTTTATCGTGAGAAACCAGGATCACACAACCGGGATAAGAATTAAGGAAACTTTCTAACCAAATGATACTTTCAATATCCAAGTGGTTGGTAGGCTCATCGAGTAATAGAATATCGTTATTCTGAAGTAAAAGCTTTGCCAGTTCTATTCGCATTCTCCATCCTCCAGAAAATGTATCGGTTAGTTTTTCAAAGTCTTCTCGTTTAAAACCAAGACCAAGCAAAACCTTCTCTGTATCTCCTTCATAATTATAACCACCAATAATTTCGTATTGATGGGTAACATCGGTAAGTTCCTGAATTAATTCAGTATAAGAATCACTTTCGTAATCTGTACGGGTAGCTAATTGATGATTAATTTCATTCATTTTAGCTTCCAGACGTTTAATTTCTTCAAAAGCCTGATAAGCTTCATCTAAAACAGTAAGACCTTGTACAAAATCGATATCCTGCTTAAGAAAACCAATTCTTAGATCTTTATCCTTGGCAATCTGTCCGCTATCATATTCCTGATCTCCAGAAATAATTTTTAGCATTGTAGATTTTCCAGCTCCATTTTTACCAATAAGACCTATACGGTCACCGGCACCTAAACGAAAACTAATTTCCTGAAATAAATATTCTCCTTGAAAAGAGACTGAAAGATTATGTATGTTGAGCATTATTGTAACTAAAGTATCTTATGATTCGTGCAAAGATGACTAAATTTGTAATGCAAAAAAAATATTATGAAATTCTTGAAAGGCACTAAGTTGTATAGCATATTCACCGGCACCTGTCCTGTATGCCAGGAAGAAAGCATGTACAAAGAGAAAAACCCTTTTAAACTAAGCAAGGTGTACGAAATGCACGAGCATTGTTCACATTGCGGGACTAAGTACAAAATAGAGCCTTCTTTCTTTTATGGAGCTATGTATGTTAGTTATGCGGTTGGAGTTGCGTTTTCTGTTGCTGCCTTTATCATTGCACATTATTTTTTGGGCGGCGGACTATTAACTTCCTTCTTCGCGATCGTTGGGACATTAATTGTTTTTATGCCTATAATTATGCGACTTTCGAGAAATATATGGATCAATTTTTTCCTAAATTACGATAAGGACGCTGTTAAAAAGACGAAACGAAAAGTTTAGGATTTATAAAATTTCTTCTGAAAACGTCGAATATCGACTTCTGGCGGTAAAGGAATTTCATCTTCTATAAAATTAAGCAGCTTTTCTGAAATCAAAGGTGCAATTAAAACACCACGGCTTCCAAAACCATTACAGATAAACAATCGTTGATGCTCTGGATGATTTCCTGCCAACGGACGACGATCTGATGTCGCTGGGCGTATCCCGGCAACCTGATCTACAATTTCGTATTTACAGTTTATAACTTTATCGAGATCCGCCTGCAATTTTTCTTTTGCAGCTAAAGTTGGCTGCTGAGTTTTATCCTGATGATTATATGTAGCCCCAACTTTATATAAATCCTTTCCTAACGGGAGGATAAAAATCGATGATTTTACGGCCTGTTTTAACTGAAGTTCTTCCGATTTTATCACAAGATACTCTCCTTTATTCCCTCGCAATGGCAAATAATTGAAGTAAGGATTATTTACCACACCATAACCCTCACAAAAAACAATATGTCTAGCTTCCAACCCATCATAAGAAACTGAATCCTTATTAATTTTCAGTTTAGAATAATCGAAGCGTTTATTTTTTAATATTTGACGTTTTTCAAGGTATTTTTTATAGGATTCAACAAGAAGTTCGGTATCCAATGCTCCGGTTTTTTCTACTTTCCCAAAAGAAAAATCTCCAGGAATAGAATCATTCACCTGCCGTATAAGTTGTGTATTTAAAAAGGGAGAAAGCCTAAAATTATCGGCAGCTTCAAACCAGTTATTCTGTTCTTCAACCGAATGAAATCTACGATAAATATTAAATGGGCGTATTAGCTTCTCATTAAGCTTTTCTTCAAGTTTTTGATAAAAAGGAATAGAATAATTTATCTGTTTATCGGCTTCCCAGGCAAGTGTAAAACGCTTTAAAATAACAGGATTATAAATCCCGCCAGCAACTTTTGTTGATGTTTGAGAATCATCTTCAAAAACAACAAAACTGCGTTTTCGCCCCTCTAATTGGTTAGATAATGCAATACCACTAAGCCCTAAACCAACAACTATATAATCTAGCATACTCTCCTATTAATACTACAAATTAAGAATAAAAAAAGCGCCTCTAAAAGGCGCTTTTCAATTATTTTTTGAGAATTATAAATTAATAATTCCACATATCCTGTTCGAAGTTTCGAATCTGCTCTTTAATACGTTCAGATTCCAATAATTGCATAAAACTATTATCTACAATATAATCATTAATCTGGCGATCTCCCTGCACGTTATCCTCTTTAAAGATTACAGCATTAAATCTTCTGGCGTTTAGCAATTGATCAAAAGAAATAGTTGTATTGTTACCAATATAAGCTTTTGCATCATAAAGCACTTCTCTGGCATCTGGGTACCAAACCCAGAAAAGATCTACTAATTCATTCCCAAGTTCAGAATCATCCATAAAGTTAACATCTGGAGCCCTTGGTGCAATACCTAAAATACGATATTTAAGTTCTGCCTGTCTTTTATCAAAATACCAGATTCCACGAATTTTATACTCCTGGATATCTGCAGCTCCAAGATCTCTACGATCTATAAATTGCGCGTCTACTTCTTGTCCGGCATTATATTGCTCGATACCGGCATTTGTGGTATCTACTTTAGAAATTGTTGCCTGAATATCCTTAAGAGTTCTTTTTTCAGTAAAGTAAGAATCGGCATAAATATTTTCGATTTTACCGTCTTTTATCCCACGAATTAAAACATGATATAAAGACCTTCTGTTTGCAGAAATATTTAAAGTATCTACAGGATAATATAAAGGAAAATTCACTCTTTCATCCAAATCAATAATTTCCCATGTTCCTTTAGACCAAAGTACATCACGATCATCTACATAACCATATTCTAAGGGACCACCATCAACATCCTCTGCAATTTCAGCATTAGCTGATTTCCCAATATCCTCTGGCTTCTTCGCATTCAAAATATTAGCTGTTTGTGCAAGACTGGAAAAACCAACTAGCAAAAACAAACTATATATTATATATTTCCCTTTCATAATAATCTACTTTTCTTAATTCGTAAGTTCTATAAAAACCGGAGCTATCTTCTTAAGCTTATAACCACTATTAGTAGTTAGAGTAGCATCGATATCAAAAATCTGAACCGTTTCTCCTCTACCAGCTCTACGTAGTGCCGCTTTAGCAGCATTATCTAATCTATTTCCTCGAACTGTTACCGTTGGTTGTCCAGAAACTTTAAAACTGAAACCATTAACTCTTAAACCAATATCGAAATCAAAATCCAATAACTCTGCACCAACTTCAGAAACCTCTAAACTATTTCGTTGCATTTTCACTGATCCTGTTTCCTTTCTAATCGATCCAACCGGACTTGGAATATCTTTAATTCTGAATGTTGAACTAGATGGGTAACTTTTCCCATCAATAGTTCCTGTTACATTAATCTTAACTTCTCTTTGCTGAAGTGTAGTCACATCCATCACGTAACTACTTCCTGAAGTTCTTGATAAACCAGGTGCATTTGCCTGAACATTATTATCTGGAACACCAGCCATAGAAATGGTTAGCGGGTTTTTTACTCCACGATATAACACATTCATTTTATCAGCTGAAATTGTTGCTGAATTTGGCTTTGGAATTACAGCAAACTTTTGATTTACAGCAACCTCTATAGGCTCTTCTCCACCTTCATTAAATATTAATTGTCCAGTAATTGTATGATCTCCTGCATTTCCTGCCGGAACATTTAAAATAACTTTACCCCCTTGAAGTGAATAATCACTTTCAGAAAGTGTTCTACCGTCTAATTTTAATTCAATCTTGTTAGGCTTTGTTGTTTCATCACTTCTACCTAGAACAATAGCTCCATCAAAAGTTTCTCCTTGATAATAAGCAGATTTCTCAGTTTCTAGGATCGTAGTATAATTACTCATAGAAACTTCCTCTTGCAATTGTCCTGCTAACATTGCAGATAGGACATCATTCTCGGTTGTTTTAACGTCAGATTGCAATTGAGTTAGCTGAGTAATTGAAGCGATTAAAGGAAAACCTTCAAAGTTATACGTTAACCAAGGCTTTTTAGTTCCTTCGCTATCCTCTACTTCATCAGTATTAAATTTACGTGCTATTTCATTATTTAAGGTACTAAAATCTTCTCCTAAAGTGCTAATGATTCCTTCACGATAAGTGTTTATCTTTTCTACAAACTCCTCACCTTCTGGACTAATCTTACCTCCTTTAAAGAATTTCTCGTCTAAAACATCTGGTTTGTCCATCGCCTGATAATCCTGCGGATCGTCCAATTCACCAGTCAAATCAGTTTTTACTCCTGCGATATAAGTATCTAGTTCCTGAGAAAGTTGATTTATAGTTTCAGCTTTTTGAGCTAATTGCGCATATTTTTCAGCCTGCTCACCAGCTTTTGTTTGTAAGCCTTGCATTGCAGCAACATTTCTTTGCTCGGTAGTGGCGTTAGATTCCTCTAACTTTTCATTCATTGAACCAAAGGCTACCAAAACCTCTTTTGACATATTAAGCGCCATCATAGCGATGAACACTAAATACATCAGGTTGATCATTTTCTGCCTTGGGCTTTGTTTTCCTGATGCCATTTATTTTATCTTCTAATTAGTTTATTAATATATAAAGTCTAAAAATTAAGCTCTTCTTTGCCCGTGCATAGCAGTTAACATACCACCATAAACACCGTTTAAAGAAGCTAGGTTTTCGGTTAAAGAATCCATTTCAGCTTTTAGTCTGGTAGCGTTTTCAGCTACAGCTTTATTAACTTCGGCTTGTTTAGAAGCAGATTCTACCTGAACTTTATATATACTATTTAGAGTTTCCATTTGAGTTGCAGCAGTTGTTAACTCCTGGCTATATTTTTTCTGTGATGCCATTGCATCTACGGTTGGGGCAATACCTTTTGCAGCACCTTCAAAATTTCTAATGCTATCACCAAGACTACTCATTAAAGCTGCATCTACTTTTGCGTCACGCAACATATCGTCTAGTTTTTTAGAAAGCATTCCCTGAGCGTCTTTAGTTTCTTCTATTACAACTTCCTTTTTTCTTGGAGATGTTATAGCTGCACTTCCCTGCGCTAACTCTGGATAAACAAGAGACCAATCATAACCTTCGTCTACTGGTTCGAAAGCTGAAACTGTAAATACTAAAGCTTCTGTTATAAGACCTGCGATTAACATTTCGTTACCAAATGGCCAGTGCATAATTTTAAAAAGCGCTCCAAGGATAACTACAGCCGCACCAAGACCGTATACCATATTCATAACTTTTGCTCTAGATTTTGATTGTGCCATAATAAATAATGATTAAGTTTAAGTTTTTAAGATTGTTATTTAGGGGTTGTTGGTTATTTTAATTTAAGGGCGTTTGCTGGTTTAAAGGAACATCATTACCTAAGTAATCCTGCACGGTTCTAAAACCAATATAACTTCTTGCTGAATCAGCATATTCATAATCTCTGGAAGACACCTGTAAGAAATACGCTACATCTTTCCAGGATCCACCTCGTACTACTTTTCTTGGATCTTCGTAATCATCTACAGTAGGATTCATAGAAGACATGTAATCATAAGATGAAGCGTCATAAGAAGAGTTTACCCACTCAGACACGTTACCAGCCATATTATACAATCCATATCCATTTGGATCAAAAGATTTCGCTTCTACAGTATATAGCGCCTGATCTGCAGCATAATCCCCTCTTAAAGGCTTAAAGTTGGCCATAAAACAGCCACGATCATTTTTAGTGTAAGGACCTCCCCAAGGATATGTTCCACCTTCTAAACCACCACGAGCAGCATATTCCCATTCTGCTTCAGTTGGCAATCTATAATGAGGTACATTACTATCTCCTCTGGATTTACGGAAATCGTTATTATATTTTGTTCTCCATTCTGAAAAGGCTCTGGCTTGTTTCCAGTTTACCCCTACAACAGGATAATCATCAAAAGCGCTATGCCAAAAATAATCATTGTGCATAGGTTCGTTATAAGAATAATTAAAGTCTTTAATCCAAACTGCTGTATCTGGATAAACTTCTACAACTTCAGTTTGTACATAATCACGACGATTTCCTTTACCTCTGGCTGCAGCCTGGATATCCATCCAGCTATACTTAAATTTTAAATGCTTAACATCGATTGTTCTTGTTCCATTATAGGCATCTTCCTGTGGAATGTACAATTGATCCATTACCCGGGCATAAGCTACATCTGGATAATCTTCTGTATCCCAAACAATATCTACCCTTTTATTTAATTTTCGGTTTTCGTAAGAATCCATTTCGCCACCGGTACCATAAGTCTCTAACATATATTCCTGGTAAGGGGTAAGATTAGACTCATCTGCATCTGCAAAAGCGTATTCACCAATTCCATTATCTCCAGCAGTAGCTCCTTCAAGCTCAGCTTCCATTGCAAGCATTACGCGTACAACAGAATCTTTCACATAATTTACAAACTGGCGATATTCAGCATTAGTGATTTCGGTTTCGTCCATGTAAAAAGAGTTGACTGTAACCGTCTTTGGAGGGGCGTTTAGTTGTCCTGCTATATCATCATCAGATTTCCCCATGATGAACGATCCACCCGGGACTAATACCATCCCAAAAGGATCTTCAGGGTTCCATCTTTTTCCTTCCGCACCTACAAGCTGCCCTCTGTCATTACTTCCACAACTGTAGATTAAAGCAAGAACAGCAACTAGCGAAACAATTTTCTTCATAATACTTTTTAGGTTAAGACATCTCAATTTAAGGCAGTAAACCTATCTAATTATTTTCTAAAAAACAATAGTTTTAAGAAAATTACAATATATCAAAGGCTTGCCCAACTCGATTAAACTTCGTTTTTTCTCTTAGCTTTATACCATCTTTCTGGAATTACCTGATTACAGGCTTCCAAATAATCCTCCTCACTACATGGTAATAACGTGCTTCTTTTTAATTTAGTATTGGAGTTAGCAACGTAGGGAATCTCGATCCACCAACGACCGCTAAGCGGACTTTTAAAAAACACCAGTACATCATCATCTATAGGAACCTGATATTTAATAAACTCTTGCTTAGCCGCTACGGTATTTTCATTGTTCCTATAATTTACTCCTTCTGCAAAATACCAGATCATTTGTGCTAATAGCATATTTGATAATTCTCCCAATGCCGAATGATATTCAAATATACCAAAAGAGCTTACTTTATCACTTAGGCCTGCGTATCTGGATATTGCACAAATTTCTTTGCCATTAAAACCATTAGGAGATTTAAAAAATGAACTTCCCAAAGCTCCAGAATCAATACTATTTAAATCTACACTAACCAGATTGGCTGCTCTCATTATAGGTTCTATTAAAGAAATATCATTACTGATTTCTCCTAAACGATAAGCATCAAAAAACAACCTATCCATTAACTCTATTTCTTCCTGAGAGTTAAAATAGGTTTGATAGCCAATATTTGAATAGTTAAATAGATTATAAGGCTCGTTTACAATAATCTTAGAAACATAGGATTTATTAGAGATTACCTGCTCTGCATCACCTAAATCGAAACGAGCATCTACATTTACAAGGTTTACCATCTCATCTAGAGTATCATAAGCCCTGTATTGCGCATAAATAAGATCTTGCGAACCACCAAGTAAAACAGGAATCACATCCATTTTCACCAATGCGGCAACCGTTTTTTCAACCGCGAAATATGTATCTTTTACTGTATCTCCCTTTTGAATATCGCCAAGATCTGCAATATTCATACACCAGTTACCTGGAAATAAACTATAAAAAGTCTTTCTAATTCCGTCGAAATTCAGCAAGTCGTCTTCATAAGTTTCTGAAAGACGATTTTCCCGAATCCCGATAATAGCAATTTGCACATCACCAAGATCTGGAATACCTTCTAAAACCGAATTAAACTTCACTTTTGAACCTATACTATGCTGACTTAAGGCTTCAGCATAAGCTATCAACTCTTCACTAACAGGACTTAAAAAATCCAATTCCATTCAGTTACTTTTTGGATGTTTTCTTTGTTGTTTTTTTAGCAGTAGTTTTCTTCTTGGTCGTTTTCTTAGCTGCTTTTTTCTTTGGTGCTTTTTTAGCGATTATATCTTTAGCCTCTTCAAGCGTAATTTTTGTTGCATCTACTGTTTTAGGTAACTCTACCTTAGTTTTACCTTTTATAACATTAGATCTTCCCCATCTGGCCTTTTCTACACGAATCCCTTCTTCTTCCCAATTATGAATAATCTTCTCTCGCTCTTTACGTTTCTTATCTTCGATAAGTTCTTCTATATCTTCGCCTGAAAGATTATCAAAATCGTACTTTTTATTCACATTTATAAAAATCCCATTCCATTTTAAGTAAGGACCAAAACGCCCAACTCCTTTTTGAACTGGCAGGTTTTCATATTCGTAAATAGGAGCATCTGCCTTTTCTTTTTCTTTGATAAGCTCTAAAGCTCTATCAAAATCAACACTCATGGCATCTTCACCTTTTTCTAAAGAGACATATTTCTTACCAAATTTCACATAAGGCCCATAACGGCCATTATTTACCTCAACTTTTTCTCCTTTATATTCTCCTAATTCCTTTGGAAGTTGAAAAAGATCCATCGCTTCTTCGTAAGTGATGGTATCCAGTGTTTGATCTGGCCCTAAACTTGCAAATTTTGGCTTTTCATCATCTTCTACAGATCCTATCTGAACCATTGGCCCAAACTTCCCTAAACGCACACTTACCGGCTTTCCGGTTTCAGGATCTTCTCCCAGGATTCGCTCTCCAACTTCACGATCTGCATTCTTTGCAACATCTTGGACATGCGGATGAAAATCTGTATAAAAATCCTTCATCATTTTTGTCCACTCCTCATTTCCTTCAGCAATATCATCAAAGCTTTGCTCCACTTTTGCTGTAAAATTGTAATCGAGAATGTTAGAAAAATGATTAACTAAAAAGTCATTTACTACTTTACCTACCGCCGTTGGCACTAATTTTCCTTTATCACTACCTACGGTTTCGCTTAATTTCTTTTCTGAAATTTTTCCGTTTTCAAGAGTAAACTGCGTGTATTCACGTTCGGCTCCTTCAATAGAGCCTTTTTCTATATAATTTCTATTCTGAATAGTTGAAATAGTGGGCGCATAAGTAGAAGGTCTACCAATTCCAAGCTCTTCCAATTTCTTAACTAAAGATGCTTCAGTATATCGATAAGGCGGACGCGTAAAACGTTCAGTAGCATGTATAAAAATGTTTTGAAGAGCCTGATTCACTTTCATATCTGGCAACATTCCGCTTTGCTCTTCAGAATCTTCGTCGTCGCTTCCCTCTAAATAAACCTTTAAAAAACCTTCAAATTTCAGCACTTCACCATTCGCTGTAAAAATTTTATCATGCTTATCTGCTTCAATTTTCACATTGGTACGCTCTAACTGCGCTTCAGACATTTGTGAAGCGATAGCACGTTTCCAAATCAATTCGTATAAACGCTGCTCATCACGATCGGCTTTTACACTATGACTGGCAAAATTTGTGGGACGAATAGCTTCGTGAGCTTCCTGTGCACCTTTAGTTTTACCTTTAAATTGTCTTGATTTTGCGTATTCTTCGCCATAGGCTTTTAAGATTTCGCGCTTAGCTCCTTTACGTGCATCATCAGATAGATTAACACTATCTGTTCTCATGTAAGTGATATGACCGGCTTCATAAAGACGTTGCGCCAGGGTCATTGTTTTACTTACTGAAAAATATAATTTTCTTGAGGCTTCCTGCTGTAATGTTGAAGTTGTAAATGGTGGTGCAGGCGATTTCTTAGCTGGTTTTTTAGTAAGATCTGCAACCTTAAAATTAGCACCTAGATTATCATTTAAGAATGCTTCAGCTTCTTCTTTAGTATCAAAATTCTTAGGAAGTTTAGCTCTAAACGTTTTCCCTTCAGCATTAGCAAATTCAGCATCAATTCTATAAGAAGCTTCTGGAGTAAAATCTTCGATCTCACGCTCTCGCTCTACAATTAGTCTAACAGAAACACTTTGCACCCTTCCGGCAGAAAGTCCTCCCTTTACTTTACGCCATAAAACCGGTGAAAGTTCGTACCCAACCAGTCGGTCTAAAACTCTTCTGGCCTGCTGTGCATTTACAAGATTATAGTTAATCCCTCTGGGATTTTCTATTGCATTTAAAATGGCAGATTTTGTGATTTCGTGAAAAACGATCCTTTTGGTATTATCGTCCTTTAACTTAAGTTCTTCTGCAAGGTGCCAGGCTATTGCTTCTCCTTCACGATCCTCATCACTAGCAAGCCATACAGTCTCGGCATCCTTAGCTAAACCTTTAAGTTTTCTAACAACATCTTTTTTATCTTTCGAGACGATATATTTAGGAGAAAAATCTCCCTCAGTATCCACCCCTAACTCTTTTGTAGGAAGGTCTGCAATATGCCCAAAGCTTGAAGCCACCTTATAATCTTTCCCCAAAAACTTTTCAATCGTTTTTGCCTTGGCAGGAGACTCCACAATCACTAAATTTTTTGCCATAGTTTACATTTTTGTAAGTGCAAAAGTATATCAATTTTTTTTTAACCTAATAAATGATTTATTAAATAGGTTTTAAATTAAAAGTATTATAAGCTTTTAAGACCTGTTTTGAAAGCATTTTGCACAAAAATTACATGCCCGCGATATCGCGGGCATGCAAAAATAAACCAAACATAAATAACAATCGTAATTAAGAAACTTAATAGATTGATTTTACTATCTTTATACCAAATTACAACTAGTGCTTACCCCGATCGGTAACAGTCATCATTAGGCAGAATTATTTCATAGGTGTTATATTCTTTATTGACTTTGTTAGCAATGATCGGGGCTTTCACGCTATTTTCTTTTTCAAAAATCTCTTCCCCTTATTAATCTTTCACTTTTTTTTAATCATTTTCAGCAGCAAAAATCACTGCCATTTTTATCGAATTTCAACCATTAGATGTAATAAGATGAAAAAGGTTGCGTAAAAATTTTAAAAAATTTTACTGCCACTTTGTCACAAGAAGCTTAAAACGTATCTTTGCCACCTAATTACCTAAGCTTAGTACAGCATTATGGAGAAGATTATTGACGAAAAGCAACAGGGAAACTCCCTGGTAATGGAGCCTAAGACCGAAAACAAGCGTAAGCTTTTTATAGAATCTTATGGTTGCCAGATGAATTTTAGTGATAGTGAAATTGTAGCTTCTATTCTTTCAAAAGAAGGTTACAACACTACCCAGCAATTAGAAGAAGCTGATCTTGTTTTGGTAAATACCTGCTCGATTAGAGAAAAAGCTGAACAAACAGTAAGAAAACGCCTTGAAAAATATAATGCCGTAAAACGTATAAATCCTAATATGAAAGTTGGGGTTTTAGGCTGCATGGCAGAGCGATTAAAAAGTAAATTCTTAGAAGAAGAAAAAATTGTAGACTTGGTTGTAGGACCAGATGCCTACAAAGATCTTCCTAATCTTATTAATGAAGTTGAAGAAGGTAGAAATGCGGTTAACGTGATTCTTTCTAAAGAAGAAACTTACGGTGACATTTCACCTGTGCGTTTACAATCTAACGGAGTTTCTGCTTTTGTATCGATTACTCGTGGTTGCGATAATATGTGCACCTTTTGCGTTGTTCCTTTTACTCGTGGTAGAGAACGTAGCCGTGACCCGCAAAGCATCATCGAAGAGGTTAACGATCTTGCCAACAAAGGTTTTAAAGAAATTACCCTTCTTGGACAAAATGTAGACAGTTATTTATGGTATGGTGGCGGACTTAAAAAAGACTTTAAGGATGCCACACCGATGCAAAAAGCTACGGCTACTAATTTTGCTGCACTTCTAAAAATGGTTGCTGAAGCACAGCCAAAAATGAGAATTCGTTTTTCTACATCTAACCCACAGGATATGACCTTAGATGTTATAGAAGTAATGGCCGCTCATCGCAATATTTGTAACTACATTCACTTACCGGTACAAAGTGGTAGTGATAAAATGCTTAAGAAGATGAATCGTCTTCATACACGTGAAGAATATTTCAGTCTTATCGATAATATCAAAAAACTAATCCCAGATTGTGGAATTTCGCATGATATTATTACCGGTTTCCCAACCGAAACTGAAGAAGATCATCAGGACACTATTTCTTTAATGAAATATGTAAAATATGATTTCGGATTTATGTTTGCTTATTCTGAAAGACCAGGAACCATGGCTGCCAGAAAATTTGAAGATGATATTCCTGAAGAAACCAAAAAGAGAAGACTATCTGAAATTGTTGCTCTTCAGCAGGAACATAGTAAATATAGAACATCGCAATTTTTAGGAAAAACTGTCGAAGTGCTTATCGAAAAAGCTTCTAAAAAATCTGATGCTCATTGGAGTGGTAGAAACACGCAAAATACTGTGGTAGTTTTCCCTAAAGAGAACTATAAAGTTGGTGATTTTGTAAATGTGAAAATTAGCGATTGCACCAGTGCCACACTAATTGGTGAAGCTGTTGGATACAGTGACAATAATTAAAAAAGGTATATTCTTATCTAAAAGCTATTCAATAACATTTAAATACCACATATTTTAAATGGAATCAGTACAGGCCATAAAACAACGTTTTGGAATTATAGGAGATGATCCAAAATTAAACAGGGCTATAGAAAAAGCAATACAGGTTTCCCCTACAGATATTTCGGTTTTAGTGACCGGGGAAAGTGGGGTTGGGAAAGAAAGTATTCCAAAAATTATTCATTCCCTATCGCATCGCAAACATGGTAAATATATTGCTGTAAACTGCGGAGCTATTCCCGAAGGAACTATAGACAGTGAGCTTTTTGGTCACGAAAAAGGAGCGTTTACAGGAGCTACCCAAACCAGAAGCGGTTATTTTGAAGTAGCCGATGGCGGTACAATATTTTTAGATGAAGTTGGTGAATTACCGTTACCAACCCAGGTAAGACTTTTACGTGTTTTAGAAAACGGAGAATTTATTAAAGTAGGTTCTTCTAAAGTTCAAAAAACAAATGTTCGTATCGTTGCCGCGACCAACATTAATATGTTCGAGTCGATCAAAAAAGAGAAATTTAGAGAAGATCTTTATTATCGATTAAGTACGGTAGAAATTCACTTACCACCACTTCGCGAGCGTAAAGGCGATATTCATTTATTGTTTAGAAAATTTGCTTCAGATTTTGCTTTAAAATATAAAATGCCAACCATCAGATTAGAAGATGATGCGGTACTTTTAATGCAAAAATATCACTGGGGCGGAAATATTCGTCAGCTTCGAAATATCGCTGAACAAATATCGGTTCTAGAGCAGGACCGCTCAATAAATGGTAAAGAGCTTAAAGAATATTTACCAGATATGGGCAGCAATTTACCAGCGGTAATTTCAGACAAGAAAAAAGACTCAGATTTCAGCAACGAAAGAGAAATCCTTTATAAGGTTCTTTTTGACATGAAAAATGACCTTAACGATCTTAAGAAACTTACCTTAAAATTAATGCAGGAAGGCAATTCTAAAGAAGTTCGTGATGAAAATGAAGGGCTTATTCAAAAAATCTACGGTAATGGTGATGAGGACACTGAAGATTTTAACGTAGAAGATCTGGATAGCGATAATCTTGAAGTATTACAAATACCACAACAGAGTAGCCTAAGCGAATACGAGCCACAGCAAGAAAACCTGTCTGAAAAAGACAAATATCACTTTGCTGAAGAAATTGAAGAAGAAGAAACGCTCTCACTTCAGGATAAAGAACTAGAATTGATTAAAAAATCGCTGGAACGCCACAATGGCAAACGTAAAGCTGCTGCTGAAGAATTAGGGATTAGCGAAAGAACACTTTATCGCAAAATCAAACAATACAATTTATAATCTTAGAATTTCGTTTTACGAGAAACAAAATTCACGACCTTAACCTATGAAAAAATTAGGCCTTATTTTATCGATTTTCGGCATTTTGAGCCTTGTTTCTTGCGGAATTTATTCGTTTACAGGAGCAAGTACTGGTGATGCCACGAGTTTTCAGGTTAATAATTTCCAGAATACTGCAGATTTGATAGAACCGGGAATAGAGAGAACCTTTAAGCTTAACTTACAGGATCTTATTCAAAATCAAACAAATCTTACCTTAACAAATAATAACGCCGATCTTATTTTTGAAGGTGAAATTATCGATTATTATATTGCGCCGATGACGGCGACTGCACAGAACACGGCTGCACAAAATAGACTAACAATTGCAGTGCAGGTAAGATATTACAACACGCTGGAACCTGAGAAAGATTTCGACAGGCGGTTTTCTTTCTATTACGATTATCCGGCAGGACAACAATTAGTAGGCGCAACACTTAATACTGCTATTGAAGAAATTTACGACAGGATTACACAAGACGTTTTTAATGCTGCTTTAACCGATTGGTAAAATTAGCTATGGATTTAAAGAATTTCACATATTTATTAGAACATCCCGAAGAAGTTTCGCCACAGGAAACTCGAGAGTTAGAGGATATTTTAATGAATGCTCCTTACTTTCAGGCGGCACGTGCTATTCGATTAAAAGGTTTAAAAGATGCAGAAAGCCCTTCGTACAATTCGGCTTTGCGAAAAACTGCAGCTTTTACTACCGACCGTGAAATCCTTTTTGAATATATAAGCTCTATAGATTTTAACCAAAATCGCATAGCCCATCAAATTAAAAAACAGGACGAAAAACTTAACAATCTCGAAGTTTACGAACCTATAGAAGTTTTAGGCAAAAAAAGCATGGCAATTGGCGAGGCCATACAAATGAAGCAGGACGAATCTGACAAGGTGATGGATCCTGAACTTTTTGAGCGTTCTAAAAATAGAGCACCTTCAGAATTACCTGAAGATCAATTAAAAATTGGCAGCCCTTTGCAATTTAATAATGCTGAATCACACAGCTTTTCAGAATGGCTTAGATTAACTTCAGCCAAACCACTTCAGCAACAAGATTCAGCTAAAAAAGAGCAAAATGCCCCTGAAAATATTCAGAAGAAATTTGACATTATTGACCGGTTTATTTCTAAGAACCCAAAAATAAAACCGGCTAAATCTTCTCCAAAAGCCAGCGTTCCAGATCTTAGTAGCCCAGCTCCTGAGGCCTTAATGACAGAGACTTTAGCCCGAGTTTATCTTGAACAAAAAAACTTTAAAAAGGCAATTCAGGCCTATAAAATTTTAATTTTGAAAAATCCCGAAAAAAGTGGTTTCTTTGCAGACCAAATTCGGGCAATCGAAAAATTACAGGAAAATAACACAGATAAAGAATGAGCACATTCACAATTTTTTTAGTTTTAATAGTTATCGTAGCATTTTTGCTAGTGGTAGTTATCATGGTGCAAAATCCTAAAGGAGGCGGTTTATCTTCTTCTCTTGGTGGCGGCGGTCAACAAATTGGTGGTGTACAAAAAACAAACGATTTTTTAGATAAAAGTACCTGGACACTGGCAACCGTTTTATTAGTACTTATCCTTATTAGTAATGTTTCTATTATGGATGGTAGCAGCGGTTTTGGAGACTCTAAAATATTTGATGAGGACGAAGTAGAAAATGCTTTACCAGAAGCAACTCCTGCACCAGCACAACAAACTGAACAAACAGAAGCAACTCCTGCTGCAGATAGCGCTCAGTAAAAAATATACCAGATTACATTTATAAAATGCCAGCTTGTCACAAAGCTGGCATTTTTTATTTATTAATGTCAGCTTTTTTTTAGTGGCATAATTTTCGAAATATTCAAGATCGAATATTTAAAATTAATTAATCAAAATAAATTTAAAGAAAATGGGACTAAACATTAAACCGCTTTCAGACAGAGTTCTTATCGAGCCTGTAGCAGCTGAAACAAAAACAGCTTCAGGTATCTATATTCCAGAAACTGCAAAAGAAAAACCACAAAGAGGTAAAGTTGTAGCAGTAGGTAAAGGAACTAAAGATCACGAGATGACTGTTAGTGTTGGTGATATGGTTCTTTATGGCAAATACGCCGGTACCGAACTTAAATTAGAAGGTACAGATTATCTTATCATGAGAGAAGACGATATTCTTGCTATCGTATAATTCTATTCTCAGACTCAATTTTAATTAAAAATTAATCAATTTTAAGCCGAATTCCGGCAACTAAAATTTACAATAAAATGGCAAAAGATATAAAATTTGACATCGAAGCACGCGACGGTATTAAGCGCGGTGTAGATGCTCTTGCAAACGCAGTAAAAGTAACTTTAGGACCAAAAGGTCGTAACGTAATTATTAGTAAATCTTTTGGTGCTCCAACAGTAACTAAAGATGGTGTTTCTGTAGCTAAAGAAATCGAATTAGAAGACGAGCTAGAGAACATGGGAGCTCAAATGGTAAAAGAAGTAGCTTCTAAAACTAACGATCTTGCTGGTGACGGTACTACAACAGCTACTGTTTTAGCACAAGCTATCGTTAAAGAAGGTCTTAAAAACGTTGCTGCTGGTGCAAACCCAATGGATCTTAAAAGAGGGATAGATAAAGCGGTAGAAGCTTTAACTAAAAACTTGGCTGAGCAAACTCAGGAAGTTGGAGATTCTTCAGAAAAAATTAAGCAGGT
Source organism: Zunongwangia atlantica 22II14-10F7 (assembly GCF_002094855.1). Lineage (GTDB taxonomy): Bacteria > Bacteroidota > Bacteroidia > Flavobacteriales > Flavobacteriaceae > Zunongwangia > Zunongwangia atlantica. Next base: position 101,640 of record NZ_ARYN01000003.1, read on the forward strand.
AGCTTCTATTTCAGCAAACAATGATGACCTAATTGGTGAATTGATCGCTGAAGCTTTTGGAAAAGTTGGTAAAGAAGGGGTTATTACTGTAGAAGAAGCTAAAGGGACAGATACTTATGTAGATGTTGTAGAAGGTATGCAGTTTGACAGAGGATACCTTTCTCCTTACTTTGTAACTAACAGCGAGAAAATGACCGCTGATCTTGAGAATCCTTATATTCTTCTTTTCGACAAGAAGATCTCTACAATGAAGGATCTTATGCCAGTTTTAGAGCCGGTAGCACAATCTGGAAAACCACTTTTAATTATTGCTGAAGATGTAGACGGTGAAGCCCTTGCTACTTTGGTTGTAAACAAATTAAGAGGTTCTCTTAAAATTGCTGCTGTAAAAGCTCCAGGATTTGGTGATCGTAGAAAAGCAATGCTAGAAGATATCGCAATCCTTACTGGTGGTACTGTAATTTCTGAAGAAAGAGGTTTCTCTTTAGAAAATGCAACTATCGATATGTTAGGAACTGCAGAGAAAGTAGCTATCGATAAAGATAACACTACTATCGTAAATGGATCTGGAGACGACAACGCAATTAAAGAGCGTGTTAACCAGATTAAAGCTCAAATCGAAACTACAACTTCAGATTACGACAAAGAAAAACTACAGGAGCGTCTTGCTAAATTAGCAGGTGGTGTTGCAGTACTTTATGTTGGTGCAGCTTCAGAAGTTGAAATGAAAGAAAAGAAAGACCGTGTAGATGATGCGCTTCACGCAACTCGTGCAGCTGTAGAAGAAGGTATCGTTGCCGGTGGTGGTGTTGCCTTAGTTAGAGCAAAAGCTGTACTAGAGGCTGTTGCTACTGAAAATGCAGATGAAGCAACAGGTATCCAAATTGTAGCTCGCGCAATTGAAGCTCCACTTAGAACAATCGTTTCTAACGCAGGTGGTGAAGGATCTGTAGTAATCAATAAAGTTCTTGAAGGAGACAAAGATTTTGGTTACGACGCAAAGACAGATACTTACGTAGATATGATGAAAGCTGGTATTATAGATCCTAAAAAAGTTACACGTGTAGCTTTAGAGAACGCAGCTTCTGTATCTGGAATGATCTTAACTACAGAGTGTGCTTTAATCGATATTAAAGAAGACAATGCTGGCGGAGGAATGCCACAAGGAATGGGTGGCGGTATGCCAGGAATGATGTAATCACATCACAAACCCAATAGTATTAAAAAGCTGTCTTATTCATTTAAGGCAGCTTTTTTTATGCTGAAAGTTTTTAACCAGATATATTATTCAAAATCAAAAATTCATAAAAACATCCTTTTTAATGAAAACAATAAACTGCGAGTTTTGATTAAAATGAATTTACTATTGAAAAATATTCTTGAAAAGATCAATTTCTACGGAACAAAGAAAAGTTCCTCTCTAACTTTGATATAACTCGACTACTGAAATTAACGAGTTTCATAACGGAAGAGAAATTAGTAAATTTTAAGACTTCTTTCGCTTAATGTAAAAAAGCTCCTAGAAAGCCTGCCTTAAAATCACTCCAATCCATAATTATCTGAAAAACAACGATTGCCAGAATAATTAGAACTGCTGTTCTTAATTTAGCCTCTGGTTTTCCTTTCTGCTCAGTATTCATATAAAAAACGTTTGGATTAGCTAAATTATAAAAAAATATTAAAATTCACCAAGAATTCGGCGACCATGATAAGCCCGCGCACCGATACTTTGATGTATTTCGTCTAAATTTTTATTTGTAACCCGCCCGGCCGGCATGATTTCCAGTTTATTACCGGCAATTGCAATCATTCCTTTTAAAGTCGAAATTCCTTCTTTTGCGGTTGCTTTTCCTCCTGAACTTAAAATTGTAGAAATTCCATCGATTTTCGATAATTCTTCGGTTGCTTTTAAAATATCTGGTGTTTCATCAATGGCTTTATGAATTACTACTTTTAATGGTTTAGAAAGTGTTACCAAAGTAGAAATTCGGTCTAAATCCAAAGTTTTATCTTCTTTTAGGATTCCAAAAACAACTCCTTCTACTCCAATTGCTTTACAAAATGAGATATCCTGCTTCATTACATCAAATTCGGCTTCAGAATATACAAAATCGCCTCCCCGGGGACGAATCATCACGCGAAACGGAATCTTCAGTTGTGCTTTTGCCTTTTCAATAACACTTCTTTCCGGAGTAATTCCATCTTGCGACAAGTCTGCGCACAGTTCTACTCGGTCTGCGCCAAGTTTTTCAGTTTTTAAGGCTTCTTCTAAAGATTCTACGCAGGCTTCTTTGACGAAATTGGTCATTTTAAAAGGTAAATTTTAAGGTGGCTAATACCTGCGATGGCCGTAATCGATAACTACTTTGCACGTAATAATACTCGTTATTATACGCATTAATAAAGGTATCTGTGTTCAGGATATTGCGCCAGCTAATGTTAAGATCCATTTTAGGTTTCTCAAAAGTAAACTGATAGCTTAGGTTCACAAAATAATTGGTGCCATTTTCAGATAAAGAATTGCCATAATATTCGCCTCCCGCACTTAAATATTGATTGTCTTTTGGATAAAAATAAAGATCGAGCGTATGCTGCTGAGTTTCTATTGTTTGAAAATCTCCATCTTCGAAACCTGAAGTATAAGTAGTATAATTACCCGAATAATTCGCAATTAGCCAACTGGAAATTTCAGCATCTAGGCTTCCTCGAAAATTTAAACTTCTTGTGTTTACTTCGGCCAGCGTATTATTTAAAAGCTGCTGACGTTTTGATAAATTATAGGAAGTATTCAATTTAAGCGTTGTTTTCATTTTCCTAAAATACTTACTTCCACCGGCTCTAAAACTATGATTATCGGAGTTATTATCTAAAGCTACAGCTTCTAAAATTGTTGTCCCATTTTCACCAATATTAGAACTGTACAGCAAATTATTTTCAGAATAATTATAAGAATAAGATGCGCTTAAGAATAACTGTTTTAAGGGATTTCGATACCCCAGCCCGGCATTATAAATTTGTCTTGTTTCTTCGGAAATCGGGGCGTTATACCTATTTAGATTTCGATATCCATTTAGTAAAAAGCCATAATATAATTGCTGAAGTTCCCCAAAATCATACCTTAAGGCTGCTGAAGCATTTGCATCCCAATAAGCAGAAAGTTTTTTATTCATAGAAAAATAAGGTTCAAAAATCAGCCGATCCAACTCCCTGGTTTCTTCAAAATTATCATCCTCTAAACGAAAACTTTTAAATTCTAGCGGCGTACTTAAACTCAAATTCCAAGTTTCATCTTTACTTTTAAATCTGAAAGAGTTTTTAAAATAGACCGAAGATTCTACAAATTCGGTTCTGTTCTTAAAATCAGCATCAAAAACCTCTTCTCCATCTTCCAAAAAAATATCGGTATCTAATTGCTGATTCTGGATAGAAAATCCAAATTTAGGTGCTATGGTAAATTTCCCTAACGCTTCGGTAAAGCCGGCCGAATTATCGGTGTATATTTTTCTGGTTGAAACTAATTGCTGAAGCTGTTCATAAGGCTCACCATCGTTAAAAATGGCTTCAAACTGTCCCGGCTTTACTAAAAGATCCTGATTATTTTCAGCAAAACCTGTATTTGAAGTAAAAGTGATCAATTGCTTTCCTACAGTTCTAAGCAGGCGTAAATCGTTTTTAATTCCGAAGAAAGGATTGTCCATCTGCTGCATTATTCGTGTATCAGGACGATCAATTAAACCGCGTTTGGCATTCCAGGACCCATTAAAGGCTAGTTGATCTTTAAAATAATTTTTATCGGCATTATTCTCTAAAGTAAGCTCTCCTTCCAACTTACTTATAAAAATATCGTTATTCGTATTTTCGATAACATCGATCGTATCTGTAGGAGTAAAATAGCGTGTTTGAGTACTACCATCCTGTTGCTGATAATCATTAAGGTAAGAAATATTCAGTTTTAGATCTAAATCTTTTTTAATGCGCTGTAAAATATTTCCCGAAAGTAAATGAACATTATTATCTAGCCAACGCTCGGAAGAAAATGGAGGTGGCGACACATTTTGTATCGAAACCCAATTCTCCTGATCTATACCAAAATTATTTCCATAGAAGTTCTGTGAAAAATTAAGAACCTCACCAGAGGCATCTACGCCAGTATTGTTACTTTGGTAAGTAACGATCGCCTGTCTTTTCTTTGTAAATATCATTGGTGTAACTTTAGCTTGCCATAGTAAAGGCGCTGCACCAATCCCTGCGGTTGCTGTCCCGCTAAACGTGATATCTTTTTTTAGTTTTATATTGATCGAAGCTCTTTCTGAAAACTCTAAACTATCCAAAACTTTTACCGGCTGATGATTTTCTAGAATTTCGATTTTAGAAACCGCATTTGCCGAAAGGTTATTATTGGCAAGGTTATAACGCCCTTCCAACATATCTAAACCTTCGATATAATATTTCTGGATGGGCTCATCTTTATAATAAATCCCCCCATTTGGTCGAATTTCGATCCCAGGAATTTTCTTTAGTACATCTGCAATAACCCGGTCGTTTTTACCTTTAAAAGCATCTACCGAAAAACTGAGCGTATCGCCACGTTGCTGTAAAATTTCAGATTTTACGATTACTTCTTTTAAAGCTTCAGAAGAAGGCGAAAGTTTCACTTCTAATTGCTGCGCTTTATTGAGAATAGTTTTTTCGAACGTAGCAAAACCTATGTAAGAAACTTTTAGAAACAAGGATTCACTCTCACTTTTCACGGCTACCTTAAATTTTCCATCGGTGTCTGAAATTCCATAAGCCAGGATCGAAGAAACCGAATCTTTACTGATCATTATTGTTGCACCACTAAGCTTTTTACTGTTATCATCGAAAACCTGCCCGGTAATTTCAGTTTGAGAATAGCCTGCAAAAACAACGAATATTGATAGAATTATAAAGAGGATTTTTTTCATGTTATTGCAGTTCTATAGGATTATTTTCTTTCTCCAACATTTTGGTAAAGGAGGCTACCATTTTTTTATGATATTCAGGATTAAGCTTATCATTAGTATTTCCTCTTAATGCTTGCATATGCATCATAGGATCTCGACGATACTCATACAATCTTTCTGCAATATCTTCTTGGGTACTTTCAATATATTGTTTAAAATTTATCTTATAAGTAAGGGCAGGTGCGAGCTTCTCTAAACCTATAAAAGAAAAAACGTAATCATTCCCGGTATCGGCAATTTCTAATATTAAGCCCGGCAAGCCATTAAATTTATAAGGGCCGTCTGAAACTGGAACTTCAGTAGTAAACCAGGCAATATAATCCCGCCCAGCAAATGATTTAGTTGCTTTTTGAGCTTTACAACCTTTGATCACTCTTGTTTCAGGATGGATTTCCCAATCAAAAAGACCTAACTCCTGAACGTAGAAAAAATCGGTCATTGGAACAAAAACCGAATTATACATTTTTGATGCTCCCCGATCTTTGATGGTTTTGGTAAAGAATTTTGTAACTGCCGCACGCGATATATTTCCGCCATTTCCTCTTGTTACAATTGGATTTGCCAAAACATATGCCCTACTGGAAAATTGAGAAATCTCATCTCCTAAATACAGGATCATGTATTCTGATATTTTTTCTGCTGAAGTAGAATCCAATTTAAAATCAAGCTTATAAGTGACCTTATAATCGAATTTTCCTTTTAATTTTTCCTGTGCTGAAATATTGTAAAAACAGCATAATAGGATTATAAACAGTTTTAGTTTCATGATGGTTTTTGATTGATGATTTTTTTAGACTATTCCAGTTCTATCGGATTATTTTCTTTCTCCAGCATTTCAGCAAAAGATTCGATGTATTTTTGATGAACTTCTGGCGAAATAGTAATGTTTGGATTGTTTACATAAGTAAAAGGATCTTTGCGATAACGAAGGTTAGTTGCTTTTAACTCGGCCGGACTTGTTTTTATAAGCTGATTAAATTTTAATTGAAAATCCTGTTTTGGCGATAGCTTTTTTAAACCGACAAACTCAAAATTCCATTCACTTTCAACGTCTGAAATCTCTAAAATTAATCCCGGCAAACCATTAAATTTATAAGGCCCGTCTGAGATTGGAACCTCTGGAGTAAACCATGCCACATAATCTCTCCCTGCAAAGTTTGTAATAGCTTTTTGGACTTTATATCCCTTTATTTCTTTGGTTTCTGTTTCTATTTGCCAATTGAAGAGATGCTTATCCTGTCCAAAATAAAATCGATCTGCAGCGATTGTATGAATATAAAATAACCTATCGTTTTTTATTTCTTTTAAAATTTGATAATGAAAATTGGTTAAGGCATTTTTAGATGTACTGCCAGAGTTTCCCTTTACTTTTATTTGATCTGCAAAATTTTGAGCTCTACTTATATAATATGAATAATCTTTTCCCAGATACAACATCATATATTCACTTTCGGGCTTAACAAGAGTAGAATCTAATTTAAAAGACAACTTATAAATTACTTCATAATCGAATTTTTCTTTTATAGTTCCCTGTGCTGAAATCCTAAAAGAGAAAAATATTAATAGGAATAATAACTTTAGTTTCATGATGAATTTCGATTGATGATAGTTTTGCTACGGAAGCTCAATTGGATTATTTCGTTTTTTATACTTTTTGGTTAACTCCTTTCTTTGTTTAGCTTCATCTTCTTCGCTCCAACCAAATCTAATTCCTGCCTTCTGCATTGTACCAATAGGATCACGATTATAATCGTCACGAACCTGGTCGAGTTCTTTTTGAGAAACTGTTTTATAGTCATCTAAATTCAGTATTCTACTTACTGGTTTCTCTAATTCCTGAAAACTTGTTAAGCTAAAATGATATTGATTTTGTAAATCTGAAATTTCTAAAATAAGTCCCGGCAAACCAGCAAATTTGTATGGCCCATCTGAAAATGGAAGCTCTGGTGCGAACCAGGCGACATAATTTCTACCTGCAAAAGCACCCCTAGCTTTTTGAACCTTAAACCCAATTATTTCTTTAGTTTCTGATTGAATTTCCCAATCGATCTGATTTAGATCCTGCTTATATTTAAAACTGTATTGAAAAACCTTTTCGGCTAAAACAAGTTCACTTTGCTGGTAATCCTTGAAAATCGTGTATTTAAAATCGGTCATTTGATTATACTTGTCCATCCTTACTGTTTCAGGATTGGGCATATTCTCTAAAGAATCTTTAATCGCCTGGCCTAAGCTAGAATATCGTGATTGCCCATCACCTAAATAAAGAACACCAACTTCAGACTTTATAGAGTTTTCATCAGTAGAATCTTCCTGATACTCGAGTTCGTAGGTCGCTTTATAATTGAATGTTGTCTGTGCTTCTTGCTGCGCTGAAATCTTAAAAGAAAAGAAGAGCAACATTAAAGCTATTTTAAATTTCATAATCATTTTCGATTTATAAATTTATTTTGGTTGAAGTTCAATTGGATTATTTTGTTTTTTATGTCTCTTCCGGAATTTCCTTTTAGCTTCTTCTTCCTGCCCATCTTTCCAATGAATAGTTACACCGCCGTTGGTCATTGCAGTAAGTGGATCTCTTTTATAATCACCACGAACCTGATCGAGATCTCGCTGAGAAACTTCTTTATAATCATCCAAATTCAATGTTTTAGACACTATTTTTTTTAACTCCTGAAATTCCATTATGCTAAAATGATAATGATTTTTAGTGTCTGAAATCTCCAAAATAAGTCCCGGCAAACCTCCAAATTTATAGGGACCGTCTAAAAATGGCAGCTCTGGCGAAAACCAGGCTTCGTAATTTCTGCCGGCAAACGAGCCTGAAGCTTTTTGAACTTTATATCCTAAGATCTCTTTGCTTTCTGACTGAATTTCCCAGTCGATGGGATTTAAAATCTGTTTATACTTCAGTTTATCCTTAAAAACCTTTTCGGCTAAAATAAGCTCGTTATCATTATAGTTTTTGAAGATCTTATAGTGAAAATCGGTATCTGGAGTTAGACTTCTAATTCGATAAAATTCAGCCATTCTTTTATTTGAAGGATCTAAAGTTGCGGTTAAAGAATCTTCAACAGCCTTACCAAGACTTGAATATCTAGACACCCCTTCTCCTAAATAAAGTACAACAGTTTCAGATTTTATAGAATTCAAATCTATCGAATCTTCCTGATACTCCAATTGATATGTTGCTTTATAAGAATAATCCTGAGCATTAATACTTACGCCAAATAGATAAATAATAGAAAACAAGAGGTATCTCATTATTGTAATTCTATGGGATTATTCTTTTTGGCTAACTTTTCATGCTGTTTTTTCAGATAATCCTTTTTATCATCTCCTACAATTTTAATACTTACCGTTTTACCACCCGCGCCCACATAATTATTTATATAACTAATTGGATCTTTTTGATAAGTTGCCAATAAATCCAGAAGTTCCTTTTTCTTAACCTCCTTATATCCTTCAGGAAAAATCTGATATTCTAAAGGATCAGCTAATTCCTCAAAACCTGTGAATTCAAATATGTATTCAGCTTCTGTATCCTGGATTTCTAAGATCAAACCAGGTAGGCCAGCGAATTTATATGGCCCATCTGAAAGCGGAATCTCTGGAGTAAACCAGGCAGTATAATCTCTACCGGCAAAACTTGTTGTTGCTTTTTGCACCTGATATCCTGAAATTTCTTTGGCTTCAGTCTGTATCTCCCATTGTATTTTATCGATATCTTGTGAATAATACAATTTATCGTCCATCAGTTTAATTCCGTATCCCAGCTTATTTTCAGATTTATTTTTGAAGATCTTATACTTAAAATCGGTTTTAGAAGCTACCATTTTACTTTTCCACCTTTCAGATCCAATATCTGCAACATTTACATTTACCGACATCGAATCTTTTAGTGCTGCTCCTCTACTTAAGAAAAGCGAGGATTCGTTATTGGCAAAAAGCCACATAATTTCAGATTTACTGGATTCCAAATCTGTAGAATCCAACTTATAAGTAAGTTTATAGCTCACCCGATAATTGAGTTCGTTTTGTGCCTGAAGCTGAAAAAAATTGAATACTAAAACGCCTAAAATGAAGATGATCTTATTACTCATAGTGATAGTTGATTGATTTTTCCCTCACAATATCGAATATAAAACCGAAGCTCACAAGAAATGAACTATTTTTTTAGTAATAAAACTAATTTAATAGTAATTTGAAATCCATAAGCTTAAAAAAACAACATTTATTTGAAGATGGATACAAGTTAAAGTTCTTTATAACTCTTATAATTATATCCCTTTAGATTGTAAAGGATTTGAAATAAAATACTTAGGCTACTCTTTAATTTCAATAGGGTTGTTTCGCCTCTCGTACTTTTCGCTTAGCATTTTTCTAGTATCAGCTTCAACCTTTTTACTGCTAAAACCAAATTTTATTCCTGCATTTCTCATTGCGGCAATTGGATCACGATCATTATCGTCCCTAAATTGATCAAGTTCTTCCTGAGAAACCAATTTGTAATTATCCAAATTCAATGTTTTAGTCACCGGTTTTTCTAATTCCTGAAATTCAGTTAAGCTAAAATGGTAATCATCTTTAAGATCTGATATCTCTAAAATAAGTCCAGGCAAACCATTAAACTTATAAGGACCATCTAAAAATGGAAGCTCTGGCGCAAACCAGGCTTCATAATTTCTACCGGCAAAAGAACCCGTTGCCTTCTGAACGGTGAAACCTAAAATTTCTTTGTTTTCTGGTTGAATCTCCCAGTCGATCGTTTTCAGATCCTGATTGTATCTAAATTTATACCGACCAACCGTAATATTTTCAGTTAAAACAAGCTGGTTCTCCTTATAGTTTTTGTAGATCATATAATGAAACTCAGATCCTTCACTACCTCCTATAGAATCTTCTATGGCTGTACCTAAACTAGAATATCGCGAATGTCCATCGCTTAAATAAAGCACAACGCTTTCAGATAATATCGAATTCTCATCTGTAGAATCTTCCTGATATTCGAGATTGTAAGTCGCTTTATAGGAATATTGAATTTCGCTTTCCTGAGCATAAAATATCACAGAAAAGCACAAGAAAAAAGGCATCAGGATAGATTTCATAAAAAGAAATTTTATCTAAGATGCCTAAAAAAACCTTTACAAACAAAAATTCAACTAAAAAAGCAGTGCTGAATTTAATATATCAAGTTAATTAACTGGTATTATCATTCTATCTGTATTCCAGCCTTCTATAGAAATTTGAAGATCTTCCACTTCATTTTGCGGTGCTTCTAACACAATCTCTTTTGTTGCTCCGGGAATGATAGAGAAATAGTTTTCATCATAAAAAGTTGGTAAAATTCTTTCTCCACTCTCTACACTTTCTAAAGAAATTCGGTTAAAGAACGAAACAGTATTTTGTTCAGGATTGGTGATTTTAAGCTTAAATTTATTTTTAGCAACTTTTTCAACTTCAGCTTCAACTTTAGTTTTTGCTAAATTCTGTAATCCGGAATATGTGCCTGTACTGTCCGGAATCCAATAGAAATTCTCATCTAAAACTTCCTGATCCTGATTCTTAAGATCCAATTTTAAAAACAGTCCTTCTTTAGCAGCTAACGTATCAATTTGCTTTTTTAGGGACAATATTTTTTTTGTACTCGAAGCTTCGATATAAGCAAATACCTGGGTTACCGGCTTTTCATTCCCCTTCATATCGTACAATTTTATTCCTAACATAAGATCGTACTGGGCTTTAAAACCATTGTTTACTAGATACACATCGCCAGTTGTTGTATTATACATAACATGCAAAGGCTTACTCCCTTCGCGAAGTCCAAATAAACAGGCGTTAGGATCTAAATAATAATCGTACATCTGGCCGCGTAATGCGGTCCACGGATTTTGGGTTTTCCAGATGATCGACCCTGTATACCAATCCCACATATGCGAACTAAAACCTTCCATTAACGCACGGTATTGATTATAATTTACCAGCTGTGCTTTCGATGCAAAATCGGTCATATTTTCTGGCGTTCCATAAGCTTCTAAAGAATTTCCATAATCGATGTATTTATGATACGTCCAAACTGGATCCTTCACGGCTTCTGTTCCTTCATATTCTACCGGAACGGTATAATTTTCTTTTGGGAGAAAACGCTTTAAACTTACCTCATCCCCTACACCAACAGAGCCAACTTCAGAATTAAAAGGCCAGGTACGCTCTTCCCAAAAAGTCGAAATATCCTGAATTCCGTAAGGGCCATCACCATTTCCGCCTTTAAAATTATACGACATTTCATCTGAATTTGAATAATCGATAAACCAGCGTGTCCCATCTAATTCTGGTAGAATTTCATCTTTCATCGCATGTAAAATATCCTGTGGTGGAGTGATCTCGTTCCCACCGCACCAGATAGCAAGTGAAGGATAATTACGCAGCATTTTTACAGCATCTGCAGCAGATTCGATAAACAATTCGTGATCGTCTGGATATTGCCTGCGCGTCCATTGATCGTCTTTTTTCTTAGGATCTACCCATCGACCATTACAATCACCAGACATCCAAAAATCCTGGATCACCAGCATCCCATATTTATCACAGGCTTCGTAAAACTCTGGTCTTTCTGGTAAAGCACCACCCCAAATTCTTATAAGGTTTAAATTCATATCACGGTGAAAACGAATCTCGGCATCATAACGCTCTTTAGTAAAACGAAGCATCGCATCTGAGATGATCCAGTTTCCTCCCTTTATAAAAATAGGCTGCCCGTTAACGAATATCTGTTTACTACGTGTGTGCGAATTCCATTCGGTTTGGATTTCACGGATTCCTACTTTTAAAGTTTCTCTATCTGAAATTTTATTTTTTATGCTGAATTGAACTTCGGCGTCGTATAAATTTTGCTCGCCATAACCTGAAGGCCACCAAAGTTTTGGTTCTTCAATTTCGAATTCTGGAAGTGCTACCAACATTTCAGCATTCGCTGCCAGACTTACCTCCTTTTCGATGTTTTTACCTGCAATTTTAAAAGATAAAGTTCCTTCAACTTTTTTTGAAGTTGGGTTTTCAACTTCCGCAGTCAAAGAAATTTTCGCCGGTTCCTGCTTTTCTCCCGGAAGTCGCTTTCCAGAAACTTTGGTCACCACATGCGGATTTTTAAGATTTACCGCACCGGTTTTTTCGATAATTACCTTATCCCAAATCCCGGTATTTCGATCGCGAATGGGTTGGATCCAATCCCAGCCGGCTACATATTGATGGGCCACGCCACGTGCAATTGTACCATCGCCACCCTGACCTCCATTTGGATTCCCAACATGTGGTGCCGGATAAACAATTACTGCAAGACGATTTTTGCCATTTTTGGCAAGGAATTTTGTGATATTAAAACGCTTCCTAAGAAACATTCCTTTGTATTCTTTCTGGTTGACTTTCTTACCATTTAGAAAAATATCTACACTGTAGTTTATTCCACGGAAATTAAGCCAAATCTGCTCATCTTTCTTGACTTTTTCCTCAAAGTCTTTTACAAACCAATACGTATAATAATCGCGACCAACATCGTAGATATCTGGAATTTCACCATTATTCATCCCGAAAAATGGGTCGGGAATTTCACCATTATTCAGTTGCGTGGTAAGCACCGTACCGGGAACTGTGGCATTTTTCCAGTTTTCTACGGAAAAAGATGTATTTGAAAGTTCTTCGCCACTAGATGTTACATCTGCTATAGGCAGTGTTTTCCACCCCGTATTAAGCTCATAATTTTGCTGAGAAAATCCTAAGAAGTGTATAAAGCTGAAAACAATTAAAACAAGACTGTATTTTTTGCGCATATCGGTGAATGTTTTGGAAGTTTGAAAATCCTTAATAAATCGAATTTTATAAACTTTTTTCGACAAACAACCCGTGAGTATTGCTAAATGAATCTTAATAATTTAAGAAAACCATATAGTTAAAACTCAAAAAAACAATTATTCCAGTTCAATAGGATTATTCTTTTTGGCCAATTGCGCACGATGTTTTTTTAAATAATCTTTTTTATCATCGCCTTCCAAACCAATTCTAATTGTCTTACCGCCTTCGCCTACATAATTATTTACATAACTTATGGGATCGCTTTCATAAGTTTCTAGTAACTCTAGAAGTTCTTTTTTCTTGATTTCTTTATATTTCTCCGGAAAGATTTCATATTCTAAAGGTTTAGAAAGTTCTTCAAACCATGCGAATTCAAAAACATATTCAGCTTCGTTATCCTGCATTTCTAAGATCAAACCTGGTAAGCCTGCAAATTTATACGGCCCATCAGTAAGTGGAATTTCGGGAGAAAACCAGGCAATATAATCTCTCCCGGCAAACCTTGTTGTTGCTTTTTGTGCCTGGTATCCTGCAATCTCTTTAACTTCGGTCTGTATCTCCCATTTTATTTGATCTATTTCTTCTGTATAATACAGCTTATCAGCTATTAACTTAATTCCGTAGCCAACTTTATTATTTGCTTTATTTTTAAATACCCTGTATCTAAATTCTGTTTTAGCAGCTTCCATTTTACTTTTCCACCTTTCAGAACCAATATCCGCAGCATTTACGCTTACAGACATAGAATCTTTTAAAGCAGCGCCTCTACTCAAAAATAAAGAGGATTCATTATTAGCGAAAAGCCACATGATTTCAGATTTACTGGATTCCAGATCTGTAGAATCCAACTTATATGTAAGTTTATAACTGACCCGATAATTGAATTTATTTTGAGCCTGAAGCTGAAAAAAATTGAATGCCAAAACGCCTAAAATGAAGATGATCTTATTTCTCATAATGATAGTTGATTGATTTATGTCACAATATCTAATATAAAAACCAACAAAACAAGAATTAAACTACTTTTTTAGTAATAAAACTAATTTAATAGTAATAAATAGAATTACCGAATTGTGGAGAAAATATTTATCTTCCCATAGATAATAAATTATAAATGAATAACAGTCTTAAACGCATCATCTTAATTGCAGGCCCATTAATTTTTACAATATTTCAGTTTTTACAACCACCAGAAGGAATGACACCTGAAGCTTTTGATGTGTTAGCCGTAACCCTCTGGATGGCGATTTGGTGGGTTACCGAAATTATCCCAATTGCAGCGACTGCCCTATTGCCTATTGTTCTTTTTCCCTTAAGTGGCGCTCTAGAGATAGGTGTAACTACTGCCTCTTACGGCCATAAATATGTATTTCTATACATGGGCGGATTTTTTATTGCCGTAGCCATCGAAAAATGGAATTTACATCGCCGTATTGCCCTTAATATTATCAATTTAATTGGCACTAATATTAAATTGATCATTCTAGGTTTTATGGTAGCCACCGCATTTTTATCGATGTGGATCTCTAACACCGCAACCTCTGTAATGATGCTCCCTATTGGGACAGCCATTATCCTACAACTAAAGGATAATCCTCAAACCAGTGAAGACGAAAATAAAACCTTCGGAAAAGCACTAATGTTAGCTATTGCTTATAGTGCTTCTATTGGCGGAATTGGAACTTTAATTGGTACACCGCCAAACCTTGTTTTTGCCGGAATTGTTGAAGAATTATACGGTATCGAAATTAGCTTTGTAAAATGGGCGCTTTTAGGAATGCCTATTTCCATTCTTCTTTTAATCTTTTGCTGGAAGTATATCACCAGTATTGCATTTAAATTCAGACAAAAAGAATTTCCCGGTGGAAAAACCGAAATTAAAAGATTACTTGACGAACTAGGAAAAATAAGTCTTCAGGAAAAACGTGTATTGATCGTATTTGTGCTCACCGCACTTTGCTGGATTACTCGTTCTTTTTTTCTAGAAAAGTTCTTACCAAATATAGACGATACGATTATTGCTATGTTGGCAGGAATCGCCTTATTTTTAATTCCTTCTGGGAAAAATAAAGAAAAACAAAAACGCCTGTTAAGCTGGGAAGAAGCCGTTAAAATTCCCTGGGGAATTATATTACTTTTTGGTGGAGGAATGGCGTTAGCCAGAGCGTTTAATGATACCGGATTAGCAAACTGGATTGGTGAGCAGTTAGTGAATCTGGAAAATTTACCGCTATTTTTATTGATTTTGATCCTGGTAGCTTCTGTCAATTTCTTAACTGAAGTAACCTCTAACCTGGCAACCACAGCCATGTTATTACCAATATTGGCACCTATGGCGCTTGCTTTACATTTGCATCCATACTTCTTAATGGTTGCAGCAACATTAGCCGCCAGCTGCGCTTTTATGCTTCCGGTTGCGACACCTCCAAATGCCGTGGTGTTTGGATCTGGCTATCTAAAAATCGCAGACATGATGAAGACAGGCTTTTGGTTAAATATTCTTTCTATATTAATAATTAGCCTAATTATCTATTTTGGTTTACCTCTTATCTGGGACTTTGATCCTTATACCATCCCTAAAGTTTTTAAATAATTAATTAGATAACTTCAATCTAAAATATTTGATTTTTTTACGGTCGTATGTATAGGTGATATGAATTTCGCCGTTTTCAGCCTGAATTATTGCCGGGTAACTAAACTCACCTTCTTGCTGATTTTCGAGTTTTAAAACGTCGTGCCAATGTTCGGCATTTTCAGAATATGCTAAATTCAGTTTACTTCTACCATCCCACCAGTCGTCTCCACTGGCCATGGGATTATAAACCATTAAAAATCCGCCGTTTTTTAAACTAACAGCATCGATTCCGGAGTTTGGGTTTGCAAGTTCTGAGGCGCTAAAATCACTCCAGGTTTCGCCATTATCTTTGCTGAAACTTTCTAAAACTACATCCTGATCACTTCTAAAAAAAGCTTTTAAATCGCCATTTTTAAGCTGAACAATGGTAGGCTGAATTACTTTATATTCTGAATCCTGATTCACCTTAATTTTGCGCCAGTTGTTACCAAGATCATCTGAAATTTCCATGTGAGCATGCCAAATTTCGCCATCCTGAAGTTCTACGCTAGACGGACTCACAATTCGGCCATTTTCTAACTGAATTGGCTTGTTTTTTATTGGTCCTAAAATACCTTCTGGTAATAATTTTTTATCGCTCCAGGTTTCGCCATTATTTGTTGAAGTTTTATAAGCGCCCCACCAGGTTGAAGGTGAAGGTCCAATTTTGTAAAATAAAAAGAGTTTATTTTCAGTATTAAAAAGCACAGGATTCCAAGTTGGGTAACTTAGCGTATCATTTTGGAAACCAGTGGCTACTTTTTTAGGAGAAGACCAACCATTCTTGCTTTTTTTACTGGTATAAATGCTAACATCTGGATGTCTTTCGTGCGTACCACCAAACCAGGCGGCAATGAGATCTCCATTGTCTAATTCTTCGATCGTAGAAGCATGCGCACTTGGAAAGTTAGCTTCAGTATAAATAAAACCCGACTCTAAAACTTCGAATTTCAGCTTTTGCTGAGCGATTAATTTCAGACTAAAAAACATAACTAAAACAACGAATCTTGACCTCATAATGTAGAAATAAAAAAAGGGAAGAGGTAAACTACTCCTCTTCCCTTACAATGTATGAAACAAACTTACACTTACTTGAAATTCTTTTTTAATACTTTCTATTTAGATCCTGCTATTTAGACCCTGAAAGTATTCTAAACTTTAAAAAGGAAGGAGGATGGCGGTCCTCCTTCCATTGTCAAACAAACTATTCACTTTTATGTGAACATAACATGAAGACTTATTGAGATAAGCTGTCCAAAATCGGTTGTTCCAAACCTGAAATTGATGATTTTGGGTCTTCATTCAGCTGCTCTAAAATTGTAATCGTATTTCCTTTTTCTTTTAACCAGCATCCCGGTAAATACAATGTTTGTTGCGGGCCAACTTTCCAGTAACGGCCAAGATTGTGGCCATTTACAAAAACGATCCCTTTACCCCATTTTTGCATATCCAAAAATGTATCTCCTACTTTATCCAAATCAAAACTTCCTGAATAAAGTACTGGTAAACCTTCTTTAACTTCGGTTGATTCTTCTAGATTAGGTGCAACATCAAAAGGTGCTTTATACATTTCCCAACCGCCAGAAATTTCGTAATCGTTAATACTTACCGCACTAATAATTCCTTTGGTGTTTTCAGTAATTTTAGCTCCGTAATTAATACGCCCCATATTCTCTACAAGGATCTCTAAAGTCCCGTTAAACGGAATTTTAATATCCATCTCGTATTCGTTGTAAATACGATTTAGCTTTCCTACGTACTTACCATTTACATAAATAGTGGCATAATCACGTAATCCTGGTATTTGCAACTTTCCGTTTATAGGCTGCGTAAACTTTTTACGATATAAAACATATCCAAATCCCTGGTCTAATTCCTCGAAACTCATAGGAGCATCGGCTATAACAGGCTTTGATGATTTGATATATTTAATCGCACTTTGCTTTTTATCAAGCTTAATTTCTGGGATAGCTATTACCGGAATTTGAGCCGGAATTTCAGGAATATCATATTCTACATATTCCTTCATTAATTTTCTTATCGCCATATATTTTGGCGTTGCCCATCCAGCTTCAGAAATTGGTGCATCATAATCGTAACTAGTAATATCTGGTTGGATATCGTGATCGTCGTTATAATTTGCGCCACTGGTAAATCCAAAATTAGTACCACCATGAACCATATAAATATTAAAATCTACATCGTTCTTAAGATACACTTCGGTTTGCTTAGCAATGGCATCTGCACTAATTCTTGTAAAAGGCTCTGCCCAATGGTCTAACCACCCGGGATAAAATTCGGCTACCATATACGGGCCTTCCCCATTATGATATTCATTAACCGCTTTTTTAAGATTGGCAATATTATTTTCACCATTGGCGGTTGGCAATACGCCTTCTAAAGCGCCACCGCTAAATAACCAAGTACCATCTGAAGTAAAAAAAGGCCCATCTAAACCAGAATCCTTCAGCATTTCAAAGATCTTTTGTTTATAAGCTTTATGGTCTTCTGCGGAAATATCCTCTCGTTGCGAAACGAAAGAACCAAATTCATTTTCAGCCTGAACCATAATCAAATTCCCTCCTTCACTTGCCTGAAGCGGTTTTACCTGTGCTGCAAGCTCGTTGATATACGTGCGACAAGAATCTAAAAATGCCTCGTTATTTTGACGAATCTTAAGATCTGGGTTCTTTTGAAGCCACCACGGATAACCACCAAATTCCCACTCGGCACACGCATAAGGTCCAGGGCGAAGAATCACAAAAAGTCCTTCTTCTTCAGCTAATTTTATAAATTCTGTTAGGTTTTTATTATCTGATTTCCAATCCCATTCTCCCGGAGCTGTATTGTGATAGTTCCAGAAAACATAGGTATTAACAGCATTTAAACCTAAAGCTTTCATCATCTGTAAGCGATGGCGCCAGTACTCTTTTGGGATCCTGGCATAATGCATTTCTCCTGCATAAATATGAATAGATTCACCATTATACTTAAAATCACCATCTTCAATCTTAAACACTTTGTTCTGTGCCTGTACAGTAAAGCCTACAAGACAAAAAATAAGTATGAGTTTTGATAAAATACGCATTGATATTAATAAATTTCAATATTAGTAATTACCGGGCTGGCTTTTGCCGCCTCAAACTCAACTTTAATTGCAGTGGTTTCTACAGAAGGAACTTCAAGTATTCTTTTGTATCCAATCGTAGTGCCTTCAGCAATTTCTTCCCACTCACCATCGATCATTGCTGCAATATGAAACTTTTCTACACGTTGTCCTAATGCTATATTTTCCTGTACTAATACAAAATTAACCGTTTTAGCAGAATCAAATTCAATTTCCACAGAAGATTCAATAATTCCTTCATCGGTTACCCAAAATGAGCTTGGATCTCCATCAATTAAATTCGCCGCAGCATAGTCTTCAGATTCGCCTCTAAAATTACTAGCTGAGATTTGAACATTTTCAGCTAAATTTTCAGCAAAAACACTATCGATTATTCTTCGCATTCCTAATAAAGAAGCTACATCATTTTCATGAAACTGCCCTCTTTGATCTGGCGGAACATTCAGCAACAAAGTAGATCCCCTACCCACAGATTGCATGTAAGTTGTAAATAATTCTTCTGGAGACATCACTAAAGAATCCTCTTCTTTATGATAAAACCAACCCGGGCGAATAGATGTATTTACCTCAGCCGGGATCCAATCTGTACCATCTTTAGATCCTGTTTGTAAAACATCGCCAATACCTGGTTTCCCGGCATAAAGCGTATCTGGTGTAATTGTGTTCCAGTTTGTTGTGCCACCAACACCGTCTTCGTTTCCTACCCAACGCAAGTCTGGACCGGCATCACTAAAAAACAGCACTGCAGGCTGCATTTCCTCAACCATCGCCAAAGTTGTTGGCCAATCATAATAGTTTTGTTTATCGATTCTTCGCTCTTCGTTAGCGCCGCCGTAGTAACCGTCACCACCATTAGCACCATCAAACCACATCTCGAAAATATCGCCGTAATTAGTAAAAACTTCTTTTAACTGATTTCGGTAATACTCTACATAAGATGCTTCTCCATAATCTTCACGATTACGATCCCACGGAGAAAGATAAATCCCAAATTTTAATCCGTGTGCTCTGGCAGATTCGGCTACTTCTTTAACCAAATCTCCTTTTCCATCTTTGTAGGGAGAATTTGCAATATCATGCTCGGTATAATCTGAAGGGAAAAGTGCAAAACCATCATGATGCTTTGCGGTTAAAATCACTCCCTTAAAACCTGCTTTTTGCAAAGTCTCCATCCATTGATCTACATCAATAGCTGTTGGATTAAAAATTTCTGGCGATTCGTCACCAAATCCCCATTCTTTACCTGTAAATGTATTGGTAGTAAAATGAATAAAGGCATTCATCTCCATATCATGCCAGGCCAGTTGTTCTTTTGTTGGGGTTGGTCCTACAGCCTGTGGTGCTTTAACTCCCTGCTTTTCGTTACAGGCAAATAAAAGACTGGCAATACCAATCCCGGCAATTGTTTTGTTTAAATTTCGGATCATTTATTTAGTTTTCTATTGAAAATGCTATTCCTGAACTATTTTTTGCTGAACGGATTTCTTTAGGAAGACTAATTTCTACCTTACCATCCTTAATTTTAAAATCTACTTTTTCACCGGTTTCCAGTAACTTGATTTTAGCGTTTTCTGAAGGTAAATTTTTACTGAAGCTGATAGTTTTTGGTAATTCTTCACCATCCTTAAACATTGCGATAGCGAAGGTTTTCTTAGCATTTTCAGTAAAATAAACATTCCCATCCTGATAATCGTTAATCGCATGAGTATCGTAGATAGCTTCCCCGTTTTTATCAAGCCATTTTCCTATTTCTTCTAGTTTTGCTACCACTTCTAATGGTAAAGTTCCATCTGGTTTTGGCCCCACTCCAAGAAGCATATTTCCACCTTTAGCAACAACCTCTACAAGATTATTGATAACTTCAGTAGAAGATTTAAAGGGATCGTTAGGTACATACCCCCAGTTATTTCCTAAAGGCAGGCAACTTTCCCAAGGATTATCTAGTTTGGTTTCAGGAATCTTACGCTCTGGTGTTTGGTAATTCTCGTAAGGGCCATGCACTGTACGATCTGCAAAAATGATCCCTGGCTGATTTTCCCTTGCCATTTCAGCAATTTTAGGCATATCGATCTCCTGACTAAAATCTGGAATTGGTGCTCCCCAGGCTCTAACTTCATCGTTCACGGTTTCTTTTGGGCGTACCCAACCACCGTCTAACCAAAGAATATCTACACTACCATAACCCGTCATTAATTCTTCGATCTGGTTATAGGCAAATTCTTTAAACTTATTCCAACGCCAATCGTACTTTTCTATATCGTAATTAGCATTTCTATTTGGAGTAGCATATTTATCCCACCAAAAATATTGCGAATGCCAATCTGGTTTAGAATAATACGCCCCAATCATAAAATCTTTCTTTCTAAAAGCTTCAAAAATATATTTTGCTACGTTCGCTTTTGGATGGTTTTGGAAAGGACCATTGGTAATTTTATAATCGGTTTGCTGCGTATCGAACATATTAAATCCATCGTGATGCTTAGTGGTAAATACCATGTACTTCATTCCGGCAGCTTCAGCAGCATCTGCCCAGCTATCTGGATCAAAATTTACCGGATTAAAGATTTTATCTAAATTCCAGTACCATTTTTTATAATTATTGTAGGTAATTGTACTATCACGTTCTATCCAGTCTTCAGAACATAAATTCCAGCTTTCCATAATTCCGGGTACCGAGTAAACACCCCAATGAATAAGCATTCCGAATTTTTGATTTCCCCATTTATCCAGTTTTTCCAAAACCTGAGGATCTGTGGGTGCTACATATTCTTCAGATCGTCCATGTACACCATGCTCGTCTTCCTCCTGCGTTTGGGCCTGCAAAGCCTGTACGCCAATTAGTAGTGCCAGTACTAAAAATGCTTTTATTTTGTTGAATTTCGACATTTGTGGGTTTTATTTAGCTTGTATTTTAATTAGAAATTGTAATTGTTTCGGGAATTTCAAAAGTGGTTTCCAGTTTAATATCTTCAGATGAAGCACCAATCATTAATTTAAATTCACCAGCTTCTACTTTTTGGATCATTTCAGCATCAAAAAGTGATAATTCCTTCGGAAGCAATTCAAATTGAAGACTTTTTGTTTCTCCTGCTTTTATAGAAACACGCTCAAATGCACGTAATTGCTTTACAGGACTAAGTACACTGCTTAGCATATCGCGAATATAAAGCTGAACAACTTCATCGCCATCTATTTTGCTGATATTGGATACTTTTAGACTGATATTTATTTTGGTGTTTTGTCCTTTTCCTGAAGTGCTTAATTTTAAATCTGAATATTCAAATTCAGAATAACTTAAGCCATAACCAAACGGAAATAAAGGTTTAGCATCGTGCTCTACATAATCTCTTCTTATAGGAAACCAATAATTGTAATATACCGGGATTTGTCCTAAAGATTTTGGTACAGAAACCGGCAATCTTCCCGCAGGATTAAAATCTCCGAAAAGAACATCGGCAATCGCGTTACCACCCTCCTGCCCGGGATACCAGACATCTAAAATAGCAGGTACATTTTCTGCAGGCCAGTTTAGCAATAATGGGCGACCTTTAATTAACACTAAAACAGTTGGTGTACCTGTTGCCACAACAGCCTGAAGCAATTCCATCTGTTTCCCCATTAAATTAAGAGTAGAACGATCGAATCCTTCACCACTCTCCATATCTCCTAGAATTTCATCTTCTTTTGAAGAAACAGTAGCAGCTCCAGTTTCTAAATATTCGGTTTTAAAATCTCTGGCACTAGAACCTCCCAATATAACTATGGCAACTTCAGCATTTTTTGCAGCTTCTACCGCAGCCGGAATATCTGTTTGAGTAGTATCTCTAACAGCTGTTCCTTTTACATAATCTATTGTTGTATTCGGTAATTTATTCTGAATTCCTTCTAAAGCGGTAATTATATTATCTTCAGATTGTGGGCCAGTATAATCTCCTAACTGATTGTATTGCATATCTGCATTCGAACCAATTACAGCGATACGTTTTAGCTCTTTACTTAGCGGAAGTAGATTATCTTCATTTTTAAGCATCGTTACAGATTGGCGTGCAACTTCTCTTGCTAATTCGATATGCTCTTCACTTCTTACTAACTTTTCAGCTTCTTTTTCGCTGGTAAAAGGATCTTCAAAAAGCCCTAATTTGAACTTTACAGCAAGAATTCTTTTTACAGCTTCATCGATACGCTTTTCAGAAACTTTACCCGCTTTTACGGCATCTAGTAAAGCATCATCAAAACCATTTCCTCCCAGATCTACATCTACACCAGCATTCATGGCCACAGCAGCAGCATCTTCTTCAGTATCTACAATGTGATGATCTCCTAAAAGACCTTCGATACTTGCTAAATCTGAGATCACAAAACCATCAAAGCCCCATTTTTCACGAAGTGTATTTGTTAATAGACTTTTATGCGCTGTACTAGGTACGCCATCGATAGAACTATAAGCAGTCATCACCGATAAAATCCCGCTATCTACTGCTTCTTTAACCGGATACATATAATTTTGAAATAGATCGCGTTCTCCAATATGAACTGCAGCACCATTATGCCCGCCTTCTGATACTCCGTAAGCAGCAAAATGCTTTAATGTGGCAGCCACATGTTTTTTTGTTTTTAAATCACTTTCGTTATCTCCCTGAAAACCCTTTACTATAGATTTTCCCATCTGAGCGATAAGGTAAGAATCTTCACCAAAGGTTTCTTCTACTCGAGACCATCTTGGCTCTCTGGCGATATCTATAATAGGACCATAAGCAGTATTACTTCCCTGCGCTCTAATTTCTAATGCAATAGCCTGAGCCATTTCTTTAATCAATTTAGTATTCCAGGTACTAGCCTGACCTATCGCAGTTGGGAATACTGTAGTCCCTACTGCCATATGCCCGTGCATAGCTTCTTCTTCAAGTAATAATGGAATGCCTAAACGACTATTTTCAATAGCATATTTTTGTATTGCATTGGTAATTTTTGCAGCTTCTTTTGGGTGTAACCCAGTTTCTAAAGTTCTTTGCGTCCATGGATCTGCTCTTAAAACTCCCCATAAACCACCAATATGCCTATTCTTTATTTCTTCTTTATAAAGTTCACTTAAACTTGCCTTAGTCCCTGCCTTTTTGCTATACATTTTCCATCCAAGTGGGGTAGTTAGCTGTCCTATTTTTTCATCTAGGTTCATTAAGGAAATTAAGTTTTCTACTCGCTCATCTACGCTTAATTCTGAATTTTTGTATGGCGCATTTTTAAGATCCTGTGCAATCAGGAAATTTGAAATTAGTAAAAAACAAAGGCAAATCTTTTTCATTTATTTTAATTTAAAAATTTTAATAGGAAAACTGGTTGACGATTAATCAACCAGTTTTCACCTAACTAAACAGAAACAATCAAACGCTTGTTTTCTTTTTAGAAGTTTGCAGCACCGGTATCCCACCAAACTCTGGTTCCTCCATTATCTGGACCACCAAGAAGTTCAACTCCGGTTTGCACACCTTCATTATGTGTATTGTATTCTACTGTTGGGAATGGCGTTCTTCTAACAAACTCATCTGTATCGATTAATCCTCCACTATAATTTACTACAACAGGTATTAATCTTGGATATCCCGTTCTTCTGAATTCAGACCAGGCTTCCTGACCATTTGGAAATAAAGAGATCCATTTTTGAGTAATAATACGCTCTAATTTACGCTCATCTGAATCTGATTCTTCCCAGGCAATCGTAATGTCACTTGACGCAGAGAAGTTATTTTCAGAATTTTTAGGATCTGTATAGTCTGCAAATGTGCTAGTTGCATCAGCTAAATAATCAGCCGCTCCAGCAGCATCAAATTCATCAAAACTAAGTTGTACACCCTGAGTATATAAATCTTCTGCAGAACCTCCCATATTCCAACCTCTTAAAGCACCTTCTGCTCTTAAGAAAGCAACTTCTGAAGCTGTCATAATCTTTACATTTTCAGCTGTACCGAACATCGTTCCTATTGCTGAAAAATTCACATAAGTGTTTTTAGATGAAATCGCAATACCTTGTCTAATTCCTTTAAACTCTCCAGCCACATCATCGTCTATTGCCGGTTGAAAATAAATTGGTAAACGAGGATCTTCATAACCTCCTAAAACAGATTCCATCGTAGCAGACATTCTTGTATCCTGCCAGCTACTACTAAACATCCATAATGGGTGCATATTTCCCTGTAAAGACATCATAAGGTTGTCTTCATTGCTCTCCATTACCCCGTATGAATTAGCAATTGCTTTTTCAGCTTCCTGTTGTGCAAGTGCTGGATTAACCTTTACGATTCTCATTGCAAGACGTAATCTTAAAGAATTCGCTGCTTTGATCCATTGTGCGATGTCTCCACCTAAAGTTGACGTATCAAACTGGACAAATTCGGTATTATCTGTATAAGTTTCTAAAGTAGCTACAGCCTCATCCAATTCAGCAAAAAACTGAGTATAAACCTGCTCCTGGCTATCATAAGGCACAAAACTAGGAGAAGAGTTGTACTGGCTATACATTATTGGCCCGTAGTTATCTGTAACCTTATGCATCGCAAAAACTTTATGAATAAGTCCCAAAGCATAAAAATTTGGGTAATTTTCATCAACACCATTTTCTTCAAATCTTCCCATATATGACATGATATTGTTATACTTAAGGACCATTTGTCTATCATACCATGAAAAGGCATAAGTCACATTATTTCTATTAGAAACAAAGGGAGTTGGAGGCACCAAGAACTGTGAAAAGGCATCTCCGGTAAGGTTCTCTTCTACCTGTAAACCAGCATCGATAGTTCTAACATACGCTTGCATGGCTCTTACAAAACCTCCAATATTATTACCATCCTGTTCTGCAGATTCGTCTGTAATCCCATAAGGATCTGTGTTGATCTCTTCGAAATTATCTGTACAGTTCGTTACAGCGAAAAGTGCAGTAGCTGCTAATACTGTATTAAATATTTTTTTCATCATCATCTTAAATTAGAAGTTAGCTGAAAGGTTTAAACCAAAGTTTCTAGTAATCGGTGGACCAAAATTTGTCACCGCTTGAGTTCCGTTACCTGTACTAATGGCAAAGTCTGGATCTGTTGGTGCCTCGTTGTAAAAGAAGAATAGATTGTTTCCTACTAAAGAAACATTTAAGTTCTTCATAAAACTATCTTCATCAAAGCCAAAGTTATAACCTAAAGTAAATTGTCTAAGTCTAACATTAGTAGCATCGTAAACATATCTTTCTTTAATTCCATTTCTACCACCAACACCAGTGTAATAATCAAGGGCATCTACAACACCACTAAATGGTGTACCGTCATTTAAAACACCGTCAACCTGAACACCGCCAGCATCTCTGGCAGCAGCAGTTGCTTCGGTTGCGCCAAGACCATCTAGATAAGCTTCGGTTTGGGAAACAAATTTACCACCAACTCTAGCATCAACTAAGAAACTTAAACTAAAGTCTTTAAAACGCATAGAGTTATTCCAGCCTAACATAAAATCTGGGTTAGCACTTCCTACCAGTTTCATTCCATCTGTAGTATTTGCATTTACTGGAATTCCATCTTCAGAAACTACAATGTTTCCGTTTTCATCTCTGGTATATGCATTTACATAAATATCACCTAAAGAACCTCCCTGTACAATATAAGTTTCATAACCTTCTCCGCCACCACCAACGATCGTATTTCTTTGACCATTTAATTCTTCATTAAGATCTATAATTTCGTTATCGTTATGTGTAAAATTGAAAGTAGAATTCCATGTGAAATTATCGTTCTTGAAAACGTCTGCTCCTAATGTTAATTCTACACCATAATTTCTTACGTGACCTGCATTAACAAAATAGGTTTCCCAAACTGTCCCAAGAATTGCCTGTAAAGGTAAAAACTGGTCTCTACTATCAATTTGATAATAGGTCGCACTTAAATTAACTCTGTTTTTAAAGAATCTAAAATCTGCACCAAATTCCCAGTTATCCTGAATTTCTGGTTTTAACTCTGTAAAAGGCTGAGTAGTATTAAAATCGATTTGGTTGTAAGCTGCATCATTTATAGGATTGGTTCTAAATGCTGGAACCTCATTTGCTACTTGTGCAAATGAAGCTCTTACTTTAGCATAAGAAACAAATTCTGGCAGCTCAAATGCTTCACTTGGTAAAAACGTAACACCTGCTGAAGGATATAAATAAGAAGTGTTTTCTGTAAAAGATAAGGTTGAAGCCCAATCATTTCTAGCCGAAACATCTAAAAACAGCATATCTTTAAAACCTATAGAGGCATTGGCAAAAACAGATTGTTTAACTAATCTTGAGCTTACTTGCTGAGCTCCAGTAAAAGCTTGTAAACCTGTAATATTCTGAATAGTAAATTCGTTTGGTGCATATAACCCATAAGTATTACTATCTACAGATAATCCATCTCCAATAATTCTTTTTTGATAAGCTGTCCCTACCAATCCATGAAAATCCCAATCTTCACCAAATTCCTGATCGTATGTTAAGATCATATCGGTATAAGCCTGCCAGCTCTCTATATTTTCATAAACATAACGACCATTATCACTAGAAACTACAGGACTACTTCCTGCCATTACTTTTTGCTCGTAAATCTGGCGAGTAAAATCATAACTAGCACGTCCTGTTAAAGTTAACGCATCAGAAATATTATATTCTATAGAAGCATTTCCTATAAAACGTTTAGTTCTTTCAGTATTAGGTGCATTGTTTAATATCCAGTATGGATTCATGTTCGCTTCACTGTTTCCTAAAATTGGCCAGTTTTGCGTCATAATATTTCTTTGAGGATCTAAAACCTGATAGTTATTAGCATACTCATTAAAATCTAAACCTCTTGGAAAAGTATAAAGCCCTAAAAGAGGATTAAAATAATAACCATTCAACATCTTATTGTCAACCTTTTGGTCTGTCAATAAAACATTAGAAGAAACTTTAACCTTTTCATCAAAGAATTTAGATGTTTGCTTGAAGGTTAAGTTATTCTTATTAAACTCGTTTGTAGGCATGTTACCCGTAGCATAAGTATTAGCATACGAGAAATAAGTAGTAGTCTTATTATTACCACCACTTAAAGAGATAGCATTTTGAAGCGTAATACCCGTATCAAAAAAGTCATCTACATGATTTCTGTAGCTTCCAGGTGCTCCCCAACTTGAATCTGCACCAGGTTCATCTGTAGCTCCATATCTAAATTGAAGATCTGGATAATCATAAACTCTTTGAACCTGAGTTGTAGAGCTAATATTAATTCTGGTTTTCCCCTCTTCTCCTTGTTTAGTTGTAATAAGAATTACACCATTTGCTCCCTGGCTACCATAAAGTGCAGCCGCATTGGCTCCCCTAAGTACTGTAACACTTTCGATATCTTCTGGGTTAATGTTCGATAAACCATCACCACTATCACGACCACCATAAAAACCACTGGCATCTGAAGTTTGATAGTTTGCCATAGGGATACCATCAATTACAAATAAAGGTTGATTTGAAGAAGTAATATTCTTTGATCCTCTTAATTGAATTTTAGTTGAACTACCAGCACCTGCTGTTCCCTGCCTAATTTCTACACCGGCAACTTTACCACTAAGTCCTTGTGTAAAATTCACGTTTTTACCCTGAGTAACTTCTTCAGATCCCAAGGTTTGAGAAGCATAAGTAAGCGCTTTAGATTCACGCTTAATACCCAATGCCGTAACCACTACCTCATCTAAAGCTTCGGTATCGGTTTGCATTTCTACGTTTATTTCATCAGATGTAACAGGAATTTCCTGAGTAGCATAACCAATCATTGATAAAACCAATGTAGCATTCTCTCCCACACTTAATGAGAAATTCCCATCAAAATCTGTAGAAGTACCATTAGAAGTACCTTTTTCCATCACCGTCACCCCAGGCAAAGGCATTCCTGTCTCTGCTTCAATAATGGTCCCAATTACTGTTTGTGACTGTGCCACAACAATTTGAGTTAGTCCCATTACAAGCAGAAACGAAAAAATAATTCTTTTAAACATACTTGTATTTAATTTTAGTTAGTACCGTAATTAGCAGCGTGCGACTACTAATTTTATCTTAAATGTTATAAATAAGTTAAGTTTCTTAAAATAAAATCGACAGACAACTCCTATGAGTAGACCAACAACTTAATAATAAATTTAAGATTTAATTGCTGTTTACACACAATTTTAAATAAAGTTCAAATACTAATTAAAGTTTTTTATTTTTTCATTGCTTTTTTCGTATAAGTTAATCGATTAACCTATCATTAAAACTCATATTCAATTTTCAAGAAAACGATTGAGTTATTTTCTATCTAAAAAAGCTTAATTATTTTAACATTTTTAAACCTGAAGTTTTCTAAAATATAGAATAAATAATCCTCGGGGGATTATACTATTTGGCGGTGCCAATAAAAAAACCAGAATGCTTAGGCATTCTGGTTTAATAACTACTTTTCGATATATAGAATTAAAACTATTTAACTCAATACTTTTCTATTCGTTCCAGATAAAATTCCCCATTTCCAAAGACCAGTTGTTCCCAAAAAATCCACCAAATTTAACACCTGGCAAACCTGCTTTTGGCATTGCACTATCAAACACCATTACATCTGGGAAAAATGTTCCGTTTTCAAGATAATCGTTAGCATAAGCAGCGTGCATTCCTTCAACTCCCGTTGCACTAATTACTCCAATACTCGTTGAAGCATTATCGTTATTTGGATAAATAAAATAGGTACCATATTGAGAACCTTTTAAAATTTTACTACCAATTTCTATCTCGCCATTAGACACTTGTATTGGTGAATCTTTAAGTAATTTTTTCCAAGCCGCGTTATTGGAGCTATTTCCGTAGAGAATAATATTTTTACCTTTAAAATCATCTAATTTGAAGTTGGTATCCTTTATTAATTCTATATTTCCGTTTGCTCGATACCAAAATTTTTCAGCATCAAACTTGGCGCGGTTATAATACCATTCATTTTCTTCATCACTACCTTTACTGGCATAAACAAAAACCATATTATTTCTGAAAGCGTCTTTAAAACCTCCGTATCTAAGCGGACTTTTTTCTGAAGCTTCAGGTTGATCTACGATTTGCCATTTATCTTCAACTTTTGAAATGAATATTTTATCTGAAGAATCTAATGTTATTGGTTGATGGTCTATAAAAACTTCGGTTAGATCTTCCTGCCCCATCGCTTTTAAATCTATAGATAATGTTTCTACATTAGCCGTTGCTATCTTAAATCCATTTTCAGTTCTATCGAATTTAAAATTACTAATCTCGAATGGTTGTTCCTGTTGAAAGATACTTACAAAATGAGAGCCTTTAGATACTCCTGGTGAAGCTGTTGTAAAGTTAATATTGTTGATTTCAGTATCCTTTTTTATTTCCCTTCTATTAAAGAAATAAAATATAGGAGGCCAGTCTACACTTTCGTCTCCAAACCAATGCTCTCCTCCTGGATACTCGTAATAAGCAAAATCATTATGATATTTTCCCAATCGCTCACGCATATCTTGTGCTAAAAAGGTAGGAACTACATTATCTGAATCTCCATGAAGGATATAAACACCATAATGCAAATAATTTTCTTTTAATTTCAAAGTTCTACTCGTGTTTCCGGCGCGTCTAATCATGACATCCATCTGCTCCTGTTTGCCATTACCTAAATTTGGATTGATTTTTTGCTCAAAATCGGCTAAACTCATACCAAATCTTCTTTGTGCCATTTCATCATCTATATTTCTGGTAAAACTATGTCGATATTCCAAAAGATCTGGATAACCAGCAGCTGGTGCTATCGCAGCAAATTTATCTGGATAAGTTGCCCCCAAATACCAGGTTCCATGACCTCCCATAGAATGACCTGTTAAATAAGTATGTTGCGCATCGGTTTTGTATAAATCTGAAGCATGTTTTAAAACTTCTAATGCATCTAATCTTCCCCAATCTTCCCATGCAAAACCAAATGGCCTTCTATTTGTTGGCGCAACAACGTGCCCCCAGTCTTTTTGTTTATATGCATTCGCCTGGTTTACGGCTTCTACAGAAGCACCGTGAACAGATAAAAACAAAGCCTGATTTTCTTTATTCTTAGTTAGTGATGGCGCCACACTGTAATATTGAACACTATGATCTATATCACTTAAAAAAGTATTTTTGTGATGTTTGTAAACCGACTTTACATCTAAACTAATACTTGCGGTATCAATTACGCTATTATTCTTAGCTTTTAAATAAAGTGTTGCAGTTACAGATTCTCCTTCTTTTAAATCTTTAGGATTCGGAATAAGAAAAGGTACTTTTCGAACATATTTTGGCGCTACAGCCGGAATTTTAATGACTTCGGAATTTCCATTCAATTTAACTTCAATAGAAGCATTCTTAAAAAATTCATCTTCAGTATTAATAATTCGTATTGCACCCCAAAGTGATTCACTACCTTCTGCAATTAAATCTGGCAAAGTAAGATCTCTTATGGTAAATTCTACTGGTTTAAAGGTCTCTAGTAAACGAGCTCTTATTTTTGGAAATCTTCCTCCTGAAAGTAAAAATGTATTTTTTCCTTTCTTTAAAGTGATAGGAATCAAATTCCAACCAAAGTCATAATGATCGCCTTCATGCGGCAATCCATTTATCAAAACTTTAGTATGCCCGGAAGCTTCAAAAAGAACCGTTTTTTCTTCTTCTGAAGTATATTCCAGATACAAATAACCATTACGTCTTAAAAAAGGATCATTAAATTCA
Organism: Zunongwangia atlantica 22II14-10F7; assembly: GCF_002094855.1. Classification (GTDB taxonomy): domain Bacteria; phylum Bacteroidota; class Bacteroidia; order Flavobacteriales; family Flavobacteriaceae; genus Zunongwangia; species Zunongwangia atlantica. Next base: position 132,974 of record NZ_ARYN01000003.1, read on the forward strand.
CCATTTTCAGCAATAGTTATTTTCTCCCATTTAACAGATTTCTCATTAAAACTATCGTAAACCTCTTTGCCTTCTGAAATTCCAGAGTTAGAAGAATTATTTAAAAAATCTGCAAAAACAGGATCATATTCTACAGAAGCATTACTAAAAGGAACTCCTGTAGTTTTTAAAATTAATCCTTCTTTAAATAAATGAATCACCTCTCCTTCACTTACATCGTTTACTTTCTCTTTACCAAAATATTCAACAATATTTCCTTCCCTTTGTTGGGCAGAAACTTTAGTAGTTGTTATAACTAAGCAGGCAATAAATAATATTCTAAAAAAAGTCATTATGTAAATTGAAAAAGAGGTGATTAAAGTTTTAATTTTTTATTATTCTACATCCCACCAAATACGAGTGGTTAAAAGATCTGGACCTTGCGATTGTACAGCAGCATTATAATTCTCTGCATTAGTAGACTGCTCTGAAACCATATAGGTTAATCGTCTTGGGATCGTACCATTAGTAACATTTCCTGGATAATTTACAGGAGTTAATGCTGGGTAGCCACTTCTTCTCCAGTTAGAATAAGATTCTATCTCGTTTAAGAAGGTTGCAGCCCAATATTGTGTATTAATTAGTTCTAAAGCATTTTCAGCGTCGTAAGGATTAGCGGCGATATAATCGTCGATTTCAGCATCGCTAATTACTGCTTCTGGAGAATATAACTCAAGATAACTCATTGCAGCTCTAATTCCTGCATTGTAATGAGCCTCTGCATCTCCACCGGCAATTCCCCATCTATAAGCTGCTTCAGCCATCATAAATTCAACTTCCGCATAAGTTTGGAAAAACATTGGCGCAGCTTCACTAGTCATATAAAATCTGTTTGGCTCAGAGTAATCCTGTGTATTACTTTCACCTGTTAAATCTCTTAATAGAGAATTATCTAAACCATTAGGAAGCCCTCTTTGAGCAGCAGGATCTAAACGCTCTGCAGCAGTTCTAGTGTTCTCTTCTGAATCTGTTGCAGGTAAACTGGCATAAATTGTTAATCTAGGATCGTCCTGTAAAAACTCAATAAATGTATCACTCATTCTAGGAGTAGCATCTGCTGTAAAAGTTTCTCCGTTCCCGTTTTGAACAATACCATTTCCTTCTTCATGACGAACATAAGCAATATCATCGTTAGATTCCATTACACCACCTTCAATAGCTCTTTGGGCCCATTGCTGAGCAGAAGCTTCATCAACTTTAGTCATTCTCATGGCTAATCTAAGCATTAAACTGTTAGCCCATTTTCTCCAGCTATCAATATTGCCTCCATAAAGAATATCTGCACTACCTAAACTACTTGTACCACCGGCTTCAAAAATCGCTACAGCCTCCTGAAGTTCATTAAGCATATCTGCATAAATTTCTTCCTGTGGATCGTAGGCTGGTCTTAAATCTCCATCAACATAAGCTTTTCCCGCTTCAGAATATGGTACATCACCATATAAATCTGTCATCTTTTGATATTCAAAAACACGAAGTGTTTTAACTATCGCATAATCTACAGAGCTAGAATCGCCAGCTTGCTCTAAACCAGCTTTCATATCTTCTATAGATTTAATTGTTTGTGGGTACTGTGATGTCCAAAAAGCTTCGGCATAAGCAGTATTTAATAAATATTTATCCCCACTCCAATAAGTCTCGGTATTAGCAATATGTTGCACCATAGTAGAAGAGTAAATTAAATTAGCTCTCCATGATTCGTAACGTTGCCCAGATGCATACAATACTGCAGTTGGAAATTTATAGCCAAGATCTACTTCTGCAGCTGTAGTAGGATCTATATTGATTTCTTCAAAATTATCATCACAAGACTGCAACAATAAAATGCTTACCAAAAATAAGGCTGTATATATTTTATTTTTCATCAATATCTTCTTTAAAATTTAATGTTAAGATTAAGACCATAACTTCTACTAGTTGGAAGTCCAAATCTTTCTAAACCTCTAGCTCCTCTACTGTTAAAGGAAGATTCTGGATCGATATTTTCTGTCTCTCTTTTAATAAAGAATAGGTTTCTACCAATAACAGAAATATTAGCACTGTTAATAAAAGTGTTCTTTAATAGATCACTTGGCAGGCTATATCCTAAACTAAACTCTCTAAATTTGATAAAATCGGCATCCTGAATATGTTCTTCAGCAATCTCATATAATCTTTTGTAGTAAGTTTCAACATTTTCTGGAGCGATTGTAGTTGAATAATCGGCTCCTGAAGCATCAAAACCATTTATTTGAAGACCATTTTCTCTACCCACTAAAGTATTTTGGCTTGCCCCGTAATAGTTTGCAAATGCACTGGTTCCTGAATAAATTTCAGCTCCAAATTTCGCATCTATTAAGAAAGATAAATTCCAGTTCTTATATCTAAAGTTATTGGTAAGTCCCATTGCCCAAGGAGCAACTCCGTTACCAAGTACTTCCTGTGGACCAACAGTTGGAGTTCCATTACTATCGTACTGAATTCTTCCCTGGTCGTCTCTAACATAAGTAGTACCATAAATAGCTCCAAAAGGCTGTCCTACAATTGCACCAGATTGAACATTAGTAGCAGATGATCCATCAGGAAATAATGGGTTACCGTCTTCATCTGTTTGTACTACTTCGTTTTTATTATATCCTAGGTTATAAGAAACATTCCACGTGAAGTTCTCGTTTTTAATTGGAGAACCAGATAATAACATTTCAACACCATTATTTGTTAACTCTCCAATATTTACAACCGCAGAACTATATCCTGAAGCATTAGAAATAGTGATTGGTACGATATCATCTGTTGTTGTATTACTATAGTAAGCAAAATCTAAACTTAACCTGCTTTTAAACAATTGCAGATTTAAACCAATTTCATATTCTTCTTTAGAAAATGGTTTAAGATCCTGATTCGGTAATCTGTCATTACTTATTCTTCCTAAAGGAACAGAAGCTCCTGTACCATTATAAGTATCAAAAATACCATAAGCTAAAGCTAATTGATAAGGATCGTTGGCACCACCAGCAACATCAGAATAACCTAATCTTAACTTACCAAAAGTGATCCAGTCTGGCATTTCGAAGGCATCGCTAAATACGAAACTTGCGTTTGCAGAAGGATAAAAATATGTATTCGGGCTAGATTTACCTGCAAGAGATAATGTAGAGAACCAATCCTGACGCCCAGTAATGTTTAAGAATAAGAAATCATCATAAGAAAACTCTGTAGAGAAATACAGTGAGTTTCTTTTAACCTGTGAAAAATCGTAGGTGTAGTTTTTATTTGTAAGGTTATTAATATCTTCCAAAGCAGGAATTACGAATTCTGTTCCTCGCAATTCTGTTCTTTCAATTTTCTGATCGTTGCTATTCGCTCCAAGGATAATTTCTCCAGAGAATTTATCGAAAGATTTATTAAATCCAAGCATTGCATCAGCATCAACCAATTTTGTATTATAGGTAATTTCAGACATTGCTCCCAGCGGAATATAAGCTGTACCAAATGGCTCGATAGAAGTAATTCTGGAAGTATATTGGTCTAAACCAGCTCTACCTAAAACATACATCCAATCTGTAACATCATATCTTACAGTTGAAGACCCAATAAATCTATTTCTTAAACTACTGTTACTAAATTCGTAAGCAGAGAAATATGGATTTTGATGATAGGTACTACTAGAAACTCTATACTCTGTACCCTCGTCATTTATCCAAGGCTGATAATCTTCTACATTAATGTTTGGAGGAGATAAAACAACCGCAAAGTTAGCGTTACCAGGAGAATCTGATAATCTTGGTCTATTTTTTACGTCTTCAAGGACATATTTACCACTTACATCAAGACTTAATTTTTCTGCTAACTGCACCCCTCCATTAAGAGAGAAAGATTTTCTGTTAAGTCCGGCATTTGGCATAACATCTTCATTACTTAAATCTGTAGCAGAAAATCTAAAGTTATAACCTTCTCCTGCTTTCGTAATAGCTACGGTATTAGTTAAGGTATAAGCAGTTCTATAAAATCTATCAAGATTATTCCCTTGGTCTGTATAAGGTCTTTCCTGCCCATCAAACTGAATCACATTTGAACCATCTAATCTACCTCCCCAGGCCTGCATTCCTGCAGAAAGTGCCTCCTGAGTGGTTTGTGGTGCTGCACCATTATTTCCTTGCCCGTATTGTTTTTGAAAATCGTAAATATCAGACATAACGCTTTCAAATAGTACAGAGCCAGAATACTCTACTCCAAAACCTTGCTGACCTCTACCGGTTTTAGTATTAATAAGAATAACACCATTAGAAGCTCTAGAACCATAAAGGGCGGCTGCCGCACCACCTTTTAAAACACTAATAGATTCTACGTCATCTGGGTTAATACTCGAAATACCATCACCAAAATCTGATCCTCCCCATTGGCTGGCAGAACCTAAGTTGGTATTATCAATAGGTATCCCATCTACTACATAAAGTGGCTGGTTATTACCTCCTACACTTGAAATACCACGAATTAAAACGTTACTGGTTCCTGCTGGACCTGTAGCTGCACCGGTTACATTTAAACCTGCTACTTTACCTTGCAGAGAATTAATTGCATTTACCTGCTTAACGTCTGAAAGTTCATCACCCCCAACTTCGGTTAACGCATAACCTAATGCTTTTTCTGAACGTTTAATCCCCAAAGCCGTTACTACAACTTCATCTAAAGCTTCAGTATCGGTTTGTAATTCAGCATTAATTTCTCCTGAGGTTACAGCAACCTCAAATTTCTGGTATCCTACCATAGAAAATACCAATGTTGCTCCGTCACTTACAGTAATGGTGTAGTTCCCATCAAAATCTGTAGATGTTCCGTTAGATGTGCCCTTTTCTAAGACTGTAACTCCAGGCAAAGGCATACCTGTTTCAGCTTCTGTAATGGTTCCACTTACTTCCTGCTGCTGTGCATTGGCAAGTTGAATAAATCCCATTACAAGCAAAAACGAAAAAATAATTCTTTTAATCATACTTGTAATTAATTTTAGTTAGTGCATACTCTAGCAATCATATTGCTAATTTTAAGTTAATAGGTTCACTAAGTTTTTATCAAAAGAAAAGCTTTAGAATATCGTTTTAGAGACATACTGAAAAATATGAATATAAAAAACGTTTTCGACTGACATTAAAACTTAATTTTAAACTAAGTTAACACAATTAATAAAAAAATAATAGCAAATATTAAAGAAACTTTATTTTTTTAGGAAAGTTATCTTTTGTTAAATTTAACAAAGGTCTTTTTATAGACGAACCATCGATTTGAACTTCTATCTCCTTTTTTGAAACAGTATTATTTTCAATTATCAGCTCCCCATTCTCATAAAAGTCTTTATTAAGATGTAGCTTAATTTTATCGAAAGTTGGAGTTACGAAGGTGTAAACGGGTTCAGCGGGAGTTATTGGGTAAATTCCCATCATCGAATATATAATCCAAGCACTCATAGTTCCTGTATCATCATTTCCTGGGATTCCTCCGGGTAAATTTTGCCAATATGTATCGATTAGCTCATGAATTTTTTCTGAAGCCTTGTATTCTTTCCCCGGAATAAAATTATAAAGATAGCCGTAGGCGAAATCTGGCTCGTTAGCCATATCGAACTGATCTTTTTCAAAAAGTTCATCTAACCGAGCTTCAAATTGGTTATTTCCACCCATTAATTTTTTTAGTCCGTTTACATCATGTGGCACCATAAACAAGTATTGCCACGCATTCCCTTCGATATAACCAGGATTATGGGCAAAATTAGCACCAGCTAATGGATCAAATTCAGCAAACCAGCTGCCATCACTATTTTTTGGCTGAATAAATTTGGTCTCTGGATTATACAATTTCTTATACGACATCGAGCGTTTTAAAAACTGCTTATAATCTTTCTTTTTACCTAACTCTTTGGCTAACTGCGCAATCGCATAATCTGCAATATTATATTCCTGAGTGGTAGACACTGGCCCTTCAACCTCACCATCTACTCCCAAATAACCATTATTTATATATTCTTTTAAACCTGGCCGCAATGGATTATTGGTGGTATCTAATGCACTTTTCAGCATCGCTTCATAGGCTTTTTCAACATCAAAATCGGTTAAACCACGTAAATAGGTATCGGCTAAAACTACCGCCGCAGGATCTCCAACCATCGTAAAAGTCTCGGTTGAATTTAACTCCCACTTTGGCAACCATCCATTTTCGTCATACATCTCTAACATCGATCTCACCATATTCAGCTGCTCTTCTGGATACAGCAAACTCATTAACTGATGATAATTACGGTAGGTATCCCATAATGAAAAAGTGGTGTAACGAGTTCCTTCAGTCTTCCCAATTTTACCTGTAGCGATTTCAGGATATTCACCATTGATATCGTTTAAAGTGTTAGGATGAATTTGTGTATGATACAAAGCGGTATAAAAAATCGTTTTCTCATCGTTTGTTCCACCTTCAACTTCAGCAACCTGCAATTTCTTTTTCCAGGCATTTTTTGTTTCCGCCAATACTTCTTCAAAAGTGGAATCTCCAACTTCTTTTGCTAAATTTTCACGAGCATTTTCAATACTTACATAAGACACCCCAATTTGAACTTCTACTTCTTGTGGTTCTTTAAAATCGTACGTCATATACGCCCCAATACTATCGCCAACAACCTCTCTGGTAAATCCTTTCTTGATTCGGGTTTTCCCGTTGTATCCCATCCATTGCGACTCTAAACCTTCGTATTTATAAGGTGTTTTCCACACTCCAAAATCATCGGCTGGTTTAGAGAATTTCGCTACAAAATAAACTGGATAAGCAGCTTCTGCATTATTGTAACAAAAACTTCCTACCATTCGCATTCCTTCGATCTCGTCTGGCCCTACAACATGCACCATAGCGCCCTGCTCGTTGGTTAATCCTAAACCTAGATTCAGTAATACATTCGATTTTCCTGCCGGAAAAGAATACCTGCTCACTCCCGCTCTCGTGCTTGCTGTAGCTTCAGCTTTTACATTATATTTATCTAATTTTGCCGAATAATATCCTGCTTCTGCAGTTTCTTCAGAATATGTTGTTCCGTACTCTATATGATCTGTTTCTAATTCTCCCGTAGTTGGCATGGTAATGATCACGCCAAGTTCCGGGCAACCAACACCACTCATATTTACATGACTAAAACCGGTTAAAAACTGATTTTCGTGTACGTATGGATTCGATAACCACTGACTATCTTTTTCCAACGGATTTAGATCTATTCTTCCGGCAACGTTAAACGGTGACACACTTGCCATCCCTCTTGGAGCAATTGCCCCGGGATTTGTAGCGCCATAATTTGAAGTTCCTATAAAAGGATTTACATACGGAAGCGGATCGAATCCTGTTTGTGCCGAAGCCAACTGAACACTTATAAATACAACTACTACTGAAAGAATATTTCTTACTAAAAACATCGAATATTATTTTACCTGAATTTCATCTAAAAACAACCACGCACCGCCTCCATTAGGAGTTTTTGCTAATGGTTCTATACTTACTCTTACAAACTGAATATTTTCCTGAGTCTCAAATTTCAACTCAAAATTCTCGATTTTCGCCCCGGGATTGGTTTGATATTCTCTTTTTAAAGAAGCTACTTCTTTAAAAGACTTTCCATCTTTAGAAACTTCCACTTTTAAGTGCTGCGGAAAATAAATCCCGGTTCCCTGTTCTTCCAAACTTCCCACAACAACTTCACTTACCGTCGTTGTTTCTTCCAAATCAATGGTGACAATGGCTGGATTCCCTATCCATCCCTGCCAGCGGCCATCTTTAAAATACTTACTCCCCTTTAAAACATTTACAAGCGCTGTTTCGCCTGTAGAAGCATAACTTTGATTGTAAGGATATTTATAAGTCACCGGCTTGGCCACAGCCTTATGAAATTGAAAAGTTTTATCCATGACCGGCCCCATAACTTTAGCATTACTAAAAACAGCAGCCTTAATTTTAGTATCGGTATCAACTTTTATTTCGCTTTCGTAGACACTAGATTCAGCAGTAAGTTCTTCTTCGTTTAGGGCATAACGAATTTCAGTATTTGGAAACTCAGATTTTAATTTGATCGTAATTTCTCCGGTTTCCAAATCAATATCAGATTCTGGCTGAATCGCATACGCACTTTTCGCATAATTAATCCCCATCATCTCAAAACGGTCCATCATTTTGCGTATTCTTACCGAGAAATCTTCCCAGCCTAGTTGTTCTTCAGGACTCCAAACCACTTCAGCCAAAGCCGCTAATCTTGGAAATAACATATATTCAGAATGTTCTTCTGTAGGCACATATTCTGCCCAAAGATTGGCCTGCCCACCAAGCACATGCTTTTTCTGCTCGGCACTCATCGAATCTAACACTGGTCTAAATTCATAAACTCGCTCTAGTGGAGTGAATGCGTTAAAAGCCACCGGCTCGTGATCTGGACTTCCCTGGTAATAATCGAAATATAAATGACTGGTTGGCGTCATGATCACATCGTGACCTTCTTTTGATGCTTCCCATCCGCCTTCAAAACCACGCCAGCTCATCACCGTTGCTTCTTCTGGCAAACCACCTTCTAAAATTTCGTCCCAACCAATCAGCGTTCTGTTATTTTCATTCAAAAATTTCTCGATACGCTTCATAAAATAACTTTGCAGCTCATCTGCATCGGCAAGACCTTCTTCTTTAATTCGGCGTTGGCAATCGGGACAGGTTTTCCAGTTGGTTTTTGTTGCTTCGTCACCACCAACATGCATATATTCTCCCGGAAACAATTCCATCACCTCGGTAAGCACTTCTTCTAAAAACTCGAAAGTAGATTCTTTCCCGGCGCAATAAATATCTGTAATTGGCCAAACTCCGCCTGAAGGAACCGCAATAGGTTCTCCCGTGCATGACAACCATGGATAAGCCGCGATCGCACTCATCACGTGTGCCGGCATTTCGATCTCTGGGATTACACGAATTCCTTTTTCCTGCGCATAAGCCACAATTTCTTTAATATCTTCCTGAGTATAAAATCCGCCAAAAGTTGCTTCGGCATCAGGATCATTTTTGGTTCTCGCGTTCCAGTGGCTATCTTCCTGGTCGACTCTAAATCCGCCGACTTCAGTTAATTTTGGATATTTTTTGATCTCAATTCTCCAGCCCTGATCGTCCACTAAATGAAAATGAAACGTATTCAGTTTTAAAAACGCTAGTCTATCGATATGTTTTTTGATGTAATCTTTTCCGAAGAAATGACGCGAAACATCCAGCATATTTCCGCGATAGGAATATTGCGGTGCGTCACTAATTTCGACATTTGGGATATACCAGCCGATATTCGATATTTTCGAGGCACTTTCTATTTCTTTCGGAAGTAATTGGCGAATCGTTTCTAATCCATACACAAATCCCAGTTTAGAATTTGCCTCTAAAATCACATTTTCTGAAGTTACTTTAAGTTCGTAAGCCTCTTTAGCGATTTCTGAATTTATTTTTAGCTGAATACTATTTTCTGAAGTTACTTCTGTTGAAGTTTCCAACTCAAATCCGGCAGCTTTTTTAAAAAGATCGTTTAAAATTGAAGAAACTGAGGCTAAACTATCCTGCGGAATGATAATTTTGGTGCTTTTGGTTACTTCGAAGCTTCCGTTATTGAATTTTAGCGATTTTGGCTGCGGAATTAGCACTAAATCGTCTTTTGTAAATGACGGATTTTCCTTCTTTGCACAACCAATTGCGGCTAGCGCTATAAAAAGAAGTAAAATTTTAACCAATTTCATATAATCTTGATTTAGAAAATAAAATGATATCCAGATTTATCGAATATTAATAAATAGTATTAGGCTGCGGAGTTTCTAAAACCCTGTCTACAGGTTCGCTACTCATTTCGAATAACAATTCACCTCCCTCTACAATTTCTTTATGCGTGATATAAGCACGATTCAGCTCTTTTCCATTTAATTTTACCTTAGTAACAAACTGATTTTCTTCAGCGAAATTCGATGTTTTTACACTGAATTTTTTACCGCCCGGCAGATTAATTTCAGCAGATTCAAATAAAGGAGCGCCCAACATATAAGTTCCCTGCGCCGCATTTACCGGATAAAACCCCATCGAACTAAAAATATACCACGAGGACATTTGTCCACAATCTTCATTTCCGCAGTGTCCGTTTGGTTCATTTTTATATTGCTCGGTTAGGATTTGCCGAACCAGTCTTTGTGTTTCAGAAGGTTTTCCCAGGTAATCGTATAAATACGCTACGTGATGACTTGGCTCATTTCCATGCGCATATTGCCCGATCATTCCGGTGCTAAAAATTGGCAATTTATCGTCCGCAGCAGGATTAAAGCTAAACATCGAATCCAGTTTTTGCGTAAAACGCTCTTCGCCTCCGGTAGTTTTTATTAAACCCGAAATATCCTGCGGCACAAACCAGTAATATTGCCACGCATTGCTTTCACTAAAATAATCGGAATATTCCTTGCTATTAAATCCCGCGATAAATTCACCATTTTCGTTTTTTGCTCTAAAAAAACTGGTTTTAGAATCATAGGTGTTTTTCCAGTAACCAGAGCGTTCTAAGAAGTATTGATAATCGTCTTCTTTCCCCAAATCCTTAGCGAACATAGCGATACACCAGTCGTCGTAAGCATATTCTAAAGTTTTAGAAACACTCCAATCGCCTTCTTTTTCTTCAGCCGGAACATAACCTCTTTCAGCAAAAACATCGATTTTACGGGTGCTGGTCATTGCGCTTGCCTTACAGGCTTCGTAAGCTAGTTCAGCATCAAAATCAAAACCTTTAAAATAAGCGTCTACGATCACGGGAACCGAGTGATAGCCTAGCATCATATTAGTTTCGTTCCCCTGCATCGACCACACCGGCAGCAAACCGGTTTCCTGGTAATGCGCTAACATCGATTTTATAAAATCTGGTACTCTTTCCTGCTGAATGATCGTATAAAGCGGATGCGCCGCTCTAAACGTATCCCAAAGCGAAAAGGTATCGTAGCGATTAAAACCATCTGCATTTTCGATGCTATCATTCGCGCCTTTATAATTTCCGTTAGGATCACTTAATAAAGTTGGAGCCAACATCGATTGATACATCATCGTATAGAATATCGATTTTTGATCGCTATTTGATGTTTCAATTTTTATCTTCTGAAGTTCTTTTTCCCAGGTTTCATTGGCTTCTTCGCGGTAATGATCGAAATTAAAGTCGGGTGCTTCCTTCTCTAAACTTGCGTAAGCGCCTTCAATATTTGCTGAAGACACTCCGGTTTTAACCACTATTTGCTCTTCTGAAGTTGTCTCGTAATTCAGGATGATTTTGGTGTTTTCAGCGGTGATTTCTTTTGCTGAAATTTTCGCTCCATTTTCTAAAATTTCGAAATCCTGAAAGGCTTTAGAAAACTTCATCACAAAATATACACGCTGATCTTTTGCCCATCCGGTAGATTTTCGATAACCTTCGATAACCGAATCATTAACTACTTTAAGATGAGTTTCTGTAGCGCGATCCCAGTTTAAAGCATAACCAAGGTCTACATGAATTTGTGATAAAGAATCCTCTGGAAAAGTGAATCGCTGAATCCCGGTTCTTGGTGTAGCGGTAAGTTCAGCTTTAATATCGTAATCTAAAAGCTGCACCGAATAATATCCAGGTGAAGCTTCTTCCTGTTCATGATCAAACTTTGAAAATGGTTTGTGATTATTCTCTGGAATACGTTCTGAAAACTGACTATTGGTTGGCATCACCAAAATATCGTAAAGATCGCCGGCACCCGTACCTGTTAAGTGCATATGTGAAAAACCGGTAATGATCGAATCTTGATAAAAATATCCGGCGATACGATCCCAGCCGCCAACACCAATATCCGGACTTAACTGCACCATCCCGTAGGGCGTAGTTGCTCCGGGATAGGTATTCCCCGGCCCATCTGTCCCGATAAACGGATTTACAAATTGTGTAAGTTGCTCTTCTGCTATTTTACCTACTTCAGTTTCCTCTGTTTTACAGGAAAAAATCGTTATTAAAACAGCGATTCCTAAGAATTTTAATTTCATTTTTTAAGCGATTAGCCTTCAGCAATAAGCTGTCAGCTATTATTTTAAGCAGTAAGCTGAAAGCTTTCAGCCTTTTGTAATCTCAATATTTTACATTTAGAGCTTAGCTATAATCTCAGATTAAAAAAACAAATAGATGAGATCCCGGATCGAGTCCGGGATGACTATACTTTGTCATTTCGAGCGTAATGCAATGAAGTCGAGAAATCTATTAAAACTTTGAAATTTCTCCATCACACTAAACTTTACCTGCCGGCAAGGCAGAATTAAAATGATAAATCTTTTCAATTATCAGTAGCGAATTCATTCAAAATTCAGCATTCAAAACTTAAAATGATAAGTCCTGGTTCTTGCTTCCTATCTCTTCTCTCTGTTCTCTAGTCTAATTTCTATAATCTAAATTCTAACGTCTAACAGCGAAGCGATCTAAAATCTAACTTCTTAATTCTAATTATTCCTCACTTGCTGCTTTAACCGCTGCCAGTTTTTCTGGAGTAAAAGCACCTCCATCAAAGAAAGAAACGCCTTTTGCTCCGTTTGCTTTTGCCTGGTTGATGGCTTCAGTTAATTCTTCAGGAGTCATTTCAGGAATATAGATTCCGGTATGTAATTCGGTATTCTTAGCTTCCAGATCCTGCACACCTTGTTTTGTAGCAAAACCAATCCAATCTATTTCTTCATTATAGAAATTATTATAGATCATTGGCAATACATAGTCGATATCCCATTTATCCCAACGTTGGCGAACCATGTGATCTGCCATTTCTGGATAAGGGAAAACTGCCGCACTAAGCTCTTTGTTATTTTCGTGAACGATTTTATAAGCATCGTTAACCAGATCTCTAATTCTGTTTAAACGGAATTGTTTCCACTCCATATCTATCTGTGGATCGTCGGTATCTCTAGGATCTTTGTGGTGCATCTCTTTAAACTTAGCGATACAAACATCACAATAACAGAAATCATATTCTGGCATTTCTGTAGTTTGCTCTAGATCATACTTTGGTAATAATCCAATAGGTAGAAAAATATCCGGGAATCTTATATAATCTAAATGTACCGTTTCTACATCTTCAACTTTTGCCAAACCTTCTACCAAACTTAAAATATGGTTTCTCGATTCTTCTCTGGTTGGGCATAACCACTGGTAATAATCTACATAAGGGCGATGATCAAAACAAGATTCACCATTACGGCTTACCTGATACCAATCTGGATGCTGTAAAGCAACTTCGTCCCCTGGGCGATTTACTGCCATGATCCAGGCATGAACTTCTAAACCTTCAGCTTTGGCAAGTGGCGTTAAACGAGAAAGTAATTCGGGATCTGTATCAGTATTTATTAAAACTGCATCTAATCCATTCTCTTTATATTTTTTGAATTCTTCAGTATAAGATTCATCTGTTCTACTGGCATCTGCGGTGATCCATGTCCAGTATTTAAAATCTGAATCTTCAGTAGTTTCTGCAGTTTCCTCGTTAGCTTCCGCAGTATTTGCTTTCGCCTTTTGCATATTATCTAAACACGAAATGGTCGAGAAAGCGACCAATATCGAAAACAATAAAAATCTAAATTTCATACGATTAAGGTTTGTTGAAATTGCCCAATCTGGACAGTATTTATTTGGTTAATTGAATAAAGGATCCATCTTCTTTAATTAGGTATTTTTCTCCTGAAAAAGGACTTTCTATACTAATATTATACCCTGAAGAATGGACTTCTATTTTCGGATTTAATTCTTTATTTAAAACTGAAATAGGCGAATCCTGAAGTTTATCTACAGTATTTGCCCATTTTTGATGTTTTGAGTAATAATTTTTTTGTGCTCTGTATAACGAATACATCGCCCAGCGAATATGTTCGTCTTCAGGGATCTGAAATTCGATATTTTCTGAAGCTTTTTTATCGCTAAAAAATACGTAACCCCAATGCTCTGGCTCGTGCATATTAATTACACCCTGTGGTGACCAAACCCAGTTATATTCTGGTAGATATTGGCCATTTTCACCTTTCTTTCTTGAATAGCGACCATCTTTAAGATCGTGATTCCAGTTTACGCGAGAAAAGTTAACACGCCAAAAATCGTTCTGCGGAATTTTACCATTTGCACTAGCTTCAGTTAAAGCATCCCAGGGCATAGCAATTTCTACTTCCCAATATTGGTCTTTATCTGAAGCATCGTTCAAAGTTCCTTCAATATTTACGGCAGATTTAATTCCGTTAATATCCCAGTGATCGATCGCCGGCCCGCCTTCGCGATACGCCTCGATAAGCATTAAATCCCAAACAGTATTTAAAGCATTCACTTCAAACTCCATGTATTTTTGGGTATCACCATCTGGATCAATAAAAACTTCAAAATCGTTATTATAGAAAATCACCGTATCACGTTGTTTTAGAGTCCCCCAAATATGTGGTTCTTCTAATTTGGCGTAGATATAAAAATACTGGTCGTCCCAAAGCATTTTTGCATTGGTTTTATACTTTGGGACTTTATCACCTTCAATATCTATAAAATCGGCTGTCCATTTTGCCTCTTTCCAGCTTGCTTCATCGGCTTTACCGTCTATAACAATTTCTTCTGAAGTTTTATAGGACACGTAAGAACGTGGCGGCTCTTGCGCAAAAGCGTTTATACAAAAAAGAGATCCAAAAATGGCTAAAATCGATTTCATTTTATAAGCTGTTATTTTTTACAAAGTCTACTACTTCGCTAATTTTACCATAAGCAACGCCTGTGCAGGTATCTGCTGCGCCGTAATACAAAGCTAACTTATCCTCTTCATGCGAATGCAATGCCGCACAAGGAAAAACTACATTTGGCACATCTCCTGTCATTTCATAAAGTTCAGCCGGAGCTAATAAGTAAGGCTGTGAACGGTATTTTACTTTATCGGGTTCGTTTTTATCTAAAATGGCAGCACCTACCGAATATCTAAATCCATTACAGGTGGCGATAACACCGTGATAGAATAACAACCAACCTTCATCTGTTAAAATCGGCACCGGGCCAGCACCGATCTTAGTGCATTGCCATGCACTTTGTTCAAACGGAGCAACTTTCATTACACAACGATGTTCACCCCAGTATTTCATATCTGGGCTGTAGCTAATGTAAATATCACCAAATGGCGTATGGCCATTATCGCTAGGGCGACTTAACATTGCATATTTACCGTTGATCTTTGTAGGGAACAAAACTCCGTTTCTGTTAAAGGGCAAAAAAGCGTTTTCACACTGAAAAAATTCTTTAAAATCGAAAGTGTAAGCGATACCAATGGTAGGGCCGTGATATCCATTACACCAGGTAATCCAATAACGATCTTCGATGAAGGTAACACGAGGATCATATTTATAATCTGAATCGATCATTTGGGTATTACCGGCCTGCATTTCGATTGGCTCGTGGTTAATATCCCAATTGATACCATCTTTACTAAAACCAGCAAAAATATTCATTTGCACGGCTTTGTTATCACATCTAAAAACCCCGGCAAATCCATCTTCAAAAGGAACTACAGCACTATTAAAAATACTGTTAGAAGTTGGTATAGCATATCGATCGATAATAGGGTTTTCGCTATGTCTCCAAAGTACATCTGTACAATTCTCAGGTTTATCCTGCCAAGGTATATTCTTCATCATCTTCTTTATTTTACTCGAAAATCGAGATTTTTATTATTTTAATCCTAATAATTAATCAGGTTACTTCTTTATTTATTAAATATCGTCTTCACTGGTTTCCAGATTTTTCACTTTATCCAGCCAGGTAAACTTCAGTATTAAACTGGTTAACACAAAAACGGCCACAGCCATCCATGTTTTGCTATAGTCTCTCACTACCAAAAATATTGGCAATAAGATCATGCTCGATTGCCAGATAATCCCAATAATACAATTGAACATATCCAGCCAAAAATCATTGTTTTTTTCTATTTTTTCTTCGGAATAATGATCTCTAACCGGCTTCCACCAGCCCCAGGGATGTACATTAGTGTAAAATGATTTTAATGTTGCCATATCTGTAGGCTTGGTTAAGAAAGTTCCTAACAAAGAACCTAATAGCGAGAATCCAAGAATTATAGGAAATAAATAGATCGCCGGAATTTCTGAAAGGTCATGCAGTAAAGTACCTGCTTCTAAATTCGCTTTATTCTGATCTAAGAAAAACTGAAGCGTTGCGATAATTAAACCTGCTAACATTCCCCAAAAATATCCCCAGCCATTAAAACGCCACCAAACCCATTTTAAAAAGTTTGCGGCAACATAGCCACCATAAAGTGCACTAGTGATCCAAAGCGTAATCGAGTTTATAGAATCTGCAAAAAAGCCCATAATAACTCCCAGGGTAACTACACCAAAAGAAGCAATATGACTCGCTTTTACATAATGCCTGTCTGAAGCTACTGGCTTAAAATATTTCTTATAAATATCATTTACGATATAAGCTGGCCCTGCATTTACAAAAGCAGAAAATGTAGACATAAACGCGGCTAATAATCCTGCCAGCAATAATCCTTTAATCCCAACCGGAACGTGATTATTGATTACTTTTGGTAAAATTACTTCAAGATCGTTACCGGTTACCGCTCCAGCTTCAAGCATTTGAGGCGCTATGAAAACAAGCCCAATCAATACGATACCACCAATTAAAAGATAACGAGGAATAAACAAAACCAGATTTGTAAATCCACTCATATACGCTGCATCTTTTACATTTCTGGTAGAAAGAATTCGCTGCATATCGTAACCCGGAGTTGGTCCTGCTACACTCGAAAAGAAACCTTTAAAAAGCGTCATTCCAATAAAAGCACCAAACATTTTATACCCCTGTGTATCTATAAGTCGGTTAAACTCTTCGTAATCTCCAGACCAGAAGCCGGTAAGTTCATTTCCGAAGAAAACATTTTTCCATTCTTTAGGAATTAAAGTATTTACCTCGACATCAGTAAATGCGTAAAATGTATAACCTGCCACTAAAATCCCGGCAAGTACCATAATTAAATATTGTAAAACCTCTGTGGTTACCACAGAGAACATTCCTCCTTTAATGGTATAAATCGTGGTAAAAAATATAATAAGTAAGGCATAGGTTTGCTCTGAATTTAGCAGCGTTGTTTCAGCAATAGTAAGGCTTGCATCCCAAGGAAGAATTACCGTCATAAACTTACCGGCACCTTCAAAGAAATAAGCGATAAAACCTATAGAAGCAACTACTGCAAAAATAGCTACGATTAAATGTGAAGCTCGTCCTGCTTTATCATCACCAAACCGAGTTAAAATCCACTCAGATCCCGTCATTACTTTTGAACGTCTAATCCAAACGGCCAGGAACATCATTACAAAAACCTGGTTCCAGATGGGCCACATCCACATAAACATGAAACTTTTTACCCCGTATAAAAATAGGATTCCAACCATCCAGGCGGTACCCGATACATCGAACATCCCAGAACCATTACTTAATCCCAGGTAATACCATTTTATGGTCTTTCCTCCTAAAAAGTAAGAATCTAAACCTTCGCTGGCTTTTTTAGACACCCAAACGCCAACGCCCAGGGTTAAAATGATATAAAGGACAATTATAATTACATCTACTATATGCATTAATTCTGCTTATTTTTTGGCTACACCCCAGTTTTTATTCGGTTCGCTTCCCATTACAAATTCTAAAGATCCACCCGCAAGTATTTGTTCATGAGAAATTGTAGTAGTATTAAATTCTTCTCCGTTAAGTTTGGCTGACTGGATATAGAAATTTTCTGGAGAAACATTTTCAGCAGTGATCACAAACGTACCACCATCCTTAAGCTTGATCGTAGACTTTTCGAAAATTGGTGTACCAATTTCGTAGGTCGCACTTGCAGGGCTAAAAGGATATAATCCCATAGAACTTAAAACGTACCATGCAGACATTTGTCCTGCATCTTCGTTACCTGAAAGTCCGTTTGGCGTTGTATTATACTGAGAATTTAAAATATCATGAACATAATATTGAGTTCTCCACGGCTTACCTGCTTTATTAAATAAATAAGCAATATGGTGACTTGGCTCGTTACCATGTGCATATTGCCCAATTAAGCCTGAAATATCTGCGGAAGTATGCTCTCCTGTAATTTCTGAACTTTCGTTAAAAAGCTGTTCTAATTTTTCAGTAAATGGCTCGGCTCCTCCATGAAGTTCAATTAAGCCTTCTGGATCGTGAAGTACAAACCAGCTGTGTTGCCATGCATTCCCTTCAGTATAATCTGTATTTACACGATGTTGCGAATGCTTAGGATCGAAAGGTAAATGCCATTCTCCTTTAGCCGATTTTCCTCGCATAAATCCTGTTTCAGGATCAAAAAGTTTTTTGAAGGATTCTGCTCGCTTCGAAAAATACTCGTAATCTTCCTGCTTATCTAAGGCTTTAGCCATTTGCGCCACACACCAATCGTTATAAGCATATTCTAAAGTACTGGTTACAGATTCGTTTCCTAGATCGAAAGGAATATAACCATACTCTCTAAGTTCTTTAAGCCCACGTTGATCTTGCATCATTGTAGATTTTAAAGCCTCAAAAGCACGCTCGGGATCAAAACCCTTTATTCCTTTGAAATAAGCTTCTGCAATTACAGGAATAGAATGGTAACCTGTCATGGTATTAGTCTCGTTTCCATAAAGCGTCCAAACTGGTAAAGTCCCGCTCTCATCATAATACGCAAGCATAGAATTGATAATATCTGGAACTTTATCTGGATCTGTGATCGTTAATAATGGGTTTTCTGCTCTAAAAGTATCCCAAAGTGAAAGCGTAGAATAAGTTGTGCCATCAGCGCTGGAAATACTATCGTTTTGTAATCGAAATTCGCCATTTTTATCACTAAATGTTACTGGAGATAATTTAGTGTGATAAAGAGCAGTATAGAAAATCTCTTTTAATGAATCTATTGGAGTTTCTACAACAATATCTGAAAGTGCTTCATTCCAGGTTTCTTTAGATTCGGTTTTAATTTCTTCAAAGTTGAAATTAGCATCGCTATCCAGATTTTCTTTTGCATTCTCTAAACTTACTGAAGATAATGCTACTGCAACCTGAAGTTTTTTATCTGCTGTATCAAAGAATAATTGTGCTGAAGTTTTCTTCCCTTCAACCTCAGATGCTTCAGAAAGTTTAGCTTCAGTATATAATTCAGAATTAATGATTGGCTTAGAGAATTTCGCTACAAAAAACACTTTTTGATTTTTTGCCCAACCTGTGCTGTGACGGTAACCAGTGATCGTAGTTTCGTCTTCTATTTTTATAGCAGTCTCTGTTGGCTCGTCCCAGTTAATTGCAAAACCAAGATCGATCACTACAGATTGCTCTTCGCCCTCTCCAAAAGTATAATTATGATATCCTGTTCTTAAAGACGATGTAAGCTCTACATTAACATCAAAATCTTCTAAAAACAACTGGTAGTAACCAGGTTTAGAAGTTTCGTTATCGTGAGAATATTTAGAAAGATAAGGTATATCGTTTCTTTCCTTTACAGTTTTGGTTAAATCGATTTTTTTATTCACCGGCATAAAAAGAAGGTCGGCAAGATCACCAATACCAGTACCTGATAAATGCAAATGACTAAATCCTGCCACCAGAGAATCTGAATAATGATATCCAGAACACCAGTCCCAACCACTTGTACCGTTATCTGGACTTACCTGCACCATCCCAAATGGACGGCTGGCTCCCGGAAAGGTGTGACCATGACCTCCAGTTCCTATAAAAGGGTTTACGACACCTACCAAATCTTCAGATTTTGGCGATTCTTTTAGATTTTCATCTCCCTCTTTTTTACAGGAAATTAAGAGTAAAAATGATGCAGTTATTGTGCAAAATCGTTTTACCATAATTGTAGTTTTTTCGGATTAATCGTTGAGTCACCCCAACTTCTAAGCTAAATATTTATATATTCATCAACTCTTAAAAAGATATTAGACCAATGACATATCTGAACGGACAAACAACTAAAAAGTTAAGAAAAATATAAAAATTGGCTAAGGCAAAATCCATAAAAAACCTGTTTAGACTTCCTAGATTTGCAGATTACGAAATCAAGACCCTACACCATATCATATTTTGGGGTATTTATTTTATTTTCAACACATTAAGATGGGGGAGCTATTACGAAGACTATCCATTATCGATTAAGGGAAATCTTTTAGGTTTCCCCATACACATGTTTCTTTGCTATTTTACGATATACTTTCTTATCCCAACGTTTATCTATAAACGGCGATTTATTTTATTTAGTCTTACGTTAATAGCTACAATATTTTGCATGGTAATCATCAAATTTGAGCTTACCTATTTTTTAATTAGTAATAACGTGTGGCCAGAAGGACCAGAAACACATTCGCTTACACCAAATTATGTAATCCAGATGATGTTAGGCGAGTTATATGTAATCTCTTTTGTTACCGCAATTAAAATCACCATAGATTATATTTCTACCAACCAAAAAGCAGCAAAACTAGAGCAATCTAAATTAGAAACCGAGCTAAGATTCTTACGATCTCAGATCTCTCCGCATTTCTTTTTTAATACTTTAAATAACATTTATGCGTTAACTCTGGAAAAATCGAACAAAGCTCCAGATGTAGTCTTAAAACTCTCTGAGCTAATGCGCTATTTACTTTACGAGACAAAAAATAAAAGGCAAAGCCTGGAAAAAGAAATATTATGTATCCAAAACTACCTGGATCTTGAACGTATTAGATACGGCGAGAATTTAAATGTAGAAATGGAAATTTCTGGAGATATTTTAGGAAAACAATTATCACCTATGCTTCTTATTCCTTTTGTAGAAAATGCCTTTAAGCATGGGGTAAACGAAAACATAGGGAATGTTTTTGTAAAGATAAAATTAAAAGTTGAAGATGATTTTCTTTACTTTGAAGTCGCTAACTCTACGTCCCAAAAACGTAAAATGAAGCTCCCTAAAAAACTAAAGCCTTCTGGCGGAATTGGAATAAAAAACGTAAAAAAACGCCTCGAACTTGGCTACACCAAAGAAGAATACCAACTTGATATTGGTGAAAAAAACGGGCAATTTTTAATTGAATTAAAACTAAAACTAAAATGAGTCTTTCCTGTATCATAATTGATGATGAACCTTTAGCAATAAAGGTGATAAAAAACTATGTGGAACAGATTAAAGAGCTCTCCCTACAAGAGACCTTTACAAATGCAGTAGATTGTATGAATTATCTACAGGAAAACGAAGTCGATTTACTTTTTTTAGATGTAAATATGCCTCTTTTAGATGGTTATAGCTTTTTAGAAAGTCTGCCCCATAAGCCCAATGTGATTATTACCACAGCTCACGAAGAATATGCTGTAAAAGGCTACGAATTAGAGATACTCGATTTTTTAATAAAACCCATCCCTTTTCCTCGATTTTTAAAGGCCGTAAATAAAGCTTTAAAGTTGAAAAATGAGAGCCAAAATCTTACAAAATCGGTTCCTGAAACAGAACATATTTTCGTGAAAGTTGATAAAAAAC
Organism: Zunongwangia atlantica 22II14-10F7; assembly: GCF_002094855.1. Lineage (GTDB taxonomy): Bacteria > Bacteroidota > Bacteroidia > Flavobacteriales > Flavobacteriaceae > Zunongwangia > Zunongwangia atlantica. Next base: position 154,585 of record NZ_ARYN01000003.1, read on the forward strand.
GAATGCGAAAAATTTATCTGAATGATATTTTGGTGATCGAAAGTTTAAAAGATTACATTAAAATTATCACCGCTACAGATAAGCACATCGTTCATCAAACTTTAAGCAGTTTTACTGAAAGTTTACCACAAGATCGATTTATAAGAATACATCGCTCTTACACCATCGCTATTCCAAAAGTTGAAGCGATAGAAGGAAATAGTATTGAAATTGGTGGTAGCCGCTACACCATTGGCCGCAGCTATATTAACGAAGCAAAAGAAGCGATTTTAAAAAATGGAGATCAGGATTAATCCTGATCCTGTCTTGAACTCGACTTCAAGAAATACTTTGGGCTAACGCCATATTTTTCTTTAAAAATCTTAGAAAAATAACTACGATTATTTAAGCCAATAGCCACAACAATTTCAGAAATATTTTTATCGGTATTCATCAGCATTTCTTTAGCTGCTTCTAATTTTCTATGCTGAATATATTTGTTCACTGTAAGATCATAAATATACTTAAAACCTTCCTGTAGTTTATTAACGTTGGTTCCTGCTTCCTTGGCTAAAGCTTCAACGGTAAGATTGCTTGCCAGATCGCCTTCAATCCTTTTTGCTACATAGTTTACTTTTTCGATATCAGACTTCCGAAGAATTTGTGGTAATTTATCTTCAGCTTCGTCATCCTGATATTGGGCAATTTGCACCACTAACATTTCAAAAGCTTTTCCTTCAAGAAAAATGGAACGCAAAAAACCTGTAAATTCTTTAGTGGCAATTTCTTCCATAAGATCTGCCGACTTTAAACTGTAATTCCCCTGGTAGTAAAATTCCTTTTCAGAAATCTTATCTTTAAAAATCTCTTTAAGCTCTGGCTCTATTCCCTGAAACTGGTAATTATCACGATTCGAAAAAATAGAGCGTATAATCTCTAAACTTGATACATGCGTGGCTACATCTTTTTTAAAACTTAGCACATGCCCGCTGTAACCACTACTCGACACAATAATATTTTGAAAGCTATCGATGGTATTTGCCGTTTCAGAATCTTCAAAACAATGATCTACACTTCCCTGAGAACAGAATATAAATTTTAAAGGATGTACACTACTTAACGTAAAATGAATATCTATGTCTTCGTAAAACTTACAATTATATGTTACAATACCAATACCTGAATCAAAACTGGATCCCCTAATATAACCCTCGCCAATACTTGAAGGAATCTCTAAAATAAGCTCCCCTGCCCCATTTTTTATTGGAGCATCAATACATTTAGAGATGTCTTTAATTATATCATTTACAGGTAAAGTATTAACGTCTATTCTCATAAAATCTGCAGCTCTTTAAAACAGACGACTCATCTTCTTTGCCTGTTTATTTTCTATTTGTAAACGTTTAAACGAACGTTGCGACTGGTAAAATTAATATTTGAAGTCAATTTTTCTTTACGATAGTTAAAGTTGTGTGTTATCAACTATTAGTTATGTGAAAAACGTTATTCATCGTTATATACCGCTAGTAGCGCGGCATACAGGATTAAATAATAAATAGCTGAGATTCGATAAATTAAACTCCAGGTTTTGCCTTTGCACTAATATAATTAAATTAGAATAATTCTAGCAAATTCTTCAGGCTTTCGTTAACAGCAAGCAGCTTAACGGTTTGCTACAAACTCGTTTAAAAATTGAAGCTAAAATTGTATAATTTTCAGCATTTATTTATTAAAAAAATAAAAACTCCAGCTACAAAAGTTTTTCAGTTTCTATAGATCTAAAGTCAATTTTTAAAGATAGGATTACATAAATTGTATCTTTACCTAAAAACAATTTATGTCTAAAACATATTATGATCCGGCCGACTTAAGGAAATTTGGTGAAATTACAGAATGGAGCGAAGAGCTTGGGAAAAAGTTTTTTGATTACTACGGAAAAGTTTTTGAAGAAGGAGCACTTTCTGCCCGTGAAAAATCACTTATCGCTTTGGCAGTTTCTCACGTGGTAAAATGTCCTTATTGTATAGATGCCTACACTAAAGATGGTTTGCAGCGAGGCATTACCAAAGAAGAAATGATGGAAGCCGTTCATGCCGGTGCGGCCATAGAAAGTGGCGCAACTCTTGTACATGGTGTACAAATGATGAATAAGTACAAAAAGCTTAGCATGTAAACCAAAGCTAATCTTTTCGTCTAAACCAGCGTACAATATTTTTATATGTCTTTAAAATCCCTAAAAGCAAGAGAAGACGATCTATCCAGCCCTCAACGACAACTGGAATTATTAAGTGAAGGAATTTTTGAAGAAGGAGAGCTTCCAACTTTTAAAGATAAAATTGCAGAAAGTGGTCATTTCCCGCTTAAACCTAAAAAGCTGGAAATATTGCAACTAAACCTTGGCTATATGTGCAACCAGGTTTGTTCGCATTGCCATGTAGATGCCGGGCCAGATCGTAAAGAAATAATGACTAAAGAAACCATGCAACAATGCCTGGAAGTTATTAAAAATACCGGCGCGCATACTTTAGATCTTACTGGCGGTGCGCCAGAAATGAATCCCAATTTTAGATGGTTTGTAGAAGAAGCTTCTAAAGCAGGGATCAAAGATTTTATCGTAAGATCTAATCTTACCATCATTTTAGCGAATAAAAAATATCACGATCTACCCGATTTCTTCAAGAAACATAATGTTCATGTGGTTTCTTCGCTACCTTTTTACAAGCGCGAGAAAACAGACAAACAACGCGGAAACGGAGTTTTCGATAAATCGATAAAAGCGCTGCAGCTTTTAAATGAAGTAGGCTATGCACAACCGGGCAGCGACCTCAAATTAGATCTGGTTTATAATCCATCAGGTGCATTTTTACCTACCAACCAGGCAGCGATGGAAAATGATTTCAAGAAAGCGCTAAAAGAAGATTTCAATATCGATTTTAATAGTCTTTTTGCGATCACAAATCTTCCGATAAGCCGATTTTTGGAATATTTAATTGCTTCAGAAAATTACGAAGATTACATGTATTCTTTGGTAGATGCTTACAATCCCGCTGCCGTCGAAAATGTAATGTGTACCAATACGATTTCGATTAGTTGGGATGGCTGGCTTTATGATTGTGATTTTAATCAAATGTTGGATCTAAAGGTGAATTCTAAAGTAAAACACATTAGCGAGTACAACGAAGATTTGCTAAATGATCGAAATATCATTATTTCTCAGCATTGCTACGGCTGTACCGCCGGTGCAGGAAGTAGTTGCCAGGGTTCTACGATCTAATTTCACTCAAATTACAAGTTCTTTTTAAAGAAATATTTTCTAGCTTTTCTGATGTAATTTAATCCTGAAATTGTATAAAATCGGCTTCTTTTTCTTGGCAAAACGAGCGAGTTCAATTTCTAAAAATTAAGTTGAATAATATACAATCTCGGCCTTTATAAATTTCACAAAAAATTAGTCGACATTTTCATATAATCATAGTATATTGCTAGGAATGCAATACATCTGAAGGCTTTGTAAAAAGCATTAAAAATCAGCTTTTCAGATACAAAATATGATTTTTTGAGAGAAACAAATACTTCAAAAAACTTACTTTTAATTTTTACTCGTAATCCCGAATTTGGTAAAGTAAAAACCAGACTTGCCAAAGATATAGGAGATCAGGCTGCATTAGATATTTATAAATTTTTGCTGGAGCATACGGCAAAGATTTGCGCTCCGCTAAACACTAATAAAGCAGTATATTATTCCGAAGAAATAAAAGAAAATGATTTATGGGATAATGCTCTTTTTCAGAAGAAAAAACAAAAAGGCGAAGATCTGGGTGAGCGAATGAAAAATGCTTTTGCTGAAGGTTTTAAAGAGGGTTACTCGAAAATCGTTATTATAGGATCTGATCTTTATGATATTAAAACCGAAGATTTAGAGCAGGCTTTTGAATTGCTGAACGAAAATGAAGTAGTGATTGGCCCGGCTGAAGATGGTGGCTATTATTTATTGGGAATGACCCAACTTCAGGAAAATCTCTTTCAAAATAAAAACTGGGGAACCTCAACGGTACTTCAGGATACATTAAACAACCTTACAAAATCAAATTATAAATTATTACAAAAGCGGAATGATATAGACCTATATTCAGACATTAAAGATCATCCTGCTTTTATTCCATTTTTTACAGAACGACCATGACCATGACAGACGCAATTCAGGAATCAACCGATTATCTAAAATCTAAAGGATTTGAGGCTCCAGAAATCGGAATTATTTTAGGAACCGGACTAGGAAAACTTGTAGACGAAATAGATATCGAACACGAAGCCAGTTATAATCACATTCCATATTTTCCAACTGCTACGGTAGAATTTCATAAAGGAAAATTGATCTACGGAAGCCTTGAAGGCAAAAAGGTAGTGGTAATGCAAGGGCGTTTTCATCTTTACGAAGGTTATACTTTGCAGGACGTGACTTACCCGGTGAGAGTAATGAAAAGACTGGGAATAAACAGATTATTGGTTTCTAACGCGGCAGGATCTATAAATCTGGATTACAAAAAAGGAGAGTTAATGTTAATCGACGATCATCTTAATTTTCAGGGAGGATCGCCATTAGCTTTTAAAGGCGTAGCGCAACTTGGGGAACGATTTGTGGATATGGCGCAACCTTACGATCCAGACATGAATGCCGAATTAGAAAAGATCGCAAAAACAAACAATATCAACCTACATAAAGGAGTATACGCTTCAGTTTTAGGGCCACAATTAGAAACCAGAGCTGAATATCGCTTCCTTAAGATCGCCGGAGCAGATGCTGTGGGAATGAGTACGGTTCCAGAAATTATTGTAGCGAATCATTTAAAGATCCCGGTTGCGGCAGTTTCAGTGATTACAGATGAAGGAAATCCAGACGATCTTAAACCGGTAGATATTAGTGAGATCATTGCCATGGCTGAAAAAGCCGAACCTCAAATGATCGTTCTCTTTAGAGAACTTATCAAAACGCTTTAGTACAAATGAGCAGTTACTTAGAAACCACAAAAAACGTTTATAAAGATGCAGCACTTACACCAGATGTTGGGCTTTGCTGTACTACAAATCCTATTTGGGAATTGCCGGGATTAAAGATCCCTAAGATCATGCAGGAAATGAATTATGGCTGCGGAAGCACCGTACATGCACGTGATCTTTCTAACAATCCGCGTATTTTATATGTTGGTGTTGGCGGCGGAATGGAATTATTACAATTCGCTTATTTCTCAAGACATAAACATGGCGTAATTGGGATCGATGCCGTAGATGAAATGTTGGAAGCTTCAAGAAAAAACTTCAAAATTGCTGAAGAACAAAATGATTGGTTTAGCTCAGATTTTGTGGATTTGAAAAATGGCGATGCGCTTCATCTTCCGGTAGAAGATAATTCGGTTGATGTTGCTGCTCAAAATTGCCTGTTCAATATTTTTAAAGCTGAAGATCTTAAAAAAGCAATTGAAGAAATGTACCGTGTTTTAAAACCACATGGTAAACTGGTGATGAGCGATCCTACCTGCGAGCAGGAAATGAATGAAGAGCTTAGAAATGACGAACGATTAAGAGCTTTATGTCTTAGCGGAAGTTTACCTATTAAAGATTATGTAAAAGCTTTAACCGATGTTGGCTTTGGAACCATAGAAATTAGAGCCAGAAAACCATACAGAATTTTGGATCCAAAACATTATCCAACCAACGAATTGATTTATATTGAATCTATAGAAGTTGCCGCCATTAAAGATCCCATGCCAAAAGACGGACCTTGTATCTTTACCGGAAAAGCAGCGATCTATTATGGAGAAGACGATCATTTTGATGATAAAAAAGGGCATGTTCTTTTAAAAAATCAGCCTTTAGCGATTTGCGATAAAACCGCAAAAGCATTAAAAGATCTAGGCCGAGATGATATTTTTATTAGCGAATCTACCTTCCATTACGATGGTGGCGGGTGTTGCTAAACACCAAATTTAAACTGAAAATTGCGCAGCATGAAAAATTTTAACCTACTTAAACGAATATTGATAATGGCCATTTTCCCTATTGGTTTAAGCAGCTGCGCCTTATTTTCAGCGGCTGGATTTTCCAGTAAGGGTTTACCTCATACACAGGTAAAAGGCGAGTTAATTTCAACGATTTCTAATACTTCTACTAATATTGATCATTCTACCTGGCATAATTTGCTTCAAAAATATGTAGATGAAAGAGGACTAGTAAACTATGAAGGCCTCAAAAAAGATCGAAAAGCATTCGATAAATACATCAAGATGCTTTCAGAAAATAAACCAGATCAATCCTGGTCTGTTCAAGAACAATTGGCTTATTACATAAACACCTACAATGCTAATACCGTAAAGATAGTTCTGGATAATTATCCTTTAAAAACCATTCAGAATATCGATGGTGCAACCACTAAAGAATTTGTTAGCATGGGTACAAAGCAAATTTCTCTGGGCGCCTTAGAAAACAGTATTCTAAGAAGAATGAACGAACCCCGAGTTAATTTTGCGATTTGTAAAGCTGCAATTTCCAGCCCAAGATTATTAAACGAAGCCTACACCGCCGGGGCTATCAATGAGCAATTAGAATTTGCAACCCGATCTTTTATAAATTCATCTAAGAATCTTATAAAACCAGAATCTGCACATCTTTCTAGAATTTTCGACTGGTATAGTGGCGATTTTACCAACGGCAGTATTACTATTGGCGAATACATAAATCGCTATAGCGAGGTAAAAATGAAGAATTGGAATAATATTTCTTTTAGAGATTACAACTGGAACTTAAATAAACAATCCTAACCAACGAATCTCTTTAATTCACATACTTGCCGTAATTCACTTTTACGGTTTCTTCGGCCAGTTTATTTTGTGGAGTAAAACGATCGTTTTGTTTTCCGCCGGCACGCTCGTGATCGTGATGCCATTTCCAGAGAAATCCGCCGGCAAACCAGTGTTCTGGCCAAAATTCATCATAAATTACCTGTAAAGCCTTTGCCTGTAATCCTTCATTTAGATTTTCAGGAACCTTATCCCCTCTTCTTCTTGTAGAAGCCTGCCAGGGTTCTTTTGCTGTAAAATCAATATTTCTGTAGCCGTATTCAGTAAATATCACCTGCTTTTTATATGCTGAAGATAATTGCTGAAGCATTTTTTTATGCGATTTCCATCCGGCGATCAATTCGGCTTCTGTAGGATTTTTTGATTCACTTATCGGGAAATAAGCATCTACGCCAATAAAATCGAGTTCGTCCCAAAGTTCAAACCGGTCTACTTTATCCCAGTTTTCAGCATAAGTAATTTTTCCTGAATAAACTTTGCGCACTTCAGCGATCATCTTCTTCCAAAATTCAGGTCTTTTTTCAGTAAAATTATAAAGCTCGGTTCCTATGCAAAAAAGTGAAATTTGTTCTTTTTCGGCCAGTTCAGCATACAATAAAATATATTCCAGATAGCTATTTTCGAAAGTTTGCCAGTGTTCTTCTGAAGTCATATTAAGATCCCCGGTAAATTCGCCATGCCAGATCCAAATTTGAGGTTTAAGCATGATTTTTAATCCATTTCCCTGAAGTACCTGGATATTTTGCTGGACACCATCTACACGTTCTCCCCACCATTGCCGTTCGTGATTAAAATGCAACTCGGGACTATTTAAATCCTGAAGAAATGCAAAAGGCATTAAGGCAACGGTATTCGCATTTACATTTTTAAGCGGAAGAATATGCTCGATTTTTAACGAATCTCGGGAAGCTACCAAACTTAAACCGTTATATTTTAATTTAGGGAAATCTGGCTGGCAGCTGCAATGAAAAAGAGTAACCGCAACAATTAACCAAAAATTAAATTTCATTGAACCCACCTTATTTTTAAGCTTAAATTAAAGAAAATCAGCATCTATCTAAAAAATTAAATAAACATACTCAATTTTAAAATTGCTTTTCGACATTATAAGTTAAGATACTTCTTTATTTTCGACTAACTTTTAAATTGCACTTCGAATAGAAATCATTAAGCAATATCTGCAAAAGCATGGAGCACATCGTTATTCTTGGTAACGGAATTTCTGGAATTACCGCTGCACGGCATATCCGCAAACGATCGGATAAAAAGATCACGGTAATTTCTGCGGAAAGTGATTACTTTTTTTCTCGTACTGCGCTGATGTATGTGTACATGGGGCACATGAAGTGGGATCACCTGAAACCTTACGAAGACTGGTTTTGGGAGAAAAACCGAATCGATCTAAAAAATGGCTGGGTACAGCAAATCGATTTTAGTGAAAAAACACTTCATTTTAAAAATGGCGACAAACTTAATTACGACAAACTGATTCTAGCAACGGGATCGATCCCTAACAAATTTGGTTGGGAAGGTGAAGATCTAAACGGAGTGCAGGGATTGGTTTCAAAACAGGATTTAGAGTTACTCGAAAAAAACACGAAAAACTGCAAAAAAGCAGTCATTATTGGCGGTGGATTAATTGGCGTAGAGCTAGCAGAAATGCTTCGCACCAGGAATATTGAAGTCACTATGCTAGTTCGAGAAAAAGCTTTCTGGCATTCGGTATTACCTTTTGAAGACGCGAATATGATTTCTGAACATATTAAATCTAATGGCGTTGACCTAAGAACAGTAACCGAACTCGACAAAATAATTCCAGATGAGCATGGGAAAGTCAGTTCTATAATCACCAAAACCGGCGAACAAATCGATTGCCAACTTGTGGGACTTTGTGCCGGTGTACGCCCAAATATTGATTTTTTAAAAGATTCAGATTTAGCGATAAATAAAGGAATTTTGGTGAATTCTTATTTAGAAACTAATATTCCCGATGTTTATGCCATTGGCGATTGTGCCGAACAACAAGAAGCCATTGACCAGCGAAAACCGGTTGAAGCCGTTTGGTATACCGGCCGCATGATGGGCGAAACTTTAGCACTAACACTTACCGGAGAGAAATCTCAATATAATCCTGGGAATTGGTTTAATTCGGCTAAATTCTTTGATATCGAATATCAAACTTACGGTTGGGTTTGGCCAAGACCTAAAGAAAATGAACAGCATTTTCATTGGCAGCATGAAGATAACACCAAAGCGATCACGATAAGTTTCGATAAAAAAACGAAACTTTTTTTAGGAATAAATAGCTTCGGAATTAGAATGCGACACGAAGTTTTAGATCGTTGGCTAACTGAAGAGCGAGAAATCAATTACGTTCTTGCCAATCTAAAACAGGCCAATTTTGATCCTGAATTTTATGCTCGGCATGAGGCAAAAATATTTGAAGGCTTCAAGAAAAATCTCCAAAACGCATAAACTATATGAGCAATATCGAACATAATATGTCTATCACCGGGGATGCTCCAAAAAGTATTTCCACCACTCAAAAAATAGCAAGTGCTGTTGGCCTTTCCGGTTTATTGATCTTGGTTCTTGCCATCGCAAATTTTAATTTTCCGAATAAAAGCTTATTTCTAAGTTTATCGCTGGGAATGATCTCGCTAGGTACGGTAATTTTCTCTGTAGATGCCTATTGGGGAAAACATGCCGGAATTAAAAACGACGGAGTTTGGTTTAAATCCTTAAGTGGTAAAGGTTTTTGGGCCTGGATTCTTGGGATTGGACTAACCTTATTTTACGTCGTTTTATATTGGTTTCCGCAGTATTTGGGATTAAACAGCGAAGGCGCGAATACCGGAATTATCGCCTTATTCGATCCGCTAAGTAAATTTATTAATGGCGGACCGGCCAGCCAATGGTTTGTATACGGATCCTTATACACGGTGGCGATCTGGATTTTCGGATTCAAATTTATCCTGAAATATCGCCATAATCGCTATGAGATCATTAGAACCTGCTCGGTGATGTTTTTCCAGTTAGGTTTTGCGTTTTTAATTCCTGAAATTCTTGCCCGACTGAATAAACCTTATTTTGCACCGGCAACTATTTGGCCACTGAATTATGATCTTTTTGCCGGCTATCGCTTAGATTCATTTTTATCTGCCGGAAATTTAGGTGTGGCCATGCTTATTTTTGGTATTGTTTCGATCTTTGTGATCACCCCTATTCTTACCTACAAATACGGAAAACGTTGGTATTGTAGCTGGGTTTGTGGTTGCGGTGGTCTCGCTGAAACTGCCGGTGATCCTTTTAGACAACTTTCAGATAAATCTCAAAAAGCCTGGAAGATCGAACGTTGGGTAATTCACAGTGTATTGGTTTTTGTTACCGTAATGACCATCGCCGTAGTCTATTCCTATCTTGGTGAAAATTCAGATCGATTTTGGTTAACTAAAGATGTATTTCTTTGGGGAAGTGCAGGCTTTCTTACACTACTTTTCGCCTTGATCATTATCTTTAAACGCGACCAGATCCAAAAAGATGCGAAATACGGAGCGATTGGATATTTAGTGGTGATATTAGCGATTATTGGCATTAATTATTTCAGCGGAAACTGGAATATTTTTTTCTTCCCGGCATATAAACTCCGTGAATGGTATGGCTTTTTGATCGGTGCAGCTTTTTCTGGAGTGATTGGTGTTGGTTTTTACCCAATTTTTGGCAGTCGAGTGTGGTGTAGATTTGGATGCCCAATGGCCGCGATTCTTGGGATGCAACAAAAATTATTTTCAAAATTTAGAATTACAACCAATGGTGGGCAATGCATTAGCTGCGGAAATTGCTCGGCTTACTGTGAGATGGGAATCGATGTTAGAGCCTACGCACAAAAAGGACAAAACATCGTACGCTCTAGTTGCGTGGGCTGCGGAATCTGTTCAGCGGTTTGCCCTCGTGGTGTTCTGAAATTAGAAAACGGAAAAACAGAAGGCAGAATCAACGAAAATGAAGTTTTACTTGGGAACGATGTAGATCTATTGGATCTTTTAAATCAGAAAAGCAACTAATGGAAATCATCGATCTTAGTCAGGAGATTTACGATGGCATGCCGGTTTACAAAGTCTTGCCACAGGTAAGCATGAAAATGCATGCATCGCACGAAGAATGGGAAGGCATCGAAAATCCTGAAAACCCAACTCCCAGTGTTTATGCTCTAAAGATGAGTGAACACACCGGTACGCATGTAGACGCGCTAAACCATATGCGTAAAGAGGATAAAGGAAAATCGATCGATACTATGTCTTTGTCTACTTTTTATACTGAAGGGATTTGTCTCGATTTTTCAGCCAAAGGATTAAAAGAGATCATTACTTCAGAAGAAATAAAAAATCAACTAAAATTATCGAATCTTGACTTAAAGAAAGGCGATACTTTATTGTTTTGTACCCATCATTATCAAAAACATTTTAATACTGAAAACTGGCCAAATGGCCCGGGAATTTCAGCAGAAGCTGCTCGCTGGCTTGGTGAACAAAAGATCGCTGCATTTGGTGTAGAAACCATGTCGCCCGGCGTACCCGGAATTTCCAACAAAGAGGTTCATAACATCTGCGGTGAATTATCTTTTACGCATTACGAAAATATGATCAACCTGGATAAACTGGTGGGACGTGGGCGTTTCAGATTTATCGCCCTACCTTTGAAGATTCGCGGTGGCACGGGTTCCCCTGTTAGAGCCGTTGCGATTTTTGAATAAACTAAAGCCTCACAATTGAATAACAATCCCCTTATAAAAGTTATTATCCCTGCCCATAACGAAGCAGATTCGATTGCAAAAGTTATTGCTGAAATCCCCAATATCGTTGATGAAGTTATTGTGGTAAGCAATAATTCGACCGATGATACCGAGAAAAATGCTTCAGCAGCCGGGGCGACCGTTCTTCAGGAAAAACGCAAAGGTTATGGTTATGCTTGTTTAAAAGGATTGGATTATATCGCTAATCAACCTCAAAAACCTGAAATCATTGTATTTCTGGATGGCGATTACAGCGATTACCCTTCAGAATTAACCAATATTATTGCGCCCATTCAGCAAAAAAATATGGATATGGTGATTGGTGCCCGAGTAAAAAAATGGCGAGAAGATGGCTCGATGACGCTTCCGCAGATCTTCGGAAACTGGCTTGCTACCACTTTAATGCGTTTATTTTTCGGGGCAAAATTTACCGATCTTGGTCCTTTTAGAGCGATAAAATACGAGAAACTGCTTCAGCTAAACATGCAAGATAAAACCTATGGTTGGACGGTAGAAATGCAACTTAAAGCCATAAAACAGGATTTTACGTATGTAGAAGTACCGGTGCATTACAAAAATAGGATTGGTGTCTCTAAAGTTTCTGGAACGCTAAAAGGCGCTATCTTTGCAGGCGTAAAGATTTTGGGCTGGATATTTAAATATAGCTTTAAATAGATTAAAAAATAGATTGGATTTAGCGATTATCATAATATACACACTGGCGTTGCTGGTGATCTTCTTTTACAGTATTTCAGAATTACAATTATTGCTGAATTACTTAAAAGCGAAGAAAAGTGTCGATAATGCTGAAAAGTTCGATCTAAATAATCCTTCTGAAATCCCCAAAGTGACCATACAATTGCCGCTGTACAACGAAATGTATGTGGTAGAACGATTACTGCGGAATATCGCTAAGATCGATTACCCGAAAGACAAACTTGAAATCCAGGTTTTGGACGATTCTACCGACGAATCGATTTTAAAAACTACTGAAATTATTGCTGAAATTCAGAAAAGCGGAATTGACATTCGGCATATCCAACGGGAAAACCGAAGCGGATTTAAAGCCGGCGCACTAAAAGAAGGATTAAAAATCACCAAAGGAGAATTTATCGCCATTTTTGATTCCGATTTTATGCCCAATCCAGATTGGTTGCAACACACGGTTCCTTATTTTAAGGATTCTGAAATTGGCGTTGTACAAACGCGTTGGGCACATCTAAATCGTGATTACTCGCTGCTTACAAAAATCCAGGCTTTTGCTTTAGATTTTCATTTTATATTAGAACAAACCGGAAGAAATTTTGGTAGGCACTTCATTAATTTTAATGGAACGGCCGGGATTTGGCGCAAAGAATGTATTCTGGATGCCGGAAATTGGAGCGGCGACACACTTACCGAAGATCTAGATCTTAGCTATCGCGCTCAGCTTAAAAAATGGAAATTCAAATACCTGGAAGATGTCCAAACTCCCGCTGAACTTCCCGTGGTAATAAGCGCAGCACGCTCACAGCAATTCCGATGGAATAAAGGTGCTGCTGAAAATTTCAGAAAAAATTATCTAAGATTGGTTAAAGATCCAAGTGTTTCTTTTGGCACAAAATTTCACGGATTTTTTCATTTGCTAAATTCCAGTATGTTTTTGATCGTATTATTATTGGGGATTCTAAGTGTTCCCGTGCTGTACATTAAAAATAACAATCCTGCATTTAGCTGGTATTTTAATGTGCTTGCCGGTTTTGGAATTAGCACTATCATTTTCTTTTTCTGTTACTATGTTCCCTACACCAAAATCTACGGAAAAGGGATCAAATCTTTTTTTAGTTTTATCGGGATGTTCATTACCTTTTTTGCGGTAGCGATGGGATTTTCAGTGCATAATTCTTTAGCGGTTTTAGAAGGCCATTTTGGAAAAAAATCGGAGTTTATCCGAACACCAAAATTTAACGTGAATACGCTTAAAGATTCGTGGAAAGGCAATAAATATTTATCCAATAAATTTTCTGCGAACATTCTTATCGAAGCTTTGCTTTGCCTCTACTTCGCATTCGCTTTGTACAGCGCTTTTGCTTTGAATGACTTTGGATTAATTGTTTTCCACCTTATGCTTTTTGGCGGATTTGGTTTTGTGGCTTTTAAAAGTATTTTTTCGAAGACTTAGATTTTAGACCACTTCGCTGCGAGATATTAGATTATAGACAGGAGACTAGTAGAGTCTAAATACATCGGGAAGTTTGTCTCAATTCGTTGTTTTTGTCATACCGGACCTGATCCGGAATCTCATCCTTTACTGAAAAAATACCATTGTAATGAGACCCTGAAAAAAGCTTGCTAGCTTGAGCGTCAGATAAAGGAAGACGACTCCTCTTGAGAATTTATTGAAGACATTCAAATCTATTTCTCTATTTTCGTAATCTCACTTAAAATCTCCGGCTGCTTTGCTTCAATTTCTGAAATTCCATAAAATTCCGTTGCTTTTATTTTTAACGGCGGCTACTTTTTACTGGAGTTTTGCTTACGATTTAGATCGTGCTGATTTCCCAAAAATGCTTATGCTTTATGCGGGTTTGTTTTTTCTGAGCTTTAAAATTATTCAGCTTTTAAAAACAAGATTTTGGCTATTGGCAGGTGCAGCTCTAATTTTCAGGCTCATCTTTTTTATTGCTTTACCCGATTTATCCCAGGATTTTCATCGCTTTATTTGGGACGGGAGATTGTTAGCCAACGGAATCAACCCATATTTATCAACTCCAGTTCTCTTGATGGAATCGGCACATTTTGGCAGCATTTCTCAGGCTCAGGAATTAGCGAGTGGCATGGGCGCTTTAAGTGCTTCTAATTACACAAATTATCCACCTATAAATCAGCTGATCTTTGCTGTTGCAGGCATGATTTCACAGAATAGTATTTTATTTTCGGTAATTATTTTCAGGATTTTTATCCTTTTAGCAGAAGTCGGAATTCTTTTCTTCGGAAGAAAACTTTTAAAGAAACTTGATTTACCTGAACACTGTATTTTCTGGTTTATACTGAATCCTTTTGTGATTATCGAATGCTTCGGGAATCTACATTTCGAAAGTGTGATGGGCTTTTTTATTCTGCTGAGTTTTTATTTTCTATGGAAACGAAAATGGATAATTTCAGCTATAATTTTGGGATTATCGATTTCAGTAAAATTGCTTCCGCTTATGTTCCTCCCGCTTTTTCTGAAGTTTTTCAGCATTAAAAAAAATGATTCAGAAAATAGCGAAAATCGACATGTAGCAACTCAGTTTTCAGAAAAAATAACCGATCTAAAATCGATAAATTGGGCAAAACTTATTGGGTTTTATGCTATTGTCCTGCTTAGCGTTATTTTAAGCTTTCTACCTTTCTATAATTCGGTTTTCTTAAATAATTTTTCTGAAAGTGTTGGACTTTGGTTTCAGAAATTCGAGTTCAACGCCAGTATTTACTACATCGTTCGCTGGATTGGCTTCCAAATTAAAGGTTACAACATTATTGCAGATGCAGGTAGAATCCTTCCTGTTGTTACTTTTATCATTATCCTTACCCTTAGTATATTCAGAAAAAACAATAGCTTAAAATCGCTAATTTCGGGTTGTATTTTTGCGCTTGCTTTTTACTTTCTGCTTTCCACAACCGTTCACCCGTGGTATATTGTGACACCGCTTTTACTTTCAGTATTTACGAAATATCGATTTCCTATCGTATGGTCTTTTATGGCAATTTTGAGTTATAGTGCCTATGGAAATGCAGAATTTCAGGAAAATTTATGGCTGGTGGCTTTAGAATATATCGTGGTAATTGGCTTTGCGATCAATGAAGTGTTCTTTCCGAAGAAATTAAGCTTTAGCCTGCTTTCTTGATTTATGAATTAAAAACAGGTTTCTAATATATACGATTCCGCCAAAAAAATGTGCAGATAATAACACAGGATCTGTTCTAAAACAGGCGTAAGTAAAAATAATTGCAGAACCGGTTAAACTCATCACCCAAAAACCCCAGGGCAAGCTGCTTTTATCTCGCTGCTCTGAATACCACCATTGATAGACAAACCTTCCGGTATAAATAATTTGGCCAACAGTACCTAAAATTACCAGCCAAACAGCAATATTGTCTCCTGTAAACAATCGTCCCCAATCTAAGCTGCTAAAAAATATAAGATAAGCTGCTATAACTATTGGCGATAAAATAACTGCAGCTTTAAAGAAAATATTAGAAGGTTTCCATTTATTTTGAAGTTGTAAATTTCTAAAATAGAAATAGTAAATAAGCGCCTGGCCAATCATTATCGACAAATCCTTGCGCATATAACCGTAAATAAAGAAAAGAATGGCGCCAAGTAAACTAAGCTGCCAGAAAATAGTTGGGGTTTTTACTTTATTGGCCTTTTCAGACAAAAACCATTGTGTAATTAAACGGGCAGAGAAGCATAACTGCGCTAAAAAGCCAATCCCGTAAACTACCCACATATTCATACCCCAAAAAATTAGAAATAAAAAAGCTGTCCAAAATACGCCAAAATAGGCTAAAGGACAGCTGTTTTATCTTGTAAATCTTTGTTAATACTTTTTGCTAGAAAAGTTAAACAGTTTACATATCTAAGAGGTAAGCGAAAATTAGCGGCGCAACAATTGTCGCATCACTCTCGATAATATGCTTTGGTGTATTGATATCTAATTTACCCCAGGTGATCTTCTCGTTTGGTACAGCACCAGAGTATGACCCGTAACTTGTAGTAGAATCTGAAATCTGGCAGAAATAACTCCAAAACGGTGTATCTGTTCTTTCTAGATCCTGATATAACATAGGCACCACACAAATTGGGAAATCTCCGGCAATACCTCCACCAATTTGGAAGAAACCAATTCCGTTTTTAGAATTCTCTGTATACCAATCTGCAAGGAACGTCATATACTCGATTCCAGATTTCATGGTACTTGCTTTTAATTCGCCCTTAATTACGTAAGAAGCAAAGATGTTTCCAAGCGTAGAATCTTCCCATCCTGGCACAACCATTGGTAGGTTTTTCTCTGCAGCTGCGTACATCCAGGAATCTTTAAGATCGATCTCGTAATATTCTTCTAAAACTCCTGAAAGTAATAATTTATACAAGTATTCGTGCGGAAGATAGCGTTCTCCTTTATCATCTGCTTCTTTCCATATTTTAAAAATATGCTCCTGAATTCTTCTAAAAGCTTCTTCTTCTGGGATACAGGTATCAGTAACACGGTTTAAACCACCTTCTAAAAGCTCCCATTCTTCTTTTGGAGTAAGGTCACGATAATTAGGCACACGTTTATAATGTGAATGTGCAACTAAATTCATTACGTCTTCTTCCAGGTTAGCGCCAGTACAAGAAACGATTTGTACTTTATCCTGTCTAATCATTTCAGCAAAGATTTTACCAAGCTCGGCCGTACTCATAGCTCCCGCAAGAGAGACTAACATTTTGCTACCGCCTTCTAATTGCTTTTCGTAATCTTTTGCTGCATCAACAAGTGCTGCTGCGTTAAAGTGTAAATAATATTTTTCTATGAATTGCGAAATCGCTCCTTTATTCATCTTCGTCTTCTTCGTTATAATTTTGATATTTGAATTTATAGCTTAGCATCTTATAATATAGTTTTGCCGCAAGAAAATCTGAAGATTTCTCTTCTTTATTAGGGCAAAGCTCTACAATATCGAAGCCTACTACATTCTTCTTCTTAAACATTAATTTTAGAAACTCTAAAGTTTCGTACCAAAACAAACCTCCTGGCTCTGGTGTTCCCGTAGATGGTAAAATAGAAGGATCAAAAGCATCCAAATCTATCGTAATAAATACGTTAGGCGTCATTTGCCCAATAGCATCGTCCATCCAGTCTTCGTAAAGATCGTGACCAAAATACACCTGGTTTTCGTCCATATGCTCAGTTTCTGAAATATCCATAGAACGAATTCCTACCTGAATTAGGTTAGTCTTTTTACTAGCCTCGTACATAGCACAGGCATGGTTACATTTAGAACCTTCGTACTCTGGTCTTAAATCTGCATGTGCATCTAACTGAACTACGGTTAAATCTTCAAAACTTTCATTAAAAGCTCTAATACTACCAATAGAAATACTATGCTCCCCTCCAAAAAGTGTTACAAACTTTTCCTGAGAAATATAATTTTTAGTGGTTTTATACACTGCCTCTACCATTTTTTCTGGTGAAGAATTCTCTGTAACGGCAGGTGCTAAATACACTCCTTTTTTATAAACTTCAGATTTAGTTTCGATATCGTAAACTTCCATATTTTCTGAAGCTTCCAAAAATGCCTCTGGGCCTTTATCTGCGCCTTTTTGCCAGGTACTTGTGCCATCGTAAGGAACAGGAATTAATACCACCTTCGCCTCGTCTATTCTGGCATATTTATCGGGTATACCGGCATAATTCTTTTTACTCATTTTAATCTAGTTGGTTTAATAAGAAATAGTTGATTGTTTTAAAGATAAAAATTTTAGTTCTCATATTTACTCGTAGCCCAAAATATCTAACATATCCTCGGCCTTTTGCTGCTCGCTAAATAATTTGGTGGTAATTTTACCATTTTCGTCTCTATCGATTAGCAAATGTTTTGGTTGCGGTATTAAACAATGCTGAAGCCCTCCAAAACCTCCAATAGTTTGCTGGTAAGCTCCCGTATTAAAGAATCCTATATAGAGTGGTTTATCTTTCTTGAATTTTGGAAGATAAATGGCATTGGTATTTTGCTCGCTGTTATAATAATCGTCGCTATCGCAGGTTAGCCCTCCTAAAAGTACACGCTCGTATTCATCGTTCCAGCGGTTAATAGCCAACATTACAAATTTTTTACTAATCGCCCAGGTATCTGGCAAAGTGGTGATGAAAGATGAATTGATCATATTCCATTTCTCACGATCGTTTTGTTGCTTTTGGTATAAGATTTCATAAATCGCACCTCCACTTTCACCAACAGTAAAGCTTCCAAATTCTGTAAAAATGTTTGGAACCTCTACATCTGCTTCAGTACAGGCTAGTTTTATCTGATTAATGATTTCTTCAACCATATACTGGTAATCATAATCAAACGCCAAAGAATTTTTTATAGGAAATCCTCCGCCAATATTTAAGCTGTCTAATGTTGGGCAAATTCGCTTCAGGTTAATATAAACCTTAAGACATTTATTAAGTTCGTTCCAGTAATAAGCCGTATCACGAATCCCGGTATTGATAAAAAAGTGAAGCATTTTTAGATTCACTTTATCATTATCCTTTATTGACTGATTATAAAACGGAACAATATTTTTGTATCCAATCCCCAATCTTGAGGTATAGAATTCGAATTTTGGTTCTTCTTCAGAAGCAATTCTAATCCCAACTTCAAAATCGTCGTTTATACGATCTTCCAGTAGGCTTAATTCTTCATAATTATCAATAATCGGAATACAGTTTTTGTGTCCGTTATTAATTAATCGGCCAATATTCGCAACGTATTGATCACGTTTAAAACCGTTACAAATCACATAAGCATCGTCTCTCAGTTTGCCAGAAGCCTTTAATTTTTCGATAATATTAATATCGAAAGCTGAAGAGGTTTCAATATGAATCTCGTTTTTAAGCGCTTCGTTCATCACATATTCAAAGTGCGAACTTTTAGTGCAGTAACAATAATTATAAGTTCCCTTATAATCGAGATTTTTCATGGCTGTTTTAAACCAGCCTTTTGCACGATTGATATTGTCTGAAATTTTTGGCAGATAAGTGAATTTTAATGGCGCACCGTATTGCTTTACCAGCTCCATTAAATCAATATCATGAAATTGAAGCTCACTACCCTCTAATTTAAATTCTTCCTGAGGAAAGTAGTAAGTCTGATCGATTAAATCCCTGTACTTGGTATTCAATTTTATAAATGTAGATTGGTTAAAAATTAAAAATTAGTTATTAATTACACAGTCTGAAAATTCAGATTGATAAAATATTGTTAAGAAAATTATTAATGTAAAAAGTGTAAGATTTAGAATTGCTACTAAACCCAACAAACACCTGAGATGGCGGATACCTGAAGAAAAAATGTTTTTCAATCTAAAAACACTAAAAAATAAAGCTATTAATTAAAATCTTTTGCCGCCGGGTGATTTTTTAAATAATAGTTGTTACCACCCGTCACGAAACAGGTGGTAAATGTAAATAAAAAAGTAATTGAAATTTTAAAAAAATCGACTACAAATTTCCAAGGTTAATTACCTCTTGTTTAGTAAGTGTTCTAAACCTGCCACGTGGTAAATCTTTCTTGGTTAAACCTCCATAAACCACACGATCCAGGTTCAGAATTTCGTAACCTAAACTCTTAAAGATCTTTTGTACAATATGTGGTTTTGTACTTGTGATCTCCATCCCTACTTCAGATTTTGGGCGATCTTTTACGTAACTTACATCAGTTACATTAATCTTTTTACTTTCGATATAAACGCCTTCTCTAATCTTTTCAAGATCATCTTGTGATAAAGCGTGATCTAATTTTATATGGTAAATCTGTCGAATTCCGTTTTTAGGATTAGCAAGTTTCTTAGCTAAAGCACCATCGTTAGTAAAAACCAGTAAACCTGTTGTTTGCGTATCTAGCTTCCCAATAGGATCTAATTTAGATTTAGATGCTTTTGCCATAATATCCATTACGGTTAAGCCGCCTTTATGCACACTTCCGGTTACAAAAACACCTTTAGATTTATTCAGTACAAAATACTCTGGCTTATCTGGGGTAATGCTACGGCCGTCGAATTTAACCTCGTCTGTTAACTGTACTTTGTAGCCCATCTCGGTAACAACTTCTCCATTTACAGTTACATTTCCTGAAGCGATATAAATATCTGCATCTCTACGAGAACAAATACCAGCATTAGCGATGTATTTATTTAAACGCATTCCGTCTTCACGCTTCTCTAAAGCCGTATTCTTACGCTTAATGGGTGCATTACCACGAGCATATGATTTCTTACGACCACTGCCACCCTGTCTTCCACTAAACTTTTTTTCTGAAGAATTATCCCTTCTGCTCATATCGCTAATTTTTTGCAAAGATACTTGTTCGTATCGGTGTTAAAAAATGATTATTAAAAGATTTTGATTTATTTTGAAGTCAACTTACTAAAATCTAGCAATTTGCTTTTAGAACACTCTATTTAAAAGCGTATCTGGATCGATAAGTAAGATGCTAAAAACCCCGGCTACAATAATAAACTTCAGGATATTATGAAGTATTAGATACTGCCACTTCGCCTTACTAAAATATAAGATAAGCATAAACAAGGCTAACAGAAAAAAGCTGGCATAAAAGTAATAGTGCATATAACCAACATCAAATTTTTGGGTAAGTAATAGAGTTGGAATAATCGAAATTAAAAATAATATTCCTAAAAATAATTTACTCCACTTCTCTCCATAAACCACCGGAATGGTGTGATAATTTAAAGCAAGGTCTCCTTTAATATTTTCCAGATCTTTTACGAGTTCCCGCATGGCGATCATTAAAAACAGGAAGGCCGCATGAATAAAAATTACGGTTTCGGTATTGCGATAGTATACAAATACCGCAAAAAACGGAACAATAGCAATAATCGATGCTACCAGATTTCCTACGAACAAAATTTTCTTCAATCGGTGCGAATAAAACCAAATAGCAAAAATATACAACGAGAAAAAGACAACGGTTTTAAATGAAACGTAGCTAGCAAAAAACACCGCAAACATATTCAGAATAAAATATACTGAAAGTTTTGTGCGCTGCCCCACAATCCTGTCTAACATCGTTTTTTTAGGCCGATTGATTAAATCCTTCTCGCTATCGTAAAAGTTATTGATAATATATCCTGAAGCAATTACGGTAGCCGTGCTAAGAATTAGAAAAAAAAGATTATCATCAAAAAACACTTCTCGTAGCGGAAGATCTGGAGCCAATATAAAAGCTGATGCCAGATACTGCGCAATAACGATCATAAGAATATTATAACCGCGCACCACAGAAAAGAGGCTTAGCATCTTAAGCAAGAAACGCTTATTCATTAGCGAAGCCATAGGCTGTAAATTTTCAGGTAAACTTAGAAGTTGTAAACTACTTCCAGATTGTAATCTTTTAAGGACTTTCTGGCCTTCTCGATATCTTCAGTAAAACCAAGAATGTAGCCACCGCCGCCAGATCCACAAAGTTTCAGGTAATAATCGTTAGTTTCAATACCATTTTTCCAAAGATTGTGAAACTTCGCCGGGATCATTGGCTTAAAGTTATCTAAAACCACATGTGAAAGACTTTTTACATTCTTAAAAAGCGATTTTACATCTCCTTTTAGAAAATCGTCTACACAGGCATCGGTATGTTTTACAAATTGATTTTTAAGCATTTTTCTAAACGGCTCCTGCTTCATATTTTCCATAAAAATAGAAATCATTGGTGCTGTTTCTCCCGTAGAACCACTATCCAATAAAAATACCGCACCAGTACCATTCTCGGTTTGTGAAGGAATTCCTGCCGGCTCGATATTATCTTTAGAATTGATTAATATTGGAATGCTTAAGTAACTATTTAAAGGATCTAAACCAGAAGATTCTCCATGAAAAAAGCTTTCCATTTTACCGAAAATCTTCTTCAGTTTTAATAATTTATCTCTGGTAAGATTTTCCAGCACTGTAATTTTATCAGTCGCATATTTGTCGTAGATCGCAGCCACTAAAGCACCGCTACTCCCAACACCGTATCCCTGCGGAATGCTGGAATCAAAATACATTCCCTTTTCAATATCTGCTTCTAAACTTGCAATATCAAATTGCACTAGTTCTGGATGTTCTTTTTGAAGTGTATTCAGGTAATTTGCAAATCTTCTTAAGTGCTCGTTAGACTCTTTTGCTTTTGCCGTAGGCTCTTCTGAAACCTTTAAAGCACCGTTGTAAAAATTGTAAGGGATCGATAATCCTTTGGAATCTTTAATGATCCCGTATTCCCCAAACAATAAAATTTTAGAATAAAATAAAGGTCCCTTCATATAAATTAGCCTTTTAGCATTCAGAAATTGAAAATCTGAATCACAGCCGTTTACGTAAATCTACAACTTTTTTGATCCCTGTCCAATCTCGTCACAAATATAGTGTCCATTTTCACAATAGACAACTAACTCGTTCTTAACAAATTCCAAAATCTCTTCCTTATTTTTAGAAGGATATAACATATGCACGTTTGCAC
This sequence comes from Zunongwangia atlantica 22II14-10F7, assembly GCF_002094855.1. Classification (GTDB taxonomy): domain Bacteria; phylum Bacteroidota; class Bacteroidia; order Flavobacteriales; family Flavobacteriaceae; genus Zunongwangia; species Zunongwangia atlantica. Next base: position 177,436 of record NZ_ARYN01000003.1, read on the forward strand.
CTGCGTCTAAAGTGAAACAAACCGGGATTTTACTTTCCTCCCGCTTTTCCCAAATTTTATTGATAATTGCCAGTGTGTTTGGTTTCATCAACAAAAAATATGGGTCGCTACTCATCATCATTCCGTGAAGAGTAAGTGCTTCGCGCTCTACAATTTTAATAAACTGCCCTAAATCGCCCTGCTCAAAAACAGGAATCAATGCAGATAGATGATCATGCGCCTGGTTAAATCTGGCTTCGGCAAAAGGATGGCCATGCATTAAATTATGCCCTACTGTACTACTTACTTTCTTTTTGCCTTTATCTACCAGCAAAATAGTATCCTGAAAATCTTTAAAAACATCGGCAATTTTAAATGGATATTCTATTCCATATTCGTCGCTACTGAACGGGATTTCTTTGTGTGCACCCCAAACCACAAGATCGCCTTTTACACTTCTACAAGCGCTACCGCTACCTAATCTTGCTAAAAACGATGCTTTTTTATAAAAATAATCTTCGGTAACCTCAGGAAACAACTCCTTTTCGAGGCTCATTACACAAAGTGCCAAAGCACTCATTCCACTAGCCGAAGAAGCAATCCCGCTACTATGTGGAAAAGAATTTTCTGAAACCACCTCAAACTTAAATTGCTTTAAATAAGCGCAATAAGGTAAAATTCGTTTAAAAAAAGCTGCAATTTTAGGTTTAAAGCTCTCTTTTTTAACGCCTTCGAAGATCACATCGAACTCGATTTCTTCGGAAATTTGATTCTCCTCAGAAACTTTAACATAGTTCAATGTAGTGGTAGTTTTGCAGTTTTTTAGCGTAAAACTTACTGATGGGTTTGCCGGAATTTGATTTTCCTTTTTCCCCCAATATTTAACAAGTGCTATATTACTTGGGGCTTCCCAGCATACCGATCCACTTTTTGCAACAGTTTTTAGACCTGTTGCAATAAACTCCTTATCAGGCATTTTTCAATAGATTTTCAGCAAATATATGCTTTTAAATTTTTCCCGATAAATGAGCAACAAAGCATTTTTTTTGCTATTTTTAAATACAAATCTAACCTGATTCATGAACTCTAAGCTGCTCATTCGCAGCGTAACAGCTACCGCAGTTTGTCTTGTTTTTGGCTTTTTGGGGATTATTGCTCTTCAAAACGGACTCGACTCCTGGTATGCTACGTTGCAAAAACCATGGTTTACACCGCCAGAATTTTTATTTGGCCCGGTGTGGACGATAATGTACGTACTTATCGGGATTTCAGCAGGATTGGTTTGGAGCAAAGGCTTTTATCACAAATGGGTTAAAACAGCGCTTTATCATTTTGGCTTCATTTTATTACTTAATGCGTTTTGGTTTCTTTTTTTCTTTGGCCTTCACGAACCAATGATTGCATTTATGGCTATAAGCGCCGTTTTCATTTTATTGTTAATCACCATTAAATGGTTTAAAATCGTAAATACAATCTCGGCCTACCTTCTTATTCCTTACGCCGTTTGGGTGCTTTATCTGGTTGCTTTTACTTTTGAGTTTTGGCGAATTAACTAATCCCAGCAATCGCTTTTGCCGCTATAAATCCACCCGTCCAGGCATTCTGAAAATTAAAGCCTCCGGTAATTGCATCAATATTCAAGACTTCTCCTGCTAAATAAAGATTCTCATATTTTTTACTGCGGAAAGCTTTAAAATCGATTTCCTTTAAGTCTATGCCACCTGCCGTTACAAATTCATCCTTAAAGGTACTTTTTCCATTTACGCTGAATTCTCCTTTACAAAGCTGGAGCGCTAGTTGATCGAGTTGCTTTTTTGAAACATTTGCCCAAACCTCATCTTCTGGAATTCCTGAAGCTTTTACCAATTTAACCCAAAGACGCTTTGGAAGTTCAAATTGGGCATATTTGATCACTTTTTGTTTTGCTGAAGACTCTTTTAATCGGATTAAGTCTTCACTGATTGATTCTGGATTAAAACCTGGCACCCAATTCACCAATATCGAAAATTGGTAATTACATTCATTTAAATCTCGTGCTCCCCAGGCTGAAAGTTTTAAAATTCCGGGGCCACTCATTCCCCAATGCGTAATAAGCAGCGGACCTTCGCTTTCTAATCCTGAGTTTGGAATTTTCACTTCAGCAAACGTAGAAATACCCGCTAAATCTTTAATTCTAGGATCTTTGATATTGAAAGTGAATAAAGATGGCACAGCATCGACCATTTTATGCCCCAAATCCTTCAAAATATCCCACATTTTGGGATTACTTCCGGTAGCAATTACCAGTTCATCACAACTAAAATTGGTTTTTGTACTTTCTACAAGCCAAGATTCGTTATTTTTTTGAATGTTTTTTACAGGTTGCCCGGTAAGAACTTTAATCCCTAATCGCCTGGTTTCAGAAAGAAAACAATCGATTATCGTTTCAGAAGTATTAGTAACCGGAAACATTCTTCCGTCGTCTTCGGTTTTTAGTTCTACTCCGCGATCGACAAACCAACCAATGGTATCGCCCGTCATAAAACTATGAAAAGGGCCAATTAATTCCTTTTCTCCCCGCGGATAATTACGGGTTAAATCTTTGGGTATAAATTCAGCATGCGTAACATTACAACGCCCGCCACCAGAAATTTTAACTTTAGACAATACATTTTTACCACGCTCTAAAATGGCGATTTTTAATTCGGGATTAAAATTCGCCACATTTATCGCGGTAAAGAAACCGGCAGCTCCACCTCCAACAATCAACACGTCATAATGCGCCATACCTTCCTTTAAAAAATCTATTTTATATTATAATCGATCTGGAAAATCTGTAAAAATACCATCGACACCAAGGGCTTTCATTTTCTTGATCTTCTCTGGTTTATTTACTGTCCAAACATTAATTTTTATACCATTCCTGTGGCAGTCTGCTAGATAATCCCTGGTTACCAGTTTGTAGTAAGGATGAATTGCAACGGCCTTTAAGTGTCTTGCTTGCAAGAAAGCAATACTTAGATCGTCGTCTGTTAGCACCGCGACAGGAATTTCTGGGTTTAAGCTTCTAAGGCTCATTAATTCATTAAAATTGAAGCTGGAAATAAGGATTCTTGAACCCGGATATTTTTGAAGACATTTTAAAACCGGTTCGGCAGTACCTTCGCCTTTCAATTCAATATTTAAAATCACTTTATCCTGAATAAGTTCCAGAACTTCTTCTAAAGTAGGAATACGATAACCTTCTTTGGTTTTAAGGGATTTAATTTCAGAAAGACTTTTATTGCCTACCATCCCGGTTCCAGAAGTTGTTGTTTCCAGTTCTTCATCGTGAATTACCACCAGCTCTCCCGTTTTACACAGATGCACATCGATCTCGATCATATCTACTCTTAGCAATAATGCTTTTTTGATACTTTCTAGCGTGTTTTCTGCGACGTGACCTTTCGCCCCACGATGCCCAATTTTTAAAGTTGCCATTTATTTAGTTTGTTGTTAGTTAGTTTTATTCAAATAATTCTTAGTTCAAAAAATTAAAACCGGCATCTCTTTAGAAATGCTTAGGACAACTTAACATTTTTTTTGCGCTCACCATGATTAAATTGACTCGATTTCAAACCACTAAAATGCAAATTTTATGAATGAACCAAAAACCTTTCCGCAACAAGATCAAAAACAACCGGGTGATCAACACAAAATGAATCCCCAACCAATGATCATTAGAAACGATTATAAAGGTAGTGAAAAGTTGAAAGGCAAAAACGCATTAATTACCGGTGGAGACAGTGGTATTGGGCAAAGCGTAGCAGTTCACTTTGCACGTGAAGGCGCAAATATTGCTATTATTTACCTTGAAGAAGATGAGGATGCGCTAGAGACAAAAAAACTTATAGAGGCCGAAGGACAAAATTGTTTTTTAATAGAGGGCGACATTAAAAACCCAGAATTTTGTAAAAAAGCAGTAAATCATGTCGTTACAGAATTTGGCAGTCTCGATATTTTGATCAATAATGCCGCAGTTCAATTCCCAAAAGATGAAATTAAGGAGATTAGTATAGATCAACTTAAAGAAACTTTTGAAACGAATATTTACCCTTATTTCTATATCTTGAAAGAAGCCTTAGATCATCTAAAAGAAAATGCAAGCATTGTAAATACTACATCTGTAACTTCTTATCGTGGTAGTTCTCATTTATTGGATTATGCCAGCAGTAAAGGTGCAATTACAAGCTTTACAAGGAGTTTATCGTCGATGCTGGTTTCTAAAGGAATCAGAGTAAACGCAGTTGCACCAGGCCCAATCTGGACGCCACTAATACCTGCTACTTTTGACGATGTTACCGAATTTGGGCAAAAGGTGCCGATGGGACGCGCGGGACAACCAGGAGAAGTCGCTCCAGCTTATGTTTTCCTAGCCAGTGAAGATAGTAGCTATATTACCGGGCAAACCATTCATGTAAATGGTGGCGAATTAATTGGCGGATAAATTAACGAAACACAAAAAATAAAAACATGGAAAAATGGTTTGAAGCGTCAGGAACAAGTTTAGTTGCTATCACCTTAAGCGCAATAGGAATATTTATCTTAGTCATCTTATATACAAGAATCGCAGGGAAACGAAGTTTTTCCAAAATGTCTAGTTTTGATTTTGCGATGACCATAGCAAGTGGGAGTATCTTGGCTTCAACCATTGTATTAAAAAATGTAAGTTTAGTTCAGGGTGCCGTAGCTCTGCTTGTTGTCTATATTTTACAACTGGTCACTGCTTATTTAAGAAGATATCCGGCTTTTCAGAAAATAACTGATAACGATCCTATTCTGCTTATGAAAGATGGAGAGATTTATTACGATAATTTAAAGAAGGCCCGGGTAACCGAATCTGATCTTCGCGGAAAACTTAGAGAAGCGAATGTGATCCAACTTTCTGAAGTAAGGGCCGTTGTTTTTGAAACCACAGGTGATGTTTCTGTACTACATTCCGCAGACAAAAAATTAGAAGATTGGATAATTAAAGATGTAAATCGAAAATAGTAATTTGCGCAGGTAATTTTTACTTAACAGTCGAGAATAATCTATTACTCTAAAAAATGTACCAGCCAAAAAAATACATAAAGGATGATCCTGAATTTATCTTCCAGTTTATACAGAAGCATCCTTTTGCGACTATGGTGAGTAAGCTAGACAACTTTATTGCTACTCATGTTCCGGTTTTGATTGAAGGCAATGCAGAAAACTTTAGATTATACGCTCATATTGCCAATCATAACGAGCAATTAGAAACTTTAAAAGACGATGCTGAAGTTTTACTTATTTTTAGTGGCGCACAAGGCTATGTAAGTTCTTCCTGGTACGCAGAAAAAGACATTAGCACCTGGGATTATTCAGCCGTGCATATAAATGCTCACATAAAACTTCAAACTAAAGAAGAATTAGAAAGCTCTTTAAAAAAACTGGTAAATACTTTCGAAAATCGACAAAATTCGCCTTTGTTCTATGATGAAATTCCGGAGCAAATGCTTTTGGATCACTTGCCACTAATCACTGGATTTTGGGCTAAACCTTTTAAAATTCAAGGAATCGCAAAATTACACCAAGGATACAAAAAAGAAGATATAGCATCTTCTATAGATCATTTAGAAAAAGGTGATTCACAGCAAAAATCACTTGCTAAGGATATTAAGGAAGAGAATAATTTGTAGAAATACTCTTTACAAGTCTTTACAAGCTAATTCTCACATAATCAGCAAGAACACAGTTTTCAAGGTAATCACATCCCAGCTTTAAAATTTCTCCTTCAAAGGTATAATAACGACCTTTATCACTTACCGTACTAAAAAAATTCAGTTTTGTCTTTTCCATGATTTGCTGCTGGTGATCCTCGAAATTCGCATACTCATCATAATTAAGTATAATTCTACTCTCTTCTATGGTAAAGCTTCCTTCGTGCCGGCTTAAGTAACCAATAATTTCGTGTGTTTCAGAATCTTCAACAAATTCCTCTTTACGGTAAGCCCCATCTTCAGAAAAAATTATTTGCGAAATAAAAATATAATCTATACCATCAAGCGCTTCATAGTAATTTTCACTTGGGACCATGGTAAATTCCCACGCACCAACAATATCTTGATTAATCACTTCCTCATCACTGCATCCCAACGCAAGTAAGCTAAGAATTAGAACAGGTAAAAATTTCTTCATAATAAACACTTTCTTTTCAAGTAGATGCCAAAAACTTAAAAAGGTTGCTTTAAATATGAAAAACAGCAATAATTAAGACCGATTTTCATCAAAATTAATCATCCATTTTACTCCGTACTTATCTGTAAAACTCCCATAATAAGCACCCCAAAATGTATCCTGAAGTTCCATTTCAACAGCACCATCTATAGAGAGTCCGTTATACAAACGATCGGCCTCTTTCCTACTTTCAGGATGAAGTGAAATGTACATATTATTACCAGGCTTAAATTGATGTCCCATAGAAGGCAAGATATCTGAACCCATTAGTATTACACCTTCAGCAATTGGTAAAGCGATATGTAAAGTTCGATTTTGCTCGTCTTCAGTTAACTTATTGGCATCTGGGGTTTCATTCATCTTAAGAAATGCCATAAACTCACCTCCAAATATGGCTTTATAAAAATGAAAAGCATCTGCGGCATCTCCATCAAAATTCAGGTAATAATTCACTTTCATGATTACGGTTATTTTTATTTAGTTATTTAAATATAAGAAAGTTATGCCTATTTTTTATCCCGTTCTAAACGAATAACGAGCTATTAATATTCAGTTAATACGGCTAGAAAAAATCTTATCTATTTTTATCGAAATTCAATCCTAACCGAATTAATCTAATGAAAAGAAGATCTTTATTAAAAGGGCTTGGTGCTGCTGCCTTGGCACCATCATTATCTTTCACCTCAAAATTTCGAACTGAAAAACCTGTTTTACGTATAGCGCATATTACAGATGTTCATCTTAAAGATGATCTTGGCGCTCCTAAAAAGTTTGAGCGTTGTTTACATCATATTCAGCAACATTCACCTAAAGTAGATCTTATCCTTAATGGCGGGGATATTGTTTTTGATATGAACAAAGAAAAACTTAACGATATCGATGCTCAGTGGAAATTAATGGAATCGATAATGAAAAATGAAAATGATATCCCTGTAAAATATTGCCTGGGAAACCATGATGTTTGGTGGAATGAAGATTCTAAAGATGAAGTATTCTACGGAAAAAAATATTCTTTAGATCGTTTAGAGTTAGAAAAACCCTATTACAGTTTTTCACAAAACGGCTGGAAGTTTATCATTTTAGACAGCACCCATCAGGATATCGACGATACCTGGTACATTGGTAAACTTGGTAACAAACAGATGGAATGGCTTAGTTCAGAATTAAAAAATACCCCTGAAAAAACACCAATCTTGATAATGTCTCACATCCCAATTTTAACATCGGTTTTAATGATACAGGATAATGTAATTAACCGCTGGGAGTTTTTAGGTGGCGATATGCATACCGATTGCGCGCAGTTAACAGATTTGTTTTATGAGTATCCTAACGTAAAACTTTGTCTTAGCGGGCATATACATATGCGAGACAAAGTGGTGTATAATGATGTTACTTATATTTGTGATGGTGCAGTTAGTGGTGCCTGGTGGAATGGGATTCGCCGGCAAACCAACCCAGGTTATGGATTAATCGATCTTTATGCAGATGGCAGCTTTAACGAAAGCTACATTAATTATTGAAATAAGAGATATATTATAAAGTAAACTACCTCGAGGCATTCCTTGGAAACAAATTTTTAATTTCAAAGCAAGCCTCGGCGTATTATACCCTTTGGAGGTAATAAAAAAGCTCCTTTTAAAAGGAGCTTTTTTATTTTATCTATCACCAGCAGTTGCGGCAAGGTAACCAATACCCTGCAACACATCTTCTTTTTCCTCTAGATCTGTAATCATTAAGGTTTTATTACTGATGTCATATCTTTGATCGAAAATTAGAAAAGCTTTTTCTAAGAACAAGCCGATATAAAATTTAGACGGCCGGTGTAGACGAGCCGAATTTACACCAATCCCGTTTTTATCGATATAAATAAAACGTTTAGAAAAAGGTTTCCAGTTCGAAGAAACTTTAATTTCGAAATCTGAATCTTTTAATCGCTTTAAAAATTCAGCTACAACATTCTCATTATAATGTTGATCTAAAAAGCTTTTTAAATCATCATAAAAATGGGAACTATTAATAATCTGATTGGAGCGGGATACCATATTGTACACCTTTAAATGCGCCCCGGTGTAGGTTAATTTCATAGCTATTCTCGGTTAGTTTAGTAAGTTCAAAATTAAACAGTTACCACGAACTTCTACGAAATTTAACATTAAAATTTCATCATTAAATTGATAATTATAGATTTACTATAAATTACATTCTAAATATTTGGAATTAGAAATACAGCCAACAAAAAAGCTCCTTAGATTAAGGAGCCTTTAATTATATAGTAGGTAATTCTTTACGAATCCGCTCCCAAAAATCTGGATTAAAGAGATAAGCAGCGCCTACAACTCCAACTTTTTCAGCTTCGGTAACAATTCTTATACTTGTTTTAAGCCCTTCAGCCTCAATACAATTTTCAAGTTTATCTAGAAAGTAAGCTGAAGCTTTGGCTATATTCCCGCCGATAAATAAAACGTCGGTCTCGAAAGATTTTAAATGCGGAACTAAAAATTCACATAAATTATCGCTAAAATTGGCAAAAACCCGCTTCATATTTTCAGGATCTTTTTCAATAAGCTCTTTCACTCCGCAACCAGTGATATCTTCACCGGTTAGATCGCTGTAATGATTAATTAGCCATCGCGTAGAAAAATAATCGTCGGCAATACCATCTTTAAAATCCTTATCCCATAAACAACCGTGCTCTGGCACTCCGTTTCCAGAAATTAATGGCACTTTATTTTTAAGAAAAGTTGCTCCAAAACCAGTACCAAGGGTAATCGCAATGGTATTATCTTTATTTAAATTTTCTAAAAGATCACTTCCTAAGCCAAAAGAAGAAGCATCATTTAAAAATCTTAGCTTAATTTGTCCGTTTTGGATTTCTCTGGCAAGCCCATCGATTACAGAAACATTATAAAGACTTTCGTATTTATCGTTACGCTCGTACTTACCTATACCTTTTGCATAATCAAAAGGACCAGGAATAGCAATACCAACACCTAAAATATCATTATTGCTAACCGCCTTAATCGAATTATTTAAACAGGAAGCCCACTGTTTAAAAATGATGTCTTTAGGCGATTTATTATCAATTTTTTGGTTGTAATAGCTATTCTCTATTACAGAAAAAGAATCTAAGTCTATGGCTGCACTAGTGATATGGGTACCACCGATATCTGCGCCTATGGCTATATTCATTTTATCTCGATTTTCGGATTATGCTCATCACCATTTTATTGAAATTTCAACGCCTTCAGGATCATTTGCAAATTGCAGAAGCAAAGTTTTACTCTTCTGGTCATAATCCTGATTGGTATCTGGTGATTTACGTAATGGTTTATTATTAATTGAAATTGATTTTGGTTGCTCCGGAAGCAAAATTCTCATACTATTGTTAGTATCAAGCGGACTTTTACAAACAAAAGTATATGATGTTCTGGTAATTTCTTCATCATAAATTCTACTTGCCGAGGCCAAAACCTGTGGTTTATTTTTATCTTTTACGCTACTAATATTGTATAAATAGCTTTGCTCTCCTGGTTTAGTAACTATTTCTGAAAGAACTGGTAATGCTGGATTAAAAAGATCAATATAACTTCCTTTAGTTATTACAGGTGCATCAGAAACACTTTCATCTAAAGTGGCAATAAGCTCGTAAGCTCCTCTAACGAGTTCAAAATTATTTTTGAACTGAAGCTTTTGCTCATTATTTACATCAGCATAAGCTTTATTTAAAGTGCTAAGAAAAATATCATCTCCATTTTTATTCGTCACAAAATCCTTTGGATTCTGCTTAATAAAATAGACTTTCCCTTTTCCCGCCTTGTAAACCTGATTATCCTCTGGATATTCAATATTTAGTATATTGGTTAAATGCTCTATAGGCTTTTTGTAATTATATTTACCGGTATTCCACCATTCCTCTACTTGCTGGTAAGGGTCGTTATCTGCCGCAGCATAAATTAAAACTCCGCCTTCCTTAATCCATTTTGCAAGATATTCGTGCTCTTCAGGATTATTGGGTTTCATATTCGAATAGCTAAGAATCAATACTTTTTTATCCTGAAGACTGGGCTTGTAACTAAGGTTTTCTAAATGAACGGTTCTAACCGGAACTCCTCTTTTTAATAAAGGGAAAGTTTGCCCGTAAAAGTTTGAAAAATTAGGGTCTTCGTAGCCATCGTGATTTGGAAAGGTTTGAAACATCAACGAATTACTCATAGCCACCGCAATCCCCTGATCTCCACTTACCGTATTTTCTGAAACCTGAATATCATTTAAAGTATTCACCATAATCTGCATTTGGGTAGAATATGGCTTTGGGATAAGAATTTTCTTATCTGTTCCGGCAACACTATAAGGACGAGTATAAATACGCTCTGGCCATGGCATAACCTCGTAATTAGCATTCCCGGGATATAATAATTTTGCAACAAATGTTGCCTGATAGTTCTTTTTATAATCTTCCCAACTTTGGTTACGATCTTCGATAGGATCTGTTAAGAAGAAAATTTTTCTATTAGTTGGGGCTGTCATCGAAACCATCGAACCATATTCTAAAAAGGCATTTTCAAAAGTTCTTTCTTTCAAATTCCCATTAAAATAATTAGGTGTTCTTGAAGTTCCTGTCCAAACCTGTGCGATATAACCATCTATTCCCTCTAGAGAAGCCAGACTGGCCTCTGGACTAACTATATTCCATGCCGAATAATTAACTAACGAATGTGTTGGGATATACACCTTAACATCTAAGCCTTTTTCTTTGCCATACGACTTTGCATATTTAGAAACCTCATCGATAGCATTATAATAAAGCTGGTATTTTAACTTATTAGACAACCAGGTACTCTCTGGAGATTGGTGTTGTGGTTGCCATGCAAATCCATAGTGATTTTCCCATTCTTTTTTAAACTGAGAACTATAACCGGCCCTTGTCCAAAATTCAGGTTCCTCTAAATAAATTGAACTTATCCCAGCATCGATCACCGTTTTAATAATTGCCGTTTTCATATAATTTAAAAACGACTTATTAGGAACAATGTAAGGTACATTTTCGCCATGCCAGATGGTATCCCCACTTTGTTCTACCTGACCTTCATTTAAGTGTTGTTTACCATCCCATTCTCCTAAAAAATAATCCTGATAAGAACCCCAGGCAATTCCCGTCATAAAATGAGTTGTATATCCTTTATCTCTCCAGGATTTAACTCTATTTAAAAATGTAGCAGAGGGATCGTGATCTGATGGATTACCATTTACTCCATAGACAATTGCTATATCGCTACGAACATCTATTTGTGGCATCCAACCCGTACTGGTTTGAAAAGCAGTTTTTGCTCTTGTTTTAGCACTATTTGTTGTTTGTGCTATAGAAATCGAAGTAAATAAAACGGAACTGCATAACAGCCCCAGCTTTAAAAATTTTGAGTGCATTCTCATTGATAAGAAATAATTAATTGTTGCATTAAAACTTCGATTGCTTCTGTTTTTAAATTCTGTAGTTAGTACTTCTTCCATGTATAGATAAAAGAAGTTCTCGAATATAATAAAACGTTTTAGCAAATTAAAGCATTTTCGACGAATAATTGAAATCTTATGTCTAACAACCATTACTACACTATAAATGGACAAGGTTTACCTATAAACCAAGCTGTTAATGCTTCATAAAGAAGATTACATAATATTCACCACTTTCTATCTTACAAAGCATTTTACACACTAAAAAACCACAATAAGTGAATTATTTTCAATTTTAAAGCTAATAAAGTATAAACTAATGATAATTTTAAGTTAAAAATAGCATACAATAAGATCTAGCTTAGCCACTATTCCCCAACAACTAAAAATTAATATATGCTTCAAAAAACCAATTCTCACCCACTCCCCTTAATGTTTAAGCAGAAAATTTACATTCTTTTTTTGATGCTTTTTATATCGGGAGCAAACCTGTTTGCACAAAATCAATTAACAGGAAAAATTATCGATAACAACGGGATGCCATTACTTGGCGCTACAGTTGTTGTTAAAGGAACCTCTAATGGTACGCAAGCTGATATGGACGGAAATTTCACACTCCAGGTTGCGAATCTACAAGATGCTATTTTGGTTATTTCTTACGTAGGTTTTTCTACAAAAGAAGTACCTATTAACGGAAAAAAATCTATTGAAATAACATTAGAAGAAGACTCTGAAGCTCTTAGCGAAGTAGTTGTAACAGCCCTAGGAATTAAGAGTGAAAAAAGAGCTCTAGGATATGCTACTGCTGAAGTTGAAGGTGATAATTTAAGTGCTGTAAAGGCAACCAATAACTTTGTAAATGCATTAAGCGGTAAAGTTGCCGGTGTACAAATTTCCAGCGCTTCAAGTCAGCCAGGTAGTGGTGCTCGTATTGTGATTAGAGGTGGTTCTTCGATTACTGGGAATAACCAACCACTTCTGGTAGTTAATGGTGTACCTTTCGATGCTTCTAATGGTAGTAGTTCTTCGGGACTTGCAGATATCGACCCAAATTCTATAGAAAGTTTAAGTGTTTTAAAAGGTGCTGCAGCTTCTGCGTTATACGGTAGTGAAGCAGCAAACGGTGTAATTCTGGTAACCACAAAATCTGGCACTTTTAATATGAAGCCAGTGATCACTCTTAGCAGCTCTATTAGTTTCGATGAAATTTACGAGATTCCGCTTCAAGATCAATGGTCACAAGGATACTGGGCAGATGGTGACTGGGTGTATGTAGATGGAAACTCTTCATTTACCTCAACCAGTTTTGGACCAAGAATTTCAGATGTACCGGGTGCACAATCTTACGATCGTTGGGAAATTTTTGAAACAGGAATCACAAACGAAAACAGCCTAAGCATAACTGGCGGTGGAGACAAAGCTTCTTATTATGTTAGCTACAGCAACTTAAACAATAACGGTATTCTTTCTCCGCTTGAATTCAGAAGAAATTCAATAAATGCCAACACTTCGTTTAAATTTACTCCTAAACTTACTGTTTCTTCTAATATTCTTTATACCACTCAAAAGAACGAACGTCTTTTTGAAGATAATTCTAACAGTTCTTTTATGAATACTCTAATGTCTACACCAAACACCTGGAATCCTTATCCTATTTATGCTGAAGACGGAAGTTTAAGATCGTATAGAGGAGGTTCCAGAGATCCATACACATGGGTTTTGGATAATGTTGGCGCTAACAACGAAAGAGATCGTTTTGCAGGTACGTTTATTATTGAGTATGAAATCCTGGATCACTTAAAATTTAGATCTGTAACAGGTATCAGCACTACTAACGCGCATACAGATTCTCATTATAATCTTGGGGGTTATGCATCTGTACAGGGAAGTTATAGCTCTTCAGAAAGGTTTAGTCGTGATATCGAATCTACAGAAACAATCACTTACGACAATGATTTTGGTGATTTTGAAGTAAACGCCATGATTGGGCATAATATTCAGGAAAATAAATGGAGAGGTAACTACTTTAATGGAAACGGACTAATTCTGCCAGGTATCTACAATTCTACTAACGTAAGTGGATATTCTGCTTACGATGATCGCGGAATGTTTAGATCTTATTCATTTTTTGGGCAGGCTATGATTGGCTATAAAAAAATGCTTTATTACACCGTAACTGGAAGAAACGACTGGGCGTCTAGTTTAGCAGATAGCTTCTTCTACCCTAGCCACAGTTTAGGTCTTGTGTTCACAGAACTTTTACCAAAAAATGACATTTTAAATTTCGGAAAACTAAGAGCCAGTTATGCAAAAGTAGGCTCTCCTGCCGGTGCCTATGCCAGAAACAACCCTTTGGTTTCTGCTGGTGGAGACGGTGTAATGTGGCCGTTTAATGGTCGCAGAAGTTACCTTTCTTCTGCAAGGATTCCGAACGAAAATCTTACGAACGAATTTAAAAGCGAAGTCGAACTTGGTTTAGAACTTAAACTTTTAAAAAGTCGCCTAAACTTCGATATTGCTTACTACCATAACTGGAGTGAAAACCAGATTTTATCTGAACAATTTCTGGCTTCTACAGGATACACTTATGGTTCAGTAAACATAGGAGGGATTACCCACAAAGGAGTTGAAGTTGGTATAAATGCCACTCCAATCCAAACTGAATTCTTTAATTGGGATTTAAGCCTTAACTGGTCTAAAGATAACTCTAACGTAGATCGTTTGGGTACTAACAACGAACCTATTAGTGTTGGTTCTTATGGTTATGCTATTGTAGACCAACCTTACCCGGTAATTTTTGGATTAGGATTTTTAAGAGACGATCAAGGCAGATTGGTTTTAGATGACACTCCTGGTTTAAGCTACGGAAGACCTTTAGCAGATAACAGAGGAAACCAGATTCTTGGACAAACCGCACCAGAATGGATTGGTAGTTTAAGAAACACCTTTAACTATAAAAACCTTTCTATAATGTTTCAGTTCGACATGAGTAAAGGCGGTAACCTTTACAGTCTTAACGACCATTACCTTACATACTATGGTTTAGCGGCACATCAAAATAACCGCCCAGACAATAACATGACTACTTTCGATGGAGTAATGGGACATTATGATTCATCTACCGGAGAAGTAGTAGTTACCAGCGAAACACCAGAGCCTACCAGATACGACCTTTATTATCAAACCGTAGCACAATCTGTACTAGAAGATAATATTATGCCTAAAGATTACATCAAATTAAGAGAAGTGCAACTGGCTTATAATTTACCAAATAAAATTGTTGCCGGTGCCGGCTTACAGGATGTTCAGATTGCTTTTTCTGGAAGAAACTTATGGCGAAGCTTTCATGATGATTTTGAAGGACCAGATCCAGAAATTAATACAGATGGTATTACTAACGGAAATGGATACCTAAGCTACAGCTTACCAACCACAAAGACCTACTCTATTACCTTAACTGCAAAATTTTAAAATGAGAATTATGAATACAATAAAGCAATTATATAAGATTCGATTTTTAATATTTTTTAGCGCCTTTTTTATAACTGGGTGCGAATCATGGACAGATATCGATACAGATCCAGACAGCATTACCGCAGGACCATCGATCACCGAAGAAATAATGCTTATTGGTGTAGAAGCTGAATGGGTTGCAATGGCAAACGAAAAATTTGAAACCTGGTACGGTTATCCTACCTGGCTATCATGGTTTGCTATAGAAGGCTCTAACGCTATCGTAAACGTAGATCCCGGTTTTGGAAACGAGGTGTGGAACTCCTACTCTTACTCCTTAAAACATGCAGTAGAATTATATGATTTTGCTGAAGAAAATGGCAATACTCACTATCAGGGAATCGCAGGGGTAATTGCCGCTCATCACTGGTTTTACATTGCAGATGTTTACGACCAGGCTCCTTTAGAGCAGGCAATGACAGGTTTAGAAAACCAACAACCAGAATTGGCTACACAGGACGAATTATACGCTCATGCTAATGCGCTTTTAGATGAAGCTATCGATCTTTTTCAAAACACAGATGGCGGTGAACTTTTACCAGGAACAGACGATTATATGCTAAACGGTGATATTGATAGCTGGACGCGTTTTGCTTATTCCTTAAAAGCAAGACAGGCCATGAGAAGAATCTATGCACCAGGTATAGATCAGGATACACAAATCACTCAAATTCTATCTTATTTAGAAAATGGGATGACCTCTAACGATGACAATGTGATGTGGAGACATCTTGAAGATCTGGCAAACGCAAATCCGTTATATAATTACATGACCAGAGCTTATAGTGGTGGACGCGGACTCACACCTGGAAACTTTCTTATCGATATGATGAACGATTTTGAAGATCCCAGAAGACCTATCATGTTCACTAATGCTGAAGCAGATCCAGATGGATATATGGGGCATTATGCCGGTTCAGCGGTACAAGCAGGAAATAGACCAAGCCATTACAGGTTCGAATATCTTTCAATGTCTTATCCAGATCATATAATGCTTTATTCTGAATCTAAATTTTTAGAAGCTGAAGCTTATGCGTTTAGAGGCGAATGGGATTTAGCTGAAGCCGCTATGAAAGAAGGAAGTCGTGCAGATATGGAATATATGGAAGTTCCCGATGCTGAAATCACAAGCTACAACGCACAAGCTTCTTTAGATATGCCTACAAATCATGAAGATGCTCAGCAATTAATTATTCAGCAAAAATATTTATCGAACATCTTTAGAACAGGGGAAACTTACTTTGATTATGTAAGAACCGGTTATCCAGAATTCGATTTCGAATACATGATACAAAACGCAAATGCCAACAACACTTTTGCAAGAAGGTTTCCTTATCCATTAAATGAAATCGAAAGAAACCCAAATGTAACCGCCGTTGGCCAGCCAGATTGGTTTAACGAGGGAACCACCTGGGATAATAAAAACTAATTAAAAATTGCTAAATCTTATATAATGCTCAAATTCGATAAAATGAAAGGCTTTTTTTCAGCCTTAATTCTCTCTAGCCTGTCACTATGCTCTATAGATGCACAGTCCCAGGACGACAGTTTTGTTCCCTGCCAGGTAATGCCTATGCTAATTACCAATCACGAGGCAGATATGGGCGATTTGGTACGCTATTATTCTCCTTCAAATGGTTTTAGATGGGGAAGAATTTCAGATTCTGGAGGTTCTCAAGAAAGACGTGACCGTATTATTGAACTAAAAGAAAAATATCTTGCAGAATTATCTAAAATCGACTTTAAGGAACTTCCGCAGGAATGTAAAGTAGATTACATTTTATTTAAGCGCGATCTTAACAATGATATTAGTGAAGCAAAACAACATAATAAAACCTATGCTGAAGTTAAAAGCTGGTTTCCGTTTTCAGAAAACATCTACAAATACCTAAAATTAAGACGAAGAGGCTACCAGTTAGAAGCCAAAGAAGTGGCCAAAAACTGGAACACTTCAGCAAAACAAATAGACTCTTTATTACCTATTTTAAAAGAAGATCAATCCTTCAATAAAGATCAGGTTCAAGAAGCTATTTCAGCAGTAGAAGACCTTAAAAATTCAGCTTCCAGTGTTTTCTCATTTTATAACGATTACGACCCAATGTTTACGTGGTGGGTTCCCAGCACTTATAAAGCTTTGGATTCTAGCCTGGCGAAATACAAAACTGCTTTTGAGGCTAAGTTGGAAAATAAAAGGCCTGTTGATGAAAGCGGAATTATTGGTTATCCCGCCGGAAGAGACGAACTGGTAAAACAGTTAAAATACGAGATGATTCCGTACACTCCTGAAGAGCTTATTAAAATTGCCAATAAAGAGTTTGCCTGGTGCGATAAAGAACTTTTAAAAGCTGCTGAAGAGATGGGCTTTGGTAAAGACTGGAAAGCAGCACAGGAAAAAGTAAAAAATGCTTATGTAGAACCAGGACTTCAACCAGAAGCGATGTTAGATCTCTATAACGAATCTGTTGAATTCCTAAAAGAAAATGACCTTATAAGCGTTCCTCCATTAGCTGAAGAAACCTGGGGAATGCAAATGATGTCTCCAGAAAGACAACTAGTAAACCCATTCTTTACTGGTGGTACAAATATTACCATCTCTTACCCAACCAGCGGAATGACCTACGAACAAAAAATGATGAGTATGCGTGGTAATAACCCACATTTCTCTAAAGCTACCGTGCATCACGAATTAATTGCTGGTCACAACTTAGAAGGTTTTATGAATAGCCGCTATAGAACGTATCGCAATTATCGCACACCATTTTGGACAGAGGGCTGGTCACTTTATTGGGAATTATTACTTTGGGACGAAGGTTTTCCTAGCAGCCCAGAAGATCGTATAGGAATGTTGTTTTGGCACATGCATCGTTGCGCACGTATTATTTTCTCTCTAAACTATCATTTAGGAAAATGGACTCCGCAGGAATGTATCGATTTCTTAGTAGATCGTGTAGGTTTTGAACGTGCTAATGCTGAAGGTGAAGTAAGACGATCTTTCATTGGAAGCTATCCTCCACTTTATCAATTAGCCTATTTAACCGGAGGAAGACAGTTTTATGCTCTTCGCGAAGAACTGGTAAAAACTGGTAAAATGACCGATAAGGAATTCCACGATAAAATAATGCAACTTAACGCTATGCCAATAGAGATGATAAGAGCAATCCTGACCAATCAGGATTTAAAGGAAAATTTCAAAACATCCTGGAAGTTCTATGATTCGATCGAGTAGAATAAACAGATTATCCGCTATTTGTAATAAAGGGAATTACTGTCATTCCATTTGTGACACGGAATCACATTATGAGTTAAAAAAGGAACTTTATATATAAGATCCTGAATTAAGCTTACCTACCAAACAGATAGGTTAGAAGATAAAAACTCCTTTGTTTCATCAAGGATATTCAAAAGAGTAAATACCTCAAATTGTTTGATGCCCCACCCGGGATATTGTTTACCTCACATAGGCAATATTTCGGGTATTTTTTATCCATTATGTACACAAACAAATTGAACTTAATCTTCTAAATACTCAAATTGTATATTTTTAAGACATTTTTTTATGATATCAAATACACTTTAAGGGTAAAACTAAAGGACTTTTCTTAAAACTAAAGCATAAAAAAAGCCTCTCATTTCTGAGAGGCTTTTAACCTGTGCGGGCGGAGAGACTCGAACTCTCACACCTCGCGGCACTAGATCCTAAGTCTAGCGTGTCTACCAATTCCACCACGCCCGCAGGTTCAATAAAGTGCTTATCCTTTCGGTAAGCGGATGCAAATATAAACAAATCTTTCAATACACAAACAAGCTTTCAAAAAAAATTTTGAATTTCTTACCTTTGGGAAATTTCAAAATCTAAACCCAATGGACAACGTTAAATCTTATGTTGAAGAGCATAAGGATAGATTTGTCTCAGAACTTGTTGATTTACTTAAAATTCCGTCGATAAGTGCCGATTCAAAATTTAAAAATGAAATGATCACCACTGCCCAGGCAGTGAAAACAGAATTAGAAAAAGCTGGTTGTGATTTAGTCGAAATTTGTGACACCCCAGGACATCCCGTTGTATACGGCGAAAAAATTATCGACAAAAATCTACCAACCGTGCTAGTTTACGGTCATTACGATGTTCAGCCCCCAGATCCATTAGATCTTTGGAACTCCCCTCCTTTTGAACCTGTGATCAAAGAAACAGCCTTACATCCAGACGGAGCAATTTTTGCTCGTGGAGCCTGTGACGACAAAGGCCAGATGTATATGCATGTAAAAGCTTTGGAATATATGACCAAAACCAATCAGCTTCCCTGCAATGTAAAATTTATGATCGAAGGTGAAGAAGAAGTTGGAAGTAAACATTTAGGCTGGTTCATCGAAAATAATATCGAAAAGCTACAAAACGATGTGATTCTTATCTCAGATACTAGTATGATCGCAAAAGATGTGCCTAGCATCACCACAGGATTACGTGGCTTATCATATATGGAAGTTGAAGTTACGGGACCTAACCGTGATTTACACTCAGGCCTTTATGGCGGTACGGTAGGAAACCCAATCAATATTCTAACAAAATTGATCTCTTCTCTTACAGACGAGAATAATCATATTACCATACCTGGATTTTATTATAATGTAGAAGAACTTTCTGCGGAAGAAAGAGCTAAAATGGCTGAAGCACCTTACAATGAAGAAGAATATAAAAAGAAACTAGACATCAATGATGTTTATGGTGAAGCAGGATTCTCTACTTTAGAACGTGGCTCTATTCGCCCAACTTTAGATGTAAACGGAATCTGGGGCGGTTATATTGGTGAAGGTGCTAAAACAGTTTTACCATCCAAAGCCTTTGCTAAAATTTCGATGCGCTTGGTACCAAACCAGGATTGGCAAGAAATCTCTGAACTTTTTAAAAAGCATTTTGAAAGTATCGCTCCAAAGGCAGTTACTGTTAAAGTTAATGCACATCACGGTGGTTACGCTTATGTAACGCCAATCGATAATGACGCCTACAAAGCTGCAAGTAAAGCTTACGAGAAAACCTTCGGAAAAACACCAATTCCGCAACGTAGCGGTGGTAGTATCCCAATCGTTTCTCTTTTCGAAAAAGCTTTAAAAAGTAAAATTATTTTAATGGGCTTTGGGCAGGATACCGATGCCATCCATTCACCAAACGAACATTTTGGCATTTGGAATTACCTAAAAGGTATTGAAACCATTCCGTATTTTTATCAAAACTTCGCAGACTCGCAGAAATAAGTTACGGTCTTAGTCAGCTGTTTTATAGCATAGCTTTCAGCGATATTTAAAATTAAACCTCACAGGTTTTTAAAACCTGTGAGGTTTGTTATTTTAAAGAAATAGATTTCTCGACTTCACTTTGTTTCGCCTTTCTGTAGGCTAGGCAAGCTCGAATTAATCGTTAGCGAAATTTGCAGAAAGCTGAAAGCTAACTGCTACATGATAATTGTTTATTGAATTTTGCCAATTGTCTACTGAGACTGCTTACTGAAATCAGATTTCTCGATACAATTTTAATTTCGCTTCACTTCATTAAAATCACTCGAAATGACAACTTCTTAAGTTATAAAACGATTCTGCCATAGCGGGCACTTTGAAATTAGCTTTTCAATACTTAATTCTAACAGCGCAGCGGTCTAAATTTTCTCAATCAAATCTCCACGAACAGGTGAGTAATTTTCGATATATTTTCGATCCACTTTTAAGCGTTTAAAATAAGATTTTAAGCCTTTCGCACTGTTCATTTTTAATTCATCCTGAATATGCATATGCAAATGTGGCTCGCTGGAATTTCCCGAATTTCCGCATAAAGCTAATTGTTCTCCTTCTTCAACCTTATCACCTTCCTTCACTTTAATCGAATGCTTTTTTAAATGTGCCAGCCATAAAAACTCGCCATCTTTCAGCTTGATTACAATGGTATTTCCGGTCACAAAATCTGGATTCATTTTACCGGGAATATTATCATAAATTCCGTCCACCACCATCACCACTTCTCCGGCAGCAGGAGCTAAAATTTCCTCTCCAAATGCATAATATTGCTCGTTGGTGCTACCGTCGCCTTCATGCGTTTTAAGATCGTCGTTGATCTTTAAAAAATCGAAAGCGCCAGTTTGCGCAGGATGCTCTACATGATAATTATCTTCTTTCCTGTCGCCACCCCAAACCACGTACCATTCACCTTCAAAAGGAAGATCGAGCATCGTATCGGCTTCAGCAAGATTGGTTTCTTTTCCGTAGGGTGTAAACTTAAAACCGGTAATCTCTTTATTTTCTGAAAGTGCCAGGCTAAACATAAAAGCACCCGCATCAAATTCCGTAGCATAAATAGTGTACGGCGGATTAAATGTTAGAAACTCTGAATCGATAATATTTCCTGCGGAAGTCTTTAAATTTCTAAAAAACTCTTCGGTTTTCTCTAAGCTAAACGCGCCTTGCATTTCTACGGAATAACTATCGAAAATTGCTTTAAATTCTCCTGAATTATATGCTGAAATTACCGATTCTTTGACCTCTTCATAATCATTTTGATTTTGCCCAAAACTTAACTGAAAACCAAGAACGAAAAATAAGAATAGAATACTTTTATTCATTTTTTACTTCTTTTATGTAGTTATTTACCAAATCTTCCATCAAGGTTAAAGTCACCGTTCCCTGCGATAAAATTACCCTGTGAAATTCACGAATATCGAAATCTGTTTTTAAAGCTTCTTCTGCTTTTTTTCGCAATTCTTTAATCTTAAGCTCGCCCATTTTATAGGATAGCGCCTGTCCCGGCCACGAGATATAACGATCGATCTCGGTATTAATTTCATGCAAAGAGAGTGCGGTATTTTTCGTCAAAAAATCCACCGCTTTTTCGCGACTCCAACCTTTGGCGTGCATTCCGGTATCTACCACTAATCTACAAGCTCGCCATTGCTCGTAGGTTAGTTGCCCAAATTTCTCGAACGGATTGGCGTAAATTCCCATTTCTTCACCTAAACTTTCAGCATATAAACCCCAGCCTTCACCATAAGCCGAAAGATAAAATCCACGGCGAAATGGCGGAATGCTATCTCCTAATTCAGCATTTAAGGATATTTGCAAATGGTGCCCCGGCACGGCTTCGTGAAGTGCTAAAGCGGGCAATGCATATTTTGGCCTGCTTTCTAATTTATAGGTGTTAATCCAAAAATATCCAGGTTCGGTTGGAGAAGATGCTCCTTTATATCTTCCTGCCGTATATTTTGGCGCGATAGCACTTGGCACTGGTGCTACGCCATAGGGCTTTCTGGGCAAAACTTTAAAAAACCTGGGCAATTGCGCATCGATTCTCTTGGCAATATCCCGACCTTCTTTTAGTAATTCTTCTCCTGTTTCTGCATAAAATTGATCGTCTGTTCGTAGAAAATCAATAAATTCATCAAAGCTTCCTTCAAATTTTACTTCTTCAATGATCGCTTTCATTTCAGCATTAATTCGCGCAACTTCTTTCAATCCAATTTCATGAACCTCATCTGCGGTAAGATCTAATGTGGTGTAATAATGAATTCTATTTTGATAATATTCAGGACCGTTTGGAATTTCAGAAACGCCTATACTTTTTCGGGTTTTTGGAAAATATTCGGTTTCAAAAAATTTCTTGATTCGTTTAAACTGCGGAATCACATTTTCTTCCACAGCGATTTTAGCGACTTTTAATACCGAATCTTTTTGCGCCTGCGTTAAGTTGTTAGGCAAATCCTGAAACGGACTAAAATAAAAGCTTTCTGTATAATCGTCCACGATCTGGTCGTTATAAGTAGCCTCGTAACCATCGAAAATCACCAAAGGCTGCGTGATTCCTAATTCCAATCCTTCTCGCAACAATGCTAAATTT
Source organism: Zunongwangia atlantica 22II14-10F7 (assembly GCF_002094855.1). GTDB lineage: Bacteria > Bacteroidota > Bacteroidia > Flavobacteriales > Flavobacteriaceae > Zunongwangia > Zunongwangia atlantica. The sequence goes on from NZ_ARYN01000003.1 coordinate 200,465, forward strand.
TGATCTACATACTTCGGAATCGCATTTAGCTTTTTTAAATACCACTTTACCTGCTCGTAATTATTCAATCGCCCAACATGATAAGGCAAACTCACATGAAATCCCGCATCTGAAAGAAGCGGATTCAAATAAGCCTTGTAGACATATTGATCTACACGTTCCTGAAGCTTAAATTTCATTAATTCAGCCGTAATTTTTTCAGTTTGCGAGAGAGTAGATTTATCGATTTTGGATAATTTATCAAGGAGATTTTGGGCAAAATCGGCTTCAGATTCATAGAGTTCTTCTGTATGTAATCCTAAAGGATATTCAGCATAATCGTAAGCGCGATGTTCGCTTTCAGCTTTAAGAATGCTATCCAGTTGAGCTGACGGATTTTGAGCAAAAACAATACTCGTAAAAAATAAACAAAATGAGCAAAGAAGTGATTGTAATTTCATTAACCAGGGGTTTTACAAGGCCTAAGATAATGATTATAGGGAAATGATTTATTAGTTGACGGTTTACGGCTGACAGTTCACGGTTTACAGTTATCAGAGATGAACTAGCTTTCAGCTTTTAGCGATTAGCGATTAGCGATCAGCTTAAATTAATGTCATTCCATGCTTGCCACGGAATCTCATCCCCTAAATATGCTTTTAGACTATCGATCGAGTCTAACTGATAAGTTAATTGAATGTCACTTCGAGTGACAAATTTCGTAATGCAATGGAGGAATTTGTTGTATCGAGAAGTCGGTTTCAATATACAGTATACAGCTTACAGTTAGCGGTTTATAGAGATGAATTAGCTTTTAGTTTCTTAAATAGATCCTGAAATTATACAATATTGATATATGTTTTTCTAGATTGAAATTTAAAATAATTTTTGTTTTTCACAGTGTATCAATAGCAATCGAAATAAGTCGAGAAATCCATTATTTATGAAAAAGATTTCTCCATTCCGCTGCTCTCCAGTCGAAATGACAAAAAAAACAATTCAAAATTCAGCATTCAAAATTCGAAATTATCGTTCCAACTCTTGAATCTCATATCTATTTTCTATGTTCTAAGATCTAATTTCTAAGAGCGAAGTGGTCTAAACAAAACTGCCAACTGAAACTGTAAACTGAAACCTAATTTCCTCTCATTCGCTCTAACAAACCTTTCATCATCTTAGAAGCATCGCCGTAATCTTTTTCAACTTCAGTAGCAATAAGTTCTCCGTCTTTGACTTCGAGTTTATAGCTAAAAACAAATCGTGAATCATTTCCTGTTGGATCGATCGTACCAAAACGAAGATCATTAAAATAAAGGTTTCCTTCTTTTTCGGTAATCGTGTACCAGCCTTTCGAGATCTTAACCAATCGCTCGAAATTTGGATAATTTTCCAGATCTCCCAGCAAATCGTAATTTTTAGGATAGCGCCTAAATTCTATGGGCTTATCGTCTAAAATCGAATAAGTTCCTACTAAATAAGATTTATCTGTCGCCACGTTAGCCGTCCAAAGAATAGTGTTAAACGGACTAGGTTTTGTTTCGATCTCGTAATAAGACAAATTTTGTTCTTCTAAGGCATTTTTAAACTCATAAAATGTATAGATCTTCAGCGGAATCGTAATGCAAAAAAGGTAAAAACAGCTTAACTGCAATCCCATATAATTCAGCTTTCTTCGGCCTATAGAATCTTTCGGTCTAAAAGCAGCCAATACCACAAAAAATAAAAACGGGAGCGTATAAAAAGGATCGATCACAAAAATCGTTTTAAAAGCCAACCTTATATCTGCCGGCCAAAAAAGTTGCGTTCCCCAGGTGGTAAACATATCTAGAAGCGGATGCGTAAATAAACCCCAAAACATCAATTTAGACCAGCCTTTCCAATCAACATCGGCTTTACGTTCGATCTTTGAAATTAGCCAGCCAAAAATGGGTGCAAAGATCAAAGCAAAGAAAATAGAATGTGTAAAACCACGATGCATTTCGTTGGCGGTAATCGTATCTGTAAAATTACGAGCAATCACATCCAAATCTGGAATCGTGCCGGCAATTGCCCCGTAAAGCATGGCTTTATTACCAACTTTTCTACCTAAAACCACTTCGCCTACCGAAGCTCCTAAAACAATCTGGGTTAATGAATCCATTTAAACTTTCTTTCTACTATTCGTCTACAATCTCCATTTTTCGCAATAAAAACGAAGCATTCATATTTTGGCAAATCCCATCTTTAAAGCGATAATCAAAATGAAGTTCATCATTAATGATTTCAGCGTCAAAATAATGGTTTTTTACCTGGGGTAATTCTGCGGTAATTTCACAAAGGCTAAGATCGTGGGTGGCGATAATTCCTGTAGAATGTGAACGTACCAGTTTTCGAACAAACTTTTTAGAGCCATTGGCTTTATCGGTGCTGTTTGTTCCTTTTAAAATTTCATCTAAAATTATAAAATATCGATCGTGTTGAATACGATTTACGATATATTTAAGTCGTTTTAGTTCAGAAAAGAAATAAGATTCATCATCATTTAGCGAATCGCTGGTTCGCATACTGGTAATTAATTTTATAGGCGTGTACTCACAATTTTCAGCACAAACCGGCAAACCAATATTGCTCATCACGATTTGCAAAGAAACCGTTCTTAAAAATGTACTTTTCCCGGCCATATTGGCCCCGGTCACGATAAAAAATTCTTTGTTGTCGATATAAAAATCATTGGCCACACGCTTTTCGGGATGCAAAAGCGGATGCGCTAATTGCGTTGCCGAGATTCCTTTTTCTCCGGAATTTATCTTCGGAAATGTATTATCTGGATGATTAAAACTGAAGTTTCCTAACGAATTATAAGCATCGGTAAGTTCGATCACTTCAAACCACTTTTCTACCTGAAGTCCGTATTTAGCAATCCAATTTTCCAGTTTTAAGGACTGCCGCAAATCCCAAAGTAAAAAGCCATTCCCAAAGATCCCGAATAACATATTATTTCGTTGATCTAAGGCATCGATGGCTTTAGAAAATTCCCTAAAGATCTGCGAAGCTTTCTTACTTTCAGTCCTAATCGCCTGCTTTTTGTCTTGCATTATTGCTGAAGAAAACGCTTCGTTTTCTAACATTCCCAGCAATTGGTGATATTGGTGAAAAGTATCCTGAATTTTAGAAACGCTTCCCGAAAGTAAATTGATCTTTTTCAGGTAGATTCCTGTGATCAAAATACCAACGACTAACCATAATATCAGCTGAAATTCACTTACAAAACCAAGCGCATATCCAACAATTACAGCAATCGACAATACCGAAAATACCGGCGAAAGCCATTTTATAAACTTCGGAACAAAACGTTTGTATTCTTTAAACCAGCTAACAATAGTGGTAGAAGATTCGGTTGTTTTTACCAGACTTGCGGTAGCGCTAAATTCCTGGCGCCATTTGGCTTTTTCGGCCAGTTCTTTTACCGCTTCCTGTTTCTGCGGAATATTTTCAATCTCATTGGCGAGCAGCACGCTTACCAGCTTTTTTGTTCCCTCGTAAAGTGCCGTTCTATTTAAATACTGAAAAAAGGAACCTCTTCCGAAGAGATCAATATCCTGAGCATATTCATGATTAGGAACTTCAAATTCGCTACCATCTGGCAAATCCTGAAATCGTCGCGATTGCATGACATCAATTTCGGTTTGATTCAGTTTAATGATCGCTTTTTGCTTATCGCTTTTGTATTTAAGATCGCTATGCCGCGAAACCAGGAAAACGAAAACTGCGATCCCGCCAATGATCGAAGAAATAATTACCTGTGTATTTCCCCAGAAAAAATAAATTAGAAAACAAATAATTAAGAAAACAAACAGGCGTAATAAGCTGGACGCTAATAATTGTTTAGAAAGTTTGTCTGCCGCTTTTTGATGAATTTCAATCTGTTTTTTATAAAAATCGATGTGTTTTGCCATTATAATTGGTCGAATTCTCGTTGTTGTTTTTTCGTTAAGCTATTAACGATTAGATGATAAGAATGGTCTGTAAGTTCAAAAATTAATTCGGTAGGGATTTCACCATCCAGAATCATCGTATTCCAGTGTTGTTTGTTCATGTGATAACCGGGAATGATCTTTCCGTCGTATTCTTCGCGAAGTGCTAATGCTTTTTCCGGCTCGCATTTAAGATTTACCCGAAGTGGGACAGCATCTAAAGACACCAAAGCAAACATTTTACCCATTACTTTAAAAACAAGTGTTTCAGGATCAAAAGGAAGATGCTCGGTCACCGCTTTTTTATCCAAACAATAATTTCTGAAAGTATCTATATTCATATTGTTGATTTTCAGGCTTATTTTTTTTCGATCTTTTTCTGCTCGGTTTCATCTAAAACTAATGCCGAATAATCCAATTTCCAACCAATGGTTTGCACGATATTTTCCATAAGCAATACAGTATTTAACGCCTCTTTTCTTGCCTGTTCGAACAATGGTGATTCCGGAATTTTATCTACAATATGCTTTTTTGCGTCGCGATTAATTTCGGTAAGATCTGAAGTTGTAAAAGGATTGGCCCAGCCTTCGCGCTTATCGTAATATTTAAAATCGGTTTCTATGGTAAGCAATTCGGGTTCAGGAAAATTAGTAAGAATGATCTGCTTTTTCTCGTTATCACTTTCCATCTTGATCTTACTAAGATCGAAACCCACATGCGCTTTTGCGTTAATTAAAATAATGGCCTTCTTTTTCCCAAAGATCAGACTTATATATTTTTCCTTTAGATTTTCGTAATGATAGATTTCAGAAAAATCACCTTCTACCGTAATAAATTTGCAAACGCTTCTAATCTTTTCCATTAACACAACAGATTGCTCTTTGGTTTTCACCTTTGAACGATCTTTGTTAAACGCTGTAAAAATAAAGTACGATGCAATGGCGCCTGCCGCCAGCCCGATAAAAAGAAATTCCATAGTCTACTTTCCGATTTCTCCCAAATGGGTGAATTTAAAACCTTTTTCGTATTTGAGTCCGTATCCTAAAATACGATCAAAAGCCGAATGAGAAAACAAAATTACACCTATTAATTGTAAAACCTGAAAATGAAGATGAATCCCCACCAGCCAAAACAAGATCGCCAAACCCTGATGATGGAACAAATTGTACAAAAATGCTCCTATTTTATTATTGAAAACATAACCAATTGCACCAATATCTGGCGCCAAAAATAAACCGATAAACCACCACCAGGAAAAGTCTAAAAAATAGAAAGCGAAAATGCCCAATCCTAGTTTGGCAAGTTCTTCGAGTTTAAGTGTTGTTTTCATTGATCATTGAATTTTATATAAAATAGGTTTCGATGGCGAGGCATCATTTTCGAATGAAGCAATCTGTAAATTCAGAAAATATTCACCGTCTGGCACATGATTCGGCACATAAATAAGTTCTGAAATTGTTGCGTCAAAACGTGTATTTTTAGGATAATTCCAAAAAGCTTTATGCGCCAGTAATTTTCCTTCGTCTTTCTCTTTATCTACTGATGGTAGATCGATTAGCAAATGTTTTACGTTCAATTGCCTGATAAAGATCATAGCTTCTTCAGATAAATACGGCCAATTGGTATGCGAATATTTTTTGCTTCGCTTTTCGATATAATTTGGCAGTGTTCTTATCACTAAAGCTTCCGGACAAGAATCGCCAATTTGCTCTTTTAATAATGCTGCGGAAATTACCTGATCTTCGCCTTGAACTTCCGGACTTACAGAAATAAGTTTCGACTTAAAAAAGAAGTTTTTTAAAGTTTGATTTATACTGAAAAACTCTTTGCTGATATGTCCAACACATTCAGTATGTGTACCATGCCCATGAGGATTAAACTGAATATTATTAAAATTCACTGAAGCTCCTTCTGAAACTTTCCCTACAAAATCACCATCTTTAAAAGGCGCGATCTTTGGCGAATCTAAATACCATGCAATGGGATTTTTATCGTCCCCGCGTAAACTCAGCGATATATCGATAGGTTTCGAAAAATCTATCGTAAAACTTTCTCCTTTATACTGAATTTGTGCAAGCATAATTTGTTTAGTTCTGGAGAGTAAAATTAGAGATTATTTATGGTTATAACAGTTTATGTAGAACATTGAGTGTTAGTTTTACGCAGAAAATTTTAAAACTCAGTTTTCAAAATAAATATTAATCCTTGCTAGTTTTTTCTCCCTTATCTATTTTCTATATTCTCAATTCTAATATCTATCAGCGCAGCGATCTAAGCCTTAATCGATATAAAACAAATCGGCTGCAATGCCATCACTTAAAAATGTCCCTTTTTCAGTGATATGCATCACATCATTTTCAATTTTCAGCAGCTCTTTTTGAAATAAAATAACCGACTGTTCCTTTAGATATTTTACATATTTTTCACCGAATTTGGTTTCAATTTCTTCCAAATCTACACCAAAATGAGTTCGCAATCGCGTCATGATATATTCGTTATAGCGATCTGTTATGCTTAACTCTTCAATTTCGAGAGGCAGTTCCGATTTTTCGATTGCTTTTATGTAAAGCGTATTATTGGCGATATTCCATTTTCGGCAATTGCCATCATAAGAATGTGCGGAAGGACCGATACCCAGATAAGGTTTACCTAACCAATAGGCCGTATTGTTTTGCGAAAAATAGCCCGGTTTGCCGTAATTTGAAAATTCGTAATGCTCAAAACCGGCATTTTTTAATGTTGTTCTTAGAATCTCGAAATGTTTCGCTGCAGCGGCATCATCTACCGGTTTCACTTTCCCTTTTTCAATAAATTTCTGTAAAGCAGTATTTGGCTCGACCGTTAATGCATAGCTGGAAATGTGCGGAATATCCAAATCGAGTAATATTTGGATATTCTCTAACCAACGCTCGTTACTCATTCCCGGAATACCATAAATTAAATCGACCGAAATATTATCGAATTTCGACCTAGCCAACTTGATAGATTTTAGTGCTTCTTCAGCATTATGAGCGCGGTTCATTAATTTTAGATCCTCTTCAAAAAAAGACTGCACGCCAATGCTTAGTCGGTTAATTTTTGAATTTGCCAGCTCGTTTAATTTCTCTTCAGAGAGATCATCTGGATTCGCTTCTAAAGTAATTTCAGGATTTTCAGAAATATTGAATTCCGTATAAATCGTTTCAAAAATCGCATTCAATTCCTCTAAATTCAGCAAACTTGGTGTGCCTCCACCAAAATAAATGGTTTGGATCGGTTCATTTAGCAGCTCATTTTTCCGAAGTATTAATTCCCTTTGCAATGCGCTAACCAGCTCACTTTTTTTCTTCAATGAAGTCGAAAAATGAAAATCGCAGTAATGACACGCCTGCTTACAAAATGGGATATGAATGTAGATTCCGCTCATTTTTTAATTTGAAGATTTGGAAATGTGCTAATGCGATAATTAATTTTCAAATTGGCACATTATCAAATTACCGAATTTTGTCTGGATTTTGTTTTACAAACGCATCCCAACCGGTGTAACTTTTACCGATATTAGGTTGCCCGGAATTGTAAAAATGACAAACCGCAGCGGCGAGACCATCGGTAGAATCCAGGTTTTTGGGCAAAGATTTTAACTTCAGCATACTTTGCAGCATTTTTGCAACCTGTTCTTTACTAGCATTTCCGTTTCCAGTGATCGCCATTTTAATCTTTTTAGGAAGATATTCAGTAATTGGGATTTCACGTGAAAGTCCGGCAGCCATCGCCACTCCCTGCGCTCTTCCCAGCTTCAGCATCGATTGCACGTTTTTACCAAAAAAAGGCGCTTCGATCGCAATTTCATCTGGATGAAAAGTATCAATAAGCTCGATCGTACGCTCAAAGATCAATTTCAGTTTCACATAATGATCATCATATTTTTTTAGCTGAAGTTCGTTCAGCTGCAAAAACTCCATCTTCTTATTCTTCACTTTTATCAATCCAAAACCCATAATCGTAGTTCCCGGGTCGATTCCTAAAATGATCTTTTCGCTCAAATTCGTGATTTTTTGACAAGGAAATTAAAGTATTCCTCTTTTGCAAAGCTACGGAAATCTATCTTTGCGATAAATTGCTAAAGGATTTCTGAAACTTCTGTAATTCTGAAAAAATTAAACCCATTTTATGCTAATATTCGTTGTTTTGATCGCTATTTCTTACGCCGCACTAATGATCGCTTTCAAAAAAGGCTGGGGCAAATTAAAAGAGCCGCTTTACGACTACGAAATGCCTGAAAATAGCTTTTCGATTGTGATTCCGTTTAGGAATGAAGCCGAAAACCTACCAGAATTACTCGAAAGTTTGTCTTTGCTGAACTATCCTTTAGAACTTTTTGAAATTTTACTGGTAAATGACGAATCTGAAGATGATTCTGAAAAAATTATTGCTGAATTTATCGAAAATCAACCTCAGTTTTCCTTGAAGCTTTTACAGAACAATCGAAGTTTTAATTCCCCAAAAAAAGATGCGATAAAAACAGCGATTGAAATTGCCCAATCTGACTATATTCTTACCACCGATGCCGACTGTAAAGTGCCGCAATACTGGTTGCAAAGTTTTAATACTGAAATTATAAAAAATAACCCCGCAATGATCGCTGCACCGGTGACAATCGAAGCTGAAAATCCAAAATTCAGCACCGCTTTTGAAGCGCTTGACTTTTTGAGTTTGCAAATTTCTGGTGCCGGCGCATTCGGACTTAATAAAGCTTTTATGGCCAATGGCGCTAATCTTTGTTATAAAAAGGAAGCTTTTATTAGCCAAAATGGATTTGATGGAAATGATAATATCGCCAGTGGTGACGATGTGTTTTTGCTGCAAAAATTTATTCAGCAGGGATTTAAAGTGAGTTTTCTTAAAGATAAGTTGGCTGTGGTAATCACAAAACCGCTGAATGATCTTAAAAAACTGGTACAGCAACGGATTCGCTGGGCATCAAAAACCCCGGCTTACAGCAGTAATTTTGCAAAACTTACCGGAATTATCGTTTTTGTAATGAATCTCGCTTTTAGTTTGAGTCTGCTTTTGGGACTATTTAAGCTATTTCCTTTTCCTTATTTTATGATCATCTTTTTAGTGAAATTCAATTTAGATTTTGTGTTGCTATATAATGCCTGTCAGTTTTTTAACCAGGAATCACTAATGCGACATTATATGATAAGCAGTGTTTTACATCCATTTTTTTCGATCTACGTGGCTTTTCTTTCTCTCTTTGGAGGTTATCAATGGAAAGGGAGACGTTTTTAGCTATTAGCAGACAGCTATCAGCTCTCAGCCTTCAGCAATATAAAGTTTTTAGTAAGTGAGTTTTATTAGTTTTCGGTAAACAAAATTCAATAAACAATGATTGTCATTTCGAGTGATTTTAATGAAGTGCAGCGAAATTAAAATTGTATCGAGAAATCTGTTCCCAGTAAGCAGTCTCAGTAGGCAGTTGGCAAAATTCAATTAACATTTAGCAACTAGCTCTCAGCCTTCAGCAATATAAAAGTTTTAGTTATTGAGCAATCTCGGTGTACAGTGAACAAAATTCAATAAACAATGATTGTCATTTCGAGTGATTTTTAATGGAGTGAAGCGAAATTAAAATTGTATCGAGAAATCTAATCATTTTTGCCAGTGAGCAGTCGCAGTGGGCAGTTGGCAAAATTCAATTAACAATTAGCAATTAGCTCTCAGCCTTCAGCAATATAAAGGTTTTAGTTATCTCCATCAGTTGGCAGTCTCAGTTAGCAGTAGAGTTCTATTCGCAATGATTGTCATTTCGAGTGATTTTAATGAAGCGCAGCGAAATTAAAATTGTATCGAGAAATCTGTTCCCAGTAAGCAGTCTCAGTAGTTACAAAATTCAAAAAACAATTATCAATTAACAGGTAGCCTTTAGCTATTAACAAATTTCATTACAGATTAGGTCTAAAGAACTACTGAAATCTCATTCAACATTAAGCATTTAAAATTCAACATAAATTTATCTTCTCTTAAAATCTATTGTCTAGATTCTAGAATCTAAAAGCGAAGCGTCTCAATACTCAATTCTAAATACTAAGAGCGCAGCGCTCTAACTTCTAACATCTATCAGCAACGCGATCTTAATTCTATTCCCTATCTTTAACCAAAACCAATCTTATGAATTTTTATATCCTAACTTATCATCTTGTAGATTCGTATTTAGAAGAACGTGGTAAATACCGCGGAGAACATTTAGGTATGGCGAAAAAAGGACAGGAAGCCGGAGAAATTGTAATGGCTGGAGCGCTGGACAACCCTGCTGATAAAGCTGTTTTTATCTTTAAATCTGAATCTGAAGAAACCGCTATAAACTTTGCCGAAAATGATCCTTATTACAAAAACGGACTCATAAAAGAATATTCGGTTAGAAAATGGAATGTGGTGATTGGAAATGAGTAGTGAGTAGTGAAATTTCAGATTGAAAATTTAAACTGCAAAAATGTTTTTTTCTGAATACTAAAATTACTCTGCCTTAATTACAATTGGCATTTTAAAAGCGGTAGAAACTGGGATTCCGCGTTTGCTGGCTGGATAGATCTTAGGTAAAGAATCGATACTTTCTCTTAGCCAGTTTTCAATTTTTGGTAATTGATTGGTCACCGTGCTATCTATTGCAGAAATCGAATCGATCTCTGGTTTCCCGGTTTTAGTGACTTCAAGATAAATATAGATGGTATCGTCGATACTTTTACTAACCACCGGCTGTTGCTGTTCCAGATAAGCGTAGACGTTTTTGGCGACTGCAGTTTCAAAACAATTTCTTGCAGCAACCAATTCGGTTTCCTGCTGGCATTCTTCAAAAGCCGGGTATTCGTCGACTTCTTTCCAGTTAAGGGATTTTGATTCCTGTTCTAAAACTTCTTCAGAAGATATTTTCTTTGTTTCAAAATTACAGGAAAATAGCATCAAAATTAAAACCGAAAAAAAGCTACCTCGAAGCACACCTTTTAAGTAGGTATGGCTAGTAACTTTTTGTAGCGAGAAAGGTGTTTTTATAACCTCATCTCTACTGTTGAGTAAACTTCTTTTCATTAAATCTTCGGCTTCTGGCATCAAAAATAATCAAATTGCGCTTAACCCCAAGATTAGATGATTTTTATACTATTTTTTCTGCTCAGAAATATCGCTGGTATCTGCTTCAGCTAAAGAATCCTTCAATTGATCTTTTTCATTTTCTTCGGAATTTTTTTCAGCAGCTAAATGTTTCTTTTTCTTAAGATCACTTATTCGGGTTTTAGTGAGATACAGCATTTCTCTGGCCAAGTAGTTAGGCTTTTCACTATTGTATTTATTCCAAAACGCCTGATAATAATTAATCTTGGTATCAAAATCCTTAAAATAATTATCGCCGGCAACCGCACGCTCGTATAAAGCCCTTATATGATCTGGATTTTCATTTAAAGTTTTCTGGAAATAATCAAAAGCTTTTTTATAGTCTTCAAGATACTTATAGGTAAGCGCCAAACTAAAATATTCCCCGTCCAAAGGCTGATCTTTAATCTCGATAGCCATTAATAAATGAGCTTCAGACTGCTTAAAATCTTGCGTGTTGGCGTACAATCTGCCCAACAGAAAATGAGTTGAAGAATTTCCCGGCTCGTAAGCTAAAGCCATTTTATAATGTTCGATCGCCTTATCCTTTTTACCATCTTTATAATAAGCGTAAGCTAATTTAGTATGAATAAATTCATTCCCCTGTCCTAGCTTAATGATCTTTTCGTAATGCGGAATCGCTTCGTAAAAAACCGCCATCGCCGAATATGTTTGTGCTGTGATAGAAAGTAACGAGACGTTATTTTCGTTTTTGCCTAATCCCATCGCAGTATAGGCTAAGGCTTGCTGATAGTCGTTATTTCGAAGACTTTCTTTAGACAATTTATACAACGCATTTTGGTGAAATTGGTCATATTTATGCGTTCTTTTAAATAGCTCGAAGGCCAGACTATCTTTTGCCATTCGTTCGTTGGCCAAACCTCTGGAATAATAAAATTGTGCGTTTTCAGGATAACGTAAGCTTAGTTTTTCGTAAAGACTGTCAGCTTCCTTTAATCTATTCAGGTTTAAGAGTGTTTCCCCATAATTTAAAGCCGTTATTACCCGGCTAGAATCTAAATCCAGGATCTTTTTATAGGTTTTTAAAGCCTTTTTATCTTCACTATTCGCCTTGTAATATTTAGCCAGATCTGTTAATATTTTTACTGAAGAAGTATCTTCTTTCTCCATCAACAAAACTGCCTCGTCGTATTTCCCAACAGCATATAAGCTATCGGCAATTTTGGTGTTGGATTGTGCGTAAATCGAAAGACTGATAAAGGCAAAAAGAATTGTACTAGTTAATCGCATAAATTATACTTTTAGATAAAACGGAAGCACCTGCTTTCGTTTTTCGTATTCTGAAATTAGGGTTTCTCGGAATTCCCGATTATTAAACATAAACAAATACATCGCGCCTCGTGCCTCCAAAAGACGTTGTTCGTTATCTTCTGAAAACTGAATTTTATTTAAGTTCTTCATCCCATTTACAAACTGATCGTAAAGATTACTTCCCTGCTGAAAATTTTCTAAGATAGCTGCTACTGAAAATGCTTCGATAAAAGGATTTTTGATTGATGGATTTGCTGAATTCCCATTTAAACCACCACAAACTTTTCCTTTATATCTCCCCTGTTCATCAAGACCTTTGATATAAAAATACTTTGAAGCCACATCTGTTAACCGATCCAGACTAATGGTATCTACAAATTTCCCAGTGCTTATTTTTTCTGAAAATTTATCCATTAGATCACCAAACTGTGCATCTGAATTTAAAAAACGGTAAAATTCCTTGTGTAGTGAAACACTATCTTCTATACCTTTTAGCTGAGAAAACTCACGAAACCCTGAATAACCAGTAAAAAGATTTAATAAAACTACTTTGTTTGTTTCGGTAAGTTCATATAAAGGATTTGTTTCCTCTAACTTTTTAACCGTAGGTTTTGGAAATTTCTGGTCTCCAAACTCCAACATTTCAACACCAAAAATTTTCTCGTAATTATTTCTAATATCAACTTGATTGGTTTGTGCCGACATGGTTTTTATCCCGAGAATCAGTACAACAAAAAGGAAGCCTCTCATTACATGTCTTCATTTAAAGTAATTGGCAGCGAATAAATCACATTTACTTTTTCAGAATTATGTTCTCCCGGGATTAACTGCGGAAGTCCTTCTACGGCCTTTACCGCTGCGGCTTCTATAACTTCACGGTTATTGCCCGCCAAAATCGCTCTGGCTCTTGCTGCTTCAACTTTTCCTAAAGAATTAATTCTGAATTGTACCACAACTCTAATAGCACTATCAAAATCACCTTTTATCCCCTCATTAAACCTGTTATTCACAAACTCATTTATTTTTTCTGAAGTACAGTTTTTTTGCTCTGCTGCTGCCAGTTCTTCACAACCCTTAAAAAGCGGAACTTGATCGACTACCGCAAAAGGAAAATCTACGGGCTGATTTTCGTTATTTTCAGCCATTATTTCAACATTCGCTGTGTTTTCTACGGAAGTAGTGCTTGCTTCAGAAACTTTATTCTGAATCGTATTTGCTGAAACATTCGCTACAAAAACCAACATGGCGAACGTTAACGGAATGGCAAATAAATATTGAAGTTTAGCCATAGATCGGCTTTGTTTTTTCTGTATCATTTTGATGCGTTTTTTTAACGATGAATTATTTAAAAACTGACTCGAAAATATAAGATCCTCACTACCAAAACTGGCATTAAGTAAATGCTGAAAATAGTTAGATTTTGAGGTCTTTTTCACCGACTCGGTATCGGCAAGATACTCGTGTATCATGGCAATTTTAGATTGATACACATACACCAACGGATTAAACCAAAAAATGACCTTGAAAATCTCGAAAATCAACAAATCCAGGCTATGTAATTGTTTGGCGTGTACTTTTTCGTGTACCAGGATTTGATCTCGCTCTAAAGCTGAAAGTTCGCTTCCCAAAAAGATGGTTTTAAAAAAGGTAAAAGCAGCTCTAGTTTGCGGTAGCTCAATAATCCTAAATTGATCTTCAGTTCTTTTAAGGTTTTGTGTAAAAAGTGACTTCAATTTAAACAATTTCAGGCTTAAAAAAATTGCGCTTATCACAACACCAATCACATAAGTTACCACCCACCAGTTTATAAAAATTTGCTTCGAAATTATCGAATTTCGGCTGGCTTCCTTTGTAGTTTCAGGTGCGGTAATATCTAAAATCTGTTGCGCCCTAAAAGCGCTTAGCCTTTCTGGTGAAACCACATCATAAAAAAGATCGAATTTCAGTAAAGGTAAAATTAGCGACAAACTAAAAGAAAGCAGCAAATACCAGCGATTATAAGCAAAAAAAGTAGTTCGTTTTAAACTAATCTCGTACACCAGCCAAAATAAAAACTGAAATACAATCACCTGAATACTGTACTGCAACATCTTTTAATTTTTAAGTAAAATACCTAGGGGCAAGCCCAAAAGGCACTCATTGGGAATAAATTTTTAATTCCGAGGCAAGCCTCGGGATATCATAGCCTTTGGCGGTGCCAATGAAAACTGCCCGGAAATGGGCAGTTCCCTAGTTCTTTTTCATATTATTTTGAAGCCGGTGCTGGCGGCGGTGGCGGTGGTAAAGAACCATCTGATCTTCCAGCAGCACCAGAAGTATTTTCTCCATTTTGGAAAGTGATTGGTAATGAATACACAACACCTACAGCTTCTCCTCCTTGCTTACCTGGCGTCATTTGTGGGATAGAATTTACCACTCTTTTGGCTTCTTCTTCCAATTCTGGTACTGGAGCTTTGGCTCTAATATCACGAATACTTCCGGTTTCGTCGATCTTAAACTGAACAATTACTCTGGCAATCGAACCTTCTTCCAAAAGATTCTTTCCTATTTGAGTATTAAATTCCTTTTGAACATGTTTCATAATCTTTTCTGAAGTACAATCCTTACGCTCTTCGTTGGTTTTTAAACCTTCGCAACCAGCAAAGGCAGGAACTTCTTCGATAACAGCAAACGGTACATCTGCAGTTGAAGACTTTGAACCATAACCCTGTACCTCTATTACTTTTTTATCTTCAAACCTACTAGATCCCAACATTTTATCTTCAATTTCCTGTAAACTATTTACCAATTGAAGTTTTTGATCTGAAGTTAAATTATCCCTGCTCTCGATCTTAGAAATTAAACTTTCGATATCACTGCTTGGATCTTGCGAGGCAACCTCTCGATCATCTGAACAGGAAACATAAACAAGCATCATCGCTAATACCGGCACCACCAGTAAAAACTTAAATTTTGCGATGGTTTTAGATTTGTTCTTTTGTAACATAATTATTCGTTTTTTGATTAAAGATTTATTAAAAAATTGATTGGTGAATGAGAGATTTTGAGTTTCAAAAGCACTGTTAAGTAACTGATTGAAATAATGTTTTTTAGAAGTTCTTTTTACCACTTCTTCATCGGCGATAAACTCGTGTAATAAGGCAATTCGATTCTGAAAAATATAAACTAGTGGATTAAACCAGAATACGACTTTTAAGATCTCGAAAAACAATAGATCCAGGCTGTGTTTTTGCGAAACATGAATAAGCTCGTGTTCTAAGATTTGCTCGCGTTCTTCAGCTGAAATTTCACTTCCCAAAAAGATGGTCCTT
Organism: Zunongwangia atlantica 22II14-10F7; assembly: GCF_002094855.1. Lineage (GTDB taxonomy): Bacteria > Bacteroidota > Bacteroidia > Flavobacteriales > Flavobacteriaceae > Zunongwangia > Zunongwangia atlantica. The sequence goes on from NZ_ARYN01000003.1 coordinate 216,105, forward strand.
AAAAATGTAAAAGCCATTCTGGAATTAGGAATTTCAACAATTTTGAAGTCTTTTTTATCTTCAGCTTTAAACTGAAATAACTTACCTATAACTCGCCATCTTTTTAAGAATAACAACAAGCTCATAAAACTACCCAAAGCGTAGGCTATCAGCCACCAATTTACTGCTGTTGTCTTTTCGGCTACAATATGCACCGTAGGTAATTGTTCAACTTGCGGCTGGTTAGCCCCTATAAAGACTTCGGGTAATTTAATGGTATTATTAATTGCCATGACGGCAGATGCAGGTACAACTTCAGATAAAATAGTAAAACTGGCAAAAGGCAGTATTAAAGACAGTACCGGGGTTAACAAAAGATACCAACGGTTTGCCGTAAAAAAGGTTTCCTTTTTAAGAAACAATTCATACACCAGCAAAAATGCTAGCTGAAAAACTATAATTTGAATAATGTACCTTATCATAATCTAATATTTTTAAGCCTGAACCTGAAAAGTTATTGGTAGAGAATAAACCGAAGTATGCGGAGTCGGCTTGTTTTGTGATGGAATCAACATAGGCATAGATTTAATTATCTTTATGGCTTCTTTTTCTAATTCTGGTTGTGGAGCCCTCGCTCTTACCTCTGTAATTGCCCCGTCTGCCGAAATTTTAAACTGTACAATGATACGTGTTAAACCCTCTAAGCCTAATTCTTTTCCTAAATTGGTATTGAAATTTCTTAATACGTAATTTGAGATCTTTTCTTGTGTACAAGCTTTTCTTTGCTCTTCATCCGTTATAGATGTACATGAACCAAAAACCGGTGGGTAATTTACTTTTTCATACGGAATACCATCGGTAATTAAAACTTCTTTTAAAGAATTATAACCTGGTTCCATCTCCTCAACTGGCTTTGATTTTAGATTCATATACATCGTGTATGCAACCTCGCCATCTTTGGATATTGTATGAGAAGAATAGTCCTGAGGCACCGTTTCTTCTTTAGAATGCACGGTATACGTTACGCTACCTTCGGTATAATCTATAGTAGACCAAAGCACATAATCTTCATTATTTTCCATTAAAAACTCCTCAGACTTTTCCTGAATAGCTAAACTTTCTGCTGTTCTATTTTCAGCTTCACCTTTCTTTACTACGTAGGTATACTCTTCTAAATTATTTTCTACATCAGAACGTTCTTCATTAGAGCATGAAACGTAAACTAGCATCATCGCAATAGCGGGAATAAGTAGTAAAAATTTAAGTTTTGATAATTGACCTGATTTTCTTTTTTGCAACATAACAATTCGTTTTTTGATTAATGATTTATCGAAAAATTGATTGGTGAATGAGAGATTTTGGGTTTCAAAAGCACTATTAAGTAACTGATTGAAATATTGTTTTTTAGAGGTTCTTTTTACTACCTCTTCATCGGCTATAAACTCGTGCAACAAAGCTATTCTATTCTGAAAAATATAAACTAGCGGATTAAACCAGAATACAACTTTTAAAATCTCGAAAAACACAAGATCCAGGCTATGTTTTTGCGAAACATGAATAAGCTCGTGCTCTAAGATTTGCTCTCGATCTTCAGCTGAAATTTCACTACCCAAAAAGATGGTCCTTAAAAATGTAAAAGCCATTTTAGAATTGGGAATTTCAATGATTTTAAAGTCTTTTTTAGTTTCGGTTTTAAACTGAAATAATTTCCATAAAATGCGCCATCTTTTGAAGAATAACGCCAAGCTTATTGTAATTCCCAAAACGTAAGCTAGCAACCACCAATTAATATTTAAAGACTCTTCTACCGGAATCCGGGCTGTTGATGTTTGTGCCAATCCGGGCTGAGTAGTTTCTATAAGAACTTCGGGCATCATCAGGTTTTGATTCGCAACCGGTACTACTTCCTGCGGAAATAAATCTGCGAAATACGGAATATGCAAAAAGGGTAAAAGCATTGCGATAACGGGTGTTACCAGCAAATACCAACGGTTTGCCGTAAAGAAGGTTTCTTTTTTAAGAAACAATTCGTACACCAGCAAAAATACCAGCTGAAAGATGATTACCTGAAGTAGATATTGAAACATATTACTTATCGTCTTTATTGATTTCTTTTAAAATGGCTTCTAAATCTTTAGTATCCATTTCATTTTTCTTCATAAAAAAAGAAACCATACTTTTAAAAGACCCATTAAAGTAATTATTAATCAATTTATTCATACTCTGGTCGCTATAGGTTTCTTTCGCTACTACAGGAAAGTAGATGTATCCTTTCCCCTTTTTGCGGTGATCTACAAATTCTTTGTTTTCCAAAATCCTTACAATCGTAGAAACGGTATTATAAGCCGGTTTTGGCTCTGGCATCTCTTCGATAATCGTCGCGACGTTCGCTTCCTTTAATTGCCAAAGAATTTGCATGATTTCTTCTTCTGCTTTCGTTAATTGCTTCATTTTTTATTTTTTAATAGGGTCTTTAATTTCATAAATCTTGAGTATCCGAAGGTCTTTTAGTAAGATTAATAGCAATTCCAAAAGACCTTGTTCTACTCATTTGATGAAACTGATAGTATTGATTGATGGAGCTAATATAAACTAATCATTTAGTTTAAACTAATCTGTTAGTTCAAAAAATTAAACTTTAACATTTTATGATTCTCCTTAAAAAGCTATTAAAGCATCCAGAATAATCGATTTTACTCATAACTTTAATAGAAAACTAACATAAATAGCTCCTAAAAGTTCTATCTTGAAACAACAAATTTTAGCATCACAATAATTAACTATGAAAACTTTGCAAGACCCGAAGCAGTTAGATTCGGCGATAGAAAACCTGGAAGAATTACAATCGAAATTCAGCAAAAATAAACCGCTTATTTTTTTAGACTTTGATGGCACCCTGGCTCCAATCGTAGAGAATCACGAAGATGCCGGTATGGACGATGAAACTCGAAAGATCGTAAAGAAACTCTCCCAAAAATATGCTATTGCGGTGGTAAGTGGTCGCGGTTTAAGTGATGTTAGGGACAAAGTTGGGCTTACAGATATTTATTATGCCGGTAGCCATGGCTTTGAAATTGCGGGACCTAATAATTTTGAAAAAGACAATGAAGAAGCTGAAAAAATGCTTCCGGTTTTTAACGAAATTGAGGAAATACTTCAGCAAAAACTAAGAGTAATTGATGGCGTAAGGTTTGAACGTAAAAAGTTCACATTGGCCATTCATTATCGCCAAGTAGCTGAAGATAAGATTTCAGAATTTCATGAAATCATAGAAAATGAAATCCAAAACTATCCAAAACTGCATAAAGGTGACGGTAAAAAAGTAGTTGAAATAAAACCGAATATCGACTGGCATAAAGGAAAAGCTGTTAATTTTCTTCGGAAAGAATTGAGCGAAGAAGAAAATCCATTTTCAATTTATTTAGGAGACGATACTACAGATGAAGATGCCTTTAGAGAAATGGAAAATGGGATTGGAATCCTGGTTGGGGAACACGCCGATGATTCTTATGCCGATTATCGCGTTGAAAATATAGAAGAAGTAAAACAGTTTTTAAATTCATTGCTTTAAAAAGCTATCAATTTACAGAAGTTAACCATCTACGGATATTATACCCTTTAGCGGTGCCAATAAAATAGATGCCAAAATTATATAAAATCAACACTAATTTTTAAGCATGACGATACTCCTTATAAGCCTGGCGGTGATTTGTTTAGTTGTTGGTATTATTGGCAGCGTTTTACCAGTGCTACCGGGCGTGCCTATTAGCTGGCTGGGATTATTGCTTTTTTATCTTATCCCGGGTATCGAAATTGATTACTGGTTTTTAGGAATAACACTTGTTGTTGCAATTGCAATCTATGTCTTGCAAATTATGATTCCCGCGATGGGAACTAAAAGATATGGCGGTAGTAAAGCAGGAATGATTGGTACCACTATTGGTTTAATCGTAGGGATTTTTGCACCTATCCCTTTTGGGATTCTTATTGGCCCTTTTGTAGGTGCATTTATTGGTGAAATTATTAATAAATCTGATTCTAAAACGGCGTTGCGTGCTGCTTATGGTAGTTTTATAGGTTTTCTAGCCTCGACATTTATGGAGTTTATGGTAGCGCTAATTTTCTTTGTTCTCTTTATTTATAAAGGCTGGAGTTATAGGGAATTTCTTTTCAGCTATTAAACTAGATATATCGCGGGATAGAAACATTAAATTTAGTACCGGTTTTTTCTTCAGAATTTATATCGATTTGCCCACCCATTTCCAGCACCAAATGCCTTACCAGTTTTAAACCTAAACCATAAGTATGCTCTCCTACCAGGCCTTCTTTAGCTTTTAATGCTGAATTCATGATATCTTCTATCGCTTCTTCCTTTAAAAAGGTTGTTTTATCATCTACAGTCACACTAAGCTTTGCCATATCTGAAGCTCCGCTGTTCTTTAATCCTATAAAAACCTTTATTTCTGAAGCTTCCTTGGCATAGGTAATAGCATTAGAGACAAGATTCCCTGAAATTTGAGTGATTTTTTGCCTTGAAAATCTCAAATTATGATTCCCTGGCAGTAATTCGATATTTAAAGATATATTTTTAGATTTCGCCAATCCGTTATATAAAGCAAGTAATTTATTCTTTAATTCGGTTATCGTAATACTCGCTTTTGCATATTCTAAGAACTCGTTATTATTTTTCTCTAAAATATCGCTAATAATATCCAAAAGCTCTGTACTGCTTTGTCCAGAAAGGTGAAGATATTGTTTTAATACTGAAACATCATCTTCGTCCTCAGCAAGTTTACTTAAACCAAGAACACCACTTACCGGCCCTCGAAGATCGTAACCCAATTCGCGTTGGGCTGCATGCATATCGTGAAAACGGCGATTTATTTCAGCCATTTTTTTAATTCCTTCTAGTTTTTCAACAATTTCAGCTCCAATAAGTTTTAAAGCTTGTTGCTGATTTTTATTCAAAGTATACCCAACCTCATCGATAATACAAAGCGCTCCTATGGCATTCCCTTCTGAAGTTCTTAAAGGCACTCCAAAATAGTAGCCATATTTTTCATCTAACGGAACATTAAATTTATCGTCATCTCTAAAATTTTCGACCTCTAGCGATTCTTTTTCTCCAATGGTATATTGGCAAACTGAATTTTCCCTTCGCATTACAACAGTATCCATACCGCTTGCCGCGATAGACCACTGCCAGTAAGAATCTAAAATATTCACTAAAGAAAGCTCGGCGCCCGTAATGCTAGAGGCCAGTTCCGTTAAATTTTTAAACATTTCCTGTAGGCTCTGGTAATCCAGGTCTAGTTGAGAAACTTCGAGAACTCTCTTAAACTCGGCTTCAGAAGAATCGTTTGGTGCAATCATACATTTGGTCGAAAATCATAGTAAAATACATATTTTCAGTTAAATAGACAACTTAATTAGTTTCAGAAAAACTATTTATACCTCTCTAAAAACCTAATCTAAAGTACATCTATTTTTTGAAATTTCACATTATAAAAGTTTATGTTAATTTGACCAAAACAAGCTAACTTCATAATTAACAAAGGTTTATGCGATAAAATTTAAGATCATAATAGGTCTTGAGTAATTTTACTTCAGGAACCAAAAAACTACAATTATGAAAAAGAATGTTATTAAATTATCTGTGCTGGCTTTTGCTCTTACAGGTATTGTAAGCCTTTCTTCTTGTAAGAATACTGAATCTGAAAATGATGTCTCTGAAGTTGATAATACAGATATGGAGCAGATGAATGAAAATTCAGATAATGCCTATCCATCTAATGCAACTGCAGAATATCTGGCTTATGTAGATCGCTCTACAGACGAATCTGAAAACAAACTTTATACTGAACAAGCCATTAATAAATTGGCCGCTGCGGTTGAAGAAAAATCTCAGGATCTAAAAGCAAATCCAAGCGATAGCTTAAGAACTATCCTTCCTGAAGATAATACTACTGAAATGGATACCACTATAACTACCGATAGTTTATACACTAAAGGACAAATTATTGTAGGTGTGCTGGAAAACTTACAAAAGGATAATTTCCCAGAATTATCTGAAGATGTGGAAAGCTTAAAAGCCAGCTGGAAAAAATTAGAAGAGGCTAAAAAAACTAATTATAAAGAGACCGCGGTAAATTCATTTTTCAATAAAGCAGCAGATCTTTTAGAGGAAATGAATACCAACACTACAGACGGTACTGTTACTGCAAGTTATGTAGGTAATGATTCTACTCAATATAGCACTGAAGCAGATACCATACAGATAGATAAACAGTAATTGGAATTGCCAAAGAAAGAACGAAGGTCGCCTTTTGGCGGCCTTTTTTATTGGGTAAAACTAAGCAGCCAAGCCAAAATGTATGGAGCTAACAAAGCGGTAATAATGCCGTTAAAGCACATCGCTAAACCGCTATAAGTTCCTGCGGAAGCACTAATTTCAAAAGCCCGGGCTGTACCAATACCATGTGCTCCAGTGCCTAATGCCGTGCCTACTGCCTTTTTATTTTTTACCCCTAATTTGTGAAGTACAACAGGACCAAAGGCATTGCCTAAGATTCCTGTTATGATTACAATCCCTGCAGTGATTTCTGGAATACCTTCAGTGATCTTAGTAATCTCTATCGCGATAGGCGTAGTTACCGATTTTGCGGCTAAAGACCGACTAATAATTTCAGGAGCATTTAAAAGCACTAAAAATAGAACTACGGAAATAATGCCTACAATGCCGCCAACAAATACCGAAATAAGAAATATCTTTAAATCACGTTTTACTTCTTCTAACTTCTCGTATAAAAATACTCCCAAAGCCACTACAGATGGCCCTAAAAAGAAACTAATATATTTTGCCCCATTGTTATAGGTTTCAAAATCTATATTAAAAATAAACAAAACCGCTATTATCAATATTGCTGAAACCAGCACCCTATTAAAAATAACAAAATCGAATTTCTCTTTTAATTTTCCTGAAAGGAAATAAGCCATTAACGTAAGGGTAACTCCAAAAATGGGAAGCGCAAAAAATGCTTTCATTTTTTATCCAGTTTTTGATAAATCGCTCCAGTGACATAAATAGACAGCAAAGTACTTAAGATCACGGCAACCGAAACCGGAATCCAATAGGCTGCAATAATATTGGCGTAAACCATTAACCCTACTCCATACGGAATAAAGAAAACAACCAAATACTTCACCAGAAAATCTGAGGCTGGTTTTACATCTTCCAGCTTTATAATTTTAAAGAACAACGCCAAAAAAATAAGAAGCATCCCTATAATATTTCCTGCAATGGGAATCGCTAAAAAGTAATGAATTAGTTCTCCCAGAAAAAGAAAGCAAAAAATATAGATCAAGGATTTAAGCATTACTCATAAAGATTATCTACATCTGCATGATGTAATTCTACAAGAAAATCGGCAATTTTAGAGCTTACCGCTTCTACGAACTTTTTACCCTTTTCGGCGGTTGCCTTTTTAGGATTTCCCACTCCGGTATCACGGCTAACTTTTGTCCACTGTCGCTGGCTGCTTACCCAACCTTCTCTAAGCCCTTTAATTTTATAGCTCTTAGTAGCGCCATCACCAGCTTCTTCAAGTGGCAACACAAGTTCTGGAGCCAAATGCATTACAACAGCTGTTTCTAATTCACCGGCATGATCTCCGGGATCATCAAAAAAAGGAGTCGCATCCAAAACCTGAAACCAATTCAGGCTACAGGTAAAAATATCTGGAAACTCTAAGCTAAGCTCCCGGATCATTTGCTTAAAATGATTCCCTCCATGAGAATTAAAAATAACCAGCTTTCGTATACCACAATTATTTAAAACCTGCGCCACATCTTTTAAAATTGCGTATTGCGTAGAAGGATTTAAATTCATACAAAATGGAATATCCATCTGCCCTGTATTCACTCCGAATGGAATTGTAGGCAGCAACAAAACTTTAGCACCATTATCCCAAGCTTTTCTGCAGGTTTCCTTCGCCACACCTTCTGCTTCAATATTATCTGTAGCGTAAGGTAAATGGTAATTATGTGCTTCAGTAGCGCCCCAGGGCAAAATAGCTATTTCGTAATGCTCATCTTTTACATTTTTCCAGTTCGTTTCAGCAAGGATATAGGGTTTCATAATTTATCAACATCTAATTAAATATGAATTTACGACTTATATTTTCAACTAAATAATTAAAAAACAAGGTTTTTTTTATATAATACTTAAGTTTACACACTATAAAGGCAATCTTACAAAACAAACCATGTTCGATTTTATAATTATTGGGGCAGCCCAGGCTGGCCTAGCAATGGCGTATTACCTAAAAGAAGCCGGGTATCATTTTCTTATCCTTGATAAGGAAGAAGAAATTGGTGCTTCGTGGCTTAATCGTTGGGATTCTCTAAAATTATTTACTCCAACAGAATTTAATCATCTGCCAGGCATGGATTTTCCAGCCGAAAAAGGTCATTATCCTTCTAAAACCGAAGTTGCCAATTACTTTAAAATTTATGCTGAAAACTTCGAATTTCCGCTACAGTTAAATACGCTGGTGACTTCAGTAAAAAAAGAAAAATCCAGCTTTTATATTGAAACCGAAAATCAACAATTTCAGTCGAAAAATGTGATTATAGCTACAGGACCTTTTCACGTTCCTTACACTCCCCCTTTTCACAAAAAAATAAGCTCTGAAATTTTCCAAATTCATAGTAATTACTATAAAAATGTGGCGCAATTAAAAGAAGGAAACACACTTGTTGTTGGTGCTGGGGATTCTGGATTTCAGATTCTCGATGAAATTTCAGCATTGGGGCAAAAAACCTATTTTTCAGGAGCTACAGATGTAAAAGTGCTTCCGCAGGAATTTTTAGGAAAAACTTTATGGTGGTGGTTTACAAAAACAGGATTTTTAAGCTTCAACAAAGATTCCTGGATTGGTAAAAGAATTAGTAAAAGCAGGCAACCTATTATTGGAACCGATGTAAAAGAGATCTTATCGCGAAAAAATGTTGAAGCTGTTGGTAAAACTATCGATGCTGAAGATGATCTTATTTCTACTGAAAAAAAAGAGATCACAAATATCGCCAATATCGTCTGGGCTACAGGTTACCGACCTAATTTTAACTGGATTGATGGTTTAGAGCTTACCAAAGATGGTTATCCAAAGCATAAACGAGGCATTAGTAACACTAAAGGACTATATTTTATAGGCCTCCCGTGGTTACACACCCGTGGATCTGCAACTTTGGGAGGTATAAAAAATGATGCAAAATTTTTGTTCGATTTTATCGAAAATCAGCCTTCGTGACGCTTATAATTTTCGGTTGGTAATACCAAAAACGGAATTTTAACATTATAAGCAACCTCGTGAACTAAAGAGCTAAACAATAGCTTTTCAATAAAAGTATGCTTGTTTTTAACCATTACCAGCATTTCTACAGGATTTTGTTTTTGATATTCCTGCAAAGCATCCATCACGCTATCACGATTTATACGGCCAAAAATATATCCGTAATCATCAAAACATTTTTGAAGTGCAGCTTTTGATTTTTCCTGATTTTCATCTAAATCTCTTCCAAAGCTTACGTTTAAGATATGTACTTTAGATTCAAACTGTTCTACTAGTCGTTTTAAAAACCATAAATCGTATTCAGAAAAATCTAATTTCAGGTCGTTAGGAAACAGGATATTTTTGGGTTCTTTATACGTTGCCCCGGCAGGAATTGCCAGCAAAGGACATTTAGCTACTTTAATAGCATGCACGGTATTAGTTCCAAAAATAAGTTCGCTACCACCCTGAGCGCCTTCTGTACCCATTATAATTAAATCGATAGACTGTTCAGCCACACGATCTTTAATTTCTTCGTGTAACATTTTAAAGGTTGAAACTAATTCGAATTCGTGATATTTATTTGGAAACTCCTCTTCGATTTTCTTTAAAAAACGAGATAAATTTTTAGTTGAATTTTCTTTATAAACACCGTACAAACTACTGTAGATTATAAAATCGGCATTATAGAGCGTATTTAGCAGAATAAATTTGGTTCTGGAATTTTTAAATAATTGCAATGCATATTTAATGGCATTATATGAATTATCTGAAAAATCGGTTGGCAAAAGCACAGTTCTCATGACTAATTATTTTATGTCTAAATTTACGAATCTTGCCTTTGCCTAACTATGATTTTGGTCATAATCACCATCTGCTGGTAAAATTTAAAGCATCACTAAGTTAGTTACGGCTTTAAAATATTTATAATTAACAGGCTATTAGCAGCAAGCTTCAATTTTATCTTTAATTTTTGCATTAAGCCAAGATCATTTTAATGAAAAGAGAAGCAATAGATACTAAAACCAATCACAATCCTTTTAAACTTTCGCCAAAAGGCTGGTGGGAAGTAGTAAAGCAGGTAAAAAATGAGATCTCTGCAGATAAGGTAAGTATTGTTTCAGCCGGGGTTGCTTTTTATGCATTTTTAGCCACTTTCCCAGCAATTATGGCGTTGATCTCTTTGTATGGATTAACCACAGATCCTCAGGAAATTCAACGGCAAATAAGTGAACTTTCAGCAATGATGCCACAACAGGCTTTCGAAATTTTGCAACAACGTATCGATGTATTTCTTGAAACACATGGCGACAAACTTGGTTGGGGAACCTTATTTGGAATACTATTTAGTATTTGGAGTGCCAACAAAGGCACAAACGGTTTGCTAACAGGAGTAGATATCGCTTACGATACTACAGAGAATCATAATATTTTTAAGCAATATTTAATGGCCTCGATTTTTACAGTTGGTGGCCTGGCTATGCTTATTTTAAGTATGATTTTAATTGTAGGCTTCCCGGCATTGGTTCATAAAATTGGATTACCAACATATCTTGAAGATTTAATTAGCTGGTCACGTTGGTTGATATTGGCCTTTTTAGTGAGTATTTTTTTATGTTTAGTGTATAAGTTTGCACCGGCAAGGCCAAAACCGGCAAATCGATGGGTAATTCCTGGTGCATTATTTTCAACTTTTGTGTGGTTGGCTGCATCTTATGGCTTTTCCTTTTACGTGAGCAACTTTGGGAATTATGGCGAAGTTTATGGTTCAATTTCAGCAGTTGTAGTCTTATTGCTTTGGCTTTACATCACTTGCTTCATTATTTTATTGGGTGCTGAAATTAATACTGAAATCGTCGATTATCTAATTTCTGAAAAATTAAAAAACAACAACAATTCAACAAAAAACTAAATTAACAACCACTAAATAATATAATTGTTAAAATTAAAGGTTAAAAAATAATAAATCATTAAATTACAAGGTATTCTTTCCAAATTTAATGATTATGAAAAATGATGCTTCTAATGAGACTTATGTTGAATACCGTGTTGCTAATTTTATTCTTGCCAATCACCTTACTTATCAAAAAAATAAAAGGGGAAAATTGTTAAGCGATAAGCAACTTAATTGCAGAAGTTTTAAAGCAAAATTCTTAAAGCTTAAAAAGTCGAAAGTCCCAAAACACGCTATCTCCTCAACACCAATTGTTTTTACCTGCGGTTATAAAGTGATAAAAAACACTTCATATATTCTAAATTAAATTATAATATTTTTTGTGTTCAACTTTATCATTTTATCTTTAAACAAAAGTTGAATATGAAAATTGCTGAAAAATTTAATCTTTCTGAACGACAGATAGATCGCGTAATTGCCATGGCCTGGGAAGATCGTACTACTTTTGAGGCTATAGAATATCAGTTTGGACTTACAGAAAAGGATGTGATAAAATTTATGCAGGAGCAAATGCACCCCAGAAACTGGAAAAAATGGCGTGCAAGAGTTCAGGGTAGAAAAACAAAACATCAAAAATTACGGAATTTTGAATCGGGCAGATTTAAAAGTAGCCAGCAACGGCAAATAACGGGTAACCGAATTTCTAAAAAGAAATATTAAAAACTATGGCACCCGAGAAAGAATACAACTTATCGTCTTTAGATATTTATCTAAGTAAGCAGCATAAAACTTTTAATGACCTAAAAAGCTTACGCCTGCATCCACTTTGCAGTATGGATATTTTCGCAGATTATTCAGATAAAATAAAAGAAGAAGCCAGGCGGAATACTGAGCTGGAATCACTTAAAGCTTTTGCTGAAAAATATCATTGGAGCACTTCATTAAATTTTATGCTTAATCAGGATTATGAAGCTTTGGTATTAACCAAAAGAGATCAAACTATCTTATGGACCAATAAAGGCTTCAGCACTATGACAGGTTATCCGGCGAACTTTGCTAAAGGGAAAAAACCAAATTTCCTTCAGGGAAAAAACACTTCCGCAGCAATTAGAAAAAAGATAAAGAGCAAGGTAACTTTAGAAAATAATTTCTCTGAAATATTGGCCAATTACCGAAAAAATGGAGAGGAATATTTATGCAAAATCGATATTTATCCTATTAAAAATTTAGATCAGCAGGTCACTCATTTCTTAGCCCTGGAAAAAGAAGTTTATGAATATTGAAGAACGTATCGAAAAATAGACAACCCATCTTTTTAAAGCTGTTTTTCCAAATACCACCAATCATTACGACACTCTTTTTGGCGGTACGGCTATGCAAATGATGGACGAGGTTGCCTTTATCACTGCAACACGGTTTAGCAGACAACGTATGGTAACCGTTAGTAGCGATCGCATCGATTTTAAAAAACCAATTCCTGCCGGCACCTTTGTAGAATTAATAGGAAAAGTGACCAAAGTTGGTAATTCCAGTTTAAAAGTTAGTGTTGAGATTTTTACTGAAGAAATGTATTCTAACCATCGCGAACAGGCTGTAAAAGGAGAGTTTACTTTTGTTGCCATCGATGAAGATAAAAAACCAGAAAGCCTTAGACTATAAAATCCTAAAAAAAATAAAAGCCATGAAAAATTTCATGGCTTTTGATTTTTGGGCAAAAAAGGTTTACTACTCTGTGTAAAAATAAACGGCTGAAGCGCCAGATAAACTGTTATTAATTTGTGGAGATCTATTTCCACTCGTTGTGCTAACATCAGAGAATGCAAGCACTCTACCTCCACCATTTGCTACTTCAGCAATAAATACAGCATCATAATTAGAATCATATACAACATTTACAGGATTTCCAAGGTTGGTGTTTCCACCACTAACCCTCATTTGGTCCTCGATAGAAATCATTCCCCCATCCATAGTTGCGTTAAACTTACTGTCGAAATTTGTAATAACATGAAAACCTCCATCTGAATCTGAAGCTGCATCACCAATATCTGTCATTATCATAGTTCCTCCGTCATAATCTAAACCATGTGTTCTAACAATACCTTCTACCTCTACGGTTTTAGATGCTGAAGCTTCCATATCTGTCATATAAGTTGAAGAAAAATTGGTAAACACTGCAAGCATATTGGTGGCATCAACTACGGCATAAAGATCGTTATCAACAAATTCTATCCCCCAAACCTTAAAATCTACGCTTACCACATTTCTTAATTGAAAGCCCGAAGAGGTTTTAGTATAAATAAAGAATCTTCCATCTGCAGTGGTATCATCGCCATCTACATCTGCATTATCTGCTACAACATAAATATTTCCGTTTACGGCAATATCACGCGGACTTTGTAAATCTGAAGAACTTGATAAGTCTAAGCTAAGATTTAAATCTACCCCGGTTTCTAAACCACCAATATCTAAATAGCTCTCCAAACTTGCTGAAGATCGTGAAACAATAGTAAAAGAATCATCGTCGCCATCGTAATAAATACCTTCTGCATCATCTGAAGAGGTTTCGTAGCTTGTTGTTTCACCATTATTAATATCATAACGGGTTACGCTACCATTATGACTGGTTGCATATAAATGTGCAGTTTCTGAAGTTTCTACAGGAGTTCTTCCCATGCTGTCGTCATCGCTACATGAAATCATCATTGTTCCTGCAGCTAACATAAAAATTGGCCTAATAAACTTTTTCATATTAATTGAGTTTTTTGTTGTTCAGATACTTACGCAAATATGCTTAAAATAGTTTTCTAAAAAATCTTTCAGCTTTCCTAAAAAACTCACATATAATTGATTTTCAGTTATTTAAATATAAAATAGCTTCAATTTTTAACTTTGTTTTATTAAAAGATTAAGATTGTTTTACCTGAGATTGGATAAAAAAATTGCGTCATTCATATTGGATAAAAGAAGTTTAAATCGATTTAAATGAATGTAAAGATTATATGATAGTAAAAGACAAAGTCGCTTTAATAACTGGAGCAAGTAGCGGAATAGGAAAAGCTATTGCCATAAAATTATCTGAAGAAAACTGCAAAATCGTCCTTGCTAGCAGAAATGTCAAAAAACTTCAGGAAATTCAGAAACAATTAAAATCCGATAGTATTACTATCGAAATGGATGTAAGCCAGACAGAAAGTGTGGCCAAAGGTTTTAAAAAAGCTATCGCTAAATTTAAAACAATAGATATTCTGGTAAATTCAGCCGGAGTAATGCCTTTAACCTATTTAAAAAACCGCCACTTAGATGAATGGTTGCAAACCATCGAGGTAAATGTAAAAGGAACATTGCGCTGCATTCATGGCGTATTACCATATATGAAGAAAAACGAGGGCGGTCACATTATTAATATTTCTTCTGTAGATGGTAAAGAGGTGTATCAAGGTGGTGCTATTTACGGCGCATCAAAATCGGCCATTATCACTTTATCCAAGGCGATGCGAATGGAGCTTTCTCCTGAATATAATATAAGAGTCACCTGTATCGAACCAGGAACGGTAGATACCAGTTTAAGAAATAATATCACAGACGAAGAATTACTGAATGATAAAAACTACAATAACGCAGCTGAACCAAAATTAGAAGCTAACAATATTGCAGATGCTGTTCTTTACGCTCTCTCGCAACCCGATAGTGTAAACGTGAACGAACTGCTTATAAAACCAACTGGAAAATCTTAAAAATTTTAATTCTGAATCCAATAAAACAGACTCAGAATCTAATCATTAACCAAAATAAAAACTATAAATACTATGAAAAATCAATTGAAAAAAACCGGAAAATGGGCTGCTGGATACCTTGCGGCTAAAGCAGGAAAAAGAGTAGTGGCCAAAAGTGGCGTTGTAGGACTTGGAATTGGTGCTGCAGCAGGTTTAGGTTACTTAGGCTATAAACTTTTTAAAACCAAAAAAGATCAAGACGATATTAGCCAGAATTACCATGAAATTAAAGGCGAAAAGAAAATTGTGGTGTAAAACATCCAATTTTAGCCAATAGAAATTACAAGGAATCATAAAATATCTCGAATATTGAGTAAGCCGGAATTTCCGGCTTTTTTTATGTTTACTTTTTAAGCAATGGTCGTATATTTAAAGAGTGAATCGATCCAAAACTCTTAAAGCATAAATCAAAGAGCATTTTGTAGCTTCTAAATGAGCTTTAAACGATTTCAAATAAGCATAAAAGTCTAAAAACTACAAGTAATAATGAAAAAAATCATACTCTTATTCGCAGGTATAAGCCTTTTTACTTCATGTAAAAATACCGGCGAAAACAAAGAATCTGAGGAAAATAATCTTATCGTTTCAACAGAAAATGGAAAAGTTGAAGGTTTTTTAAATGAAGACCAATCGGTTAGAAAATACTTTGGGATTCCTTTCGCGCAACCTCCAGTTGGGGATTTACGATGGAAGGCGCCACAAGATGCCAAAAACTGGAATGATACATTAGCTACAAAAGAATTTAAAAATAAACCCGTTCAGGCGAATGTGTTTGGGGACATGAAATCTCGTTCTAATGGGATGAGCGAGGATTGTTTGTATCTAAATGTTTGGACGCCAAAAGAAACTTCAGAAGAAAAACTGCCGGTTCTTGTTTATTTCTACGGAGGCGGCTTTGTAGCCGGTGATGCTTCAGAACCTCGCTATGATGGCGAAACCATGGCTAAAAAAGGAATGCTTGTAGTTACCGTAAATTATAGGTTGAACATCTTTGGCTTTATGGCGCATCCAGAACTTAGTGAAGAAGCTTCTTATAAAGCTTCAGGAAATTATGGATTGTTAGATCAACAAAAATCACTGGAATGGGTTCAGGCTAATATTGCAGCTTTTGGAGGCGATCCTAAAAAGGTAACCATTGCAGGAGAATCTGCCGGATCGATTTCGGTAAGTGCTCAAATGGCTTCGCCTTTGTCTAAAGATTTAATTAATGGCGCGATTGGCGAAAGTGGTGCTTCTATTCATCCAACTCTTGCTCCTATATCTTTGGAAGAAGCTGAAAAAACCGGAATCGATTTTGCTGAACAAATTGGCGCTAACTCGCTGGCAGATCTTAGAGCGATGAGTACCGACTCTATTTTTATGCTTTACCAAAAATCGGGTAGATTTGGTTTCCCTGCAGTAATTGATAATTACTTTTTACCAAAATCACTTCCAGAAATTTTTGAAGCCAAAGAACAGGCACAAGTTCCTTTACTTGTAGGATGGAATTCTGCTGAAATTCCAGGAATGGGTGTGATGCAGGGATTAGAAAACACTCCAGAAAATTTCATTAAAAAAGTAAAAGAGATTTATCCTGAAGATTACGAAGAAGTATTAAATCTTTATCCACATACCACTAATGAAGAAGTAATCCTTTCAGCAACAAAACTAGCTTCAGATCGCTTTATTGTTTACAGTACCTGGAAATGGTTCGATCTTCATCGCAAAAATTCAAATGCTCCTGTTTATCGTTATTTGTACAGTAAATTAAGACCAGAATTAAAAGATCAATCTAAACAACCGGGACTTGCCGGCGGAACTCAGGAAAAAGACGAAAATACTCCTGAAGCACCAAAAGCGATTGGCGCACCACATGCGGCAGAGATCGAATATTTTATGGGGAATCTTGATCGCATAGAAGATTATGCATGGACAGAAGAAGATTATAAAGTTTCAGAAACGATTCAGGAATACCTGGCGAATTTCGTTAAAACCGGTAATCCAAATACCGAATCTTTACCAGAATGGCCAAAAGCTGAAGCTAATGATGAAACTCCACCTGTAATGATCTTAGATACCGAATCTAAAGCTGAAAATGCTGAAGATGATAAACGATTTTTATTTTTAGATAAGGATTACACAAAGTAATCGCCAAATATATGCCTTTATAAAAAAGAAAGCCCTCTAAAATTAGAGGGCTTTTTTGATCTTAGTAAACTACCTCAAGTCTAGCCAATGAAAGCTTTGTTTGAAAATAAACTTTAATTCAAGCTAAGCTTCGAAGTATTTAATCTTGATTACCAAGTTAATTTTGGCGTCTATCTCGCATCCTGCCACGCATTTGCTCACGGCGCTCTTCCTGCATTTTAGTATATTTTTTAAACTGATCTTCAGTAAGTAATTCTTTAAGATCTTCGTCTCTCTTTTCAGAAAGTTTTCTCATTTGCTCAAAACGCTTACTACGATCTCCGTTAGAATTTCGAAGCGCTTGTAATCCTTCAGTAAAATCTTTATTGATTTCTTTATACGCCGGGATTTGTTCTTCATTTAAAGCCAAAGCAGCAATTTCTTCTTCCTGCATTTTCTTTAAGACATCTTCAGACATTCTTCCCTGAGCAAATACTTGAGCTCCAAAAAGAAGAAATAAACCTAAAATTATTTTTTTCATGATTTAAACTGGTATTAAGTTACTACAAGCATTTGACTCTTAAATAATTAATTAGTTTAAACCATAAATCTTAAAATTATAAGATTTCAAGAATAATTATTTAGAACATTTATCACATAAACCTTTTACCACAAGATTAGCATCTGTAGCCTTAAATCCTTTAGGAAGACTAATATTAGGAATTGTTTGATCTGTTAAACATTGGGTTTCCCCACATTTAGAACAGTGAAAATGAAGATGTAATTTATCATTCAAACTTTTATTTCCAGAAGATTCTAAAGCAAACTTTGCCATTCCGCTACCATCTTCAATTTTATGAACCAAACCTTTTTCCTCGAATAGCTTTAAACTTCTAAAGAGTGTAGTTCTTTCAGTTTGGCCAAAAGCCGCTTCAATATCATTTAAACTCATCGCCAAAGATTCTTTTGCCATAAATTTATAAACCAACAATCGCACGGCAGTGGGACGAATTCCCTTAGCTTTTAAAATACTTTCAATTTCTTCCATGATATTTTTAGATCCTTCTTGTGGATTTCTTCAGGAACATAAATTTAAGATTTATTGGATAGTTTCTCGGTATTCCGGCAGAAAGTCTTCAGAATTTATCACTTACTGTGTTTACAAGTTAAGTAAACAAACTCAGCGCAAGCCTGTGAGACGTTTAAAAAATTCGTCTTTGTATCTAGGCAAGCTTCGTAACATTCAATCTCGATTACCAAGTAAAAAATATAAGCTGAAAATCGATAAAATCGAGATGCTTTTTTATTCCCTTCAAAAAGTGCTAAAAGCAACTTAAAGTTTTTATAAATTCTGAAGTGAATAGCGCTTCTCACTGTGTAAAGGCTTTATAATTCTTTACCTTTAAAAGAAAACCTTTCCATGAAATTTTTCATTAATAAACCCGATAACGTTGTAAACGAATCTATAGAAGGATTGCTTACAGATCCTAATCTTACCAAACTAGACAGTTTTCCAGAAGTAAGAGTAGTTACCCGAAAAGAGATCGATAGATCTAAAGTTGCCATCATCTCTGGTGGAGGTTCTGGTCACGAGCCTATGCACGCTGGTTTTGTCGCCAAAGGAATGCTCACAGCTGCCGTTTGTGGCGATATTTTCGCATCACCATCTGTAGATGCTGTTTTAGCGGCCATTCTTGCGGTAGACAGTGAAAAAGGCTGTTTACTGGTTATAAAAAATTATACCGGAGATCGATTGAATTTTGGGCTAGCAGCCGAGCAGGCCAGGGCTCTTGGTCATAAAGTTGAAACAGTGATCGTGGGTGACGATATTGCTTTAGGCGAAGATACGCAGCAGCGTGGTCTTGCAGGAACTTTACTGGTTCATAAAGTTGCCGGACAATTAGCTGAAGAAGGAAAATCTTTGGATGAAGTCACCAAAGCGGCAAAAAAAGTGGCTGAAAGTGCTATCTCGATCGGACTATCACTTACCGAAGGACAGAAATTCAACAACCCTGAAGAGTCGAGATTGGATAAATCTGAAGCAGAATTAGGATTGGGAATTCACGGCGAACCAGGTGTAGATGTTATAAAAATGGATCAGGCCGATGCACTGGTTCAAAAAGCGGTAGATAAATTGAAGGAATATCTTCCGGAGGACGAAGAAAAATATGTGCTGCTTTTTAACAATTTGGGCAGTGTGACTCCGCTTGAAATGAATTTACTGGTGCATAGTTTTGATAAAATCGATATTTCTAAAAAAGTGAAATACCTGGTAGGCCCAACCGCAATGACCACTTCTTTAAATATGAATGGTTTTTCGATCACGCTTTTAAAATTAGACGAAGAGATCGAAAATGCACTTTTAGAAAAAACCGAAACTCCAGAATGGCGAATTAGAGCCTATGCGAAACCAAGTAGCATTAAAAGTCCGGACTTACCTAAAACCATGCAATTCGAGCCTTCTGAAAATAAAAAACACCAGAAGATTGTAGAAAGTATTGCCGATTATCTTATCGAGATGGAAAAGGAAATGAACGATCTGGACGAGAAAGTTGGTGATGGCGATGCAGGATCTACTTTTGCTGCTGCAGGGAAAAAGTTTAAAAAGATTTCTTCGGAATTACCCTATGCTTCGTTACCTGAATTATTTACCACCATTGGCCGCGTTTTAGCACGAGAAACCGGTGGTTCTAGCGGTGTATTGTTGTCGATGCTCTTTACCAAAGCCGGAAGCAGCCTTGAAGATGATGACAATATTGGAAAAGCTTTGCTAAACGGATTAGAAAAAATGAAATCCTACGGTGGCGCTGAAAAGGGCGATCGTACCATGATCGATGCTATGCAACCTGCTTTTGAGGCTTTAAGCGATAATAAGTCTATCAAAGAAGCTGCAGAAGCTGCGAGAGAAGGAGCCGATGAAACCGCCAATATCACCAATACCAGTGCAGGACGTAGTTCTTATTTATCTGAATCTAGCCTTGAAGGAATCCCAGATCCGGGCGCTGAAATGGTCGCTCGAGTATTTGAAAAGCTTGTTGAAATTGTATAAAAAATCAGTTAAATACCTCGGGGTATTATACCCTTTGGCGGTACCAATAAAAAAATCCGTTAGAAGTTCTAACGGATTTTTTTGTAATTGACTAATACCTTGTTCTTATCGAATACTTTTTACTTTTTTAAATACTGAAATGAATTTGATTTCAGTTTAAAAACATTCTTCTTTTTATCGAATTTCAGCTTAACAATAGCTGTTTTACGCGGACTAACCTGTTCTTCTGAAAAATGAGTATGCAGCACATAATACAAAGAATTTCCTTTTTTAAACAAATCGCCATGTCCTGTACCATTAATATCCAAATCTGCTGTTGATATTAGCGGATTTGAAGCTGCTTTTTTCCAGGGGCCAAATGGACTTTTAGCCGTAGCCACCCCTACCGAATAGTCTGGATTTCTAAAATCGTTTACCGAGTAAAGCATAACATAAGTATCGCCATTTTTAAAAACTGTTGGCCCTTCGCTTACAGGCCATTCAGCATTTGCAGTGTTTTCCCAGCTTTCTTCAGCAGCAATACATTCTTTTAAAGTTTCGGGCTTTATTGCGCTAAGATCTTTGGTCATTTCAGCAACAAAAATTCGGTTTCCTTCCGTTAATCTTACATGGTATAAATACACTTTCCCATCATCAAAAAAAACAAAAGGATCGATTTGGTTTACCGGAGCTTCTAAAGCTTTTCCTTCATTTTCAAATGGTCCTAAGGGACTATTGGCGGTTGCTATGGCAATATTTTCGTTGGCAGTATACGCCATATAATATTTGCCCTGGTATTTAAAGATTTGCGGCGCCCAAAAACCTTTGGTTCCAAATGCATCTCCTTTCTTTAAAGCAAAACCATCAGTTTTTCCAACAGGGCCTTCCCAGTTTTTTAGATCTTTAGAAGTATACACCAAAAAACCTTCACCAGGAATGCTTTGATCTTCCTTGGTTCCGTATAAATAATAAGTGTCATTTTCTTCGAAAATCGTTGGATCTGCTAACAAAATTTGCTTTTCCTGAGCATATAACTGCATTGAAAAAACAATGCTTAAAAACAACCAAAATCGGTTTATCATATTCTATTTTTTTTGATAAAAACCTGAAAATTTAAAATCTTCAGCTTTTAAAAAGATATTTTATTAAATAAAATGGCACCAAAATAAATTTGATGCCATTTCTCCTAAAAACGCTGCACCAGGATCAACTAGCCTGGTACATGCATCAACAAAAAAACTAACTGTAATTTAGATTACACGGTACTAACTGGGTTACAAGTCCAGTTTTCTATAAAAATCTTCTTATTTTTTATACAATTTCGATGTATTGGATATTCAAAATTTATAGTTTCAATGTGCTATTCGTGCGCAAAAATATCTTCAGTTTTTAGTTTGTTTCCGGCAGGATCTATTACATCCAGATTTAAACCAGAACCTCCTTCTCCCTGAAAGTATTCTAACGTCATTTTATGATAACCGGCAGCTAATGGAATTTCAGCTTTTTTAAGTTCCATCCCGTGGATACCATCATGCTCGATAACCACCTTTCCATCTATAGTTAATCGAACTCCGTCATCTGCACTTAAATGAAACCCATAAATTCCCTGCTTATCAGCTTTCAAAAAGCCTTCAAATTTTAATCCGTAGAAATTTTCGTTTTTTCTTAATTCTGAAATTTTCAAAGATTTTGTTTCTCCTGAAGCAGCAACTTCTTCCGCAGAAAAATCTGGTAATTTTTGCCATTTACCACCATAAAGTGCATATGCAAGACCAGGTTTCATTGAACTTGAAAGCGCTTTTGAAGCTTCCTGATAGCTATCTACTTTTTCAAATTCTTCACTGGTTATATAACTTTCTTTATCTCCATCTATCGCAATGGCTTTAACCTGCGAAGATGCTGAAATTGTAAAAGGACCGCTATATTTTTTAGAAGATGAACCTGGCTCACTTCCGTCTAAAGTATAATAGATCGTTTCGTCTTTTCTAGAGCTAAGACTTACTTTTAGATCGTCTACAAAAAGGCTGTGTGCCGCTTTTATGCTCACTGGCGAGATCATTTGATCTGTATGAATATCGTGTAGATAATCTACCGGGATTTTAATCACTTCACGATCGTAAGTAACCAGCCCGTTTACTTCACCTTCTACATCTGAAACCTGCGTGTAAACCACCGCACTGGCATCTTTTTCTTCTTTCATTTCCCAAACCTTATCCCAAAGCTCGGTATACGATTTTCTAAATTCTAGAGAATCTGCCATATTACGATACCCCCAGTTAGACTCTTGCCAAAGGTGACCTTTTAAAGGCAGTCCTAAACCACCAAACTCACCAAGAACAGTTGCTCTATCTTCTTCAACTGGATAAACATCTGGCCCAGGATAGCTGTGCATATCGATAATATCGCCTACGTTGTGATCTGTCCAACCACTGGCGTTACTTACTAATCTTGTTTCATCTAAACCTTCAACCCATTTGGTTAAACGCTCTGTATCATATTGTCCCCAACCTTCGTTAAAAACTACCCACATTACAATACTAGGATAGTTATAAAGATCGTCGATCATATCTTCAAATTCAGCTTCAAATTGATCTTTGTCTTCCTGAGTTAAACGTTCTAAGAAATCTGGATGTGGATAGGCCTGCGGCATATCCTGCCAAACCAACATTCCCATTTTATCGCAGAGATAATACCATCTCTGGCTTTCAGTTTTAGCATGTTTTCTAAGTAAATTGAAGCCCATTTTTTTGAAAGTTTCAATATCCCAGATGTATGCCGCTTCGGTTGGTGGCGTCATTAAACCATCAGGCCAATAACCCTGATCCAACACACCCACCTGAAAATAATCCTTGTTATTTAAGAATAGCTTGGTTTTCCCTTCTTCTTTCCCAAGGCTAATTTTACGCATAGCCACATAACTTTCAAAACTATCGGTAGTTTCTTCACCGTTCACCAATTCGACTTTTAGATCGTATAAAAATGGATTTTCAGGACTCCAAAGTTTAGCATTTTCAACTTTTAAAGTAATGGTTTCACCGGCGCTGCCCTCAGCTGTAGCAACTTTAGAAGATCCATCCATAAGCTGCAACTTAATTGTTCCTTCAACCTCATCTTCCGCAGTAAAAGTCACTTCCCCTTTATCTATATTTGGACGAATTTTGAAGTTTTCGATATGATTTTTACTTAACGGCTCCATCCATACACTTTGCCAGATCCCGGTGGTAGAAGTATAAAAAATACCTTCTGGATCTCTTACCTGCTTCCCTACCGGCTGCAAGCCATCGTTAGAAGTATCGTGAACTTTAACAACCACTTCCTGTTTTCCTTCTTTTAAAAACGGAGTAATATTGAATGCAAAATGATCGAAAGCTCCTTTGTGATCACCCACTTTTTCGCCGTTTACATAAACTTGGGTTTCGTAATCTACACCTTCAAAATTCAGCATAATTTCTTCGCCATTCCAATCTTCAGGAATAGTGATGAGTTTTCTATACACCAAATCATCCGAAGTTTTCATAATTCCAGACAGGTAAGATTCTACCGCAAAAGGCACCAAAATCGAATCTTTTAATGGTTCAGAAAAAGTAGTTTTATCGGTCTTTTCAAGGCTTACTTCCCAATATCCATTTAGATTTTCCCAGTTTTCACGTTTTTGGATAGGTCTTGGATATTCTGGCAGTACATTTTGCGGATCTACTTTATTAGTCCACTGCGTTGTTAAGATTGCCTCTGGCTTATTTTGGTTGTTTTCAGCTGTTGTTTTTTCATCTTTACAGCCTACACTAAGCATGCCTGCAAGTACAAAAACAGCCGATTTTTTAAGTATTTTCATATTATCGCGTTTATTTTTTATGCTGAAATTCTACAATTTCGATGTGTATTTTTTCTGAAAAATTATTCCCAGGTTTTAGCATTATCACCTTCCCCAATTACCGGAAACGCACTAATTCTTAATCTGGCAGCTCCCATTGGAATCAGTTCCACGTTTTCTATTGCTTCCGAAGATTTTACAGGACTGTCCTGAAGCTCACCAGCCAAATCGTATTGATCGATCGTCCAGTTTGGGATTTGCTTTGCTTTGGTTTTTAAAACAATTGGCGCATTTTCTACCGTAAACGGAAAATTATTTGCCGGCCAGTCTTTTTCAACAATTTCAAAAGAATCCTCTGGATTTTCATCTAAAACCAATCCGTAATTCCACGGTGAATCTGGATAAATCTCGTAAGACGGCCATTTTTCCTGATCTACTCCTTCCTGCCATTTAGAATCCCAAATTGCTGTTTCATCACTTCGTTTTTCGATATATTTTTCATCGATTTTTAAACTAAAAGTCAATGGCCCGTAATCTATACTTGCACTATTATGATTTTTCTCCCAACGACGGACTTTCAATTGCTTCGGAAATGTAAGTGTGATCTGGTCCCCATCATTCCAGTCGCGATGTAATTTGATGTACTTTCCGGCTTCAGGAGCAGTTTCTATTTCCTCTCCATTCACTTTAACTGAAGCCTCTGTACACCATCCAGGAATTCTAAAATACAATGGGTATTCTGTATCAGCTTCCGTAGAAGAATTGATGCTAAACTGAAGTTGATCTTCAAAAGGATATTTGGTTTGCGAAGTAATACTTACCTCTTCTCCACCGGCAACTTTCGCTGTTACCGTACTTGGCGAATAAATTACCGCAGCCAAACCATTATCTGGTGTCGCCATCCAAAGATTCTCTATCATATAAGGCCAACCCTGCCCATGGTTATGCTGGCAACAGCGAGAACTAAACGGATTCATCATAATAAATGGCCCGTCGTTCATAATACCGGGGCGATGATTTTTATCATCGTTTAATACCATATTTGGGCTTGTGATGTAACGTAAAGATTTAAAATCTGGCATCATGGTTGCCGGGAACGTATTAAAAGCAACCTCCTCGGTATGATCTGCCCAGAAAGTGTCTCCGGTAATTCTTAACAACTGTTCGTTGCTATTCATTTGCTCCACAACACCGCAGGTTTCGATTCCCTGTCTTGGATCGTCATAACCCGGTCTTGCATTTTCATCGGCTCCAAACATTCCGCCTGGAACCTGCCCAAAATGATCTCTAATTATTTTAAAATCTTCATAAGTAGCTTCAAGATCTTTTTTATCGTGACTAAGTTGAGAATACTGAGCCGGTTCTCTAAAAGCCTGAGCTACATTTACATTATGCCAGTCTACAAGATTGCCAAACCAATCTGGCCAATCTGTACCTTCGCGGGTTTCTTTCCAGTTATTTATTTCATCTAAAGTATTATCTCGTTTTTCCCAATCTGCCGTATTTCGATGAATTTTTTCAGCAAGATCTAAGAGAAATTTATCGCCGGTGCGATTGTATAACCACATAACGCTGTACAGATTATCACCACCTCGAATACGCTGCCAATAATGACTTCTGCTTAAAAAATCTTCATCTGGAACTTCTAATTGAAATTTAAAATAATTGGTCATCAAATCGATCACTCGCTCATCCTGGCTGTATTCGTAATACGATTGCAGGCAATACAGCATGATCATATTAGACCAGAAATCCTGAGTACCATCTTCACCAAAACGCTTAGGCCCAAAATTTCCATCTTCGCGTTGGCTGGCAAGTGCTGCCTCTATCCAGGATTTGGTTTCTTCGATCATTTTTTGATCTTCTAAAATATAGGCCATGTTTCCATAACCTTTAAGCCAGTAGGGAACTTCTTCCCATCCCCAAGCACCAGAACCGTCTTTAGAAAGCCAAGCATTATCTTCTTTTTGTAACCATGCGCTAATTTCCCCAAGATGACCATTTAAACCATTGGCCTGTCTTGATAAACACTCGGCCAACCAACCTTCTGGTTTTACTGCTCCTACGGGTAATTTTAAAAACACACTAGATTGTAAAGGCGCACGGTTCCCTATATAATATTGATTGGTTATGGTGGTATCTGGAATTTGCACAACTTCAGCAACAATGGTCTCATTAGATTGTTTATCGTTTTTACACGACACCAATCCTGTAATTCCCAAAACAACTACTAAAGTTTTAAAATAGTTTGTCATTAGATCGTGGTGGTTAAAATTTTGTGGTGATTTTCGGATAAAAAAATGGAGATAGGCAAAAGCCTATTCCCATTTATCTTTTAATAATTTGATATAATAACCTCCTACAACACTACGTGCCTGGAAACCTCTTTGATCACCGCTGCTGGTATAATGCCAGTCACTCATAGGTACACGATTTTTTGTCTCTACAGCGAACTTATAAATTGGATCTCCAAAATATTTAAAAGTTGCATCGTCACCTAAACTTGCCGTCCAGTAAATCCAATCTGATTTTGTATAATCTGCACGATTATCTAGAGGAAGACCATATTCATTTTGCTTTTTTCTGTAATAAGCTAATTCGGTATCAAAAACTTCCTGAGGGAAAATTTCAAGATCCATTACCTTATCCCAAACCAGATTATACTTTTGGCTCCACGTACTTTTATCGTCATAGGTTAAAGCATAGTGATCGCCTGCGTCTGAAAGTTGCATCCACTCTTTGGCCATATTACGTGCTTTTGCAGTGAATTTTTCAGCTACATCTTTCTTTCCTAGCTGATTTGCCATATAACCATAACTTCCAACACCCATAATTGCTTTTACCGCTAAATTTGCGTTACGTGCAAGGTGACCAGAAAAATCATCTGTAGATAACTGGTTGGCCGGATCTAAACCAGCTTCGGTTAGATATTCTGTCCATTCGGTAAGTGTTTCCCAATGCTTTTTAGCATAATCTGCATTACCTTCGGCCATTACGATCGCTGCAGTTAACACCACCATATTACCAGATTCTTCAACTGGCATATCTTCACCATAAGTTTGCCCGGTTGCAATTGGATAGGTTCCTAAATCGTGAGCAGGGAAAGGCTTTTTCCATTTTCCACTTTCAGAATAATAGAAAATCCCGTTAAGCATTCCTTTTAATAAATCTGGATTATAAATCAAAAACAATGGCGCTGAAGGATACGTAACATCTACAGTATTTATCGAACCATTACTAAAGTTTTCTTTAGACAAGAAAAGAATTTCACCTTCGGGACTTTTCGTTAATTTATGGGCAGCAATAGCCTGGCGATACGCAATTTCTAATACTTCAGCATATTTTTCGCCACCGGCTTCCACGCCATCTTCAAAAAGATCTTTGTTGAAATCTTCACATTCATCTAAAACATCATCATACTCGGCATACGCCTTTTCTAATTCTGCCTCAATGCTGTTTTTTCCATCGATATTCCACCATGGTCTTAGTTTTTTTCCGAAGTAATTAATCGAATAAATATCATCGTAACCCAACATAACCATGTATTCTTTTTCTCCGGAAATGCTCTCTTCTGCGAAAACAGTATTCAGCATTAAATTGGTGCCTTTATTTTTTGCCTTCATACTTTTTCCTGAAGCAAAACTTGCTGTAGCATCTGAAGCAGCGGTAACCGACTGACTTGCATTTGCAGATTTTGGAACTGCGAAATACATATATCCCCAATCGATTCTTAAATTATCTCCTTTTTTCTCTAATATTGGCTGTTCTACTGTACCGGCTTTTAAGAAATTTAAGCCTTTGGTATCTCCTGTTTCTGAAGTTACTTCCTGGCTGGATTCGTTAACTGCAATTGCTGAAGCCGCCCCCAAATACACCTGAACTTTATGCGAATTGCCATCGTTAGGTTTTGTTTTTACTGAAATGTAAGAAACCGGGCGCGCCATTAGATCAAGATTATCCATTAATAAAGGCGAAGTGAACGTAAGATCTACATCTACACCGCCAGCTTTAAGCATATACTCGGTTTGAGTTGCTCTAAGATCTACACCTGTTTGTTCTGCAACTAAAACTTCAGCCTTAGATTCTTTTACCTCAGCTAAACCAGCATCAAGGAAACGACCTCCGGCAGTATTTCTAACATGGATCGCTAAAACATTGCCTTTTTTCTTCAATTTCTGCTGAACAGATTTTTCGATCTTTATATAGTCAAATTCGTGATTCCAGCCTTCTTTTTTAAAGATCTGCTCACCATTTAAATACACCACAACATTATCGTCGTGATGAAGTTTTAGATATAATTCATCGAATTTGGTCGATTTTAAATCGAATTCTCTACGATACCAAAGATCATCGCTGGTCCATTTTGTCTCGTATTTTCCTTCATCTCCAAAAGGTGCTTTCTTAGATTTCCAGTTTTTGTCGTTAAAACCAAGTTTTTCCCATCCAGCCCCAGGATTAGATTCGGTTGTTTTTACGCTATATGATTTTAGATTTGCGGCAGGCAATACATCTTCATAGTTTCTGGCTTCACTACCTAGAAAACGGTAAGTTTTACCATCAACTTTTATAAGTCCAACAAGACTTTGCTCGTTCCCCGTCCAGTGAACGGTAGTAGATTCGTTAATTTTATCTCCAAAAGACCAGATACTTAAGTTAGGATCGTGAGCAATTAGAGGATAAGCTGGTGCTTGCCTTTCTTGAGCAGTTAAAAAACCACTTACTAATAAGCTTAAGGCAAATAGAAGTTTCTGTTTCATTGTTAGGATTTGATTTTGATTAGTTAATTATTTGTGGTGGAAAATTGATATTCGGAAATAGTATGATAGGTTTCGCCGGGCTCTAAAATAATAGACGGGAAGTTTTCCTGATTTGGTGCATCGGGGAAGTGCTGTGTCTCTAAAGCAAAAGCGGTTCTATAATCGTCTTTAGCGCCAGATTTAAAGGTGTTTTTACTCTGCATAAAATTACCGCTGTAAAACTGTACTCCGGGTTCCTGGGTATATACATTCATCACAATCCCAGATTTGTCTCCGGTAAACATAGCAGCGTGGTTCATACCGTCTTCTGTCTTATTCAACACAAAATTGTGATCGTAACCATCTCCATTTTTAAGTTGATTATTTTCGGTTTCGATACGTTCTCCAATGGTATGTGGCTCTGTAAAATCAAACGGGGTTCCTTTAACGTCCCTTAATTCTCCTGAAGGAATTAAACCTGCATCTACAGGAGTAAATTGATCTGCAAAGATTTGTACTTTATGATCTAAAATTTCTCCACTTCCTTCACCATTTAAATTGAAAAATGCATGATTGGTAAGATTTACCGGAGTTGCTTTATCTGTAGTTGCTTCATACTCAATTTTTATACTTTGATCACTGGTAACCGAATAGGTAACCTTTACCTCCAAATTTCCAGGAAACCCCTCTTCCATATCTGGAGAATTATACGTTAATATCAAAGTTTTATCATCTGGTTGTTCGGCATCCCAAACCACATATTGAAAACCTTTGTTTCCGCCATGCAGTGTATTTCCGTTATTATTTGTTAGAATGGTATATTCTTCACCGTTTAAGGTAAATTTACCTTTGGCAATACGATTGCCTACACGACCTATGGTTGCTCCAAAATAAGGCTCGGTTGCATTAGCAAAACCAGAAACACTGTTCATCCCTACCACAACATCGGTCATTTTTCCATCTTTATCAGGAACCCAAAGACCTACGATCCTACCTCCATAATTGGTAAAAGCAACTTCTATATCAGTATTCTTAATCCAATATAGTTTTACCTGCTTTCCATCGACAATAGTATCAAATTTTTCCTTTTTTAAGCCATAAGCAGTATCTGGGTGATATGCTATTTCAGCTTCAGTATTTTCAGTCTCAGATGGCTTTTCTTTACAAGCTGAGGCCAGTAAAACCAAGAGTATTGCTAAAAATGTATTTTCAACATTTCTCATTATTTAATAATATTTATTACTTATTTATAAAATTAAAACAACAACCTATAATAGCTAAAACCTTTTAGGCAATTTAAAATTATTAATTTAATAATACTAATATTTTTAACGTATTTTTTACGCTTATTAATATCAAGCTTCACTAAAGCCTTATGAATACTGAAAAAACGACTAATTTTTATTCAATTTTTTAATCAAATCCACTTCGTCCTGACGATAAGGAGTTCCATCTTTTCTGAACACATCATGAAACCATTCAATTGGCTCTCCTTCTGCTATTGGAGTATCCCAGGCGAAAATCGTATTGGTCTTCCCGTTTACCAGTCCCCAATTAATTGCCCCAATATTTTCATTTTTCAACATAGGTAATGTATTCGAATATCGGCTATCTCTGGTTCTGGCCATATATTCAGTACAGATCATTGGGCGGCCATGTGATTTTAAAAGTTCTATAACTCTACGATGCCATTCCGGCCCCTCATAATCATGATAAGTGATAATATCTGAATGTAGGGCCTGGTAAGCATTTAGATCTTTTAAACCCCAATTCCATAAACCAGCAGATACCGGCTGTGATGGATTAATCTCTTTAGCCCAGGTGAATACGTTTTTTAATAATGCTAAAGATTCATTGCCTTTATTGTTATTTCCCGGTTCGTTATATAAATCCCATAACAATACGCGATCGTCATTCGCGAAAGTTTTAATAATATCCTTTACGTAAACCTCTAATTCGGCAAAATTGGCTTCATTTTTTGAGGCCGGATAACCGGGATCCTGCATCCAACCCGAGTTATGCGTTCCTGTTTTTGGTTCTGGTTGCTTGCCAATTTTTGGATCTGCCCCCCAAACATCATCAAAAATCACCAATATCGTCTTGATATTATGCTTATCTGCAATTCCCAAATATTCATCAACACGATCCTTAAAACCTTTTTTATCGGCTTTATAAGCAAGACTATGCAGGTAAACGCGCATGGTATTAAATCCAATTCCTTCAGCATATCCCAACTCTCTATCGATGGTTTCAGGATCAAAAGTTTCTTCCTGCCACATCTCTAATTGATTAATCGCCGTACTGGGAATAAAATTTGCACCAGACATCCAATCATGCTTTTTATACCATTCGGCTGCCTTTTCACGTGACCATTTATTCTTCAATACGATATCTTCCTGTTGGGCAAAACTGTTTATCCCGATAAGAAAACCAATAAGTAAAACTATTCTTTTCATTTGCTGTATTTTGATGTTTTTTGAGTTCGTTTATTTTTCTTCGGAAGGAATTTCCAGGATGGTTTTTGTTGAAACCGGAGTGCCTAGATTTGGTGTTCCATCTTTATTCCAACTAATTTTCTGCATTCTGGGCGATCTTTTTCCGCCACAACCATCTCCTGAATTATCGTTAGCATGGTATAATATCCAATCCTCTTTCCCATCTGGAGATTTAAAAAAGGAATTATGCCCTGGTGCATACACGCCATTTTCTTTAGACCATGCAAAAATTGGCTTCTTGTGTTTTTCCCAGTTCTTAGGATCCATAAGATCTTTCCCTTTAAGCTGAAGTAATCCCAGCGTATAAAAATCGGTCCAACAACCACTCCCAGAAAAAACAATAAAAACTTCTTTCCCGTTCGATAAAAATTGTGGTCCTTCATTTACCAATACGTGGGGACCTCCTTCCCATCGGGTTTCCCAATCGTAAGTTGGTGTAGCGATCTTTTGTCTTTTCCCTTCCATTGTGGTTGGATTTTTCATTTTTGAAATGAATAGATCCTGGCGACCATTTTCATCTCCTTCCCAACCAGACCAAATCATATATAACTGTCCTTTATGTTTGAAGACATTCCCATCAATCGCCCATTTATCTGAAGGAGTGGCCAGTTTCCCTTTAAATTTCCAACTATCGTTCATTGGATCTCCTGAAGTATTTTCTAAGACATACATACGGTGATTATTATTATCACCGTTATCTGCAGCAAAATACACGTACCAGTTCCCATCGATCATATGAACTTCTGGCGCCCATAACTCCTTAGAATACATGGTATTCTTGGGCGGTGTCCAAATCGTGGTTTTTTCTGCCGTTTTTAGATCGGCAAGATTTTTCGTTTTCCATAACACTAATTGATTTTGCAGTGTATGGATGTAATAATAATACCCATCATGGTACGTACTGTAGGGGTCTGCACCAGAAGGTAAAAGCGGATTGGTAAATGTTTTTTGCTGACCAAAACCTGTCCCGCAAAACATTACCAAACTCAGCACTAAAATGATTTTTAAACTTCTTTTCATTGTGGGTGTTTAGAAAAAAGAAGTTCCGAAGGAATTAAAGCCGCTCCGGAAACTTCCTAAGGTTAACATGGATGTATTATAATTCTAATTTTACTGTTGGTGTAAATAAAAGATCCTCTACACCTATAATCTTAATCCCAACCCTGGCAAAAACATAATCACGATCGTAATTGGCCGTATTTGGAAGACTTACCGATAAATTAATATTGTTTATATCTGAAAGATCGCCCGGTCCTTCCTGCACGATATCATAAGCCTCTCTGTTATTATAGCGATCACCGTCATTAATGTTATACTCTGCCCAGTTAGAAACCAATTCAGCTTTATTAAGATATAGATTTACATATTCTATACCTCTGGCATTATCTCCTGTAATAATCTGATCCAGATCTACAGAAGCATTCACTCTACCTCCACTAATAGTGATATCTGAATTTTCAACGATGTAAAACGGAGTAACTTCAATATCCATCATCGTATCTCCATTTAAAGAAAAGAAAATCGTATCTGCAGCCTGAGCACTTTGTTCCTGAGCCACCCAGGGTCCCTGCCCATTTACGAATTTCAATTTATAATCACCGTCAAAAAACCTTCCGCTATATGATCCATCTGGAGCGATATGTACATCGAGTGGTGCTAAAGCTCCAAAACCTGGTTGCCATAATTGAAACCTTACCTGAGAAGGGCCAACTTCTATTGGCATCCCGTTATAAACCACGCTTCCATTAAATATAGATTGCGGCTCTTCATAATTGTCTATCTCACATGAAGCCAGACTTAAAACTAACCCCATGAATAATATATAATACTTCAACTTCATAATATTCGATTTAAGATTATTGATTAGGGTTTCTAACAATTAATGGGTTATTAGTTAGTATATTCTGACCAATTTCAGAATAATAATTTCCTAACTGAAAATTATCTGCTCCCGTTACACGGTTAGGCTTAACAATTTTAAATAACCAGTCTCCGTCGTTTGGATCTCCCGGGTTGTAATATTTATAAGGCCATAAACCGAAAGGCTGAGTTCTTCTTTTAGTAGCATCACCAATGTTTGAAACTAAATCACTAGCCTCCATACTAATCCCATCTAATACCTGGTCTGCAATTCTCCAACGTTTAAGGTCAAAGAAATGAAGCCCTTCAAAGGCAAATTCTACATAACGCTCGTGTGCTATACGATCAAAATTAATATCAGCCGCAGTTAATTCAGTAGTGATACCAGCTCTGCTTCTTACGCGGTTCATATATTCTGCCGCAAGTTCATTCTGCCCAAGTTCGAAGGCAGCTTCAGCAGCATTTAAAAGTACCTCAGCAAAACGGTAACGTACAAACCAAACATCACTACGAACACCACGCTGACCTGAACCCGATTTTGGATCCTGATATTTTCTAATATAAAATCCAGTTTGTGCGGTAAACTCAACTCCATCTATAGGACCATCAAAACCAACTACCTGAATTGGGCCATCACTACCTGCTACTTCTTTTTGCTGTCCTCTGGAATCTCCACTTACAACCGTACCATCTTCAAGCTGTAATCCTGCCCAAATATCGGTCTCTCGATCTTTAAAGGTAGACCCGGGAACAATTACAGTTCCTTCTAATCTCGCATCGCGGTTAGCAAAAAGGTCTTGTGGATCATCATATAAGATATATTCGCCACTTTCATCCATTATTGGTAATGGCTCGTATTCACCTTCTATAGTTTCGAAAGATTGTACCAGGTTTAAAGCAGGGTTAATTCTACCTCCTTCTTCTTCCTCTGCTCCAAAACGTGGCTGATTAGCAATGGTAAAACTATGCGCTTTCCCACTTTGAAGCATAAAATCCTCAACAAAAATCACTTCTGGATTATTCGATTTATCATAAAATAGAGCAGCAAAATTGTTAGATAAATTTGCCTCATCTTTTAAATACAAACTATAATTCCCTGCATTACCATCGATAATTTCCTGAGCTGCGCTTAACGCCTGTTGATAGTATCCATCTGCTCTGGAAGCAGGAATTCCTATTTCTCCTCCCGGAAGACTTACACTTGGAGTATTTTGGCCATATTTTGCAATAGAACCAGCATATAAAGCTGCCCTAGCCTTCATCGCTAAAGCTGCTGCTTTTGTAGCTCTAGATTTTACATCTGCACTTGCAGGCAGATCTTCCATAATTTCATCTGCTTCAGAAATTACGAAATCGTAGACCTCAGCTTCAGTATTTCTTGGAAATCTTAAATAAGTTGCATCCCCACTAAAATCATAGGTTTGAGATTCTAAAATTATCGGAATTCCTCCCATTCTTTTTACCATTGTAAAATAGTATGAAGCCCTTAAAAATCTACCCTCTGCCATAAATCTGGCCTGCTCAGAAGGCTCTAATTCGCTAGACAATTCAAGCCTTTCAAGAAACAGGTTCATTTCTCTTATATAGCCATAATCCCAGGTTCCCCAGGCACCATAGCCCCATCCACCATTTTGGAACTCGCCATATCTACCAGCTTCAGACCAAAAAGCTACATTAAATTGAGCTAAAGAAGCCCAATCTTCTACGGTTCCAAAATCATTATATCGATTATATAAATCTGCTAAAACAGAGAGTACTAAATCTGGACGATTAAAGGTTTCTTCCTGACCTAAAATATTGGTAGGCTCTCTATCCAGAAAATCTGAATCTGATGTACAGCTACTCAGTATAGCAGAAAAACTTAATATGTATAGAAGTTTTTTCATTGTAGTTTGTTTTTAGATTGAAATGTTAACACCAACGTTCACGAACTTGTTTTGAGGATACTGCAATCCGTTATCGTCAGATATTTCAGGATCAATTCCGTATTCTTCAAGATTATCTATAGAGAACAGGTTGTAAGCATTCACATAAAATCTTGCTCTTTTTAAATTAATCTTATCCAAAATACTCTCTGGCAATGCATAACCAAGCTCTAAAGTACGGGCTCTTAGATAGGTTACATTATGCAACCAGAAGGTAGAATTTCTATTATTACTATGCCCACCATCATTAAATCTAATTGCCGGATATTTACCAGGAATCCATTCACTATTAATATCTAGTGGATCTGCGCGATGCCATCTATCAAGAAATATAGAGTTTAAAGCACCTTCGTTTTGATATGGCCATCTTTGCTCCCAGTTTTGATTCCAGGAATAGCCTGAAGCTCCAGAGAAATCTGCTGTAAAATCAAACCCCTTATAAGCCAGGTTTAAACTAAAACCAAAGTTTACCATAGGATTGTACCTAGTATATCCAATAGGCTTTTCATCGTACCAGCCAATTCTACCATCACCATTTATATCTTCGTAAATAATATCTCCAGGCAACAATGTACTATTCCCCTGCCCATCGATATCTACAGGATAATTATCTATTTCTTCCTGAGTTTGGAACTGCCCAATAGCTTCTAATCCCCAGAAAATATTATTGAATCTATGTTCTCCCGATGCTCTATATCTTTGGTAAGAATTGTCGAATCTTGGCTTATAGGACTCCAGGAATTTACTTCTGGATAAAGAAGCATTTCCGGAAACTGTAAAACTTAACTCCCCAAATTTCTTAGAGTAAGACAATGCACCTTCAATCCCATACTGTGCATCACTATTTACATTTTCATCTGGTAACCCATAACCAAGCTCGTTAGGAATAAGAATGTCATATTTTCTACCTCTTAAGCCGGTTCTTTTACGATAGAAATAGTCAAAAGATCCAGATAACTTATTATCGAAAAGATAAAAATCTGTTCCTACATCTGTAATTCTACTTTTAAACCAGGTTAAATTTGTAATTGGCTGCCCTTTGTCTCTACTGGCAATCACAGCTTCTCCATCTAAAATAGCTACTCCTTGATTATAATTATATCCGGTTAAATAATCGAAAGCACCAATATCAATATCATCATCTCCCAGCTCTCCATAAGAAGCTCTAAACTTCAGGTTATCCAAAATACTATTGCTTCCTAGTAAATTTTTGAAAAATTGTTCTTCTGTAATTCGCCATCCTCCGGAAACTGAAGGAAAATAACCTACACGTTTATTAGGTGCAAATTTCCATGAAGCATCACGACGTCCTGAAGCCTCTAAATAATATTTATCTTTATAGTTATAGCTTACTTTGGCGATATACCCAATTCTTGCTTCTTCATTTTCTGAATCATCATATTGATCCATATCAGAGAAATAAATTAACGGAAGCGTGTTAGTACTTGGTACTGAATGCACATACTGTCTTAAAAATCGGTTCTCTAAGCGCTCTGCTATAAACACAGCATCTACAGCATGATCACCAAAATCTTTTTTATACTGAAGTTGTCCCTGATAAGTTTTTCTAAAAACTTTCTCGGCCGTACGCTCTCTAAACGGATTAGTACTACCACCAGTAGGAGTATAAGAATCATCATCTGGATTATATGTAAAAGCTTCGTAAGTATATTCGTGACCATTTTGTATACGATCTGCTATATAATATGAATACATTCCTTTAAGCTTTAAACCGTCTATAAAAGGCATATCGTATTCACCTGTAAAATTGGTTTGTAAAACCCTCCAGGTATCACGATAGTATCCTCCAGTTTCGAAATTATGAAGCCCCCAGTTAGTTTCGTTATGGCCAATATCATTTAGATATTCAGGATTATCATTAGCATAAGGACGCTCAAAAGGACGGTTTCTTAAAATAGCAAATCTTGGCAACCAGTAATCATCATAACCTGGGATTCCCGGGTTTTCTCTCTTCTCTACCCTACCATTAATTTGTACTCCTATCTTTAGACGATCTGTAATATTTGCATCTACATTACTCTGTATATTATCACGCATAAATGTGAACTCTTCACCTAATACAGATTCCTGATCTAAGTGCGTTAAAGAAACATAGTAATTGATATTATCCGATCCTCCACTAGCGCTAACATTCATGTTTTGCATAGGAGCATTTTTCTTAATAATAAAGTCTTTCCAGTTAAAAGACTGGTAACCTCTTTCTTCACCAATTCTATAACGTTCTAACTCTTCAGTAGTAATTCCCGTAGATCCAAATTGGTTAATTTCAGCCGCAGCTCTTCCAAGCATCCACTGGTAAGAATCGTTTACACTTTCTGGAAAACGAGACCAGTTTTGCCAGCCTACATAAGCATTCACATTTACAGCGCTTCGCGTACCACGCTTCCCTTTTTTTGTAGTTACCACCACAACTCCATTTGCTGCTCTAACACCATAAATGGCAGCAGATGCATCCTTTAAAACAGTAATACTGGCGATATCGTTAGACGAAAGGTTATTAAATTGCCCTGCATCCTGTTGTACACCATCAATTACATATAATGGATCCCCCATATTACGAATTTGGATTGAAGCACTTGCGCCCGGGCGACCATCATTCATCCTAAAGCTTACTCCTGGAATTTTCCCAGCAAGACCGGCAGAAACCGTAGCCCCACCATGAACTTTCTCGATATCATCACTGGTAATACTTGAAATTGCACCGGTAATCGATTTCTTATCCTGTGACGTATATCCAGTAATAAGTACTTCATCTAAACCTGCAATATCTTCTTCTAATTCAATATTAATTTCTGTACGACCATCAACCTGAACGGTTTTGGTTTTATATCCCAGATAACTGAATAAAAGCGTAGCATCTGGAGCAACTTCTAAAGTATAGTTTCCATCAAAATCTGTAGTGGTTCCCTGGTTAGTTCCCTGAATCAATACATTTATAAAGGGTAATGGTTCCTGAACTTCTCCTGCTGATGTAATTTTTCCTGTAACCGTTATAGTTTCCTGAGCAAAACTTTGCTGAAACACTCCGAATAAAAACAGAAAAAATAGCAAAACAGGCTTTTTAAATGTTTGTAATAGTCTTTTCATCGAATTTTCATTTTAAAAATGATTAAGTAGTAGGTAAATTGATCTCTAAAAGAAGAAACCAAACGAAAACGATTTAGTTTTTTGTTTCAATAATAATTATGTATTCATATTTAATATTTGATAAATTATAGATGTGATTTTTGAGATATTCAAAGTAGATTATTTTCTCACAGATTTTATGTGATAAATTGTTTCATTCTTTCATCCAAATTGTTCAAATTTTAAGATTTCCTTAGAATTTCATCTAATTTGAGACGATATGTTAGTATTTGAGACAAATAGTTGAATGATAATTCTTAATTTTCTCTAAAATTGAATGAGTTTGTTTAGAAAGATTTTATTCGGAATAATTTGTAGCCTTTTTTTGACCAATTTGGCCACCGCCCAAGAGCTTTATTTTAAACACTACCAGGTAGAAAATGGATTAAGTCATAATTCTGTAATTACTATGCTACAGGATAAAAGAGGTTTTTTGTGGTTTGGGACTAAAGACGGACTTAATCGTTTTGATGGATATAACTTTAAACTGTTCCATCACAATACCAAAGAAGATAAAAGCATTGGTAGTAATTATATACGATGTCTCTACGAAGAGCGTAATTATTTATGGGTTGGGACAGATAACGGACTTTTTCGTTACAATAATCAAAAAGAAAGCTTTTGCTCTCTTTCGCCTGCTATTACAAAACCAATTTTAGATATTGAAGCTGATAGGGATAATAACTTATGGTTTATTGCTGGTGGCACTTTATATTTTAAAGAAAAGGACACTTTATCCAGTCTTAACCTTAAATCCTATGACGATTTTTACGCAATTCTTCTATCAAAAGATAGTAATCAGAACATTTGGGCAGCTTCAGGAGAACATGTTTATCATTATTCTGAAGAAAACAGGGCCTTTAAACCTATAACATTAGATATAAATAATACAAATGCTTTACCTGTAATTATAACGGCTCTAAAAGGAATAAGCAATTCACAAATGCTAATTGGCACCAGGCATCAGGGTGCTTTTGTTTATGATATTACAAAAGAAACTACTAAACCATTAATCGATAATTATAACGAACAGCTTTACGTAAGGGATATTGTAGAAAAAGAAAACGGAGATATCTGGCTGGCCACAGAAAGCGGACTCATAATCTACGATATTCAAACTAAAAAATACAACAATTTTAAAAAGAGCTATAACAATCCATATTCACTAACAGATAATGCGCTTTACACTTTAACCACAGATAAGGAAGGCGGCACATGGATTGGTAGTTATTTTGGTGGTGTAAATTATTTACCAAAAGAATTCACGCCATTTAAAAAATACTTCCCAAAAGAGGGCGAAAATAGTATTAGTGGCAATGCCGTTAGAGAAATTCATCAGGATAAAAACGGAGATTATTGGATAGGTACAGAAGATGCTGGTTTAAATAAGCTTGACCCAGAAACAGGAATATTTAAAAATTTCACTCCTAAAAACTCCAATATCGCCCATTATAATATCCACGGAATTTTACCATTAGACAACGAACTTTGGGTTGGTACTTTTGAACATGGCCTAGATGTTTTTGATATTCGAAGCAACAAAATAATTAGACATTACGAACAGGAAGATAACAACCCACATAGCCTTGGTAATAATTTTATACTGGATATCTACAAGGGCAAAAACGATAACATTTATGTAATGGCTTCACTAGGCATCTATATTTATAATCCAGAAAAGGATCACTTTAATGATCTAGAGGGCTTTCCTCAGGATTTTCATTATGCTGCATTTATGGAAGCTAATGACGGTACTTTATGGGCGGCGACGTATTGGGACGGTCTTTATTATTACAATCCCACTACCCATAAAAAAGGATATTTTAGATATGATGCACAAGATTCTACCAGTATTAGCAGCAATGTGATCAACGGAATTTTTCAGGATTCTAAGAAGAATATTTGGATCACTACAGAAAACGGACTCAACCTATACCAACCAAAATCTCAGGATTTTAAAAATTACAATACCCAGGATGGCCTTCCCAGCAATGTTAGTTACTCCATTTTAGAAGACGACGACGCTAGTTTATGGATTAGTACTTCAAACGGACTGGTACATTTTGATCCTGCAAAAGAAAGCTTTAAAACCTACACAAAAGCCAACGGATTATTAAGCGATCAATTTAATTATAGCTCGGCTTTTAAAAATGATGAAGGCCGAATGTTCTTTGGAAGCGTAAAAGGTTTGGTGAGTTTTAATCCTGAAGAGTTTATAAAAAACACC
This sequence comes from Zunongwangia atlantica 22II14-10F7, assembly GCF_002094855.1. Taxonomy (GTDB): domain Bacteria; phylum Bacteroidota; class Bacteroidia; order Flavobacteriales; family Flavobacteriaceae; genus Zunongwangia; species Zunongwangia atlantica. The sequence continues at coordinate 256,415 of NZ_ARYN01000003.1, forward strand.
TATGATCCGCCGGTTTATATCACCAATCTTAGCATCAACAATGAAGCTATTAAAGTTGGTGCTGAAGATTCTCCGCTTGAAAAATCTATAACAGAAACCTCCAAAATCACCTTAACTTCAGATCAATCTACCTTTAGTCTGGATTTTGCATCGCTAAGTTTTACCGCTCCAGAAATGACCGAATATTCTTATCGACTTCTTGGTCTTAACGAAAAATGGATACCACTTAAAACAAAGCATAGCGTTAATTTTACCGAACTTCCATCTGGCAATTATACTTTTCAAGTAAAAAGCACAAATAGCACGGGTGTAGAAAATAAGGAGATCGCTTCATTAAAAATCGAAGTTTTACCACCATTTTATTTCAGCAATCTGGCTATTTTCTTATACATCTTGGTGTTTATTATTTTATTTGTTCTTTCGTTAAGATACTATCACTACCGGGTTCAACGGAAAAACAACAGGAAAATCAAAGCATTTCAGGATGAGAAAGAAAAAGAAATCTATCAGTCCAAAATCGAGTTTTTTACCAATGTAGCGCATGAAATTCGTACACCACTCACGCTTATAAAAACACCTTTAGAAAAATTAATTGGACAGACAAAAGACCAGCCATTAATGCAAAAAAGCCTTTGTATCATGGAAAAAAATACTGAAAGGCTTATCAACCTGGTTAATGAATTACTCGACTTCAGGAAGACTGAAATTGAAAATATTAAGCTCACTTTTGTTGAAATTAATATCTCTGAAACCCTTAGAAATACCTACACCAGATTTAGCGAACTAATCCAGGAGAAAGCGGTAGATTTTAGAATGAAACTTCCGCAGGAAGATGTTATGGCGTATGTAGATGAGGAAGCGATTAAGAAAATTATGAGTAACCTCTTCAACAATGCTATCAAATATGCTAAAAATGAAGTTATTCTGAAATTAGAAGTAAATGACACCGAATTTATTCTGAAAATTCAAAACGATGGAAGTTTGATTCCGCAACACCTAAAAAAGCGCATTTTCGAACCCTTTTTTAGAACCAATGAAGTTTCTAACCAAACCGGAACCGGTATTGGATTAAGTTTGGCCTATAGTTTAACCGAATTGCATAGCGGAAAGCTTATTTTAGCTAATGAAGACACTCATTTAAACACTTTTATTCTTAGTCTTCCGCTTCGGCAGGAGCAGGAATTTAGCTCATATAAAAAGAAGCCTAAAATTATCGAATCTCAGCAGGAAGAGATTCCGCAGGAAGAAATTGTGAATGATCCGGCTGATAATTCAGGAATTTTAATCGTAGAAGACAACCGAGAATTATTAAAATTTATTGCTGAAGATTTTAAAGAAGAATATACCGTTTTTAAATCTACAAATGCTGAAACCGCAATCGAAATTCTTAAAAAAGAGAATATTTATTTAATTATCAGCGATGTAATGATGAATGGAATGAATGGATTTGAATTTTGCGAACACGTAAAAACAAATCTGGAGACCAGCCATATTCCAGTAATCCTGCTTACCGCTAAAAATGCGATGCAATCGAAGATTCAGGGATTAGAAGCCGGTGCCGATGCTTATATCGAAAAGCCTTTTTCATTGGAATATTTAAAAGTTCAGGTGAGTAATCTTATTGAAAATAGAAGGCATATTATGGAATTTTATTCCAGCTCCCCACTTTCACATATTAAAAGTATTGCACACACTAAAACCGATGAAAAGTTTATTAATAAACTGGAAAAATTGATCTACGATAATCTTTCAGACCAAAATCTGAGTGTAGACAGTCTTGCAGATATAATGAATATGAGCCGTTCTACTTTATACCGAAAGATTAAAGACCTATCGAATTTGAGTCCCAATGAACTTATAAATATCGCTCGTTTAAAAAAAGCAGCCGAATTACTACAATCTGGGGAATATAAGATCTATGAAATTTCTGAAATAGTAGGTTACAAATCACAAACCAGTTTTGGCCGTAATTTCCATAAGCAATTTAAAATGACACCTAGTGAATATATGAATGGAAAACAGCCTATTGAAGAATAGGCTGTTCCCTGCTTTAGTATTTGGATAGTAAGTTTTGGGCAAGCCCATGAGCATTTGTTCGAGAATTGCCTTCAATTCGATGCAAAGCTCAGAGTTAAAAATTATCGAGTAAAATTTTACTGCCAGCCACCGCCAAGACTACGATATAACTCAACATTGGCGATGAGTAACTGGTTTTTGATATTTATTAAATTTAGCTCACTTTCTAATGCGTCGCTTTGAGCGGTAATAACTTCCAGGTAGTTCGCGTAACCACCCCTAAAAAGCATCCCGGCATCTTTTAATCCTTTTTGGGTAACCTCGATACGCTCTTGTGCGATTGCATATTCTTCTTTTAATTTCTCCATTTTAGCCAGAGAATTAGAAACATCTGCAATAGCCGTAATTAAATCGTCTTTAAAATCTAACTGAGCGATTTCCTTTTGTGATAAAGCGATATTATAATTGGTTTTTAGTTTTCTATTATTAAATATTGGCTGAAAAATAGCTCCGTTTAACAAAGCAAAACCTGAACTTACCGGATCTAAAAACTCTTCTAACTGAAACGAATTTAAACCTGCTGAAGCCCCTATACTTAAGGATGGATATCGCAGCGCATTTGCAACACCAGCATCTGCATTAGCTGTGATAAGTTCATATTCAGACATAGCGACATCTGGGCGGTTTTTTATCAATTCTAAAGGCACACCAGAAGTGTATCTTTTTTGAAACTCAATTTGTTCAAAATCGGTATCAATTTCTATTGGTCTTGGTGACCTTCCCAATAAACGATTAAGTTTATTTTCCATGATCACATATTGGCGCTCTAACTGCGGAATTAAAGTTTTCGCCTTTAATTTCTGAGATTTTGTTTGCTGAATCGCCAAAGATGTAGATTCTCCTGCATCATATTGTAACTGTACAATATTTAAAGTACTATCGCTTAAAGCATAGTTTTTCTCAGCAACTTCTATCTGTGATTTTAGCATAACCAGATTGAAATACGTTGCTGCCACTTCTGAAATTAGTGAAGTTTGCACCGCTTTTTTAAACTCTTTACTTTTCATAAATTGAGCTCTGGCGGCTTCCTTTTGCCAACGTAACTTTCCCCAAACATCCAGTTCCCAGTTAGCCTGTAAAGCAGCAGAATACTCTAGACGCTCTGTATAAAAACTTGTTGGCGGATTTTCACCATGATTTCTTCTTGCCCTGTTAGAACCGTAATTATTATAATTTTCAGAATAATATTCTCTACGATAATCGGCCGGCCTTGCATTTATAGAAGGAAGAAAATTAGCTTTAGATTGTGCAAGTTCTTCCATCCCAATTTCCATGTTTTTCATGGCTTTTTGCAAATCGATATTATTTACTAATGCCGTATCGATTAAGGTCTGTAAGGTCTCATCTGTAATATAATCTTTCCACGGAATTTCAGACATTGGGATGGTATCGTTATTTACATCATTAGTGTTTAATGAATCTACAGATAAGGTTTCATCCTCTTCTTCACCTGTATAAAATTCAGAAGAAACATCGTCACCAAAATCTGGTCGCGTATACTCCTCTCCTACTTTACAACTTACCACGCAGATCATTGCAAAAATCCCTAAAGCAGATTTTACCAATCCGGCTGAACGTTTCGATTTATTGTTTGGTTTTATTGTTGAAAGAAAACTCGTTTTCATCTTCAATTTTTTAGTTGATTTTGGTTTACTCGGCATAACGTTCCAGATTCATTTTATCATGAAGCACCTGGAAAACATAAGCAAGAACAGGAATTACAAAAATACCCAAAACAATTCCGCTTATCATTCCACCTGCAGTACCAATACTAACTGAATGATTTCCCTGTGCCGATGATCCTTCAGCAAACATTAATGGCACTAATCCCACTGTAAATGCTAAAGAGGTCATTATAATTGGTCTAATTCTTAAGGCGCTGGCCTCGATAACCGCATCAAAAGCAGTGAATCCTGCACGACGTTTTTGCGCCACAAATTCTACAATTAAAATAGAGTTTTTAGCCAGTAAACCAATAAGCATAATAATACCAATTTGCACATAAATATTATTATCGATTCCTGCTATGTTAATTGCAGTAAATACACCAAATATACCTACTGGTAAAGAAAGCATAACTGCCAATGGCAATAGGAAACTTTCGTACTGTGAAGCCAAAATAAAATACACTAGTAAAATGATAATGATAAACACGACAATGGTATCTCCACCAGAATTTTTCTCCTCTAAACTCATACTGGTCCACTCGTAACTTAAAGTTCCAGGAAGTTTTTCAGCAGTAAGTTCTTCGATCATATTCATTACATCTCCTGTACTATAACCTTGCGCCGGAGTAACATTTATTTTTGCGGCATTATAAAGATTGTAACGGTTTACTACTTCTGGACCGTAAGTTTGCCTAAGTTTAACTATTGTATTTACAGGCACCATCTCTCCTTTATCGTTCTTCACAAAAATACTGTTGAAGGATTCTGGCGATTCTCTAAACTGAATATCAGATTGCATATAAACACCATACTGCCTACTAAACCTGTTAAAATCACCAGGCTGAACCCTACCAAAGTAAGACTGAATAGTAAACATCATTTCTTTTACACTTACTCCTAAATTCTTTGCCTTTTCATAATCGATATCTAATCGATATTGAGGGAAATTAGGATTGAAGGATGTAAATGCATTTTCTACCTGCTTTTGATTATTTAATGTATTTATAAATTCGTTTACAATCTGACCAAACTCACCTAAATCACCATCAGCTCTATCCTGAAGCATAAACTGAACCCCATCAAAGTTACCAAATCCTTGAATAGTTGGTCTTGGATACATATTAAAATCGGTTTCAGGAATATCATCTAATTTTGATAAAAGGTCTTTAATTACCGCTTGTATATCCTGAATTTCACCACGATCTTCACCTGCATTTAACTGCACATAGGCCAAACCAGACGATGGACTATTGGCGTTATCTACCACATTAAAACCAGATACCGTATTTACTCCTTTTACCGCAGGTTGCATTTGCAAGATAGAATCTGCTTTTCTTAATGCCACGTTTGTACGGTGAAGAGAAGAACCTTCAGGCATTTTCATTGATAGAATCAAGAAGTTATCATCTTCAGTAGGAATAAAACCACTAGGTGTTATTTTGGACAAAAAGATTGTTAACCCAATAATTACTGCCAGTGCACCTAAACCAACCCATTTTCTATTTAAAATCCAACGAACCGCATTTAGGTATTTTTGTGTAAAGCGATCGAAGAAATTATCGAATTTCCTAAATCCTTTTCTACGTAAAACCTTAGCTTTTCTAAATTGTCTATAATTAGAAATTGCTTTTGCAATACCACGTTTATCTTTTTTTCTATCTTTTTTTCCGAAGAAAATTTTACTAAGTACCGGTGTTAAGGTAAGCGCATTAATTGCAGAGATTAATACCGCAAAAATAATGGTATAAGCAAATTCCTGATAAAACACTCCCACAGGACCACTTAAAAAACCTACCGGGACAAATACTGCTGCAATTACTACGGTAATCGAAATAATCGCACCTGTAATTTCGTCCATCGCAGAACTTACGGCTTCTTTAACCGGCATTTTATGATGCGTCATCTTTTCGTGAATGGCTTCCATAACCACAATAGCATCATCTACCACAATACCAATTGCCAATACTAAAGAGAACATACTTAATACATTCATGGAAGCACCAATAATGTTTAGGAAGAAAAAAGTACCTAATAATGATGCCGGGATAGATATCGCAGTAATAAGCGTTGCTCTAAAATCCTGAAGGAAAATAAATACAACAAGGAAAACCAGAATAAATGCTTCAACAAGCGTATGTTCTACCTGACTCATCGATTCATCGATCTGATTTCTTACACTATAAGTAATTTCATAATGTACATCGTCTGGAAATAATCGTGACTGCTCTTCTAAGATTTCACGAATCCTTCCATCAATTTCCATAGCATTAGCACCATTTTGCTGAACAATATCTATGGTTACAGATGGTTTTCCGTTTAACCTGTTTTCACTGGTATAGTTAGAAGCACCAAATTCTACCCTCGCTATATCTCTTAGATGAAGCGCTGTTTCATCTTTGGTCTTGATAACAAGGTTCTCATAATCTTCGGGCTGACTAAATCGCCCGTCGTGCTTCATGATTATTTCAAAAAGTTCTTCTGAATTTTCTCCAAATTTACCTGGAGCAGCCTCGAAGTTCTGATCTTTAATTTGATTATAAACATCACGCGGAGTAAGCTGATAAGAAGCCATTTTCTGCGGATTAAGCCAGATTCTCATGGCATAATCACGCTGTCTTAAAATTGAAGCTTCAGCAAGACCATCTACACGCTTTAACTCCCTACGGATATTAATTCTTGTAAATGCATTTAAGAAAGTTTCGTCGTAAGTAGGATCATCACTATAAATATTAATCGTCATGATACTACCTTTCATCCTTTTGGTAACCGAAATCCCTGCTTCAGAAACTTCAGGCGGAATCATAGAGGTAATAGTAGAAATTCGGTTCTGAATATCTACCGCAGCCAAATCTGGATCTGTACCTGGTTTAAAATAAACAGTAACACGACCTCTACCAGAGTTTGTTGCGGTAGAGTTTGCATAAGACATATTTTCTGTTCCGTTAATCGCCTCTTCTATAGGCAATAGAACAGATTTTGCAACAGTTTCAGCATTACCACCGGGGTAATAAACCTCTACACTAACACTGGGAGGGGCAATTTCTGGAAAACGCTCTACCGGTAAAGATGTAATACTTGCGGCCCCGGCTAAAACCAATATGATTGTAATGACCAGTGTAAGGACTGGCCTTTTTATTATTTTCTTAAACATGCAATTTTTTTTGGTTTTGAGTTTTTGAAAGTTGGTCTATTCCTGAACCTGGGATAATAACCGGCCTCTTTCAATAGGCTTTACTTTTATACCATTCGCCAATTTATCCAGTCCAGAAAGTACGATACGATCGTCTGGAGATAAGCTTTTAGAACTCACAATATAATTATCGCCAGATCTACCTTCTGTAATAATCTCTTTTCGTTGCGCAACATTATTTTCATCTAAAACAAAAACGAATTTTTTATCCTGAATAAATGTGGTTGCGCTTTGAGGTACTAAAATGGCTTTTGGATAAATTTCTTCCATTAAGATTTTACCCGTATTTCCTGATCTTAAAAGGGTATCTGGGTTTTGAAATCTTGCTCTTAAAGTAATAGATCCCGTTGTACGGTCAATTTGCCCTGAATTTGCATCAATTCTACCAGAATGATCGTAAACTGAACCATCTGCCAACACCAGTTTCACCTGGCTATTCATCTTGTTAGAGAGTGTATCGTTTTTTGCTCTTTCGTAGTATAGATAATCTGACTCGCTCATAGAAAAATACACGTAAATATCATCTACTTTCGATAAAACAGTAAGAGGTTTTTCGTCTGTTTGTTTCACAACGTTACCCGGAGACTTTGGGATTCTCCCCATAAAACCACTTACAGGAGCTTTTATCGTTGTAAAACTAAGATTGATTCTCATATTCGCAGCTTGGGCCTGCGCTCTTTCTAAAGAAGACAAAGCCACCTGATAATCGGCTTCGACAGATTTCTTTCTAACTTCAGAAATTACTTCGTTATCAATTAGAGGTTGTAAGCGATCTAAATCACTTTTCGCCTTTTCTACTTTAGCCCTTTCCAGAGCTACATTGGCCATTGCATTTTTATAGTCCTCCATATACGGCTGACTATTTACTTTAAATAATGGCTGCCCTTTTTCAACAAAATCACCTTCATCTACATAAATCTCTTCTAGAATTCCATCTACCTGAGGGCGAATTTCGACAGTTTCTACTCCTTCTATAGAACCTATATATTCAAAACCTTTAGAAGCGTTTTGTTCTTGTAGCGAAACTACAGGTAATGGTAAGCCCTCGTCTACTTTTTCTTCCTCTTTACAAGAAGACAGGCTTAATAGAGCGCATGAAATGAACAGTATTGCAAATTTGTTCAACATTGAAAATTTATATTTCTTATCCATATGTACAGAATATTTCTGCTAAGGAATAAGCAATTTACATACCTTTCGATTTCAAACGTTCTCGAATAGCGTTTTTAATACTTTTTTGTGATAATTTGGGGTATTCTACACTTTTGCTCACCACACAAGTTGTTGATTAATGCCACACATTTTTTAATTAGGCTGATACTAGTAAGCATTTGGTAAAATCACTTATGCATAAAGCTCAGCAGGCTATTTTGAGCTATACTTGGCTTACGTTTCCAAAAGCTATAATGAAGAGGAAAACATCTAATACCGGTCCTGGCTAAAGTTTTATATCTCTCTAGGCTAAAAGCTCCTTCAAAGTTCCCAGGATAACCAATTAAGTCTATAAAATAATTGTCATTTCCAATAGTAACTAGTACATCCAAAATACAACCAGCTACAGGGTATCCACATTCGATGTTTTTGAAGCCTTTTTTAATTAAAAAGTTTACAACTTCTTTCTGAAAGCTATCATGCTCTTCGATTTTAAAAGCCTCATGATTAAAACTTTTCACAAAACTTAAATATTCAAATAACAACGAATTATGATTAAGTTTTGAGACCTCAACCGAGGTTACAATAGCCTGATAAGATTTAGCCCTGGTTATGGCTACATTAAATACTTCAGATTTATTTAGATGGATATAGGCAGAATGATGAGTTTTATCACAAACACAAAATGAAAGAAAAACTATCTCTCTTTCAGAACCCTGAAAATTATAAGGAGTGCCGCAAAGAAGTTTATATTTTTTAAGCTCATTTATATCAAAATTATCTCTAATTAAATTCTTTATGTAAATAACCTGAGCATTAAATGGGGATATGATTCCAAGCGTTGGCTTTTTGCGAGCATCTTTATATTTGGATAAAATACCATGTAATTTTTCTATAATGAAGTCTGCTTCAAGCTTATTAACTCCCTTCTCATTACGCATCCCATCTACCTTAAAACAATCTAAATGATGATCATTAATATGATCTGGGGTAGATTTTAAAACCTCTAACTGGCCACTATAAAATTTCTGGTTACTAAACTCTACCAAAGAGGGTGTAGACCTAAAATGTTCCCTTAAAAAAGTAATTTGAGCCTGATCCTGTGTCTTAGAAAGATATAAGTCTAAAATACTTCTATTTCGATAATCCAATGAAGCATCTTCTGGAAGACTATATTTTTGCTGAAGTTCTATTTGTTTAGTTCTTGAAACAAAAGAGTAATGCCTTAACTGGTTAGGATCTCCAATAATCACAGTTTGCTTTGCTCTAAAGATCGCTGGTAATACAGAGGCTATATCGCATTGTGTAGCTTCATCGATTAATACTAAATCAAATAAATTTTCTTCTAATGGCAAGATAGAATTAAGATCTGATAGATTGGCTAGCCACACAGGAAATACTTTTAAAACACTACGATGATCTACATCCTCTAAAATCTTTTTATAGACAGAAAAACTTGAAGAATCCAAGGCGTCATAAAATTTAGCAATGTCTTTTCTATAATGTAATGAATTCTTAGTGATATTGCAAGCTATCTTATGTTTAGAGAAAACACTTATCTCTTTTTCTAATTCTTTAAAAACAGCATTCATTTTATCGAATGTGGGAAGAAGTTTTTCTCCCTTATAAGAAATCTTACTAAAATAAAATTTCTCCCATTTCTCCCATAAATTAAGATTATCATTAAACTCAAGATTCGATAATCTAAGCTCCTGCTCTATTGATTTTTCAAATTCAGATTCTAATCTTTCAAGTTCATCGATTAACATTTCTAATTTCTGAAGATTAACTCCTCTTTTCCTTCCGGCTATACCACTTAAATACTTTTTGATTTTTGATTTTAAGCTGACTTTGTAGTTAAAGCCTGAGGTGTGTATAAGATAATCCTTAAGTCCAAAATCATCTTCTAACATCTCTCTAATTACCTCTACTGCCTGTTTAGTTTTAGATACAACTAAAACAGATTTGTTATTCATTACAGCATCGACAACTATAGAATTTATGGTATAACTCTTTCCTGTACCAGGAGGTCCTACAATTACAGAATTTAAAAATTTATTTGCATTTTTTAGTGCATTATATTGTTCTGTATTTAACCTATTTTTGTAAAGACTTTGATAGCTTCCTGGAGCAGTTAATTTCCCGTTAAGCAATTCTTCCAAATTTCTGCTAAACTTTTCGCCCTCTGCCATCTTTTCCAAATCGGTTAAGATCCTTAAAGAGGTTTCAGATTTTTCAACTAAGATCGTTCCTGCAGCCGGTACAATTTTATAACTACAACCGTCAAAATCCTCTTCTGCCAAGTATTTTCTAATCTTAGATGCATTCCAAACAGTGGGAAATAATAAAAGATCTTCTGTATCCAGATCAAGTACATAACGATCTAAAAAACTTTTTATTCCAATTAGATTACCCGTCTCTAATCTACGCGAAAGCTCTGTTAAAAAGTCATCCTTATTAACCACGTTATCCTGCAATTCTAATAATTGCAACGCATATCTATTTATCTCGAAATTGCTTCGGTCTATTCGCAAAAAACCAAGCTCATCTTTAATCTCTAATTGAGCAGGGAATAAAAAAAGTGGTGCACAAATACGATTATCTTTTGCTATAGGGTTATTTGCTTTTCCAAGAATAAAAAAGCATCCATAAAAAAGCTGTTTTTCCAGGTCGTAAAGTTCCAGCTCCTTATTTACTTCATTAATTTTTTTATTGGAATAGGGAATTAAAGGTAATTCTTTATAAAGTAATTCTTCAGTATTACTTACAAACCATTTATATGAATATTTACTGGATAAAATATTTTGAAGAATAAATTCTTTATTATCCAGCTTAAAGCATTCTTTAAAATAGGAATAAAAATCCTTTGGTATATACTTCACCCTTATATTGCTATTGAACTCTCAAATTTACAAATCTTTATGCGAGTTTTGGTATCGCAATTTTCTAATATCCCCAAAACAAAAAAGCCTCTTCCCGAATAAACGGAAAAAAGCTTCTCATTGGTAACCTTAAGATCATAAAATCTAAAAAGGTTTACCTACAAGTTCCAATTTCTTGGAACAAACAACACAACTAAATCTTAAGATTCGAAGAAATTCTATTTAATTTTTCTGAATCTCTAATGGCAAAAACCACTTATATTTTTGGTTTCCCAGTATTTTCTGGAAAAAATTTTCAACTTTAAAATCCCTTTAAATGAACATTACAACGATAACAATTGAAAAAAGGGCTGGCAAACTTACAATCTAATTTTAAATTATACAAATTAACGATTATTATGGCTTTAATTATAAATAATTTCTAGCTATTAACGTTTTATCACTTAGTATGTCTAATCCAGCGATGAAAAGTAATAAAAAGATTATCCAGGAATTAAAAAAAGGAAAAAAATCTACCTTTAAGGATATTTATTTTCTTTACTATGATAAACTTTTTCACGTCTGTAAAAAATTCGATTTTAAAGTATTATCCCCGCAGGACTTTGTTCAGGAAGCTTTTTTAAAAATCTATAACAACAGGCATCAGTTAAACGAAGAAGCACCCTTAGAAGCACAAATTATCGTGATTTGCAAAAATCTCATATTTAATCATCTTAATAGGGAGAAAAAAATAATTCCGCTGCATCCAGATTTTCTTAAAAACGAACAAGATTTGGAAGAAGCAGAACATCATTTAGAGTTCAAAAAAGAACATCTTTTCAAGCTCATAGAAGAACTTCCGCTTCAGCAAAAAAAGATCTTCAAATTACACAAAATCGACAATTACTCTTATAAGGAAATTGCCAGTCTTACCCAGCTCTCTCCAAAAACCATCGCCAATCATATTTATCTGGCAAATAATTTTATCAGAAAAAATATAAAAAAGGCTTAGGAACTTTAATGATCTCGATTGTATTATAAAAAATACCCTTTAAGATGATTGTTGAAAGTTATACCTTAGACATTCTAGATCAGGATAAATTAGTGCATTTACTTAAAATCCTGGCTTTTCAATTTTCAGATTACGAGATTCATCCTTTTACTTTAGAAGATAAGATTTTAATCATTGTATCTTCTAAGACTGAAATTGAAGATAATTTTATAAGCCTTGTTAAGAGTGAAGGCTTCAATTGTAAATTACTAATGGTCTCTTGATGAAGAAAAGCGAAATTGATAAAAATTTTGATGAATTTTGGAAAGAAGAAACCCCAGAAAACCCTCTTGAAGTTAAAGAAAAATCCTGGAAAAATTTCTACCAAACAAACTACAAAAAACAGAAGTCTACATTAACCCATTTCACTAAATATGCTGCTGCAATAGCGATATTGGTGATTTTAGGACTAAGTTTTTTCACGATAAATGAGCCAGCAACTGAAACCGCTTCGCTAATTCATATCGAAAATCCAGGAAATATTTCAAAATTGATTTTTTTACCTGATAGCAGTGAAATTAGGCTGAAGCCAAAATCTAAAATCACTTATACCAAAGATTACAGCACTAATCGTGAAATTAGGCTACACGGAAACGCATTTTTTAAGGTTAAAAAAGACCAAAATCATCCTTTTAAAGTAATTAGTAACAAAACCTTAACCACCGTTTTAGGTACTTCGTTTACTATTACTGAAAATACAGCCCAAACGCATGTAAAATTGCATCAGGGAAAAGTAAAAATGAACATTCGTGGCAAGGCTGAAAGCTGGATTTTATCGCCAGGTGAAGAATTTATTTTGGACGATGGAAATCCTAAAATCCAGAATTTTAAAAACCATGTAGATTTTGAAAAAGCAAGTATTAAAAGCATCATAAGCTTTTTGAAAGAAGAATATGGCTTTAAAATCACTATTTCTACAGTATTTTTAAATAAACAAAGCACCTTGCGTATTAAAAAAGAAGAAGACATTGAAATTCCCATAAAAATACTCGCAGAAATTTACAATCTTAACTACAGCATAGATCGCCTAAATACTATCGTGATCTTTAAAAAACAAGAATCTACACCAACTAATAATATTATTAAAGAATGAAATATTTTTTAATCACTTTTTTACTGCTTTATGGTTTTGGCCTTCACAGTCAAAACCTTGCCATAAAGATTGAAAAAGGGAATACGATTACTGCACTAAAAGATCAAATCGAAAAACAATCTGATTACAAACTGGCTTATGCTGAAGAAATGAGTTCTCAACTCACATTTAATGATGAATTTAATTACGAAAGCATAAGCCTACCTGAGTTAATTAAGCAATTAAACCAAAAACTTCCGCACGATTTTAAAGTGCTTGGAAATAATATCACGGTAAAACCAGGAAAACCCGAACAACAAAACTTTCAGGCAAATTATATACTCTCAGGAACTATATACGACGAGAAAAATGAGCCACTTTTGGGCGCTAGTATCACCATTAGAAAACTTCAAAAAGGAACTACTACAGATAAAAATGGTAAGTTTTCGATACAACTTCCAAAGGGAAAACATGAAGTAAATATTAGCTTTTTAGGTTATAATACGATCACCGAAACTGTAAGTCTTAATAGAGACATTACCTGGACTCTAGAAATGGAGCCTGGCGGAGAAACGCTAGAGGAAGTAGTGATCGAGCAAAATAGTAAGGCTACAAATATTAAAAAACCGCAAATGAGTATGAACAGCCTTAGCATGAACGAGATTAAACAAATCCCGGTTGCTTTGGGTGAACCAGATCCTTTAAAATCTTTGCTTACGCTTCCCGGAGTAACCAATGCTGGAGAAGGCTCTTCTGGATTTAATGTTCGTGGTGGCGCAGCAGATCAAAATTTAATTTTATTAGATAACGTCCCTATTTATAGCGATTCTCATCTTTTTGGATTTTTCTCGGTTTTTAATGCTGATGCGGTTAACTCGCTGGATCTTTATAAAGGCGGAATTCCATCAAAATATGGTGGCAGAGTTTCTTCGGTTTTAGATATTACTCAGAATAATGGAGATTACAAGGATTTTAAATTTGAAGGTGGAATTGGATTAATCTCGAGCAAGCTAAAAGTTGAAGGTCCTCTTAAAGAAGATAAAGCCTCGTTTATGCTGGCCGGAAGAACCTCTTATGCTCATCTTTTTTTACAACTGGCCGATAACGAGAATTCGGCACAATTTTATGACCTGAATGCAAAACTGAATTATAAACTAAATGAAAATAATAGTCTTCATTTTTCAGGTTATTTTGGTAATGATGTTTTTGATATTAGCGATAGTTTTTCAAGCACGTATGGTAACACCATGGGGAAACTAAACTGGAAACATCGCTTCGGTAAAAATATAAACACAGATTTATCGATTTTCTATAGTGATTATCAATTCGACCTTAGCTTAAATACGCTAAGTTTTAGCTGGGAAAGTGGGATAGAAAGTTACGGTTTAAAATATGCCTGGCAACATTATATTTCAGATGATATTCAGCTTAATTACGGTGTCGATGCCACATACTACGATTTTAACCCGGGAATTCTTATTCCGAATAGTAGCGAATCTACCGTAAATTATAGGGAACTGGACCGCAAATATGCTTTAGAACCTTCTGCCTACCTAGATGTAAATCAAAAAATTGGAGATCAATTAGAAGTGCGATACGGACTTCGATACAGTGCGTTTTACAGATACGGGCAACAAAATGTGAATATTTACGAAAATAGCCCGGTTGAATATAATGCAGATTATAATATTTATCAGGAAGCGACACCTGTTGGAACCGAATTTTATGATTCTGGAGAAGTAATTTCTAGTTTTGATAATTTTGAACCACGCGCTGCATTATCCTTTATTCTGAATGATGAAACTTCTTTAAAAGCTAGTTATAACCGAATGGCGCAATATTTACATATTGTTTCTAACAGCCAGTCACCCACTCCGGTAAACATCTGGACGCCAAGCGCCCCCTTTATTGAACCACAAATATTAGATCAATACGCTTTAGGTTACTTCAGAAATTTTGATAATAACACCTATAGTTTAGAAACTGAAGTTTTCTATAAAGACATCGATAATAGAATTGATTATGTAGATGGTGCAGATCTTATTGCGAATAACGATATCGAGCAGGTTTTGCTAAATGGTGAAGCCAGAGCTTATGGTTTAGAAGTTTTATTTAGAAAAAATAGAGGTGATCTTACCGGATGGATTTCATACACTTTGTCCCGCGCCGAACAACGAACCGCAGGAAGAACTCCGCAAGAACCGGGAATCGCCAACGGAGAATGGTATTTATCTCCTTACGATAAATTACATAACCTTAGCATTACAGGAAATTATGAGTACAACAAAAAATGGTCTTTCAGTGCAAACTTTGCCTTGCAATCTGGCCAACCAGTAACCTATCCCAATGGATATTATGAAATAGGAGGTATTCCTGTCCCCAACTATTCTTTACGAAATGAAAATCGTTTACCGCTTTATCATCATTTAGATCTGGCCGCGACTCTTACCCCAAAACCAAATAAAAATAAAGGCTGGCAAAGCTATTGGGTGTTCAGTATTTATAATGCATACAACAGGAGAAACGCCGCATCTATACGCTTTACAACTAACGATGACACCGGAATAAATGAAGCCCGAAGATTATCGATTTTCGGCATTTTACCTAGTGTTTCTTATAATTTTAAGTTTTAATTCTATGAAATTTCTACACAAAAAATATATACTTCAGTGTTTCGCTTTGCTGTTATTAGCAAGCACTGCTTCCTGCGAAGATGTTATCGATGTTGATCTGGATCAAGGGGAAGCCAGACTGGTCGTAGATGCTGAAATTCTTTGGCTCTCTGGTACTTCAGGAGATAATCAAAGCATTTATCTTTCCAGGTTAACCGATTATTATAATACGGAAACTACTCGTGTTTCTGGAGCTATTGTTAGTATCCAAAATCAGGATGAAGAACTATTTTATTTTACAGAATCTGAAACCGCTGGAACCTACACCTGCACTAATTTTGATCCTGAGATTGGCACCGAGTATACTTTAAATATTATTGTAGACGGCGAAGAATATACCGCTACAGAAACCTTAGTTGCTTCTCCTGAAGTTACAAGAATCGAACAATATGAAGATGGTGGCTTTTTGGGAGAAGATAAAGAAGTTCGTTTTTATTATGATGATCCTGAAGATGAAACTAATTTTTATCTGGCCGACTTTCAGAGCGATGTGCTAAACTTCCCAGAATACGACCTTTCCAGTGACGATTTTTTTAACGGAAATGAAATGTACCAAAACTTCTCGCATGAAGATCTAGAGCCAGGAAGTGATATCGATATTACTTTTCGAGCAGTCTCAGAACAATTTCATGATTATATGGAACTTATTTTGGAAAGTGCAGTTGCCAATCCTTTTGGAACGCCACCTGCAAATGTTCGCGGAAACCTTGTAAACGAAACAAATCCAGATAATTTTGCCTTTGGTTATTTTAGATTATCACAGGGCATACGTTTTAGATATACGATACAATAGTGATATTAATTAAAATTAGCCTTAGTTATTTTAAATAATACCAATCCCATAAGTATTTTTAATCTCGGTCATTACAAAAGTGCTGTGCGTACTGCCAATACTTTTTACACCGCCTAATTTATTAAACACAAAATCCTGATAATGCTTCATGTTTCGGGCATATACTTTCAATAAGAAATCAAAATCACCCGAAATGTTATAACATTCTACGATTTCATCGATATCCATTATATCAGCTACAAATTGATTCCCGATATTCCTGTCGTGCTTTTTCAGTTTAATATTGCAAAAAACGATAAATCCCTGATGCAATTTTTCAGCATCTAAAATGGCGATATATTTTTTAATATATCCGTTTTTTTCTAATCGCTTTAAGCGCTCAAATACTGGAGAAGCAGAAAGATTTACCTGCTTTGCCAGCTCTTTTACAGTAAAATTTGAGTTCTCGTGCAGTATTTTTAAAAGCTTAAGATCTACCTCATCTAAGTTTTCCATAGGATATTATTCTTTTTAAGGATAAAAACTCAGCATTCAAAAGTACAATTTTCTAAGTTAATCAATCATAACAGAAATTAAAACCTAATTTAAACTTCAATTTAGATAAAACAACCTCAATATTTAATTTTGACCATAATAAAAACCTAACAATAAATTATTATGTGCATTCATTCAACCACAACCAACAAGACCGATGCAGTAGGAAGTTTTTTACGTCCCGAAGCTTTAAAAAAAGCGAGAGAACAATACGCTAAAAATGAAATTACAGCAACTGAATTAAAAAAAGTTGAAGACGAAGAAATCATTAAATTGATCGAAAATCAAAAAGAAGCAGGACTTACCGCTTTAACTGATGGAGAGTTTAGACGTAGCTACTGGCATCTGGATTTTTTCTGGGGATTCAACGGTATCGAACACTTTTTAAAAGACCAGGGCTATTTATTTCAGGGAGAAGAAACCAGGAAAGATTCGGCTCGATTATCTGGAAAACTAAAATTTAATCCTGAACATCCTGTTTTTGAAAGTTTTTTATTCCTGAAAGAACACTGTGGCGAAGATCATATTGCCAGGAAAAGTATCCCTGCTCCTGCACAATTATTTGCTGAACTGGTGCGAGGTGATAATGAAGATTATGTAAACAAATTTTATCCAGATAGAGAAGAATTGTTTAAAGATATAGCTGAAGCTTATCATCAAACCATTCTAAAACTATACAATTTGGGCTGCCGCGATCTAAAAATCGACGATTGTACCTGGGCAATGTTATGCGATGCCGATTTTTGGAAAACAATGGCCGGTGAAGGTTTTAATCGTGACGAGCTTAAAGAAACCTATCTAAAATTAAACAATCTTGCCCTGGAAAATCTACCTGAAGATCTTCGATTATCAACTCATGTTTGCAGAGGAAATTATCATTCTACCTGGGCTGCTTCAGGTGGTTACGAACCTGTGGCCGATACGCTTTTCGCTAAAGAAAAAGTAGAAAATTTCTATTTAGAATTTGATGATGATCGCTCTGGAGGTTTTGAGCCTTTACGTTTTATTCCGAAGAACAAAAAGGTGGTTTTAGGCCTTCTTACCAGTAAGAATCCAACTTTAGAAAATAAGGAAACAATTATAAACCGAATAAAAGAAGCGGCAAATTATGTGGATTTAGATCGCTTAAGTTTGAGTCCGCAATGTGGTTTTGCTTCAACCGAAGAGGGAAATATTTTAACTGAAGAAGAGCAATGGCAAAAGATTAAATTGATAAAAGAAATCACTCAGGAAGTTTGGAATTAAGGCTTCAGAAGTACTTTAACAAAGATGGCCTCGTTAGTAATAGCGGGGCATTTTTATTCAGAAAAAATTAAGCCCAAAATTAACGAATATCACCACTAACCTAAATGTTAGTGTTAGCTTTTTGAAAAAACAAAGACCATTATAATCAAGACGAATTAATTTATAAATATATGAGCTTAATTGACGATTTAAAATGGCGTTATGCCACAAAAAAAATGAGTGGGGCTACAGTGCCTCAGGAAAAAGTAGATTACATCTTAGAAGCAGCCAGATTAGCACCATCTTCATCTGGACTTCAGCCCTATAAAATTATTGTAATTTCAGATAAAGCTTTATTAGAAAAAATAAAAGATATCGCCTGGAACCAAAATCAGGTAATCGACTGTTCTCACCTTTTAGTTTTCGCAGCCTGGGATGCCTACAGTGACGAGCGAATCTCTGAAGTTTTTAACTATACTATGGACCAAAGAGAACTTCCGCACAGCACTATGGACGATTATAAAGCTAATATTCTTAGCCTTTACGAACCACTAGGCCAGGAATGGCATGCCAACCACGCTTCTAAACAAAGTTACATCGCTTTTGCAATGGCAATTGCTGCGGCAGCCGAGCAAAAAGTAGATGCTACCCCAATGGAAGGTTTTCTTAATGAAAATTTAGATGAACTTTTACAATTAAAAGGAACTGGTTATAAAAGTACTTTATTACTTCCTTTAGGTTATCGTGAAGAAGAAAATGACTGGTTGGTAAATATGAAAAAAGTAAGAACGCCTAAAGAGGACTTTATTACTGAAATAAGTTTAGAAGATTTAAAAGCAACTGAAGCTTAAAAAGAAGACCTAAAAATCCCCAATATTAGCTTTAAGATCCTATCATTTTATGATAGGATCTTTTGTTTTTATGCCTTTTCCTGATTTCAATTTTTAGTAAACTACTTCGGGGTATTATAGCCTTTGGCGGTGCCAAAAAATCCAAAACCAGAAGGCTTTCTAACAAAACTCCCGCTAAGCTGGTTTTAAATCATTTAATATCACTATTTTCAAATTAGAAAAAGCTTAAGCCTTTTTAACCAAAATCACTAAAAATGCAATCTAACGTAGGACTAATATTAGAAGAAAAAGCTGCCGATATAGGAAACTTTATGGTAGGCAGATTACTTCCATTCCGGCAAAAAAGGGCTGTTGGACCATTCTTATTTATAGATCATATGGGGCCGGCTTGTTTAAAAGAACATCAAAATTTAGATGTCCCACCTCATCCGCATATTGGACTTTCTACCCTAACTTATCTTTTTGAGGGTGCAATTTTTCATAGAGACAGCTTAGGAAATGCCATAGAAATTAAACCAGGAGAAGTGAATTGGATGACAGCCGGTAAAGGCGTAGTTCATTCTGAAAGGACTCCTGAATATTTAAGAAAAGAAGATAAGTTTTTACACGGGCTACAAATTTGGATTGGTCTACCTAAAGAGTTAGAACAAACAAAACCTTCATTTTTTCATATTGGTAAAGAAGAAATTCCTAGCTGGGAAGAAAATGGTGTTTCTTACAAATTAATCGCCGGAAAAATAAAAGAAAAACAATCCCCTGTTCCCGTTCACAGCCCTCTTTATTTTATTGAAATAAAGACAAAAACTGCACAAAAAATAAATATCGGAAATCAGCTTTTTGGGGAAGTTGGCATGTATGTATTGGACGGAACCGTAAAAATTGAACATAAAGACTACGGAACCAAACAATTATTGATCGCTAAAAATGCGAACTTATGTGAATTTGAAACCAACGGAGAAACCACACTTTATCTTTTTGGTGGGGAAGCTTTTGAAGAGGAACGCTTTATGTTTTGGAATTTTGTGAATTCAGACAAAGAGATTTTAGAGCGGGCAAAAGAAAACTGGAAAGCACAAAACCACGAAGCTTTTCCTAAAATACCAAATGACGACAAAGAGTATGTGCCTTTACCAGAACCTAAATTTAGATAAAATGGCTATTAGTTTTAAACACGAAGAAGATGGAAGAAAAGGAAAATTCATTATTATGGAAAATGATATTCTCGCAGGAGAGATGACTTATGTATGGGCTGGCACAAATAAATTTATAATCGACCATACAGAAGCTTACGAAGAGTTTTCAGGGAAAGGTTACGCAAAGCAATTAGTTCTTAAAGGAATTGATTTCGCAAAAGAAAAAGGAGTAAAAATTATTCCGCTTTGTCCCTATGCAAAGAAAGTTATGGAAAAAGATGAAACATTACATCAATGGCTTTTCAATTAAAAATTTTCAGAATCAAAAAACATAAAAAAACCTCTCATTTCTGAGAGGCTTCCTACCAACTAAGTGCAAATTAAACACTGTGAAAAAACAATTATCTAAGCTTTATTTTTTAGAATACCAATCTTTATTCTTTTACAAAATCTTTTTTTAGACGAATAGGATTATCTGGTATTCGATTTTTTAGGGTTTTCTTATCCCCATTTTTTATCAAATCGAAAGCATCATACAAATTCCCAATTGGCGTGTAAGCTTCGTAACTAAGCTTATTATCTTTAATTGTTATAATTTGAAAAAGCTGGGTAAATTCTCCTCTTCGTTCTATCCATTTTTTATCGGTAGACTCATACATTTTAGGTCCGCTTACAGAAACGGCATAAATCGTTCCGGCATCAGACATCGATGTCACACCAGATTCTTTATTACTAATTTGCCCCCTTGCATAAGTATGATCGTGCCCTTGTAGAACAAGATCTACCTTATACTTATCAATTAAAGGTTTCAAATGCTCTATTAGTACTGCGTTATCTTCTCTTTTTTGAGCAGGAGTGTATAACGGAAAATGCATAGTTAATGCTGTCCATTTTTTTGTGTTATTCTTTAATATTGAATCCAGCCATTTTACCTGAGCTTCGCGATTTTCTGGCTTTCTTTCAAAATTAATACAATCGATAGAAATCAGTTTAAGATCTTGATAATCTACCGCGTAAGTAGTTTCTGAAATATCGGTTAAGCCCTTTGGCCCGTTTTTAGGCAAATTAAACTGTGGTCTCCATAAAGAAGTTAGCGTAGTGTCTTTATATTCATGATTTCCAGGAGTCATAATGCTGGGCGTAGTTGCATGAATAAAACTCCCTGCATAAAACCATTCTCCCCATTGAATATTAGAATCGTGATCGTTTATTAAATCCCCGGCGTGAAGCATAAAATCTACAGACGGGAATTTTTTGTATGAACTTCTAATCACCCTGCTCCACATCGATTTTAGATCATTTTGAGCATCTCCAAAATATATAAAACTAAATTCCTCTCCCTGTTTATCTGAAGCTGTTGTATATTGAAACCATTCACTCCACAACAAATCGCTATTTTCTGCCTCGCTACCTACTCTATAAACATAGGTGGTTGAAGGTTTTAAATTATGAATGGTAGCCGAATGGTAATTAGCTTTTACCAAAGGTTCGATATGTTTTAAATGCTGATTTTCGAAAACTTCAGTAGTTGCCCTTTTTCTTTCAATATCTCCCAATCTAAATTCTGGCCCATCTGTAGCCAATGCAACTTCTACGTAACTATTTGTAATCTGCTGATTGGTTCTCCAGTTAACCGCAAGCATTGTAGATGGATCTTCAGGAAGGTTTGCAATAATCCTGTCTGGAACTTTACTAGGATATAATATTTTATGAGAAAGGATACTATCCTGTGCTTTATAATGCGTATGTGTATGCTCACTTTCTTCATGCGGATGAGGGTGTTGATGAGCATCTTCCTGGTTTTCTTCATCTTTACAAGACACAAAGCTTACCGCTAAGAAAAAAGTAAAAAGAAATATAGGATTAATTGTAAATTTCATATTCGATAATTTTTAATACATTTTTTAAAAAGCGACTTTAAAAGCCGCCCTATTTTTTATTACTGAAGTAACCACATTTGAGACCATTGATCGTTCTCTGCCGGGCTAAGACCTGTATTAACTGCATCTAACATATTAGCTTCGTTGTAAGCATCAGAATAAATAAATCGTAATGGCGTATTTTGCCCTCTTGTTCCTGAAATTATATTTTGATTAAGGTTAGGATAACCTGTACGTCGCCAATCAAACCAGGATTCGTAGGTTAACCATAAAGCAATCCATTTTTGATGAATTATAGCCTGTAAAGGATCTGCAGCATCTGCTAGAATCTGGCGTGCATTTTCTAAATATAGCGTTTCGTTAAAAGCTACCAGTTGATCTTCAGCCAAGTTGTAAACTGCATTTTGATCGCCATCATAAATCTCATATTGATCAAAAGATAATTGTATTCCGTTTTCGTAATGATCATACTCATTATCTGCTATCCACCCACGAACACTTGCTTCAGCTAAAAGAAATTCTACCTCAGCAGCATTCATAAAAACAGCTTTTACAAGATCATTAGTATTCTCTGAATACATTGGGGTAAGATAAGAGCTATGAGGATTTGCTGCCGCAGCTAGATATACATTTGGTGCAAGGCTGGCAATGGCATCACCAAAATCATTTAAAGTTGCGGCTCCCATATTAAAATCATTAGGAGCACTTAACGCCACAGGTAAACCAACAAATAATGATGTATTAAGATCATTTTCTAAATTACTATCAATATTTAAAGCCTGAATATCCAAATCTACATATCGTCTTAAGCGACCATTTTCTATAATCAGACTATTTTCTGTACCCTGAGTTAATTGAACATCTACCGGAGCTACCCATTTTGTTAATCTTGGATCCTGTAAAGCAATAAGATCATTTACAATAGTTGAAGATGGCTTTCTTCTGTAAAATTCAGACCGGTTACTCCAATTTAAGGCACCACCTGGCCAACTGTTATTTGCATCTGTACCTACGTAAGACACAGCTGCATTATCTGTATTATCCTCTAATAAAGGGAGGTTATTTTGTACAATATTAGCAAAACCTGCCTGCGCATTAATTTCTTCTTTTTCAGATAAACGCATATAAAAACGTAGTCGTAAAGAATTGGCAAATCTTCTCCATTTTTGGCTATCACCACCATAAACGATATCTGCATCTGAAACTTCAGAAATTACCCCGGCAGAATTCAGCAATTCATTCGCTCTTTCCAAATCTGCCAGAATCCCAAGAAAAACATCTCTTTGCGCATCATAGGAAGGCTGAAATGCTTCGCCTCCATTTTCTCCCATTAGTGCTTCACTGAAAGGCACATCTCCAAAAGCCGAAGTTAGAAAACCAAATCCATAAGCTTTCATAATCAAGGCTACAGCCTGATAATAATTTTTTACTTCGCCATCTTTTTCAATTTCAGCTCTTTCATAGATGTACTGAGCGTTTTTAAGCGGACTATAAAAGTTATTATAATTTACGGGAGACCATTGATAATTATTCTCTTCATAACTGGTAAAATCTCTTTGTAAATACTGCGTAGCAGCAGATAACTCACCCCAATCATAAGCCAACAAATCCTGTATTTGTGCAGACGAGCTTAATACATCGGTTAATACAAATTTAATATCAACCTCTGTATCAGATAAACTATTAGGGTTTACATTAATTTCGGTTAAAGAATCGCTACAAGCCAGGTTAAAAATTAACAAGCTTAATAGTCCTATTTTTATAATATTTTTTCTAAAAATTCTCATTTATCTTAAATTAAAATCCAACATTTAGTCTAAAACCAACTGGAGCTGTCCAGGGAGATATATTCCATTTTTCATGTCCCTGCTGCCCTCCATAAAATGCTAGTTCTGGATCTATACCAATCCCAGCTTCTGTCCATAGAATAATATTCTTTGAGTAAACTGAAAGTGAGATATTTGTTGCTGCAATCTTTTGAGCAAGCTTTTCTGGGAAAGTGTAAGTAAATGTGATATCTCTTAATTTCACAAAAGAAGCATCATACATAAATGCATAGCCCGTACGCCAAAAACTACCACTAGATTCTACAACACGATAAGCATCAAACATTCTTGTACCAGGCCCTCCAAAATTCTCGGTATAGGTACCGTCTCCATTATCGATAACACCAGGAAAGAAAGCCCCATTATTATTTCCGTTATATTCAAAACCACCTAATTCTTCTGTTCTTCCACCAACCCAAACATCATTATCTCGATATAAAGGATTACTTCTAATCTCATTGGCTAATGCTTCACGATCCCCTCCAAAAGAATTTGCATCCAGAATTCCTGAAAAAGTGCTTGAACTCACACCATTATGCCAATCTTCGATTTTTCCAGATCTTGCCATTCTCTTCATTGATTCAGAGAAAAATTGTCCTCCCTGTCTCCAATCAAAACTAGCCGATAAACTGAAGTTTTTGTAGGAAATTGAAGTAGTCATCCCTAAAGTGAAATCACTATTAAAATTACCTACTTTCTTTTGGTTTTCCTGAGTACGATCTACTACCCATCTCCCATTTGCATCCAAAAGATTCCAACCGGCATAAGGCCCTTCTTCAACCTTCTCTATATATGGTGAATATAAATCTCCTATTTCGCCTCCTACTCTTGTAAAGGATCCCATATCTGTTCCGCCGCCAAAAGAAATTCTATCAATACCATCAGTAAGTTCTACTAATTTGCTCTTTTGAGTTGTAAAATTGAAGTCCATATTCCAGATAAGATCTTCAGTTTTTAAAGGCACAAGATGAAGCCCAAGTTCTACACCATAATTTTCAACTTTACCTGCATTAATAGTTGTACTGGTATATCCTGAAAGTGGAGAAGCATTTACATTTAAAATCTGGTTTCTGTTTTCATTTTTATAATAAGTTGCATCTAATCCCAGGCGATTATTAAAAAACTTTAGATCTGCACCTACCTCATAAGAAGTAGCTATCTCTGGTTTTAATTGAGTATTAGGCATACTTGAAGGAAGGGAATAAGTAAAATCATCTCCCCAGTATCCCTGCGATAATACAGGATGAATAGCATAAGGAGAAGTATCTTTACCTACTTCTGCCCAACCAGAACGCAACTTAACAAGTGATATCCAGGTTGGCATTTTAGCTAACTCAGATACCAGTAAACTACCAGATATTGAAGGATAGAAATAAGAACGGTTTTCTTTAGGTAAAGTACTGGACCAATCGTTACGTGCCGTTAAGTCTACAAAAGCAAAGTCTTTAAAACTTAGAGACATTAAGCCATAAGCGCTATAAATTGCTTTTTCTGAAAATGAACTCGAATAAGAAAGTCCACCTCTAGAAACATTAGAAAGAGTAAACAAACCCGGTAACACCAGATTATCTCCGCCTGAATTAAAGCTTTCTCCCTTAGAATTTAAAATATTCCCTCCAACCGAAGCTGAAAGATTAAAATCTTTAATTTCTTTGGTATAACTAAGTAAAACCTCTGCATTAGACTCTCGATTTAAGCCTCTATTAATATAGTATGAACCATTAGGCTGAGAATCTCCAAACCCCTGATATGACCATGGTCTTACAATCTCTTCCCTATTATTTACGCTACTGTGAGATACTCTTGCCAGTGCATTGAATGCTGAAGAAATTTCCCAGTTAAGCTCAAGGTTTCCAAAACTTCGAATTCTATCAAATCGATTTTGGCGTTCACTGCTAAACCACCACGGATTATTATATCCCTCAGTAATATTACGTTGCTGCACATTGTTTTCCAACCAAATGTTATCCCTTAAATCATTAATATTGATATGAGGTGCAATATTATAGATATCAAAGTACTCATCATTCCCTCCGATAAGATTAGACGGATAATTATCTGAATTAGAATTATTAAGATTAATATTCACAGAAAGTTTTACATTATCTGTGATATTATAATTAGTTCCTAAATTTAGGCCAATTCGTTTCAACTCGGCTTCAGGCGTAACGCCTTCAGCATTAAGATGAGAAATTCCTAATCTAAAATTCCCTTTTTCACTATTTCCAGAAACAGTGGCATCATTAATTGTTGTTACACCTGTTGTAAAATAATCTTCTAGGCTATTGTCATAAAATTGCAACGGAAGTGCTTCACCATTCGTATTATATTGTACCGCAGCAGCTCCTTCTTCAGCACCATACCAGTGCTGCCAGGTAGCTTCATTAAAAAGACCGCGCTGCCCGTTAGTAAAACGGTTTTGAAGATCAAAATACTTATAAGGATTGTTTAAGGTAAGAGTTGAATTAAGACTCACGCCAATCCCTTTTTGATAGCCTGCACCAGATTTTGTTGTAATTAATATCACCCCGTTACCAGCTCTAGATCCATAAAGCGCAGCTGCACTTGCCCCTTTTAAAAAACTTATAGATTCTATATCCATAGCGCTTATATCTCCCATAACACTCGCATCTCCTACAGGCGCACCATCGATTACCACTAAAGGCTGATCGTTTCCTGTTAACGAAGTTCTTCCTCTTATGGTTACATAAGTTTCAGCAAAAACATCGTTACCTGCTTTATTAATAGTTAATCCCGAAACTTTTCCAGAAAGACCTCCCAACACATTTTCTTGCGGTACAAGATTTAAACGCTCAGAATCTACTTCTCCAACAGCATAACCTAATGCTTTTTTCTCTCGTTTCATCCCAAGAGCGGTAATTACGACCTCGTCTAAGGCTCCAGATGCTGGTTTAAGCTGAATATCGAAATTTGATTGTTGCGCTACTTGAATTTCCTGAGTTTCATAACCTATAAATGAAACTAATAAAATTGCATTTTCATCATTTACCTGAATAACAAATTTCCCATCGAAGTCTGAAACTACTCCATTTGTACTTCCCTTTTCAATGATACTAGCCCCTGGTAAAGGCAAAGCATTTTCATCCATTACTGTACCTTCAACCTGAAATTGGATAATTTCTGACTTATTTTTTTCAGAATCGGTCTTTGGTTTTTTAGCATTAAGATGAATTTGCTTTTCTGCTTCATCAATAATATAAGCGGTTGCACTACCCTTAAACATGGTTTTAAGCACTTCTGTTAAGGGCTGCTTATCTACTTTTATGTCTATTTTTCTATTGAGGTCTACATTTTTTATTCGGTATATAAAATGAAAGTCAGATTGATGCTCTATTTCATCAATTAGCTGAAAAATGCTTACATCTTTATGATCGAAGGTAATTTTTGCTTTTTGGGCCAGTGAATCATTGGCCTGCATACCAAATACAGATAAAAGAAATAGAATACTTATTCTCATTTTTAATTTATCAAATACGGGTTTAGATCTTCTTTTAGGTTTAAGAAGTTTTTTCATACTTTTATAATGTTATTAAGTGATTGTTTTTTTAGACAGTTCACCAGTTCATAAATCGGGAGATGTTGCCGCATTTTCCGATTTTTCTTTTTGTAGCCGGCGTTTAAACTGTACGATGATTTTTGTTTGTTTTGCGTACTTTTTTACATGCTTTCTTTTTTAAAGGTTATTGTATAATTATGGTATCGTTTACCCTTTTAAATTCGATCCCGTGATATTCTCTTAGACTTTCAAAAACTTTATTTATGCTTATTGAATCAAAGCTGGCATTAAACTTTTCGTTAGCCAACTCTTCATTTTCATTAATTATTACAAGATTATAGTGGCGTTCTAATTTTTTTAAGATGTTTTTAAAAGGCATTTCCCTAAAAACAAGCTGGCCACTCATCCATGACGTATAGATTCCTGGGATTACACTGGTCTTACTAATCACGTTTGATTCTTTTTCCAAAACCCCCATCTCACCAGGACTAAGTAAAGTGCTATTTTGTGCAGCGTTTTCATTTCCTGAGTACAATGCAACTGCACCTTCGGTGAGTACCACCTCGGTTACTACGTCCTCTTCATAAGACTGCACATTAAATCTGGTTCCTAATACACTTATATTTAAGCGATCTGCATTTACAATAAAAGGTCTTAGGGAATCTTTAGAAACTTCAAAAAAGGCTTCTCCTTTAATCTTTACTTTTCTAGTTTGATTTGGTAAAAACCTGGATGGGTAGGTTAAAGAAGAACCGGCATTCATAAATACCAGCGAACCATCATTTAGTTTTATTTGAAATTTTTTACCGTAAGGAACTTTAAGCGTATGATATTCTACAGGTCCATCTCCTATAGAAAGGTCATATACCAGTGATTTATTTTTAATACTTCCAATAACATTGCCTGTGGTAGACGTAATAGAATTATGATTTCCTTCATTTATAACCTGAATACTCCCATCTGGAAGTTGCAATGTTATTTGTTCTTCTAAACCTGGAATTGTTGATTTTTCAGATACTATTTTCTGAAGTAATACACCAACTCCTATTAACATTATAAAAACAGCTGCAATACGCCATATTTTAAATCTTCTCTTTGGCGACTTTACGTTATCAACCTCATTATTCGCAATTGTTCTTAACAATGCGCTGAAGCAAACGAATTTTCACTTCTTCTTTTTTAGAAAGCTCCCAATCCTCTAGAGTGTTTTTAATTTGCACCTCCTCACAGAAACGCTTTAAAAGCGATTTTTCCGCAGGAGTACACTCAGCTTTTTCAAACTTCTCAATTAAATTAAAGAATTCAGTCTTGGTCATATTATTAGCCTTTACAACTACAAGACACAAAAGGGGAGCTTATTTCACATCAAAAAATTTAAAAACCAACACACTTAATATTTTGTTAACCCTGCAGCTACTTTAAGCTAACTTTAGCCTAAAAACCACCAAAAAACAGGCTTATAAACAACGAAGCACCTAACTCGCTTCTAAGATGCTTCAAAGCTAAACTCACCTGATTTTCTACTGTGCGTTGTGAAATATTAAAGTGATTGGCAATCTCTGCAGAAGAATAATGCTGAAATTTGCTCATGTAGAAAATAGCACGACAACGCTCGGGAAGTTCACTGGTGGCTTTTTCAATAGCCATGATGGTATCATTTTTATCGAACTCCTGCTCAATTTCCGGACTAAGGTTAAGCCTATTTACAATTAGCTCATCAAGCTTAGTAAACTTATTATC
The DNA here is from genome assembly GCF_002094855.1 of Zunongwangia atlantica 22II14-10F7. GTDB lineage: Bacteria > Bacteroidota > Bacteroidia > Flavobacteriales > Flavobacteriaceae > Zunongwangia > Zunongwangia atlantica. The sequence continues at coordinate 285,654 of NZ_ARYN01000003.1, forward strand.
TCTAAGTTTTAAAAGAGCTCTATTTCTAACAGAATTGTACAAGTAGCTTTTTAAATTCCTTATCTCAAGCTCTTCTCGCCGTATCCAGATTTGCGTAAAAACTTCGTGAAGTACATCCTCAGTAAGCCAAGTGTCGTTAAGAATATTATTGGTATAAACATAAAGCTTATCCCAGTAATTGTGATAAACCTGCTCAAAAGCTAATTGATTACCCTTACTAACTAATGCAATAAGGATAGTATCTGAAGATTCATTTAATTTCTTGGCTTCCAACTGAAGACATATTACTGCTACAAAAAAATTAAAATCGAATCTTATCCCCAAATAACAGGAGTTAAGTAAATATTACGAAAATGCTTCTAAAACTATTTAATACTCAAAGAACGGATAAACTCTATGTAACTGTAAATATTGTCTTATAAAAAAAAGATTTTGAATTTAAGGTTTCAGCACGAAAACAAGAAGAAAAATTGCTGCATAAAAAAAGCCTTTCATTTCTGAAAGGCTTTTTGCAATCTTGCGGTCTGGACGAGACTCGAACCAAACATATATATTTTTGATTATCAATATTTTAAATAAATTAATATTTAGACATACACCGAATTCAGCACCTTTTAACAAACTTTAACATTTATTCATATAAATTTTAGCTCATAATGTACACTTCGTCCACCTCCTTGTGGTTTCAAAATCCCTTTAGAAACCATATCCTGTAAGTCTCGTGTGGCCGTGGCTTTTGAAGTTTTGGTTAGTGATGTATATTTCTTCGCCGTCATTCCTCCTTCAAAACCCTCAACACCTTTATCAAACATTTTTAAAATCACTTTTAACTGACGATCATTTAAATTCTCCCGATGTTGATCCAGAAATTTTGCTTTTTTTAAAATAAATCGAATAACTGCTTTAGCATTTTTCTGGGCAGTCAAAATAGTCTCACAGAAATAAACAATCCAATCTGTAATATTCAGGGAACGTTGTGCCATTTTTAAGGCTTCGTAATACGCTGCTTTATTTTGTTCGATTGCGGTGGATATACTTAATACTAATACTCTACCTAAAGATTCGGAAAGACATTTATCAGCTATAGCTCTACCTATACGTCCATTTCCATCTTCAAAAGGATGTATCGTTTCAAAATACAAATGAGCGATAGCTGTTTTGATCAATGAACTTCGAATATCATTATTTTCAATATCAAATTCCTTGTACCACTGTATGAACTGTTTCATCTCCATAGGAACTCGATGAGATGGAGGAGCTTCGTAATGAATTTCTTCTCTCCCGTATCTCCCTGATACTATAAGCATGGGTTCCTCTCCAGATCGATAAGTCCCTGCCTGAATATACCTGGATCTGGTAAATAACATCGCATGCCATCCCTTAATTAATCGTTCGCTTAGAGGTTCGGAAAAGTTTTCTCTTACCTCCACCATTAATTCTGCAATTCCCCTGGCACTGATATCTCTAATAGTAGCACCATCTCCAATACCCAATCGATTTTTGATCGATGACATTACATCCTGACGACTGTAATATTCCCCTTCAATTTCAGAAGTTTTAATGGCCTCATCGATCATAAACTGTATAATCGCATCTTGTCTAAAGTCAGAAGGTAGGCTATCTATAATCCCTTTAACTTCACCCGTCTCTGAGGCAAATTCAATGACAATATCATCGATTGCTTTTGATTTATAGTCAAAAGAAGGCCAATTTTCAAGTTGCCAGTTATACATATGAGCCAAATAAACACGTTATTCAAATCAAATATACATAATTTATGAGCCGAATAAAATTTTTATTCGGCTCATTCGTGATTACAGTATCGGATTCTAATTAAGTTAACACGGAATACATTTTTTATTCTATTCTATATTCAGCATTGTTTATCGATATAGTTATTAACAATTGACCGATTTAAATATTTCAAAACATTAAATCTGATCAATTTGATTCAAATAAAATTTAAGTTGAAATATAATTTGATATGACTTAAATCTAATTGAAAGCATTTTAGTGTAATTGCTTAAATCATAGCTCACTGTGAATAACTACAGACGTATCAGTCGCTATTTATTTGCGTTTAATACTACTTTTATCGACAGAATTCTACTATAGATTACAAGACGTCTTGTTCATTATTAATTTTTAAATCTAATACCAATGGACAAGTTTAAATTAGAAGAAAAACTCGACAGGATTGAAAACCTCCTTTTGGGTGTAAAGAAAGTACTGACCTTTGATGAGGCCTGTGATTATACAGGAATTTCTAAAAACTACCTGTATAAACTTACCGCCTCTGGTGCTATTCCACATAGTAAGCCTAATGGAAAGCGCATCTTTTTTGATATCCATAAGCTTAATTCCTGGCTTCTTCAAAATGAACGGGTGACCAAAGAAGATCTTAATACTCCCGTAGTAGACCAGCTGCTGGATCAATAAGCACATTCTTTTCATCTTTTAACCTGCTGTATTCTCAGCACAAATTCATCTATTATGAATAGTATACCATATTTAAGGGTAGGGACTTCGTATTATAAAAAAGTCAAAGCACCTACCATTGCCGGGCATTTCCATGAGCTTTTGCTTCCCTGGAGTGTTGAGACCATTCGACAGGATCATGGAAAATCATACCTGAGTAAAATTGCAAAATATGATGGGTTTACCTGTATTCCTGATCACCTGAATTTTAAACCGGTCTATCATAATTTCTACAATATCTATTCCCCCTTAAGTAATATTCCTATACAGGGCGAATTAGGTTTTAGCCTGAATTTTGTTAGGCATATTTTTGGGTCGCATTTCGAATTAGGATTGGACTATCTGCAACTATTATATACCAAACCGGTGCAAACCTTACCGATCCTTTGTTTGGTATCTAAAGAACGTTCCACCGGGAAAAGTACCTTTTTGAAATGGCTGAAAAGCATCTTTGAAAATAACATGACCTATCTGACCAATGATAGTTTTAGTAGTCAGTTTAATGCGGATTGGGCGAATAAGCTACTGATCTGTATTGATGAAGTGCTTTTCAACAAAGAAGAATTGACCGAGCGCATCAAATACCTGAGTACCACCAACATTAATAAGTTGGAGGCTAAAGGGAAGGATAAACGGGAAGTGGAATTCTTTGGAAAGTTTATCCTATGCAGTAATAATGAGGATAACTTTATCAAGATTGATGGTAATGAAACCCGGTTTTGGGTGCTTAAAGTGCCTAAAATTACAGCTGAAGAAACGGATTATCTCTATCATCTTAACCGGGAAGTTCCGGCCTTTCTTCATTTTTTAAAACACCGTCAATTGCATTCCAAACATCTCACCAGGATGTGGTTTCATCATTCTCAGTTAAAAACGCCAGCCTTAAAAAAATTGCTTGCCAATAATCGTAACCGGGTAGAAAAAGAACTGGCCACCATTTTACTAATGGGTATGGATCATTTTAATATCGATGACATTCAACTCTGCCCGATTGATGCATTACAATTACTGAACCGGACACGGATTAAAACGGATCTTACCCAGCTTAGAAGACTACTGAAGAATTCTTGGAAATTGGAGAATCAAAAGAATACGCTTTGCTATCAAAGATTGGTATGGTGG
>NZ_ARYN01000030.1 GCF_002094855.1 Zunongwangia atlantica 22II14-10F7
AACCCTGCCTCACCGGCAGGCAGGCGTGGTGGAGGGATTTATATGAAATACATTTTTTAGAACCCTTTACTTCATTCCGTGCTTGACACGGAATGTCATCCAGCATTTTTGAAAAATCCTCTAAATTCAGCTTTCAGTATAAATCTTATATAATTTCATACTCAAACGGAGATTTCTCCAATCCGCTACGCTCCCGTCGAAATGACACAAGAAATTCAACATTCAACCTTTATCATTTTTATAGACTTCGTTTCGTCATTCCGTGCTTGACACGGAATCTCATCCTACATTTTTGAAAACGTCCTCTAAATTCAGCTTTCAGTATAAATCTTATATAATTCCATACTCAAATGGAGATTTCTCCAATCCGCTACGCTCCCGTCGAAATGACACAAGAAATTCAACATTCAAAATTCAGCATTCAACATAAATCTTTAGTCTATTCTCTAAATTCTAACAGCGAAGCGTTCTAAAATCTCAATTCTAACTACTCACTAATCGGTTCTATAAAATAAGTATAGCTGTAATTCTTAGGTTTTAGCTGATATTTTTCCCAGGTTCTCGCGCCCCAGCTATTATCGCCACCAACACCCATTTGCTTATAATCGATATTTAGATAGATCTCGTCTTTTGGTTTAATATCGATGGTATGTTTTTGTGCTTTTCGCATTCCGGGATCAAAATCTGAAGTTGGGTTTCTAAGCGCACTAAAAGAAACCAGTGGCATTCCGCTGAATTTGATTCCGTTTCCTTCGTTATCTGTAAGTTTTACCCAGCGATTATCGGTACGATAGCCATTTTCCTGCGGACGGATATACGGCACATATAAATCTTCTACGCTCGATTTATAAATCCCAACAAAAGCAGCTGTTTTACGATCCCAATAATTCTCGTAAGGCCCACGACCATACCATTCTACTTCATCATAGTCTAACGGAATCACCATCGCATTCCCAAATCTTGGCAGCGACGTTATTTTTTCTGAATCACCATTGAATTCAAAATTATTGCCGACTTCAATAACTCCATTTTCGTAAATTTTGTAAGTGATTTTTAAAGTCGAAGAAACCGAATCCAATTCAAAATCAGTATTCACTTCAACATAGCCATCTTCCTTTTCCGAAGAAAAATCTACCAGTTTTGGATTATTTGTAGCTTCTTTCCATGCTTTTGCTCGTTTCTGAAAGCTATTTCCAAAGTCATTATCTGTTGGTGCTCTCCAAAAATCTGGTTTTGGTCCTTTTTTAATCAGTTCTTTTCCTTTAAAGCTGTATGCTGAAAGCATTCCGGTTTCCTTGTGGAAAACAACTTCAAGATCTGTATTCGAAATTGTAAGATTTTCGCCCTTATTTTTTGTCTTTAATTTTCCTGAAGCCGCAATTGGTAATTTAACCACACCACCTTCCTGAAGCTGAATTTGCTTCTTGGCAATCACATGTCCTTTAGGAAGCATTTTACCAATTTTGGTAGTTTTCACATAGAAATTTATAAAGTACTCTGCTCCTTTTTCAAGTTTAAATGACTGTTTTTTCAGTAAAATTTCCTGTGGTGACAAATCGATATCATCCAGCGAACCAGCCTTAACAAACTCGCCGTCTTTTAAAAGCTCATAAGAGATTTCGTATTCTTTTAAATTGGTGAAAAAGAATCGATTTTCAATCTCAAAAGTAAAAGTGCCAGAATTCCTATTTTTTAGCCTGATATCTACATTTTGATATACATCTTTTACTTCGTAAAGTGCGGGATGTGGCGTACGATCTGGATTTACCAATCCATTAATTACAAAATTGGCATCATGTCTATATCGGTCTGGCCCATAATCACCACCGTACGTCCAATAATCATCGCCATTTTCATCGGTTTTTACAAATCCCTGGTCTACCCAATCCCAAATAAATCCTCCCTGAATTTGTGGATTTTCGTAAACAAAATCCCAAAGATCTACCAAATCTCCGGTACTATTTCCCATTCCGTGTGCATACTCACACCAAATAAACGGGCGATCGGGATAGTTGCCCAGATAATTACTTTTGATATAATCTACACTGGCATACATCCACGGAATAATATCGGTATGCGGTTCTTGGAAATTTTCACCACGTTCCGCACGCTCATATTGCACTGGGCGGCTAGGATCGTTGTTCTTTAACCAGTGATAATTTTCTATAAATGCCGGGCCATCACCAGCCTCGTTTCCCATAGACCAAATAATGATCGAAGGATGATTTTTATTGGTTTGCATCATTCGTGCAATACGATCGTGATGCATTTGCTCAAATTCGGGTTTATTGGCAGGCGTTTTATCTTCGTCGTAACCAAAACCATGACTTTCTAGATTCGCCTCGTCGATCATATAAATTCCGTATTCATCACACAGCTCATACCAGTAAGGATCTACCGGATAATGTGAATTTCGAACCGCATTTATATTATATTCTTTAAAAAGTTTTATATCCTGAAGCATAGATTCGCGCGAGATCACATGTCCAGAATTTTGATCGTGTTCATGGCGATTCACTCCTTTAAGCAGAATTGGTTTTCCGTTGACCAAAAGTTGACCGCCTTTAATTTCTGAAGTTCTAAAACCTATTTTTGCTGAAGTAGCCATCAGTGTTTTATCGCCGTCATTCAGGCTTAAACTTAAAGAATAAAGGTTTGGTGTTTCGGCCGACCAGTGTTTAATATCTAAATCTGAAATTTGAAAGTTTAGCGTATCATTTTTAGCTTCAGCAATTGGTTTGCTTATTTCTGAAATGATCTTCTCTCCATCCCAAATTCTAAGATCTAACTGAAGTTTTTTCTTTTCCGAAGCAATTACAGCGTATCCATCAAGAATTCCTTTATCGTAGTTTTCATCCAATCCCGGAGTCACAAAAAAGTCTTTAATTCTAGATTTAGGTGTTTTATAGATATACACATCACGCTCGATTCCGCTTAATCGCCAAAAATCCTGATCTTCTAAATAACTTGCAGAAGACCAACGATACACTTCTACCGCGATGCTATTTTCTCCCGGTTTTAAATACTGAGTAATCTTAAATTCAGATGGTGTTTTGGTTCCTTCTTTGTAACCTACTTTCTCACCATTAATCCAAACATAGAAAGCACTGTTTACGGCTCCAAAATGTAAAAAATAGTCTTCATTTTTATCGAATTTCGATTTAGGTAAATCGAAAGTTCTTTTATACGATCCAACCGGATTGTAGGTAGTATCTACAAAAGGCGGATTAATTTTAAAAGTAAACCCTGCAGAAACATATAGCGGAAAATCATATCCCTGCATTTGCCAATCGCCGGGAACTTCTATATTATCCCAATCTTTTACATCAAAATCGTTTTTATAAAAATCTACCGGCCTTTCTTCAGGAACTTCAGCAAAATGAAATTTCCAGCTTCCGTTTAAACTTTTATAGTTTCCAGATTTTTTATATTCTCCGGTTAGCGCGTCAGCTTCAGCATCATAAATATGAAAATTAGCACGGGGATCTTCTGTATTTACAGATAGTACATCCAATCGCTGCCATTCGGGATTTTCCTGGGCTTGTAATGAAAAAGAAAATGCTATGAACAAAAGGCTAAAATAGTGGAGAAATTTAAAGGAGAGAAAGTGGTTCATAGCATTTTCAGTTTTTTATGTTATTAGGAGTTTTTAAGTTCTTCTATTTCTTCTATGGTTTTGGCTAAAGGATCGCCCAGTAATTCTTTACCGTTTGCGGTGATCAAAAAGTCTTCTTCAACGCGCATCCCGCCAAAAGTTTTAAATTTTTCGACTTCGTCGTAATTCACAAAATCGGTGTATTTGCCCTGCGCTTTCCAGGAGTCGATCAAAAACGGATTAAAATAAATCCCCGGTTCAACAGTAAGCACATTTCCTTCTTCCAGTTCTTTTCCTAATCGAAGCGATTTTAAACCAAACTCAGTACTCTTTTTAAGATCATCGTTATAACCGACTAACTGTTCACCAAAGTTTTCCATATCGTGCACATCCATTCCCATAAAGTGACCTAAACCACATTGGAAAAACAAAGTATGTGCACCGGCATTTACAGCATCCTGAGTATCACCTTTCATTAAACCAAGACCTTTTAGGCCTTCTACAATTCGGCTACAGGCCAGTAAATGTGCATCTTTAAAACGATAACCCGGTTTTAATGCGGCAGATGAAGATTCGTGAGCCTCTAGAACGATCGAATAAATTTCACGTTGAATATCTGTAAATCTCTCGGTTACCGGAAAAGTACGCGTCATATCTCCGGCATAATTCATAGCCGTTTCTGCACCACAATCACATAGCACGATATCTCCATTTTCAACCACAGCTTGTGTAGCATGATTATGCAGATATTGGCCATTTTTGGTTAGAATTATTGGGAAAGAAATATTCCCACCACCGGCAACGGCGATTGCTTGTAGTTCTCCTGCGATCTGTTTTTCAGTAACGCCGTGCTTCGTCCATTTTATAGCATGGCGATGCATAGCAGCCGTAATATTTACCGCTTTATGAATTTCTGCAATTTCTTCAGGAGATTTTATGGAACGTTGTGCGATAACAGCTTTCGTAAAAGCTTCAGATTTATTGGCATCAACTTCATTTACAAGAATCCCGGTAAGATTACTAATTTCAATCGTTACTTTATTTCTGTAGGGTGGTAGATAGTGTAAATTTTGGCCTTTTTGCTGCGCATTTTTAATATAGGCTTCCAACTTCGCCATTGGCTGCACTTCAGCAACACCACATTTTTCAGCATAAGTTGATAAAGGTTCTACGGCACCAACCCACACAAAATCTTCAGGAGTTAGATCGTCTCCAAAAATGATCTCTTTATCATTATCTAAATCGATAAGTACATAAAGATCTGGAAGGTTAATTCCGAAGTAATATAAAAAAGTACTATCCTGTCTAAACGGATACCAGTTATCTTTGTAATTCATTCCGGTTTCCTTATTTCCTGGGAAAATTAAGAGTCCGGATCCCATTTTTTTCTTTAAGCTCTCTCTTCGCGCTACATAAGTTTCTTTTGAAAACATCTATTCTTCCATTTTTTAGTGAACAACCTTAGGCAAAACCATTAGGTATTTTTGGAGGCAAACCTCTAAATATTTAATCTTTGTTTTTAAGTAATTCTACATCAATATAATACATATGCTCTATCCTCCAGGGTGTAAATAAATACTGATTTTTATGCTGAATATCTACACTTTGCCATTCTGCTGAAGGGATGATCTTTATTTTTTCTTCGCTGCCTTTTAGCACCAATGGTAAATTGAAACCATCAACAACATTGGTATATTTATAAAACATCTTGCTGTTTGGTGCATCGATGTACAACTGAAGTTTCGGAATTTTAGTGGTGGTTAAATATTGCTCGAAAACCTTCGAATAATCGTATCCCGCTTTATCTGAAATATATTCCTGAATCTCTGAACCATCTACCGTTTTATTATGAAAAGTCATATTTAAACCGGTTAGAATATTCTTGAACAATTTATCATCGTCCATGCTATGACGAATGCTATGCAGCATATTTCCACCTTTTGGATACATATCGCCACTTCCTTGAGCGTTTACACCATAAGCGGGAATTACCGGTGCTTTGTTTTGGATACCACTTCTAATTCCGTAGTTATAATCATTGGCAGCTTCTTCACCATAAACATAATCCAGGAATAAGGTTTCACTGTAATTCGTAAAACTCTCGTGAATATACATATCGGCCAGATCGTTAGTGGTGATGTTATTTCCAAACCACTCGTGCCCACTCTCGTGAATAATGATAAAATCCCAGGTTAATCCAAGACCGGTTCCAGATCCATCTCTACCACGATATCCACCGGCGTACCAGTTTCCGTAAGAAACATTAGATTGATGTTCCATCCCGGTATGCTCTGTCTCCACCAATTTGTAGCCATCTTCATAAAATGGATAAGGCCCAAACCAATATTCAAAAGCATCTAAAAGATTATGAACTTCTGGCGGCATATAATCTTTAGCTTTCTCTAAATTGTAATCCAACACCCAATAATCAAGATCTAAATCACCCTTTATACCGGTGTAAACTTCAGAGAAATTTTTATAATGTCCTATATAAGGTATAATTGTATAATTACTAATAGGATTTTCTACGCCCCATTTGTAAGAAATTGTTCCGTCTTTATGTTCAGTTTTATCTAACATTCGGCCGTTTGCCACCGCCATTAATTCTTTTGGAACTCTCATTGCTAAAGAGGCTCCGCGATCTGGCTCGTCACTTTGGTGATCTTTATTAGGATACCAGATAGAAGCACCAAGTCCCTGGCAGGTCACCGTCATCCACGGTCTTCCTTTTTCATCTTTAGTAAACGTCCAACCGCCATCCCATGGTGCACGAATGGCTTCGTGAGGTTTTCCGCTAAAATATATTTTTACTTCATGTTCAGAATTGATGTTTTGAGGCTCTGTTTTTACAAAGTACACATCACCTTCTCTACTAAAACTCAAGGATTGTTTTTTGTCCTGAATAATACTATCGATCACCAATGGTTGCTGAAGATCGATCTGCATTACATCTGGATGATTGGCCTCTACCACTTTATAGGTGATATTGTTAAATCCTGAAGTATATTTTTTATCAAAATCTGGTGTTACTGAAATATCGTAGCGCATCACATCCCACCAGGCTCTTTCAGGAGTTATACTTCCTCTAAGAGTATCGGCATGAGTAAATTGGGTTTCCTGAGCTTTTAAAGAAAGTGCCGTAAAAATCAATAAAATCAGGAAATATAATTTTCTATTCATAAGTATAAGCAGAGAGTTTAGCGTAAAGTTGTAAAATATTTGTGCAATAACCAACGAAAACAGTATTTATGGTTAATATAGTATAAGTTAAAGTTAAAATAAAAGAACAACTAAACTGAGACTAAATACTTATTGGCTTTTAAAATCATTTTGTAGCTGCAATTAGCCAGTGTTTGTAACAATTTGAAGACCTCCCCGTCTTATTTATATAAACCATCGATCATCATGAAAATCTTCAAACGTATCTTCTTAGTACTAGGAACCTTATTTATCATCGTCTTTTTATTTTTCGCTTTTAAATTTGGCGGTACGCTTTACAAAAAGTATCAATTTGAAATAGGATTATCTAATACGGCTTTCGACACTAGCTTTAGTGCAGCTGATTATGAAGAAGCTAAAAATCTAGACAATGGAGATATCTTATCGAAAAAGCAATTCGAGATTTCAGAAATTCCTCCCATTTGGGAACGAGTTTCGAAAGACGATAAATTGCTGAAGGAATTTGACTTTCTAAAAGAAGTGAATTTCTACCAAATCGTTTATAAAAGTGATTCCTTATTAATAAACGGTTTTATTGCTGAACCTAAAAAGAAAGGAAAGTTTCCCGTAATTATAGTAAACAGAGGTGGAAACAAAGAGGAAGGCGTTTCTTCACAAAGCAAAGGTTTTTATCCGCTTCTTCAATTTTCGAATTTAGTGAAAGAAGGTTATGTTTTAGTCGCCAGCTGCTACAGGGAAAATGATGAATTTGGCGGAAAAGACATTAACGATGTTCTTTATTTAACCCAAACAGTTAAGAAGATTGAAAAAGCCGATGCCAATAGAATTGGCATGATTGGTTGGTCACGAGGAGGGATGATGACTTACTTAGCGCTTAAACATTCTAAAGACATCAAAACTGCTATTGTTGGAAACGGACCTTCAGATCTTTTTCCATTAATCGAAGAACGTCCTGAAATGGAAAGCAGAGTTTGCGCAAAATTGATCCCTAATTATGAAGAAAATAAAACTTCAGAATTAAAGAAACGCTCCGTTTATTATTGGCCTGAAGAATTAGATAAAAATGCCAGTCTTTTGATTTTATGCGGAACCAGAGACGAACAGGTAAATCCTAACCAGGCTAAAAAAATTGCTCAGAAATTATCTAATATCGATTATGATTTTCAGCTAAAAGAATTTGATACAGATCATAGTTTCTCAGACAAGAAACAAGAATTACAGAAGCTTATGACCAAATGGTTTGATGATCGATTATAAGTCTATAATGTAAGGATATCTTACTTAATGCCTGAGCGTACTACTTATCTTTTATTTGGTCGCTACCAGCGTTGTTCCATCTACATCAAGATCGTAAATAACAAGGTCGCGCGTATTTCCGCTGCTTCCTTGTGGCCCTCTAATGGTATCACCATCATTTTCGTATCTGGCAAAATGTAATTGACATTCGATATATCCCTCGCCCGCTACGTAAACTAATTGCCCACCCTGATGAGGACATACTGCCTCAGTCGCTACAAAATCTGAAGGATCATTGCCGTTTCCTATTCTAATAAATAGAATTCCGCTTTGTGATTTTTGATCCCCAATTTCTGGAATATCATTTAAAGAAATGGAAACAGTATCACCACCACCAGGATTGCCTCCATTATCTCCGCCATTATTTATATTTTCCATTCCGTCGTCACCGCTGCTACATGAAGCCAAAACACATGCACCTGCACAGGTAAATAATACACCCTGCCCTACTCTAAAAATAAATTGCTTACGTTTCATAATTTTAGATTTTTAGTTATTCTTTTTCTTACCAAGAGAGAAATTTCTAGAGATAGCAAATCCAAATCTTACTCCGCCATCTGTCCAGCTTTTAGAGGTATTAGGAATAAAATTATTAGCTATGATATATTGGGAGTTCTGAAAGTTTAGGCTAAACACATGCCCGCCGGTTTCAAACTCGATGCCTATTCCTAAAGGATTATAAAGCTCTTCGTTGGCTTCTCGTCCTAAACCTTCAACCAAGGTATAATCTACCAGTAGGGAAATCCTTTTGAAAAGTTTGAGTCGGCCTCCCATGCTTAAAGCGAAAAGATTGTTTTGATCTTCAGCAGAAAGAAGCTGAGCATCTGGACGCATTAATAGCCCTGGACTAAGCATTAAGGATAATCCCGGAGAAAACTTTCTGGTGATCACTGCCTGAAAGAAATTAGAGATTCGGTCACTTTCCTGGTTAAATTCATTGTTCGAGAATTCTTCTCGTGTGATCCATGCTAATTGATCGAAGAGTGTCACCGAAACTGGCATTTTATCGCTTTGCCTTAAAAGCTTGTATTTTATTAATCCGTTATAAGTTTCATTGTATTTACTACGACCAATCCCAACAGTTAAATGATCTGTAATTCCGTAATCGAAACCTATATAAAGATCTGTGGCAACATCTAAACCGTAAAGTGTGCTAGACCCACCAAACTCGCCCCCAATATCACCAAAGCGATGTGCGATCCAAAAATTAAGATCTTTAGCGTTTTGCGTTTCATTAGTTTGCGATAATACCAGCCAGGTACTTTTGTAGGTCGCTTCAACTTCAAAATCATTCCCTTCGGAAAACTGATTCATCATTTCGTCCATATCCTGGGCGAAAAGACTTAACTGAAATAGTACAATGCAGAAAGTAATTTTTTTCATAATTCTTTTGGTTTTAGAGGGATTACAAGACTTACTTCTATTTCTTCAGCAATATTTTTCCATAGAATCTTTGGAATTTTTATATCGTGATCTTTACATGCTATTTTAAAGTTAGATTGCAATTGAAGATTCCCATTATTTAGTTCGACTAGCTTTGCGATTACCGTTCTTTCCTTTTTTACGCCATGCAAATCCAAAAAACCTTTTATGCTGAATTCTTTTTTCTGAAGTTTAGAAAGACCTTTAAAATCTACAATCTCACCTTTAAAATTGGCGCTGGGATATTTGTCACTTTCAACATAGTTTTCGTTGAAGTGTTCTTGCATTAGTGCTTTTTCAAACTCAAAGGATCGCAAAAAAACTTTGATGGCTATTTCTCCGTTTTCAGAATTTATAAGGGCTATAACCGAATTTGAGCTTGCTTCGATATTCTCTATAGGTGCTTCTGAAAAAAATGTGATATTCCCCGATTTTGATTGTAAGAACTGTGCTTTACTTTGGGAAGCGTTCAGAATAATACAAGCACAAAAAATCTTTAGCAGAAATGAGATTCTTAAAATTCCTATGTGATATCTGTTTTTAAAAATCATGCTGTATATTTCAAATATCGAGTTTGATTATTCGATTATTATTATATACGCAATAAACAAGATCAAGGTTTTAAAAAAGATTAATTTTTTCAGTTTTAAATGATATTTCATCAAATAAAACCATTTATTTCTAAGAATATAAAAATTATATTTCAAGATTAAATAATACCAATAAATCGATTAGGCATCAGTTATTAAAATCTTTATCTTGTGTAACAAATAAGATCAATTTGCGTCTTACAATCAATCAAGAAATTATGGATCAAACCAAGAAATGTCCCTATTGTGCAGAAACCATTAAATCTGAAGCGATAAAATGCTGGCATTGTGGTGAGCGTTTTGATGGCAGCCAAAACTATTCTTCACAACAGGCTCAGGCACCTGTAACCGTTATTAATAATTACCCAAAATGGAATGCAGGTTTGGCCATTTTACTTAGTGTATTTTTTCCTGGCGTTGGGCATATTTATAAAGGTGAAGTAGCTGCAGGAATTTTATGGCTAATATTCGTTACTATAGGTTACTTTTTATTTATTTTCCCGGGACTTATTCTACACCTAATCTGCATTATTACTGCAGCCAGCGGCGATCCTTATAAATAAGGATTTGTAAGTAAGCAGCACAGAGTTTCAAAGAAAAATCTATCCAAAACCATCAAATTTCAGAATGAAAAATTTTTATTTTTTCTTCCTACTATTATTTGCTTTATCCAGCTGTCAATCGAACAAAAATGAAACAAAAACGATAAATCTGGAAGTTTCAAATTACGCTGAAAATTTTGCGCTATTGTTGCAGTATACATCAGATTTATCTCTAAACTCCAAATTAGATTCCATCAAAATACCGTCTGGAGAAAAGATTAGCTTAGACAAAGAACTTCTCGCGAATGCAAATTCAATTTTAAAATTTAAAGATGATGACCAATTTACTTTAGCATTTTCCAAATATATAAATCAACCTATTTCTATAAAATTAGATCTGCAAAAACCTGATTCTATAATTGTTGAAGGAAAACAGGGAAAATTTATCGAATATCAATTAGATCAAACTAAATATTGGTATAAAATATATTATGATTTCGATGAAAAATATTCAGGTCTCATGAAACTCGATAGCAAAGATTTTTTCTTAATTCAAGATTCCATAACGCAACTGAGATTACAGTTTTTAGATGATTATTTTAAAGACGCTGATCTTGAAAATCAAAAAGATTTTGTTGAGCTAGAAAGAAACAAGCTTATATATGTAAATTTATATGATAAAGTAAATACAGCGTCTCCTGAGTTTATTAAATGGCTTGATATTTATGGTGATTCGCTTTCAGATAAACCAATAACCTATTCAGAACATATAAATTTTTCAAATCCTATTTTATTTGAAAGCGAATATTACAACAGGTTTATCTACGCGTTTATTAAAAAGGATATCATGCTAACCAACCCAGATACAAAAATAACCTACGATTTCTTACTTAATAATGGCTTTCCAATAATAGATAAATGGTTTATTGATGCTGAAACCAATGCTATAGAAAAAACTATTTTCTTAAATACTATAATTAGAGATGCTAAGATTTCTAATGCAGAGATTGATGTTGAAGCCTTTAGAAACAAAATAGATGAGCTAGAAAAAAGTGAGTATTCTAAAGATTATGTTTCGATATTAGATAAAAACTTAGATGATTTAGTTGAAATTTTCTCTAAAGTAGCTGTTGGAAAAAGAGCTTCAGATTTCAGTTTAACAGATGAAAAAGGTAACATCTACACTCTTTCTGAAATGTCTAATAAAACGATTATTATTGATGTTTGGGCAAGTTGGTGCGCTCCCTGTATTGCTTCTTTCCCTAAGTGGAATGCATTAGCCGAAAAGTATAAAAATAATAAAAACTTTGAATTTTTGACGGTTTCTATAGACAAGGAAGCAGAATTATGGAAAAACGGACTCGAAAAGCATCAATTAGAAGGTTTAAAATTATATGCAGGAGAGAAAGCTTTTAAAAGCGATTTTGCGGTTAATTATAATATTTCTGCAATTCCTTGTTATATCGTAATAGATGCAAATGGAAAGATTGCTTTATTAAATGCAAATTTTAAAGAGCTAGAAGAATACGCAGAAAATCATCAGGTTAATAATTTGACATTTTTAAAGTAAAGGACTTCGGAGTATTATAGCCTTTGGCGGTGCCAATAAAAAAACCCTGAAAATTGAATTTCAGGGCTCTTTCGTTCTCTAAGTTATTTTGGGATAGCTTAAATCTTTATATTTTTTCAGGTTATTCTTTTTTGAATCGCTCTGTTCTTTTATCCTTTATTACTCCGCTCCAATCTAAACCGAAACCGAAATCATACGCATTTCCTTCTGAATCCTGGTAAGGGATCATGTCGAAAGGCACATCTTCTTGTTGTGCTTCAACCGTTTCCATATTCGCCGGCATTTGCAATGGCAGTAATCCTGAAGGCTCAGCTTTTCCTGAAACAATATCCATTATTGCCTGCGTTGAAACTCCGAAATTGAGTACAATCCCGTCAACTAGATTTTCAAATTCAGCAAAAATCATTGGTTTATCTGCCGTTACCGAAACGATCACTGGTTTATCACCCATCAACATTTTAGTATCTTCAATTGTTCTTAAATCCATAATATTCGAAGCCGTTGAAGATTTCGCTTTAAAAGAGCGATCTTTAATTTCAGGATCGATCACAGGATCTCCGGCAGCGATACTATGTTCTCTAGCCGTTGCAGCAGTATAAGTTTCATATTGAAGAGAAATTGGTACGTATCCATTTCCTCCACTTTTACGATCTGTTTCACTGTAACCCGCTTCTTTAGACTGCGGATTTCTAACAAAAACCATCGCAAAATCTGCTTCAGCAGCATTATCGGTTACCTTGTAATATTTCTTGATCAATTCCAGATCTACCGGATATTCGAATTTCGCCGGAGTAGGAATTCCCCACCAGTCGGTTGAAACCGGTGTATAAATCTTCGGGATATAAACGGTTTTCTTTTCCTTGATTGGTAAAGCTGCTTCTTTATTTTTAAGCATTACCACAGATTTCACCTGTGCTTCGTAACCTACTTTCATAAATTCAGCATTACCAACTATTTCTTTGGTTTTTTCAGTATCCAGATAAGGATTTTCAAATAATCCGGTTCTAAAGATGTTTTTCAACAATCGCACTGCAGAACGCTCGAAACGTGCACGCATAAAGTCTTCTCCAAATTCTTTAACACCCATTTGGTAAGCTTCTAAAACAGGACCTTTTTCATTATTACCACCAAACTGATCTACACCAGCCATTAGGACTTTATAATGTCTTTCAGCAACACTCATTGCTTCAGTTCCCCAGGGTTTTCCGGCAAAAGTTCCCGGCGTTTCACCTTCATCGGCAGTGATTAGCCAATCGGTACACACCACACCATCATAACCATATTTATCGCGAAGCAGTTCAGTAATTATATATTTACTAAAACCATTACCCACATTTTCATTGTAAATATCATCACGATCAAAACTAATCGTATAATAAGGCATTACAGCCGCAGCTTTTTTGGTTCCGCCATCTAATTTAAATGCACCTTCTGTAAATGGTTTGATGTGATCTTTAAAGTTATCACCAGGATAAACTGCAAATTTTCCCATCGCCCAGTGTCCATCTCGACCACCTTCTTCAGGACCGCCACCAGGCCAGTGTTTCACCATCGCATTCACGCTTTCGTACCCCCAACCATCATTGATCTCGGCTTCTTTACCAGAGGTCTGGAAACCTTCAACATAGGCTTTACCCATTGCTTTTACCAATTCTGGAGATTCACTAAAAACATAAGCGATGCGGTACCAGCGAGGCTCGGTTCCTAAATCTATTTGTGGTGAAAGTGCTGTAGTAATTCCTAAAGCACGATATTCTTTAGCGGCCATTTCTCCAAATTGCTTTACCAATGCTGGGTCGAAAGTTGCGCCCATTGCTAAACCATCTGGCCATAAAGAAATTGTCCCTCCTGCCCCGGCATTAAATTCTGAAGTTACTGTAGCAGTATTTCTAGGATCTGAACTATTATTTGCAGGAATTCCCAGCCCTAAGCCTTCTACATAAGCTTGGACGTTATTATTCCATTTTGCGGCAACTTCAGGAGATTTTACAGCAGTTAATAAAACGTGACGAAGATCGTCTTCTTTTAAAAATTTCTTTTGCTGATCTGAAATTGCTGAAGCCACTGCTCCGCTTTCAGAAAAAGGTTTGTCATTGTAGGTCCCCGCGCCAAAACCAACTTCCCCAGCAGGAATAGATTGATGCTGACTATACAACATTAAACCTGCAATTTGTTCTACAGACATTTTAGAAGCCAGATCTTTTGCCCGCTCTTCTACCGGAAGTCTCCAATCTTCGTAGGGATCTAATTTTCCGTTTTGATTAAGGTCTTTAAAAAAATGCCCATCAACTTTTAAGATCTTAACTCCAGATTCTTTGCTATATCCAAGTTTTGGTCCGTCATTATTTGAAATATAATCCATATTTGTTTGTGCGGTAGCTTGCAAGGCCAGCAGGCAAACCGAAAGTTTTAAAAAATTAGGAATATATTTTTTCATATCACTTGTTATTTTGCATGTTAGTTTCAAAAATAAAAACTAAATGTTTAACTATGAAGCAATGATAAATCTAAAAAATGAACTTTGCAACTAATTTTTAATATTTAATAAAATTTTGATTTTAATTTCGATAATATCGTAATTAAAAACGATGAATAGTATTATATACTTAAGTATTATAAGATTCTAAATCAGTAATTGCCAATAGTTTTATAATAAACTGGATTTAATAAAAATAGAACCTCGAAATGCTGAAAAAGAATGAAAAAAGCATATAATTACTTCATTTGTTTATATTTACTGAATTATCAACATTAAATGACCGAAGGCAATTTAAAGTAGTTATTTAGTTAGAAAGTTTTTTGTTCCAACAGGTTTTACCAAAAAAGCATTCATTCTAATATCGATATTTAGCATATTGCGAGTAATTTATTTTTAATGAACCGAAAAAAGTTTTTAAAAAGATTAGCTATTTTAGGCGGAATTGCAGCAATTCCAGGTATTTATGTCTATGGTATTGAACCTTTTTGGCTGGAGTTTGTAAAGCATAAAATGCCTGTTAAAAATATTCCTAAACATTTAATAGGTAAAACTTTAATGCAAATTAGCGATGTGCATATTGGCGACTTTTTCGATTACCAGTACATTATCGATTCATTTATAGAAGCACAGCAATTAAATCCAGATTTTGTAGTCTATACCGGTGATTTTGTAACTTATCATGAACCAAAGAATCTGGAACAACTAGCTGAAGTTATTCCGCACTTCCCTACCGGAAAATTAGGCAGTGTAGGTATTTTAGGAAATCACGATTACGGTATTGGTTACAAAGAAGAACATGTAGCGCAAAATATCATAGATCAATTAGCATCACGAAACATTAAAATTCTTCGGAATCAATCTCAGCAAATCGAAGGTTTAAACTTTTTGGGCATCGATGATTATTGGGGTATTAATTTTTATCCTGAAAATGCCACCAAAAAATATGATCCAGAAATAGCGAATATCGCCTTATGTCACAATCCAGATGTTTGCGATCTAAATGTTTGGAATAATTATAAAGGTTGGATTCTTAGCGGCCATACTCATGGTGGACAATGCAAACCGCCATTTTTAAGAGCTCCTATTTTGCCTGTAGAAAATAAGCGCTACGATGCTGGCATTATCGATCTTTATGATGGCAGGACACTTTATATTAATCGTGCATTAGGCTGTTTGCGCCAAATGCGCTTTAATGTGAGACCAGAAATTACCATTTTTGAATTACAACCAGCATAAACCAATGAAAACACCAGGCCTAAGCCCTGTAAAACCAAATCATCGTATCCAGATTCTTGATATTTGGAGAGGTTTTGCGGTGCTAGGGATTTTTGTGGTTAACATAGAAATTATGAATGTTGTATTTATGAACCAAGATGTGTTTTCTGAACAATCCTCTGGGCCTTTTGATACGGTAATTCTAAGAATTTCACAGCTGTTTTTCTATAACAAATTCTTCCCCATATTCTCTTTTTTGTTTGGATTAGGCATTGCTATGCAGCTCGAAAAACTCAAATTAAAGAAAAAGAATATCATTTTTATGCTTAAACGTATGCTGTTTTTATGGATTATTGGCATACTTCATATTTTGTTAGTTTGGGGCGGTGATGTGATCCATCTTTATGCGATTTTAGGGGTTTTTATTTGTTATTTGTACAGGTTGCGCAAACGATGTTTACTAATTTTAGCCACTTACTTTCTACTATTCCCATTTTATGATTTAATTGCTGAATATATTTTTTCCTGGATTAATTTCTCTCCTGAAAAAGTTTTGGCTAATTATGATTTTAATGCTGTTACTGAAATACTTAGAAATGGTACTTATACTGAAGCTTTAAACTTTCGCATCTTAGAATATTTCTCGAATTTACCAGTTTTACTAATTGCTTTAGCGCCAATTGCCTTTTCAATGATGCTATATGGCGCTGCTTTTGTGCGATCTGGCCAGCTTTTAAATCTTGAAAACTTTATTTTTAAAAGTAAAAAAACTTTTATCTGGCTAGCGATTATTACCAATATGTACCGTTTAATTTTTCTCTTTATTTTACCGAATTTCGATATGTACAGGGACGATTTTTTTAATCCCATTTGGTTCAAATTAATGGTGATTAGCGATACATTTTTTGGAGTGTTTTATATCTGGCTTATTGCCTGGTTATGGTTTACAGGAAAATTAACCGGAGTTTTAAGCGCGTTCCAATCGGTTGGAAAAATGGCACTTAGTAATTACATTCTTCAAAGTATAATAGGAGTTATTATTTTTAATGGAATAGGCTTTTCACTGTATCAAAAACTGAGTTTAGCACAGTGTTTCTTTACGGCGATAGGCATTTTTATTTTTCAGGTGATTTTAAGCGAAATCTGGCTTCAATATTTTAAATTCGGTCCTCTGGAGTGGTGTTGGCGTTGTCTTAGCTATGGAAAATTGTTCAGCATCAAAAAAGAAAGGTCATAATGAAAATCGCATTGGCACAACTAAAATCTGAATCGGGAAATGTTGAAGCGAATATTAAAAAACACCTCGATTTTATTACAAAAGCGGCCAAAGCAGAAGCAAAACTTATTGTTTTCCCAGAACTCTCTTTAACTAATTACGAACCAGGTTTAGCCAAAGACCTTGCCTTTGAAGAAAATGATCCAAAACTCGATATTTTTAAAAAGTATAGCACTACATACAATATAAATATTGCTTTGGGATTGCCTTTAAAGCTAGAAGATCAGCTGCATATTGCGATGGCGATTTTTAAACCAAAAAGCGAGCTTCTTTTTTACTGTAAACAGTATTTACACGAAGATGAAGTTCAGTTTTTTCAGCCAAAAAAGAATGCTTCAATTATCCAATTTCAGCAGAAAAAAGTAAAACTGGCCATTTGCTATGAAGTTTCTGTAGATGAACATTTAGAAAACCTCAATTCAGAAAAACCAGATCTTTTTATCGCCAGTGTGGCAAAGCATAAAAAAGGGATGAAAAATGCCCAAAATCGCCTTCAGTTTATTTCAGAAAACTATAAAATCACAACGCTGCTTGTCAATAATACAGGCTTGGCAGACGGTATGAATTGCTGCGGAAATAGTTTTGGATTTAATGCTTCAGCAAAAAAGATTGCGCAATTAAATACCGAAGAATCTCTTTTGATAATTAATGCCGAATAGTGGCGAGATGCATTTTATTTACTTACATTGCTTCTTTATTTTTTAGAACCAATGGAAGTAAAAATAAGGCAGGAAAAACCCGAAGATCACGAAGACGTCTTTAAGCTTATTAAAGCTGCATTTTTAAATGAATCTAATAGTGATCACCAGGAGCAGTTTCTTGTAGACCGACTGCGAAAATCCTATGCTTTTATTCCTGAACTTTCTATGGTTGCTGAAGTTGATAAACAGCTTGTTGGTTATGTTTTACTTAGTGAAATTACCATCCAAAACGATAAAAATAAATTCCCCGCACTGGCATTGGCTCCCGTTGCGGTTTTACCAGAATATCAGTCTAAAGGTATTGGTTCTAAACTTTTAAAAAGCGTACACCAAAAAGCCAAAGAGCTTAATTACAAGCTGGTAGTGGTTTTAGGGCACGAAGAATATTACCCAAGATTTGAATACGAACCTGCTATAAATTTTGATATCCAGGCTCCTTTTGAAGTTCCTAAAAAGAATTTTATGCTAAAAGAACTAGAACCTAATGCCGCCAAACATATTTGTGGGATTGTGGTTTATCCTGAAGAGTTTCATATATAAAAAAGCCACTCAACTAATTATTTGAATGGCTTTTGTATAAAATATTACTCGATTTTATCGAATATTAGTATTTATTCTTTTGGGAAATTAGCGTCTTGCATCACTTCTTCGATCTGTAGCGTGTGTCTGGCAGTGTGACCTGCAATAAAAAGTAGCGATTGATATGCATCTACCGCACCAAAAGGAGAGTCTGAAATATAACTTCTTAAATCTTCTTCTTTTTGATCGCTTATAAAATCCATAATATCATCACGTTGATCGTCAAAAGCTTCTAAAGCCATTTCAGGAGACTCATAAGTTCCGTTTGGCATTAAAGATTCGCTGGCCTGCGCTTTGCTGGATCTATCGGTTATTCCTGCGATAAGATCTTCATCACTCATTTTAACTTCAGCTTTACGCTCAGGATTTGGTTCGCCTTCCAGGGCCGTTTTGGTCATTCCAAACAACATTTGTTCAGTTTTAATAATATGCTCTAAACATTGGCTAACCGACCATGAATTTGCTGCCGGTTTAAAACTCATTTGCTTTTCTGATAGGCCTTCGATATGATCCTCAAGCGTTTCTCTGGTTTTTTTAAAATACTCCTTTAAATCTACTTTAAGCGTTTCTTTTACGGATACTTCAGGTTTTGTTTCATTAGAAACTTCAGCTTTTGGAATAGCGGTAAAAGACATGGCGATTAAAGCACATACCGGAATAATCACTTTTTTCATAGTAGTAGTAGTTATTTATATTAATCGTAGTTTTTTAAGTATTAGTATTTATTTCAGCAGAAAAAATTTAGCGATCCACAACATAAGAAGTCATCCTTAGAATTTTTGGATTTTTAAAGCTGCTAAACTCGTACACATCACAAAACGAAAAACTGAGTGAAACCCCATTAGGACTTTTAACTTTCATATTTCCGTTTACGCATCCTTTTTTTCCGTGGGTAATCACATCTACAAACTCAAGTTCGCTGGTTTCGTAATCTTTCATTTCTTTAAGTGCTTCTGCGAACTGGTCTTTCCCCTTAATCTCTTTTTTTCCAATCATTATCCACTGAAAATCTTCTGTAACCCAATCTAATAAAAATTGATAATCACCCCGGGCAAATGCTTTATTAAAATTAATTAAAAATTGTTCTTTCTTATTTTCCATTTTAAGTGAGCTGTAAAAAATTTAAACACCATAATTTACGAAAATACTTCTTGAGGTAATAACCTGATTTATAAGAAGAATTAGTAAATTGCCTTAATAAGCATCAATCCATAAAATGGAAGCAACAAAAGTCGAGCCAGGAAGAAATTTAGGCACCTATAGAATCTTATTTATTATAAAAGGCGTTCTAAACTTGTGTATTAGTTTATTTGGATTGTTTTATGTTCTATTGGGGATTTTTATTCCATCGCCAACAATGACGGGTGTTTCTACCCATACTCCTTTTAATTTAATGAGTACCATCATGGTTGTTTTTGGAAGTATTTTTATCCTATTCGCTATTATTATGGCGGTACTTACTTTTTTAGCTGCTAAATATATTGGCGAACGTAGAAATGCCACGTTTATCATTGTAGTTGCCGTAATAAATTGTTTAACCGGCATTTTAGGAATCGTGCTTGGTGTTTTAACAATTATTGAAATTCAGAAACCCGAAGTTAGAGCACTTTTTGAAGCGAACAGAACAAAAAATAATTAAATGAGAAAATGGCTAATCATAAGTTTAGGTATTATTAGCGGTCTTTTGGTGTTAGTATTTACAACTACAAATCTTGGAGCCCATATCTCTAATTTTGCTGAAGTTTATGCAGATGAAAAACTACATAAGGACGCCATAGATTTTGCCAATAAGGATAAAAAGGTTTTGGATTACTTCGGAAAAATAAGTCTTAAAGACAACCTTTCCCTTTTAAACGGCGATGTAAATTACAATGAAGATCATAGCGAAGTTGCGCTAAGTTTTAAATTTGAAGGTACTAAAGAAAACGGAGTAATGGATGTTAAAGCTCATCGTAAAGCTGATGTTTGGGAATACGATCATATCACTTTGCGCCAAAAAGACGCTGTGCAACTAGACTTAAAATAAGCGCTCATTCAATCGTAACAAAACTAAACTACCTCGCGGCCAGCCAAAAAAGCATTCATTCTAAACAAATTTTTAATTTCGAGATAAGGCTCGCAGTATTTGTATACTTTGTTGTGTGCAAGCTAAAAACCGAATGTAAATAAACTGATGGAAGTACTTTTTCATTTTATATTTCAATTAATAAAAATCGGAATTCTTGCCTCGATATATTCTGCGCTTTTAATCGGAATAATGATGACTATACGTAGTTTCAAATCGACTGAATACCTTGAGAGAGTAAAAAAGAAGAAGAAAAAATATTGGTTTGTATTCGGATTATTTATTTCAATTGGTCTTTTTATTTACTCTTTTACTTATTGGGGAAATCACGGTTTAGGAGATAGCGCAAGAATACCTATTGGGAAATTTAAAGAAATAGGAGAAATAAACGGAACGGATTCATATATCGAACCTAAAAATTATCCTTATGGAGCAATGATGGTTCATAGCTTTAAAAAATCTGACAACTTTTTGACCGGAAAAACGGAAATAAGTCCAGTTGACAGACCTGAACCGTTTTTTAGTTGGGATTTGTCAAAAGATCAAATCGTATTTTTTGACTCGGAAAAAGAATACAATCAGTATGCAAAAAATAATGGATTAGCAAAATCATCGGAATTCAAAACATTTCGAGAAAGCTATAAAAAATATTGGGGTGGAATCAAATATTGGATGTTACCATAAAAAATGAAAAGCCAGCATTTAAACTGGCTTCTTCAATAATATGTTATACGAAGTTTTATCTACTTACTGAAACTTCTAATAATTCGCAATCGTCTGAACTTATTTGAACCTCAGTATTTTCAGCAGGAATTAACAAGGTTTGCCCCTGCTCTATTTCTTCTGAATTTCCATCTACACTAATAGTTGCTTTACCGCTCACTGCCATGTAAATAATAAAACTATCTACGGCAGAATAATCTTTGGTAATGCTTCCCTTTACCGGTAAATAATTTGTGGTGAAATATTCACAGTCGGCAATATTAGAAGATTGATTTGGAGTTTTATCATACTCCATTTTAAAATCGTCTTTCTTTTCGAAATCTATGGCATCAATCGCCAATGCGGTATGTAATTCCCTAGAATTCCCCTGATCGTCTACACGATCCCAATCATAAATTCTATAGGTAATATCTGAAGTCTGCTGAATTTCAGCTAACAAAACTCCGGCTCCAATTGCATGAACTTTCCCGGTATTTATAAAAAAGCTATCTCCTTTTTTTACTGGCTCGAAATTAAGAACTTCAGTAATTTTACCTTCTTCAAGATGCTTTATATAATCTTCTTTGGTTATAGTTTCTTTAAAGCCTACATTGATATCAGCATTGGTATCGGCCTGCATAATAAACCACATTTCGGTTTTCCCAAAACTATTATGACGCTCTTTAGCAAGATCATCGTGTGGATGCAACTGTACAGAAAGTGCTGTTTTTGCATCGATATATTTAATAAGTAAAGGGAACTCTGCTCCAAAATCTGCATAAATCTTTTCCCCTAAAAACTTTCCTTTATATTCTTCTAGAAGTTCGTTTAATGTTTTGCCTTTAAGCGCGCCATTTTCTACAACAGAGATATCTCCTTTAACACCAGAGATTTCCCAGCTTTCACCAAGGTTCTTTGCATCTGACTCTTTATTAAGCAGACTTACTAATTTTTCGCCACCCCAAATTTTTTCTTTTAGGATAGGTGTAAACTTGATTGGGTAATTAAGCATTTTAATGAATTGTTAGGATTAAAATTGAGGTTAAAAATAAGTAAAAACTTTAAGACAGCAGGTATCGTATGGCTTATGCTCCCTATAAAATTTTAAAACTTTTTTTTAACACTAAACTGTTGCTTATCAGGAATTAAAAAAATGCTTGAGAATAAAAACTGATTTTTCTTAAAAAAAGCCTTGTTTTAAAACAAAAAGAGATTATATTTGCAACCGCAAAAATGGTCGAGTAGCTCAGCTGGATAGAGCATCTGCCTTCTAAGCAGACGGTCACAGGTTCGAATCCTGTCTCGATCACTTTTTAACCTATATTTAAAGCCAAATTGTTGCTAATCATATGATTTACAACTTTTTGGCTTTTTTTTGATATCATACGAATGTAAATAAAATGACCTGATTAGGTCAACAATTCGGTCAACAGTTTTTTTTCATAAAGTGTTGACCTATTGAATTTATAATTCTGTATATTAGTCTTTTACGATTTGACTTTCGTCCTTAATGTTTAACATTTTAAGACGAAATTATGAACTACCCGGTCAACTATTCGGTAAGTATATGGCTTAACCATGCTAGAATCAAAAACGAACTTACCCCTATTTACGCCAGAATTACGGTAAATGGAGAACGTGCAAACCTGAGTCTTCAACTGAGTATCAATGACATTTATTGGGACAAAAAGCATAGAAAAATTAAAGGAAATTGTCCTAATGCCATGAAGCTAAACACATATCTAGAAAATTTCAGGTCAAAAATTAATGACTGTTATCAAGAATTATATTATCAGGAAAAACCGATATCAGCGATCATTTTAAAGCGCAAATATCTAGGGCAAGATGTAAAACGCTATTCCATGGCTGATATCATTGCATATCACAATGAAGAAATGCAACACCTGCTTCATAAAGCAACCATGAGACATTATAAAACTTCTCAAAATTTTATCAGACGCTTTATTAAGAAGAAATATACTACTTCTGATATCTATTTGGATCAATTGAACTATAATTTTATAGTAAGCTTTGAACACTTCCTCCGAAGTTACCAGCCCAGAGATCATCAAAAGCCGATGAGTAATAACACCGCTATGAAACATATTCAGCGCCTACGTAAAATGATCAATCTAGCTCATAAAATGGAATGGATCGAAAAAGATCCCTTTAAACGGTTTAAAACTAGGATTGAAAAAAAAACAAGAGAATTTTTAAATCAAGTGGAATTGCGACAACTCGAAGACTATCAACCTAAATTAGATCGTTTGAGCATTATAAAGGATATCTTTATTTTTTCATGCTATACAGGTCTATCTTTTTCAGATTTAATGCTATTAAAACGATCACACTTAAGTTCTGATGAAAATCAGCAGATATGGATTTTCACCAAAAGAATAAAGACCAATGAAGAATTAAAGATTCCGCTATTACCTAAAGCATTAGATTTGGTAAGTAAATATCAATGGCATCCCAGAACATTAAAAGAACAACGTCTATTTCCGGAAATTAGTAATCAAAAAACAAATGCATATCTCAAAGAGATAGCTCACATTTGTGGAATCTCCAAAAAACTGACCTTTCATGTTGCAAGGCATACTTTTGCTACTACAATAACCTTAAACAATGGAGTGCCAATCGAAACAGTATCAAAATTACTTGGACATACAAAATTAGCAACAACCCAAATATATGCACGCGTTTTACAAAAAAAAGTAGCAAAAGATATGGAAATTTTGAAAAGCAAACTTAATTGACCAACAGGTTAAGTTTGTTATTAGTGATCAATCAAAATTTGATCAGGGAATATAAGTTTTGTAATTCTTGAGGGTGATTTGATATATTTTGTATACTATAATACATTTTTTCTATGCATTAAGAATTCTTAATAGAATATCAAATAACATTTTTTTTTAAAGAACTAGGAAAAGTGTTGATATCCGGAAATT
>NZ_ARYN01000031.1 GCF_002094855.1 Zunongwangia atlantica 22II14-10F7
GTTCACTATGGCCGGCTCATCCATGCAGTAACCACGCTAAATTTATTTGTGCGGGCGTGGCATTGTATTTTTCTGCAATTTCAGCAATTTTGTTTTCGTTTTTAGATAAAGAATTTTGCAAAGAAAAGAAAGGAATCATTGGAATATCATTTTCTACACAGATATCCATTACTTCTTGCATTCCCCTGATTTCTTGACCAAATACTGAAAAACTCGTTCGCTGTCCGTATCCAAATGCATTTTCAACACTTGCCACATTTCCCAAAGATAATGCTGTTGTTAATTCTTCTGGGGTAACATTACTAACACCTACGTGCATAATTTTTCCCTCTTTTTGCATGTCGAACATGGCATTTAACGATTCTTCAAAGGGTGTGGAAGTTCCGGGCATAACACGAAAATGTACTAATTGTATTTGGTCAATTTTTAAAGTCTTTAAATTATTGTCGATACTTGCCCGTAGATTTTCTGGCTTATCGAAAATACCCCAACTTTTATCGGCACCTCTGTTAGCACCTACTTTGGTACAAATAACTAAATCTTTCTTATAAGGATACAGGGCTTCTTTAATGAGTCGGTTGGTTACATCTTCTCCGTAATAATCCGCTGTATCCAGAAAGTTAATCCCGTTTTCAGAAGTTGCTTTTAATATCTGTAGTGCTTCTTCTCTGTTTTCTGGTTCGCCCCAAACTTGTTCACCAGGAAGACGCATTGTCCCATAACCCAATCGTTTTACTGTTAGAGGATTTGCTGTATTGGCACCAATGGTAATTGTTTTTTTAATATTCATTTTCTCTGTTTTTCAATTATGAAAACAAAGGTGCAGCAACTCTACTAAAAGTCTTTTGCCATTTGGCAAAAAAAGATTTATACTATATTTTTTCTGATCCTGCTCAAGGAAGATTGTGTAATGCCAAGATAGGAAGCGATATAAGAAAGTGGGACCCGATTGGTAAGGCTTGGGAATTTTTCTATAAATTTGAGATAACGTGTTGTGGCATCTTCAGAAACCAAGGAACTTCTCCTATCCATTTTCTTCATTAAAGCATGATGAAATATCTTATTTATAATAGTATCCCATTCTAAAATTGTATTGGAAAGTTGGCTCCACTGTTGTGGGTAAAATACTATCAATTTACAATCTGTAGCTGCCTGAATGTATTCTGTGAACGTTTCGTTTTGGTATGGATTTGCTACGAAGTTGTTTTCTTCTATAAAATACTTTGTTATTTCTTCGCCTTTGTTGTTGTAATAGCAAATACGCAGAACGCCTTCCAAAACAAAAGCTACCCGATTAAACGTTTTGCCTGCTTCTGCAAAATATTCGTCCTTATGAAGTTGGGTTTCCGTTGCATTTTTTGAAATCAGTTCAATTTGCTGCTTATTGAGGTTGCCAAATTGTAAAATATATTCTATGAGTTTTTCCATTTTACAAATTTAATAATCATGGTTAGTTATCTATTTGTCATTTGGCAAAATAAGAAATCAGATTAAGCATTTGGTAAAATGTTATCGCATTTGAAGGTGTGTTCTTTCCTGATGAGCCAAGGAATTATCTGTGAACAATGAGGTTCGAATCTTATCACCTCAACGATTTTAATAGGTTCGAACCGGTTAACAAAAAACAAATTCCATTTCAATTTTCCCATGAATTCCGGAAAATATGTGAA
Source organism: Zunongwangia atlantica 22II14-10F7 (assembly GCF_002094855.1). Lineage (GTDB taxonomy): Bacteria > Bacteroidota > Bacteroidia > Flavobacteriales > Flavobacteriaceae > Zunongwangia > Zunongwangia atlantica. Next base: position 1,671 of record NZ_ARYN01000031.1, read on the forward strand.
AATTTCAAATAAAAAGAGGTAAAAATATAGAATTAGTTGGATGTATAATACACAAAAGAGACATCAAATTGATGCCTCTTTTGTGATCTCGAAATGATTCGAACCGAGCTCGAATCGCCCTATTTATAAGGAGTCTATAGATATGAATTTATTATTCTAGATCGCGCCATTGAGCATACCTTTCCAATTACTTAAAAGAAAGTGTCTTTTCATTCATAGTTTGATCCTCTATGGATTTTTTCCGGATAAATTCTCGCACTGCTTTTCTAAAAACATTAGGCGCGAACAAGGCAATAAAATGTGGCGCACTATTAATCTCAATAAAGGAAATCGAGGGGTTTTCTTGTTTTAAAACCTTATAATGCTTTCTGGCTCCTTCAATATGGGTTTTAGGATCCAGGTTTCCATGTAGGATTAAAGTAGGTGGCATTTGCTTTGGAATTTTACCAAAATAATTATCTCTTTTATAGGTAGGCATTGTATTTTCCGCAATTAAATTAGGAAGGGGACTCTTGAATAATAGTTCTCGTGATTCCTGTGCTACATTAGCTTTAGTGATGTCGGGCCTTAGATTATTTTCTGATGCTGTAATGATTTGTGTAAGTGGAATAGAGTTTGGAGATGATTGATAGTTAGCTCCGTATTCCTGATAGAAAGATGTAATTTTAGCTATGGAATTTTGCAATGGTTTAAAATCCCCCTTATTAAGACTTTTAATGATTTCTGGTATTTTATTTCTGACATAAGGTATATCGAGCATCATTCCAAAAAGAATCGTTAGATCCTGTTTAGGTAATTGATTAGCAAATTCCTGATCCTTTTCAGCACGTTCTATAACATTTTTTAATTGTTCTCTTATAGAGATATGATTAGGAAATGTTTCATCAAATTTTTGAAGAAAACTCAAACCTACTTCATTTGTAATGAAAGAACGCCGACTCAAATCGTACTTTTCATCATCCTGAAGGGGTACGAGAGAATCTAAAATTACTGCATCCAAGTTAGTTGTCCCTAATTGTAATAGGCGTAATACTAATTGTGTGCCATAGGATACTCCGTATATATAGCGTTCGCCTTGACCGCTTAGTTCATTAATTAATAGGCTAAGATCTTTTGCCGCATTGGTGATAGTAAATGCCTTGGCGTAATTCGGATTACTATACATGTAATCGAAGCAGGGGCCCCATTCATCATTAGATAGTGCCATACCTCCGGGTGAATCTACAACTTCTTCTTTAGGACATATTTTACTAGAATAACCTGTGCCCCTATGATCTGGAATAAAAATATCCATATGAGGGAATAATTCTGAAAATTGATTGATAAGTGGATATAAAGTCGCACCAGATTCTCCTGGTCCTCCCGGTATTAGCCAAATTGAGCCTTTTCTTTTTCGTTTAGCAGGAAACTTTCTAACAAATAAATCTATTTTCTCCGTGTTGTCCGAGTCATAGTTTAGAGGGGCCTTTAAAAAAAAGCAGTCTGAAGATTTAAATTCAGGTATTCTTATGTTTTCAGGACACTTCCATGACTGAGCTTCTACTTGCCCAATAGAGTAAATAACGAGAATTGTTAAAAGGATGAATTTTTTCAAAATGATATATTTAATTATTAATTGATGAAAACTTTTTATAGACGTCTATATTCAAAGACGCAAATTTTCTAAAAAAGGTTGCTTCATCTAATGAGAGATTAGAACACATTAAAATTATTCGAATTTAATACTATTTAAATTGTTGCTATTGAAATAATGTAAATTCTCTTGAACTTTTAAGATTTTAATTAAAAGAACATAAAGGGATTATCTTGGTTATCTAATTTTTAGATACTATCTATTGAATTGGAAATAAGTGTTTTAGTTGCATCAAAATTGTAGAATATAGAATGATTTTTTTATCGCTAAATAAGCTTTTTATAGAGATGAAGGATATTTGATGCGTTTTAGATATCCTTATTTTTTGAATTGTTTTTTCGAAAAATGAGAGGGGAAATTAAGATTTTTTTTTCTCTTCTTCATAAATTTCTCGCGGACTTGCTGAATCCTGAACTTAAGGGTGTTTAGGTCTACAGCTACAGCTCCTATAATAAATAAGAAAAATAAAAGAAAAGTCATGATATAAAAATCGCTAATTTCTAACGCTTGCATATGGAACTCCTATTATAATTATTGAAATGTGATTTTGTTGTAATTAGTTTTTTTAGTTATCCTAAAAACTGACTACAACAATAATTACATAATTATCTTTACGATTTAGGGAAAGCGAAACAGACAGAATTTTATAATCTACCTGTAGATGAGCGAGCATTTCCTCCTTGATGAGATTATCGATAATGAAAGGATTTTCAAAATCAATTGGCTTTTTAATTTCGAGATTGAAGATTTTGGAATTCATAGTTATTAATGGGTTAAATTAAGGTAGATTTGATGCCTATTAATTATCATAAGCTGTGCCAGATAATCTTCAAATAGATATATTGCTATCGGAAAATTTTTAAAAACATGGAGGAATTTTTTCCTCCATGTTAATTCATCAAGCATAGGCATGGGATACTTAGATCACTATAGCGACCTGGATCGCATAACACCTCTGGATATTAGGTGATTTTTAAATAGATACCTAATATGTTTTTTCTTGAAGTAGTTTATTTAGGAATGCCTATTCAATGCTTAATTTACTGATGGCCGTTATTGTTCCTCCTTCTATTTCTACACCCTGGGTAGCGGAAGCATTATCAACATCTATTTGATAAATATAACTACCTGCATCTGTTGTTACTCCAACATGAACAACTCCATCTTCCACATAATTATTCTGACTAGTAATGGAAGTAATTGCATCTTCGTTAGGCAATCCTTCAACCCAAACGAAACTTTGATCGTAAACGTTAACAATAGCAAGTCTATTTCCGGTCGTATATGCTCCCTTTGAAGCTGTAGGATCCATATTTAAAACAAAGACTCCATCTCCAACATAGGTTTGTTCGGTCATATAATAACCATTAGAGGCTTCCTCAAGATTAAAGAAATAGGAATCATCAAATTCTTCTTCACCTGCATTGATTTTTGTAATTGCAGAAGGTTTTGTCGAACTTGCCTCTCCATTTGTAGTAGCCACAGCAGAAGAAAAAGCATAAATATCACCATTTTCAACAACTCCTAAACCACTGGTGAAATAACGGCCGATATAACTTGTTCGATCATCTTCAATAATGCTTTGTAATTCCATTTCAGGGTAGGAGTAAACGGCAATCCATGCCTGATCTGGATAATCTGTTCCAAAGGTATCATTGCAACATGCCTTTACACTCATAAATGGTGCATAGACCTGATCGCCAACTTGTGTCATCCACGTGAAAAATGCCAGTTCATCATTGTCAATAATGTCTTGTGTATTTATTTGTCCTTCATCAACTATTTGTGAAGACTCCGTATCAAGACGGTACCAACTTGCGATTGGATTGGTGCTATTTCTTGAAATTTTAGTCATAAGGATTTCATCGTCGACATTCGTAAAGGATTGAACCGTCTCCGCCTGAAAATCTGAAATCATGTCAAGACCTCCGTTGGCGTTTAACTGATAGGTGGTTACAGCACCTGGATTGCCCTGGCCATATAATAAACTAAAAAATTTGTTATTGTTGGAAATGTAATAGCGATAGGTTCCATCCTGTTCAACTCCATTTCCTATTAAGCTTACGGATCCTGAATTAAGACTTTCAATACTTAGGAGATAATCTGCAACGCCTTCTAAAGCATTTGGTGTGGCCGCTACGACGTACCTAGATTCTTGCTCTGAAGGTTCTTCAGAATTATCATCATCTCCCTGTTCTGGATTTAATGGTGAATCATCATCGCTACAGCTAAAAATTGCTACAGAGATTAACAGCATAAGAAAGTAACTTTTTATTCTTTTCATTGTTTAGGTATTAATTTAAAATTTATTAAAATGTATATCTTACTTTACCGGTAAAACTCCTTCCCGGTTTTTGTAAGCTAAAATTGTCATAAAGGTTTTTATCAAGAATATTCCTGATTTCTAAAGTAAAACTGAAGTCATTCATAGTATACGTAGCCGTGAGATCATGAGACAATTGTTCAGGAATTCCATATTTAGTATCGCCACTACCCAAAGAAGGCCAGTAACGATAGAAGGCATGTACATATAAAAGATTGTAACCTACGCTTAATTGATTTCCGGTCTGTATAACATCCTTAAAATTGTAAGTTAGGTTTCCATTACCATAGAAATAGGGCATATTGGGAATACGATCACGATAAACAAGACTTTCTGTTCCTCCGACGTATTTTGTATTATTTCTTAAGTTTTCATAGGTTAGGTTTATTCCGGCTAGCAAGTTTCTATGGGTATAATTGATTTGTAATTCACCTCCAAAGTTGGTCACATTCTGAAGGTTTTCCATTGTTTGAAGTACCTGATTAGTATTTAATCGTGGTCGAATAAAGTCTTTGGCATCTCTATATAATAGTGTACCATCAATATAAAAATGATGATCATGTTGTAATTGTAAAGAATAGGCTATCCCCAGGTTATAGTTATGACTACTCTCTGGTTTTAAATTTGTATTCCCTTCAAGCGTAAGGTTTCCGTCTCCAAATAACTCATTCCCGGTGGGTAAACGATAACTTTTTTCATAAGAAGCCTTCACCTGCCATTTATCGTTTATAAAATATGTTCCGGCAATTCCCCAGCCAAAATTATTTATCCGGTTATTTCGTTCGATCTCCTGTAAATCATCATTATCTGAGTCTCTGTAGGATTGAATGAAATTATTAACCTGATTATAATTTTTTGCAAAAATAGTGGCACTCCAATCATTTTGCTCCATTTGATATCCAAGTCCTAATACATTTTTAAAAGATTTACGAGGTGGGTTATAATCATTCTCCGATGGATTAAGTAAATTTTCTTGCTTTCTGTCAAAACTTGAGAAGACATTGCTTATGGATACTTTTTGATATTGGTTTATTTTATAATTAAAGGAAGCGTTTATTAGTCCGTTATTATTTTGAAATTTAGAATGTGTATAGGACTGTTCTCCTCCTACATTTCCATTTCCCAGTTCTTTATAATTACCATACCAATCATACCTTCGATTTACTGTATCAATAACCTGTTCTTTCCCGAAATTGTAATTGGCATTTATGGAAGCCTCAAGACCACTTATAAAAAGATCCTTTTTTTGATATTTTAAGCTCGGCATGATAATCGTACTTCTTGAATGTCTTTGCCCAAAAACTCGTACCAATCTTTGTGCAGTTTGAATTTCATTATATACTTGGCCTAGTGTAACACCAAAAAGTAGACGATCTGCATAAGATTTGTTAATAACGCCGATATTGCCAATAAAGGTCTCATTATGATATTGATTATGAAACCGACGAACTTCCTCATCTCTGGTGTATGCACCAGTATTTACATCAGCCACATCTACATTTACTTTATAGTCATTATCTGAATAGTTTTGGAAGGCATTAATGTTTACAACAACATCATTTTTAAAAACTTTGGTCATATCAACATTGGTACGATGAGTATTAAACGAACCATAAGAATAAGAGAGGTCCAGGCGATCTTTTTCATAGGTGTTGGTCACTATGTTAATTGCGCCTCCAAGAGCATCTGCTCCAAGTCCAACTGGAACTACACCTTTGTAGATCTCAATGCGTTTAGCAATGTTTATGGGAATATTATTGAGTTGAAACGCATTTCCGAAATTATCCATCGGTATTCCATCCATAAATATTTTGACCTGATTTCCTCGGAAACCATTCATAGATAGGTTCATTCGTGAACCTACACCGCCGCTTTCTCGCATTCGAATTCCTGAAACCCTGTCCAGAGCATGAGCTACATCAAGACTAGTGTTTTTGAGTTTGCTGGCATCAATAACATCGACATTATAGGCTAAGGCTTCTATTTCTTGAATTTCATTTTTTCCAAGCAACATAACTTCGCTCAAATTATAGCCCATTTCTAAAATAATATCATGTTGGTATTTATTACCTTTTTGTAAAATGATGCTTTCTGAGTGAGTTTTATATCCAATAAAACTTACATGGATTTGCTGGGGGCCGGTAAGCTTGGTTTTTAAATTATAAATTCCGTTTTGGTCAGTAATTACGCCATTTATTGTACCGGCAATTGAAATGCTAGCGCCCTCAATGGGTACACCATTTTCATCCTTTACTGTACCGTGAATTTTTATAGATTGATTTTCTTGCGCTATAGCCGGGATTGTACAAATAACAAAGATCGTAAGTAGAAGAGAATTGAAGTATTTGAAATACATTTTATGTTTATTAAGACTAATTATAAATAAAAAACTAAAGAAATCTAATGATTTCCGATTTTTTTAATGATTAGGATATGATTTTAACGGGTGCCGTAGAGCGTTTCTTCATTTTTATAAGCACTGCGAAACTTGTTAGACCGCAAAGCAACCAAAATAGATCGATTACAAGTAGTTGATCATAGCCTCTACTGGCGGCAATCCATAACCAATTACCAGTGATAATTCCGTTACTTATGGGAACTAAAATACTTAAAACGCCGCCAGATAAAAGACAGATCTTATTCGTAAAATAGTTGTTTCTTCTAAATAGAAAAAAGAGTACCAGTGCCAGCCAGCTATAAAAGAAGAGAGGGTAAAGTAGCTCTCGACCTCCGATTTGATGGGTTAGTTTCATCACCACGAAGCTCAATGCCGTTACAGGAAACAGGGATAAGCAAGTTGCAGTATATACCTGTACCAGCCAGAAATTAAATTTTCTTTTATAATTCGAAACTGTTTTTTTATTTCGTGCAACCAACCAAATATGAACTCCTGATAGAATCACAAAGCAGGTAATAAAGCCTAAAATAAGATAAATAAGTTTTAGTCCATAGCCTCCAAAATCTCCATAATGAAGCCTTCTCAATATATTAAAAGCTCCTTGAGCATAGCCTACAGGTTGATCTATTGATTTTTGTGCAATGATGGAATAATCTTCCCCTAAGTAAGTTATATAGGCCACTCCTCCCAAAGAATGATTGAAACCAGGTGTTCCACTTATGGTTACGTACATTCCTTTATCCTGATAATTACTAATTTCAAGCTGATCTATAATTAGATCAGGCCATTGCGCTAAGGTCTTAGTAATCATTTCATTAATAGATACTTCTTTCTGCAATTTATCTCCTTGAAATTTGTTAGGCATAGAAGGAGTAAAATCAAGTGCTTCCTGAATTTTTTCAGGTTGATGATCGAATACATATTCCTGCACCGGAGGGAGCATAACGGTATAGCCTATTATAAGGTAGCATCCGGTTACGGCGAACATGAATTGATAAGGAAGCCCAATCATCCCTAAAGCAACATGTGCATCTGTCCATATTGTTTTCCATTTTGCTTTTGGACGAAATACGTAAAAACTGGAAATAATTTTTTTCCAATGCACTATAACTCCGGTAATGACAGCAAAAAGAAAAAAGAAAGCCACCAATCCAGCCAGAAAATATCCCGAGGTTCTAAAGAAGTTAAGCTGAGCAAAGAAATGTAAGCGGTAAAAGAATTCTCCTAAAGAATAATTCTCCATATAATCTTTCTTATCGTAAGATTCCATATCCATGTAGAAGTAATTTCCACGTCTTCCTGATGATTTATCGACTATACTGCTGTCTTTTGAAGCCGTAAATGAAGTTGTTACTCGTCGTTCGAAATAACGATGGGAAAAGGTGATATCTCTTCCATATAGTTCATGATCATAGGCCATGGTATCGAGGGCTTTATCAAAATCTATGGTATTGAAATAGTTTTTTTCAATGGGTTGATTTAGTTGCCAGGCATTAATTTCATCTCGTAAAAATGAAATCGATCCAGTAAAGAAAATAACATATAATAGGGCACTTATGATAATTCCACTGATCGTATGGGTGTGGAAAAATATATTGTATAAACGTTGAGACATATAGAGGTGTTAGGGGGTAATGATGAAAAGGACGGCTAATATTATGCTTGAGGTCAGATATATAGCTAATGTTATCCACCCATTTTTGGGAATGAAAGCAAAAATCATTAGGCTCGCCCAAAGCATAAATCCTATAAATTGTAAACTGATAAGCGCAGAGGAATCATCCTCTATCCACTTGATGAAAATCATGAAGAGTAACTCCGTAATTATATAGCCTCCTACAAAACCTGTAGCTATCTTTAGTAGACGATGTAATGGAGAAGTTGTAAGATGTTTTTTATTCGCAGGCATGCTAGAAAATTAAAAATTCTATAATGAAGGATAATACTACTAAAGTAATCAGTACAGTCCACTTGAAAAATTGAAGAGGAGCTGTTAAAACTACTAGACTCAATATGCTCATGAGCATTACAAATGCAGCAAAAAATCCACTTCCCATACCTTGGTCTACTATGGATATAGACAGTGATATTAATATCAATAAGGCTCCTATTGTTCTTGCCTTTTTATGATTAATGGAAATCCAATAAGTGATTTTATTGGTATTTGTTATCATTGCTCTTTGCGAAGTATGATAACAGCATAATACTCCTAATAGCATAACTGATATGGTTAGCGTGATCATTTAATGCTTGGTTTTCTATTTCTGGAAAACAAATATATTAATTTAGATTTAATAAAAATAAGGTCATTTTAGGAATTTTTTATTTCTCTTACAAGTGTCTTTTTAGTCGTTTGAAATAGAGGGGGTAGCATACAATAATTTTTATGGCAAGTATAATAAAATGGCTTTTAGCCTAAACTATCAAAAGCTGTAATGCGTAAAAGAACTCTAGCGAAACTTTAGGTAAAATAATTTTGCAGCTAACACAAGTAAGGCTAAATTAGCTTATAAATCGATTTAGCTTTAAATTTTAATGATGAAAAATTATTTATTCTTCTGTCTTCTAATAGTCTCGTGTTTCTGTTATGGACAATATAGCGTAGATCAATTCTCTGAGAACCCTGTAGATTTTGTTCGACCATTAATGGGAACAGATTCCAATTTTGAGTTGTCGACTGGAAATGTTTATCCTGCCATAGCCGTACCTTGGGGGATGAATTTTTGGACTCCGCAAACCGGTGAGATGGGTAGTGGTTGGACCTATACCTATAATTCGAGAAAAATTAAAGGGTTTAAACAGACACACCAACCATCCCCATGGATGAATGATTATGGACAGTTTTCAATTATGCCGGTGTCTGATAGTCTTCGATTTACGGAGAAGCAAAGGGAGAGCTGGTTTTCCCATAAATCAGAAGTTGTAACACCATACTACTATAAGGTTTTTCTTGCTGATCATAATATAACAACGGAAATAGCACCTACAGAAAGAGCAGCAGTCTTCAGAGTTCAGTATCACCACACTGATAATGCTTATCTGGTTTTAGATGCTTTTGATAAAGGTTCTTTTGTAAAAGTACTTCCAAAAGAACATAAGATTGTAGGTTATACCACTAAAAATAGTGGAGGAGTGCCTGGGAATTTTAAAAATTATTTTGTTTTAAAGTTTGATAAAGATATTGACCTTGCTAAAACATTTGAAGGAGATAAGCTTTTGGATCAACTTAGTTTGGAGTCCGATCATTCTGGTGCGGGTATAAAATTTGCAACTGAAGTTAAAAACACCTCCGTAGAGATAAAAGTGGCTTCATCATTTATCAGTATCGAGCAGGCTGAACAAAATTTAAATGAAGTAGCGCCATATTCATTTGATGAAATTAAGAAGAAGGCAAAGGAGAAATGGAATTCAACCCTTGGGAAAATACAGGTTTCTGGAGGCAGCCTACCACAAATGGAAACGTTTTACTCCTGTCTGTATCGAAGCTTATTATTTCCTCGAATGTTTTATGAATATGATGCTACAGGGAAGGCAATTCATTACAGTCCATATAATGGTAACATAGAAGAAGGATATATGTTCACAGACACTGGTTTTTGGGATACTTTTAGAGCATTATTTCCTCTAATGAACCTTGTTTATTCTGACATGGCTTATAAAATGCAGGAAGGTCTTGTGAATACTTATAAAGAGTCAGGATGGTTACCGGAATGGGCCAGTCCGGGATTCCGAAATATTATGATTGGAAATAATTCAGCTTCCGTAGTAGCTGATGGATTTCAAAAGCTTGGAGACGATTATAGTTACAATATAGAATTACTTTTCGAAGCTTTATTAAAAGGCGCAAATAATACAGGCCCTATTTCAGCAGTGGGTAGGGAAGGGATATCATATTATCAACAATATGGATATATTCCTTTTGATGTGGGAATTAACCAAAACGCTTCCAGAACTCTTGAATACGCCTATGATGATTTTACAATTTATCAGCTAGCAAAGGCATTGAACAAGTCCGATAGTATAGTTGAATTTTACAAGAAACGTAGTTTAAATTATCAGCATCTTTTTGACCCGGAGACAAAGTTTATGCGGCCGAAATTAGCTTCTGGTGAATTTATAGATGATTTTAATCCTATTGATTGGGGACGTGGATTTACAGAAGGAAATAGTATGCATTATTCCTGGTCTGTATTTCATGATATCGATGGTCTTATTGGTTTAATGGGAGGAAAAAAAGCTTTTATTAAGCAATTGGACACTATATTTAATGCTCCTTCAACTATTTTGCCTCGCAAAAATGGGCGTGGAATAATTCATGAGATGCGCGAGATGCAAGTGGCCAATATGGGACAATATGCACATGGTAATCAACCAGCACAACATATTATATATTTATATAATTATGCAGGGCAGCCCTGGAAAAGCCAATATTGGGTTAGGGAGACCTTAAATAGGATGTATAAACCAACACCAGATGGTTATTGTGGTGATGAAGATAACGGACAAACCTCTGCCTGGTATGTATTCTCTGCTATGGGCTTTTACCCGGTTTGTCCCGGTGTCGATCAGTATGTTTTGGGAGCGCCACTTTTTAAAGAAATTAAAATTCATACCGACTTTGGAACAAACATAAATATTTCTGCTTCTAAAAATAGCGATGAAAATATCTATATAGATAAGCTTCAACTTAATGGCAAAGTTTCAAGTAGAAACTATCTTGACTTTAATACCCTGAAAGATGGAGCAAGTATTAAAATTGATATGAGTAGTACACCTAATAAAAAAAGAGGAACTTCCGAAAAGGATACTCCTTATTCTCTTTCTAAAACCAATTAAATATTATGAAAAGAATAATTATAATTTTCGCATTACTTTTTAATTTATCAAATTATGCACAGGAACTGCGAGTTGGTAGTTTTAATCTCCGCTATGATAATCCTGCAGATTCTTTAAATAATTGGAATTATAGGAAAGAAATAGTGGCAGGGCTTATTCGCTTTCATGATTTTGATATTCTAGGTACTCAGGAAGGTTTGTCACATATGCTAAAGAATCTTGATGGGAATTTACCTGGTTATTCAAGAATTGGTGTAGGACGTGATGACGGAAAACAAGCCGGTGAACATTCTGCTATTTTTTATAAAAAAGAATTATTTAAAATACTTGATCATGGTGATTTCTGGCTTTCGGAACATCCTGAGAAACCGCTAAAAGGATGGGATGCTGTACTACCTAGAATTTGTACCTGGGGTAAGTTTAAAGAAAAAGCTTCTGGGAAAGTATTCTATTTTTTCAATACACATTTTGATCACGTTGGGGTAGAAGCACGCAAAGAGAGCGCTAAACTAATTTTAGAAAAGATTAAAGAAATTGCTTCCGGAGCGCCAACAATATTAACCGGTGATTTTAACGTAGATCAGCACAGTGATAGTTTTAAAGTTTTTGAACAATCTCCACTCATTACCGATGCCTATGACGTAGTTCCTCTGAAATATGGAGCTGAGGGAACGTATAATGGTTTTAATACTAATGCAAATTCAGACAAAAGAATAGATCATATATTTATCACGAAAAATGTACATGCTTTAAAACATGGCATTTTAACAGATATCTATCATCTTGAAGCAGATCGAGTGAAAGGTATTATTGATAAAGGTGATTTTCCCAAAGAAATTAGTTTGAAAATACAACAGGCAAGATTGCCATCAGACCATTATCCATTATTGGCTGTGATCAGAATAGAATAAAAGAGACTGATTTAAGAATAGTATTTGAACTTTATGTAATTTAATGAATTTGTATAGGATTGATGTAGTACCATCCCGGATGGAACATTAACTATATTTCTTTTTATCATCCGTAATAGGTTGGATTCAAACCAATATTATATTACCATTTAAGCGTAAAAGCATAAAACGTAAAAAAACAATCAATCGATCATGGGGAAGTGGAGATTTTTAAATTGGTCTTTGTATGCTATTTTTATGGGGTTAATGTATACAGCTTAATGACTAAATATCAGGTCACCTTTTGGGCCATTATCTATATTAGTTTTAGCTGGTTAGTATTCCTTCTTTTGAGTTGGTACATATTTCATTTTCGACTTAAAAGTGCTGTATTAAAAATGAAATAGATCTGTAGCTCATAAAGCTTCATTTAGTAAGTATTAGATTTAGCTCAGGATACCAAATATCAATTTCTATGGCACAGAAATTTTAAAATGATCATAGATAATTTCGTTTTAAGTCATATGAAATTAAACAGGTATTTTTGTAATGTAATTTTTATTCTTTATTTTTATTATCCATATCATGCAATTTTATGGAAATGAATAGGGGTGTATTCTCGCAACAATGGCACCCCTATTTGATTTTATTCTATTAAGTAATATGATTAAGAATGTGAATATCAAATAGGGGATTTTTAGTCTTAACCTATATGATATACGTTATGAAGGAATGAATTTCAGTATTACAAGTAAATTAAAAAGGTTTTACTTTGTCGATTATATAACTTATTGTCACTTGATTTTGTATTGCTCATAATTTCTTTGCCTAATTTTCTATAAAAATTAAAAGACTTTGGATGACTACTACTAACGAAAATTTTAGAGTAGTCTTTTTCTTGGTAATATGGGAATATAATCGATTTAAGCCAGTAGCTTCCGAGTCCGGCGCCTTTTTCTACAATATGAAAATATTTAAGCAGTAAGGTGTTATCTGTTTCTTTATCATATTGAATACCTAGATTTTCAATTTTGCCTCCAACAATAGTTAAAACCCCAATAATCTTGTTATCTCTTTGTATTGTGTGTATATCAAACCAAACGTCCTTTTCGTTTTTTATATTATTAATGTAGTTAATAGCATGATAAAGTTCATTGTAGTCATCCCAGTCATTTTCTAATTTCCATGATATATAGTAACTTATAGGTAAAAAAAGTTGACTCTTAAAAGATTTGTGCAGGTAGAATTTTAAATTATTATTCCTTCCGATGATATTCATGATCGTTTTTTGAGTAGGTTATGCTATAAATTGAAGATAAATTCAGAAGTGTTATTGGATAGCACTAAAATCTGAATTTTCACAGGTAATTCCTTCAATAGATATTTCTTCAAATTTTTCTAGACTTTCATTAGCATTCCATGCCTTTACAATTTGTTCGAAATTAGCAGGATGCGCATTATTGATTGTATCCACAAGTACTGCTATTTGACCGTCAAATTTTCCGTCTTTTGAGCAATAAGCAAAGGATAAAAATTGCGTTTTTTTTATATTCCTCAATCTTAATGCATCTAAAATCTCATATTCTTTTTCATAAAAGTCATTGGTTTTTATTTCTGTATAAAGTAATAGAATTTCATTTTCCTTTATTACTTCCTGAAATCCATATCTATATTCCTATTCAGTATAAACATTGATTACCGTACCCCTAGTAGGCTTGTATCCGGACAAAGCTTCAATATCGGATATGTGAGAATATTTCTTATGTATGATATTCTGAAACTCACTTTGATCATTTTTAGATATAATTTCTATTTGTGCTGTGTTTTCTGAATTTTGCTGCTGTCTACAACTCATTATCGAGAAAATGGCAATAAGAATAATTAACCTGTTCCGCATTGCGTTGAATTTAGTTTTAATTTATTATAGTAAAATTTGTACCATAATAAAAGCACTTGTATATTTTTATTTTAGATAAAGACACAACTGAATCTTCCGGATTACGAGTGCTCTTATAGTATTTTATTTTTATAAAAAAACAGGAACAAATTCAAGTTGCTATCCTAGAAATGTTTTGTATTTAATATTAGGATTTAGTTCATCACTTTCCAAGCCTTCAAGATTTTATATAGGTTTTGAATATTTCAGTATTCTTTTGAAAATTTACATGTTTTTTGAAAATTATCGTGCTCTCGTTTTTTGTAGTTTTCAATATGGGAAAGGTTTTTTAATGTTTTAGTTGTTGATTATAAATAGATTATGGATTTTATAGCTGTGATTCAAATCCTGCATAATTTTAAATATGATATGTAATTTGAAAATTCAAACTTCTGGCTGATTTTTAGAGCGAATAAATATTTGATCTATAGAATTTGTACTTTATTATTTCCTGCCAATTATCATAAGTAATAAGATGATTAACCTATTATATCGATAAAGTACTGAAGCACTTTAAACTTGAGTTAAAAACGATGATATTTTCATTGCATAACAAGTAATATGCTACCTTATTTCATAAACAGCACCTATGAAGTTGCCAAAAGTGAATAATATATTACTGATTTCGGTTTTAATATTTGCGATTTTGGCATTCGTTTTTTATTTATTTCTGGACTATTCCATTCTGTCCTAGTACCGGAAAATTGAAAATCTTGACAAAGGAATTCTCTACAAAAGAGAGAAAAGAATAACATAATGTATTTCAAAATCTATAAGGAAAGTGTTGGTGTTTTTCGTTTTGAATTTGAAACGGTGCATGGTAGTTTTTTATTTAAAGGAATAGGAGCGTTCCGGTCAGTAGATCACTGTATGAAAGGAATTACTTACTTTAAAAGCCAGTCCATGTACGATAGCTTCTTTTCTCGTGAAACAGATTCTGGAGATAATCCTTATTTTTTACTGGTTGATCAGGCGGGTAAAAGATTAGGTATTAGTGATATTTATAGCAGTTTCACATTAATGGAACAGGATATAAACGATTTGAAAAATCAGATTTATGCTGCTCCAGTAGAAGTTATTCTTGAATAGTTGAACTTTTTTAAAGTTAGGGCTCTAGTCCTTACTAGAATCGTATAAATTGTAAATATTCCGATTAGAAAAGAAACAGGTTTTCATGTTTAGATATTAGAGTGACCAAAAGCGAAAAAAAAGAGCTAATAACCATAGCTAAGGAGATATTTTACCTAATCGCTTATGGAAGGTTTCTCCATTTTTACTATAATACTACCTGCACCTGTATTTCTTTCTTGATAGGCTTAAAGATAAAGTAGTAAAAGTCTTCCATGATTTTGAAGAACTCAAATTAAACATTAACACATGATGGATGATTTAATCGCCGAAATAAAAATGATTCGGACTATGAGGAATATAAGTTAGTTACTTTGTAGTTGGAATATATAAGCAAAATTATATCGGTTGCTTATCGGTAATGGCCTTGTTCGTAAATTTTAGATATTTAGTCTTTCGGGAGGATATAGTTTTTTTGCATTGATTTTTATTGAAGCAGAGCTTCAACCAAAAATCAACGCCCTGCTTTTTTAAAGTAGCTTATTGTAAGCAAATGATTAGATTAAGAAGGTTTTTTTAAATGCCTGAATATTATCGCTATATAATTTACAATTTCAAATATATTGTCCGAAAGTAAGTAAGTTGGAGTCGGGATCAAGTAGGGCAAATTCTTTCTGTCCCCAGGATTTTGTACTTAAAGCTCCGTTTGGATGAATAACTATGTTGTGATCAATAAAGGTTTGGTATAAGCGGTCAATATCGCTGACTCTTATATATACCTGTCCATAATTTTCCTTAGGATTAAGTTCCCTGAATTCAAAAAAATGAATTTCCAAATGCTCTTTTTGTACCATTAAATATCCTTCATAATCCCCAACTTCCTTAAAGCCTAATTTATTAATGTAGTAATCTTTTGTTACCCCTTTGTTACGCATTGGTAATTTGGGAATGATGGCTGTTAGCATATTTTAAGTCGTTACATTATGGATTATAACCGTGATATAGATAAATAGCACCATAAGACCAATGTGGGCCTTTCTGACCGGGATAATCTAACCTATCCATCATCAATGCTATATATTGGAATGGATATCCGTCTGGTAATTGTAGAACATTTGGCCAGACCCGTGTTCCTGATGTTTCATCCCAAGGAGCTAAATCCATTTTTAAATTTCCTACCTTTTTAAGATGGGGATAGGTGTAAATGAAAATTTCATGTTCTGAACTTCCTGAAAAACAATATCGTTGATTCCCTATTTTTTGAATAGATGTTCCTGTAGAATTATGTGACACAGGACCGGCTATTTGATGATATCCCTTATCCCAATTATCTGATTCTAACATAATGGCTTTATAGCCCTCGTTATTTTTACAAGCAAGAAGTCTCCATTTGTTTGTTTGTTCATCGAATATAATGTGAGGATCTTCAATATCCCCAATCATCCCAAATGGAACAGCTTTCATGATGGAAAAACCAAATCGCGGATCCTTTTTACTTTCAACGGCTAATAATTGTTTTTTTTCTTTTTCAGGATTAGCATAAGCACTAAAGCCTGTAGTGATTCCTCTCCAGGCATTTTTATTTCTGTCGTAAAAAATATGCGAAGCTATTTCATTACGCAATAAACCATCGTTACGATCAAATAAAATAACTCCTTCTAGTTTAATATCAAAAATTGTAGGGTTCATACTAAACACCCCCTGTAGATGATGTGGTAAGCCTCTGCCTCGTATAGACATTGTATACCATAACCTATCTTGATCCATATAGGGATCTCCATTTTCGTAAGTAATTGCTCTGATATCTGCTAGACCAATACCGGTACTGAATTCTATTTTTGCTTTTTTTATTTGTACTTCGGCTTTGTTTAGTCGCAAAAAAATATTTGTTTGAAAATTCTTTAAATAATGTTTTTTCCTTAAATCGATATAAGTATTAAAATCGACCTGACCGATTACTTTTGGGAGTCCCTTATTTTGTAAAAATACGGTAAGTCCGCTGCCCAGCATCTGAAGTATTATTTTCCCCTTTAATTTCTGTTCTTTTTCAATATTTATAGCAACTGATTTATCTACGATTATAGATTCATTATTATTAACTCTAAAATTTACTCCTGTTAAAAGGGTATCCTTAAAACCGACCTTAATGAAGAATTGTTCTTTGTGGGCAGCATCAGAAAACTCAAAACCTAACTCTCCATTACCACGAACAGAAGATAAATCAATCACATAGGTGGCAAAAGGATTAAATCCTCCCAGCCAAATACTAGTTTCGGTATTTTCTTCAGATTTAAAAACAAGATTATCATTTTCAAAATTTATATCTGCTTGAGATTTTAAATAATGCTTTGTAGGATGCATTACTGATAGACCAATTATATGATCAGGTTCAAGACTGGCTAGTTTTATTGATTGATTTTCATTGAAAATCATTCTCTGAGTTCCTTGTCTGACGAATTTTATTTGCTCCGGAGAAACCGTTTGCCCAAAAACTTTTGGATTCAATAAAAAAATAAGAATAAAATAGAAAGATGTGCTAATATAAGCTTTCATATCTACAATTGATAAAAAATTGAATTCGCATGTAAAATTCCTTCAAGAAAATCACAAATCTATTAATTAGTTAATACTAAATTAATTAAAACTTTTAATTTCTAATTTATGCATCGAATTCTAAAGGTAATCGGAATCAAACATTGGATTTGAAAAATATCATTTTGCAAAAAATACAGTAAGAAATTTTGTAGAGTATTTAAGAAAATACCTAAAAGAGATTGTGCAAAAATGCTTGGTCTGTGTATTCTGAATGTTTTAGCTATATATTTTATTCTTTTCTGCTAAACAAAATTATTCACAATTATAGTGAAGAATGATTGAATAATAATATCGTCTTGTAACAAAATGAATCATCTGTAATATTAGCATATAACCGTTTATATGTTGCCATTATTTGTTACTCTTCCTCAATTTTTAATTGTCGTTATTTTGATAGTTTCGAGGGAGGTGTATTTACTAGGTTTATAGTAGATATGCTTACCCAATTTATATTTCTTTGAACAAATTGATCCAATTTAATGGTATTCAAAAAATACTCTATTATATCCTTCAATTTCAATACTTTTATAACCCTAAATTATTCATTTTCTATACCAGTGATTGCAAAAAACGGTCATAGTAT
>NZ_ARYN01000032.1 GCF_002094855.1 Zunongwangia atlantica 22II14-10F7
AGTTTTGAGACAAACTGCCGTTATGTGTCATTTAAGAAAACAAGAACGAAATTGAAAACTGAAATAATTAACCAACCATATTCTGGAGAATTTAAAGAAAGGATTTACGACATAGAAAGTCCTTGGAATTCTCAATCGTGGACTTGGATCAAGTTTACGGACAAAAATATGATTGAAACAGTTGGACAATTTCGTGGATTTCCAAAAGAGGTAAAATACTCGGAAAGGCGGAATGAAATTATCGTTTTGACATCTGACCACATCTTCAGATTAAACGCTTCTGACTTGAATTTAATTGAAACGGAAAGACAGTTGAATTACCAAGATCTAGAAGTCTCACCAGACGGAACTTTCATTTTTCATAACTATTACGAAATTGAAAAAATGAACAACTCGTTATCCGAAATGATTGAAATTGAAAGTCCTTTTAAAATGGACGATATCCGATTTAAAAAATGGAATGGTAAAAACTTGGAATTTGAGTGTGAGGAATTTTCTAATTGGAGTCGGAAAGAATTAATGGAATTAGACACAACTGAATGGAAAATAAAAATAAAAACGCCACACAACAATGTATAAGCGAAATTGAAAAAAAACTCAATCTAACTTTTCCAGCGATTTATAAAGAATTCTATTTGGAATGTCAAAAATCGATTCCAAAAAGTATGATTGGAACTGACTTATACCACGATAAAAAAGAACTGAAAGAATGGGCATTGGAATTATTAGAAGAAGATAACACCGAAAACTTTCTAACTGATAAAGATTTTGTTTTTATGATGCATCAAGGATATATGTTTTGGTATTTTAAACTAGATGGAACTGAAAACCCAATCGTTTACTTTTATAGAGAAATGAGTCTAAAACCAGACCGATTAACTGATTTAAAAACGTTTCTGACTGAATATCCAAATGTTAAAGTTAAAACTGAGTAAAAAAACGCCACACAACAACGATTAATCGCAAATAGCAGCATTTAGATAAAAAAGTGTAATTATAGAAACCAGGAAACAAAGCAACTAACTAATCCGACAACTCCGGGTCCTTAATACCATAACTCGCGGTAAACGTAACCGCTAGGTAAAATTAAATAACTATGAAAAAAATAATACCTATTCTTTTATTGCTAATAATATTCTCATGCTCAAAAGATGATGATGTTCTCCCTAAAAATACAAATCCTGAACAATTAAAATTAGAAAAAATCAGTTTTCAAGGAAAAGAGGTTACCATAGACTGGAATGATGTTGAAGATGCTGATGATGATATAATATATTATAGCCTATATATCAACTCTATATTAGTTGCAAAAACAAATAAATCGATAAATACATCAAGCATAGAATATAACAAAAAATATGAGGGTAGGATTATTGCAACAGATAAAAACGGTGGGATTTCAGAATTAGAATTTTCCTTTGAAAGTCCTAAAAGCAAGATACTTTTCATTTCAGACTTTAATGGAAATTTAATAGCTTATGACTTAATAACAAATAAAATATTATGGGAATCTAAAACTTCTTATCTGGAAGCTCACACTGCATATAAGGATATTATATTTTCAGGATTAAATGGTATCAATGCCTATAATATTCTTTCTGGTGATAAAATGTGGACGAGTACTCCAAGTTCAAACACTTATTATAATAAAGAATATAGAAACATTATTTCAGATGAAATCAACGTATATGCTTTTGACGCAGAATCTAATTTGCATTGTGTAACTATAGATGATAGAATTAAATTGTGGGAACGCAGTTTTCTTAATTACTATGCTACATTATCAATAGATGAATCAAAAATATATGTATGTAGTAGAAATGATGATCACCTATATGCTCTTAACAAATATTCAGGCGAGACAGAATGGAGTTTTCGTCTTGATAATAAAAATACATCAGCAGCTCCAAGAATAAATACAAATCCACTATTAGTTGACAATGATATTTACTTTGGAGACAACATAGGACGCTTTTATTCTTTTAATAAAAATGACGGCACCCTAAACTGGAGTTTTGATGCTGGTTTATTTAATAGCTTTTATGCATCTCCCACTGTTTATAAAAATAATATTATTGCGGCTACCAATACAACTTTATATGTTTTTGACAAAATAAGTAGTAATGTAAAATGGAGCTACTATAGAAACAATGGAGGTATAGAATCATCTCCCTTTGTTTATAATAACAATATTTATATAGGATTTTCAAACAATGGTAGTGGTGAGTTAGTATGTTTAAGTGCAGATGATGGAGATACAAAATGGAAATATGATTTACCAAATAGAACTACTACCTCTCCAATTGTTTTTGAAGATACTGTTTACATTGGAGATTGGGATAAAAACTTCTATGCTATCGATGCTAATACAGGAACTCTAAAATGGAAATTCCAAACAAAAGAATTTATTACAAAATCACCTACAATTGTTGTTGGAAATAGTGATATCGTAATCTATCCTAGTTCACATGGCTTAAAAAATTAAAAACCGAAAATTTACAAAATAATAGAATGATAAAGAAAATTGCGACACTAATTTACACAGTATTTGTATTAATTTCATGTTCCAAAGATGATGAACCAAATTTACCACCTGTTTTAAGTCAGGAAAATACAATTACTTCGTTTAAATTGACCATTAATGGGGAAATTGTTAACGGAAATATTGATGAAATATCAAAAACAATATCTTTTAACGTAGTTGGTGCTGAACTATCTTCTTTAAAACCAACCATAGAGTATTCTGCAAACGCAAAAATATCCCCAAAAGAATCTGAAAATCAAAATTTCAACAATGAAGTGGCTTATACCGTATATGCCGAGAATGGAGATCCGAGTATTTATCGAGTTATTGTTAACAACAGGCCTCTTAGTTCTGAAAATAAAATTCTTTCATTTTCTGTAACTATAGATAATGAAATCATTGATGCTGAAATTAATCAAGATTTAAAAACCATTAATTTTGATATAGGGACTTTAGATAAAAGTTCACTTACTCCTACTATATTGGTTTCAGAATACTCAACAATTTCTCCTGATGATACTGATGCACAAAATTTCGACAATCCGGTGACCTATACCGTTACAGCCGAAAATGGTGATAAGAGTGAATATACAGTAATAGCCAATATGCCCGAATTTAGCAATTCTATTAATGCTTTTCTTTACTATATTAGAGCTGACGTATTTATTACAGGAAAATTTTTAAACCCTGATATACCTGGAGCAGAAATTTATTTATATGATGGTGAAAACAAATATCCATTACAAATTTTAAAACATGAAAATTATTCCACTCAAGAAAAAGTAACAACGTTCAACTTATACACAAAAATACCAGAAAATATACCTACTTATAAAAAGTATAAAATAGTTTATAAAACAGATGTTTTAGAAATAGAATCAACCTTTTTTATTGATGTAGTTGCTGAAAATGCGCCTAAATTTATATCATTAAACCAAGATTCTTATTCTTGGAATGATATCTTAATCATTTCTGGAGAAAACATAACTAATACTATTGCAATACCATCTAATGGCTCTATATTTCAAATACAAAATTCTAACCATTATGATTATACAGTAAATAATGAAAAAACCCAAGCAACACTAACACTTGATTACTACTATTTGTTCCCTTCCTATTTTGGAAATTCCGCTTCAGAAAAAACGATTACATTTTGGGGGCCTGAAAGACGAAGAGGTGAATCATTTAGTACAATTTTCAATTAACTTTACCCAATAACTAAGTGTTAATGTGGTTGGTATGACCCAACATAAACGTAGTGAAAAGTTCGGAATTCAAGACGATAAAGATTTACATATTAGTCATCCTAAATCCTTCAATTTTTACGAAAAAATAGGTAAAGAGATGGAGCCCTACACCAAAATGAGCGATAACCAGTTGCACGAACGAAAATGCAAAACATTTTCAATTTCACTTTAATAAACTCAGCTCCTTAATTTCTCTGAATTGGCATCAAGTAGTTTTTTTGTGATCTGTGTCACTCTTAAATGTGAGTTAATCGTGAGTTTTACATTTTCCTCTTTTACATAATCTTTCGCATATCATCACTAAGTTTTTGATCCAATACTCTAGAATAGATTTGAGTGGTAGAAAGCTTGGTATGTCCCAAAAGCTTAGATACTGTTTCAATAGGAATCCCTTTGGATAAGGTAACGGTCGTGGCAAAAGTATGACGAGCGACATGAAAGGTAAGCTTCTTAGGAATTTTGGCAATCTTTGCCAAATCCTTTAAATACTGGTTGGTTTTCTGATTGGAATATACCGGAAGCAACAACCCACTTATATCAGCTTCATTCTCATACTTTTTCAGAATAGCTTTTACTTTTGGAAGCATAGGCACTTTAAAAAGTTTACCTGTCTTTTCCCTTTCCTTCACAATCCATTTGTTGCCGTCAATTCCTGTAACAATATGTTTTGCTTCTAATGACTTTGCATCACCGTAGGATAAACCGGAATAGCAGGAAAATAAAAAGATGTCTCTAGTTCTGGATAAGGTTATTCTATCAAGGTTTAAGTTTTCTAAAACTTCAATTTCATTCTGTAATAAATAGTCACGGTCTTTTTTCTTGTAATGCAAGGAGTATTTGCTAAACGGGTCTTTATCGATCCATTCCATTTTTAATGATAGATTGGTCAATTTTTTTAGACGCTCCAAATGCTTCATTACCCCGTTATTTGTTGGTCTGGCTCGATGTGTTTTTGGTTTATAGTTACGAAGGAAATGTTCAAAATCAGTAATGAAGCGATAATTAATTTGCTTTAAATAGATATCGTTGGTATTCATCTTTTGCTCTAAAAACTCCAAAACATACTTTTCAGTAGTATAGTAATTTTTCATTGTTCCGGGCTTTAAGACCGAAGTCATTTTGGTATTATGATAGGTTAGAAGTTCTGCTAAAGTTTTATAAGAATCATCTAAGCCCAAATAACGGGCTTTTATACTTTTGGCAGTTAAGAGCTTGTTTTCTTCTTGAAGTTGTCTAAAAGCCTCGTAAATTTTATTGTAGATACGATCTAAGGATTTGTTGACTTGCAGACTTTCTTCACTATAGCCTTTTAATCGGCTTCGCTTTTCATTCCAGAGGTTTAAAGTAATTCTGCGTTTAAGGCTGAGTTCAATACGTTCTCCATTGACTGTAATTCGTGCATAAAGGGGAGCAGTACCATTTTTGGCTTTTGATGATTTTGGAATAAAACGGATTCCAAAGCTTACGGCATTTTTCATAGTGTTTCGTTTTCAAATTAGACAAAAGGCGTGAAAACGAAAGTCAAATCAATATGAACAACAAGATAACCAAAAAAAAGGTCACCGAATAGGTCACCGAATCGGACTCATTTTTAATGATTGCAAATGATATGAAAAACCGCCTAAAAACATAAAAACCTTGAAAATCAATAGATTAACAAGGTTTTTTATGCCATTTTAATATGGTCTTGGTCGGGGTGGCAGGAAATCTAAATCAAAATTTTTGGTAGGATTTACGCCACTTTATCGTCGAATTTCAGTAAGCATTCACCGAATCATTCATCAATTACATAAGAGCCTAAATAGTGACAAATTTTATGCGTCTATTATATGCAAATATAACAAATTACAGTATTTTAAATACTATTATGAACTGAGATTTTCAAAAGAGATATTCTATTTATATTAATCATATGGCAGATTTACAAACAGTTCGGTTTTAAGTAAAGCTTACATTAGAAACAATTATTTTCTTTTATGATTAACCCTTAAAGCAAATAATCTATCTGAAAAACTTGAAATATAACCTTTTTGTTCTAGAATAGTTAATAATTCTCTGTTATCAGGATTGTCTTCAATTTTTGCCTTTTTATTTTTGTTGGTGATTTTAGCATAACTGCTATCTAAGTTGTTTAAGAATTTTTCAATGAAAGCCTCGTTAACGCTGAATAGATTCTTATTAAATAATTTAATTCTATTTACAATCGATACACCGTTGTTAATAACTAAGTCTTTCAATAGCAGTTCATTTACTAGAAATGAAGCGTCATTTAATAAAAGATGGCTAATTAACTTTAAATTCTCGGAGTTTGATAAAATAGTTTCATTTGAGCAAGTTTCCAAAAATTTAAGTTTATCTAAGTTGTTTAATTTTTGTGAATTTAAGATTAACTCTAAATCATTTTCATCTAAAACAAGGTCGTTAATTAGTTTTATAAATTTAGACTTATGTTTCTCTAATAACTCAACGTTTAACTTTTTGTGATTTTCTTTTAAACTTTCAAAACTTTTAATCGTAGGATTAATTACGTTATTTTTAATTAATGAGTGAACTTTTTCCTCATCAAGATTAGCAATATCTAAGTCGCTATACCACCAAGGAATTGAATTTGTAACCAAATCAAAGGATTTATTTTTAATTTCGTTTGATTGCATTAAAAGTTTACAGAATTCATAATATATTTTTTCGCCATTAACTTCTGTTGGTATTTTTACTTTTGCTAATTCGTTAGCATTATTAATGTCGTTAATAAATTCAACAGTTGGGGGCAATATTTTTGCTTCGGAGTTATTGAAAAAATACAATAAGTTTTTCCAATTAGCTTCTATTTTATTATTTTTTATAATATATGACACCAAATCATTATTCTTGATAGATGAAATATCAGATATTCTTGAAACTACTTTTTTAATGACTTCTTTTTTAAGTTTTAAATTTAAATCAGAGTGATTTAATAGTTCCAAATACGATTTTTGCTGCTCATTAATATTCGTATCAAGCTTTAAATAAAAATTCTTTATGTAGTCATTTATGTAAGCCTCTATGTAATTAATAAGACTATCTGCTTTTGAGTTTTTAATAGAAGAATAATTAGAATTATCAAAGCTTATTTGTTCAAATTCACCATATTTTTTTATAATTTTAGTAACCATTTTTTCGTTAATCGCATAATGACTATTCTCGTAAATAAACTCTAAAATATTTTCTGGAGAATTCTCAAAATCTAAATCAGTAAATTTTAGATCTAAATCAGAAATGATGTTTATTAGTTTATCATCGTTAGGAGTTATGTTTAAAATTTCAGGATCTTTTGTTAGGTAATTTTTGAAATTAGATTGTTTTTCAATTTTATTGATAGCGTCAATATCTGCATATCCTATGATGTATTTTAATATTTTATTTAATTGTTCATCAGAAAACGTAACATCATTCACATAATATTTCCAAATTCCGAACCAATAGTTACATAGCTTTTTAATAAATAGATTTAAATTTTCTGTTCTGTCAATAAAGCCATTTATAAATAGAATGGAATTAGAAGATTCATCTTTTAATTTAGTAAAAATATATTCTATTAGAGTATTATTAGTTCTATGGTTTTTAAGTAAAAAGTCTAACAAATCATAATTCAAAGTAAATTCAGAGTAAAAATCAATTGGATTTATTTTTGAAATTACTTTATCAATTTTTGAAAGTTTGTAGTCAAAATCTAGTTTTTGTCTATTTCTTATACTAATGACAAATTTATAGTCACTTCTCGTTATACTACCTTCGTGAAACAGAGAAATGTAATCAATATAATCTTCTGATATATAGCCATTTCTAATTAAAGTTGTAATGAAATCTTCCTCTAACTCTTCACTTATATTTAAATCAATTTCTTTATTTGACTGTAATAATTCAGAGATTTTTAAATTTCTACTTGTAATTTTATTTTTCTCAAATTCCTGTATATCTTGCCTTAAAGAGTTTATTTTATTTGATTTAATATCTGTAATTTCTTGTTCTTTTATATCATATGATTTGTCGGGGTTTACTAATTTTTCAATTTTAGAAAAAGAAGTTGGCACTTTTAGTATTGGATAATCTAGCCTATGATAATTTCTATTAAGAGCTGTAGATTTATAATACAATTCATTGCTCTTCAAATACTCGAAGTTTTCATCTTCTAATAGATCATCAAAACTAATAGTTTCATTGTTGATGATAAAAGAATTAAAATGGTCTAATGTTTCTATTACTCTAATTATATATAATTGGCGAAGTTCTTTAATATTTCTAATGTTTATTAGTTCTAGGTTTTTAATCTCTTTTTTCAAAATCGATATTCTTTCTTCTAATCGATTAACCTCTTGACTTACATATTGATTTTTAGCGTTTAAAACGTCATATAAGTGACCTTCATTTTTACTTAAAGAAACAAAATCATTCGGGTATTTATTTTTATAAGAAATAATAGCAAATAATTTATCTTGATTTAAAGGAGTTTGACCTTGTTGTGTTTTATATAAGTAAAATTCATTAGTAATATTATGAAGTAATCGCATATCATCTATGAAAAAAGCTATGTCTTCAATGAAAGTATCCGTTAAAGCATAACTATATTTTTTCTTTTTTTGTAGTAAAATTTCACTCGAATTTGAAGAATTAATTACTGGGATAACCGGAATTATAAAATCAAAAAACTTAGTTCTTTCATTATCTGAAAACATCTCATCTCTAACTGCGTATATAAAAGTGATATTTTTCTTGTTTGTTTTTTGGGAGTTATTTAAGAGAAGGTTTATTTCTCTCAATTTTGTGAAAATTTCAGTCTCTTTAAAACGGTCTAAATCCTCAATGATTACTACATTATATGGTCTAATTGCAAAGAAATAAAGGATTTCATCTAAGTGATGGTTTAGTATAGACTTGTTAAGGCTTTCTCCAATTCCTATTTCTGCATTTTGAAATTTAAGTTTGTTGATTGTAATCGAACTAATAATTCTAATTGATTTAAATATGATAAAGAAAATACCAAATAAAATTATTGATATGCTACTGTAATGTAATATATCCCAAGTTAAATCACTAAATGGGTAATCTTTAAAAACACTTTGTATTATATAAGGGTTAAAGTAATTTAGTAAAGCTATTATAAATATTAAAATGCCAAGTGAAGTTAAAAATAATCTTTTGATTCCATAACTTTTGATTTTTTTAAATCTTGAATCAGGAATGTTTTTATCTTGCTCGTGATAAAAAATTTGTTGTAAAATACTTGTTTCTATAAGTCTTAAAAGTTCTTCTTTATCCTTTTTGATAGGATTTCCTTTTTCATCAAATTTTGGTTTTTCTTCTTTGAATGTTGCCAAAGAAATATTTAGAAACTTTAAATTTGACCCCTTGTAATTTTTTTGAAAAGTTTTGAGAATTGTACTTTTACCTGAGCCATATGTACCAGTAAGAGCAATATTTTTTATATCCTCTTCTCCACGATTTTCAAGAGCCCATTGCAAAGCTTTTGTGTAATGGCCTTCTTTGTCTCCATTAGCAATCGGAGAAAGAGATGAGTAATCTAACTTTTCTTGTTTTTTTTCGGAAAATTTGAAATGTAATTTTTCCAGTGATTTTGAAATAATTAATAACCAACAAAGTAGTTTTTTTTTCATAGATAAATATTTCTCCTAATTATACCTAATGGTTATGAATACGATTAGTTGTATGGTGTAGCAATTAACTTTGCAAGTACATACCATGCTGAAAATTCCTGAGGAATTTCCAAATTAGACGACAAAAAGCAATTACTTATAACCATTGTTGGCAACTAATTTATTTTCTTAATCTTTTATCTGCTAAAGCCAAATATTTTAATCCACTTTGGTCAAATATATTTTCCGCTCTTTCAATTTGTAGAGCAGAATAAACCGCATTTGCAAATCCGGGAAGTGCTCCTAAAATAGTTCCTGTTGTAGATGCTGATGCGATTCCTTGATAAGCACCAATTAAACCACAAGCGGTACCGAACAAAATTTCATTGAACTTGCTTTCATTCATTTTAGCAGACAATTCATCTTTCCGTTGAGTTAATTCTGCCAATCGTGTGTAAAATAATGGTGTTCCTTCTACAATGTATGGGTCAAGAGCAATTAATTCCACTTGAGTTCTAAATGCGTGCAATAAGTCAATATGTTTTTCTTTAAATTTTAACAGGCGATTTAAATCAATTTCTTTAGGAAATGGGATTAAACTCGTTAAAATTGTTTCTCTTTTTTCATGTATTTTTTTAAAAGAATTTCGGTAATAAAATGGTTTTACATAATCCGTTGCTGGTAATCTATCAGTTTTAACACCTATCAGTGTAGCTAAAAATTTCATTAGGTTGTTAGCTGTCTTTTTTTCCACCAAATACCAATTTCCTTCACTTCTTTCAGCTAAACCAAGTTGTTCTAATTGATAGAATATTTCTCTGTCAAATTTATCAGCGTGTATGTTTGCTTTGGGGAACTTATCTTGATGAATATTTCCTCGATATCCATGAATAAATCGATTTTGTGCTTTTTTCAGCTTTTTTCTATTTTCTTGAATTAATTCAATAAAAGGTTGAGTAGATTCCCAAGGATCGTCTAATACATCAATTGGGTTTATTGGTGTCACAAGTCCACTACGAATCATTTCAAGCATAAATTCATCATAGTTTTGTTCAGGTTCGTAAAAGTATTCTTGCGGAACAATTGAACCAATATTGTCATAGTATAAAAGAGTCCTTAAAGTCCAATCTGTCCGAGGAACATCTATGTAAGGATAGTAAAGTAAGTTACTCATTCTGTTTTGTTTTTAACTTGATGCCAACGCTTTGTGGTTATCGCAAGCTGCGGGAGTAGGGACGTGAACTTGTCGGCTTAACCATTTTGTTTCTTAGTTTCTAAAATACACTTTTTCTAGATTACCGTAAATTAAGATGAACCGCTGTTAAAGCCAGTTTTATTGACCCCAAATCTCCATTAAACCATTACTCCCAAGAATTCTTTCATACATTGGAATAACAGATTCGTAAACATTGTTATTATTTCTCCCTTTATCCGATACTTGATCAATGTTGAATCCTGGTTGAACCAATAATATTTTGAATTTCCATTCATTTATTCTGAAATTTTCTGTCAAAATTTCTAGAGTTTCATTACGACCTGAAACAACTTGTGAGTTATGAGTATTTTCTATTCTATAATTAATACGATCCATCAAAACTGAATTTGAAATCCAATGTATACTGCGCATCGCTTGTGCAAATAACTCATCGGAATCCTTTTTTCGACATCCTGAATTTACAGAACTTGAATATTTACAATGAATGAAATAAATGGTTGAATTCTTATTCTCAAAATATATTAAATCAGCAATTTCATGAGCTCCATCATCCAGAATTATCAGATCAGTTTCATCATTAAACTCCATTGAAGCTTTCATTAAATCAACAGTAAAATTAATAACAGGAATGTTGCCTTGCGGATTTGGGACATAAGCTTCACTGGTAATGTCACAACCATTCCATTGTTGTTTGACCCAAATTTCAGAAGGTAGACTCTCAATAGATCTATTTGGAATTATTTTATTTCTTGCAAAAAGAACTGAGCCATCTGGCATTATTAAAGATGGAGGAAACTCATTTAATACCTTTTTAATATCCTTATCAATTATTGTTGCATCACGTCTCTCTGCATGAATTAACAAATTATCTGAGTTTTCTACATTCCAAAGTTCATCCGCCTTGAAATCCATTTTAAATTTGAATCTATAATTTTTTATGGCGATATGACCTTCTAAACAATCATTATTATCGCCAATTTTTTCTGGAATTAATCTAGGAATATCATTTCTAAATGGATCTTGATCTTTAACGCTGTATGTAATGCTGTATGATTTAAAAAATAAATCATCCGGTATAATTGCAACCGGTAATTCTAAGATGGATTCATTAGGTTCAGTTTTAGCTAGAAAAGTTAGTCCTGGCAAGTTAGTAAGAATAGGACCATCTTGTATTAAATTACAAAGCTGGTCACACCATTCTTTAAATTCCTCTGCGGTTCCTCTTCTCATAGCCCAAACTCTACCCTTTCTAGTTGCAATCCCCCAACTATTTTCTTCATCCAATCTTAATAAGGCATGTCCGGGAGCAAAAATTCTACCTTCACTTGTTCTTATTGCCGATTGGACTGAAGATCCCACCACCGTTTTATAAGCTGGATTGGATGCTCCAGTAAGAGCTGAATTTCTTAATCCCACCATTATATAATCACTGGAAGAAAATTTAGATAATGTTTTAAATAATCTGCCAGTAGAAATTGATTTTAGCTCGATCGGAATTAATTCTTCTTTGAAAGAATCTAGGGCCATTTCACTTGTTGTTAATTCAAAAAGCAAATTGTAATCGGCGACATGATATAAGATATGAATGTCTAACAGATCTTCAGTGTAAATTTCTCGGTTTGCCCAATCAATGGGTTTATTATGAGAAGTGATTATAATTAATGGAGAGTCATCATTGGCTTGTTCATAATGAATAATTTCAAATTCTGAATTATCCTTTGTTGAGAATTCTTGCTTAAAATCAAAATCTGGAGGAGTCTGATATATTAAAGCACTGAAATAAACATTCAATTCAGGCATCTGAAAATCTTCTTCTAAGGCCTTACTAGATCTGTAATGCCTTGCTTTTTCCATTTGCTCATCTATAATTTCAGGAATAATTTTACTCCATGAAGCATCAGATTTGTATAATCTTCTAACTTCACCTTTCACTTGATCAGTATTTGCAATTAATTTTGCTGGTCCTTCTTGATCAATTGGAGCTCTCGAAATTCTACCTAAGAACTGAATTGTATAAGGGATAGATCTTGGTGTGCTATGAAGTACAGCAACCTTTAAATTTGGAATATCTAATCCTTCGCTGGCTATACCAATGCAAACAAGGCCATCTAATTCGTTATTTTTAACTTTATCAACTAATTCTTCATTGACTTTTGGTGATCGCTTAGAATGGATTACGTCAACAGAAAAGCCTGCCTCATTATATAAATTTTTTAAATTCTTAGCATCATCAATGGTATCAGTTCTGATTAAAATTGATGCATTCTGGTTGATGGCTTTTTCTTCTCCGTAAACTTCTACCGCTGTTCCTATTAAAGCTTCATTTGAATTTGCATCATGTAAACCCCTACTTTCACCTCGAAATTCTATTGGTCGTAAAATATTTTCGTTAAGTGCCTGTTCCAATGAATAGTGATATACTAATTTTGCTCTCATTCTTTTTCTATCTCTACGAAAAGGTGTAGCAGTAAGAAAAATTTTGAATTGGTTTTTGTAAAAGCTATTTAGAGATTGCCATGTTGGAGCTGGTTCATGATGTGCTTCATCAACAATTACAGCATCTATTAATTCACTCGGAATAGGAGCTAGTTTTTCATAATATGGAGAAATACTGTTTGGGTGAGCTACTATTACATCATGATTTTCTAAAATATTCTCCCATTCTTCTCTAGAATTTTTTCTACTTGTAACTTCAAATACTGAAACTTTCTCTGCTTTCTCTTTTAGGCAGCCTTTATCTTTTAAGATTTTTAGTTCTCTAAATTGCTGAGAAATTTGACGACGAAGTATTTTTGAAGGTACAACAATTAAAATCTTTTCGAATTTGAGTTCAAAGCATGCTGCCATCATTAATGCGGTTTTACCTGAACCTGTTGGCATACTAATTAGTGCAGCAATATCTTTTGTACCTGTAGTTTTATAACTTTTTAATGACCAAATAGCTCCTAATTGACAACTTCTTAATCCTTCTTTTCCTGATGGTTCCAATTGAAATAAATCAGAGTTATCTTTAAAATATGGCATTTGAAATATTTATATTTTTAATATAATTGTCTAAAACTATCTCCTATCGCAAGTTGCGGGAGTAGGGACGCGGAGTTGTCGGTTTAAATCTTTTCTTTCCTAGTTGCTAAAATTACACTTTTTTGGTAATTCCTGTTATTTGTGATGAGCTGTCTTTGTTAGCAACTGGGTCGGCTTAGCAGATTATTTTATCTATATGAATAAATAAATAAGCACTTATAGTTAGCACTAATACAAAGATGCTCAAAATTTTAACTAGAATTATCTTGTTTTTTTGACTTGGGATTGTTTTTATTTTTTGCTCTTCTAGCTTAGATGTTATTTCGTCAAGATCCGTCTCGTTTGAAATTCTTTCTTGAAAATTAACAATGTCTTTTTCAATAGAGCTAAAGGCTTTGGAAATATTGTTTAGCAGAACAAACCAAATTATTATAAAATAGGAAATACCAATAATTAGAAGAAATGAATCTTTTGCCAAACTTTCACCTTTAAAATCGAAAAATCTTAAAATGAAAAGATAGGCAACAGGAATTGTTAATATATATGTTGAGAACTTACTGATTGTTGAATAAATTCTATCAGTCAATTCGTGAAAGTATTCTTGTGAAGAGTTCTTTATTTTTTGAAAAGAAAATTCTGATAAATAAATATTAAAACTTGTATAGTAGCTTTCAGTTATATCGTCCCACTTTTTAACCAATTTTTCAAAGTTAATTTTCTCCTGGTGAAGAATATTTATCATTTCGTTTATGAAGATTTTCTTTCTACTTTCTTTATCTGACTTTTCAAAAACGTGATCTTTTAGTTCTTCTATTTTTGTTTTGATATCTATTTTTTCAATTATTTCTTCTGAATATTCCAGTATTACAGAACAAATTTTATCTGGTTTGTGAAAGAAAAGTTCAGGACTGCCAAAAGTTGATTTTTTATATGTACATAATTCTTTCAAGAAAAATATTAGTTCTTGAAGCTTTTCATAATTTCTAATTTCTTTTAGCTTTTTGTCTTTACCTTGTTTGTATTTTAATTCATGGATGTAATATTCATCAAGCGGTTTGGTATGTTTATTCGATGCAATAAACTCCTCGAAAGTTTCATAATACTCCAAATTATTAGGTAGTACAAAAGCATATGAGATATTATCTAAAGCCTTTAAATCCTTAATCTCTACATTATGATTATTAGATAAATAGAAGAGTTCACGAAAACCATAATCTTCAAACTTTTCTAAAATTTTAATATCATCCTCCTTCAATGAATGTACTTCACCTTTAAAACCATAAGGTGTTTTCTCAAAATTGTCAGTAATACGCCTTAAATCAATTATGTTCTGTAATTCCATAATCTAATCTTCAAATTCACTATCTAAAATCTCATCTGGAACATCGCGTATTATAACATTGTTTCCTTCCCTAAGAATTTTACCATCTTTAATTAATTTTTTTTCGAATTCTAATTTATATCCCGATCCCTTAACAATAGACTTATGAAATACATCAAAGTCAGATTTTAATTTTACCCTAAAACTTCCACTTACATTAAAATCTTCGTTATCTTCTACAAAGTCAATAAAATTATTGGGATCATCTTTATTAACGTATGCAGCAATTGTGTCTAATTGTATATCTGATTCATCTTTATATTGCTTAACAAAATATTCGTTAATTCCTCTATTTACTGCTTCTTTCCTTTCATCACTATAACCATTGTCACGCATATATTTACCTAAAGCATTTTTTAAGTTTTTGGAATTTTCTTTTGAGGATGTCAAATCCGTATTACCGATAAATTTTTGGAAATAATTTGATACTGACCTAGTTCCTTTAATAAATGAAAGATATAAGTCCTCCTTATTTTGCCATTTATGAAAATTTAATCTATTCGCTCTAGCAAGTTTTTCTATATCTAGAGTTAATAATTTTTTTAAATCTAAGCTATTATCATCAATACTGAATTGCTCAGATTTATCTAGCATTATTGTTATTAGAAAATCACTTCGATTATTTTCATAATGAGTAAAAACGACGTAACCTCCTTTTGCAGACGGAACTTTTATTTCTTTTTTTAGAAGCACCATCGCTTCTTTACTAAAGCTTAAAAAACTCCCACCATCCTGGTATTTTTCAACCATAGTTTGGAAAGGATATGCCTTTTTGTCGTCTTGAAAAGTTCCATATGTTGGTCTTTTACTTCTAAAGCTTTTAATTAATTTATCTACAAAATCAATTACAGTTTGGTCTGCGGTATTAAGTAGATGATCGGAACAATTTAATTTAGGTTCTTCATTAGATTCTCTTTTAATCTGGTGTAGAACAATATTTTTTATAATCATAATTTAATGGTTAGTATTAGTTAGACCTTGTTGCTAACATGTTTCATAAATAAAAAAAGTGCCATTTACCCAAAAATCAATATGGTAACCGACACTTCTTAATTTCTTAAAATTTATTTTTCACTATATTTTCTCTAAAAAATTTACCTCATAAGCCATTTCTTATCATCAACATTTTATCTAATACATTTCAAGTATTGTAACCTACTCATTTTCTCAAATATAAAGATTTTAACATTAGAAACTTACGGTATCCCGTAAAAAGGGATTTTTTGAAGTTCATTTTAAATTTTGTTTTTCGGTAGCTAATAAAAGTCGTTCATACAATTCAATGATTTTTTCTATGGCATTAAAATGAAGCGTTTTAGAATTTTGGTTTATTGCAATCATTTGATTTAAAAGATGTTCTTTGGACAGCTTGATAATAACCTGTTTGTCTACAGCTAATACCTGAGCTATTTGTTCCAGTCTTTCCTCTGAAATTTCTGCGCTGTTTTCAATAGAGGAAACACTTTGTTGGCTAATCCCAAGTTCCATAGCAAGCGTGGATTGTTTCATATCCCTGAGCTCCCTAATCAAACTAATATTCCTCCCTATATGTGGTTCTTTTTTCTGTTGCATGCTATCAAAACTTTCATTGATCTAACTGTTGACCTTATTAAAGCAGTTTTTAATAGAAACATATCGCTGAAAGGCCATAATTTTAATATCCTCTAATCTTTTATCAGCCACTTTATTTGTTTCCTGCATAAACTCCAAGCAAGCTGAAAATAACTCATCCATATCTTTATAATCGAAATTATAAGGTAATGGAGTTAGCATATATTGCGGAGCATTTCTAATCCCTTCGAGTATTCCTGTGTTTTTAAATTTACTGATCTTAAATATCGTCGCCGTATGATTTGAAAAATGGTTGATCAAATTAACCAAATATGTAATATCGGTTTCTATAGGTTTTAAGTTCCAGAACAAATCCAGTAACCCTAAACAAACCTGAACGATAAGCTGATTACTAAGAAATAAGAAGGTGGCATGATCTTCTTTCTCTTCAACATCTTGCATTAAGGAAACTATAAATTCTGCTCTATTTTTACGTACTGTCCATTCAGAAGTTTTAGTATAATACTCCACAGGAAAAAAATACTCCCTAGTGCTTTCATCTCTATAAAGCCGCTGATCTAGAGCATAGAGTCTATTCTGGGACTTTAGAAGGTATTCTAAATAATTACCTCCTTCATCTATCTTTATAGCGACGTTGCTTATATCATCGAGTAAAATGTAAGTTTTAAATTGACCTCGAAAATAGTTATCCAATTCAATCATCAGATCATTTTCACTTTTATGAAGAGGTTCGCTAGTGATGATTAATAAGGTTTGTTTGTACAAGGCTTCTTGTCCATCTAACCAGGAAATACATTTATTAGAATTTAAATCAGTCTTCATAGCTCCGGTAATGCTATAAATAGAATGGACAGGATAGTTAGTGACTAGATGGTCTACTAATAACCGTTGAAATGTATTAATAGTCTGGACATGGTTCATTTCAACTTTTGCTGTAGACGAAGAAATATTAATGATTTTAGTACAATTTTCATATTGCCGATCAAATATGTACTGTGTTAGATAAAATACCTTCTGAAAGTATTTGAATGTTGATTTAAGTTCTAATTTATTTATATAAAAGTTTGAAGTATACCTAGCAGCATTATACGCCCGATCTAAATTCTCAATAAGCTCCTTTTCATCTTCCTGATCATTATTAAATAATGATCGAATATTGGGTATCCTTACTTCTAAATATTCGATATGTGCTTTTAAGCTGTGGCTAATCAAAGCTTTTCCACAAAAAAACTGTTCTAGGATTCGGAAGCTTAGTTCGATGGATTGATGAAGTCCAAAGCTTGTATAGGCATTGATTTTTCCTTTATACGTGAATTTTGCATCACCAATAAAATCTATAATCTTTAATTGCTCCTTTCTGAAATTTGCTTTTGATACACTTAAAAAATGTGCGGGATTGATATTATTGAGAATATCGGGAATTGGTGGGCTGCCATAAATAACCTTACCAAAGTAAATATGAAGCAGTGCATAACTATTAAAGTTCACTACGATATCCTTTAATTGTCGCTCTTTAAATATTTGAATATTAAACTCAGTATACTCATTTTGAATTTCCTTAATAGCAATAAATTGCTCTTCCTTAAAGAGGACTTTTTCATCATAAATTGCATTTAAAAAATATACCTCTGTATCATTTATGGATACTTGCGAAAAATAAATACTGATCATTTCTGCTACGGAAAGAAATCTATTCTTGATTTCTTCAATCTTATTTTTCAATGCTAATGGGGTGTTTTTGAATGTTCTCATGCTAAGTGGTTTTGTAAATTAATACACTTGTGTAGATAATCTATACTAATGTATAGTAAAACTATCTATTTTCAAAACAATCGTATAGAAATTTAAAACATTCGTCTCTGATTTCTACATTTATACAAGTAAATGATGGACAAATGACACCACTAGGATTATATTTAGCACGTAGGTCGGTAAATAAAGCTGAAGTAGCTAGAAGAACAGGAATAAGTAAATCTCGCCTAAGTCAATTGAGTTCAAATGAAACAACTAAACTTCGTGCAGATGAAATATATTTAATAGCCTTAGCTATTAATGTTAGTCCTTGTGAAGTATTGGAAGAAGTGTGTAAAGACATTCAACTTCCCAATTAATTAAAGTTACTTCTGATAATATTTTTCCATTTGAAGCTTAATTCAAGATGTGTGTCTGTGGACACAATCTTGGTTGCGCCCCATGGTTGCAACGAAAAAAAGAGATGTTTAAGGAAAGGATACAGGTACTATTAAGGCTACTTTACTTTAAGAAAATTACCTATTACTTTTTATAATTTTCAATAAGTGCTTTGAGATCATCCTTGATAAATTCCCAATATTTATCCTTTAAACAAATGGGATCAAAATCATCGTCTGCATTTTGGAACATTACGAAATTCTGTAGTATGGTTTCTTTTTCATGGGTGTACGGGTAACGTCTTTCATGGAGTTGAAGCATCTGATCTAACGTATAGTCTTTCAACATGGCATGTAAGTCCCAAAAATCCTTTTTACGTCCGCCACGTTGTACCACATCTATTTTCATAGCAATGATTTCTTCAATGCGAGCCATTCGTATACCATCTTCAACTAGCGGTGATGTTATAAATGGATCGGTATAGAATACATCCAGTTTTATGGCATTGTCCATATCTGTACCAATGATATAAGATCTACCAAGTGCAGGTGGAACAGATAAAAAATCTACATACTTGAAGTGCTGTTGTAAATAATCTGTGATGGCATCAAAATCAATAGTGCCATATTGGGCATCACTGAATAAATCAATATCTACAGATATCCGATGACCTATTTGTAAACTAAGCGCTGTACCACCAACCAGACGAAAATCTTTAAAGACTTCCGCTTCAATGAGATGTAATAGACTCTGATGAAGTATTTCGTTGATAGTATTGTAATGTAGCATGGTTATTAAGATGTAGATAACGTGTAAGGATCTGGGCT
>NZ_ARYN01000033.1 GCF_002094855.1 Zunongwangia atlantica 22II14-10F7
TTTCAAGCCTGGAAGATACGCTGGATTTTGAAAAGAACGAATATGAGCGGATTTCTACGGAATTATCCAACACGATCAAAGAGGCAAAGATCTACCCGAAATGGGCGCTTGTTGTCTTCTTTGGGTCTCTAAGTTTGAATGTTATTGGTATAATATTTATACTTATTTATTAAAAATTTAAAGCTTTTTTTTTAAGAACGATAATTAATTCATTAAGCTTTCAAAAAACTCCATAAGATTATCATCATGTTCCAGGTTCAATTTTTTTCGCAACCTGTATCGTGCCGTTTCTACTCCTCTAATAGAAATTCCTAATAATGGAGCGATATCTTTATTGGACAATTCCATTTTAATGAATGCCGATAGTCGTAATTCTTTTTTAGAAAGATTAGGAATTTTGTGTTTCAGATTTATAAAGAACTCATGGTGAATACTTTCAAAATTATTATCAAAAACCTGCAAATATTGCTCATCAATATTGTTTCGATGCATTTTCTTAAAGATTTCAAGAATTTTTTGACTGGATTGTTTATTTTTAGAAATCTGTTTAAGTTCCTTTAAATCTTCCTGAAGTTGGTCGAAAAAATTCTTTTTATTAACTAATAGCATTGTGTAATTGGCTAATTCTTTACTTTTTTCAATAATATCTCGCTGTAGATGTTTTTTATCCTTTTCAATTTTCTCTTTATCCTGAACTAGTTTTAACTGGTTTATTTCTAGCTGAAGTAATTTATTTGCTCGTTGTTCTTTAAGTATAGATTTTTGATTTTCTTTTTTTATTTTTTTGGCAAGCAGTTGCTGTCCGGTTATAAGGAGTAATAGAAAAATTATCGCATAACCTACATAGGCCATACCACTTTGATACCATTTGGAACGTATATAAAATTGATAAGAAGCTATATTAGATTCATTGCCTAATACATTTTTACTTTTAACCTTAAACACATAATTACCAGGCGTTAATAAACTATATTCTTTAAAAGCCAAGTGCTGCCAACTAGACCAATCCTTATCTACATTTTCCAGCTTGTAGCTAAATTTTATATTTTGATTATTTACCATGGATGGCGTAGCAAAAGAGAATTTTATACTATTTAGGTTATTGGAAATCTCGACAATAGAATCTTTATCAACAGGAAGATTTACGGTATTTTGATCTCTGTTATAGGTGATCTTGGTAAAAAAAGTTTGCACTCCTTCTTGCCTAATGGTATTAGATAGATTATATAAGAATAGGCCGTTATGGGTGCCCACTAATAATCTATTTTCAGATAATGGCGTTATAGATTCCATTCCACGATTAAATGTGCCTTTGGTTTGAAGAAAAATATCGCTTTGTATTTTTGGATTATCTGAATTTGTTAGAAAATAACCCAGTTCATCGTCCTGAACTATCCAGGTTTTATCTTTAGCATCAATAATTGTTCTTGGATTTCTTGTCGTATCTATGAGCTTATTAAGTGGCTTATAAGGCTTAAATCTCTTGTCATACTCATCAAATTTATAAACCCCATTATTCGTAGAAAATACGGTTTCATCCTGCCATTTAAATACATTAATATTGAATTTTGCAGGTAACCCATTTTTCTCGGTAAAATGATCAATAGCAATCGCTCGTTCCAGTTGCTTATCCAGAGTTATCTTATACACTCCTTTATAACCATGACATATCCAAAATACATTAGGATTATGAGTTGCTAAAATATCCCTTGAAGATTCGTCAAAACCTTGTACTTTATTCCGTATGCCCCAATTGCCGCCTTCATTTTTCAGTATATAAATACCTTCGTAAGTACACACCAGATATGTATTAGGATAGTTTTTAAGCTTAATGGTTTTCCAAACCCCGTTAACACTTCCTATTTTTTCAGAAGAAAAACCATTGGTAAGTTTAAATAGACCTTTATCATGGTTAATAAAAAGTTCATCATTTAACTCATCAAAACTCCAGGCCTGGCCAGGGATGTCGTTTAATTTTTTAAATGAATTGGGATTGATCTCTTGATTAACCAAGGCTGAATAATATACCCCTTTATTGGTAGCTACATAAAAATAATCTTTATCCCAGTAGGTATCATAAACAGAAGCCTGATTAAAAATGGTGGTTCTTGGGCTGTTATAATTTAGAAATTCGAGTCCGCTATCCAATAAAGCCCATACATTACCATTACTTGTTTTATAAAGGTTTAAAACAGTTTTATCGTTTGCACTATTAATGTAACTTACCTGATACCCTTCCCCTTCCTTCTTTAATACTTTGATGCCCTCACTTAAAGTACCCAATAAAAAAATGCTATCATCTAAGCTTAAGACTGAAATAATTTGATCATTAGTATCTTCAAAAATCGACTGCTTAAGACTTAAAGATTTTTGATTGGTTTCAAAAATTTTACCGTTTGAGGTAATCAGATCAAAATCTTTAGATATATAAACAATGGAGTGATTACCCATAGCTTCAGCAGAAAAATATTCTGAAATCTGATTTTTATCAAGATTCAATTCATAAAGTCCTTCATTAGCATCCTGAACAAAATATCTGTCACCCACAACGAAAGATTTTATAAACGAATTTTTAGAAGGAATTTGAGTAACATTCCCATTTTCTAAAACAAATAATTTTTTGAAACTTCTAAAGATAACACGTTCCTTAATAACATCAATCTGCCAGATATTTTCGAAAGACAGATTCTGTAATTGCAAACTTTCTTTTAATGATATAAAACGGTAATCGCCGAATTCATTATGCTCTATATAACCTAACTCATTATAACCTCCTGCATAAATAGTTCCATCCACCCCTTTAGCCAAACTTCGTACCGAAGAAGAATTGGTTAAAGCTACGGTCGTCCAGTGGCTACCATCAAATATTACAATTCCGTCATTGTTTCCAAAATACATTACCGCTTCAGCATCTTCGGTTACACTCCAAAACTGGGTATCTGCATTGAAATCCTGCTGACTATAATAATCGATATTAGGATTTTTAGAAAGGTCTATTACCGGAGCTGGGGGTAAATTATTCTGAGCTGATATCGTATGATACTCACTAAAAAGTCCACAAAATAAGAATACAAATACTGCCAGATATTCAAAATCAAAGTCCTTAATCTTAAAATTTTTAGATTTCATGCATTAAAAATAACAAATACGGAATCAAAATTATATCAATAAAGCCTGCTAATATAGTTTTTACTGATTAAATAAGTATAAAAATTAAAAACTAATTCACTATTAATTAGTTATTTACAAAAATTGAAGTAGTAAAAAAGTAATGTTAATTTAATGTGAAGTATTTGAAATGTATTGTAAAACTTAAGCTTAAAAATATCGATTTATATTTTTCCATCATCATTTAAAACAAAAATCGAAATCGTTATAGTCTATTGCTTTGAAAATTTCGAATGAAATTTATCAAGAATGAAAACGATTGAAATTATTAAAATTTATAATATGGGATTAAAGAATTATTTACTTTTTTGTTTTTCCTTAATTGGATTTTATGCCTGGTCACAAAATGAGATTACAGGAACAGTTAAAGAAGAAGCTACGGGTTTACCTATACCCGGTGTAAATGTTATTGTAAAAGGAACAGGGAACGGCGTAGTCACAGATTTTGACGGAAATTATAGTATTAATGCGTCTTCTAACGACATTTTGGCTTTTTCTTATATCGGTTTTTTATCTCAAGAAATTACGGTAGGTAATAAAACTAGTATTAATGTAAGTTTAGCAGAAAATGCCGAAGCTTTATCCGAAATTATAGTTATTGGCTATGGTGCACAAAAAAGAGAAGATATTACCGGTGCAGTTGGGGTAATTAATGCTGAGGAAACTTTTGAGGATCGGCCTAACAATGATTTGGGATCATTAATACAGGGACAGGCCGCGGGTGTTCAGGTTTTAAAAAGTTCTGGAAAACCTTCTGCTGGTTTTAATATTAGGGTACGGGGAACCAGTTCTATAGATGGTAATAGTGACCCATTATATGTGATTGATGGTGTTCCTACACAGGATACACGATCTTTAAACCCATCGGATATTGAAAACATATCCATATTAAAAGATGCCTCCTCTGCCGCTATTTATGGTGCGCAGGGAGCTAATGGTGTTGTTTTAATCACCACGAAACAGGGCGAATCTGAAAAGGCAGCATTTCAGTTTGATTCCTATGTTGGTATTTCTGAAGTATGGAAAACTCAAAAAGTTTTAAATGCAGAACAGTACCGTGATTTAATGACCGAACTGGGGAGAAACACTGATTGGAGCCAGTACAACCAAAATACAGATTGGCAGGATAAAATTTTTGAACAAGGATTATCTCAAAATTATCAGTTAGCCGTTTCCGGAAATAATAATGGAACGCAATATTATATTTCTGGAGGTTACCTTAGTCAGGAAGGCGCGGTAAGAAGTGCAGAAATGGAGCGTTATAGTTTTAAAACCAATTTATCCAAAGAAATAAATAGCTGGATAAAAATTGGTACCAATATCAATTATACCCATTATACAGATGTAGATGTGACAGATAATGCTGCGGTTAATCAAGGTGGGGTTATATTAGGAGCATTGGCTACCCCTCCAAATATAGGGATATATAGAGAAGACGGTTCTTATACCAGTAACCCATTTCAGGATTGGGAAAATCCGTTTTCAAGTACAGATGCTGCAAATAGGAGATATAAAAACCAAAGATTATTGGGGAATATTTATACCGAAGTAGAATTCTTAAAAGACTTTAC
Organism: Zunongwangia atlantica 22II14-10F7; assembly: GCF_002094855.1. GTDB lineage: Bacteria > Bacteroidota > Bacteroidia > Flavobacteriales > Flavobacteriaceae > Zunongwangia > Zunongwangia atlantica. The sequence goes on from NZ_ARYN01000033.1 coordinate 4,740, forward strand.
TTTTAAGACCAATTTCGGGATCGATTTTAATGCCGACCGTAATGATTACTTCTTGGATCCATTTACCACCAGTTACGGGCGTGCGACAAACGGTATTGGTCGTTATAATACAAATATTAATAATTATTTTATATGGGACAATACCCTTAGATATGACCACAGTTTTGGGGATCATAAACTGGAAGCCCTTGTAGGGAGCGTTTTTCAAAAAAATCGCTGGGAAAACAGTAGTATCGAAAGAAGAAATTTTGCCAGTGCAGAAATTACTACTCCGGGAGCAGGATCTGAAATTATAAGCGCGAATGCCGGTAAAAGCGAAAAAACAAATGCGTCGTTCATTTCTAGATTAAACTATGACTTCAAAAAAAGATACTTATTAACAGCCAACTTTAGAGCTGATGGTTCCAGTTCTTTTGGGCCTGCTAACAAATGGGGATATTTTCCATCCTTCTCAGCTGGATGGAGGATTTCCAGAGAGGCTTTCCTGGAAGATGTAGAAAATTTATCTGAACTAAAATTAAGAGCCGGCTGGGGGATCGTTGGTAACGACACCGGCGGTTATGCATACCTTGCAAGGGTAGGATCTGGAGGAAATTATCCTATTGGAGGGCAAACGATGCCCGGTACTTATCCCGCAACTATTGCAAATGAAGATTTAAAATGGGAAGAATCTGAGCAAACGAATATCGGTATAGATTTAGGTTTATACAACGGGAATATTACCTTTTCAGTAGATGCGTATATAAAAAAGAACTACGATCTTCTTCTAAATAATCCGCTACCAACCGGAACCGGATTTAGTTCTGCTATCCAAAACGTCGGAGAAATTCAAAACAAAGGATTGGAATTTCAACTAAATACAGTAAATATAACTACAGATAATTTCTCCTGGAGCACTTCTGCAAATCTTTCCTTAAATCGAAATGAAGCTAAATATATTGTTGGTCAGGTAATTACCCGAGGGGATGTGGCCAGTAGAGGAAATGTAAGTTTAATTAAAGAAGGAGAGGCCTTAGGTACATTTTATGGGTATCAATGGGGCGGTGTAGATCCACAAACGGGAGATGTTTATTACATCGATCAAAATGGCGAAAGTACATTTAATCCTACAGCAGAAGATCGACGAATTATTGGTGACCCTAATCCAGATTTTATCTATAGTTTGGGGAATACACTATACTATAAAGATTTCAGTTTAAACATTTTCTTACAGGGATCTCAGGGGAATGATATCTTCAATGCAACCCGTTTACAGATGGAAGCAATGGTGGACTCTAAAAACCAGTTAGCCTCTGTAAATAATAGATGGAGACAACCGGGAGATATTACTACGATCCCAAGAGCTTTAGAAGCTGACACCAAAAACTCAAGACTTTCAACAAACTATGTTGAGGATGGTTCATATTTAAGATTTAAAGCGATAAGCTTAAGCTATAATCTTCCCCCATCATTACTAAGTAAATTGAAGCTAAGCACATTGAAGCTTTACTTAACAGGTGAGAATTTAATTACGATAACAGATTATTCCGGTTTTGATCCTGAAGTTAATGCCTTTGGAGGGAATACAGCAGTACAGGGGGTAGACTTTGGTACTTACCCGCAAACCAGAAACGTAATTTTAGGAATGAATGTTAGATTTTAAAATTGATTATGATTATGAAAAATTTAAAGCAATACATAATGATTTCATTAGTAGCAGGAAGCTTGGTTTCCTGTAATGATGAACTGGACATAAAACCAATTTCTGAAGAAACAGCAGCCTCCGCCTACGCTACAGGTCCGCAAATACAGGCGGCATTAACAGGGGTTTATGAATCTTTTCAATCTTCAGATTATTATATATGGGATAGAGTGATCTATCAGGATGTTAGATCGGATAATCATTATGCAGGTGGTGACAATCCCGAAATTTATCAATTTGACCGTATAGATATCACACCCACAAACGGCAGGATTTACGGAATGTGGGGAAATGTTTATAACGCCATATCAAAAGCTAATGTCGTTTTGGAAAATGCGCCCTTAGTAGAAAATAGAATCACCGAAGAAGAACGTGAACAAATCTTAGGACAGGCTTATTTTTTACGTGCTTATCATTATTTTACCCTTGTAAAGAATTTTGGTGATGTACCATTATACCTGGAGTTTATAAGCACCACCGATCCTTCGGTAACAAGAAAACCAAGAGCTTCGGTAAACGAAGTGTATACCCAAATTATAGCCGATTTAGAGGAAGCTTTAACACGCTTACCCGATGATTACGGTAATGACGCCAGCGTAAACAAAGCCAGAGCCACAAAAGGCGCAGCCAATGCACTTTTAGCCAAAGTTTATGCACAAATGCCAGTGCCAGATTATAACAAAGTTTTAGAACACACCAACGCAGTAATTAACAGCCCTGCAGGATATACCTTACTAGCTAATTATGCCGAATTGTTTGACGGAAATCATTATAATAATTCAGAATCTATTTTAGAAATCCAGTTTTTAGGAGGCGACGAAGGAAACTGGGCGCCACAGATGCAATTACCGCCTTCTATTAGTGGTGACAGCTGGAGGAAATTTGTCACTCCGTCCAAAGATCTCGTGGCTGCTTTTGATGCCGAAGGTGATAACATTCGTAAAAATGCAACCGTACTTTTTGAAAAAGTTTCCTGGATCGATGAGTATTGGGGAAATGCCCCTAACAGTAGTGTTGCTTTTGCATATAAATGGAAAAATGCCAGCGCCTGGGCAAGCGCGGATAATGAATACTTACTTCGCTTAGCTGATATTATATTACTAAAAGCCGAAGCTTTAAACGAATTAGGGCAAACAGACCAAGCTGTAGAACTAATAAATATCATTAGAAATCGAGTTGAATTAGAGCCATTCACTGTAGGAGAAACAGCCTCGCAAAATACAGTGAGGAACGCTATTTTAAAAGAGCGTCGATTAGAACTTGCTCAAGAAGCGAAACGTTGGGATGATTTAATTAGATATAACAAAGCTATTGAAGTTATGAATAGTGTAGATGATATCGATCTAAGTACCGGCCAACCTGTAAAATACAGTGTAACCGAAAAAGATCTGTTATTACCGATTCCCCAAAACGAGATCGATAGAAACCCTAATCTTACACAAAATCCTGGATACTAAAATGAAGAAGATATTAATAACTATAGTAATTGCAGCTTCGTTAATTGCATGTTCAAACGATGATCATAAAAGCTATCCGCCACCAACTACCGGCGGTAGCGGTAACGAAGTTGGTACCGCACAAGTTTGGGTCACCAGTGGCGATGAGAGCAGGCTACTTTCAGCACAAGACAACCTAAGTATTATCGATAATAACGAAACTTCTTATCCTTCAATTACAATTAATGAAGATGAGCAAATGCAGGAAATAGAAGGTTTTGGAGCAGCCTTAACCGGTTCATCTGCTTATTTAATTAATAATCTAAGTGCTTCTCAAAAAAACAGTTTACTTTCAGATTTGTTTGATCCGGAAAGTGGAGCAGGAATGAGTTATATAAGACTAACCATAGGTGCATCCGATTTTTCCTTAGAAGATTTTACTTACAATGATATGCCGCAAGGACAGGAAGATCCCAATCTGGAGAATTTTTCTATTGCGCATGACGAAATGCATGTAATTCCCGTAGCAAAGCATATTTTAAGCATTAATCCAGAAGTTAAATTTATGGGAAGTCCTTGGAGTGCACCAGCCTGGATGAAAGATAATGAAAGTTTATACGGGGGAAAATTAGAAGCACAGTGGTATTCTACCTATGCTAATTATTTTGTGAAGTACATTCAGGCTTTTGAAACTCACAGTATTACCATCGATGCAATTACTCCGCAAAACGAACCTTTACATACAGCGGGTTATCCCACGATGCATATGGAAGCTCAGGAGCAAGCTAACTTTATAAGAAGTACCTTAGGTCCTGCTTTTGAAGAAGCAAATATTTCAACAAAAATAATCGCATACGATCATAATTTTGATGAACCGGGTTATCCAATGACCATTTTAGATGATTCACAAGCTAATCCTTACGTTTCAGGAAGTGCCTTTCATGCCTATGCAGGAGATGTAAGTGCGATGTCACAAGTTCATAATGCTTACCCGGATAAAGGACTTTATTTTACTGAGATTTCCGGCGGGGAATGGAGTACCGATTTTTCCAGCAACCTAAGATGGTATGTTCAGAATATTTTGATGGGCTCTACCAAAAACTGGTCTAAAAGCGCTTTGTTTTGGAATTTGGCCCTTAATGAAAATCATGGCCCTACGAATAACGGTTGCTCTGATTGTAGAGGGGTGGTGACCATTAATTCTTCAGGAGAAATTGAAAAAAACGAAGAATACTATGCAATAGCTCATTTTTCAAAATTTGTAAGACCGGGTGCACATCGAATTGGTTCCTCAAACTTTCCTGACAATTCAGGATTATCGGGGGTTGCATTTAAAAATCCTGATGGGAGCAAGGTCTTAATAGTACTTAATGAAACCCCAACCTCAAAGACATTTTCTGTGATTATGGAAGAAAATAGATTTGATTATAGCCTTTCTTCAGAAAGTGTAGCCACCATAACCTGGGAATAAACTAAAATTTTAGAAAAATGAAAAAATATTATATATACCTAGTTATTTGTTTATCGGTTTTCGGTTTTTTCAGCTGTGAAAACGATGATAATTTAGATCCTATTGGAAACTGGGAATTATCCCAGCCGGAATTAATTTCGCCTGAAGAAAATGGAGAAATTTTACTTCAGGAAGACCGGGCTAATGAAAATTTTTATTTTGAATGGCAAGAAGCGGTTTCAACTGCAGGATTTCAGGTTCGTTATGAACTTCAAATAGATACCTTGGGAAGTACAGATCACGATTCACCTATCCTGAGTCTTACCTCAGATAATAATGGGAAAGCAACTTCAGCAAGTATTCAGGCATCAGATTTAGATTTAGCTTTATCGTATGCAGGTTATACAGCTAATGAATCCTCGGAATTAGAATGGACCGTAGTGGCGATTTGTCAGGATACAAAAGCCTACGCCACCCGAGCAATCACTGTAACTCGATTTGAAAATGAATACGTACCTAATCAATTGTTTATGGGTGGAAGTGCCACCGAAGTAGGTACTGATATTTCAGCAGTAATTCCTTTGCGTCATTTACAAAATGCCTCAGGAGCGTCCACTTATATTTTTGAAGCCTATACTTCTTTAGAAGCAGGACAAACTTTCAGTTTATATAGTAACCAGGAATTACCTACGCATATCTATGGCGGAGGGGAAGGAACTATCGAAAAGAATGGAAATCCAATTGCTGTAGAAGAAAGTGGGCAATATAGAATAACCGTAAACTTAAACGACAACACCTATTCACTTTGGAAAATAGAGCATTGGAGTATCGTAGGAAGCGTCATTCCAGATGGTTGGAATGGCGATGAGCCTTTAGAATATATTGGTAATGGTGTTTGGGAAACCACTATATTTTTAACAGTGCCTAACGGAGAAACCGCTGGAGGTTTTGTATTTAGGGCCAACCAGGACTGGGGACATTTATTAAAAAGAATCCAAGGAACTTCCAACGAGCTTTATATGGAATCTCAAGCCGGGGAGGCAGGGATTAATATCGAAGATATTCCCTTAAATAATTCAGGGGAATTTACGGTAAGCTTAGATTTATCTGGTGATACCTACACTTATACTTTAGAAAGTAATTTAAGTGCTCCTTCAGAAACCCCATCAAGTTTGTTTTTATTAGAAAACGGAACTTCTATTGCTGAACTTAGCTTAGATGCTGATACATTTACTTCAGAATACCTTCCACTTCAAGCAGGGGTAAGCTATTCCCTAAATAGTGCTCAAGATGGTTCAGGTACTTCCTATTTTACTTCGAGTATCATTGGCGCTACCGATAGTCCTGATGGTGATAGTGTTACTGCCGGAATTTCTTTTCTAGAAGGTGAAGGCGAGTTTAGTGTAGATCACGATCAAGCTTATAAACTGACTTTCAATTTTGCAACAGGAAGTGGTAGTTGGCAATATTACAACCTTAAACTTTTTCAATGGGATCCAAGTAATTGGGACGGGCGTAATGAATACGCAATGACTTATGTGCATCCTATGCAATTTACCACGACCCAAAATTTAGAAGCAGGATATAACTTAAAATTTAATTCACCCTGGGATGTACAGTTTGGTACACCGGAAGGTGGAGACAATTCTGTAATGAGCGGAAACTTAGCGAACGGCGGTGGAGATTTGAATCCAATCACACAAACCGGAAGCTATCAAGCCATTTTAAACTTCGATTCTACATACTCGAATGCGACTTTCGAAATTACAGCAGAATAAATAAATATCACTAACTTTTCTAAGCAGATGATCTTAGCCAGTCATCTGCTTAGGTATTTTTAAAAAAAATATGAAAAAAATACTTCATAAATGCATCGGGATTTCTTTAGGTATTGCAATGTTATCGACCTTTAGTTCTTGCATTGGCGATTCTAAAGCAAATTCTTCCGAAGAAAAAAATAAAAGCTTAGGCAATGTTTATATTACCACGTTCGATCAAGAAAAACTTTTAGCTGAAAGTGAGATCACAAATTCTGAAACTCAGAATGCTGAACAATTATCGGTTATTAAAATTGATGCTGACAAAACCTACCAAACGATGGATGGTTTTGGTTATACTTTAACCGGTGGTAGCGCAATGCATATTCACCAAATGTCAGATAAAGCTCGTCAAGATTTATTACAAGAACTCTTTGCACGAGATACCAATAGCATTGGCGTAAGTTATTTAAGAATAAGTATTGGCGCTTCAGATCTAGATGCAGCACCATTTTCTTATAACGATCTACCGGAAGGCGAAATCGATAAAAATTTAGAGCATTTCTCTTTGGCAAATGATACACTTCATTTGATTCCGGTGCTAAAAGAAATCATTAAAATTCAACCTGATATTAAAATTTTAGGTTCTCCTTGGTCTCCACCAAAATGGATGAAAACTAATAACGATACCCGCGGCGGAAGTTTAAAAGAAGAATTTTACGATAGTTATGCCAATTACTTCGTAAAATATATTGAAGCGATGAAGGCTGAAGGAATTACCATCGATGCCATTACTGTACAAAATGAACCTTTGCATCCCGGCAACAATCCAAGTTTATTGATGGAAGCTGAACAACAAAAGGATTTTGTAAAAAATCATTTAGGGCCAATTTTCGAAGAAAATAATATCGAAACAAAGATCATTGTGTACGATCACAATGCCGATCGTCCCGATTATCCTATCACGATCTTAAACGATTCTGTAGCGGCAAAATATATCGATGGTTCTGCATTTCATTTATATGGTGGTGAGGTTGATGCGATTTCAAAAGTTCACGAAGCACATCCCGATAAAAACTTATATTTCACCGAACAATGGGTAGGAGCTCCAGGCGATTTTGCTAAAGAAATGAATTGGCATACCGAAAACCTAATAATCGGTGCGACTAGAAATTGGTGTAAAACTGTTTTAGAGTGGAATGTTGCTGCAGACGAAAATCAACAACCGCATACCGATCGAGGTGGTTGTGATCGCTGCTTAGGTGCAATAACCATTGAAGGAGATGAGGTTACCAGAGAACCTGCGTATTACATTATAGCGCAAGCTTCAAAATTTGTAACGCCCGGTTCAGTTAGAATCGAATCTAATTTACTGGAAGAATTACCCAATGTTGCTTTTAAAACTCCAGAAGGTAAAATTGTAGTGATTGTTCAGAATAAAAATAAAAAAGCGCAATCATTTCAACTTCAATTAGAAAATGAAATATTTGAAGTGAAATTACCGGCAGAATCGGTTGGTACGTTTGTTATTTAAAAATCCCCAAAACTATAAACTTTATGAAATTATATTCACTATTTCTGGGAGTGTTTTTGCACTTCGGAAATTTTGCTCAGGCGCAATTAAATAGTACTGCGCACGATCAAGAGATCGAGTCGTTAATCAATAAAATGACGATTGAAGAAAAAGTCGGACAGATGACGCAGATCACGCTCGATGTGATCACTAAAGGAGACGATATTTATTCGAGTTACGAGCCTTTTGAGTTAGATCAAGATTCGTTAAACAAAGCTTTAATCGATCATCATATTGGTTCGGTGTTGAATACGGCGAACAACCGTGCATTAACGCCCCAAAAATGGTATTCTTTAATTAGCCAAATTCAAGAAACTGCATTAAAAGATCGATTAGAAATTCCGGTAATTTATGGAGTAGATATGATTCACGGAGCGACTTATACGGTGGGAGCTACGATGTTTCCGCAACAAATTGGTCAGGCCGCAACTAGAAATCGCGACTTAGTAAAAAGAGGGGCAGAAATCACAGCTTACGAAACGAGAGCGAGCAGCATTTCTTGGAACTTCTCTCCGGTATTAGACTTAGGAATGGATCCTCGATTTCCTAGAATTTGGGAATCTTTTGGTGAAGATCCTTATTTAATTTCAGAATTAGGCGTAGAAATGATCGATGGTTACGAAGGTGAAGATAATGACCTTTCGAATCCGGAACACGTTGCGAGTTCTTTAAAGCACTTTTTAGGTTATCATGCGGCTACTTCAGGAAAAGATAGAACACCTTCTTACATTCCTACTTCAGCTTTACGCGAATATCATTTGCCTCAGTTCAAAGCTGCTGTCGAAGCCGGAGCGCACACAATTATGGTAAATAGCGGAATCATTAACGGAATTCCTGTTCACGCCAATAAAAATTTATTGACGGGCTTATTAAAAGAAGAATTAAACTTTAAAGGTTTAGTCGTAACCGATTGGGCAGATATAGAAAATCTCCACCGTCGTGATCGCGTTGCTAAAGATGATAAAGAAGCAGTGATGATGGCCATTAATGCCGGTGTCGATATGTCGATGGTTCCTTATAAATACGAAGTTTTTTACAATAGTTTGGTAGAATTGATAAAAGAAGGAAAGGTAAAAGAAGAACGAATCGATGATGCGGTAAGAAGAATTTTACGCGTGAAATTTGCGTTGAATTTATTTGAACATCCAACCACCAACCCAAAAGATTATCCTGAATTTGGAAGTAAAGATTTTGAAAATGCAGCATACAAGACCGCAGCAGAATCGATTACTTTACTAAAAAATGAAGAAAATATTCTTCCGCTTAAAAAGAATGCAAAGATTTTAGTAACCGGTCCTAACGCTAATAATATGCGAACGTTGAATGGAGCGTGGACGTACTCTTGGCAAGGTGAAAAAACTCCGGAATATGCGCAAGACTACAACACAATTTTGGAAGCACTTCAAGAAAAAGGAAAGAAAAAGAACGTGACTTACGTTCCCGGAGTGAGCTATAAAATGGATGGGAAATATTATGAGCAAGCTCCAGATCAACTAGAGAAAGTAGTTTCAGAAGCTAAAAAAGCAGATGTGGTGATTTTGTGTTTAGGTGAAAATACTTATACCGAAAAACCGGGAGATTTAAACGATTTGTATTTAAATGAACATCAGGTTGAATTAGCTGAAAAAGTTGCAGCTACAGGAACACCGGTAATTCTAGTTTTAAATGAAGGTCGACCAAGAATTATAAGTAAGATCGAACCAGCAATGAAAGCGGTTGTACAAACCTATTTACCAGGTAATTTTGGTGGTGATGCCTTGGCAGATATTTTATTTGGAGAAGTGAATCCTTCCGGGAAGTTACCTTATACTTATCCAAGATATCCAAATGCGACGATCGGTTACATTCATAAACCTTCTGAAGAACAAAAGAAAGCGGAAGGGGTTTATAATTATGAAGCTGATTACAATCCGCAATATCGATTTGGAGATGGTTTAAGTTATACCACTTTTAAATATTCAGATTTAAAAATTAATACAACTGAGATTGGAGCAAGAGAGAAACTACAAGTTTCAGTAAAAGTGACGAATACCGGAGATAGAAAAGGAAAAGAGGTTGTTGAACTGTATACTTCAGACTTGTATGCGAGTAAAATAACTCCGGATGTTAAGCGACTTAGAAGATTTACGAAGATCGAATTAGAGCCTGACGCTTCTAAAACGGTTAACTTTACAATTTCAACAGACGATCTAAAATATGCCGATCAAAATGGTGAAAGTATTCTTGAAGCTGGTGAGTTTAAAATAATGATCAAAGATCTAGAAGAAAGTTTTTTTGTAAAATAATAAAATATTAAATATATCGAATTAAAAAAAGGCAGATTTTCAATCTGCCTTTTTTCATGGGTCTGTAAATTAAACTCTGTCTGATGTTTCAATTCCACTGGGGCTAGCCCCAGTGGAATTCGCGTTTATGGCCAGCGGTATCCGGTCTCCAAATTTAATATAAAATTGCTGAATCGTAAGGCTCCAATTATGCAAAGGAGCGGTCCATTTCTTCTCAATGTTTCTTGTAGCCAGGTAGACCAGCTTGAGCAGCGACATATCATTTGTAAATGCACCTTTGGTCTTGGTAACTTTCCTGATCTGGCGATGGAAGCCCTCTACAGCATTGGTGGTGTAAATAATCTTTCTAATGGGCTCTGTATATTCAAAATACTGAGATAGCTGCTCCCAGTTACGCTGCCAGCTTTCAATGACCACAGGATATTTACTTCCCCATTTCTCTTCCAGGTTCAATAGTTGATCTTCGGCTACATCTTTGGTAACGGCTCTATACACTTTCTTCAG
>NZ_ARYN01000034.1 GCF_002094855.1 Zunongwangia atlantica 22II14-10F7
CGGAAGGGAAACTAAATGCAAGATGAATTCCATTTAACAAAAAGGTATTTAACTAAATAGAAAAGATTAAACCTTCGTTACTAAAGAAAAAGTTTGCAGCAATCAATCCTGAAAAAGATTTTATTAGTTTCATACCATGAATTACACTATGGTTTAAACACTTAAATAGAAACTAGCAACTATCAGACTAGGAATATGATTAAATAAGATTAAATAGATTTTCTAAAAGAATAAGCCTTGGGGCTTAAAAGAAAATTGAGGCTGTAGTTAAGGCCGCATTATATTTCTCTATTCTCGTACTATGCGATAAATCTTTTGGTAAAAATTAAAATTGATCAAAAAATTTTGAACATATGGGATTTATTCATTGTATCATCAGGATGAATGTTCATTATCCCTCCCATGAAAAAGATTTAATTGCTATGAAACGTAGTTATGTATTACAAATCCTGTGAAAACTGCTTACACAAAAGTCAATTTATACTAAATATAATTTATATCCATTTTACAAACAGTATGAAGCTCACATTAATCATGATATCAACTAAAAAATATTGCAAAGGAGCATCTCAATTTAAACCTAAGATCAGAATTATCGAGAAAACACATTCATTAACTACTAATGTCAAATATTTTTTATAGGAACACTCCTATAAAAAATATCAATGACTAAAAAATGCCTTAGCATTAAAAATGCTTGATTTCACCAGGCTTTTACAAATCCCGACTTTATTTTAGAAAAGTATGCCGGACGATCGAAGCTATAAAGTATTGCTGCATTATGAGATTCCTTTATTTCTTTTTTCTCAAGATCAATTAGTATATTATAGTCCTTAATTTTTCTATAAAAATTCCCTCGATTTAGAGTTCGTCCCAATATTATTTCATAAAGCTTCATCATTTCAGGTATGGTAAATTCCTTAGCTAATAAATGTAAAGCAATTGGAGTATCGTTTAGATCAATCTTAATTTGCCTGCTGGCATCACTAATTGCATTATCGGAGGTAGAATCAATTGAACTTTTAAAGTCCATCCAGGTATATTTTTTATGGTGCTCATTTATATTTTGGTTTTTATTGGTTAGCATATAATAACCAACAGAAACACCCTCTTCGTTGTAAAGTAGATTACTATTGTCTTTATTAACAGAATGAGAATTTATAAAATCTCTATAGGATTGAAATTGTTTAAGAAAAATATCCTGAACATCCAGTATTCCGGCAGCTATTCTATTGGCGCCATCATCTAAATCTTCATTTTGAAACAATTTCTCAGTAGGTAATCTCCATTTATCATCATTAATTCTTTCTACTAGCACTTGTAAGGATGCATTGAAAAACCTAAAAATTATGCATTTTATAGCTATAAATTCCAAAACTGGTTTAGTATTATCATTAATATTTTCGGAAGTACTTGGACTATTTTGGTTCATTCTTCTCGTGAAATTATTATGTTCAGAACAATATATAAAATTGTATAATAATCGTTTCAAGCTTCAATTTGTTTCCGACTAGTATTAGAAAAATCCATTTAGTTCTATCTTCCTTAGTCTAACAAAGAAAAAATTTATCGTTTCGTTTTATGAGTAGTGATTGCTAACTTCCTATTAGCTTTAAATTTAACTGCTCATTGTTGAATGATCAATCCTCTGCTTTTGCGAATAAGGTCTTCCCGATTTTTTTTCAATTTTCAAGACTCCCGGATACTTAACAAATAAGAACTTCAAAATATTCAATATTTCCATTTATCTAATGAGGTCTAACTAGTAGAAAGTATTCTACTGGGATACTGAACTAGTGAAGCAACTTCAAAGATTCAATAGGTACATTGAAAGCTCAATAATTTTATAGCCCAATAAGAAACTTTATAAACATTATTCTCTAAACGTGCTGTTATTATAATGTTAGTATATACGTATAATCAAAGATTAATTTGGAAAAAAATTCGGCAATAATCAATTCAAGTTTCTATACACCTTTGGACTCATTCCCACACGTTTTTTAAAGAGGCGAGTAAAATGCTGTGGGTACTTAAATCCTAATTCATATGCTATTTCGCTAATGGATTTATCCACATCGAAAATGCGTTCTTTAGCGACACCGATCACATTTTTCTGGATATAATCCTGGGCAGTATGACCTGTTTCTTTTTTAATTAGGTCACCGAAATAGTTCGCTGAAAAATTCAGTTGATCAGCAAAATATTGTACCATAGGAAAGCCAATCTCTTTTGGTTTTCCCGAATTGAGGTAATTTAACAGTAAGGTTTCAAAATTAGCGACTACATTAGAATTTATGTGCTCACGGGTAATAAATTGCCTGTCATAAAAACGCTTACAATAATCTAAGAATAATTCAATATTTGTGGTAATCAGCTTCTTGCTATGTTTGTCTACGCCCTGTTGTAGTTCAAAATTAATTTTATTGAAACAATCAAATACAATATCCTGCTCCTTTTTGGATATATGCAAGGCTTCATTTGAGTTATACTGAAAGAAATTATAGTTATGAATTGCTTTTCCTAGAGAAGTACCCAATAGCAAATCGGGATGAAAAACCAATCCGTGCCCCATAGGTTGGTACTCTTCTGTTTTATTTAAAACATCCACAACCTGACCGGGAGAAATGAAAACCAAGGTTCCCTTTTGATAATCGTAAGTTTGTTTGCCATATTTCAGGTCTCCGCATTTAACTTCCTTTAGAAAAATACAATATAGATTAAAATACATTTTAGAGCCAGTACGTCTATCTGCCGTAGAAAAATCGATAACACTCACCAAAGGGTGGACAGTTTCCTGTTGATTAAATCTATTGTACTCATCAATGATATTAAAATTATAAACTGATTCCATAGACTTGAATTTTCATTTCAAAAGTACTTAATAATTACTATTAAAACCTTCTGTAAAGAATATATCAGTAATATTGGTAAGTACCTCTGTAATTAGTATAAGTAACTGGCTTTAATTCTATTGTAATTTTGTAACAATTTAATGTTAATCATATAAAAAAGGTTTACAGTGAAATATATAGAATTAAATAACGGAATTTCAATGCCCATTCTTGGTTATGGTGTTTATCAAGTTCCGGATTATGAAGAGTGTAAAAATAGTGTATTGGAAGCACTCAAAGCAGGGTATAGAAGTATCGATACAGCGCAAGCATATAACAATGAAAAAGCAGTTGGAGATGCAATAAAAGAAAGTGGTATCCCTCGAGAAGAATTATTTATCACGACAAAACTTTGGGTTTCTGTTTATGGTTATGACAAAGCTAAAAAAGCCTTTGCAGACTCCATGGAAAAATTACAATTAGAGTATTTAGATTTATATTTATTACATCAGCCATTTAATGACATCTACGGTTCATGGAGGGCATTAGAATCATTGTATAAAGAGGGTAAGACTCGGGCCATAGGCGTTAGTAATTTTCATCCAGATAGATTAGTAGATTTAATTAGTTTCAATGAAATCAAACCTGCATTGAATCAAATCGAGACGAATGTATTTTATCAAAGGGAAGAAGATCATGAGGTTATGGAAGAGTATGGTGTACAACACGAAAGTTGGGCTCCTTTTGCTGAAGGTAACGGTGATTTCTTTTAAAATGAACTATTAATTTCTATTGGAAAGAAATATGATAAATCAGTTGCCCAGGTTACCCTTCGGTGGATGATTCAGCGAAACATTGTTGTTATTCCTAAATCGGTAACACCTTCCAGAATAAAGCAAAATATCGATGTTTTTGATTTTGAACTTTCAAACGAAGATATGGATGCTATTGCAACTTTAGATACCAATACCACTAAATTCTTTGATCATAGAGATGTAAAGATGGTGAAACAATTTAAAACCTGGGCAGGGTATTAATTAAGGACTGTAAATAAATACTATTAGCCTAAAATCATAGACGATGAATCGAAGAAAACTTTTAAAACGAGCAGGACTGGTTACAATGGCTTCTGCATTAGCTCCGAGTACTTTTATGGCTTCCTGTGCCAATGAGGCATCAGAGAAAAATGGAGACTTAAAATCGACTGTTCTGACTGGAAGACGAAAATTACGAACATTAGAAGTTTCTGCGATTGGAATGGGGGTTCAGAACATGCACCGCCATTACACGTCAACAGTCCCCTATCGTCCAAATATGATCAAAATTCTTCAGGCAGCTTACGACAAGGGGGTAACCTTTTATGACACTGCTGAAGCCTACGGTCCATTTGAAAACGAAAAGATATTAGGAGAAGCTATCCAATCTTTTAGAAATAATGTTGTCATTACTTCTAAGTTTGGTTGGAATATCGATTTGGAAACAGGACAACGTTTACCAGGACTTAACAGCAAACCCGAACACATAAAATTAGCAGTTGAGGGAATGTTGAAAAGACTGAAAACAGACCGTATCGATTTATTGTATCAACATCGAGTGGATCCAGAAGTACCTATAGAAGATGTAGCCGGAGCAGTAAAACAATTAATGGACGAAGGCAAGGTACTTCATTGGGGGTTATCAGAACCTGGAGTTCAAACGGTAAGACGTGCTCACGCTGAACTTCCGCTTACAGCTATTCAAAATGAATATTCTATGATTTGGAGGGGACCAGAAAATGACATTATTCCTCTGTGTGAAGAATTAGGCATCGGCTTTGTACCTTGGTGGCCTTTAGCCTGCCAGTTACTTACAGGAAGTATTGATGAACAAACACGTTTTGCACCAACTGACATTCGTGCAAACACATCAAGATATGCTCCTGAAAATCTACCCCAAAACTTAAAATTAGTCGAGGTCATTAAAACCTGGGGTATGGAAAAGAACGCTACTCCCGCCCAAATTGCTTTAGCATGGTTACAAGCCCAGAAGCCGTTTATTGTTCCCATTCCCGGAACGACTCAAATGGCCCATATGGAACAAAATATAAAAGCTGACAATATCAAATTTACAACTGACGAATTGTTTTCATTAAATGAGCAAATTAAGGCTATTGATATTAAAGGCTTAAGATTACCAGAGTTTGTGTTACAATTCTCTAATGTAGAAGCACCAAAAAAGAATTAGAAAATGAAGAAAAGAGTATTAGGAAAAGGATTAGAAGTTTCCGAACTAGGTTTAGGCTGTATGGGGTTAAGCTTTGGTTATGGAACGCAAACAGATGAAAAAACAGGGATTGAGTTAATCAGAAAAGCTTATGATTTAGGCGTAACTTTCTTTGATACCGCAGAAGCTTATAGCAAAGGTAGTAACGAACAATTATTGGGTAAAGCGGTAAAACCCTTTCGCGATAAGATTATATTGGCTACAAAATTTGGGTTTAAAGATGGTGATCCAAGCCAAGGCTTAGATAGTAGTCCAAAACGTATCAGACAAGTTGTTGAAAACTCATTAAAGTATTTAGACACCGATTATATCGACTTATTCTATCAACATCGAGTGGATCCTAATGTCCCTATTGAAGAGGTTGCAGGAACAATTAAAAATTTAATATCAGAAGGAAAAGTAAAATATTGGGGATTATCGGAAGCCGGAGTTGAGACCATTAAAAAAGCACATAAAGAGCAACCGTTAACGGCATTACAAAGTGAATATTCTATGTTTTACCGTGAACCGGAAAAAGAGATCCTACCGCTATTGGATCAGTTAGAGATCGGATTTGTGCCATTCAGTCCTCTAGGAAAAGGCCTTTTAACAGGTGCTATTGATGAAAACACGAAGTTTGAAAGTTCTGATTTCAGAAACACTGTTCCCCGCTTTTCAGAAGAAAACCGAAAAGCCAATCAGGCATTGGTTGATTTAGTAAAACAAATGGCCTCACAAAAAAAGGTCACCCCTGCACAAATTGCATTAGCATGGTTATTGGCACAGAAGCCATTCATCTCACCCATACCTGGCACCACCAAAATACATCGTTTGCAGGAAAATATAGAAAGCGCAAACATCAACTTATCATCAGATGATTTAGCTACAATACATACTGCATTAAATAGCATTCAAATTGTAGGAGAAAGGTACTCAGCCGCTTCCCAAAAAATGATTAACCGATGAAACTATTTAAATTGATCATAGTGCTTTTCATTTGTCATTATAATATTCATGCACAAGAACTAAGCAATCAGCAAAAAAGCATAGCCTCCATATCCGCATTAACAGCAAAAAGTGATTGGAAAGGTTTAAAACCCGAACTTTCGAAAGGATTAGACAATGGTTTGAGCATAAATGAAATTAAGGAAGAACTGGTACATTTATATGCCTACGTAGGCTTTCCTAAAAGTATCATGGGATTACGTACCTTTCTAGCTGTTCTGGAAGAGCGGCGAGCAAATGGCATTCAGGATAATTGGGGAAAAGAAGCATCACTTATTGATGATACCCAACCGAAATATGATAGGGGCAAAAAGGTTTTGGAGGCACTTATTCAAAACCCATTACCAGATACAAAACCCGATTACCAGCAATTTTCACCTGAAATTGACCGTTTTTTAAAAGAACATTTATTTGCTGATATCTTCGAAAGGGATGTCTTAAGCCATAAACAACGAGAATTAATTACGGTGTCAGCCTTAATGTCATTGGGAAATGTAAAGCCTATGTTAAAAGGTCATTTGGGTATTAGTATAAAGCAAGGTTTTACAAAGGCACAATTAGAAGATCTGGCAAAAACCTTAAAGCCATATTTAAATAGGAAGAAATTAAAATCTGCTAAAGAAGTAATAGAAGAACTATAATAATTAATATTAAATAAATATATCAGTGATATTGGTAACGACCGCTGTAATATATATAGGCTTTTAAATTATTTTAATTCTGAAATTTGTATTACAAAATTAAAAAGTAATAGAATGAAAACATATGCAATAAGCTTATTATTCCTGTTATTTCTTATTTCTGGTAGGGCCCAGGGAGACAAAACAGAGCCTATAACTATTAAAAATCAAGGTACATTTGCTATTGGAGGTTCGATCAAAAAGAGTGAGGGTACTTTCGATCCTATTGCTCATGGAGTATTCAACCCAACTAATCAAAGTACACAAGGACAGACACTCCATGGGGATCATGCCACTGTTTTATACCAAATTCCTACCGAACCGCGAAATCTACCTCTTGTATTCTGGCACGGCTACGGTCAGTCCATGCGTACCTGGCAAACAACCCCAGATGGCAGAGAAGGATTTCAGAGTATTTTTTTAAGAAAAGGGTTTCCGGTCTATTTACTAGACCAACCCAGACGAGGTCTTTCAGGTCAGAGTCTAGAGCCTAAAATGTTAGAAGCAAGAACAGAAGACCAGCTATGGTTCGGCATTTTTAGAATGGGAAAAGGAACAAACTTTTATTCCAATATTCAATTCTCAAAGGATCCGGAAGCGTTAAATCAGTTTTTTCGGAGAAGTACTCCTGACACTGGCCCCTTAGATATTAATTTAAATATTGACGCAGTATCCAACTTATTTAATAAAATTGGCGATGCTGTTTTAGTTACCCATTCCCACAGCGGCGGTCAAGGTTGGGGTACAGTACTTAAAACGGATCATATTAAAGGAATCGTGGCCTATGAACCAGGAAGTAATTTCATTTTCCCTGAAGGAAAAGCACCTGAGGAGATATCGTATGTTGGTGGTATTTTGAAAGCTCGAGAAGTACCAATGGAGGACTTTCAAAAACTCACCAAGATCCCTATTGTTATTTATTATGGTGATTATATTCCTGAAAAAAAAGTCGAAAACCCAGGACAAGAACAATGGCGAGCTGCATTACTGATGGCACGTAAATGGACAAAAGCCGTCAATGAGGCAGGTGGAGATGTGACTTTAGTAGTACTGCCCGAAATCGGAATTAAGGGCAATACACATTTTCCGATGTCCGATTTAAATAATCAAGAAATAGCCCAATTAATGTATAATTGGCTTGAAGAAAAAGGATTAAATTAAAATTTATAAACATGAAAAATCTTTTAGCATTATTAGTATTTATTGCTCCACTTTTTGTTTCCGCACAGACAGAAGAATATAGCATTTCTTCTTTTGAAGACGAAGGTTTTAAGGCTCCTAATACACATTATATTGGGGAAGCTTGGTTAAACGGAGTCCTAGCGGTTGAAGGAGACTTAAACTTTCATATAACTAAAGCTAATTTTAAAGCCAATTCTACGCTTGACTGGCATAAGCACGCCACAACTCAAGTACTGATTTATGTTGATGGGATAGGATATTACCAAGAAAGAGGTAAAGCCCCTATCATACTTAAGGCAGGCGATATTCTTAAATGTGAAAAAGACATAGAGCATTGGCATTCTTCCTCTAAAGAAAACGATGTCACCTATTTAGCAATTTACGGGGGCGAAACACCAACCACTTGGACTGACGTACTCTCACAAGAATATTACGATAATGTTGCGAAGGAGCTAAGCAATTAAGCTATTATAGATGTGATTATGAGGCTAGATTAATGAATACATCTTGGATAAATTTTACAAAAAGCGGAAATCCTAATTGACCTGATTACCGGAATGGAAAACCTAAGATGCAAAATCGAACGAACTACTGGAAATACAGTCCAACGGGGGCTTTTATATCAAAAACAGATCCTAAAAATTAGACTAGACCTTGTAGAAAATCTGGTAGAGTTTGGAAACTTATAAAAGATTAAAAATGCGAATAAATAGAATATATTATTTAATAATAATAAGTTTGATTTCTACAATTACGCAGGCGCAGATTGCGAAAGAAAACCCTTTTACGTTGGTATATGAAAATGCAATTACCAAAAATAAAAAAGGACAAGTAAATATTCATCCGGTTACATATAAATTGAATGACCTGGATATTTCAGCTAATCTGTATATACCAGCTAATTACGATCCTTCAAAAAAATACCCTGCAATAACAGTTGCACATCCCAATGGAGGCGTAAAAGAACAAACAGCCGGACTATATGCCCAACGTTTAGCTGAATTAGGTTATATTGCCATTACTGCCGACGCTGCCTATCAAGGTGCAAGTGGTGGTACACCAAGAAATGTAGACAAACCTCAAAATCGTATTGAAGACATTCACGGTATGGCAGATTTTATTTTGCAATATCCTGGGGTTGATACCGAACGTTTGGGAGCTTTAGGCATTTGCGGTGGTGGTGGCTATACCTTAAAAGCGGTACAATCGGATAAACGCTTTAAAGCAGTGGCGACCTTAAGCATGTTTAATACAGGTCTTGTTAGAAGAAATGGTTTTTTAAACTCACAAATCAACACCACCCAAGAAAGGTTACAACAGGCTTCAAATGCAAGAGCAATCGAAACTTCTGGGGGAGATATTATATATTCTGGCGTAGATGGTATTAGTGATGAAGAATTAGCAAAAGTTTCAACGCTTTTTTATCGACAAGGATATGAATATTATTTCCGAACTCATGCGCAACCTAATTCTACATTTCTTTACACCACAAGCAGTTTAATAGATTTGATGGCTTGGGACGCTACCGATGGAATTGAACTTATAGACCAACCTTTACTAATGATAGCAGGTAGTAATGCACAAACTTTATATTTAACATTAGATGCATTTCCCAAAGCCACCAACGCCAAAAGCAAAGAATTGTTTTTAATAGATGGAGCCACACATATCGAAACCTATTGGAAACCTGAATATGTAAATCAAGCAGTTGATAAATTAGAAGAATTTTACAAATCCAATCTTTAAAAGCATTAAAAAATGAAAACATATAATACTATAATAATTCTGATAACAGGTATAAGCTTATACTCTTGTAATCAAAACAGTTCAAAAGAAGAATCTACTTTAATTTTCCAAAAAGGCGTAAAAATAGAAAACAACAATTTTACGGGAAATGCGTATTTAGAAATGCTAATAAATTCGGATAGTATCAATAGAAATTCAGTTGGCAGTGTCACATTTGAACCAGGAGCAAGAACCAATTGGCATTCACATCCAAATGGGCAAATAATTGTTGCTATAGACGGAGAAGGTTACTATCAGGAAAAAGGAAGTCCAAAACGAATATTAAAAAAAGGTGATGCTGTAAAATGCCCAGCAAATATTCCACATTGGCACGGAGCTTCAGAAAACAGCGAGTTTATACAGATAGCGATTACCAGCAGAGTTAGTGGCCCTACTGAATGGCTTGATGCTGTAAATGATAAGGAGTATAAAAGTGATGAATAAAGAACAAATATTTATCAGGAATCTATGAAATCACTCCAAATCAGATTCTTTTAGATTTTCTTTAATATGATATTCCATCGCTAGAAAGAAAAAAATAAATCAATGTACATTTAAAGCTTATTCGAGGTGACTTGCAAATGACGCCGGCCTTTCTTTTCTTTTAATGATATATCAAGCATCCATTTTTTAGGGATGGTAAATTTTGGAAGTATAATCATAAAACGTTTTGATTCTCCAGGTTTTACAATATCCGGGATATTTAAGCGATGCATTATACCTAAATCCTGACGTTGCATGGTGTGCTTCTTCCCTTGTTTTTTTAATTGTAGAGAAGCGCTAATTTCTCCGGGAAGAAAACTCACATTGGAGCTATTAGTTAGTTCCATGATCAGATACGCATATTCTTTATAGAACTGAATCTGATACACTAGTATCTTGATCTTTTGATGACGTTTTCTTTTAAGCACTGGTAAGTTTCTTTGAAATAGATACGTTGCGAAGGATTCCACATATGTCTTATTAGCATTATAATCGAAGACATGATGACCAGCAAACTCCCTATCTGAAGGTGTAGCCTTTAGTTTAAAAATGGCATCTCTTTCAAAAAATCTATAATTTAAAACAGAAAGTTCCTTTTGGTATTCCAAAACAAAGGAATAAATATTATTATCCTGATCCACGACCAATAGATTACTAGGCTCTCCTGGTTGTGCTTTTAACAAGCCCAATTTCTGCGGATGATCTTTATTATACGTAAAACTCATTCTTGGAGCCCCCGTTATCGCCTGTTGAATAGGTGCGGGAAAGAAAAGTGCGATTTGCATATTCTCATTTGCATAGAGGGTATCTGGACTTGCCTGAACTTGTTGAGCACAAATCTTACCCCCAAATAAATGTACAAATACTAACATGAAGTAAAACAAAGAAGATTGAGAATGAGTATTAACGAAAAGGCTACTATTCATAATTTTAAGTATTAAGATTGAGGTTTTAAAACGAGCTGATAATGAGCATTAATGGTCACTTTAATATTCCGGTTATGACGACGAAATAAGTTCTTGAGACCACCTACCTGAGGGACGGAAGGAATATTAATATCCTGTATCACATCATCGAGGACTTCTCGTGAGGCTTCAGCTCGAAAGTTATTCACGACATAAATTCCCTCATTGCCATCTTGCAAGTCA
>NZ_ARYN01000035.1 GCF_002094855.1 Zunongwangia atlantica 22II14-10F7
TATCATCGGAAGTATCAATCCATGATGAAAGATCTCGATGATATGTTTTCTTAAGCCATTTAAATTCTAATAGTATTTAATGACTTTATAGTAAACATTTTTAAAAATGTTAGTGATTGAACTGAAAATGAACAAGTAAGGTAGAATAGTACAAACCTGTTATGATGTTTGAGATTCTTGAAATGATATGTATGTCATCTTTGACCTCCTCCCATTAAATCGGACTAATAAAAACTAGAGTATTTCTGGCAAATAAATGTTTAACTTTAAATAAATTATTTGCTTATGAAACGATCAAAATACACCGAGTCGCAGATTGTATTTGCGATCAAACAGGTTGAGACTGGAACACGTCTTTCTGAGGTCTGTCGCAAGATGGGAATCAGCGAGGCTATCTTTTACAATTGGAAGAAAAAATACGGTGGTCTGGGTGTCTCTGAACTGAGAAGGCTCAAAAACTTGGAGGAGGAGAATGCGCAGCTTAAAAAGCTTGTAGCTGATTTAAGTCATGACAAGCAGATTCTTCAGGACGTACTTAAAAACCTGCCTGCCGGCAGGCAGGAAAGTTCTAAGGCCGTCTCGAAAACGGGAGATGGTCAGCAATATCCGTATGGAATATAATATTTCCATCAATCGTTGTGTACGTCTAATATTGCTGCACAAAAGCGTTTTTTATTATACACCCAAAGAACGTGGAGATGAATTGCTGCGTATGAGAATGAAAGAAATAGCAGCAACACGGGTACGCTATGGGTTTTGGAGGATCTATATCTTGCTTCGCCGGGAAGGCTTTATGGATAATCATAAACGCGTTTATAGAGTGTATTGCGAAGAAGGTTTAAACCTCAGATCTAAGAGACCTAAAAGAAGTCGGTGTGCAGCCCATAGACAACCTGCTCTTGGTAATGCCTCTAGTTTACATGAGTGCTGGAGTATGGATTTTGTGACAGATCAACTCTACGATGGAAGCCGTTTCAGAGCCTTAACTGTAGTGGATAATTACAGTCGTAAATGTTTATCTATATATGCAGGAAAATCCCTTAAAGGAAGTGATGTTGTTGGGGTGATGGATAATTTAGTTACTAGTGCAAGAGTTTATCCTATACGCATAAAAGTAGATAATGGAAGTGAATTTATCAGTAAAGTATTGGATAAATGGGCTTATGAAAACAATGTTGAATTAGACTTCTCAAGACCCGGAAAACCTACTGATAATCCATTTATAGAAAGCTTCAATGGATCTTTCAGAGATGAATGTTTAAATACAAACTGGTTCTTCTCTTTGGAAGATGCTCAAGAAAAGTTCGATATTTGGAGGGAAGACTATAACGGGTTTAGACCACACAGCTCATTGGGTGACATGTCACCCAATGAATACATTGAAATCAATGAAAATAGCCCAGATTCTCTAGTTATGACCAGTACCTAAATATGGGAGGAGGTCAAATACAAATTTGGAAGGTTTGTTCAATTTTTAAAAGAGTCTTATGAAAAACTACAGCGAGGAATTATTTATAAACTCCTGAAATTTTTCTCTGTTGGCTTCAGAAACAGTAATCCTTTTATCGCCAATAATTATTTGGTTACGCTCTACCTCATCAATATGATCTAGAGCTACGATAAAGGAGCGATGTACACGCATAAATTTATCGGTAGCTAGTTCTTCTTCCAAAGATTTCAGACTTTTGATCGTTAAAATAGGCTTGGTTTCAAGCTTCAGGAAGATCTTTACATAGTCTTTTAAACCTTCAAAATAAAGAATCTCGTTTAAGGCTATTTTCTTCTGTTTATAATCGGTTTTTACGAAAAGAAACTGACTATTACTTGCAGCTGAAATTTTAGGATTTTCAGGCTTATTTTTTAGTTCGAACCAATCTTTCGCTTTATTCGCAGCATTAAGAAATTCAGTATAATTAAAAGGTTTTAGAAGGTAATCTATAGCATTAACTTTATACCCATCTAAAGCGTATCTATCGAATGCGGTCGTAAAAATTACTCGGGTATCCTTAGAAAGGGTTTTAGAAAATTCTAAACCATTAAGATCTGGCATTTGGATATCCAAAAATATAAGATCGATTTGTTGTCTATTAATAAGTGACAACGCCTCCAGCGCACTTTGGCATTTTCCTTTAAGTTCTAAAAACGGTGTTTTTAAGACGTAACTTTCCAGAAGTTCTAAAGCCATGGGTTCGTCATCAACGATTAAACATTTAAGCAAGTTATTCTGCATCTTACTACTTTACCGGAATGTTTAAATTTACAATGAATTGATCGTTTTTTCTACGAGTTTCTAAAAGATATTCGTTGCGATAAATAAGATCCAGGCGTTTTTGCAGGTTTACCAGCCCAATTCCGGAGCCACTTTTATCTGATTTATCCTTTGGTAAGAAGTCGTTAACCGAGCAAAATGTGATATCCCTTTCGTCTATTTCGATCTTAAAATTGATTTCTGAAGTTTTTCCTGAAGAAACGCCATGTTTAAAAGCATTTTCAATAAAGGTGATAAATACTAAAGGTGCGACTTTAATCTGCTCGCTTACTTCTGGAAAACTGTAATTTATAAGGATGTTTTTAGAATACCTTAGCTGCATTAATTCGATATAGGTTTGCATAAAATTGATTTCCATTTGAAGAGGGACCAGCTCAACATTGGTTTCATAAAGTAAATAGCGCATAAGCTTACCAAGACTGTGAATGCTTTCTTTTGCTTTTTCAGGAGAAATATCGACTAACGCATAAATATTATTTAAGGAATTGAAAAAAAAATGGGGCTGAAGCTGATATTTTAAATGCTGAATTTCACTCTCTAATTTGATCTTTTGAGCTTCCTTTCTTTGATTTTCGGTACGTTGCCATCTTTCAATAGTTTTTAAGGAAATTGAAAAGATAAGCGGAATTAAAAACGAAATGGAGTTTAAATAAATGAAAAATTTCTCTGGCGGAAGATTCAGATCTTTAGGTCGTGGCTCTCTTGGAAAGAAAGACTTTGTCCAATCACTTACTAAAAAAAGCAATGCAATTAATAGAATATTGACAAGGATATATACCGGGATTTTTTTACTGAATAAGTAATGATCGATCAGTAAAAAGTAATTTACGTAAAATAAGAATGCGTATAGTATAAGCGGGATCCAGATACTTTCTGAAATTCGATAAATATCGACCTGATTGCCGCTAAGCAAATAAGGAAATAGGAATAATACTGCCCATACTAAACCATGTAGCAGTATTACAATTCCCTTATTATTAAAAAGATTTTTTGTTCTATTCATATCTTAAAGCTACGATTGGATCTAGTATAGATGCTTTTTTTGCTGGATACCATCCAAAGAAAATACCGGTTATGGCACAAACGCCAAACGAAATTATTACCGAATATAAGGTGATTTGTGTTGGCCAGCTTAAAATATTAGAAATTAAAAAGGTACTTAAAAATCCTAATGTAACCCCTATAAGTCCGCCGGTAATACTAATTAAAATAGCCTCGATTAAAAACTGAATAAGAATATCCATTCCGCGACCGCCAACTGCTAGCCGCAATCCTATCTCCCTGGTTCTTTCCTTAACAGATACATACATTATATTCATAATCCCGATACCGCCAATAAGAAGTGATATCGCCGCAACGGCTACTAATAACAGTGTAAGCATTTCGCTGGTAGAGCTGAACATAGAGATCAATTCTTCCATAGAGAATACATTAAAATCATCTTCAGCGGGATTAGAAATACTATGCTGATCTCTCATAATTTGAGTAACTTCTTTTACTGCATCGTTTGCCTGCTCTTCACTAATTGCAGAAGCTACTATAGAATTTAGATAATTAATTGACAGGATTCTTTTTTGTACCGTGGTATATGGAGCTACCAAAAGGTCATCCTGATCCTGGCCAAAAGTATTTTCTCCCTTAGAAGCTAAAACACCAATGATCTTAAATGGAATTTTATTGAAACGTATCATTTTCCCGATAGGACTTTCTCCATCAGGAAACAGGTTTTCGACAATAGTTTGCCCAATGATCGCAACCTTGGCGGCACTACGAACATCAGATTGTGTGAACATACTACCTTCTTCGATCTCTAATGCTCTAATATCTAAGTAAGCTTCACTTACACCATAAATTGTAGAAGGCCAGTTTTGGGCACCGGTGATTACCTGTCCGCTACCGCTAACTACGGGAGAAATCTTAGTAAGCAAAGAAGATTTGTTGGCTATAACTTCGTAATCTTCGATCTTTATCGATTGCATTTCACTGGGATCTGTACGCACACCGCCACGCATTCCCGCTCCCGGTCTTATGGTGATCATATTAGAACCCATGCTTGAAATTTGAGTGCGAATACTATTTTTAGAACCTTCCCCAATGGCTAACATAGTAATGACCGCCGCGACCCCTATTATGATACCCAGCATAGTAAGGAAGGTTCTTAATTTATTTAATTTGATCGCTCTCCATGCGATTTTCAGCAAATTGAGAATTTTCATATTTATTCTTTTTTAGGTAGCGCATCCAGTTCTTTTTGAGCGCTTAAAATATTTCGATTAACATTATTGCTAATCACATTACCATCTCTAAACTCTAAAGTTCTGGAGCTAAAAGCAGCAATATCATCTTCGTGGGTAACAAAAACAATGGTCTTTCCCTGTTTGTTTAGATCCTGAAAAAGAGCCATGATCTCGTAGGATGTTCTGGTATCAAGATTTCCGGTAGCTTCATCTGCCAGGATTACTACGGGATCGTTTACCAAAGATCTTGCAATGGCAACTCGTTGTTGCTGTCCCCCGGAAAGCTGGGCAGGCGTATGATCTAAACGCTGCCCCAAACCAACCATTTTTAAAGCCTCAATAGCTTTGTTTCTGCGCTCTTCTGAAGAATATTTACTATTATACAGTAGTGGTAACTCTACATTTTCTATGGCTGAAGTTCGTGCCAGCAGATTGTAGGATTGGAAAATGAACCCGATCTTTTCATTTCGGATTTTGGCTAATTCATTTTTTGTAAGTTCACCAACAGAAACCTGGTCTATTTCATAACTTCCGGAAGTTGGGCGATCCAGGCAACCAAGGATATTTAGCATCGTACTTTTTCCCGATCCGCTAGATCCCATGATCGTTACAAATTCGCCCTGTTCTACTCCAAAGGAAATTCCTTTTAACGCATGTACCGTTTCCTGGCCCATTACGAATTCCCTTTTTAAGTTTTCTATATTTATTATAAGATTGCTCATTTTTAGTAGTATTTAGTCTTCGTCCTTATCTTCCTCATCGTCAGATCCCGGAGGTCCCGGCATAAAAGGGCTACGGGCACCATCCACAGATACTTCATTCTTTTCTTTTAAACCATAAACTACTTTCTCGTTTAAAGCTAAGCCATCTAAAACTTGTACATTAACCCCATCGCTGGCGCCTAAATTCACTTTTTTGGATATAATCTTTCCAGATTCCTGCAATACCCACACAGTTGTATTACCATTTGCAAAAGTTTGCATGTCTTCTTCAGGCGAGCGCATAGTTGCGGTTAAGCCATTTTGTGATTCGTAAGTTTTTAAAGTTTCATTATTTGGTTGAAAATTGACTGCTTTTGCTTCTATTGTGGGGATATCTTTTAATTCCTGATAATAAATAGCTACCGTTGCGGTAAGTCCTGGTTTTAATTTAAGATCTGGATTTTGAGCTTTGATGACCACGGTGTAAGTGATTACATTTTCTTCTTCGGTAGGGTTTAAGCGAACTTGTGTAACTTCTCCTTCAAAAGTTTCTGTAGGATAGGCGTCTACTGTAAAGCTTACTCGTTGTCCTTCATCTACCTGCCCAATATCTGCTTCATCTACATCGGCTTCTACCTGCATTTCTCTAAGATCTTTGGCAATGGTAAACAGTGTTGGTGTTTCAAAGCTGGCAGCTACGGTTTGTCCTTCATCAACTTCAACAGATAATACAACGCCATCGATAGGGGAGTAGATATCTGCATAGCCTAAATCTGTTTTTGCTTCCTGTAACGTTGATAATGCCTGAGTTACCGCCGTTTGTGAATTATTGTAGTTATACTCGGCATCGTCGTAATCGGACTGGCTAATAACTTCCTGCTCAAAAAGCGATTTTTGGCGTGTATAGATCTTTTTATAATAATCCCTTTCGGTCACGGCATTATTATAATTTGCCTGAGCCTGTTGTAACGAAGAAATTAAATTGGTTTTATCAATTTCGGCTAATAGGTCTCCCTTTTTAACCTCACTATTATAGTCAACATAGATCTTATCTACTTCGCCAGAAACCTGGGTACCAACCTCTACTTCAGTAAGAGGTTCTACAGTTCCGGTTGCAGTTACCATGTTCGTGATATTATCTTCTTTTACGCGCACAGTTTCTACAGTTATCTTTCCGGTATCACTTCTGGAGAAAAAAAAGTAGGCTGCCATAATGATGATAATCGCTACAACGGCAATGATTATTTTGTTTTTATTCTTTTTCATCTTGTTATAAATTGATTTCGTTTCCCTGATAAAATTCTAATAGTTGTTTGTACAGAATACTTAAGTATTTTGCCTGTGTGTAAGTTTGCTGCGCATTGGTATAGGTGTTTTGGCTAAGCATAAGATCTGTAGTGTTTATTGCGCCAACATCGTACTGCTTTTGTGCCAATTGATAGGCGTGGTAAGAGGCATCCCTGGCAACTTTAGCTGCGCTTAGCTGTTCTTGTGCTGAAACTGAATTTCGCCAGGCATTATCGACTTTTTGGTACAGTTCTTTTTCTACCGTTCTTAATGCTATTTTGGATTTTTCTACATTGATCTTTGCATTTTGAACTTCAGCTTTATTTTGACCTTTACTGAAAATCGGTATACTTAAACTAAGACCAACCCGCTGATTGAAGTTGAGGTCGAACTGATCTGAAAATGTGAGATCCTGAGTGCTGGTATAACCGCTCCCTAAACTTCCGGAGAACGAAAGTGTTGGGAGAAAACCACCTTTTGCGATATCGATATCTTTTTCTGAAATTTCTACATCCAGCTGTTGTGCCTTTATAG
Source organism: Zunongwangia atlantica 22II14-10F7 (assembly GCF_002094855.1). Classification (GTDB taxonomy): domain Bacteria; phylum Bacteroidota; class Bacteroidia; order Flavobacteriales; family Flavobacteriaceae; genus Zunongwangia; species Zunongwangia atlantica. The sequence continues at coordinate 7,029 of NZ_ARYN01000035.1, forward strand.
ATGGTAAATTTTCTAATGCATTGTTATAAATCTGTTCTTCAGTTTCAAACACGGCATAATTAATTTCATCTTCAGCATTTATCTCTTCAATTTCAAATGGCATCGTACCATCGATTTCCAGTAATTGTTTTAATGTTAGAAGCTGAGAATCATAATTATTTTGAGCTATAATGAGATTATATTTATTTGAGGCCTGTTGCGATAAAACATCTGAATAATCTTTTTTGGCAATAGATCCTGCTTCGTACCGTGCTTTTGCCACCTCAACTTCTTTGGCAGAACCATCTAATGTATTTTGTGCCGTTAAAATAGCTTCCTTATAGTATAATGCGTTTAGATAGGCTTCTGTAATACTTAGCGTGATGTTGTTTTTAGCCTCTTGTACGAAAAGTGAATTTTGATCTAATAATAATTTATTTTGTTTGATCTGGTTGTTTAACTGACTTCCCTGATATAATGTTACACTTGTACTTAGGGCCGTACTTGTAGAATAAATTTGTTGGTTTACATAATCGCTGGTAATAGGATCGATACTATAACCGTTATTAAAACTTTCAGATAAACTTCCGGTAAGACTTGGTAGTCGTTGCTGCTTGGATTGTTTGTAATTTACCTGTGCGCTACTTTCGTCTAACTCAGCATCCAAAACGGTAAGACTGTTTTCTTTAGCATAGGCTAAACACTCCTTTAAACTCCAGGTATTGTCTTCAGGAATTTGGGTTTTCGAGCTGTCATTAACGCTGGGGATCTCGACCTGTGCAAAGGCAGAAAAACCGATAAGGATAATAATTAATATGACTATTTTGTTGTACATCTCTTTTTCTTTAAATGATGTACAAATTTTGATAAGTTTAGGTTCTATAGAAAGTGAAATAGACGAATGCCCGGATAAAAAAGAAGTTTAAAGTGATTTTAAGGATGAACTATATATAGGGTGAAAGTAAAATAATTGAAATTGTAAAGATTGGAATCAGAATATTAAAATTGTAATCAATCAGCTTCAGAGTAGTACTGATTTGAGTTGTGACTGTTTATCTTAAGATGTTCAGTCCTTTTATCTATACCATAAATAAGGATACTGAGAATTTAACAAAGTAGCTTAAAGTGTATTTAAGTTAACTATCTATCGCATACATAAGTACAATAATTTTGCAATTTATTTACCAGGCTCTCTTTGAAGTAGGTTTATACATTCTAATTTAAGTATATTGAATTATTTAAAAAGTTTGCAAGCAAAAAAATTAATATCACTTTTTAGAAATGTATTTTAAATTGTAGAGTAAATCGAGAGCGTAGTGGTTTTTAATTCGAATATAATAGAGCCCTTTAGTAATCATTATTTTAGTTGTTTTATTTTGATTAAATTTGATATATGAAAGATCAAATCATTCTCTAAAAGTTCACAGATCGTCAACATTCAAACGGCTAAACTCTGTAAATCACTGAAAAAAAGTAATTTGCGTGCTTAGGTTCGATTCCTGACGAGGGGCTTGATTTTAATACCCGGGTGACCAAAGGTGAACGCGAAGTGACTAAAATCCGTGACAGTAGTTTTTTTAAATTAAAACCCGGAGAATTTGTGGTCTATGCCTAAACTATTACTCTTTAAAAATCAGAAATTTCAAATGAGCAGTTTTAGTAATATGGAGGGAGAAATCATGCTATATCATCGGAAGTATCAATCCATGATGAAGGATCTCGATGATATGTTTTCTTAAGAAATTTACTCTTCGGAAGAAGTGTGCATTTGGAACGTCTCAATGATCAGTTTTTCAATGAATTGCTGTTTGAATGTAAACCAGTCTTCCCTGAACTCTGAATGATCAATAGTATGTTTAAAATGCCTAAAGGGATGTCGCTGCTGTAAAATTTGAATTAATTTATTTTTCATAGCTAAATCCGCAAGTGAATGAGCGAATTCTTCCATGATTTTAAATGATTCATGGGAAGTCAAGACCTCAAATTTTAAATATTTATCTCTGGAACTTGCTATTTTCTCTATATCACTCTT
>NZ_ARYN01000036.1 GCF_002094855.1 Zunongwangia atlantica 22II14-10F7
GGTTTTGAGACAGTCTGACGGTCCCGGTTAACGACAAGTGGCGCGGAATTATGGATGCAGATTTGTCGGCTTACGGTTTGGTTTATTATGGAAACTAATTTAGTTCTTTTCTATGAAACCCGCCATTTGCGATAACCGTTGTTGGCAAGAGTATCTCTTACTCTAACTCAATAAAATTAGATCTTATACCTTTCCCAATGAATATTAAAGCATCAAAATGTTTAAACCAATTTGTTGTATCACTATTCAATCCGAAAAAGCTATCATACTCTTTGTTGGAAAACTCTGGTTTTTTTTTGATTAATCCATTAGAATCAATAAAATAATTCTGTTTGGTATTTGGTAAATAGTGGAGTAGATTATTTTCATTCGCTTGAGCTTTGTCTATTTTTCTTTCTTTAATCCAAGGCATATGGATATAAGTGAAAGCAATATGATATGAAATGTTCGAGTTCATTTCTACAAAATCATACCCCATAGTCTGTCCTTCCATAAAATCTTTTTCAACTTTTGACATGTGTGCATTTGCCACCCAAACTAAAAATTTTTCTTCTGGATATTCATTCACTAGAAAATCTAAATTTTTAGCCATTTGTTTATCCCTAATTGGAATACCCTCTTTCTTACTACTATGAATTGTATAGATTTCAACAGCGCTTTTAAAACTTTCTAAAAATTGATGCCAAACAGAATTTATATTCTCATTAGACAATAATAAATCTAGACTGCTCAACAGATACTCGACTTCATCTTTCTTTAATTCATCACCTCGTGTTTTGATAGATTTATCGGCCAACTGAATGAATTTATCACTTACTGAAATATTATTTTGCTTTAAATAATCCTCCAATTTTGTGGCAAAATTGTGATAAGTAAAATAAGAATGTGTGTGATTATCCAGTCCCCAAATAGTTACTTCATTTTCTTCTAAAAATTTGAATAGATCCTGGCATTGCTCTGATCGGGTCCAATGTGGGAAAATATTATATTTCTTATGGTCGAAATACAATCCGAAAAAGTCACTCTCAAAAACTATGTTTTTATAGCCTTTTTCATTAACTAAGTATTTGACAAACTCAGTTTTTGCTAAAAAATCAGATCCGATGTGATGCGCTGACTCTCCTAAGAAAACTATTCTTCTTTTCTTAAGATTTTCTGAGACAATATTTTTTACTTCATCAGTCAATAAATTATCAATTGAGTCCATTTGATAAATATGATTCTCAATTTGAGAAAATGAAATTTTACTAAAACTAATTAAAGCGATTAAGATTATAGTTCGGATTTTCATAGATATTCTTGCCAACAGTTATTAAAAATGAAAAAAGTACCGATTTACTCGAATAATAATCCAGTTATCGACACTTTTTTCAAATCTTAAATATTTTTCTTCACTATCTCTTATCTATCAATTTCTCTAAATAAGCCACCTTCTCTTTTTCCGCTTGCAATAACCTTTCATATAGTTTTTTATTCTCCTCAACTGATTCCATTAGTCTATCCAATGGATTGAAGGTACAATGACTGTTGAAAGCACTTTTATCATGAAAATTATTAAAATAATTGAAAACAGATTCTTCTGAAAATTTTTCAATACCTTCTTTAGTCACTCCTAATACCTTTGCCACTCTTTCCAACTTTTCATCTTCAATATGCTCGCTTTGTTCCAAACTGGATACACTCTGTTGACTGATCCCTAATTCTGCGGCAAGGGCTTCCTGCTTCATTCCTCGAAGTTCTCTAATTCGGCTAATCTTTCTACCGATATGACTGGTTTTTGTTGCTGTGCTCATAATCTCAAAGATAAACATTCTTTTTAAAAGTTTCGCTCATCACCCTTTGGAGTAAAAAACAAGTCCGCTATTGTTTTTTACTGGTCATTCTGGTTCGTTACGGTCGCTTCTTTTTAAAACTTGAAGACTCATTGACAATCACTGAAGTTTCACTTTAACACCTTTTTGATCTATGCTGACCAACTTGCATCCTCCCAAAGTTATAGAATTTGCGCTAACCCAAATTACGGATATCCTCATTATCAACCTAAATCTTAAATTATGAACTCAGCCAATTTACCAGAAGCTATTCTAAAGAAACTAATAGCGGTAATTAAAGCTCTTACAGATGTACATTCGATTTATTGGATAGGAATACGAACTAATGAACATTGGGAAATTACGCTTCTCATTGTAAGTAAGTCTTACATCAATGATCCAAAGTATTTTATGGGTAAGATATTTTCCAAAATGAATCAAAAAGTAAAGATTTTTAGTATTCATTATACTTTGAATGAGATTGAAAACCGATTGACGGAAGGTGACAATTTCTTAAGTTTAGTCTTAAATGAGAATAATAGAATTTTTCAAGAAAGCCCTCTTTTTCTTACCGGATATAATAATCATCCAATAATGTTTCAACGAATACAAGAACGTTGGGAATCTAGAATGAGTAAAGCAGAATACTTTAATAGTAAATTGGATGTGAGTGATGATAACTATAGCGAACCCGCTAAACTTCTTTTAGCGGATCAAGCTATTACACAGACCTGTGCAGCGCTACTTTGGGTTTATTGGGAATATAAGCCACCCGTATTTGATTTAGATTATATGATTCATTTATGTCAAAACTTTAGTAAGAGTATAAAAATTGTTCTTCCTAAACATTCTTTTCGATCACAACGTGTTTACAATCTAATATGCCATGCGCAATTTAATTTAAACTATAAATCGCTTCAGCATATCTCAATAGAGGACGGATATTATGCTTCCGATTTGGCATTTAAATTTCTAAGAGCTGTACGTGTTGAAGGAAAGAAACGATTAACTGAATTAGCTAAAGTTCATAACATCTAAATGATGTATTAAAGATATCTATTTGATTAGTGGACACGGATTAAAACGGATATTACCCAGCTTAGACGACTGTTGAAGAATTCCTGGAAATTGAAGAATCAAAGGAATACACTTAGCTATCAAAGATTGGTATGGTGGGGGGATGGATCGATAGAGCAGCGGGAAGCAAAAGGCCGCTATTTTAACATTTCAAGGTCGTTTCTGACCGAAAATTTTGATGAATTGATGAACGGGGAAGGTTAAGCCCTGTATTTATAGGGATTTCAGGGCTCATCATTTATTCATCAAATGTTCATCAAAATTAAAAGTGATGAATAAAAGCCTGCTATTGAAAATAAAAATGATGAATTGATGAATTTTTGATGACAGCTTCAGCTCAATGTCTACAAGGGCTTAGGAGGGGTTCTCATCAATTCATCAAAAAAATCCAGAAAATAGAACGCTTATGAAAATAAAGAAAATATGCTGTAAACATGCCCGTAATTTAGACATCGTACACGTACTCGCTAAATTAGGTCATTATCCCAGCAAAACAACGGTGAAAGAAGCCTGGTTTCTGAGTCCCCTGCGGTCAGAAACACAGGCCTCTTTCCTTGTCTCTTATCATAAAAATCGCTGTACGACTTCGGATTGGAAAAGGTGGAAATTGTTTGGATCTGATTATTGAATTAAAATAATGTTCTATTCCTTAGGCTTTGAAAAGCTAAAAATAGGGAATGCCAAACGAGGATTTCCAATGATGGGGACACGGGTTCCCATCCAACGGAAAATTCTAATATAGATCATAATTCAAGATGTGTGTCTGTGGACACAATCTTGGTTGCGCCCCATGGTTGCAACAAAAGAAAAGAGATGTTTAGGGCAAAGTTCAGCTTACCTAAAATATACCTGTAAATCATAAGAAAATTTACTCTAATAACTCATAACTATAATAGGTGCGATTATCCCAGGTTATGATCCCTATAGAGTTTCCATCGTCAGGACTTAGACTATCTTGAACAAACATCTCGAATTGTTGTAATACATTTTCGAAAGTACTCTCATTTTCATAAATAAAATATTTTGATGGGGTATTGTTCCAATTGCCTGATGAACTATCTGGATATGGAATTCTTCCATTTGAAGGAAAAGTATACGAGGATAATGATGATATGTCATCAAGCTTCTCTAAGAAATTAGCACACAAATCTGTTTGTTCTAAATTAGTTCCACACACTACAGCAAAGGAATTTTCGGGATACCTGAAGGTGACAGGATTTACTAAATCAGTAAACTCAGCATTTTTAGGAAGGATTTCAATTTGCTTGGAATTGATATTTACTTCGTAAACATCAGTCTTTTCCGCTCGTTCAATTTTAAGTTTTTCCGTAGTTTCTGGTAATTCCAAGAAGCCATAGGCTGGACCAAAGGCTGCTAAGCAGAGATCTGGTTTATGAATACCAGTTATATTAATGGTCATTTCGTTATTCTTAAAACTTTCATCAAAATCAATTTGATAATTGAAACATGGATAAATTTCTGAGGTACGAAGAGCTAATTTTAAGGTTGGCAAACTTTGATCGTTTCCGGAATAGCGCTCTTCTGGATAAAATTCTATATTAGTAGTTAGAATTTCTTCATCAATAACTGTGGTTTCCTCAGGTTCACAGGATACAAAAAGAATAATGAACAATACTATGTATAATGGTCTCATGTATACTAGATACAAAAAAGCAGAAATCGTTGCGTTGTTTTTTTAGAAGAAAATAACTTATCTGTTCATTAATTTTAAAAGTAATTTAAGCTTTAGCGATGTTTACTTTTTTTATCCAGAGCATTTGCCTTTTTCGTTCCATTGAATCACTACTAAAGATCAAATGAAATAGGCTTTAGGAGTATTTCATTTACTTCTTTTAGAGCCGTCACATTACCTTTTTGATATTTATTCTTCTACAGGATTTAGAATTAGGAAAAGGGCTATAAATAGGAAAGCGTAGCTGACCGGTTTATGCGCCCGCTAATGCTAAATCCTGTTCTTTTGAGATCAAAAAGGTGAGGTTTTAAAATATCGGAGTAAGCTTAAAACTATGCAATGCAGATCGGTCAACTTTACCGGAATGTTGCTAAAGCGAACGTGAGGTAAAAGCAAATTTTCCGCTTCAATCAATTAAAATTTTTATTTGCTTTTGGCTTATGTTCAAGACCATTTCGACGAACCGTTTTGACTGCAACGTAGTGTAAGGAAATATAGTGAGGATTACTCAATTTATACCTACAATTTCATTTTTTACTAATTTTTACTGTAAAAAATTGCCTGTTTATAGGGCTTCCCAGAGGTTTTACTGGAAATTTAGTAAAAAAAATTACACAAACAAACTATAAAGTATTGAATGTCAGATAAATGAATATTATAACACCGCTCTGCGTGTCATCCTCTTGCTCTTCCCTTAGTTTCGATTTTTATCTCTCAAATAAATACAGAAGGTCAAAGAGAATTTACTAAAACTAAAACCATAGATAAATTATAAAATTATTTGATGAATATGGAAAATCCCTTACTAGGCTCTTCCTTAATCATTTTAAATTTTATTTTAACTTATTGGTTATTTGTATACCTAAAAGTCTTTGTAGGGATATTAATTTTAATAGTCGTAAACGTTATTTTTAACAAATAAAATAATACAACATAACGTTTTATGACATACATTTATTAAAATCAATGAAAAATTATTTTATTTTTCAATGTTAGTTGCTGTACTACCATTAATGAGTTTTTCAGAAAACAAAATGGAACAAGTTCAATCTCCATTAGTTTTAAATGTAGATTGTGATGCTGAGGCCCTAGATGCTTATAATAGCGTTTTACCGGTGTATGGGGCTCAAGCAGCCAATGATGCTTATAATCAAACACATTCAGATTGTTTGGCTAATGGAGGAGATAGCGAATATGAAGTAATAATCGATGGCTAAAATTTTATTAACTTGTCTATTAATGTTTTGTGTCAATTTGTTTAGCCAAAATATAGAAATTACATACAAGGCTTCGGTTAAACATATTGACACAATTCAAAATGAAAAGAATTCTCAAATTATAAAGAGGATTACTAATGGAGTAAATAGAATTTTGCCGAGTATTGAGTTTGTTGTTGTAAGCGATAATGAATATTATAATGTTAAATATCAACAAATGATGATCTCTGATTATGAAAATGAAAGTTATTTGAATCTAGCAGTAACAATAGCTTTAGATGGAAATTTTATTATAGGAGATTTAGAATCTTCTAAAAGTTATTATGAATCCGGTCAAACAAACAAAATAAAAAAAGTCAGGATGGATAATATAACTTGGAGTTTAAGTAAAGAAACAAAGACTATTCTGGGATATGTATGTTACAAAGCTTTAGCGGAAACTATTGATTTAAATGAAGATAATAAATTAAATCCACCAAGAGTAGCTTGGTTTGCACCTGATCTCAATTTTCGAGGAGGGCCAACTGCTTATGCTAATTTACCTGGAATAATTTTGGAAATGGAAACTCCAAAAACTATTTTTAAAGCAATCTCTGTTAAAAATAAAAAAAAAGTTGACTTAAAAAGACCGAATTATAATCAAGAAAATGTTTTAAGCCATAAGGAATTAGAACAGTATTTTATTGACAATAGTCCTATATCTGGTTCTAGAAATTGATTCTTCGTAAAATAGAATTGTCTAATTGCTCTATTATTTAATTAATGTTAATTTCTAAGTAATTATTTAATCGGAGACTTTAGAATCATACAACTTTTAACTGTTTTTGCGACTGAGACTTACCAAGCCGTACACGCTCAATGTACTCAAGCAGGTGGAGATAGTGAATTTGAATCTGAAATTAATGGCTAAATTTAGATTTATTTTATTTTTATTTTTTAGTATCAATATGTTTAGTCAAAATGTCGAAGTAATATATAAGGCATCAGCAAAACATATTGATACTATTGAAAATGTAAGATCAAGCAATATCATTAGAAAAATCACTAATAATATAAATGATATTATGCCTAATATTGATTTTGTTCTAACTAGTAACAATAACTTTTATAATATGACTTATAAAAGGATTATGCCAAATGATCTTCAAAATGAAAATTTTTTTAATCTTTCAATTATAAGGGCGTTAGATGGCGTTTTAATCAATGGGGATTTTGAAAAAGGTATGAGTTATTATGAGTCCAGAAATTTAAAAAAAGTTAGAAGTGTCAATATGAATAACATTGAATGGACTATAACAAAAGAATATAAAAATATAATAGGGTATAAATGTTATAAAGCAATTGGAAGTATAAAAGATCCCGATCAAGAAAATAAGCTTACACCCCCTTCAGTTGCTTGGTTTACACCAGAAATGAACTTTCGTGGAGGACCTACTGCTTACGCAAATCTACCTGGATTAATTTTGGAGTTGGAAACTCCTAAAATTATTTTTCAGGCGACGGATTTAAAAATGAAAAGAAATGTAAGTTTAAAAGAGCCAAAATATAATTCAGATAATATTTTACCGCATAAAGAATGGCAAATATATTTCGAAAAAATGAATCCAATTCCTAAATCGAATAAGTAAAAGAAACTCTACTAATCGTACTTGAAATTAAAACTACTTTTACTTTTTACCCTAGGTTTTTACTTTAATAGTATTAAAGCTCAAACCTACACCGGCACTGTTAAAGACTCTGTTAA
>NZ_ARYN01000037.1 GCF_002094855.1 Zunongwangia atlantica 22II14-10F7
GCGCTAAGACTAAAAAAAAGGCTTAGGACTAGAGTTCCAATAGATACAAGTTTTTTCATAGTACTTGATTTTAAGAATGGTTATACGTTAAGTTTTCCGGTATATCCAGAGGCTTGTAAGAAGGCTATTAGGGGTAATCATTTCTTTTTAAGATTTCACTCTAATAGCTATTTAAGCATCTGTTAACCTGATCTTAAGCTAGCAAAAACAAGTAGTCAAAAAAGGGCTGTAATTAAATCTGTGGATAATATAAATGCTGATATCAAATGATCATATATTTCAACAATTCGCATCAAATAAAAGGCTACAAGAGGAAGCAGTTGTTGATAATCAAAAAAGAGTTATTTACGAATTCAGAAAAAAACGCCAATCAGACAGTTTGCACTAAAAAAGTAGCAAAGAAAATGTATAAGAAATCAGCTTATGGCTACCCCTATTTCACCAAGAAATTGATCTCTCAAGAAATTAAAAAATTCTAAATTCCTAAATCATGTATAACCATCATAAACAAAAAAATATATTAGCTTGTATCAGTATGAAATATTATATATTAAATACAATCTATTCAACTTCCACATTCTGATATTTTGCCATCAACAACCAGCTTTTTACTTACATCAGTATTCACTTTTTCCTGAAATGATATTAATCCGAATTAGATTATTGATGAAATACTCAAAAAATTTATATAAGTAATTAAAATAATATAACGTACTTTTGATTTCATGAAAGGGAATATTTTTGGAATATTTGTATTTATATTCATAGGCATTTTTAGTATAAATGCTAAAAATGTAAATACTGAAAATTCCAAAATAGAAAGTTATCTAACTTCCTTAGACGCTAAGAGTTTAGATAACAATAGGAACTATAATCTTTGCGCTACATTATCGAATATAGGAATTGCCCCTGTATCTTCTCCTACCCATTCTCTCTTTAAAACTTCATATTTATCTTACGGAATTAATTCATATTCCGCATTAATTAATAGATCACTTGTACTCACTAATAATACAATCCTTTGTAATATTGAGATATCGAATTCTATTGATTTTTTCCTCTATTTAATTTTTCCTTTCCACTACCACTTATAGCTTTTTCAAGGTATCCTCATATAGTTTTTTTAAATTAAAAATACGATTGCCTTGAAAGCGAAAACAAAATCGTTTGATGGTGCAAAATGTTTATTGTTAATATTTCCCTTTATATTATTGGGATATTACTATCAGGTTAAGAATTTAGGGAACATTGAGTCCTATAGGATAAATTCTAATAAAACCTATAGAAGTCCCTGGGTTTATCAAAAATATCTTAACAGTAGGATATTTGCACTAAAAACAGATGCACAGATATCTTCGGAGATCATATATAAAATATATCCGTGGCTCCAAAGATTCCTAAAATTCACTTATCAGAATGGTTTTACAGTTAATATACCCTTCTTATTAAGTTACTATGGTTTATTTGATTACCGGTCGTTTTTAAAAATGACATGTTATATTTTTCATTCTTTTTGGTAAGTAAAACTGTTGATTGATAAAAATAGTTTTAATTAAAATTTACAAAAAAATGGATGTTTGGAATACCCTTATAGGTGTGGCCTTATTAATTTTATTTATAGGCCCTATAGCTTTTGCTATAACTACACAAAAAAGAAAAGAAAAGAAAAAGAAAGAAACCTTGATAAACTTTGCAAAGACGAGAGGCAAAAATGTCAATGAATTAGAAGTGTTACCAATTCTAGTTTTAGGTGTTGACTCTAAGAGAACTAGTCTATTTTTCACCAATGATAACATAAGGATTAATTATATAGATCTTGATCAGATTGCGGATGTACGGCTATCTGTCTTGTACACTGAAGATCCTAAAAGACATATAGAGCAAATCAGTTTATGCTTTTTACCAAAAAACATAGAAGAGGCAGAACATAAAATTATATTTTATTTAGAATCAGATGAAAATTGCATAGATCCAGAAACCGATCTATACATCGCTGAACAATGGCGCAAACGTCTTGTAGTACATTAAAAAAATCCCTCGCATCTTTTTATGATGCGGGGGTTTATCTCTTCCAATGAAAACTATATATTTTATAAGTGGTGCCGAAATAGCATTTACCGTATTCGTAACGATTTTGATATTCGGAGCTGATAAAGCACCTGGGATTATCAAGAATCTAAATAAGGTTTATAAATCTATAAAAAATACTTCACAGGATATCAAAAATGAAATTTATAATCAATCTGAAAAATCTGGATTGAATTCAAAAGTCTTTGATGATCTAAAAAAAGAAGTCTCTAGAATTAAAGATAAATTCAACAACCTCTAAGTTTAACTTCTATTTACTTCATCGATATATTATCTTTAATTATGTAAGTTTTTCAAAATTGGATGCAATCGTAGTCAATACAGCTTCCTTTTCAGCCAAAACGACTAACGTATCTCCTCCATCAATTATAGTGCTACCCGTGGGAGTTATAAACTTACCATCCCTAATAATCATCGCTATAATGGCCTCGGCAGGAAATTCCAATTCCACAATTTGTTTACCGGTAATAGAATGATTGAATGGTACTTCAATTTCACGCATTAAAGACTTGGAGTCTTCGGATAAAAATTTTTCTACTGAAGATCTCTTTTTAGCCACTTCCGGTAATGAAACTTTAAGCCAATCGGCAACTAAGCCTAAGGTAGTACCTTGCAAAAGAACCGAGCTAAGAGAAACAAAAAATACAATATTAAAAATTACTTGTGCTTTTTCTATACCTGCCAATAATGGATAAGTTGCAAAAACTATGGGCACGGCTCCCCGGAGCCCCACCCACGAAATGTATAATCTTCTTCTCATCTTCATTTTAAAAAATGAAAGACTGATAAATACACTCAAAGGCCTAGCAATAAAAATTAAAAAAACAGAAATAATGATCCCTATACCTACTACTGGTATGATCTCCGATGGGGTAACCAATAATCCTAAAGTAAGAAACATTACTATTTGCATGAGCCATGCCAATCCATCGAACATATTTACGACGGTTTGCTTATGAATGATTTTATGATTTCCCAAATAAACTCCACATAAGTATACCGCTAGAAAACCATTTCCTCCCAAACTATCGGTAGCTGAGAATGTAATAAACATCAAGGCTATTGCAAGAACAGGATATAAGCCATCGAAATCCAGCTTAATCTTATTGATAATTAGTTTGCATAAATAACCGAAGCCTAAGCCCAGGAGCCCTCCCAAAATTATCTGTTGTAAAAAAATCGGAAATATACTAGCAATGGAAGATGCAGGATTTTGCACAAGTCCTAGTAAAGCAACTGTTAAAAAATACGCCATGGGATCATTACTACCACTTTCTAATTCCAAAACAGGACGTAAATGATTTTTAAGGGCAAGATTTTTAGATCTTAAAATGGAAAAAACGGCTGCAGCATCAGTCGAAGATACTATAGCACCAAGAAGTAATCCTTCGTATATATTAAAATCCGTTAACCACCATACAATAGTACCTGTTAAAATACAAGTTAAAAGAACTCCCATGGTAGAAAGGACTACTCCTTGTCCCAGTATTGGCCGAATCGATTTCCAATTTGTATCAAGTCCTCCTGAGAAAAGGATGAAATTGAGCGCAACTATTCCGGTGAATTGAGCTATTTTTAAATTATCAAATTCGATCCCTCCAAATCCTTCCTTTCCGGCAAGCATGCCAACGGAGAGGAAAAGTATTAAGGTAGGCACCCCAAACTTATAGGAAGTTTTACCAACTAATATACTTATAAAGAGAAGGATTGAACCGATAAAGAGAATATTCTCTATGGTTATATACATTTAATAAATTATTATAAAATGGATTAAAAATAGATAGCTAAGTTATCAATCTTAGCTTAAATTTTTTTGTTATTTCTATTGGTGTATTGCATTAAATATGATTAAATGCTTACCAGAAAAGGTGATAGGGAAAGATTAAATTATAAAGAAATTTACGTTTATTACGTAATAAATATTGGAAATGTTTGTTAGAATAACTATTGGAAACAACGATAAGTGGAAATGATTTGAATCCCGAAAGATCTTGAAATCTATCTCTCTTATGAGTTTCCTGTAATTTTTTTAATTGTATAGTCTCTACTAAGTGCAAGGCATGAGTTTGCTTGCAAACCATCTGTTCTTTTTTTGAAGCGAAGGAAGAGTAACTTTGTTTTCGAAAAGAATCCGCTTTAGTTTCTTGTCTAAAAAAAATTGCCATTAAAAATAACAACAAGATGTAAGGTGCGGTAATTTTCATGGATTCAAATATAAGTAATTCTATCACAAATTAATCTAAAGAAGTTTGTAATCATTTAAAGTCCATGTTTGTAGACTATAAGAAATATTACCACTTAGATTAGAAACTGTACTATAATGAAAATAACCAACCCAATATATATCCAAAATATCATCGCTATTTTAGCTATCAGCCATTTTTATACCCAATCTTCAATAAATTAAAATCTTTATATCACATATTTAAAACTGTGAAATTAAAATTTTAACAAAGAAAATAACGTTTAAAATATTGATTGATCTTAAATCGAATACTGCCTTTAAGAATAAAATAAGAAGTAATAGCTTAGATCCTGTTCTATACAATCAATCATAAGTCCATAAAACATTCGTTAAAAAATAAGTATTCATATCCATATAGCTTGTATAAAAAACTTCGGCTATAGATCCTTATAAATTCTATTGATGAGTTTAAAAAATCGAAAAAAAATTAAAATACAGATAGTTATCCACGGCCCTTCCCTAGAATACACTATGCTTTTTTCTCCAAACAAATAGATGAAAAACAATACGATACTAACCAGATTGCCAATCTCTTCAATACATTTTTTTTATTTCCAAGAACTATTAACTTGAGGAATAATGAAGTTCCAACGATTAAGATCAATATATAGGTTAAACTCGGATTTAAATTTTATGGTGCCTTTATTAAGCCAATAGATTTAATGAGGATTATACTAAAAATACTTGGACTTATAGCAATATCACAGATATTATAAAGACAGTAACCATAGTTATTACAAGTTCAGTCAACGGAGTATCAATCTCTATAATCATTATACGCACATTTTTTACTCACCGCGTTTTTGGTTCTATATCAATGCTAAATTCAACAAAAGGCTTCCCTTCCAATATAAGTCTTGCAATTTCAAAATTATTAGGGGATTATATTTTTAAATTGATGATATAAACTTAAGCGTGCCAAAACCTTAATTTTAGCTTAAAATCTTTGGGAACCTTGCCTATTTATGTAGTTTTACCAAATGAAAGCAGCATTACTAGATCGACTCCGCTTTTTATTTCTCTTTTTTTTGCTGGTATCCTGTAGCCATCTAAAAAGCTCTGCTAATTCCCTCATCATTGAAAGGGATATGCTTTCAAAAACTTATACATGTACTCCATCGCAAGATCAAGACAAATTTGTACATCGCTATAAGATTACTTTTCGAGCTAAACGTGATGTTAAAGAATTTTTCACAGGTTTAAAATATGCCCCTGCAGTACATCTACCTAACTTTCAATTGTATCTCCCCTTTTATTATAAAATTAAAATTCATCATAGCCTTTACAGGTTTAAGCACTTATTATATTTGTTACCTTTTCATGGCTTTTGGTAATATTTTCCATGCTTTTTTATCATTATTCATTTTTATTACCTAATTATATCTAATAGATCATGGAATCTCCTAATATACGTATGATATTACCTGCTTTAATGCTTATTGCCAGTTGGGTTATTTTATTCTGGAAAAGTTTCAGACAACTAATCCCTGTTGTCGATACTAAACCAACTCTTGAAAAATTAATTAATTATAAACGATTAAAACGCGTCGGAGGATATTACTGGATTATATTTTCCATATTTATACTTATGACCATAATTTATTCACTACTTCCAGATTTCAGTTTTATTTTTTTACCTCTTGATTATTTTGATCATCCCTTAATTAACGAATTAGGGCTAATGCTTTTAAAAGTATCCATCATATGGATTATTATTGCTCAATTACAAATTGACCGAGAGCTTTATAAATATTCCCGGGAAATCAATAGTTTGGCAGCGATGGAACTTGTTCATTATTCCGAAAAAATGTTACTATCCGGAATGCTTGTATTATTTTTGGGGTTCTTTACTACTGTCACCAATATTGCCGGATTGATACTTGTTATTGTCGGTCTTTTTATTCATTTTAAAACTTTCGGGTTTCCTTATTCTCATCACAGAAGAACCTAAATATTTTAAGTCATAGCTATATTAACCTAGGTTTAGTTGCATAATCCATTTTAGGAATTATTGTGATCGAGTTGAAATGTATTAGAAGAAGTCCTAAGAACAAAGATTAATAGTAAAAATAAAAAATGCAATAATTGTCTTTGTCCGAAATCTGTCCGCTCCGTCAAAGAGCATAATTTGTAAGCACTACCTAATCAAGATCAATTAATATTCAAATGCGACAACGAGTAAGTTGACCATAGCATTTCCTCTCTCAACTCAATTAAGAAAAGTAAACCTATGTTTAAACTTGCATCCGTCTTTCGATAAAGTCTATATAGATAAGCCTATTTCCCCAAAAGATTTACATATTCTAGAAATAGTAAAAGTAGGATAAGATGTAGGAGGATTGTTTTTGGAAATATGCTCTTGGGCCATGAGATAAT
>NZ_ARYN01000038.1 GCF_002094855.1 Zunongwangia atlantica 22II14-10F7
GCAATTAGACCAAAACAAACAAATCTTAAGCAAAGGTGCATTCGAGCTAATTCAATAATCTCGAGCTTAGAATAGAAACAAAAAGCCTGGCAGAATCTAATTGCCAGGCTTTTTTTATAGTCGATATTCGTTATTTTAGCTCATAATTTTTTACCCAATCCAACAAAATTTGTTTCTCTTTTTCTGTAATATTGGCCTCTTTATGTAACCAAACATAAGAATCTAAAGGCATTTTTCCACGTTCTACCTCTTCCCCTATTTCTTCAATTTTATGTGCTTTTTTTTCAGAAGATAAGGCAGCCCATTCTGAAAAATTTAAATGTCGTTTTCCATCTTTTACGTGATCATCTAAATAGAAATTAACCGGAGTAATCTCGCTATACCAAGGATACTTTGTATTATTAGAATGGCAATCGTAGCATGAAGTTACCAAAATCCTGGAAACATCTCTTGGAGGATCTTCAGCTTTTAAAATATCCTTATTAGACATTTCTTCGGAAATATTTTTTGTTGGCCTAAAAAACTGAAGGACAGAAAAAATCGCTAAAACACTAATTAAAATTATTGTTGATTTTTTTTTCTTACCAGACATATTTATGGAATTTATTGGCTCCGCCCAAGGGTACAATACCCCGGCGCAATTTATTAAAGCTGCTATGTTTCTTTAAAATGAATTACTACGGAATAACAAAATTAACGCCCAAAGACACCAAACCAGAATTTAAGCCAGAATTCCTTTCGTAATAAAGATAGCGAAGATCTATACTTTTTAAATGCAAGCTCCAGATATTGAATTTGGTAAAAATATCGGTATAATTAACACCGAAGCCAAATTGATTTGCATTGAACTCTGAAAGGTCATAGTCTGAAGTAAAAAATTGCTCTTCAGACTGATGCATCTCGTAACCAGCAAAATAATTGGCTGCGGTTTGCGTATAATAACGATACGATGGATAAAGCGTGAATTTACTCCCCAGCTTTATTGGCATTTCTAAACTTGCGGTATGCGATTGTATTCCCCAATCATCATTATAAAATCGATAATACCCCCGTAGCACAAAAGTTTCGTTTAGATAATAATTTAAACGCCCACCAACAGCCACTTTAAAACGGGTGTCTGGCAGTTGCTCTATGGCATCGGCCAATTGAAAATCCTGAATAAACGAATCGGCCACATCTGCAAAATAAATCCGCTGAAAAGGCGTAGATAATAGTCCGTTTTGGCTTACCACATCTACAGCCAGCGATCCTTGCAGGCGTTCACTAAGAATTTGCGAGAAGTTTAAACCTAAAGCATACGAATTTCTGCCTTTATCAGTAAATTCGTTAAACTGCGGACTATAATTTGGGTTTCCTGTGATCGAATTTCGTTGAAATAAAGCATCATTTAAACCCGCTCCATTTTCACCAAAAGCTCTTAATTCTATCGGATAAATGGGCTTCCAGGTATCCAGATAGATCTTGGTGTGTAGGGTAAGTTCAGTATTTTTTTCATTAAATAACTTTGTAAAACTTCCACCAAAACCTACTGAAAAATAATCGTATTCACTTGCCAAAGATGCATTCGCCGTCCAAATTGTATTGCGATCGTTAGAGCTATGGCTATACGTACCGTTAATGTTTGCCCAGGTATCGCCACTAGAAGCTCCTGAAGAGGCCGTAAAAGGATCTGCCTGTCCGCTACCATCAAAAGGATCGATATTACTTGAAGAAGCCGATGTATATGCTGAAATTCCAGCGTCTATCGTTAAAACATCATCTGCGTTTAACGGAATAGACACAACAATGGTTGGGGTAAAATCTGTTAATTCTTCAGTTCCCGTTCCACCAGATACCGCAGCATTATTCCCTTCCTGAGAATAATAACTGCTTAAAAAGTCGATTTCAGTATTTTCCAAAACTCTTTTCTTATAGCCTTCTACTCCTACAGAGTTATTTTCCTCTTGTTGAGCTGTTAAAAAATGAACATTAAAAATGCCCAAAATCGCCAGTATACTAATTTGATATTTTAATTGCATCCGCATCCTCCACCAGTTTTACCGCCATTCGCACCAGAAGCTGCTTCTCTATACGAATGGAAATTTGTTTGAAAACGATCTACTTTTTTTGATCCCAAAACCATATCGGGATCGTTGATATATACTTTTTGATATTCCTTTATTACCGAGCATGAGACCGTACTGCATAGCACCACTGCAAGAATTACTATTT
The DNA here is from genome assembly GCF_002094855.1 of Zunongwangia atlantica 22II14-10F7. Taxonomy (GTDB): domain Bacteria; phylum Bacteroidota; class Bacteroidia; order Flavobacteriales; family Flavobacteriaceae; genus Zunongwangia; species Zunongwangia atlantica. The sequence goes on from NZ_ARYN01000038.1 coordinate 2,212, forward strand.
TTTTGATCATTTTGTTGCGATTTCAATATGATCTGAAGTATGGATTTTTCCTTCAGCATCAATAATTATACATTCTATTTTGGGTAATTGGTTTATCCGGTTTAGGCCTACTTCTATTCCCATCACAAATACTGAAGTTGCAAGGGCATCGGCCAATTCAGCTTTAGGAGCAAAAACCGTAACACTTATTATTCCGGTTGCAGGATAACCTGTTCTTGGATCGATGATATGGGCATATCGTGTACCGTTAAATTCTACAAACTTTTCGTAATCTCCAGAAGTCACTACAGCTTCGTTCTTTATTGGTAGCAACGCAAAAGCTTTGTTTTTATCCATGGGATTGGTGATAGCAACTTTCCAGGATGTTCCGTTTATCTGTTTTCCCCAGGTATTCATATCGCCAGAAGCATTAATAATCCCGGCTTCAACACCTTTAGTCTTCAGGAGTTCTTTGGCTTTATCTGCAGCATAGCCTTTGCCAATCGCTCCAAAACCAATTTTCATTCCGGGTAATTTCAGAAATACGGTTCTTTCAGCTTCATTCAGCAAAATATTTTGAAAACCTACTTTAGAAACCGAGTTTTTAATCTCTTCTTCAGAAGGCATTTGCGCCATACTTCCATCAAACTTCCAAATCTTATCCATCGACGCATAACTAATATCGAAAGCGCCATCTGTAAGATTCGATATTCCTATCGCTCTTTTTATAAGATCAAAAAGCTCCTGACTTACCTTTACAGGTTTTATCCCAGCATTAGCGTTAATTAATGAAGTTTCTGAATTTGGATCCCAGGATGAAATTCGTTTCTCGATACGAGTAATTTCAGCCACAGCCATATCTATATAATTATTTGTCCCAGTACTATCTTTTGCTACCACCGTAATATCGAAACGACTACCCATTAGTTTTAAAGTACGCTTAATCGTTTGCTGCGCATTTAGATGAACAGAAACAGATAAAAGCACCATAAACAAAGCTGCTTTTCGCATTATTTCACAAACTTATTAAGCATAGTTATGTATTCTTTTACCTCTGCTTTTTGATAGCCGGCCTGGCCTAAAACTTTGCCAGATTTATCCAAAATCACCACAAAAGGAAAATAGCCGTTAGGATTATACATTTCGGCCAATTTGTTGTTCTTCTCCTGCTGTGTTGCGGTAAGTTCGTTTTTCTTTTTCCGTGGAAAATCGGCTTGTAGCATCACATAATTTTTCTGTGCATAGGCTTTAAATTCTTCAGTACTCCAAATTTCTTTATCCAGTTTTATGCATGGCGCACACCAATCTGATCCCTGAAAGACCAAAATGATTGGTTTGTTTGCTTTAGCTGCTTCTTTTTTGGCTTCAGAAAAATCTGTTTTCCAATCCTGCGCCAATAAAAATTGAGTTGAAAAAACGCAAATAATAACAAGCAAAATATTCTTCATTTTAATTATCGATTTTGGGTAAAATCGGCATTGATTTTTGTTGAAGCCGACTTTGTGATTTGTTCCAATTTATTTTGTAAAAATTTGATATTCTGATTTTTTCCCTGCTCCAGAATTGTTTTTCCGTAGCGGGTAAAAAAATGCTGCTTCCTAAGAAATTGAATATTTAACTGAAGCCAGGTTTCCTCGCAATAATGCTCCTGAAGCTTCTCTTCCCATTCCTTCCTTAAAAGCTTATTACGAGTGATAAATTTTGAAGTTCCCAGGTGAAAAATATCGGCATCACATAGAATTTCTGCTTCTAGACAACTTGGCGTTTGCGGCATGTGGGTAGATCGAATGCAACTGCTTACCATTTCAATCTTTTCAGCAGGCCAATTCTTAGCTACCAAAAATTGATGCGCCAGTGAAACGCTAAATTCTTCGTGTTCTTTGTAACATTTTAAGAATCCGGTATCGTGAAACCATCCTGCGATAATTACCGGTTCTAAAAAGGCTGAAGACAGCCCCATCGATTTGCCAATGGTCTCGATATTGCTTACCACATCGCGTGTATGCTCCAAATTATGAAAAGACATTTCTTTACAGCATTGTGAAGAAAGTAGGGTTTCACAATGCGATTTTACTTCATCAATCAACATATATCAAAAATTTAGTTGAAGTAATTCTATACCATATCCACCTTTATAATACACTAAAAGTAAAGGGTGTATCTAAAGATAAACTGAGTCTTTCCTTAAGATTTGCTTAAAAATATATCGTGAAAGTGGTGCCTTTGTGCTTAATACTGCTAACCTCTATTTGTGCACCAATGGCCTGTGCAGCTTTTTGTACTATTGAAAGTCCTAAACCAGTACCTTTAATGTCTTTATGGTCTAAACCTTCAGACCTAAAAAATGGATTAAAAATTTTACCAATATCGGCTTCTTTAATACCAATTCCTTCGTCAATCACTTTTACTACAGCCCTGGAGTTCTTCAGCTTTAACTCGATGATTAATTTTGAATTTGGATAGGCATATTTTATTGCATTTTCAACAACATTATTCAGGATGGCATAACCATAGTAATAATGCACTAAAAATTCGTTAACATCTTCAGCATCAAGAACCAGTTGAATATTTTTTTGTTTCAGTTTTAAACTATTTTCGTTAAGTACCTCATCGATAAGGGAAATAATTTCAGTTTTACTATTATTATCCAGTTTGGGAGTTTCATCATTTCTGGCCAAAAATAAAAGTTGCTCGATAATAAGACTCATCCTATCGATTTCATCCAGGCTGTAGTTAATCTTATTTTCGTAATCTTCCCTGGTTCTTTCCTTTCTTATTAAAACCTCTAAAGTTCCTCTAATCGAAGAAATAGGTGTTCTTAACTCGTGCGAAGCATCACTGGTAAACTGGCGTTCTCTTTCAATGGCCTGTTCTACACGATCTAAAAGACTGTTTATAGATAGTGAAAGCTCGTAAAGTTCGTCCTGATTTTCGGGTAAACTTACCCGCTCGTTAAGATGATCCCGACTAATAAGATTCGTCGTTTGCGTGATTTCTTGAATTGGTTTTATACTTCGCCCCGCCAGTAACCTCGAAATAAAAAATAAACCAATTAATATAAATGGATAACACAAAATAAGAATCCACGCTAAACGTGTAATTACGTCCTGCGAACCTTCAAAAGACATGGCTGTGATAATGTAGCCATAAACTTTACCATCCATTTTTACAGGTACCTGGATTTGCCTTATAAGTTCGTCCTCTAAATATGCATTGTAATGCTCGTTATCTTCTTTTTCTTTATAAAATGGTAATCGATATTCTTTAAGATTGGGTGATTTATCGGTAATAATTTCACCAGTGCTATCCATAACCTGTACAAAAACCGGATTTACCTGAACTTCATTATGCTCACGTTCTTCCCATTCGGCTTTGTCCCAAAAAACCGGTTTTCCTTTTTCTAAAGTAGTTTCCTGCAAGTGCATGGTTGCTTCGTAGTGCAGATCGTTATCTAATTGCTGGTAAACGGTTTGTTTTACCAAAATAAAAACAACCAGAAAGGCAAAAGCCACTATTAGCGCAGTGGCCAGCATATAATAAAAAGCAATACGATCTTTAAAACTTAGCTTCATAATTCTTTGGCAATGTAGCCAACTCCCCTAACCGTTTGAATATAATTTTCGTCTTGATCTAAATTAAGTTTACGGCGCAAGGCATTAATGTAAACATCGATCACCCCCGTATTATAACTAAAATTAATATCCCATACTTTTTCGATAATCTTGGTTCGCGTGCACACACGTTCTTTGTTTCTAATTAAATATTCGAGTAAAGCAAACTCTTTAAGTGTAAGACTAACTTCTTTACCATCTTTAAAAGCCTGGTGTGTAACTGTATTAAGCTCTATGGGACCTAAAGTAAAAATGGTATGATCTCCAGATTTTGGGCGTAACTGTACTTTAATTCGCTCTAGCAGTTCTTCAAAATGAAATGGTTTTTTAATGTAATCGTTGGCACCGCTTTGTAAACCAAAAATAGTTTCGTCTACAGTATCTTTAGCCGTTAAAAAAATTACGGGGGTTTCTTTATCATCTTTTCTAAACTGCCGGCAAATTTCAATACCGCTTAAACCAGGGAGCATCCAATCTAGAAGTAAAAGATCGTATTTAGAGGTAAGTGCCATTTCTAATCCTTCTTTACCATTATCTGAAATATCAACAATAAAGGATTCTTCTTCTAGCCCCTGCTTTAAAAATCCAGATATGCCAGTCTCATCTTCTACAATTAGAATTCTCATAAT
>NZ_ARYN01000039.1 GCF_002094855.1 Zunongwangia atlantica 22II14-10F7
AGTATTTTTGACTCCGGATGAGACCCTGAATCAAGTTCAGGGTGACGCACTTGTTTTATTTTAAAAATTTAGAGCGCTTCGCTTTTAGAACTTAGAGTTTAGACTTTTTATTTTATCTGTTCATTTTGTCTTGATACAAAACGAACCAAAAAATCAAGGCTTACGAACACTTATCTAAATTTATCGTTCGATGCCTAAATTTCAGGAACTCGCTATCGCTCAAACAGCCTAAAGTTTTACGGCATTTTCACTTCAAATTTTACGATAAGCTTTCGATAGGCCATTTTAAATCTTTCGTGTTTCCTGCTTCTCTTGTCTATTCTCTAAGTTCTAAAATCTATATTCTAGCATCAAGATTCTAAAATCTAATTACTCATATCTAAACTTTATCTCACAAAAGCATTCGCCATACCGCCATCGACGTTAATGGTGTTTCCGGTGCTTTTATCCAGAACGCCTACGCAGGCGAATACGCCGTTTGCGATATCTTCTGGTAAGATAATTTCATTTAATAAGTTTCTTTTGGCGTAATGCGCAGGAAGATCTTCAACTTTAATTCCGTAAGCTTTTGCTCGACCTTCAGCCCAATCACCTTCCCAAATCTTACTTCCAACGATCACTCCATCTGGATTTACTGTATTCACGCGAATATGATCGCCACCTAATTCTGCAGCTAATAAACGCGTCATATGTTGTTGCGCTGCTTTTGCCGTTCCGTAGCCAACATTATTAGGCCCGGAAACTAGTCCATTTTTACTGGCAATATTCACGATATCACCACCTAGACCTTGCTTGCGCATAATTTCAACTCCTTTTTGGGCCATCAAAAACTGACCTTTCACCAATACATTTTGTAATAATTCCCAATCTTTTAGGGTAGTATCTGGTAAAGATTTTGAAATTGCCAATCCAGCCGAATGCACTACGATATCTACACCACCAAAGGCAAGATTCGCTTCTTTATAAGCCTTTTCTATCGACTCTTCTTTAGTTACATCGCAAAGTGCAATCGCAGCTTCGTCACGTTTGTAAGTCGATAAAGCTTCATCTAAATTCTCTTGACTAATATCGGTTAGCACTACGTTAGCACCTTCAGCAACTAATTTATCAGCGATCGCTTTTCCAATTCCTCCGGCAGCACCGGTTACGATCGCTACTTTACGTGAAAGAGGTTTTTCCGCAGGCATACGTTGTAATTTAGCCTCTTCTAACAACCAATATTCGATATCAAAAGCCTCTTGTCTTGGTAAGGAAGTATATTCAGTAATCGCTTCAGCACCACGCATCACATTGATCGCATTTACATAGAATTCACTAGCTACACGAGTAGTTTGTTTGTTCTTTGCAAAACTGAACATCCCAACACCTGGATAAATAATGATCACCGGATTAGGATCTCGCATTGCCGGACTATTGGCGTGTTTATGATTTTCGTAATACTGGCGATATTCTTCTCGATATTGTTCAAAAGAAGGCTCTAATTTTTTCAGCGTGGCTTCCGTATCAGTCACATCATCTGATGGATCTAACGTCAAGATAAGCGGCTGAATTTTAGTACGTAAAAAATGATCGGGACAGGAAGTTCCCATTGGCGCCAAACGCTCCAGATCATTACTATTAATATATTGTAATACGGTGTCGCTATCGGTAAAATGACCGATCATTTGATTTTCTGAAGAAGCCAGTCCACGTAGTAACGGCATTAATTCTGCAGCTTTATTTTTACGCTCTTCCGCAGGTAAAGATTTTAGTTTTTGTCCGCCAAAAACTTCTCCGTTTTCTTTGATTTTCTTTTCAATATAATCTGAAGCCATTTCGATAACTTCCAGACTATTTACGTAGCAATCGTAAGAAGTATCGCCCCAGGTAAATAAACCGTGGCTACCCAGTACGATTCCGCGAATTCCAGGATTTTCTTCTAAACATTTTTCAAGCTGAAGCCCTAAATCGAAACCAGGACGTTGCCACGGAACCCAACCCATTGTATCGCCCCAAATTTCTTTGGTAACCTTTTCGCTATCTTTTGCAGCCGCAACCGCGATAAGCGCATCTGGGTGCAGGTGATCGATATGTTTAAAAGGTAATAATCCGTGAAGCGGCGTATCGATGGAAGGCGCTTTACTATCCAGATCGTAAATACAGTGATTGAAAAGTCCTACCATTCGGTCTTCATCTTCTAAACCACCGTAAACATTTTTAAGATTTCTAAGGCGTTCAGTATATAAACCGGCAATTCCTTTACGAGTCAATGTACCAATATCACCACCAGAACCTTTAACCCACATTACTTCTACATCTTCGTTAGTTAGCGGATCTTTTTCGATGGTTTTACAGCTGGTATTTCCACCGCCATAATTAGTGATTCTAAGATCGGCACCTAATATATTTGATCGGTATAAAAACAAAGCTACCTGATCGTCACCCAATTCGGCAGCTTTAGCTTCATCCCAGAGATAGTCTACGTACTGAAAAGTTTTTTCCATTTTAATTTTATTGTTTCAATTAAAGCTTCTCAAATGTAATTTTTAGAATTATTTAGACCATCCTGTGCTATACTGCTTAATTTTTTAATATTATCTTTAAACATTCAGAAATTATATTAAGTTTAGCTTCGAATTCAGCAACAACTAAACCAGTTACACACTTAAACTAACTTTAAAATGACGTCTCAAACGTTTGAAATAAAAATTGATCCAAATTCGCGAGTCCCTAAATATAAACAAATTGTTGATTCTATTGTTTACGATATCGCACAAGGTAATCTAAAGATAGGGGAAAAAATACCTTCAATTAATGAATTAAGCGAACATTTATTACTTTCCAGGGATACAGTAGAGAAAGCTTATAAGAATTTGAAGGAAAAAAAGATAATCGTTTCTGTAAAAGGAAAGGGATATTATACTTCAAAAACCGATCTAATAGCCAAAACCAATGTATTTTTTTTGGTTAATAAACCAAGTACCTATAAAATGATGATTTATAACTCATTTGTGGATACTTTGGGAATCAATGGACATGTGAATCTTTATATCTATCATTGTGATGAAACGCTTTTCAATAAATATTTAGAGCGCAATCTTGGATATTATGATTACTATGTGATTATGCCTCATTTTAGAGACGAAAACTCTAACCACGTTAGTCACACAACAGCTGTTTTAGAAATGATTGATAGAATACCCAAGCAAAAATTAATATTGCTGGATAATACAAAGCCAGAAATAAGGGGAGATTATGGTTCTATTTATCAGGATTTTATGGAGGATATTTATAGCGCTCTAAAAGAGGGACTCGATAGGATAAAAAAGTATGATAAGATTATTTTAGTGTATCCTAATAAATCGGTAAATCCTTATCCTAAAAGAATCGTTCACGGCTTTAAGAAATTTTGTGTAGAATATCGCTTTGATTTTGAGGTATTGGACGAGATTTATGATGATATGGAATTACAGAGTAAAGATGTTTATATTACTATACAGGAAAGGGATTTGGTAAATTTGGTAAGACAAATTAGAGCTAAAAACTTAATTTTAGGAAAAGATATAGGCGTAATATCGTATAATGAAACACCTTTAAAAGAATTGCTGGGGATAACGGTTATAAGTACCGATTTTAAAGCTATGGGAGAATCTGCCGCGTATATGGTTTTAAAGAATAAAAAGGAAAAGGTTAAAAACGTTTTTAAATACATTGAAAGAAATTCTGTGTAATTATTTAAAAATATTCAGTAAATTTTGATGAAATAATTTGTGTAATCGATTGCATAAATTTAAATTAGTAGCTCAGAAATCAGGTTAGTGCAGGATGCAAAGCACTGCCAGATTCCTGAAATTGGCTGAATAGCTTAAAAAACCATATAAAAATATACTTAAGTCATGACAAAATCAGAATTTAGATATGCACATCATCCCGAAGATGTAAAGAAATATACAACAGAAGAACTTCGAGAGCATTTTCTAATACCCGAGTTGTTTATAAAAGATCAAATTAGTTTAACCTATACTATGTACGACCGTTACATTGCGGGTGGTGCATTTCCAGTAGATCAAGCTTTAAAATTAGAAGCTATAGATGAACTTAAAGCCGAAAACTTTTTAGATCGCCGTGAATTAGGTGTAATCAATGTAGGTGGGAAAGGTAAAGTAACTGTAGATGGTCAAGTTTATGAAATTGGTCATCGTGAAGCACTTTATGTAGGTAAGGGAACTAAAGAAGTAATTTTTGAAGCTACAGAAGAACAACCTTATTTTTATATAAACTCAGCTCCTGCGCATAAATCTTACCCAACAAAAAAGGTAACAAAGGCTGAAGCAGAGATTGTAGAGTTAGGAGATACTAAAACTTCTAATAAAAGGGTGATCAATAAATTATTGGTAAATAGTGTGGTTGAAACCTGCCAGTTACAGATGGGAATGACAGAACTTCAGGAAGGTTGTGTTTGGAATACGATGCCTCCACATACGCACGAACGTAGAATGGAAGTTTACTTTTATTTTGATTTAGAAGAAGGGCAGTCTATAAGTCACTTTATGGGGCAACCACAGGAAACACGCCATATTTTTATGAAAAATCATCAGGCGGTAATTTCTCCAGAATGGTCTATTCATGCAGGAGCAGGAACTTCCAATTATACCTTTATTTGGGGAATGGCCGGTGAAAATTTAGATTATGGAGATATGGACGGTGTAACTCCAGATGAATTAAAATAATATCCAAAATGAGTTTATTTAGTTTAGAAGGAAAAACAGCACTTGTTACTGGTTGTAAACGAGGGATTGGTTTTGCAATGGCGGAAGCACTAGCTGAGGCCGGTGCTAATATTTTAGGTGTTTCGGCTTCTCTAGAATTAGAAGGATCTAAAATAGAAAATAGAGTCAAAGAAATTGGTAAAGATTTTAAAGCTTACCAATGTGATTTTTCAGATAGAAAGTCTCTTTATGCTTTTATTGAAAAAGTAAAATCTGAAAATCCGCAAATTGATATATTGGTTAATAATGCCGGAACAATTTTAAGAGCTCCTGCAGCAGAGCATTCAGATGAATATTGGGATAAAGTAATTGAAGTTAATCAAAATGCTCAGTTTATTTTAACTAGAGAAATAGGGAAAGAGATGTTAAAACGTGGTCACGGGAAAGTCATTTTTACCGCTTCGTTATTAACTTTTCAGGGAGGAATCATAGTGCCTGGCTATGCGGCTTCAAAAGGTGCTATTGGTCAGTTAACCATGGCATTTTCTAACGAATGGGCTTCAAAAGGAGTTCAGGTGAATTCTATTGCGCCAGGTTACATTGCTACAGATAATACACAGGCACTTCGTGATAACGAAGAGCGTAGTGAAGCTATTTTGTCCCGAATTCCAGCAGGACGTTGGGGAGAACCAGAAGATTTTAAAGGACCAATTATATTCTTAGCTTCTAAAGCTAGTGATTATATGAGCGGAAGCATTCTCACCGTAGATGGTGGTTGGATGGGCCGATAATTTCCGAAAATTGAAACAAACCAAATGAGTAACAAACCTTTTATCACAGATAATTTTTTGTTGGAGACTAAGTATGCTGAGGAGTTGTATCATCAGTATGCCAAGGACCAACCGATCATCGATTATCATAATCATTTACCACCGGCACAGATTGCTGCTGATACACAGTTCGATACCATCAGCCAGGTGTGGCTAAGTGGCGACCATTATAAATGGCGTGCCATGCGAACTTTGGGAATCGATGAACACTATATCACCGGTGCTGCCAGTGACCAGGAAAAATTCGAAGCCTGGGGCAAAACGGTGCCGCATACCCTTCGTAACCCACTGTATCATTGGACACATTTAGAGCTAAAACGCTACTTCGGGATCGATGAACTTTTAAATGAAAAAAACGCCACCTCGATCTACCAGGAGATCAACAATCAGTTACAGCAACAAGAAAACAGCTGCCGAGGCTTGTTGCATAAAATGAATGTCAATACC
>NZ_ARYN01000004.1 GCF_002094855.1 Zunongwangia atlantica 22II14-10F7
AGCCATATTCTCTTTAGAAGTATTTTCAACTAATGGTGAATAGCTACTTCTACCGGCAGCGATTAATTTTTCACCATCTACTTCATATTTATCCTGTAATTGTCTTACAACGGCCGTTGCTCTACGTACACTTAAATCCCAGTTATCTTCTAACCAAGAATCTTCTACCATTGTGCGATCGTCTGTATGCCCTTCAACCATCACTTCCATAGAAGGTTCACTGTTAATTACTTCAGCAAGTTTTTTAAGTAAAGGCTGTGCTTCGTTAGACAATCTATAGCTACCGCTTCTAAACAATAACTTATCTGATACGTTTATCATCACTACAGTTTTATCTACAGTAATATCTACATCGTCACCGTCTTTACCTTCTGTAATTTCATTTTTAAGATTGTAAGAAATGGCAGCGTTAATAGAATCTTCTAAAGTTTCTACACCTTCAAGCTCAGATGGATCCATTTTAGAAATGGTTTTTCTCATTCGCTCTTTAGTGTTATTAGACATCGCAGTTACATCATTCATTTCTAATTTTTCGTCGTTAGACGAACGAAGCGAGTTTATTTTTGCATTATAATCTGCTACTCGTTCTTCGATTGCAGCGTATTTTTTTTCAATTTCTTCTTTTTCTACTCGAGTTTTTTGAAGATTACTTCTTGTATCGTCAAGCTCACCCTCTAATGCTACATATTTTTTCTTTGAAACACATGAGGCCAATAGGGCCGTTGCAAATACTGTTACAGCTAAACTTCTTTTCATTTTTCTCATTATTTAAGTAGTTAATAGTTTAATAAAGCATCCAACTTTTTTGTTGAATTATGGCTTAAAACAACGCAGAATATTAATAGATAATTCTTTTTTAAGCATATTTAACGCACTATTAAACTTTTTTCACATTTAGGAATTATGAGCTTCAAAAACGTGCCCAAAATTTATAGTTGAATTTTAGTAACCTATTTATTTATCCTGAAATTCAATGTTTTAAAAGGATTTTTTTGAATTTTATTTTTTTTGCTCAAAATTAAAAGTTCAAAAAAAAGTGTTGAAAATTTCTAAACTTTTGTGGAATTTATTCCACAGATGGGGAGATTTTAATTTTAACAGAAGATTATAAGAATATCATGAATAATATCCCTTCTTAGTAGTTAATTGCAGTTGTAATTTCTACAACCACTAACAAGCCCGAAAATTGGAGAAAAAGTACCCGAAACTTAGAAAATTTCTTAGGATTCTGGCAAAAGTATTTGCCGGGATAATTATTTTCCTCCTTTTATTAATTCTTTTTATTAGAAGTCCGTGGGGCCAAAATATTATCGTTAACAAAGTAGTCTCTACGATTAAAAAGAAAACGAATACTGAAGTTGAAATCGATCGTTTATTTATCACTTTTGGCGGTGCGATTAGTCTGGAAGGACTTTATCTTGAAGATAAAAAAGGTGATACGCTGGTTTACGCTCACAATCTTGAAGCAAATATCCCAATCTTACCCATTATAAAAGGTGGTGGTTTTGCAGTAAACGATCTAGATCTAAAAGGGCTAAAAGCAAATGTGTATCGAAAAGACTCAATTTCTGGCTATAATTTTCAGTTTTTAATGGATGCTTTTGCGGCTTCAGACTCTACGAATACTCAGCAAACGCAAGCTCAGGACACCACTTCAGCAGCAATGGATGTTAGTATTGGAGATGTAAATCTTCAAAATATAATTCTGAATTACAATGACGAGGTCACCGGAATGGAAGCCGAAATTAAATTGGGAGAGCTGGATGTTGCCATGCGAAAAACAGACCTCCAAAATATGCAATTTGAGGTTGCAGATGCTTCTTTAAAAAATACGATGGTGGTGTATCGGCAAAATAAAGCTTTACCACCAAGTGAAGAATCTGAAGCGCCAATGCCATTGGTGGTTGTAGATCGTTTGATGCTGAATAATGTGAATGCAAAATATCAGTCTGAGCCAGACGGTATGCTCGCCGATGTGCATATCCTGGAATTTCTTGCTGAAATGCCCAAAATGGACCTTGGGAACTACGAAATAGATTTTAATACCGTATCGCTGAAAAAGTCGAACGTTTTGCTAAGAATGCAGACTAAAACTGTACAATCTCAGCCTAAGGATTCCACTGAAAATGATACCGCAGGATTTGTTTGGCCGGCCTGGAAAATTAATGTTCAAAATATCGATTTACAGCAAAATAATATCGCGTATATCGTAGATAGCGCTAAAATCGAACAACAAAAATTTAATCCCAATGCTTTAAAGTTTCGATATTTGAATCTTAAAACTGGGAATATCGCCTTGGCAGATAGGCAGGTAAGCGCAGATATTAATCAGGTAAGTTTTAAGGAAGCTTCAGGATTAGATCTTAAAGAATTTTCTACGGAAATAGCTCTGGATAATTCAGCATTAAATGTGAAGAATCTTATTCTGGCTTTAAATAACAATCAGCTTCAGGGAACACTTAAATTGAATTATGATTCCGTAGAAAGCTTAATTGAAAAACCTGAAAATGCAAGTTTGGATGCTAGTCTTTCTGAAATTCAGCTGGATATAAATGAGGTTTTTAGATTTCAGCCTGCGCTTCAGCAAAATCAATATCTAAAAGTACTAAGCCGTAAATTACTTACCGGAAGTTTAAGTGCTAACGGCCAATTGTCGAATATCAGGATTCCTTCAGCAAATATCTCCTGGGGAAGTCAAACAAACCTGGTACTAAATGGGCAAATTCGAAATGCTACAGATCCTGATAATATTTATTTTAATATTCCACGTTTTAAAGCACGTTCTACCAAAAACGATCTAAATTATTTTGTAGACGAAAGGCAATTAGGTGTTAATTTACCAAAGAACATCGCACTTTCGGGGAATCTTGCAGGTACACCAAGTGATATTGAAGTAGATGCTACTTTAGAATCTAGCCTTGGGAATATTATCGCAAAAGGAAACTTCCAGAATTCAGAAGAGATCGCTTTTCAGGCAGCTATAAAAGTAGATAGTTTAGTACTGGGAGAACTATTGCAAAATCCTTCTTTAGGTAAACTAAGTCTAAATCTTAAGGGGCAGGGAAGTGGTAGCACGGTGAATACGCTTAATGCACAATTAGAAACTAATATTAGCCATTTTAGCTATAATAATTATCCTATTAAAGATCTAAAAATTACTGGCGATATTAAGAATGGCCGCGGAGATGTAACTACGAATTATAGAGATGATCATTTAGATGCAGATTTGCTGGCAAATGTAGTTTTAGATTCGGTTGCTCCAGAAGTTAATGTGAATCTAGATCTAGCTGGAGCCGATCTTGCTGAACTTGGTATTGTAAATAGAAATATACGTACTGGGTTTAAATTGCAAGGGAATTTTAAAGGAAATGCTGAGAAATATAAAGCCTCTGCAGAGATCGAAGAAGGTGTTGCTGTTTACGATAATCAAACTTATTTGTTAGGAGATTTAGATCTCTCTGCTTTTGTAACGCCAGATACCACCTCTGTAAAAGTGAATAACAAAATCCTAGATCTTAATCTGCAATCTAATGCTAGTCCGTTAGAATTTAGCCAGGCTCTACAGCGACATTATCAAAGTTATTTAACCGAAGATGATCCAACCGATACAGTAGAAAACCCGGTGAATCTTTATGTAAAAGGAACGATTAGCCAGGCACCAATTTTAAACGAGGTCTTACTGGTAAATTTAGAAGAATTAGATACCGTAAAAATTGATGTCGATTTTAGTGAAAAAGAGCATAAATTAAATGCAGATGTAAAAATACCTTTTGCTCATTACTATGGTGCTGCGATTGATAGTTTAGGAATCTCGGTACGATCAGACCTTAAGGATCTCGACTTTAGTTTTGGTTTTAACTCCATTAGTGCCGGCCCGCTGGCGCTAAAGAAAACACAATTAAAAGCAAACCTGGCAAACCGTGTTTTAGGATTAAATTTTAATTCGGTTTACGATGAAGATACATTGGTAAATGTTTCATCAAGATTATCGAAGAATGAAGAAACTTTTAGATACGAAATAAGTGATAAGAAATTAATTCTCAATAAAAATCCGTGGCAAATTCAGCAAAATAACGCAATGCTTTATGATGGTGAAAAGATAACATTTGAGAATTTCAGGATCACAAGGGAAAGTCAGTCTCTAGAACTGGTCAATCAAGAAAACGAGCGAAATTTAGATAATATCACCTTACTGTTCGAAAACTTTAAACTCGCAGCATTTCTTAATTTCTTAAATCCTGAGGTTAAATTAGCTAAAGGAAATATGAATGGTCGTTTTGCTTTAGTTGAGCCTTTTGGTAAAACCGGAATCCTTGCAGATCTTAATATAAAACAGCTGGAATCGATGAATGTAGATCTAGGGAAATTGTCTTTACGTGGAATTGCTATGGGATCCGAGAAATATCGTTTCGAAATGGGAATGAAAGAAGGTGCTGTGGATATGGATCTTACAGGGAATTACGTTGCAGCAGATTCTACCGCCAATCTAGATATGAATCTTGATCTTAATAAAGTTGAAATGGCAGCGGTAACAGGATTTTCATTTGGTGCTTTAGAAAAAGGTTCAGGTTCATTTAAAGGAAATATCAAACTAAATGGCACAACTATTAATCCAGAGTATTCTGGTAAGATCGATTTTAACGATGCGCAATTTACCGTTGCCATGCTAAATGCTCCTTTTGTTTTTAAGAGCGAAACACTCGATTTAGATAATGATGGCGTTTATTTTAATAATTTCAAGATTGGTGATACTAAAGGTAATTCTTTTGTAGTCGATGGAGAATTGGGAACCGAAAGTTTTATAAATCCTACCTTCGATCTTAGTTTTGAAGCAAATGACTTCAATGTTTTAAATTCTACCGAAGAGGATAATGATCTTTTCTACGGAACAGCAAGCTTTGATGCTCAGGCCACGTTAAAAGGAGATCTAAATTTACCAAAGCTAAGACTAAATCTTGAAATTGGTGAAAATACCGATGTTACTTATGTAGTTCCTGAAACCGAACTGCAAATGCAGGAACGTGAAGGCATCGTTACTTTTGTTAATAAAGAAGATCCCGATAATATTCTAACTCAAAGCGAGGAAGAATCCTATGTTTTTAGCGGTTATGATATAGGTGCTCAATTAAAAATTCGAGATGAAGCGATTATCAATGTTATACTAAATGAACAAACAAATGATAACCTTCAAATCCAGGGAAATGGTGACCTGCGTTTTAATATTTCTCCTAACGGAAGAACTTCTTTAAGCGGAAAATACACAATATCAGACGGTCATTATGAAATGAGTCTCTACAACCTGGTAAATCGTAGATTCGAAATTGCAGATGGTAGTTCGGTGAGTTGGAGTGGCGATCCTTTTGATGCTACTTTGGATGTAAGAGCCATTTACAATGTTGAAACTTCCGCTTATGCGCTTATGGCCAGCAATATTTCAGGAAGTAATAATAATGAACAAAGTAGATATCGACAGGAGTTACCATTTATGGTGTATTTAAATGTAGATGGAGAATTAATGCAGCCTCAGCTTAGTTTTGGTTTAGATATGCCAAGAGATTCTCAGGGAGCTATTGGCGGGCAGGTGTATGGTAGAGTTCAGCAATTAAATAGCCAGGAAAATCAATTAAACAAGCAGGTCTTCAGTTTATTGGTTTTAAACAGGTTTTATCCAGATGCCGGTACAGATGGTAGTAATGGTGGTACGATGGCGATTGCAAGAGAGAATATTAGTCAGGCGCTATCAGATCAACTAAATATGTTTTCAGAAAAATTAATGGGAGATACCGGTGTATCGCTAAATTTTGGTGTAGATAGTTATACAGATTATCAGGGTGATAGTGGGCCAGAACAGCGAACAGATCTTAATGTTAGTGCGCAAAAAAAATTATTTGATGATCGCCTAATTGTTAGCGTAGGAAGCCAGGTGAATATTGAAGGAAGTAATAGCGGAAGACAGGAAACCAATCCTTTAATTGGGAATGTTAGTTTAGAATATTTGCTTACTGAAGACGGAAGATTTAGAGTGAGAGGTTTTAGAAGAAATCAATTTGAAAATGTGATTGATGGCCAGCTTATCGTTAGCGGGATCGCTTTAATATTTACTCGAGAATTTAACGAATATCGAGAATTGTGGAAAAACTTTTTAAAGACTGAGGAACAAGAAGATCAACCTGCCAAAAAAGAAGACGAAGAAGAATGAAAATAAGGAAGTATAGCATTATAATTTTAATCGTTTTAGGCTTAATTAATGCCTGTAGCGTGGATAAATACATTCCTGAAGACGAATACCTTTATCGCGGTGCCGATATTACAATGCTTCCAGATACTTCCTCTATAGAAGATTTGGATAAAGTAAAATTAGAAGTTCAGAATGTACTTGTCCCTAAACCAAATTCTAAATTTTTAGGCGGTTATCCCGGTTTATATTTTCATTACAAGGCCGAACGTGAAAAACCAGGTTTTATCAATAAATTTTTAAATAAGAAGCTAGGGGAAGAGCCGGTTTATCTTAGTGATGTAGAAATTGGGAATACCCAGGATCTAATTCTTAATCGATTAGAAAATCGCGGTTTCTTTTACAGCAGAGTAAGTGCAGATGTAAATACTAATGATAAAAATAAAACCGCTACGGCCGCTTACGATGTTGGTGTAACCACACCGTACAAAATGGAAACCTATCAATTGGTAGAAGATAGTCTTGCTATTTATAAAGACATGAAGCCATTGGTAGAAGAAAGCAAATTCGTTAAAGAAATGCGTTTCGATTTAGCTAATATGAAAGCAGAGCGAGAGCGCCTTGATAAAGAATTGAAAGAAGATGGATACTATAATTTTAATTCAGGTTTTTTACTGTTTGAGGCAGATACCAATCAATATGATAATAAGCGATTCGATCTTTATTTAAAAGTAAAAAAAGATGTGCCTGAAAAAGCGCTAATTCCGTATAAAATTTCAAAAGTAAATATTTACCCAAATAGCGCGATAGAGCGTGATTCATTAGAAAAGGACAGCATTCGTTTTAACAACAAAACATTTGTTCAGGATCGAGATAGTATCTTTTTTCTGCCAAAGCGTTTAGATCCTTTTGTTTTAATTGAAGAAGGCGATTATTATAGTCCGGATATTTCTAAAGCAACCAGCCGAAGATTAGGATCTATAGGCGCTTACAAATTTATAAATATCGATTATCAGGAAGTAGATACCTTGGCTACAGATAGTATTGGTGCTTTAGAGGCTAATATTTATTTATCGCCTTTAAATAAACGGGCAATTAGAGCCGAATTACAAGCGGTTACCAAATCTAATAATTTTGCCGGTCCCAGCCTTGCGCTTTCATTAACTAATAGAAACTTATTTAAAGGAGGCGAAATTATAAATATTCAGGGGCGTTTTGGTTACGAAGTTCAGGTGGCTAGCGGTAATAATACTGGCTTAAACAGTATTCAATTAGGTGTGGGTAGTGATCTTATTTTTCCAAGATTACTTTTTCCGTGGCATTTTAATGAAGACTTTTTTGAGTATGATATTCCAAAGACCAAGATTAGTTTAAATGTCGATTATTTAAGACGTAGCCAGCTTTTTGCTTTAGGATCAGCTTCTGCCACATTTGGTTATATATGGAATGCGAACAGATATGTTACACATACATTCGATCCCGTTTCTGTAACTTATGTAGATTTAATAAATACCACGCCAGAGTTTGAGGACATTTTAGGTGAAAATCCATACTTACAAAGTAGTTTTGAGCAGCAATTTATAGCGGGATCTATGTATAGTTTTACCTATAATGGAATGGTAGATCAAAATAAAACGCATCAGTTTTTTGTAAATTCAACACTCGATTTCGCAGGAAACTTCTTAGATCTTGTAAGCGGAAATGCAGAAGAAGATCCGCAAACTGTTTTCAATTTAGAGTATGCGCAATATGCCAAAGCTGATGTAGATTTTCGTTATCACCTTAATCTAGGAAGCGGTAGTAAAATTGCCACCCGATTATTCGCTGGTTACGGAATGCCTTACGGTAATTCTGAAATTATGCCATTTACCAAGCAATATTTCTCCGGTGGCCCTTATAGTGTAAGAGCTTTTAGAATTAGACAGCTTGGGCCCGGAGTTTACAATCCTGATGAAAACCGGGATGAAAATGGTTTAATAAATACCGATTATTTTGACCGTGCCGGGAATATTCGATTAGAAGCAAATATCGAATATCGTTTTCCACTTTTTCCTCCTTATGTAAACGGAGCTGTTTTTGCTGATGCTGGGAATGTTTGGACGTCTACTGAAGAAGATAGTTTACCAGGAGGTAAGTTTAGTTCTAATTTTATGAATGAACTGGGAATAGGCACCGGGGTAGGTGTTCGTGTAGATATACAAGGATTTGTAATTCGTTTTGACCTTGCAGCACCAATGCACGATCCCTCTTTACCAGAAGGAGATCGCTGGAGCTACGATTTTGGAAGTCCGATCTTTAACTTTGCGATTGGATATCCGTTTTAAGTAAGATTAGAGTTTTTTAATGCTGTTTTTTGGTTCCGAAGCAAAGATCGCCAGCATCACCAAGACCGGGGACGATGTAACCTCTATGATCTAATTTTGGATCTATGGCAGCGATCCATAAATGTGTATTCTGCGGAAATTCTTCATCCAAAAGCTTTAAACCTTCTTCAGCACCAATTACAGCAACTAAATGAATTTCTTTTGGTGTCCCCATTTGTTTTAAAGCTTGCATTACGTTTACAAAAGAACGGCCTGTAGCAAGCATGGGATCGGCCAGGATTAAGGTTTTTCCGTTTATAGAAGGTGAGGCAAGATATTCTACTTTTATTTCAAATTCTTCGTCTTCGTTAGGATGATGTCTATAGGCCGAAATAAATGAATTTTCAGCATCATCAAAATAATTTAAAATTCCGTTGTGTAATGGAATTCCCGCTCTAAGAATCGAACATATTACAATTTCGTTGGCAGGAAGATCTACTTTGGCAATCCCCAAAGGCGTTGTGATATCCCGAGTAGTGTATTGTAATTTATTACTTAATTCATAACTCAATATTTCACCTAAGCGCTCTATATTTTTGCGAAAACGCATTCGATCCTGCTGAATTTTAGTATCACGCAGCTGGGCAATAAACTTATTGGCAATAGAGTTATTATTAAGTAAATGATGAACATGCATCGTTTTTTGGCTTTTTAAAAGTTAGATGCATAAATATACAAACTATCGTAAAGGATTCCATTTAGAAGTTGCTTAGAATTTTTCAGAAATAAGCATTGATTAGTGAAAAAGCTTAAATTCAGTTTAAAAATGATTATTTTTGGCTATATTTTTGATTATAATCCTGAAGATAATTCCGCATAAAAATGAAAAAGATAAGTTTAAGTCTGATATTATCGATTTTTGCCTTTGGTTTTATTCAGGCACAGGAAATCCCAAAAACTACAAATAGTGGTGCATCTGTAAAGCCAGCCACTAGCGGGAGCAATAGTGTCTTTTTGCCAAGGGTAAATAACGAGGTTGAAGATATCTTTATGAAAAAAGAAGAGCGTAAAATTAATATGCGCCAGGATAAAAACGGACTTTTAACTGAAGGTGATCGTGTAGCAGCAGAATGGAAGGCAGATAAAAAAGCAAAGGAAGAGTACGCTAATGATCAATATCTGGGAGATGTAAAAACTACCGGTAAATTTGTAGAATTATACTGTAGAGATCATGAGTTTGTTGATGGAGACCGAGTAAAAATTACAGTAAATGGCGAAGTGATCTATAAAAATTTAGCGTTAACCGGTTCTTATAAACCCATATTGGTTACTTTACAGAGTGGTTTTAATACTATAGAGTTTGAAGCATTAAACCAGGGGTTATCTGGTCCAAATACCGCGATGCTAAAAGTATTTGGTGAAGATGGCCAGCAGTTAGTTTCTAAAGAATGGAATCTTCTTACGGGTGCAAAAGCAAGTTTAATGGTAGTAAAACAGTAATATTCGATAATTTTAGGCCTAATTTTTCGGTTCAGCTTAATAAATAAAAAACCTGCCTGATTTAAACGGGCAGGTTTTTTTATGTTTTAAATTGAGATAAAAAAGAAGTAATACAACTTCAAAATTCGATAATTTAAGCAGTATTTATTGGTTCCGCCATAATACAGGGAAGCTTGCCCCCAGGTAGTTTACTTTCGTTTACTTACCCAATTAAGATAATTATAACCTATAATTCCTGCTAAAATAGATGCCGTTAAAATACCTATTTTAGCTTGTGTAAGCATTTCTGGTTGGTCGTAAGCCAACTCAGTTATAAAAAGGGACATAGTAAAACCAATTCCGCCTAAACAGCCAACACCATAAATATGTTTCCAGGTTACTCCTTTTGGTAGTTTACAAAGTTTTATAGCGCATAGTAAGCGTGTAAATAGCACGATACCACAAAACTTTCCAATAATTAATCCCAAAACGATTCCGAGTGTTATCGGGCTTAAAAAGAATCCAAATGATTCGGCATCTATGGTAACACCAGCATTTGCAAAGGCAAAAAGTGGTAATACCACAAAGTTTACAAAATTGGATAGGCCACTTTCTAGGCGTTCTAATGGCGGTGTAGCTTCTTTTGTGAGTAGCGCAAATTTCTCAATAATCACTCCGGTATCCTCATCACTGCTCGTTAAATTGGGATCTTCATTTTTATTGATTTTAAAAGAAAGTAACTTCACTTTTCGTAAAAATAGCGGTGTATCTATAGTACGCGAATTAGGTATTGCCAGTGCAGCTAAAACAGCTGCAATCGTTGCATGTACACCAGATAATAAAATAGCCAGCCATAGACCGCCAATACCAACAATCATATAAAAATAAGTATTTCTAACACCTATGTAATTTGCAAATATTAGAACAGAAAGGAATATCGCCGCAATTCCTAAATTTAAAAGTGAAATATCAGAGGTGTAAAAAAGGGCAATAATTAAAACGGCGCCAAGATCGTCGATCACTGCAATGGCGGTAAGGAAGATTTTAAGGGATAGTGGTACTTTATCTCCTAACAAATATAATAAACCCAATGCAAAAGCAATATCTGTGGCCATTGGGATTCCCCAACCTCCAATAGCGGGAGTACCACTATTAAAAACACTAAAAATAATAGCGGGCATCATCATCCCGCCAATACCTGCCGTTAAAGGCAAAAGGGCACCTCTAAAGGAAGACAATTCGCCATGTAAAATTTCCTTTTTAATTTCTAGACCAATTAAAAAAAAGAACATCGACATTAAACCATCATTAATCCAATGCAGTATACTTTTATTAATCACAAAATCATTAAGACCAATATGGATATGTTGTTTCCAAAAGCTATGATAGCCTTCAGCGAGTGGGGAGTTGGCAACAATCATTGCCAGTAAAGCTGAAAAGATTAAAAGAATACCAACAGAGGTTTGCTTTTCAATAAAATTTTTGATCGGTAATACCAAGTACTGATCCAGGGGTGATTTCTTCATAAGGCAGATTATTTATGGATAATTGAACTTGTAGAGTGGTATTCAAACTTAGAGAAATATGCTCTTTCGGTTTATGACATATATCAGTAATGCGCTTATTTCACGCTTTTTTTCTACGGAAAAATTTAAAAATAATTCCTTAAAAAGCTTTTGAAGTATTCTTTTGAAAACTCTCATTGAAAATCGACAAATTTCGGGTCTGGTTTTAAAGCAAAAGCATTAAGTTTCTGAATGTTTTTTTAAATTATATCATGAATTTAATACTGAAAATAGAGATTATTCACTAGCTTTATATGAAGCCTAAGCATAGAATAAGAGATAAAAACTGAGACTTAAAATCAATAATATTGAATTACTATTTTCAAGGAAAATTTTTAAAGTCTGAGTTATTGCTTAATAATTTACGAACCAAAATATGTAGATCATGGAAAAAGTATTAATTGCTATCGATTATCACCCAAACTCAGAGGTAGTGGCTACGGCCGGATACGAACTGGCAGAGAAAATGAACGCTGAGGTTTGTTTACTTCACGTTCTAGCCGATGTTTCTCATTACGGCGTAAATTATTCTGAATTTTTAGGTTATCCGGGATACCAAAATATGGGATTTGATCTTGGTGTTAGTGCACAATTGCAGGAGATGGCTATGGATTATTTAAAAACTGCTAAAAAGCAGTTTAATGATGATAAAGTTTCTATTGCTTTAGAAATTGGAGACAGTCATCGTGGTATTTTAAAATATGCCAAAGAATGGGGCGCAGATTTAATTGTAATGGGAACACATAGTCACTCTACTTTAGAGAAGGTTTTAGTTGGCACGGTAGCCTCTAAAGTTTTAGAAAAGACACAGATCCCCGTTTATATGGTTCCTATAAAAAAATAATAAATCTGGAGGCTAATAAGTCTCCAGATCTTTTAAACCTGTTACTTTCTTAAGCGTATATTTTATTTCGTCTAGCTGGCCGTTTAAAACCCTTAAAATTTCTTTACTGAAGTTATAATTTTCTATGGCTCTTTCGTATTCCTTAGCGCTTTCTTTTTCTCCCTCTAAGCATTCTTCCAGGATAATTTCATCTTTATTTTCAGTAAAAATGGTTTTTAAATCCATCCAGGTTCGTTGTAAAGTTCCCTGAAAAGTACCACCAACTGCCGGTAAATGGTCTATTTGGTATAGTTCCCTTTCCAGTTCTTTTGCAAATCTTGCGCGTTGGTTAGCCTGAGTTAAAATAAAATCTTTAAGTAAATCACTTTCGGTATCCTCTAATCCGTTTTTAAAAACTTCTCCCGCATCATAATTCTTTTCCAGAAGTTCCTGTAAAGCTTTTGCGATTTCTTTAGGATCATCAATCTTTTCCATAGGCCATTTTAAATACTTTGCCTAAAGTAGTGCAAGCTTTTGGGCTGTTGTCTTAATTATTTTTAAATTCACCTCGATTTAGCTTTTCATGTTAATAATTCTAAATATCTAAACAAATGAATGTTTTTATCGCCATCTTAAAAGGAATTAATGTAGGCGGACACAAAAAAATCCTAATGGCAGAACTGCGAGGGTTATTAACTGAAATTAATGAGATCGAAAACGTGAAAACCTATATTCAAAGTGGGAATATTATTTTTAATGCTTCATTAAAGGATACCAGTTTATTAGAACAATTAATTCAGGATAAAATTTTAGATCATTATGGTTTTGAAGTCAGCACTATTGTACTTTCAAAAGAGGAACTTACTCATGTAATAAATAAAAATCCTTATGCTGAAGTTGATATTAAGCGTTTACACTGTACTTTTTTTAAGACTGAACCCATCTTAGAAAACCGCCAAAAGCTTGAAACTTTCGATGCCTCTCCAGATGTCTTTACAACTGCTGAAGATTGCGTTTACATTTGCTGTGAAACAGAGCGTTACAGTAAATCGAATATCAATAATAGTGTCGCTGAAAAGCTGTTGAAAATAAATTGTACTACCCGAAACTGGAAAACCTGTATTAAGCTCTTAGAGATGGCTAAAAGCTTATGATTGCTGTAAGCGCAGCTCAAATTCGATAATTCCGGCATCAATTTTTGCAGAATGTAAAATTCCGTTTTTATAAAGATAAGTGCTTTCCCGGCCTTTTTCGTTTTCTTTTGCGTAGATATGGTTTCCAATCTTTCTTAACGCATGAAATCCACCTGTTTCTTCGCTGTAAACGCGATCTATTCCTGTAGGTTCTTCAAAAATTAATTGCACGCCACAATAGGAGACAGAATGTTTGATGTTTTTCTCTAATTCGCCCGAATCGTAAAACTTGTAACCGCTGGTAGATTTTAAAGTTTTGGTATTTGTACGCTCTTTGCCGTTAAAATAAATTTGAACATCAGATTGTTCTAAATGTTGGCCATCAAATTTTACATCAAAGGCGTAACTGACTTCAATTTTGGTTAAAATTCGGGTTTCTATATTTGTTTTGGTAAGATATTGTACACTTTGGCCCTGTGTTTCTTTAACCGCTTTTAATTGCCCAATCGTATCGTCCTTGTGAATTATCGTATAGGTATAATTCTCTTTTTGTGCATACAGCGCAAAATCAAGAAATAAAATAATAATTATTGAAAAGGCCGATTTCATGATGGGGGTTTTAATGGCTTAATTTAAGTAAAAATCTGCAATATTATACTTGACAGCTAATTTTTGAATTATAGGCTTTTTACGCTCTAAAATAGGCTCAGAACCTATAAATAAATCTAGAAAAGAATGTATTCTTCGGAATACAACTTACTTAAAATTCTGTCTCAATTTCATAAATTCCTGCTCTAGGAAATTAAGCTTTTGTTCGATTTCAATATTATTATTTTCAGGAAGACGCTTAAAGAAAGTATAGCAAACACTCCACATTTCTTTAATTTCTGTAGGAGAAACTTCAAGATCGTCGATATTGGTATTAGTTGCTCTTAAGGTTATAGTTGCTGAAGAGTGATAAAACTTTCTAAAAAATATTTTTCCGTGAACTAAAACAATAACCAGGCTGCCATTTTCGATTTTGGTAAAATCTTCCGCTAAAATATGTTCTCCTATAACAACATCCTTAGGGCAAAATGCTTTATCGTTATTAGTCATTTCTAAATTAGAAATTAAGTAACCTCTATATTTTTTATCTGGATTTATAGGTAAGTGAAGTTTGGGAAGATCTTCTATAAAGTGTGGCTTATCGTAATATTGTATATAATCTGCTTCGGTTTTTGGAGTGATACAGGGGATTTTAGTAAACTCTTCTTTATTAAAACTACCTTGTAGCGCAAGGTCGTCTTTAAACTTTAAAAGTTTATTCACGGTAAGTTCTTTAGTAAGTAGATCATCTATAGTAATGCTAAAATGATTAGCTATTTTAATAATGGTTTCAATTCTAGGTTCACTTCGTTCTTCTTCGTAAGCACCCAAAGTACCGCGTTTTAGCTCAAATAATTCAGCAAAAGCCTGCTGACTTAGTTTCTTTACATTTCTGATCTTCCTAATATTTTTACCGAAATACGACATATTTTGCTAAAATTATTTGCAATATTGAAATTTAGTTGTATCTTTATCTAACAATATTAGCTAATAGATTTGATAATTACTAATTTATTTGGTTATTTCTCTTCATGGATTTTACAATATAGAGATTGCTAAATGAATTAGCTCGAAATGGAAAATTTGAACTTTAAACCTAAACAACCAATGATTACAGCAATAATTACGGCAGTGATTGTGTTAATAATACCTTAATACAAAATAGATTTTGTATTATTATACTCTAGTTTTTAACACCAATCAAAAAACACTGTCTAGATGAAAAACCACTTTCAGATAACCAAAAATTTTCTGCTAGAGCTTAATTTCAATATCGATTTCGAAAATGAAGCCGAAGGAATTTTAATGATTCGAAAAGAGAATTTTGGGATTAAAAACCTTATCCTGGGTGTAGCACCGCCTATTTTAATAATGGAGCAGTTCTTATTCAAGATTAATAACCAGTCTGAAAAGATCTATCGCAGCCTGCTGCAAAAAAACCGTGACATTATCCATGGCGCCTTTGTAGTAGACGATTTTGGAGAAAAAGTGATCTTTAGAGATACGCTTCAGATAGAAAACTTAGATCTAAACGAACTGGAAGGATCATTAAATTCACTTAGTTTATTAATGAGTGAATATTCAGACAAAATCATAGAATTTTCAAAATATTAAACCTTAGCGTTATGAACATTTTTAAACGATTATTTAAAATAGGAGAAGCTGAAGCAAATTCAGCAATAGATAAAATGGAAGATCCCATTAAATTAACCGAGCAGGGAATCAGGGACCTTAAACAGGATTTGGAGAAAAATCTGGAAGCTTTGGCGCAGGTAAAAGCCCTGGCGATTAGAGCAAAGAACGACCAGGAAGAATATCTGGACAAAAAAGAAGATTACCATAATAAAGCGATTTTGATCCTGAAAAAAGGACAAAGTGGTGATATGGATAAAACCGAATCAGATCGCCTTGCTCGTGAGGCTTTAGTAAAAAAGGAAGAAGCGCAAAAACACGTAGAACGATCTGAAGAAGAAGCCAAAAAGTTTAATGAAAATGTAGCCCAGTTAGAGCGAAATATTCAAACTATCAAATCGAATATTAGCAATTGGGAAAACGAACTTAGAACGCTTAAAGCTCGCGTAAAAGTGAGCAACGCCACAAAGAGCCTTAACAAGCAAATGGCCGAAATTGATAGTAGTAGCACAGTTTCTATGCTAGAGCGCATGAAAGAAAAAGTAGCGCAGGAAGAAGCTTTGGCTGAAGCCTATGGCGATATTGCCGGCGCCTCTAAATCTATAGACGAAGAGCTTGAAAAAGCAGCTAGCACTACAGAAGCAAAAGCCGAAGATGATCTTAGCAAACTTAAAAATCAACTAGGTTTAAATGATGATAAAAAATAACGAAATTGACCAGTTTAACAGACATATTATTCTCTGAGGTAAACATTACCTTAAGCATCCTCTGTATGCTATTAATCGTTTATTGGTTGCTAACCATGATAAGCGGTATCGACTTTGATTACGACATGGATATTGATATCGATGCCGATGTAGATGTCGATGCAGATCTGGCAACCGATGGCGCAAATATGGAATTTCAGGATGTTTCGAATGCCGAGCTGAATAAAGAGGATGTGGTAGGTAGAAGAATTCAACCTTTAAAATGGTGGCAAATTATGTTGATCTATTTCAACTTTGTTGGCCTGCCATTTATGTTCACCTTTACCTGTTTTGTATTTATCTGGTGGTTTACCACGGCAATAACAACAGCGCTAACCTATACGTATAATAACTTTTTGGGTTTCGCCATCATGATCGCCGGTTTTTTTACTTCTTTGTTTGTAAACAAGATCTTTACCACACCTTTTAAAGGTTTCTTTAAAAACCTGAACAAAGACGGCGATAAAGCCATCGATTATATTGGCAGGCAAGGTATTTTGTTATCCACCATTTCTGGTGATAAAATGGGAAATGCTGAAATCTATGCTAATGGAGATTCGCATTCCATCTACGTAAAGTCGTTAGATGGACATCAATTAAATTACCACGAAAAAATCTTAATTATCAAGCAATCTGCAGATAAAAATTACTTCTTAGTACAATCTTATAACGACTAAACCTAACTTAAAAAATGGAGCAAATTTTACCAATTATCGGAATTGGATTAGGGGGATTATTATTCCTAATCGTAGTTTACTTCGCAATAATTGCGATGTTTTACAAGAAAGTTCCACAGGGCCGTGCGATCGTTCGTACCGGTTTTGGCGGAACCAAAGTAGCCACAGATAAAGGACTTTATGTGGTGCCTGTTTTCCACAAAGTGGAAGTAATGGATATTTCTGTAAAGAAAATCCAAATCGAAAGAATGGAGCACGAAGGTCTTATTTGTAAAGACAATATGCGTGCAGATATTAAAGTTGCCTTCTTCGTAAGGGTGAACAACGATATCTCTTTCATTAAAAGAGTAGCACAAACTATTGGTGTAGATCGTGCATCAAGAATCGAAACTTTAGAGGATCTTTTTGAAGCTAAATTTTCTGAAGCTTTAAAAACCGTAGGAAAGAAGTTTGATTTTATCGAATTATACGAAGCGCGTCGTGAATTTAGAGACGAGATCGTAAACATTATCGGTACAGATCTTAACGGTTATACTTTAGAAGATTGTGCGATCGACTTTTTAGAGCAAACACCAATTTCGCATTTAAAACCAGATAATATTCTGGATTCTGAAGGGATCAAAAAGATTACCGAGCTTACTGCGGTTCAGAATATGAAAGCGAACCTTATTAAGCGTGACGAAGAAAAAACCATCAGAAAACAAGACGTTGAAGCTCGAGAAGCTATCCTTGAATTAGATAAGCAATTAGCTGAAAAAGAAGAAGCTCAAAAACGTGAGATCGCAAACATCAAGGCACGAGAAAATGCTGAAGTTAGTAAAGTTGCGGAAGAAGAGCGTCTAAAATCTGAAACAGCAAGAATAGCTACGGAAGAAAAAGTAAAAGTAGCCGAAGAAAATATGAACCGTCAAATCATCGTGGCGGCGAAAAACAAAGAACGAACAGAAGCCGTAGAAAGCGAACGTGTTGAAAAAGACCGTATGTTAGAGGCTACTGAAAGAGAACGTATTGTTACGCTGGCGCAGATCGAGAAAGAGAAGGTTCTAGAAGTAGAGAAGAAAAACATTCAGGATGTTATTCGTGATCGAGTAATGTTAGAAAAAGGTGTGGTAGAAGAGCAGGAGAATATGAAAGATATTCAGGCCTTTAAAACTGCAGATCGTGAGAAGCAGGTAAAAGTTACTATTGCTGAAGCGAACGCTCAGGAACAATTGATCAAAACCATTAAAGCTGCAGAAGCACAAAAAGAAGCTGCCAAGCAAAAAGCTGAAGAAATTAATATTGAAGCGCAGGCGCATAAAGAAGCCAGTGAAAAAGAAGCAGAAGCAAGAAAAACCATTGCTGAAGCAAAAGCGAAAGAAGAAGCAACCATTGGTTTATCTGAAGCTGAAGTGATGCATGCTAAAGCAGATGCCAGCGAAAGACAAGGACTTATGGAAGCTCTTATTATCGAGAAAAAAGCCAAAGCTGAAGCTGCCGGAATGGAAGCTAAAGCTGAAGCGAGTAGAAAAGAAGGTAAAGCCGCTGCAGATGTGATTAGAGATAAAGCACTTGCAGATGCCGCCGGTATCGAAGAAAAAGCTGCTGCAATGAAGAAACTTGATGGTGTAGGTAAAGAACACGAAGAATTCAAGTTAAAACTGGATAAAGAATTACAGGTAGATCTTGCGCATATCAACATCCAAAAAGATATTGCAGATGCACAAGCTCATGTAATTAGTGATGCACTTAAAGCCGCTAAGATCGATATTGTTGGTGGAGAAACTATGTTCTTCGACCAGATCATTGGTCAGATTACCAGAGGTAAAGGATTCGATAGATTGGTACAGAACAGCTCTAACATTCAGGATCTAAAAGATTCAATCTTAGGAAGTGATGATATTCAGGGGAATTTGCTAACGAAAGTTCGTGAATTTTCAGAGAAGTACGGAATCTCTTCCGAAGATATCAAAAACCTAACGATCGCTAATTTGATCATGGAATTAAAAGGGCGCTCAAACGACCAAAATGAACAAACCATGTTAGGCAATTTATTCAACCTGGCTAAAGGTTTAGGATTGTCTGATAAGCGAGTTTCAACCTTAAAGGTTTAATCCATAACTTATTATGAGATAGGAATGTCACCCTGAACCTGTCCGTCCGTCAGGCGGGCCTGTTTCAGGGTCTCATCCTGTTTTTTAGTAATGAAATTTAGAGCCTTGTCATCCTGGGCGTAACCCGGGATTTCATCCTCTTTAATTCTTTTTGCTTCAATAATTAGAGCAATCAAACCCTAACCTTACCACAAAACCAAATGAATACTAACGAAGAAAAGTCTGTACAAAAAGATGCTTTGGATGGTGGAACCTACGAGATTATCCGTAAACGTCTCAACACTCATAAATCTGATCTGCAGGAACGTCTTAATACCTTAAATGACGCCCGAAAAACGGTTTTTGGTTCGCTTGAAACGCAATTAATTGCCAATAACCGAATTAGTACCGAAAATAATTGTGTGGCCAGAGATATCATTTCGCTGGGAAATACCTGCATTTTTGGCTATAATGTTCATTTTGGATTACGTACAGAAATTACACTTTCCGATGTTTTTAGCGTTTACGAGTTTAAAGACAATCATTTTGAAGCAGTTTCTTTAGCGCTTTTTGAAGATGATACTTTTAAAACCGATTTTTCAAATCTTTATAAATATTATCGAAATACGATCTTTAGCAAGTTTGCCAGGATAGGGAACTATCTGCACATGGTTTTTCAGCTGAGTGAAAGTGTGACCGATATTAAGACCTTTAAATGGCTTATAAAGGATAATTCGCTTACTTATATTGATAATCGTAGCGAACACGAATTTAAGTATCCTAAGCAGCATCAATTTAACTGGCAGGAAGCTACGCGAGATATGCAACGCTATGGTGAACATCCTCATGTTGCAATTTTAGATAAAGTTTTTGTTGAAACTATTGGCGGCGATCTTACGATTAAAATTGAAGATAATACAGAAGACGGAATGGGAATTTATTCTGAACCTGTAGATTATAAAGATCAAACGCTGGATGATGGCCAGATTCGCTTTGCCGATCTAGGGAATTTAATCATTCTTGAAATAAAGCCTTTTCAGGAAGAAGCACGCTATTTTGTGTACAATCACAAGATGCAGGAAGTTCAGAAAATCGATTCGATCAAAGAAACGGCAGTTTTATTACCAGACGATCAGGGAATTATTTTCCCAAATGGTTACTATTTACAAACCGGGGAATTTCATCTATTCTCTAACGAAGTTCAGTCTTTAAAATATCAGGGAACCATGAATTCTCCAAATGGGGAGGATTTTCTGTATATTTTCTATTCACCTTCAAAAGGGACTTATCTGCTCATGGATTATAATATGATCGAGCAGGAAATCAAAACCCCTATTGTTTGTGGAGGCTTTACCATTTTACCTAATGGAGAGCTTTGCTATTTTAAGGCTGATGACGAGCAGACCAAACATCACATGATCCAGATTTGGCAAACGCCGTATTTGGAGGGCGATATTATGCCTTCTGAACATCAGGATTCGATGTTATATAAAATTGGGAATAAAGATATCGTGAAAGTAATGGCAGAGGCTAATGAGCTGATCACATTGCTGAGTAAAGAGGATAATTATGACGGATTGTATGCCGATATTGCAAAATCTTCAAAGAATATTTTAGATGCTTATTATTGGCTAAACGAAAAGGAAACTGCCGTTTTAAGTGAGCCGTTAAAAGAGATCAATATTGCCGCAAATGCAGCGATAGATGAATTTCAGAAAGTGATTCAGCTTAAGAAAAATGCTGAAAAACAAACCAAAGAAATTCAGCAGAAAGCACAAGAGCTTTTCAGTAAAATTAAGAGCACATCTTTTAAAAACATCAACGAATTTGTCGAATTACTCTCACAGCTACGAGCTTTACGTGGCGAGGTGATTGGTCTATACGAAATTCGATATGTAAACGAAGAATTTATTAAATCGCTAGAAGATGAAATTGCAGAGCAAACTACCAAAATTTCGAGACGTTGCGTAGAATTTTTGCTGAATGATAAAGCCTTGCAGCCTTATCACGATAAAGTTGAAGAAAAACAGCAACAATTAGACAAGATCAGTAAAGTAGTTGAAGCCAAAAAGCTGGAAGAGGATGTTAATCAGATCGCTTTAGATCTGGAAATGCTTATCGATATTGTTTCGAATCTGGATATCGAAGATACCTCGCATTCCACCAAGATTATCGATAATATAAGCTTGATTTTTGCAACTATCAATCAGTTAAAAGCAGCGATTAAGAATAAGAAAAAATCACTGGGAAGTAAAGAAGCCCAAGCCGATTTTGCCGCCCAATTAAAACTGATTGATCAAAGTATCATTAATTACCTGGATATTGCTTCAACGCCTGAAAAATGTGATGAATTTCAAACCAAAGTCAGTATTCAACTTGAAGAATTAGAAGGTAAATTTGCCGATTTTGAAGAATTTATTACTGAAATTATCGAAAAGCGGGAAGAAGTTTATAACGCTTTTGAAAGTAAGAAAAGTGCGATCAATGAAAAGCGAAATAAAAAGGCGATTGCCTTGCAAACCGCTTCAGATCGTATTTTAAAAAGTATTGGCAAGAAAGCTGAAAGTTTAAAATCTGTTTCAGAAATTAATGGGTATTACGCTTCAGATTTAATGGTGAATAAGCTTCGCGACATTGTGGAGCAGTTACGAGAACTGGATGATAGCGGTAATGCCGAAGAAATTGAAACTTCGCTAAAAACGAGTAGGGAAGATGCGCTAAGAAAGCTAAAAGACAAGCAGGATCTTTACGAAGATGGGGAAAATATTATCAAACTTGGGAATCATAAATTCGGAGTTAACCGCCAGGAATTGGATCTAAGTATTGTTTTTAAAGACGATAAGTTATTTTACCATTTAAGCGGAACCGATTTTTACAAGGAACTGGAAAATGAAATTTTAAATAATAGTCGGAAATATTGGAATCAGGAGTTTATTTCTGAAAATGATTCGGTTTATCGCTCTTCATTTTTAGCCTTTAAAATATATAAAAACCAGTCTTTAGAAAACCTATCAGAATTAAATGAAGATGAATTGTTGAAGCTGATTCAGGAAGAAAGCAGTAGTAATTATTCTGAAGGTTATATAAAAGGAGTTCATGATCTTGATGCCGCTAAGATTCTACAAATTTTAGTGCAAAAACATAAAGATTTAGGCATTTTAAGATGGCGATCTGAGATTAGAGCTTTTGCGAGGTATTTTTGGAACCAGTTAGAAAGCGATGCTAAAAAAGGCTATAATAATTCGATAAAAGCCTCGGGTCAGGTTTTAAAATATTTCCCCAATACTCGCGAATATGACTTTTTAATTCAGGAATTAGAGCAGGTAATAAGCGATTTTGGACAAAAATCGGGCTTATTTTCTGCGGAAGTCAGTTTAGAAACCGCGCAATATCTTTTTGAAGAACTGCAAAGTGATGATCAATTCGTAGTTAGCGGATTGGCAAAAAAATTAGCAGATGATTTTCAGCAAATGCTGAAGAAGGAGAAAGCCGAATCTCAGTTTAGAAACAGTGTTGAAAGTTTACAATCTTATTCCGCAAAAATTAGGTTGGTAAAACAATGGCTTCAGGCGTTCGCTAAGGCGAAATTGTTAGAAAATCAATTAAATTATATCGATGAAGCTGCATGTTGTATTTTATTTCCGCAGCAAAGTCCGGAGGTGAACCATATCGATCCTTCCGCAGTAATTTCAGAACTAAAAGGAGATCATAAAAACATCGAAAATGGGCAATTTCAGTTCAATTTTCATGATTTTACGCAAAAACTTCAATTATATTTTAATCATAGCGTTCCGGCATTTCAGGCATTCAGAAAAGCAAGACATCAGGTTACCGAAGATTTAAAAGAACAGCTGAAATTAGACGAATTTAAGCCAAGAGTGCTGACTTCTTTTGTTCGGAATAAATTGATCGATCAGGTTTATTTTCCATTATTCGGTGAAAATCTGGCGAAACAATTGGGAAGCGTAGGGGAGAACCGCCGTACCGACCGAATGGGAATGCTGTTGTTAATTTCACCGCCGGGTTACGGGAAAACTACGCTGATGGAATATATTGCCAATCGATTGGGATTGGTGTTTATGAAGATCAATGGGCCGGCAATTGGTCACGATATTACCTCTGTAGATCCTGAGGCTGCGACAAATTCGGCTTCCAGAGAAGAACTTAAAAAACTGAATCTGGCTTTTGAGATGGGAAATAATGTAATGTTGTATTTAGACGATATTCAGCATTGCAATCCGGAATTTTTGCAGAAGTTTATTTCCGTTGCCGATGGAACCCGAAAAATTGAAGGAATCTATAACGGAAAACCAAAAACTTATGATCTACGCGGAAAGAAATTTTGTGTGATCATGGCCGGGAATCCTTACACCGAAAGCGGCGAGAAATTTAGAATCCCGGATATGCTTTCTAACCGTGCCGATATTTATAATTTGGGAGATATTATTGGCGATACCGAAAGTTTGTTTAAATTAAGCTTATTAGAGAATTCGCTAACATCGAATCCTGTATTGCATCAATTAAGTTCTCGAAATTTTGATGATGTATATACGTTGATCGATCGTATAGAAAATAATTCGGATGCCGGAGAATTAAAAGGAAATCATACTCAGCAGGAAATTCAGGATTATAAATCGGTTTTAGAAAAAGTGCTAAGCATTCGGAATACCGTTTTAAAAGTAAACGCTACTTATATAAAATCGGCCGGAATGGAAGATGAATATCGAACAGAACCGGCGTTTAAGTTGCAGGGATCGTATCGAGATATGAATAAACTGGTTTCGAAAGTGGTACCGATTATGAATGAAAAAGAATTAAATAGTTTGTTATTATCGCATTACGAGAACGAATCGCAAACACTAACAGCTGCTGCGGAAGCGAATTTATTAAAGTTTAAAGAATTGCGCGGAAGTATTTCTGAAGATGAAGAGGCTCGTTGGAGTGCGATTAAAGAGACCTTTTTAAAGAATAATAAGCTGAAGGGATTTGGTGACAAGAATGAAATGGCGCAGGTATTATCCCAAATGATGGCTTTTAGTGAAAATTTAGAGGGTATTAGAGAGGTTTTAAAACGTGGTTTAGAAAAATAAAACTCATTTTATGCTGCTCGAACACCATGAACGTCTACAAAAATCATGTTTGGGCAGTTTTTTTAGAATATCGGCAATGTCATTTATTTGATAGATCATCAAATAATTTTCAGTTTATAAGATATCTGATAAATTTTATATGCTTAAACGTAATAAAAGAGAAAAAATAAAATGCCTCTTTACGAAGCATTAATTTCAACTTTTAAGATTTTCTAAAATCTTTCTGATTTCTGGGGGTATTACCTAAATTAACTTTGTTTTATGTACAAAAGGTATTAAGAAATTGTAGGGGTAATATGTTGAAATATAGTATTATGTGTTTTTAAACGATTATACTGGCAAGTGGTCGTTAATTTTTTTTTTAGAAAACTTTTAACATTAATATTGCCTTGTTTTTAGATTTCAACTTAACCATTTACTCCATTACGAATTCTTAATATAAGGTTTACGATGAAGAAAAATTACCCCTTTAAAAAGAACTTACTTCTAACAGTTTTTTCAATATTTTTTGTAGCATTTTTTAATTCTAGCGAATTATCTGCACAGGTAGGAATTGGAACTTCAAATCCAGATCCATCAGCTGTTTTACATATTCAAAGTACAAATAAAGGAGTATTACTTCCAAAAGTAGATCTTCAAAATTTGACTGATAGAAACACTGTAAATGAACCTACCGAAGGTCTTTTAGTATACAATAGGAGAGATGATAACTCCCATGATCTTCGGAAAGGATTTTATATTTGGGATAATGAAAAGTGGGATAAAGTCGAAAATCAATCTGATATCGATGATATCATGGATGAGATCGATGAACGTTTTAAAGAGTTAGAAGATGGTTCTGGTTGGGCCCTAAATGGTAATTCTTTAAATGGCAGTGAGTTTTTAGGTTCTACTAATGAGCAACCAATAGTATTTAAAGTAAATAACGTGAAGCAGGCGCAATTCGGGATTAAAGATAGGATTGCCATTGGGCGTAATGCTGTAGTTAGTGGAGAAAGAGGTTTTGCTATAGGTTATTCTGCCGCTGTTAGTACTAATGATGGTTATGCTTATGGTAGAGGATCTTCTGCTTCAGGTAATGATGTATATGCTTACGGTTATAATAGTAGTGCAAGTGGTAGCGAAACATACGCTTTTGGACGCGAAGCTGCAAGTTCAGGAACCAGAGCATATTCTTTAGGTTATCAGTCTAAAAGTAGTGGTATAGATAGTTACTCTATTGGTAGAGAAGCCGAAGCTTCAGGAACACATTCTTATGCCATTGGTTATCAGGCAAAAACTTCACAAAGTAAAGTAATTACACTTGGTGGATCAGATACCAGAACAGGAGTGGGTACTGGATCTCCTAATAGTTCTGCTATGTTAGATGTTGTTAGTACTAATAAAGGAGTTTTAGTGCCTAGAATTCAACTAGACAAAACAGATCAGCAAAACCCCGTTTCTAGTCCTGCAAATGGATTACTTGTATTCAATACAGCTACACGAAACGACGTGACCCCTGGATTCTATTATTGGTATAATAATAAATGGAACCAGATGATGAGTGAAGAAAATCTTGGAGACTATTTTGTGTATGCAGAGGTATTCAAATCAGATGCTCCAACGCCGCTTAATAATGCAGGGAACGGCAGTAACCCTTCCCCGGTTTGGAAAGAAGTTGATTTTGGAACAGATGTAGTATTAAGTAATAATGTAGAAACAACAGATAGATCTATAAGGGTACCTATTAAAGGAATCTATCGTATTAGCTATAGTATTATGATTAGTAATACCGGTAGTGGTGGAGGAAAAGATATACATTTTAAATTACAGAAAAATAATAATGATGTACCAGGAAGCTTATCTATTGCAAATGTTAAAAATAACGATGTAAAAACAGTTTCTAAAACTAAGCTGGTATCTTTGAACGCCAATGATATGCTAAAGATTATAGCGGGAGGATCTGAATCAGATAGTAGTATTGTGATTATGTCTGACGGTACTAATTTCAATATAGAATTAGTAAGAAGACTATAAGATAAATTGAATATAACACTTCGTAAAAGCTCAATTCTATTAAGTTTTGAGCTTTTTTGGTTTCTCTTCTTTAATCTTAATTTTTTTTATTTCAACCTTTAATCCTTTTTTTTTATCTAATTATCTAATAACTAGAATATTTTGATTGTAAATGAAAAAAAAGTATTTAATTCATTTTGATTTACTTAATTTTAAAGATAAAAGAAAAGATGAGCAATATTCTAGTTACTGGGGGCTGTGGCTTTATAGGATCAAATTTTATAATACATTTTCTAAATAATAATCCTAACAAATCAATCATTAACGTAGACGCGTTAACCTACGCAGGAGATGTTCTTAATTTATTTGAGATATCTGATAATTCTAGATATATTTTCGAAAAGGGAGATATTTGTAATAGAGATTTCATAGATCAGCTATTTTCTAAATACGACATTCGGGATGTTATACATTTAGCTGCAGAGTCTCACGTAGATAATAGTATCACCAATCCTGATGCTTTTATGCAAACCAATATTATGGGAACATTTAACCTTTTAGATGTCGCTAAAAAGTATTGGATGATTTCTGCAGGGAATTACAAGGAAGAATATATAAACTCTAGATTTCATCACGTTTCTACAGATGAAGTTTATGGCACATTAGGCGAAAAGGGACTATTTCACGAAACTACGGCTTATGCCCCTAATAGCCCTTATAGTGCATCTAAAGCTTCTTCAGATTTTATTGTACGTAGTTATCACCATACTTATGGGATGAATGTAGTTACTACAAATTGTTCGAATAATTATGGACCTAAACAGCATGATGAAAAGTTAATTCCTGTTATTATTAGAAAGGCATTATCTGGTGAAAATATTCCTATCTATGGGAATGGTAAAAATATAAGAGACTGGCTTTACGTTTTAGATCACTGTAAAGGAATCGAGTTAGCTTTTAAGAAAGGAATTTCTGGAGAAACTTATAATATAGGTGGCAGAAATGAGCGAACCAATATCTATATTGCTGAAAAGATTTGTGAAATACTCGATCAAAAAGTTCCATTAAATTCTGGTAAAAGTTATGCGGAACAAATATCTTATGTTACAGATAGAGCAGGACATGACTTTAGGTATGCTATTGATGCCACAAAAATTGAGAATGATTTAGGGTGGAAGGCAGATGAAAACTTTGAAACCGGAATTGAATTGACAGTTGACTGGTATTTAAATAAATATAAAAGTATTCTTGAGACTGTTTGATTAACCAAAAACTAACATAACCAGATTATATGAAAGGAATAATTTTAGCAGGAGGATCTGGTACAAGACTCCATCCTTGTACAATAGCAGTAAGTAAACAATTAATGCCTATCTATGATAAACCAATGATCTACTATCCACTTTCAACTTTAATGGAAGCAGGGATAAGAGAAATTTTAATTATAAGTACCCCTCACGATATGCCTTTATTTAAAAAATTATTGGGAGATGGAGCTAAATATGGCTGTATTTTTGAATATGCAGTTCAACCTAGACCAGAGGGCTTGGCTCAAGCTTTTTTAATTGGTGAAGATTTTATAGGTAAAGATAAAGTTGCATTGGTATTAGGTGATAATATTTTTTACGGTTCTGGATTATCTAATTTATTACAGGCAAACAATGAACCAGATGGAGGAATCATTTATGCATATCATGTGACAGATCCCGAAAGATACGGTGTTGTAGAGTTTGATGATAATCAAAAAGCAATTTCTATCGAAGAAAAACCATCAATACCAAAATCAAACTATGCAGTACCCGGAATTTACTTTTACGACAATAATGTTATAGATATAGCCAAGAATATAAAACCAAGTAAGCGAGGAGAATTAGAAATAACTGATATAAATAAGGAATATCTTAATCAAGGAAAACTTAATGTTAGTATATTAGACCGCGGAACGGCCTGGCTCGATACAGGAACATTTAATTCTTTAATGCAGGCGTCCCAATTTGTTCAAGTAATTGAAGAAAGACAAGGGCTAAAAGTTGGTGCTATCGAGGCTTCAGCTTTAAAAATGGGATACATCACAAAAGAGCAATTTGTGAGTTTAACTGAGCCCTTTCTAAAAAGTGGATACAGTAAAAATTTATTAGCAACAATTTAATGAAAGTAAAAAGAACTAGCATAGAAGGCTGTTTTGAAATTGAACCAAAAATAATAAATGATAAAAGAGGATATTTCTATGAAAGTTTTAATAAAAAAGTTTTTCAGCAAGAAACAGGTATAAATACAGAATTTGTTCAGGATAATCAGTCATTTTCACAAAGAGGCGTTTTAAGAGGGCTTCATCTGCAGGAAGGTGATTTCTCTCAGGCAAAATTAGTTTCTGCTTTGCAAGGAAAGGTTTTAGATGTCGTGGTAGATCTTAGAAAAGGAAGCAAAACATTTGGTGAGGTTTATAGTACATTGCTTTCCGAAGAAAATAAAAAGCAATTATTTGTTCCCAGAGGTTGCGCTCATGGATTTGTTGTTTTAAGTGAAACAGCGCTTTTTTACTATAAATGCGACAATTTTTATAATAAAGAAGCTGAAGCAGGAATCATTTATAATGATAAAGATCTTGGAATAGATTGGCATTTATCTGAGGAAGAATTGATCATATCAGATAAAGATTTGGTTTTACCAAGTTTTAAAGATTATATTTCTCAATATTCCGAAGTACAATAGTATGCTTAAAATTCTTGTTACTGGTGGTAAAGGGCAACTTGCACAATGTATTGAAAAGTTAAGCAGTTCTTATCAATTTGAACTTGTTTTTAGAAGTTCTTCGGAATTAGATATTACTAATGCAAAAAAAATAGAGCAAGAATTATCTAATTATAATTACGATTATTGCATTAATTGCGCTGCTTATACGCAGGTTGATAAAGCAGAATCTGATGCAAAGAAAGCTGATATCATAAATCATGTTGCTGTTGAAAATCTTGCAAAATCTTGTGCTAAATCTCAGGTTAAATTAATACATATTTCTACAGATTTTGTTTTCTCTGGAGATAATTCTATACCTTATTTAGAAGACGATAAAACGCTTGCTTTAGGAGTTTATGGTCAAACTAAACTTGAAGGAGAATCTAAGATTATACAAAATTTAGATCAATTTTTTATCATTAGAACTTCCTGGTTATATTCTGAATTTGGGAATAACTTTTTAAAATCGATGCTGAAGTATGGTAAGGAACGAGAAGAATTATCTGTTGTTTTTGATCAGGTAGGTACACCAACTTATGCTATGGATTTAGCTGAAGTGATTCTTGGTATCATCCAATCTCAATCAAAAGATTACGGAGTTTACCATTATAGCAATGAAGGAGTTGCCAGTTGGTATGATTTCGCATTTAACATCTTTAATTTGGCTGGGGTCAATTGTAAATTAAAACCTATACGATCTAAGGATTATCCAACACCTGCAAAAAGACCTTCATTCAGTGTTTTAGATAAATCTAAGATAAAAAGTACTTTTCAGATTGAAATTCCGAATTGGCAGGATTCGCTTTCAAAAGCTATTCAGAATATAAACTAAAACAAAAAAGCTTCAATTTTAATTGAAGCTTTTTTATAGTTTCTAATATTTAACTTTTAACTCGATAATTGAGTTTAAATCCTCCAGTTCACGATTTTTATAGTGATGTCTAAATAAAACTATTTTCAAACAAATACATAGACTTGAAGCAATTTTTTCTATTTCCTATTTCCAAAGATTCTAAGTAGGAAAAGGAACATATTTATAAAGTCTAAGTAAAGTGTAATAGCTCCCATTAAAGCCAAATTATGGCCGATATCTGAATCTTCCATTCCTGCTCTATACATTCTTTTGATCTTTTGAGTGTCGTAAGCAGTTAGGCCAACAAAAATCAAAACACCGGCATAAGTAATTACCCAATATAAAATTTCGCTAAAAAAGAAAATGTTTACGATCGAGGCGATTATAATCCCGATTAATGCCATAAAGCAAAGATTACCAATACTGGTAAGATCTCTTTTAGTAAAATATCCGTAAGCACTCATAGCACCAAACGTACCGGCAGTTACAAAAAAAGTGGTCGCTATAGAAGCTGAGGTAAATACAAGTAAAATAAATGATAAAGTAATACCATTTAACACGGAATACAGGATAAATAAAGCTGTAGCGGTAGTAGTCGACAACTTTTGAATATTAGCGCCAATATATCCAACTAATAAAACTTCCCCAATTAAAAGTCCGTAAAAAACAAGCTTATTAGAGAAGATTAAATTCATCAATTCATAACTACCAGCTGCAAAAAATGCAGTTACACCGGTAATTAGAAGTGCCAGTGACATCCAGTTAAAAACCTTATTTATATAAGCTGTTTGCCCTTGTTTAAGTTGCGCATCAGAGTAAATTACCTGTTCTTCAGGATTTATATTTTCTGATATTTGAGAGTCTGAATTCATAATTTCAATTTACGGTTTAGTGTAAAAATATAGATTTATTTATTACAAAAATAGTCGAATTTCTATTAGTTGTGATACAAAAAAGGATTGCCACTGGCAATCCTTTGATATTCAATAAGAATAAAAAATGTAAATTAGATTCCGGTATAGTTTTGCGGAGTAATTTTCTTTAATTCTTCCTTAATATTATCTTCTACTTCTAAGTTTTCAATAAAGTTAGCGATACTTGTTTTATTGATCTTTTCGTTAGTACGAGTAAGGCCTTTTAAAGTTTCGTAAGGATTTTTAAAACCTTCACGTCTTAAGATTGTCTGAATAGCTTCAGCAACTACGGCCCAGTTTGCTTCAAGATC
Source organism: Zunongwangia atlantica 22II14-10F7 (assembly GCF_002094855.1). Taxonomy (GTDB): domain Bacteria; phylum Bacteroidota; class Bacteroidia; order Flavobacteriales; family Flavobacteriaceae; genus Zunongwangia; species Zunongwangia atlantica. The sequence continues at coordinate 31,090 of NZ_ARYN01000004.1, forward strand.
TGCATTAAGCTTTTCTTCATTCAGCAATAATTTATTCAAGCCTTTTAAAGTCGACTGGAATCCAATAACTGTGTGCCCAACAGGAACGCCTATATTTCTTAAAACAGTACTATCAGTTAAATCTCGCTGTAATCTACTCACTGGTAATTTAGCGGCTAAATGCTCAAAAATAGCATTCGCGATACCCAAGTTCCCTTCACTGTTTTCAAAATCGATAGGATTTACCTTATGTGGCATGGCAGAGCTTCCTATTTCTCCAGCTTTGATCTTTTGCTTAAAATAATCCATAGAAACATACGTCCAGATATCTTTATCTAAATCTAGGATTATGGTGTTTATTCTTTTTAAAGCATCAAAAAGAGCAGCCATGTGATCGTAATGCTCGATTTGAGTTGTTGGGAAAGAATGTTTTAAACCAAGAGTGTTTTCAACAAAGCCGCTACCAAATTTTTTCCAGTCAATTTCTGGATATGCTACAAAATGAGCATTATAATTTCCTGTTGCGCCACCAAATTTAGCAGCGTGACTACAAGCATCTAAAAGCTCTTTTTGTTCCTTTAGTCGAGCAGTAAAAACCTCTATTTCTTTACCAAGTCGAGTAGGAGAGGCAGGCTGGCCGTGAGTACGGGCAAGCATTGGTACATCTTTCCAATCTTTAGCAAGCGATTTTAATTTGCTTAGAATTTCGTCTAATTGTGGTATATAAACTTCCTCTATCGCATCTTTTAACGAAAGCGGAACCGCTGTATTATTAATATCCTGAGAAGTAAGCCCAAAATGTATAAATTCTTTAGACTTTTCCAGGCCTAATTTTTCAAACTCTTCTTTTAAAAAATATTCTACCGCTTTAACATCGTGATTGGTGGTTTTTTCAATCTCTTTTATAGCCTGTGCATCCTGAATTGTAAAGTTTTCGTACAACCCACGAAGTTGTGGAAAAACAGCCTCATCTACATCTTTTAACTGAGGTAAAGGAAGTTTACATAAAGCAATAAAATATTCAACTTCTACTTTTACACGATATTTTATAAGCGCTTTTTCACTAAAATAAGCCGATAAAGCTTTTGTTTTAGAATGATATCTTCCGTCTATCGGAGAAATTGCATTTAGCGGAGTCATTTTCTTATTTTAAAAGTTAAAGCGTAAAGATAGTGCTTCAAAACCATCTAAGAAACCACTATCTTAAATTCTTTAAAATTTTTGTTCCGCGAGATTTAAAACCGGCAGATTCCTTAGCCAGATTTTGTTCTAAATATGCTCTCAATTCCGGGTGAATCCAGCCTATTTTAAAACCCAGGTAAAAAAGACTTTGCATCGCAAAAGCTTTTGTTGCGGTTTTACTGTTTACTAAAAGCCAGTCGAAACAAACACTGGCCATTTTTTCTAAAGATTGCTGCGGAATTTTAAAACCTGATTCTTTATATTGAAATTCGCTAATTTTCTCCAATAATTTTGAAATGCAGCGCTTCTCGGTTTCTGAAGTGATTTTGGTTGAAATTTCAATGATTTCTTCGGAATAATTTTTTACTTCTTCCCAATGATCCCTGGTATAAAATTCTAAAGCCACAATTGCTTTAAGGCGATATACTGTAGATTGCTGAATAATCTGAATTAAATCCGGTAGAAACTGATTTTTGCTAATTATCCTGCTTAAGTTTGCTCTACTTTCAGCATGCATGGTCATTTTCTCTAGATGAAATTCGACATTCACGAGACAAATTTTTTGCGAAGTTCTTCAGCCATTTTTGGGACGCCACTTACTGCTTTTTCAGCATAAATATTTAGATATTCATTCTCCTGAATATTAGGATTAGGATCGATAAAATAAACTGGCGTTTGCGGCGATGCAAAATCTATTAGACCAGCTGCCGGGTAAACTTGCATTGATGTTCCTATAATTGCAATAATATCGGCTTGCGATACTTTTTGAATGGCTTTTTCCATCTTTGGGACCGCTTCACCAAACCAAACCACATGCGGGCGTAATTGAAAATTATGTTCGCAAAAATCACCAATCTTAATATCTTGTTTCCAATCGAGCACTAAATTTTCATCAAAAGTGCTGCGGGCTTTTAAAAGTTCGCCATGTAAATGCAAAACATTAGCACTGCCGGCACGTTCGTGAAGATCGTCGATGTTTTGTGTAATAATTTCAACGTTAAAATCCTGTTCTAATTCGGCCAAAACTATATGTGCTTTATTAGGATCAACGCTTAACAACTGTTTTCTACGCTGATTATAAAAATCGAGTACCAGTTCCTGGTCTTTTTCCCAGCCTAAAGGCGAAGCTACCTGCATCACATCGTGGCCTTCCCATAAACCATCAGCATCTCTAAAGGTTTTTATACCACTTTCGGCACTAATTCCTGCCCCTGTAAGTACTACAAGATTTTTCATAAAAAGAAATTTTGAAAAAGATAATTATTTTGAAGAAACCTGAACCTTATATTCGATAAAAATCAATACAATTTTTATCGAATATTAACTTTTATAGCGATTTAGATTTCAATTTTATGTTACTGTAATTCATTTGTTATTTACAGACGCTAAATTTTAAATTTTTAAGCAGTAATTTGAATGATTTTCATTTTTATTACGCACGATATTTAAGGCTGAATGGGCTTTTATAGCATCTTTTATACATTTAGTAATTTCATTTTTATATTTTTGATGATATATGAATGACCCTGCTTTAATTTCTTACTTAGAAGATTTTCTTACCGATCGTAGAAGGTCGCTTATTAAAAAAGTGATCGATCAACGAACTAATCATATAACTGTGGCTACACAAGATGTATATCAATTACATAATACAAGCGCAGTTATACGAAGTTGTGATGTTTTTGGAATCCAAAATGTACATGTAATCGAAGAAAAATTTCCTAAAAGGATAGATCGCGAGATCGCCATGGGCGCTCAAAAATGGGTTACTGTGAATCGTCATGCTTCAGCAAAAGAGTGTATATCGCATTTACGGGAAAATGGCTATCAAATTGTAGCGACAAGCCCCCATAATGATTCTTTACACTTGGGAGATTTTGATGTCAATAAGAAGTCGGCTTTATTCTTCGGGACAGAGCGTTATGGATTATCAGAAGAAATAATGAAAGAAGCAGATTGTACTTTAAAAATCCCCATGTACGGTTTTACAGAGAGTTTAAATATCTCTGTTTCTGCCGCAATTATCTTACAAAGTCTAGCTGAACGGATAAGAAAAGAAGCTGTGAATTGGCAACTTAATGAAGAAGAGAAAGAAGACTTAAAATTACAATGGCTTAAGAATAACCTTAAAAATAGTAGTGAGCTTATTTCTCATTTTTATTCGAAATAATTGCTAATTTTAACAAAAAGTAAATTACACCAATGACGCTTTTCTTCTACGTTATTATTGCGATAATTACGTTTGTAGCTTTTTTACATGCCTGGTCTAAGAAAGATTATGATGTAAGTAGAACTATTGTTATAAATAGATCTAAAGCAGATATTTTTGGTTTTGTAAGACAACTTAAGAACCAACAAAAATGGGTTTCTCAATTACAAAATGCTAAGCTTACTCACTTAAAATTTAAGGGAGAGGATGGCAAGGAAGGTGCAATTGTATATTGGAAAGGTGATAAAAGTATTGGTGAGGGCACTCAAAAGATTATAAAAGTAAAACCCGGCCATGTTTTCGAAATAAAATTACTTGTAGTAAAACCCGCAGAAGCAGTAGCTTTAGTATATTTTGCATCAAAAGAAATACAGCCAGAAAGAACTAAAATCGTCTTTGGTGTACGTGGTTATTTACCATTTCCTTATTCTGTGATTTCTATTTTCTACAGTATGGAGAATCGATTAGGCAATGATTTTGAAAAGAGTCTTCAAAACCTTAAAAGCTACTTAGAAGAAAGCAACTTCTAATTTTTGTTACGCTGTAGTAATTTATATTCTTCCCAACAACCACTTATGGCATCAAGGATTTGTAAATCTGTAGCTGTTTTTACAAAATCTTCGGAATAGTTACACCTACTTAAAACTTCTTCGATTTCAGCTTTACTAAGCTGTAGCATTGCGCTTAATGTTTCGCGATTATATTTAGAGCCTAAAAGATCACGAATACTTTCGTCTTCTTTCATTTGCCTAAGCTTACGCATTTGACGCTCTCTTCGGCTAAATAGATTGTTCAATGCATCGGCAGGATTAAAAATAGATCCAATTACTTTATTAAAAGCATTAGGAGAAGAACCTCCGGCCTCATAACCAATATTAAGGCCGGAAATACTATATCTCTTATTTTCATAAATTGGGATATTCTTAGCGTCGATTTCAAGATAACCGGTAAGTTTTACGTCACTCACGGTCACTTCTTCCAAAGCGATCCCAACTTCTGTCATTTTCACTTTTACATTTCCGTATTTAAGCCAATCGTTAGTTACCCTTACTTTAATAGATTTAAAACCTAAATAAGTAAAATATAAGGTGTCATTTGCTGTTGCCTGCAATTTAAAAGAACCATCTTCTTCAGAAGTGCTTCCTTTTACCTGGTTAAGGTTTACAATATGAACATTCTCTAATGGCACGTCATTAGCCGCATTCATCACGGTTCCTGAAATAACATCCTGAGCGCTTGCTATTTGGCAAACAAAAAATACTGAAAATAAAAAAGTAACTAACTGCTTCATAAATCTTGGGGCCTAAAATATGAAAATCATTCTAAAAAATGATGCCAAAATAGGCTAAAACCTAGCTTATTTTTTGGATTTTCTTCTTTTAATAGAACTTTCTATATTTTTACCGCGACTACCTGAACGCTTTGATTTTTTACCTTTAAAGCCGTTGTCTTTAGAGTTTTTTGAATCTTTAGATCTGGATCTTCCTTTACCTGAAGATCTGTCGTCACTTTTTCCAAAACCGCCACCGCCGTTACGACCTTTACGCCTGCGGCCACCGCCTTTACCACCGCCACTATTGGAGTTTTTGGTGATTTCTACATTAATTTTTCTACCCTGATATTCAAAATCGCTAAATGCGTTAAGAACTTTGTCTGTTTCAGAGTTTTCAGTATTAAAGAAAGAAAAGCTGTCTTTAACGTCTACCTTAAATACACCATCTTTTCCTAGTTGTAATGCATCTTTTAGGAAGTCTTTTAAGCTCATCCAGTCGAATCCATCTTTCTTACCAACGTTCATAAAGTAACGGGTAGAGTTTGGATCAAGGTCTACATTTGCACCACCACTTACCGGAGCAAGATCGCTGGCATCTTTATAGTAGTTAAAGAATCTTGTAAACTCTACTGAAAAGAATTTTTTAATTAATTCTTCTTTACTGAATTCTTCAAGCACTTTATTGATATTAGGTAAATACGCATCAATTTCGTGATTAATAGCAGTATCTTTAATATCATTGGCTAAGTGTAATAGCTGTACTTTACAGATGTCTTTTCCATCTGGTAATTGTTTCTCATCAAAAGACTGTTTGATGATACGCTCGATACTTTTAATTTTTCGAAGCTCACTTTTAGAAACGATCACCATCGATGTACCAGTTTTACCGGCACGGCCGGTACGACCACTACGGTGCGTATAGGTTTCTACTTCGTCTGGAAGCTGGTAATTTATTACGTGGGTAATATCGTCTACGTCAATTCCTCGTGCAGCCACATCTGTAGCTACCAGCATCTGGATTTGGCGACTTCTAAAAGATTTCATTACCAAATCACGTTGATTCTGACTCAAATCTCCGTGTAATGCAGCAGCCGAATAACCATCTTCGATTAAACGCTCTGCCACTTTTTGCGTATCTCTTTTGGTGCGGCAAAATATTACAGAGAAAATATCTGGATTAGCATCTGCCAAACGTTTTAATGCAGCGTAACGATCACGAGCGTTTACTAGGTAAAATTCGTGAGAAACGTTATTAGAACCCATATTCTTGCTACCTACGGTAACTTCAATAGGGTTACGCATAAATTTTTTAGCAATCGTAGCTACTTCTTTTGGCATGGTTGCCGAAAATAACCAGGTGCTTTTTTCTTTTGGAGTATGTGAAAGGATTGAAGTGATATCTTCATAGAATCCCATATTCAGCATTTCATCTGCTTCATCTAAAACGCAGTATTCGATTTTCGAAATATCGGTAAGACCGCGTCTTATCATATCCTGCATTCTTCCAGGAGTCGCAACAATAATTTGAGCGCCTCGCTCTATTTGTTTTGCCTGTTCTGTAATGCTGGCTCCACCATAAACCGCAACAGGGTAAAGTGAAGGCTCGTATTTAGAATAGTTTTTAAGTTCGTTTGTGATCTGCAAACACAATTCTCTGGTAGGAGATAAAATAAGTGCCTGAGTGTGCTTTGATTTGGGGTTAATTTTCTGAATCAAAGGGAAACCAAAAGCTGCCGTCTTTCCTGTCCCGGTCTGGGCTAACGCAACCATATCAGTCTCTTCGTCTAATAAAATGGGGATGGTTTTTTCCTGTACTTCACTTGGACTTTCAAAGCCCATGTCTTCAATAGCTTTTAAGATCGAGGAATTTAAACCTAATTCTTGGAATTTATTCATTATAAAATTTAATAAGCTGCAAATGTACGTATTAGTTTACAGCTTATCGCATTTATATTTTTAATTCGGCTATTATTTTGAAAGATAATTAATTAAAGCTCTAAAAGCTTTACCTCGGTGGCTAATTTCAGCTTTTTCTTTCATTTCCATTTCTGCAAATGTGCGATTATAGCCAGTAGGTACAAAAACAGGATCGTAACCAAAGCCTTTTTCTCCTTTTCGTTCTTCTATGATCTCACCTTCACAAATACCGGTAAAAAGATTTTCGTTATTTTCTAGATTTAACGCTATCACGGTTTTAAAATGCGCTTTTCTACTTTCCTTATCTTTTAATTGCTCTAATAATTTAGCAACATTTGCCTTGTCATCTTTTTGTTCGCCAGCGTAGCGAGCAGAATATACTCCAGGAGCTCCCGCCAATGCTTGAACTTCTAGACCGGTATCATCAGCAAAACAATTGTAGCCATAACGATGGCGAACATATTCAGCTTTTAAAATGGCGTTACCATCGATGGTATCGGCAGTTTCAACAATATCTTCAGTGCAGCCAATATCATCTAAGGATAATAAAGTAATATGTTCTGGAAGCATGGCTTCGATTTCTTTGAATTTATTTTTATTGTGAGTTGCAAATACTAATTCCATATAAATTATCTGTGGTGATAAGGTTCGTTTTTTAAGATAGTAAAGCCGCGATAAATTTGTTCGGTTACAAAAAGACGCACCATTTGGTGGGAGAACGTCATTTTAGATAAGGATATTTTACCATTGGCGCGTTGATACACCGCTTCAGAAAATCCATAAGGGCCACCAATAACAAAAATGAGTTGTTTTAAGCCGCTATTCATTCTTTTCTGAAGGTATTCTGAAAAGGCTTCTGAAGAAAATTGTTTTCCATTTTCATCCAAAAGCACTAAATAATCTGAGGTTTGAACTTTATTCAGGATCAATTCGCCTTCTTTCGATTTTTGCTGATTTTCGTCTAAATTTTTAGCCTTTTTCAAATCAGGAATTACGTCGATTTCAAATTTTGTATAAAACTGAAGCCGTTTTAGATAGACTTCAATTAGTTTTTGTAATTCCTTGCTGTCGGTTTTTCCTATGCAGAGTAATTTTATCGTCATTCGGTATATTTAGCGCAGACTTTCCTACATTTACAAAAATAAGTATTGCAAATGATCTCAGCAGCACAATTTGAAAAAGAAATTGAATTAATCATATCCAACGCTATTAGGGAAGATATTGGTGATGGCGATCACAGTTCACTCGCTTGTATTCCTGCGGAAGCTAAAGGAAAAGCACAACTTTTGGTAAAAGACAATGGTATTTTAGCCGGAGTTGCTTTTGCAAAAAAAGTTTTTGAATATGTAGATCCTGAAGTGAAACTGGATATTAAGATCAATGATGGCGAAAAAGTGAAGAAAGGAGATGTAGCTTTTTATGTTGAAGCTGCTTCGCAATCTATTTTAAAAGCTGAACGATTAGTGCTTAATGCGATGCAACGAATGAGTGCTATTGCCACTAAAACCAAAGAATTTGTAGATAAACTTGAAGGTACCGGCACCAAAATACTTGATACCAGAAAAACCACACCAGGAATTCGTGCTTTAGAAAAATGGGCCGTAAAAATTGGTGGCGGTGAAAATCATCGCTTTGCACTTTATGATATGATCATGCTAAAAGATAATCATATCGATTTTGCGGGTGGAGTGGCCAAAGCCATCAAGAAAACAAAAAAGTATCTGGAAACAAACAATCTTGATCTTAAAATTATTGTTGAAGCCCGGGATATGAAAGAAATCGAAGAAATTTTAGAGGAGGGCGGAGTGTACCGAATCCTAATCGACAATTTTAATTATGCTGATACTAAAAAAGCAGTCGAATTTATAGGTAACCAATGCTTAACCGAATCTAGCGGCGGAATAACTTTAGAAACTGCCAGAAAATATGCCGAATGTGGTGTAGATTATATTTCGAGCGGGGCTTTAACCCATTCGGTTTATAATATGGATCTTAGCTTAAAAGCTATGTAAAATATGTCGATACTCGAGGCGATCACAGCTAAACTGGATAATATTTCAGCCTGGTGGAAAAGAACATCTGGTAAAGTTATTTTGCCGGGTACAGATGGTCTTTCCTTTTACCATTTGTGGGATATTTATAGTGGCGGCATTATTCATGGTACGTTTTCGTCTAGAGCCAGTGCCATTGCTTTTAGTTTTTTTATGGCGCTTTTCCCTTTTTTGCTGTTTATCTTCAATCTAATCCCTTATGTTGAAGAGACCAATCTTATCGACGATTTCAGAATTAAATTTTTACTTTTTATAGACACACTTTTACCACCCGAAACACAGGAATATGTTAGTGATATTTTTGCAGATATTGCCAATAATCCTCGTGGTGGCTTGCTTTCGTTCTCATTTATACTTTCTATATTTTTAATGACCAATGGTGTGAACGCTATTTTTACTGGCTTTGAGTTTTCTTATCATACCAAAATTAAACGTTCTTTATTTAGGCAGTATATCGTGGCCATTGGCGTTTCGCTAGTTTTGGCATTTCTTTTGCTTCTTACCGTAATATTAATGGTATATTTAACCTATGCCGTAGAAGATTTAAGTGATTATGGCTTAATAGCAGATGATGGTACAGGAGCCGGAGTAGTTAAATATTTTGCGTTTGTAATACTTATTTATATTGCAGTTGCAACTTTGTATTACTTCGGAACAAAAGAAGCACGGCAGGCAAGATTTTTCTCTGTTGGTGCATTTTTCACCACAATTTTGATTTTAATCACTTCATTTTTATTCGGTTTATACATTGAAAATTTTTCAAATTATAACGAATTGTACGGTTCTATTGGAGCATTGTTAATTTTAATGGTGTATATTTGGTTAAATGCTAATATTCTTTTGTTGGGGTTCGAACTTAACGCCTCTTTAATAAAACTGAAGAAAAATTTTAAATAAATTTATTTTAACTAAAACCACACAGACAATGAAAAAGTATATGTTGCTTTTTGTGGCATTATGCTCAGTTACAATGTTGAGTGCACAAACCGAAGTTGGAGGAGTTACTTTACCAAATACAGTAACTTTTAAAGGAGAATCATTAAAATTAAATGGAGCTGGGGTACGAGAGAAACTTTGGATCGATCTTTATGCCGGTGGCCTTTACCTGGAAGAAAAAAATAGCGATGCGAAACAGATTATGAGTGCAGATAAGCCAATGGCGATTAAACTTCATATCGTTTCAAAATTAATTACCAGTAAAAAAATGGTAGATGCCGTTAACGAAGGTTTTGAGAATTCAACCAATGGAAACACTGCCCCTTTAGCTTCAGAAATTAAAAAGTTTAAAGGATTTTTTAGTGAAGAAATTAAAAAGAACGATGTTTTCGATTTAGTTTACATTCCTGGTACCGGAGTGATATCTTACAAAAATGGAGAAGAAAAAGGTACAATTAAAGGCATGGAATTTAAAAAAGCGCTATTTGGGATTTGGCTTTCTAATAAACCAGCTGAAGACGACTTAAAAGAAGCAATGCTAAATTTATAATATGAAAAAGTATATTCTATTTTCCGTAATTTTTATCGCTCTTGGGGCGCTTAATGCAGTGAATGCGCAAGACGACATTTTTGGAGAATGGAAATGTACTAATGACGAAGGTAAAGTAAATTCTATCGTAAAAATCTATCAAAAAGACGACGGCGAAGTTTGTGGTAAAGTGGTTAGGATTACTAAAGAAGAAGATCGTGATAAACTTTGTACGGCATGTAAAGGAGATCTAAAAAATAAACCTATAGAGGGATTACAACTTATGCATGGGCTTCGTAAAGATGGAAATGAGTATAGTGGCGGAGAAATTATTCATCCAAAATCTGGAAAAGAATATAAAGTAAAGATTTGGGTAGACGAAAATGATCCCGATAAACTTAAAGTTAGAGGTTATTTGGCTTTCTTTTATAAAACAATGACCTGGGAACGCGCCGAATAACTAAAAATAAAAAATGATCGATAAATAGCTAATATTGGTTATTTATTAAATTAATTTAAAAACCATTCTTTAATCGAGAATGGTTTTTATTTTTACTCGATAATCTAGAATAGTATGTTTGCGGTTTTTACCAGCACTCAATTTAAGAATAGCTATAGCTTATGTCCCATTTTGTAGATATAATTTTACCATTGCCTTTAGATAACAGGTTTACGTACAGTATTTCTAAAGATGAAGCTAATTTTCTACAAGCGGGTATGCGTGTTGCTGTTCCCTTCGGAAAATCTAAAGTGTACACAGGGATTATTGCTGAAGTACATAATCGAGCGCCAGAAGTTTACGAAGCCAAACCTATTAGTCAGATTTTAGATGAAATTCCTTTAGTTACTGCACAACAACTGAAGTTTTGGAGTTGGATCGCTTCCTATTATATGTGTACTGAAGGTGAAGTGATGCGCGCAGCACTGCCCGGAGCATTTATTCTGGAAAGTGAAAGTATAGTTCAGCTACAAAAAGAGGCTGAAATTATCGAATCTGAGCTTAAGGATGACGAATTTTTGGTGGTTGAAGCTTTGCAAAATCAGTCGTCACTAAAAATTAAAGAAGTTGAAGCACTATTAGACAGAAAATCGGTTTTGCCGGTTTTAAACCGATTGATGGCGAAAGATATTGTAATTCTTAGTCAGGAAATTTACGAGCAGTACAAACCAAAGCGCGTTAAATATATAAAACTGCACGAAAATCACGAATCTGAGGATGCCATGCATCAGCTTTTAGATGAACTTTCCAGAGCGCATAAGCAACGAGAAGTGGTACTTAATTATTTCAGCTTAAAAGCTAAAAATACCAAACCAATTAGTGCCAAAGAGCTGCAAAAACTTGCCGGAGTAACCAGTTCAACCTTAAAAAGTTTGGTAAAAAAGAACATTTTTAAGGAATATTATATTACTGAAGATCGTGTAAGCTTTGATGGGGAGATTACAAGAAAACATATCGAATTTAACGAATATCAGCTTAAAGCTTTTGGACAAATTAAAGCTTCTTTTGAAGAAAAAACGGTGTGTTTATTACACGGTGTAACTTCTAGTGGTAAAACTGAGATTTATCTAAAGCTTATCGAAGAGGTTTTAAACGAAGGTAAGCAAGCCCTTTATTTACTGCCAGAAATTGCGCTTACTACGCAGTTAATAAACCGACTTCAGGCGTATTTTGGAGATAAAGTTTTAGTTTTCCACAGTAAATATTCCATGAACGAGAGGGTAGAGGTCTACCAAAATGTGCTTAATGCCGGCGATGATCCTAAAGTAGTTATTGGCGCCAGATCGGCGATATTTTTACCGTTTCAGAAATTAGGATTGATTATTGTTGATGAAGAACACGAAGCTACGTTTAAGCAATACGATCCTGCACCAAGATATCATGCGAGAGATGCTGCCGTAGTTTTAGCGAATTTTTTTGAAGCCAAAACCTTAATGGGGTCTGCCACTCCTTCGCTAGAATCTTATTTTAATGCAGCGCATAATAAATATGGTTTTGCTGAATTATCCAGGCGTTTTGGAAATGTTTTGATGCCAGAAATCGAAATTGTTGATATTAAAGAAAAGCATCGCAAAAAACGAATGACGGGGCATTTTTCAGATCGATTATTAAAAGAGATCGAGGAATCTTTAGCTGAAGGGGAACAGATAATTTTATTTCAGAATAGGAGAGGATTTTCACCAATATTAGAATGTAATACCTGTGGGCATTCTCCGCAATGTCCTAATTGTGATGTAAGTTTAACCTATCACAGCCATAGCAACCAGTTACGGTGCCATTATTGTGGATATCATATCGCAATGCAGCAACGTTGTATGGCCTGCCACAGCGATGATATATCTACAAAAGGTTTTGGAACGGAGCAAATTGAAACCGAATTAAAAGCGCTGTTTCCCAAGCATAAAATTGGCAGAATGGATCAGGATACCACAAGGGGGAAACATGGCTACGAAAAAATTATCACCGCTTTTGAAGATTTAGAGATCGATATTTTGGTAGGAACTCAAATGCTTACTAAAGGACTTGACTTTAGAAATGTTAACTTGGTAGGGGTTATGAATGCCGATAATCTTTTGAATTTCCCAGATTTTAGAGCACACGAACGTAGTTTCCAGTTAATGCTTCAGGTTGCAGGAAGAGCCGGTAGAACCAAGAAACGAGGTAAGGTTTTGATTCAGAGTTATAATCCGCATCATCAGATCATTCAGCAAGTTTCTACTAATGATTATGCTGGGATGTATAAAGAACAACTTCAGGAAAGATATAATTATAAGTATCCGCCTTATTTTAGATTGGTAAGATTAAGTTTAAAATCGCGAGATTTCAGTAAAACCAATGAAGCGGCAGATTGGATTGCGAAAGCGATGCAAAATGTATTTAAGCAGCATGTTTTAGGACCAGAATTTCCACCGGTGGCCAGAATAAGAAATGAGTATTACAAAAATATCATGCTTAAAATTCCGCAGAACCAATCTTTAGGTAAAACAAAATCTGTGCTTAAAAAGATTCTTATCAGTTTTAATGCAATTTCAGCTTATAGAAGTGTAAGAGTTATTGTAAATGTAGATCCTGTATAAGATTTTCGGAATTTATATAATATAAAAAGCCGAATATCGAAATTTTGATATTCGGCTTCTTAGTATCTGAAAATTAAAATGTTTTTCTGAAATAAATTTAAGCTTTACTGCCTAGTGCTTCGATAAGATTATTTTTCTTGTGTCTACTTAATGGTAGCTTTTCTCCTGCGATTTCAACAGTCTTACTATTATATCTTTCAACCTTATCTAAATTTATAATGTAAGATTTATGTGTTCTCATAAATTTATCTGAAGGTAATTCTTTCTCAAAAGATTTCATGGTCGCAAGTACCACAAAATTATCTTCTTCAGTAACAAACTTCACATAATCTCCAAGCGCCTGTATGTATTTAAGACGGTTTAGAAATACTTTTCGGTTCTTAAGGTTACTTTTTACAAAAATAAAATCTTCGTCTTCAGGAAGTACAGCCTGTGTTTTAAGCTTGTACATATTTAATGCTTTAATTACTGCACTGCTAAAACGCTCTTTACTAACGGGTTTCTGTAAATAATCTGTAGCACTATAATCAAAAGCCTTGTATGCATATTTTGTTTTACCGGTTACAAATACGATTTGTGGCTGGTTAGGAAGATCATCTAACAGCTCGAAACCAGATAAAATAGGCATTTCTATATCAAGGAAAATTAAATCGATATCGGTATCCAAAAGACCATTCTTTGTTTCGATAGCATTATTATATTCTGCTACCAATGTTAAATTAGGATGGTCTTTGATCATCTTCACGATGGATAATCGCTGAAGACTAGAGTCGTCTACAACTGCACATTTAAGCAAAATATCTTCCACAGGTCTTTTGTAATTTACAATTAACAATATTAGAAATTATATTTGATAAAAGCAAGGTAGGGCGTAATTTCGTCGATTAAATAGGGATTTTAACCCTGATAAAATAAGCTTGTGAAATATAAAAAATAGTTTTATTTTTGCAGCCAATTTTAATAAAATATACTTTTATGAATCATTATGAAACTGTTTTCATCTTGAATCCCGTTTTATCTGATGAGCAGATAAAGGAAACAGTTAAGAAATACGAAGAATTTCTTGTTTCTAAAGGAGCTGAGATGGTATCAAAGGAGAATTGGGGGCTTAAAAAATTAGCTTATCCAATTCAGCACAAAAAAAGTGGTTTTTATCACTTATTTGAGTTTAAAGCACCAGGAGAGGCTATCGAGCCTTTAGAACTTGCTTTTAGAAGAGATGAGCGTATGATGCGTTATTTAACTGTGAAGTTAGATAAGCACGCTGCAGCCTGGGCTGAGAAAAGAAGAAAAAGAATCCAAGAAAAAGCGTAAGGTATGGCTACATCTATTGAACAACAAGCAAAAGGTAAGAAAGACGGAGAGATTAGATATCTTACTCCTCTTAATATAGAAACTTCTAAAACTAAAAAGTACTGTAGATTTAAAAGATCTGGTATTAAATATATCGATTATAAAGATCCAGACTTTTTAATGAGTTTTGTAAACGAGCAAGGAAAATTACTTCCTCGTCGTTTAACTGGGACTTCTTTAAAATACCAAAGAAAAGTGGCTGTTGCTGTTAAACGTGCACGTCATTTAGCATTAATGCCATACGTTGGTGATTTATTAAAATAAAAAGAAGCAATTATGGAATTGATACTTAAAAAAGACGTAGATAATTTAGGGTTTAAAGACGATGTGGTATCTGTAAAAAATGGTTACGGTCGTAACTTTTTAATCCCACAAGGCTTCGCAGAATTGGCAACTCCATCAGCTAAGAAAGTTTTAGCTGAAACTCTTAAACAAAGAGCTTATAAAGAGCAAAAGCATATCGACGAGGCTAAAAAGCAAGCTGAAAAACTTAATGGTTTATCTATTAAGCTTACAGCTAAGGCTGGTGCTGGAGACAAATTATTTGGATCTATCACTAATGCAGATTTAGCTGATGCTTTAGCTAAAGAAGGTGTAGAAATCGACAAGAAATATATCAATATTGCCGGTGGAAACATCAAAAGATTAGGACAATACGAAGCTACTTTACGTTTTCACCGTGAGGTAATCTCTACATTATCATTTGATGTTGTAGGAGAAGCTTAAGAAACCTATATAAATATTAAAAAGCCTGCTCTATGAGTGGGCTTTTTTTATAACTGTTTTATTTGTTATGAAATACGCAAGACTTACACGCGAGCAGCTTGAAGAAATGCATCAGGAATTTATTAATTTTTTAGCTACCCAGTCTATCACTGCGGAAGAGTGGAAAGATATAAAAACCAATAAACCAGATGTTGCAGAAAAAGAAATCGATGTTTTTAGTGACCTAATTTGGGAAGGTGTTTTAAACAAAGTGGAGTATCTGGAGCATTTTTCAAAACAACAAATATTCTTATTTCAAATCACAGCGGCTACGATTAATCTTATCGCTGTTAAAGTAGAAAATGAAGCTATCGATATTACTACACACGAAGGTTATAATTGGTTACGTACAAATTTGATGGATGATGCCGTAAATATTTATACCTCTACTAAAGCTATAAGTGAAGATCGAAACAAAGATATTTTTGCGCTAATTAAACAAGGATCTAACATTACCAAAGGTGATCTTTATAATTATTTTGCTGAAATCGTGAAGAGTTAAGATTCTACGTTTCTACTCACAATTTTTATAGCAAAATATTTCTATAAGCTGAAATTCCAAAAGCTTAGTCGTAAATATGATCTTTATACTTTTGCCACCAATTTTCAATATCGGTTTTTGGCTTTCGGCAAATGTATAATGGGATATTGTTTTCTTCAGCAACAGCATATTTATGAGTAATGGTTTTTACGAGTTCTATTTCCTCGAAAACATGGCGTAAAACTTGCTTTTCGTTTCCTAAACTTATCCATATTTCAGCATTTTTATTGCCATAACCCCAAGTCCAAAAACTACCGTGCCGGCTAATAGGATTGGGTAAATCATATTTTTTGCCAAGTACTTTTATGGCTCCGGCTTCTCCGTAATTTTCAGCCCAGATCACCGTTTTCTGTTTTTCTGCTTCATTAAGACCTTGGTAAACGCTATTTACTAGCTTTACTTGTTCTTCCCAGCCAAACATATCTGCATAATCACTGGTTAATTCAACTCGGCCGTTTTTTTGTTTTAAGTCGGCATGATCTATATAATTTTCTACGGAAAGTATGGGCGTAGCTTCAGGAATAAAATAAATTGAAGGCAGTAAAACTATTGCTGAAATTGTATAAATCCAGACTTGTTTTTTACTGAAAACAAAGGAAACTTTAGTTGAACCGGCTGCGAATAAAACAGGATAAATTCCAAAAACATAATAAGCTTTTGAGTTTAAGATCCACATGAGTCCGAAGATAACCAGACATGCAATAGCAACCGACTTATACTTCCTCAGTTTTTCATCTATAAATAGTCCAATAATTCCCAGAATGCTAATTAATAACGTAAAAGGATAGTCTAACTGCGCCAAGACAAATTCCCACGGATTTATTTCATCTAGTTGATGTTCTTTTAGCGCTTGTAAATGCTTCAGGAGTGGAAAATCATTGTCGATTTGCCAGATAATATTCGGCAAAAAAATGAGTAAAGCTAATATTGCAGAAAAATACATCCATTTATTTCTGAATAAATTCCCTTTTCTATAAAACAGTATACCAATTAAGATCCCGAATGCCCAGATAAGCGTGGTGTATTTATTCAGTAATCCAAATCCAAGAGTGATTCCAAGATAAATAAGGAACTTTTTCTTTTCAGTTTTAATAAATCTGATGTAAAAGTAAAAGCCAAGTGTCCAAAATAACTGGTTAAATGCTACCGGCTGAAATAATGTATGATTTCTATAAAATGGCAAAAAAGCTAAAATGCAAACCCCGGAAAGTAAAATCGCTTGTTTTTTACCGCCAATCTCGATACAAATTAAGCAGCAAAGTATAAGAATCGTAACACCTGCAAATGTCGGAAATAAGCGAACGCCTATTAAAGAATAGTCAAAAAACCAATAAGAGAGTTTACCAAGGAAACCTATAAATGGCGGGAATTCCATAAATCCCCAATCTAAATGTTCACTTACAGAAAGATGTAAAAGCTCATCCCTGTGGAACCCATAATTTTGATTGCCTAATAACTGAATCCCTAATTTTACAAGTGCTAATACAAAAATTATAGGGAAAAACTTTTTTAGAGCATTCAATTTTAGAGGTTTTAGTGATGCTTTTTATTCATATCGAAGTGATTCTATAGGATCTTGTTTTGAGGCTTTTATTGCAGGATATAATCCTGAAAATAGCGCGGTAAGCAGGGTAACAACCACAGCCCAAAACATCGCTAACCACGGAGTTGTAAAATCGAAACCTACACCGGCTGAAACGGCCATCCCAATTAAAATTCCTAAGATAATCCCTAAAATTCCACCAAATTGACCAATGATTAGTGTTTCCATAAAAAACTGTACGGCAATCGTGTTTTTCTTGGCACCAAGGGCTTTACGCACACCAATTTCACGAGTTCTTTCAGTAACACTTACCAGCATTATATTCATTAAAGCGATAGAAGATCCAAAAATAGTCACCAGGCTAATAATCCAGGCAGCAAAGTTTAAAACAGAAGACATTTCTGCAATCTCATTTAATAAACTGTCTGATCTTTCAATCCCAAAATTGTCTTTTTCAATAGGGCTTAATTTTCTAATGTTTCTAAATGTAAGGATCGCTTCATCCTGTGCAGCTTCTAAAGCTTCTTTATTTTCAACCTTAATACTTAAATTATAATTAATCCCGGGATTGCTAAATATCGATCTGGCGTGTTGTAACGGAATCAAAATGCGTAAATCTTCATTATTCCCAAATGTAGATCCTTTAGATTCTAAAACGCCAATCACTTTAAATTTTGCCCCTCTAACACTTATAATTTTATCGATTGGGCTAGCACCTTTAAAAAGGCCGTTATCTTTAGCAAAATCGGCTCCAACAATGGCTACGTTATTATTGTTTTGAATATCAAAATAGTTGAAATTTCTACCTGTTTCAATTTCTAAACCAGAATTGGTAAGGAAGTTTTCGTTAATTCCCAGTACATTTATTTCAGGATCTGTTTTTTCGTTTTCCCATTTAATTTCCGCAGCAGTAGTTCCCGTAAAGCTAATCGCCGTTGTAGTTAAAGGATATTGATATTTATCCTGAAAATCTTTTACTTCTCTATAAGTGATCACAGGATTTATTTTATTAATCTCGTTTCCTCTTTGTGAAGTGTAATTATAACGCTGAATATTAAATGTATTGGCACCCATAGAAGCAAAATTCCCGCTAATGGTGTTTTCTAAAGCACCCACGGCACTAAGAATTCCTACCAATGCGGTAATCCCAATAGCAATAATAAGAACGGTTAGAATAGTTCTTAAAAGCTGACCTTTAATCGAATCGAAAGCGATACTAATATTCTCGCGTAGGAGTGCAAACATATTTTGAAATTTCAGTCACTGTAAGTTAGACTCATTTTTAAGAATAATGTTACTTAAAAATTGAAAATTGTTTAGGTTCGAGCAAAATTTAAGATATTTGCAGCCGATAAAATGGTCTGTAAACCAAATATACAGGCGATTTTCGTTAATTTTGGACAACAATTTTAAACTGAATGAATACAGGATTTTTCCTGAAGATAGATTGATTTATGGCACAAAAACCTTCAATACCAAAAGGAACCAGAGATTTTACTCCGCAGGAAGTAGCAAAGCGTAATTTTATTTTCGATATTATTAAAACTGAATTTAAGAAGTTTGGTTTTCAGGCGATCGAAACACCAAGTTTTGAAAATTCTGATACCCTGATGGGAAAATATGGAGAAGAAGGAGACCGACTTATTTTTAAGATTCTTAATTCTGGAGATTTTTTAAAGAAAGCCGATGAAAGTGCTTATGCAGATAAAGATAGCTTGAAACTTACGCCGTCGATTTCAGAAAAAGCACTTCGCTACGACCTTACTGTGCCTTTTGCTCGCTATGTGGTGCAGCATCAAAATGAAATTGATTTTCCGTTTAAACGCTATCAAATTCAGCCTGTTTGGCGTGCAGATCGTCCTCAAAAAGGGAGATTTAGAGAGTTTTTTCAGTGCGATGCTGATGTTGTTGGAAGTGATAGTTTATGGCAGGAAGTAGAGTTTGTACAATTGTACGATTCGGTTTTTTCAGCATTAAAACTAGACGGAGTTACAATTAAGATCAATAATCGTAAAATTTTATCTGGTTTTGCTGAAGTGATTGGCGAGCAGGATAAATTAATCGATTTTACCGTTGCGCTGGATAAACTGGATAAGATTGGTGAAGATGGTGTGGTGAAAGAAATGCTTGCTAAAGGAATTGCTGAAGAAGCCATAGAAAAAATCAAACCAATTTTTGGATTACAAGGTGATTTTGCTGAAAAAATTGAGGCTTTAAAATCGATATTATCAACTTCTGAAGCTGGTTTAAAAGGAATCGAAGAGCTAGAATTTATTCAGAATGCAATTTCAGAAATGCCCTTAAAAACAGCAAAACTCGATTTAGATGTGACGCTAGCGAGAGGATTAAATTATTATACAGGAGCGATTTTTGAAGTTTCGGCACCAGAAGGGGTGAAGATGGGATCGATTGGCGGCGGTGGTCGCTACGATGATCTTACGGGAATATTTGGACTTAAAAATATGAGTGGCGTTGGGATTTCTTTTGGTTTAGACCGAATTTACCTTGTGTTGGAAGAATTGAATTTATTCCCTGAAGCAGTTGCAGATGATGTAAAAGTCTTATTTGTAAACTTTGGTGAAAAGGAAGCACTCTATGCATTTAAAGGTGTAAATGCTTTGCGTGCTGAAGGTATAAATGCTGAAGTTTTCCCAGATTCAGCCAAAATGAAAAAGCAAATGAATTATGCAAACAAACGTAATATTCCATTTGTGATTCTTGCGGGTGACGAAGAAATGGCAGCAGGAGAATATACTTTGAAAAATATGAAAACAGGTGAGCAGGATCGATTAAACTTGAAAGATATTATAGCTAAGATTGCATAAAAAAAGCCCCAATTTTGGGGCTTTTTTATTTATTTTTTACATCTTTATTCTAATTATCCTGTAGCGCTTTTTTACTACTTGCCTCATTCAATTTCACCATATCTTCATCAGATAGTTTTACTGAAGTTGCTTCCTTGAAAGCTTTTAAATGCGACGATTTTGTAGCACTAGCAATTGCGGCGGTGATTCCTGGTCTGTTAATAATCCAGGCTAAAGCCACACCAGCATTAGAGATTCCGTGCTCTTCAGAAACTTCGTCTAAAGTTTTAAGAATATTTTTACCGCGATCATCTAGATAATCTTTTACAAAATCTTTTCGGTTTTGTCCCTCAAGATCGTCTTTGCTGCGATATTTACCGGTTAAAAATCCGCTAGCCAAAGAAAAATAGGTTGATATACTCACATTATTTTCCTGGCATAATTCTAAAATATCACCTTCAATTTTATCACGATTCATTAAACTATATTCCTGCTGAAAAACCTGATATTTTGGTAGAGCTTTTTCTTTAGAAGCGTTTAAAGAATCCCTTAATCTCGCCGGACTCAAATTTGAGGCACCAATATATTTAACGTCTCCGTTTCTGATCAGTTTTTGGTAAGCGCCTAAAGTTTCTTCAACAGGAGTACGATCATCGTCCCAGTGGGTGTAATACAAATCGATATAATCTGTTTCTAACCTTTTGAGTGATTCCTGTGCGGCTTCTAAAATGTAATTTTCAGAAATATCTTTTTTGCCTTGCCCCATATCTGAACCTACTTTAGTGGCCAGCGTAATTTTATCTCTTACACCACGATCTTTCATCCATTTACCAATAATCCTCTCAGATTCGCCTCCTTGATTTCCTTCAGCCCATCTTGAGTAAACATCTGCGGTATCTATGCACGTGTAACCTTGTTCAAGTAATTCATCTAGCATTTTAAAAGACTCTTTTTCGTTAAGCGTCCATCCAAAAACGTTACCACCAAAAATGATTGGAGGTGTTTGCAGATCTGTGTTTCCTAATTTTTTTAATTCCATAACTTCTTTTTTCTGAAATTAAGAAGATTCACCGAATACGAAAAGAATAAAAGCTGTTTTAAGCAATGATTAACGCTTTAATTAGAAGCAACGCCTTTAAACAATTTTATGACCTTTAATATTTTGCTAAAAGCGTTAAAAGCTTAATTTTATAAAGATTACTGAAAAAAAATGATGTAAGTTTGTTGAAAATTCAGTCTTATAATCAACCAATTATAGGATTGTTAGCTAACCGCACACTAACTATGACCATTCAAATTATTATAACCGCGTATATCCTGGTTTTCCTGGGAATCGTTTATCTTACCTGGAATCATTTTTTCAATTCTCCTGAAGATATAGAAGATTTGATTGATGATAATTTTAAAGAAGATATAGAGGCAAAAAACGATTTTGATGGTAAAAAAGTCGTATTTGATGGCCAGTTAGATGAGTATAGAGAAGAGGTTATTAAAAATGATCTTTTAAGAAAACATGCCATTGTTGAAGAAAAAATGGCTAGTGATACAAATTATCTTATAACCGGAAAAAATCCTGATTGGCTGGTTGTAGAAGAAGCAAAAGATCTTGGAGTGACTATTGTGAACGAAATGGATTGGCAAAAAGCAATAAATAATACTAAAAGTGAGTTATCTAAAGATATAAAGCCTTTAAGAGATAGGGGTAGTAGCGAAATAGATTCTGCTGAGATTGTTTAATTATTGTCATACATTTTAAAAGCTTCCAAAATTGAAAATCAAATTTCTAGTAATACTTCTTTTCTTTAGTTTTCAGTCATTTTCCCAATGTTACGATTTAGGTCCTAAAAGAAAAAAAATGGACTCTTATTTCTTTGTCTCTGCAGGAGCTGATCCTATTCCTACTGAAAAATGGATTAATGTTGCAGATCCAGACTTTACAACAGATGGTTTAGATTTGCTTTTTAAAGCCGGTTATGGTACAAACAAGTATTTTGTACCGGTTGAACTCTATGCCTACTATGAAAGATTTAATGATGTTGGTTACCAACAGTACGGAATAGGAGGCTATATTTACACGATGTTTTTAAATGATAAGTTTCAGGCTTTGGCCGGGGGAGACGTTGGTATGGTAAATCGAGATTATTTAAACACAAATACTGAAACTGACCAATTTGTAAATTTGGCGATGAATCTCGAATTACGCTATGTCTTTTTAAGAAATTTTAGAGCTGGGCTTCAGTTTAATTTTGAAAAACGAGATGATATAGCTCCAGATTTAGAAAATCGTAATTATTACGTAGCCAGTTCTTTTGTTTCGCTTTATTATACTTTTTAAAAGCCGCTTCAAACTGGCTTCTTCATTCTTAGCAAAATTCCGAAGCTTATAAGCGATATACAGATCCAGAAAATATCTACAAAGAAAATTGCAGTTTGATCCTGCTGATACATTACCCACATCCAGTTTCCTGAAACCAGTCCATTGATTATCGGAACTAAAATTCCGAAGCAACTTCCTAGAATTAATGAATATTTTGTGGTGATATAGTTGTTTTTCCTAAAACTGAAAAACAGGGTAAATATTAACCAGCCTATAAAGAAAACGGCATAGAGTATAGATTGTCTATCGGCATCCATGGTTCTGGGGATATATTTAGCCACAAGCATGCTAATTGCGGTTATGGGATAAAGTGACATGCATATTGCTACATAAAAATAACCAAGAGCTCTATTGAATTTACGCTTCTTTTCTGGGATATATTTTTTATCTCTGGCTTCTAACCAAATTAAAACACCACTTAGAATTACAAAACAGGTAACTATCGCTAAAGCAAAATAGATAACTTTCAATGAAAGGCCTCCAAAATCACCAAAATGAAGTCTTCTTATGGCTAATTCTACTGTTTCAGCATAGCCTGGATCTTCAGGATTTTTTTCTTCAGTAATCGTATTCGACATTACATCATATACGACTCTGCCGTGACCTAGAAACGCCTCATCTGGTTTAAGTAAACCATCGATCTGAAATTTCATGTTGGTTCCACCATAATTTTTTACATAAACCTGAGCGGCTTCAAATTCTGGCCATTTTTCCTGAGTTTTTTCATATAAAACATTTAAACTTGGAATTTCACCTGTTGCTTGTTCTTCCCACTCATAGGTTTTTTGCATTGGACGGAGATCTTCCAACGCCTGCTGCTGATTTCCATCATAAGCAAAATTTATAGGAAGTAAAATAAGACTTGAAAGGCATAAAAAGCTACTGGTTAGCGCAAACATAAATTGAAATGGCAATCCAATAACTCCTAAAGCTGTATGTGCGTCTGTCCAGATAGTTTTAAGTTTTGTTTTTGGCCTGAAAATGTAAAAATTTGAGACAATTTTTTTCCAGTGAACTATTAGTCCGCTTACGATCGCCAATAAAAAAAAGAAAGCAACGAAGCCTGCTGTTAAGATTCCGTAGGTAGGAATTTGATGAAAGAAATGAAGTCTATAGATCAATTCACCAATACTGTAAAAAGCATAGTAAGTAGATAATTCATACGTTCGAGTGTGAAGGTTATAATAAGTGCTTAATTTATCTTCTTCACTAGCATTTTCTGACTTTGAAGCTGAAACGCCTACGAACATTTTCTGTTTAACATCTGGCGGAATCATCCTAATGTCTCTTCCTGTTAAATTTAAGCCCTCATCCTTCAGGCTTTGCATAGCGCGATCGTAATCTACGTCTGATGCTATTTTCATATTAACATTTTCGCCTTTTTCCCAGGCGGTAATTTCATCCTTTATCAAGGCAAAAGCTCCGCAGAAAAAAATAATAAATAATGCAGCACTAATTATGATACCGCTTATGGTATGAACGTGAAAAAATACGTTGTAATTTCTTTTGCTCATATTAGACGATTGGATGGTATATTTTTCCGAAATAAACAGCGCCATAAAGCAAAGCGATTATGGCAAGGTAAATACCCCAGACTTTCCAGGCATTTTTATATAAATATGGTATGATGATTAATAACATCCATACCAGAAAAAGACTAAATACAGATGTTATAAAAACAAGCTTATGATTTGGAAGCCAAAAAGCCAACGCCATATGCAGTAATGCTGAAATCGCATAACCACCTAAAATTCCTGCACTTAGTTTCGCAAATTTTTGATGAAAAGAGTTTGTTAGGTATTTTTTATTGGCCGGCATAATCAAATAAAAATTTCAGAAAATAAACTCACTAAAAAAATAAAGATGAGGACACTTAATTTAGGTGTATTAAGAGGGCGTCCCAAAATCAATAAACTTAATATTAGGCTTAAAACGGTGATAAAAACAAATAGGCCGCTAACTAAACCATATTTAGCATAAAAAAGAGAATATGATAGCAGTAAAAAAATAAATGTAGCCAGTTTTGCTGGTAAATGGTGTTCGCCAATCCAATTTTCTAAAAACATCTTTTCAATTTTTATTTTTTGCGATTTTGCGTAATGACACCAACAACCTAAAAGGCAAAAAAGAAGCGCAAAGCTTATCATCTTTATTTAGATTAATTCTATGTAGGCAAATATATAATGCTGAATGCTGCAATCAAAAATTATTTAGATTTAATTAAAATAAAGTTTATCCGTAATAAAATTGGTTTTGTGATTACCTATTTAATAAACAACAATTTTGAGTGAAGATTTTTACATAAAGTATATCGTTCCGCATAAAGGGATTATAATAAAACTCTGCAGGGCTTATACTGATACCGAATTCGATTTTGAAGACTACTTTCAGGAAGTATGTCTACAAATTTGGAAAAGCAAAGATAATTTTAAAGAACAATCTAAATGGTCTACTTGGGTGTACAGAATAACACTTAATGTTTGCATGACCATGCTGAAAAAACAAAAGAAGCATACGGCAACTAACGAGATTGTACAAAATGATCTAAGTACAGAAAGTGAGGCTTTTAATAATGAAGAATTACAACTGCTTTACAAAGCGATTCGACAATTGCCCGAAGTAGATAAAGCAATTATCGTTCTTTACCTGGAAGATAAGTCGTATAAAGAAATAGCTGATGTAAGCGGAATGAAAGTAAGTGCCGTTGGCGCAAGAATTAATAGAATAAAAACAAAACTAAAAACAATTATTTATGGAAAATAGTATCGAAAACATCTGGAAAAACGGAAATCACGGAAATGTTAAAAATATCGAATTTTATAATAGAGAATCTAAACTTTGGTTTCAGCAAATATTAAAATATTTAAAGAAGGATAATATGAGTCTAATTCCTGTAGGCTTATTAATCCTAGGAATGTTGCTCCTTTATCAAGAATTTTTGGCAGCTGGTTTGGCTTTTGGCTTTCTATTTTTTCTTTTTTTGCTGAATAAAAATACTATTGCGAAATTAAAGAATATTAAACCTTCAGACGATGTTCAGCATTACATGAAAACGAACCAGGTTTTCATCAAAAATCAGAAAAGAAATTATATCATTCTTACGGGCTTGATTATTCCTTTGTTTATGCTTGTTGAATTATGGCTTGTTTTTAACGATTCTGAAGTTTATTTGAATACGATTGCAAATATTTCAGTAATTAAGAAGATCATTTTTGCCGTATTTATGTATTTGGCGATTGGTGGAATTAGTTTATTCGCATATTTAAGCTCTACGGAAGCCATTTATGGCAAACTTTTGAAGAAATTAGATGAAATTGTTAATGATTTAGAATAATTAGAGGAATAAAAAAGCATTAAAAAATCCCGATTTTCAATCTGAAAATCGGGATTTTTTATAAAACAAATGTTACTTATTCAGCATAAACATTTCCGTAGAAACAAGCATTATAAAGTGCTTTTAAATCTTCTAAAGAAGGTTTTCGTGGGTTAAAACCGGTACAAGGATCTTGTAAAGCATTATTTGCCATAAAATCAAGATTTCTTTCCCAGTCTTCTTCTGTAATTCCAAATTCCTGAATAGAAGCATTATTGTTTACACTTGCTCTAAGCGTTTCAATTGCCACGGCTAAATCTTCAGCAGTTTCTTTACCAATTGCTTTTGCCAATTCTGGGTAACGATTGGTAGCTGCGGCATTGTAACGAATAACGTTTGGTAAGAATATAGCATTAGCTGCTCCGTGAGGAATTCCAAAAAGAGCACCAACTTGGTGAGATAACGAATGTACAATTCCTAACCAAGCATTGTTAAAAGCTAATCCTCCCATAAATGAAGCGTCGTGCATGTTTTGACGAGCAGTGATGTTAGTAGGATTTTCTACCGCTTCTTGCAAATTATCAAAAACAATTTGTAATCCGCCTTTAGCTAAAACATCAGCATAATTATCGTCTATATTAGACACGTAAGCCTCTACGCAATGTGTTAAAGCATCTAAACCTGTATTTGAAGTTACGTGGGCTGGCATGCTAGCACAAATTTCTCCGTCTACGATAGCAACATCTGGAGTTAATTCGTAAGAAACGATAGGGTATTTTACACCTTTATCGCGATCTGTAATTACGGCCAAACCTGTAGTTTCTGTCCCGGTTCCGCTAGTTGAAGGAATAGCTATAAATTTTGCTTTATTTCTTAACGTAGGAACGGTAAATGGTTTGGTCATAGCTTCAAAATCAGCATCAGGATGCTCGTAGAAAACCCACATCATTTTAGCTGCATCGATAGCCGAACAACCTCCTAAACCAACAATCCAATCTGGTTGAAAATTTTGCATCATTTCAGCTCCTTTTAAACAAGTGGCCGATGATGGATCTTCTTCAACTCCTTCAAAAACTGCGGTAGAAATACCAGCTTCTTTTAAATAATTGATTGTTTTATCTAGCGTTCCGCTTTTACGCATAGAGCTCCCTCCGGTAACAATAACGGCTTTAGAGCCTTTAATGTTTTTTAATTCTGCTAAACTTCCAGCATTGTGCAGTACTTCGCCTGCAATAAATAATTTACTCATTTTGTTCTGTTTTTTTGTTAGAGCAAAAGTAGCAGGGCGATGGGCGAAAGCGATTATAAATATATTCCTAAAACTTATAAATTTGAGACAACTCCTGTTTTAACTCGGTTGGGGTTTCTTTTAATTTAGCGTATACAAATTTGTTAAGTGCTGATGGAGAGTCGAATCCTAATTCAAAAGCAATTTCCTTATGTGATTTGCCTGAAAATAATAATAGACGTTTAATTTCGGTAAGAATACGCTCGTGGATTATGTTTAGAGCCGTTTGCCCTGTTCGGTTTTTACAAATTTCATTGAGTTTTTTGGGAGTTAATTGTAAAGCACTTGTGTAATAACCAACGGTGCGTTCTTGTTTGAAATGTGTTTCAATCAAACTTTTAAATTTAGCAAATTGGTCTTGTTGCTCTGGGGTTTTTAATCCTTCGTAGTTTTGATGTGCAGCTTCAATAAGCTCTAATAACATGATTTTGATATAAAACCGAATTTGCTCCTTTTTAATAGGTGTTAATTCTTTAAATAACTCAAAAATATTATAAGCGTAGGCATATATTTTTTTAAAAGTTGCAGTCTCTAAAATCACATGGTTTAACTTGTGCATTAAATCATGATTGTAAGAAATAAGCTCATTTTTTAACAAATCTGAGCAAAATAAAACTTCATCAAACTGCACAACAATACCTTTTGCAGCTGTTTTTGTTGTAATAGCATTTATTTGATGCGGAAATACCACAGTAATATGGTTTGTAGCCAAAGAAATATTTTCCAACTCAATATTTTGTTGCAAGCTTCCTTGCTCTAAAAGCACAACCTGAAAATAATCGCTGCGATGTTGTTGCGCTTCCAATTTAATACAAGGATCATTTAAATCAAATACATTGAAGGAAAGACAAGGTGACTTTTTTTGGTCGAAATAAGCTTTTAGGGTGTAATTTATAATCTCCATAGCAAGAAATTTTTGGCAAAAAAAAATAGATTTTAATCCAATTATATCAAAAATCGATAAATTTAGATGCTATTTTTTTAATTACCTATAGTGTTTTTGGTATTTATTTTTTTTTGTCCCCGTAAATTGAATTACTTTTTCAGCTTTGTTTGCCTATTTATATTCTAATACCTTTGTCTTATAAACGCAAAAGATAGTTCTACATGCGCATTCAAAACGCTTACCAAAACAACCTAAAAAATGTATCCTTAAACTTACCTAAAAACCAATTAATTGTGGTGACAGGGCTCTCTGGTTCGGGGAAATCGTCTTTGGCTATGGGAGTGATTGGTAACGAAGGCTATCGGTATTTTTTAGAGAGTTTACCGGCCTACAATCAGCAGAATGCAACCGCAATTCCAACGGCTTTGGTAGATGATATTACCGAATTACCTCCGGTGATTAAAGTAGAACAATCCAAACGTTTTCAGTCTATCAACGCTACGTTTGGTACCTTGTCGGAGTTGACGCCTGTTTTCCGAATTTTGTTTGCGCGGTATACTGCGGAAGAAAGCATTAGCAAATCGCTGTTTTCGTTCAATCATCCAAAAGGGGCTTGCGAAACCTGTCGCGGAATTGGTGAAGCTGAGTATATCGATATTGAAAAATTGGTAGGGGATGCAAATAAGACCTTGCGCGAAGGAGCCATTGTCACCACATTGCCGAATGGTTATATTGTATATTCTCAGATAACGGTAGAGGAGTTGAACAAAGTTTGTGAAGCACACGGTTTCAATGTAGATATTCCGTGGAAAGATTTATCTGAAGAACAACAAAATGTAATTTGGAACGGTAGCGATCGCATACAGGTATATTACGGAAAACACAGTTTGGAGTCGCGTTTGCGTTGGGAAGGTTTTAAAGCAAAACCGCGTGAAATAGGCTATTACAAAGGAATTTTGCCTATTATGAGCGATATTCTTCGGTTAGATAGAAATCCGAGTATTTTGCGTTTTACCAGCGCTAAAACCTGTCCTAGTTGTCATGGTGCACGAATCAAGGCAGCTCATTTAAAATATCGCTGGAAGGGATTGAATTTTCAGGAATGGATGGAATTGTCTTTGAACGAATTGTATAAAAAATTACAATCGGAAACCTACGAAGCAGGCGAGCAGGTGTTGGTAAACAAGCTTTGTACGCAATTGCATGATTTGATTCGCTTGGGCATGGATCATTACCGATTGAGTACGCCGAGTATGGAAATTTCAAGCGGTGACGGACAGCGTATCAAACTCATCAAACAGGTAAACAGTAGTTTGCAGGGCATTTTATACGTTTTTGACGAACCTTCCATTGGTTTGTCGCCCGCCTATCAGCAGCATTTGTATCATATTTTAAGACGACTGATCAGTCGTGGAAATACCGTTTTAGTGGTAGAACATGATCTGAATTTAATCAAAAAAGCAGATTGGATTGTTGAATTAGGACCCAAAGCAGGTGTGGAAGGAGGAGAAATTATTTTCAACGGAAAACGAGCAGATTTTCTCAAGGCGAAAGATATTGAAAGTCCAACTTTAGAGGCTTTATATACTCCAGAAACTAAAATCAATCCTAATAGAAAAGAGGTTGCAGAAACTGAATTTGAACCACTTGAAAAGCAGTTAGCAGTGGTGAGCCGAAAAACTGCTGCTGTCTTAACTTCAATTCAAAAATATAGTGAAGCCAAAGGCTTGCAATTACTCACGGTAACCGATCAACCGATTGGAAAAACACCTCGAAGCAATCCTGCAACCTATACCGGAATTGCAGATAAAATCAGGGATTTATTAGCCAAAACCGATGAAGCTAAAGCAGTAGGATTGAAGAAAAGCGCTT
This sequence comes from Zunongwangia atlantica 22II14-10F7, assembly GCF_002094855.1. Lineage (GTDB taxonomy): Bacteria > Bacteroidota > Bacteroidia > Flavobacteriales > Flavobacteriaceae > Zunongwangia > Zunongwangia atlantica. The sequence continues at coordinate 60,983 of NZ_ARYN01000004.1, forward strand.
TTTCGTTCAATAACAAAGCGGGGCGTTGCCCGCGTTGCGAAGGTGCGGGCGTCATTACACTTTCCATGAGCGTGATGGGCACTATTAATCAGACTTGTCCCGAATGTAATGGCAAGCGTTTTAAGCCGGAAGTTTTGCAGGTTCATTGGAATAACAAGAACATTTCAGATATCTATAATCTGAGTATTAATGAAGCTTCTGAATTCTTTCAAAATGAAAAGAAATTAGCAGGAGTTTTAGCCTTGTTGCAACGTTTGGGTGTTGGTTATTTAAAATTAGGACAACCTTCAAATACCTTAAGCGGAGGCGAAGCACAACGTATTAAACTGACCAAGCATTTCGCAAAACCAACGAAGCAAACCATCCTTTTGTTAGAAGAACCAAGTATTGGACTGCATCAGCAAAATGTAATACAACTGGTAAACGCTTTACAGCAATTAAAGTCAGCCACATCTGGAATTGTATGTTTTGAAAATCATGCCTTGTTTAAAGCAAATTGTGATGTATTTGTAAATAATTCTGAAGCCATAAATACTGAAAACGAATCGGTTCCTGAGTCAGTTTTGACAGATGAGATTCAAATAAAGGGCGCACGAACACATGCGTTGAAAGATTTGAATATCAGCTTTCCGAAGCAGCAATTATCGGTAGTAACGGGAATTTCAGGATCTGGGAAATCCTCGTTGGTAATCGATACGCTTCATGGCTATGATTTGCAGGAAATGAGTAAACAATTTTCCAGTTATCAGCAAAATAGAGTAGGTGTTGATTATCAGTTTGAAGTTAATCATATTTCAGGATTAACGCCTAGCATTTGCATTACGCGGAAAGATCATCAATTTTCGCAGCGTTCCGATGTAGCCAAACAAACCGATATTGATAAAAGTTTGCGTTTTGCTTTTTCACGAAAAGCGCAGTTCGAAGGCAAAGAATGGTCGGCTAGTCATTTTTCAAACGCACATGAATTGGGAAAATGCGGTGTTTGTGATGGGATTGGAGAAGCATTGCTTCCGGATGTTTCTAAAATCATTTTAGATCCAAATCTGAGTATTGTAGACGGACTTTTAGAGCATAACAAAGCTTTGTATTATTACGGTCAGGCTGGCGGACAATACATGGCAATTGTAAGCGAAATTGGTAAGAAATACGGATTTACTTTGCAGACGCCTTTTAAAGAGTTTACGCAGGAGCAAAAGAATGTTTTATTTCACGGAATACCGGAAAAAAGCTGGGAAGCTACCTGGAAGTTCAAAACCAAATCGAGAGAAGGAACGCAGCAGGTAAACATGGTTTGGAAAGGTTTGTTTACGTATTTGATGGACGAATATTTCATGATTCGAAAAAACAAACACAAAGGTCATATGCTTGCTTTGTTGAGTCCGGAAACTTGTTCTCATTGCCAGGGAAGTGGTTTGCAACCCGAACGACTTAGCGTCACTTTAGACGGCTTGTCTATGCGTGATGTAAAAGCAAAAAGTTTGGGAGCTTTTGAAGATTGGTTGCTCAATTCGGAGCCAAAAGAAACTATAGATGCGGAACTGATTTCAAAACTGAATGAACATTTAAAAGCGACTTTACAACGCTCGAAACAATTGCACATTGACCATTTGCATTTGAATCGAAAATCGAGCACGTTGAGTGGCGGAGAGCAGCAACGGGTCTCGCTCATCAAACAATTAAACAGTCCGTTGCAAGGCGTTACGTATTTGTTAGATGAGCCTTCGGCGGGATTGTCGCAAAACAACATTGCTGATGTGATTGCCTTACTAAAAGCTTTGGTAGCCAAAGGTAATACAGTGATTGTGATAGAGCATCATAAGGATATTATGTTGGCAGCAGACCATTTGGTACAAATAGGACCAAAAGCGGGAAGTTTAGGTGGGGAAGTAATGTTTGAAGGAAAACCGGAAGCTTATTTAAATTCTGAAGCATGTCATCCATTTGTAAAAACAGTATTTAAAAATGTCGAATTTCAGCAAGGAAATGATGTAATTCATATTGAAGGAATTTCGAAACATAGCTTACAAAAAGAACAACTTGATATTCCGGTAAGTGGAATTACCGCAATCACCGGAAAATCGGGAATAGGAAAAACCACGTTGGTGAAAGAGGTGTTGATGCCGAGTTTAGCACAGCAACAACCGATAAATTGTAGTAGTATTGATTTTCCGAAGCAATATGAAGGCGTGCATTATTTTGAACCGAAACAATTACGAGCGTACAACAGTACTTTGCTGGTTGATTATTTACATATTTTGAATGCGATTACCAAAGTATTTGCCAAAGAAACCGGAGGTAAAGCCAAAGATTTCTCCTATAAAACCAAGACCAGTCAGTGTCCTAATTGTCTCGGAACCGGAATAGTTTCCACCAGTTTAGATGTTGCTGCGAAACACTTGGAAACCTGTGATGTTTGTAATGGAAAGCGTTACCGAGTTGAGATATTGTCACAAACTATACATGATAAAAACATTGCTGATATTTTATCGATGAATGTTTCAGAATTACAGGAATGGTTAAGCAATTTTTTAGGAACAGCAAAAGCCGTTCAGCAATTAGATGATCTACTGAAGATTGGTTTATCGCACTTGCGAATAGATCAATATGTAAAATCACTTTCTTCGGGAGAAAAACAGCGATTACTGCTAAACAATTGGTTGCAGGCAAAAACTAAAAATCAGCTGTTAATTCTTGACGAACCTAGTATCGGTTTGCATTATGCCGATATTGATTTATTATTTGAAGTCTTACAGCAATTAAGCGCAGACAATGATCTTTTAGTGATCGATCACAATCCTTATTTGTTGACTAAAATAGGGGTAGGGATGGAGCTAAAGTAGCATTGCAGATATTAAGTTGAGTTTAGGATTTCTCTGATTCAAAATTAATAATCCATTCAATCCAAAATTTATCTCTAAATATTCCAAAGTAAGATCCCCAGGGCTATTGTTTAAAGGAACTTCAATATTTCCGTCAACTGCAAGTCCGTTTTATAAAATAGGAATGCTTCTTCGGCGTTTCCGTTAAAATTTATGTGAGGATTTATAATTGCCATAATTTGAAGTTTTAAGCTGATCATTTTTTCAGTTCATCATTTACTAATGTACTACAGGAATCATTTATTTAAATCAATTTTGGCAATCTGAAAATCTAATTTTAACGCTTATTGGAACTCACGATTAAGTCAACTTCTATTCAGAGTTAGATGTCAATCAATTTGAGAAGAAAAAGTATATTCCATACTGATAGTAAGGAGAATATATTAATAGAATTAAATTCTATAATGATAAGAAGACTTTAAGGCTGTTTATAAAATATATAGATCCAAATTGTCCTAGAGATTTTAAAATTAAACTTACTTAATAAAAATGCTAAGCTGGTAATGATTAAAAAATTGGTCATCAATGAAAGCCCTAATATGAAGTATCCTAAAATAAACCATATAAATCCTTCGGCTACGGTTAAGGCGTAGCTAACATACATGGCTCCATAAAAAAAACCTGTTTCTTTCATAAATTTAAACTTACAGGAGGGGCATGTGTTATTCATTTTTGGAATAGAGATATTTACAAATTCGCTCTCCTTTTGAAATATCCTTCCCTTTTCACAATTAGGACATCTATTCTTAAATACAGATAAAATTTTCATAACTTTCCTTTTTTTATATGCACAAAATTATGACTAAGTTGAAATTTTGTTATTATCTGATTTGTCCATTTTTTTATACTTTTAAGACATAATGGATGCACCTAAAATACTTACCATACCAAAGTTCAAAAAGAACTTAGATAAGAAAGATTTTTATTTTAATGATTTTAGTCTTCACCTTCAAAAGAATAAGAACATGATCTTATCTCCTCATGGTCATGATTTCTATCTATGCGTGTTGTTTACAAAAGGAAAGGGAACTCATGAAATAGATTTCAAAAGCTATGATATAATACCGGGGACAGTTTTTTTTATGCGCCCAGGTCAAATACACTCCTGGAAATTTTCAGAAGCTCCCGAGGGATATATCTTTTTTCATTCGAAAGACCTGTTCGATCTATTATTACCGAATGATCAAATGAGTGATTATCCTTTCTATTTATCTTATCATAATCCACCATTTTTATTTTTAAATGAAAAAGAAAGACTATCGATTGTTAAACAATTTCATTTATTAAAAGATGAATATAGGTCTGGTGGATATTTAAGCTTTAGAAAGATCGCTTACCTTATTTCTATATTATACATCGATCTTTCTAGACATTATTTAAATAAATATAAAAGTTTGGATCATAGCCGATCTAAGTATTTTAATGTAATTTACAACTTGGAAAAAGAAATTAGTAAGAATTACAGAACTCATAAGACGGTAAGTTTCTATGCTGCCCAGCTTCATTTAAGTAAACGGCATCTAGATCGTATTACACATCAAGTACTTGGAAAGAGTGTAAAAATGTTAATTTCAGATTTCGTGATCTTAAAAGCAAAAGCGGCTATACTTAAAAATGAATCAGGACTCCTTTATATATCAGAGAATTTGGGTTTTAAGAGTTTGAGTCATTTTTCAAAATTTTTTAAAAATAATGTTGGAGTAAATCCTATAGAGTTTAGGTCGGAATATAAGCTATAACAAAAAAGGATTGTTCTACTTTTGGAGTTCATTTAAATTAAGTAATGGACTTCGTGGTAAGCCCACAAGGCATTCGTTAGAAATAAATTTTTAATTCCGAGGCATGCCCTGGGGTAATAAATCCTCTGGCGGTGCTAATAAAAAAGCCTGGTAATTTATTAATTATCAGGGTCAATTAAAATTTATCCACTATTTCTTTTAATTTCTGAGGAGGATCTAATCTGTATCCAATGAAAAACAATCCATACCAGGAATCATCACGAATCTTTGTTTCGTTACTATTTTTATAATGAAATGAATTATATGAAACACGAGTGCCCATAAGAAAGGTATCTGTATTGAACCCTATTTGCAGACCTCCGCCATACTCCTTTGTAAAATAGGTGTTCACCTCCTTCTCATTAATATTTTCTCCCTGTTGTTTATAATTTTCGATTTGCATTCCTAATCCACTATAAGCATATGGAGATACATTAAATTTTTTAGCGACTACCCAGTTATAATAATAATTTAAGTCTAGACTTAAATCATAATCTTTCTCTTTACCTTCAAAATCTCCAAAATCATTGGTGAATTCAGTATAACCGTATTTTAAACGCGGTACAAAACTCCCTGTACTATATCTTTGCCATTCTCTTTGATAAACCAAGTTTTCAAGAGAAAAATCAGGATTTAGAATGTAGGCGGTGGATCCGCCATAAAAAGTTCTTTTAAGATCTGGGAATAGAATATAATACGTGTCATTGGGCAGCCCTTCTAAAAAATCGTCGGAATTGGCAACATAGAAACCTTTCATACGCTGATAGATAAACTCCTGTGCAAATTGTCCTGGAAATAGTCTAAAACTAAGATCTGAATAACTACTTTCACCTTTTTCTTCATCACCATGATTTCCGGGTAAAAAATCAGGTGTAAAGGAATACGAAATACTTAAGATTTTATAGTCTAAAAGGAAGGTTAGCCGAAGATCATTATTTAATGCAAGATTAAAATCTGTTCCATCCCCGCCATCCGACACATAATAATTTTCTATATGAGAATCGACTTTCAATTTAATTTGCATTTTTTCAGCATAAGAAATGATGGCAGAAGAATCTGTTTGTTGTGCTATGGTAGCCTGAAAAACAAAAGAAAAGATCACAACGAGTAGTAGATTTAAATTGATGAATTTATATAACATAATAAAAAATAGCGATTGAAATAGTGAGTATTATGTACGATAGTAATAAGCTTAATGCGGTTCTAACAAGTAGGGGAATAATTTTTAAGTTGAAAAACTGAAAATAACACCAGACAATAAGAGATATATCAACGATCAATTGTATGCGAGTAATCAATTGCCGTATCTGGGGCTCTTCAGGTACAACATAAAGAATGCTTAAAGTGATCGTATGAAATATTAGTCTTTGGCTGGCAGCGTAAGAGTTAAGAACGAAATGTTCAGAAAAATTGAAGCCTTTTTTCCTAAACAATAGCCACGAACTGAATGAGAATATATGAAGGCTCATCAGAATATAGTAAACATAATTACCATCTAAGGATTGCACAAGCTGCATGTATTTTTCATCATCTCCGAACTTATTTGTGCTCTGAAAAAAAAGATCAATTTCTAAATAATGATATAAGAAACTATAGATCGTGGATAATAAAATAAGCATGGAGACAGGCATAAAATATCTAACCCTTTTACCTACAATATAATCTTTGATAGCATATCCCGGTCTAGTGAATAGCTCTCTAATCGTAAAAAATAATCCTGAGTCGATATTAAAGAGGCCTAATTGTAAATCATTGAAAATAAAACCACGATGAATTCTTTTAACTGTGGATTTCTGCCCACATCTGTTACAATAATTACCTTGAAATCGATTATGGCAGTTCTTGCAAATGATCATGAATTTGGAGACCTGAAGTTTATAAAACTATTTACTTGCTCTATTTATTTTTACTACCCCAAGGAGATCTCTTTATCAGGTAATTTAAAGTACCATCATAGGTGTCTAAAGAATTTCCAAACCCATTTCGGCTAACTGAATATAGATTACTTCCGGTATCAGAAAAAATATTTAGTTCTATGGCAGTGTCATAATTTGAAACTGTTGAGGAACTGTTGGAAGTAAATTCTTTCCCTGAACTTTTATCTTTGTCCTTTTCGGTCTTATCTTTATATGTTGTGCTTGAACTTCCATAGGAACGAGTACCTTCAAAAGTAATATTGGCTGTTCCGTACACCACAAATTCAACTCCTAATAATTCTGCTACTTTTTGTGGCATCATCGTTTTAATACTGTTAGGATCCAAATTATTCTTTAAAAGAATTGATTGCCGCATGTTGAATTTGACCAGACATGGCTTCGCTCATTAACCCTTGATCGTTTGAAACCATTGTAAATGGCAATACCGCCAGTTTATTTTTCCGTTCAGCAGCGGTAGAAGTTGGTGTATTTAAAATTTGTTCCGTTGGTTGTGTTATGATCTGGGTACGACCACTTGCAAAAACAATTTTTTGGATATTAGATTTCTTAAGCTCGTAAGTTAGGTCTTCTCCGGTGTATACAAAATCTATACTGGTCTCATGTATCCCGGTTACTTTTCCTTCTTTGGTTTCACCATTAATCATATAAACAACATCTATTTTCTCTTGAGCGAAGATGTTGGAAGCAATGAGATTTAAAGTGATTATAGCAAATGTGATGATTGATTTTGGTAGGTTCATGTCTGAAAAAGAGTTGGTTAGTATTTACTAATATAGTTAGATTTTTAACATAATCCTATAGGATTTTTATTATGGAAGAAAAAAATGAATAGTAAAAGGATAATGTTCAGAGCCTAGTTATAATCATTAAAGCAGATTATTGGGTAAATATATCGAATAGGCTAAACTGTAAGAATTAATCCAATGTAAAGGATGGCTCATATTGGTTTTAGTTATATTTATACAAACTCAGATTCAGATGCAAATGCTATCTACGGAATAGTTGTAGCGCCAAATTTTCAAAGATATTTTTCCAATACCAGAAAAGTTCGTATTTAATTTAAATGCATCTATAGAATATTTACAAACCAAAGCTCCTTATTCAGAAACGTAAGATGAAATGAAGAAAAGCTATAGCGCGAACATGCAACCTGGATTCTCTTAACTTCTTAATAAGAAAGTCGCTATAAAAATGAATACTGGCTTTTTAAGCTTTCGATGATTTTGGAATAAAACGAATTCCAAAACTTACGGCATTTTTCATAGTGTTTCGTTTTCAAATTAGACAAAAGGCGTGAAAACGAAAGTCAAATCAATATGAACAACAAGATAACCAAAAAAAAGTCACCGAATCGGACTCATTTTTAATGATTGCAAATGATATGAAAAACCATCTAAAAACAGAAAAACCTTGAAAATCAACAGATTAACAAGGTTTTTATGCCATTTTAATATGGTCTTGGTCGGGGTGGCAGGATTCGAACCTGCGACCTCCTGCTCCCAAAGCAGGCGCGATGACCGGGCTACGCTACACCCCGAGTTATTTATTGATCGCGACTTGGACGCGATTTGCGGAGAGACCGGGATTCGAACCCGGGCATCCCGAAGGATGACAGCTTAGCAGGCTGCTGCATTACCACTCTGCCACCTCTCCTAGTAATTTTAAAAAGAACTTCGCAATCATTTTTGCGGTTGCAAATGTATATCAAACTTACGAAGCCTGCAAACCTTTTTAAGCTTTTTTCTCTTTATTTTTCGGGAGTTTCATCGATTTTATAGATAAACCTTTTCTATTCAGTAGGTTAAAAATCGATAAAATTTTCATGAATTTTCAAGATTTATAAATTTAGCGACAGATCCAACAATGCGTTTGTGTTTTTTTACAAATGGATTCTCTTTGTTCCACACATATCCGGCTAAAACTGCACAAATCTGACTTTTAAATTCGGGATTTGGTGATTTATGAAAGAAAATATCTTGTAAATCACCATTATACCAATCTCTTACATAGCTCGAAAACACGGCAATACCTTCATTCATGTAATCTTCATATTCTGTTTGCCAATCTACATTTTCGCCATTTAATTCTTTTAAGGCTAATTTCGCAGCTTTTAAACCCGATTCTGTTGCAAAACTAACTCCAGATGAAAACACAGGATCTAAAAACTCGGCGCTATTTCCCGTTAAAGCAAAATTCTTTCCGAAGAGAGATTTTACGCTTTTCGCGATATGTTTTATTTTCCTCGGAATAAATTCAGGCTCATAATTATCAAATCTGCCATTATAATAATTCAGTTTCGAGATCATTTGATTAAAAGCAATTTTTGGATCACCATCAAATTGATCAAACCATGCTGTTGGTGCCACAAATCCTAAACTTGCTTTTCCGTTAGAAAAGGGGATATACCAAAACCAAACTTCGGTTTCTAAAACCTCAAAAGTGATCAATTCGCCTTCTTTGCCATCTGGGCGATCGGTTTCTTCGATATGAGTGAAAATAGATGAATGCGACTCTAGTTTAGATGGTTTTTCTAAATCTAATAATCTAGGTAATACACGGCCAAAACCGCTACTGTCGATCACGAATTTGGCTTCAATTTCGGTTTGTTCTCCGTTTTTATGCTGAATAGTAATAACAGGATTTTCTTTAGTGAAATCTGCCGCGATCACTTCGGTTTCAAAAGCAATATCTACGCCGCGTGATGCTATTTCTTCAGCTAAAATATTGTCAAAATCGGCTCTGGGAACCTGCCAGGTCCAATCCCAACCTTCGCCGAATTTCTGACTAAAATCGAATTCTCCTACCAACTCATTTTTGATAAAACGAGCACCAAATTTTCGCTGAAATCCATGCTTATCAATCGTTTCCAATAAACCGGCTTCAGCAAAATTATCCATACAGCGCGGAATCAAACTTTCGCCAATGCTAAAACGCGGAAATCGCTGTTTTTCGACCACTTTTAGTTGCACATTATGTTGCTGAAGATAACCGGCAGAAACCATTCCAGATGGCCCTGCGCCAATAATTAAAATATCGGTAAATTCTCTTTTCATGCGTTCAATGAAATTTTGGAATTTCTAAAAATCGTTCTCAATAATCTGATTTTGAGTTTAAAACTGTAAATCAATAATTGTAAACAACAGTCTAAGCGCTCATAAAATCTCGATTATCGAGTAAATATACTACATTTGCGGCTGAACCGATTGCGGTTTCGCCTAACCAAATCATTATGCTTAGCATCAAAGCTCCATTAAAAATAACCGATTTCAAAGAGGTTTTATTTGAAAATCAAAAGCTTGAAATTTCTGCTGAAATTCTTCAAAAAGCAGATAGATCTTTTCAATTTCTACAGGAATTTGCAAAAGATAAGGTGATCTACGGCGTAAATACAGGTTTCGGTCCTATGGCGCAATATCGAATTAAAGACGAAGATCGCTTGCAATTGCAGTATAATCTTATTCGTAGTCATGCTTCAGGAACCGGGAAACCTATCGATCCTTTGTACGTAAAGGCATCGATGCTGGCCCGTTTAAATACGCTTTCTTTGGGATATTCCGGAGTTAATATTTCGGTTTTAGAGACGATGCAGCAATTGATTAATCACGATGTTACACCGCTTATTTTTGAACACGGTGGGGTAGGAGCTTCTGGCGATTTGGTGCAGCTAGCGCATTTAGCCTTGGTTTTGATTGGTGAAGGAGAAGTTTTTTATAAAAGCGAACGAAAATCTACAAAATCGGTTTTTGAGGAATTGAATATCAAACCTATCGAAATTAAATTACGAGAAGGGTTGGCTTTGATTAATGGAACTTCGGTAATGACGGGGATTGGGATCGTGAACCTGATTCATGCTCGGCGATTACTGGAATGGTCGGTTTGTTGTTCTTCAATGTTGAACGAACTGGTTTCGGCTTATTCCGATCATTTTTCTTCGGAATTGAATGCTTCGAAATTACATGAAAGTCAGCATAGTATCGCTGAAATGATGCGTGATCACCTCAAAGGAAGTCAACGTATTAAAAACAGGCAGGATCATTTATATCGAGATTCGTCAAATTCTGAAGCAATTTTTTTAGAGAAAGTTCAGGAATATTATAGTTTGCGCTGCATTCCGCAGATTTTAGGTCCGGTGTTGGATACGATAAATTCCGCAGAAAAGATCTTGATGGACGAAGTAAATTCGGCTAACGACAATCCAATTGTTTCCGTTGAAAAGCAAATGGTCTATCACGGCGGAAACTTTCACGGCGATTTTATTTCGCTTGAAATGGATAAATTAAAACTCGTGATCACGCGATTATCGATGTTGGCCGAACGGCAATTAAATTATCTTCTGAATAGCAAACTGAACGAAATTTTCCCGCCTTTTGTGAATTTAGGTAAATTGGGGCTGAATTTTGGATTGCAGGGCGCGCAGTTTACGGCGGTTTCAACCACTGCTGAAAATCAAACGCTGTCAAACAGCATGTATGTGCATAGCATCCCGAATAATAATGATAATCAGGATATTGTGAGCATGGGCACCAATGCTGCAAACATTGCCAAAACGGTGATCGATAATGCGTACCAGGTGCTTGCGGTAGAAATGATGGCGATTGTTCAGGGCATAAAATATATTGACGATCTTGATAGTTTTAGCGAAAAAACGAAGGCTGTTTTTAAACAATTTCAGCATAAAATTGAATTGGAAGATCAACAAGATTTTCCATTATATGCAACAATAGAAGATTTTACAAAGTCTTTAAAAGAAAACGAAATCTATAAATGAAATACGCTTTAGTAACAGGAGGTTCACGCGGAATAGGAAAAGCCATCGCTATAAAATTAGCGACAGATTTGGGGTATCATATTTTACTGAATTATCATTCGAATACTGAAGCTGCTGAAGCAACTGCTAAAATTATTAAAGAAAGCGATGTTACCTGCGATTTGCTGCAATTTGATGTTGCCAATGCTGAAGCTACCAAAAAATCCCTCGAAAACTGGCAAAAATCGAATCCTGAAGCTGTTGTTGAAGTGATCGTGAATAATGCAGGAATCACAAAAGACGGTTTGTTTATGTGGATGGGAGAAGAGGATTGGCATTCGGTGATCAATACGTCTTTAAACGGATTTTATAATGTGACGCAGCAATTTGTAAAAAGTATGCTGCAAAAAAGATATGGCAGAATTATTAATATCGTCTCTTTATCTGGTGTAAAAGGAAATCCTGGACAGGTAAATTATTCGGCGGCGAAAGGAGCGGTAATTTCAGCAACAAAAGCTTTAGCGCAGGAAATCGGGAAACGAAAAGTTACCGTAAATGCGGTGGCTCCCGGATTTATAACTTCAGATATGACAGCCGATTTTGATGAAAAAGAGTTAAAAAAAATGATTCCGTTACAGCGATTTGGAGATGCTGAAGAAGTTGCCGATCTGGTTAGTTTCCTGGCCTCAAAAAAAGCGTCCTACATCACTGGAGAGGTGATTAATATCAACGGCGGTTTATATTCTTAAAGCATGGCAGGCTGGAGTGGAAAATCACGCGGAACGCTGTTAACGATTCGGATATACGTATTTATTATTCGAACCTTCGGTTTATATCCGGCATATTTTCTACTGATTTTTATTGCGCTGTATTTCTTCATTTTTGCGCCAACTTCTTCGCGAAGTATGTACTATTATTTCCGCAGAAGATTAAATTATTCTGGTTTTAGTGCTTTTATAAATGTCTACAAAAGTTATTTTAAGTACGGGAAAGTTCAGCTGGATCGTGTAGTGATCACCGCCGGAATGAAAGATCGATACACTTTTGAATTTGATGGTATAAAACATATCGAAAATCTTCGAAAATTAAATAAAGGTGGAATTCTACTTACTGCGCATATTGGTAACTTTAATCTCGCAAAACATTTTTTTGATGAAAAGCATACCAGCGCTGTAATTAATTTGGTGATTAGTGATTTTGAACACGAGAATATCAAAAATTACATGGAGTCGGTTACGGGCCAATCGGCTGTTAAAATAATTGTGCTTCAAAAAGACCTTTCTCATATTTTTAAAATGAACCAGGCACTAAAGAATAATGAATTACTGGTTTTTGCGGCAGATCGTTATTTAGAGGAAGCCAAAATCTGGGAGGCTGATTTTCTGGATGCTAAGGCAAAATTTCCGCAAGGGCCGTTTAAACTGGGGATAAGAAATGATATTCCGGTCTTGTTTGTTCATATAATGCGAGAGAAAAATTTCCATTATCATTTCTATGCAAGGCCTTATATTCCTGAAAAAAATACTCCCAAAGAAGTTTTAAAAGCGTATCTTGAAAATCTTGAAAAAATGGTCAAAAAATATCCGCATCAGTGGTATAATTTTTATGACTATTGGAATGATTTCAGCTAAACAATTTTTATGGCAGAAAAACTACTTGAAGCTCCTATTTTAGATCCACAGGAGATCATAAAACTAATTCCGCAGAAACCACCATTTGTAATGGTCGATAAACTGCACGATTATACTAAACTTACCGGAATTACCGGATTCTTGGTGCCGGCCGATAATATTTTGGTAGAAAACGGAATCTTTTCTGAGCCCGGACTCATAGAGCACATGGCGCAAAGTATGTCGCTGCATCGTGGTTATCAAGGCTATATTGGCGGATTGGAAAAACCACAAACAGGTTTTATTGGCGCGATTAAGTCGGTTGAAATTTTTAGGTTACCAAAGGTAGGCGAGCAGCTTACCACGCATGTCGAGATCTTGCACGAAGTAATGAAAGTGACTTTGGTTACGGCAAGAACTATGGATGAAAACGAGCAGGTGATCGCAACTTCAGAGATGAAAACTGTAACGGTAGATTAAGCCATAATTTAGCTTTAATTAGATCTTTTGAAGCAAAATTCTTTTCAGCATCGTCTTTTCTGATGCGATTATTTTTCAAAAATGAATAATAAGTTAAGCATACATACTAAACTGAAAGTGCGTTTTAGCGAATGCGATTCTTTGCAAATTGTATGGCATGGGAATTACCTGAAGTATTTTGAGGAAGGTCGTGAAGATTTTGGTGTGCAACACGGTATTTCTTATTTAGACGCCAAAGTAAATGGTTTTGCAACACCTATCGTAAAATCTACTTGCGAGCATAAACTGCCTTTAAAATATGGGGATGAATGTACGGTTGAAACCACTTTTATTCCAACAGACGCTGCAAAGATCATTTATACTTATAGAATTTTTAAGGACGAAAAATTGATCTGTACCGGTGAAACGGTACAGGTTTTTACAGATAAAAATGGAGAATTAGTGCTTAATAATCCTTCATTTTTTCTAGATTGGAAAAAGAAAATAGGGCTTATTTAATGAAGAAGCTTTACTTACATGACGATTGCATAATTTCCCCGCTTGGATTTACTACTTCAAAAAATCTTGAAAATCTGCGAAGCGGAACTACCGGTTTACAGAAACTTAATAAAAATGAGTTTTTAGAGACTCCAATTTGTGCGGGAATAGTTAATTCAGAAATACTGACCGATGCTTTTTCTGAAATTGGGAATCCGCAAGACTTTACAAAGCTCGAGCAAATGATGTTGCTGGCGGTTCAGGGAGTTTTAGATAAAAATCCGGAATTAGATTTAGATAAAACCGGACTCATAATTTCAACAACTAAAGGAAATATTCATCTTTTAGATGATTTGGCCGACTTTAAAAAAGAACGCCTATTTTTATCGAATTTGGGCAATATTATCAAGGATTTTTTTGGCTTTAAATTGAAGCCAATTGTAGTTTCAAACGCTTGTATTTCGGGTGGATTGGCACTGGCCGTTGCTAAGAAAATGATCAACGTCGGGAAATTCTCTACGGCGATTGTAGTTGGTGGGGATATGTTATCGAAATTTGTTGTTTCCGGCTTTAATTCTTTTCAGGCGCTTAGTGAAAATGATTGCAAGCCTTTTTCAAAAGATCGAACCGGGATTAATCTTGGCGAAGCTGCTGCAGCGATCTTGGTAAGCGATCTTCCGAAGAAAAATTCGGTTAACATAAGCCTGGCAGGCGATGCTTCAGCAAACGACGCAAATCATATTTCAGGACCATCACGAACGGGTGAAGGTTTGTATAAAAGCATTCAGAATTCATTAAAAGAAGCTCAGATTTCTTCCGAAGCAATTAAAGCAATTTCCACGCACGGCACGGCTACGCTTTACAACGATGAAATGGAAGCGATTGCGATTTCCAGAAGTGAATTAGGTGAAATTCCGCTGCATAGTGTAAAAGGCTATTATGGGCATACGTTGGGCGCTTCTGCATTGATCGAAGCAATTTTATGTAAACACATGATGCTGAATAGCGAATTATATCCAAGCCTAAATTTTACAGAAACCGGAGTTTCCAAAAAAATAAATGTGGTTACAGCATATCGAAAATCGATAAATCTGGACTATGTTTTAAAAACAGCTTCGGGTTTTGGTGGCTGTAATTTGGCGATGATTTTTAAAAAGGAAGGAGAAAATGACTAATCTTGGGGTAGAGCATTGGGTGCGGATTACAAAAGGAAAGATCATTTTAGATGGCGAAGTGATATTTTCTTCGGAAGCTGATATTGCTCGGTTTTTAAAGACTTCTTTTAAGTTTTTGAATATTAAATATCCCAAATTCCATAAAATGGACAGGCTTTCTAAACTTGGTTTCGTCGCTTCAGAAATTGCGCTGAAAAACAACAATATCGATGAGGAAACGGCTTTGGTTTTCAGTAATAATAGTTCAAGTTTAGATAGCGATCAAAATTATCAGGAATCGGTTAAGGAATTTCCGTCGCCTTCGCTTTTCGTTTACACCTTACCAAATATTGTTTTGGGTGAGATTAGCATTCGGCATCAATTAAAAAGTGAAAATGTCTTTTTTGTTGAAGATGAGTTTAATGCGAATTTAATAATCGATTATTCTAAGCAGTTAATAGAATCTAAAAAAGCAAATAAAGTGCTTTGTGCCTGGTTAAACTTGCACAATGATGAATATGATGTATTTTTGTGGCTAAGTTCAGAATCTCATAAAAAAGAAGCTTCTGAAGAACAAATACGCAAAATATACGATGCCGATTATGACTGATTTGCATACCGAGTTAAAAGCCAGTATTATAGAGCAGCTAAACCTTGAGGATATGGAGGTGAGCGATATTGAAAATGATGAACCGCTTTTTGGAGACGGTCTTGGTCTTGACTCAATCGATGCCTTAGAGCTTATCGTTTTACTGGAGAAAGATTACGGTATCAAACTTACCGATCCTAAAAAAGGCCGTGAGATTTTTGAAAGTATCAATAAAATGGCAGATTTTATTGAAGCGAACCGTACTAAGTAATCTAAAACTTATTTATGAGTAGGAGCGTAGCTGTAACCGGAATGGGTATTTTTTCTGCCATAGGAAAAGATCTTGAAGAAAATCACAGCTCGCTTATTCATGGAAAACACGGACTTTCGACTCCTGAAATTCTAGAAACGATTCATCAAAAATTACCTATTGGCGAGATTAAAGCTACAAATACAAATCTTGCTAAAAGCTTGAATTTAGATGAAAGTCACGCATTCACGCGTGCGGCTCTATTGGGAACTATAGCTTTAAAAGAAGCTGTTAAAAACGCTAAAATCAAGGATTTTACGAATATTGGCTTTGTGAATGGGACTAGTGTTGGCGGGATGGATATGACCGAGCGTTTTTATCGTGAATACGAAAACGATGAAACCAATCGTAGATTTATTCAGGCGCAGCACCCGGGTTTTACAACCGAGCAAATTGCAGGGTATTTTGGGATCAATAATTATGTAACTACGATTAGTACAGCATGTTCGTCTGCGGCTAATGCGATTATGATGGGCGCCAGGTTGATCAAATCTGGGAGATTAGATCGTGTGGTCGTTGGCGGTACAGATTGTCTTTCTCGTTTTACGCTGAATGGTTTTAATTCTTTAATGATCTATTCTGAAGATTTTCCAAAACCTTTTGATGCTGAAAGAAAAGGATTAAATCTTGGCGAAGCTGCTGCATATTTAGTTTTAGAATCGGCTGAATTAGCTGAAAATAAAGAAATTTTAGCTTATGTTTCCGGTTACGGAAATGCGAACGATGCATTCCATCAAACCGCATCATCAGAAAATGGCGAAGGTGCATACCTGGCAATGCAAAAGGCTTTAAAAACCGCAAAATTGAATCCGCATCAAATCGATTATATTAACGCACACGGTACGGCAACACAAAATAACGACCTTTCTGAAAGTAGAGCTTTAATTCGCACTTTTAAAGAAATGCCGGCATTCAGCAGTACCAAATCTTTTACCGGGCATACACTTGCAGCCGCCGGAGGGATTGAGGCGGTGTTTAGTTTACTGGCTATAAAACATCAGCAAATTTATCCCAATCTTAATTTTGAATCGGTAATAAACGAGACAAAGTTAGAACCTGCAACCGAGTTGAAATCGGCTAAAATCGATCATGTTTTATCAAATTCTTTTGGTTTCGGCGGAAATTGTACCTCTTTAATATTCAGCAAAAATGGATAGAAAAATGTACATCAATGGGATGGCAAGTATAGCTGCACAAACTGAGGAAGATCTGTTTGCAGGAGATTTGAAGTCTTTTCAGCAAAATATATTTCCTGCAACTATTGTGAATTATAAAGAGTATATCAAACCCATGATGCTTCGCCGAATGTCGAAGGCTATAAAAATGGGATTGGTGGCAGCCAAGCAAGCTTTAAATGAGGCTGGGGTAGAAGTGCCCGATAGTATTATCGTGGGAACTGGTGAAGGTTGTAAGCAGGATACCGAAAAGTTTTTGGAGAATATTCTAGACGAAAATGAAAGTTTTTTAACGCCAACGGCTTTTATCCAGAGTACCCATAATACGGTTGGCGGCCAAATTGCACTCGATCTAAAGTGCACCGGTTATAATATGACGTATACGCAAAATAGCGTTTCGTTCGAGTCGGCTTTGATCGATGCCAAACTTCAATTTGCTGAAGATCCAGATACGCGCTGTATTTTGGTTGGTGGTGTAGATGAACTGGCCAAAACAAGTACGCCTTTTTATAATCTGGACGGGCAATTGAAAGCCGGTGAAATAAATACTACTCAAATTCTACAATCTGAGTCTGGCGGAACGATAACTTCAGAAGGTGCTGCATTCTTTTTACTTTCAGAAATTAGAACTCAGGATTCTTTTGCTGAAATTTCAGATTGTATGATTTATAGGGAAATTTCAGAAGAAAAGCTTCAGGAAGAAATCAGCTGGTTTTTAAAGAAAAACGATCTAAAACCTGAAGATTTGGATGCCGTGATCTTAGGAAACAACGGTGATAAAAGATTCGATCATTATTATCATCAACTTCAGGATACGATATTTAAAAATACGCTTCAGTTAGGCTATAAAAACTGGGTGGGCGATTATAATACGGTAACGGCTTATGCTTGCTGGCTGGGCGCTGAAATCTTGAAAAGAAATGAAATTCCGCAGCAATTAAAATTGAATAATTTGGACGTAAAACAACCAAAATCGATTTTAATTTATAATCAGTATCTTGGGAAAAATCACAGTTTAACCTTGCTTCGAAGTCTTTGAAATTCCGCATTCTAAATTTCTTTATCTGGATCTTTTTAATCGCTTTTGCGATGTATTGCGGCATAAATGGCTTAGTACTTTGGCCTGTGGCGATATTAGCGATTTTATATCCTATATTTTTGATCACAATTTCGACCAATATCAGGTGGAACGTCTTCGTAAAAGGATTTCATCATCAAAAAAATCATCCAAAAAAGGAAGTCTGCTTAACTTTTGATGATGGCCCAACAGAGGTTACTCCAAAGATTTTGGATCTACTAGATAAATATGATGCAAAAGCCTGCTTTTTCTGTATTGGAACTCAAATGGAAAAGTATCCGAAAATTGTTAAACAGATTATTGAAAGAGGACATATTATTGGGAATCATACCTATTCCCATACTCGAAAAATGGGCTTTCTTTCTTCAAAAAGTCTTGCAAGAGAAATTGATGCCTGTGATATTATAGCGAACGATATTAGTGGTTTAAAACTGAATTTCTTTAGGCCTCCGTTCGGGATTATTAATCCAAAAACAAAACGTGCTTTACAAAAAACTGGACATCGTGTGATTGGTTGGAATATGAGAACTTACGATGCAATTTTAAATGATGAAACTAAGATTCTTAACCGGGTAAAGCGAAAATTGAAGCCGGGAGATGTAATTTTACTTCATGATAATAAGGAGCAAACAGCTCGTATATTGGAACAATTATTGATGCATCTACAAGCGAATGAATATCAGGCAATACGGCCAGACCAATTATTTAGAATCCATGCGTATATTTAGTTTTATCCTGTTTTTCTGGAGCTTAGGAATGTTTGCTCAGCAGAATAATTTTACCAGTGTAAGTTTAAAATCTTCAGCATCACAACTTACAGAGAAGATGGAATCGGCCAAAAGTCTTTATGGTGAGTTCGAGCAAACCAAAGTCATTAAAATGTTGGATGTCGAGACAACTTCTTATGGTCGGATTTATTATCAATCTCCAGATGTTATAAAATGGGAATATACCAAGCCATATCCATATTCTTTACTTTTCAAAAACAATTTTATTTATATCGATGACGATGGCCAAAAAAGCAAGCAGGATATGACGGCTAATAAACTTTTTGCGAAACTTGGTGATCTTATTACTGGAAGTCTTAACGGAAAATTATTAAAGGATGATGCGAATTTTGATGTTGAATATCAGAAGAAAAAGCATCATGTAGAAGCGGTAATAACACCAAAAGATAAGAGCATGGCCGATATGTTTGAAAAAGTGATTATGAGTTTTTCTGAAGACAAAATGCTGCAATCCGTGAAACTTCAGGAATCTGGAGAGGATTATACGCTAATTAGTTTTAAGAACTGGAAAATGAATACACCTATTAAAGCTTCGGTTTTTCAACCTTAATTCTTATACTTTATTTAGCTTCACTTTCTTTCTTTGCACGATTAGGTTCGATTTCAGATAGACTTAAGCCTTTTTCTGTTGCAAATGAATCTGTCTTGGGACTTCCAATAATTTGAGAAGAATATACACCAGAATGTCCAGAAAATAAGTAAGCCGTAGAACAGGCAATTGCAATAAAAACACCAGATTCTATCCCAAAAAGTTCGATTCCCATAATGGTGCAGGCAATTGGTGTATTGGTCGCACCGGCAAATACCGCTACAAATCCCATCCCGGCCAAAAGATCCATTGGTAACGGAATAAACCAAATTAACGCATTGCCTAAAGTTGCTCCTATATAAAATAGCGGAGTTACTTCACCACCTTTAAATCCGGCTCCTAGTGTAAATGAAGTAAATAAGATCTTTACCAGGAAATCATAAGAATTTAGATCGATATTAAATGCGTCAACAATGGTAGGAACTCCCAGTCCTATATATTTTGTGGTGCCAATGCAATATACCGCAAGGGCAATTACAACTCCGCCAATAACTGGTCGAAGCGGAGGATAGTTAATTTTATTTTTAAATAGGCTGCTCCAAAAATGAGTCGATTTAGAAAACAACATCGCTGCAAGTCCAAAAAGAATCCCGGCTAAAAGTGACCATAGGAGATTTATGGGAGTCATTTCGACGATAGATTCGATATGATAATGCGTATGCGCGATTCCCCAAATTTCACAGAAGTAATTTGCAAAAACGGCTGCCATAAAACTTGGGATAATAGCATCCAAACGAATTCGGCCTAAAATAAGTACCTCTAAAGCAAAAATACCACCGGCTAAAGGAGTTCCAAAAACTGAAGCAAATCCAGCACTTATACCAGCGATCAATACAATTCTTCGATCTCTTTTTGATAATTTTAGAATACCCGTAAAGCGATCTGCGACTGCACCACCAATTTGTACGGCGGTACCTTCACGACCAGCAGATCCACCAAAAAAGTGAGTTACAACAGTACCAAAAAGAACTAAAGGTGCCATTCTAAATGGAATGATCTTTTTAGGAGAATGAAATTCCTCTAATAAAAGATTATTTCCTTTAACAACACTATTACCATATAAATGATAAGAAAGACCAACTATAAAACCTCCAACCGGAAGTAAAGCAATGATCCAAAGATGAGATTCACGCCAATCTGTAGCCCAATTCAAACTCCACAAGAAAAAAGCAGAAATACTACCTGCTACGGCACCTAACACCAAGCAGATCAATATCCATTTCCCTAAATAAACTAAAGAGGGTAAGAATTGAAATGAGAAAAGAAAGTTTTTGATTTTTGTTTTATCCATTTGCCTTAAATTAATGATACTACACTGGCATAAGCCATTAAAGGTAGATGTCATTAGCTCCAGGTGGAACGGTTTAAGGCAGACCTCATTGCCGTATTTCTTTAGCAAAGATAGCTAAAATGGAAAAAGTGGCAATTTTTTCATCATTTTTAAAAAGTCTTATAGTAAAACACCTTTAGGCAAGCCTCGGGATATCATAGCCTTTGGCGGTGCCAATGAAACATTGAATATTAGATAAAAAATTATGATATTCATCTTATTTATGTATTTTGCCTTTTCAAATCCCCTTTATGCTGCTTAAAGATTTTTATACGGTCTTAGAATCTTCAGAACAGGAAGATACATTTACCACCAAAATTTCTATAGAGAAAACACATCCTTTGTATGCAGGACATTTTCCTGACAGACCGGTAACTCCGGGAGTTATTTTAATGCAATTATTTAAGGAAGAGGCAGAGCGTAGAACAGGTAAAAGCTTGGCGCTGCAAAATGCCAGTAATGTAAAATTTATGGCCGTTGTAGATCCTAATACTTGCGATCATCTGGTTTTAGAGTCTAAAATTAGCGTGGAGGATGATTTAATAAAAGTACGTGGCGTTGCAAGACAAAATGAAGCTTTAGCTTTAAAATTCAGCGCTTTATATAAAGTTGTTTAAAATTCGATTTTCTTATTTGCATATTCTTATGCGAAGGTGCTAATATTTGATATTTTTGCAGCACAAAAATTTGAGACTTGGAAACTTCCGGTATCTATCAAAACCGATTTAAAGCTTTAAATTGCTGTGTTTTAGTTCCTACTTATAATAATGAAGGTACTTTAGCTTCAGTATTAGAGGATCTTTTGGTGTACACAGATCAGATCCTTGTTTTAAATGACGGAAGTACCGATAGTACCAAACAAATTCTTCAGAACTTCCAGCAAATTGAAGTCCGTAATTTCAGTAAAAATAAAGGAAAGGGCCAGGCGCTTAAAAAAGGTTTTAAGATCGCCGAGGAACTGGGTTACGATTATGTGATTACCATAGATTCAGATGGGCAGCATTATCCAGATGATCTTGATGTTTTCTTATCTGAATTAGAAAAGCGAAAGCCTGAAGATAAAGAAGTCTTACTTATTGGAGATCGAAATATGGGAAGCGATGGTGTTCCCGGCGTAAGCGCTACCGGAAATGATTTTTCCAGCTATTGGTATCTCGTGGTTACAGGATTTCAGCTTCATGATACCCAAAGTGGATATCGTTTATATCCATTAAAAGTGATGAATTCCATTACTTTTTATACCTGGAAGTTCGAGTTTGAAATTGAAACCATCGTTAAAGCCACTTGGCGTAAGATCGATGTGAAAAATGTACCGATAAAAGTACTTTATGACGAAAAGAATCGTGTAAGCCATTTCCGCCCGTTTTGGGATATTGTAAGGATCGTTTTGTTATACATGTGGTTTGTGCTGGTAAGTTTTTTGTGGATTCATCCTCGCAATAAATATCGCGATTTTAAACAAAAGGGCTTTAAGAAATTCTGGAAAGAAGATATTTTAAAGAGTAGTGATAGTCCGGCGAAAAAAGCCACAGCTATTGCTATTGGTATTTTTGTGGGCTTATCGCCATTCTGGGGAATACATACTTTTCTGGTTTTCGTTTTGGCTGCACTTTTAAAAGTAAATAAGGTTACAGCCTTTCTATTCTCGAATATAAGTATACCGCCTTTTATTCCGGTCATCGTTTACTTAAGTTTCCAGATAGGTTCACTGGTTATGGGCGAAGGTTGGGATTGGACGTTAAAACTACAAAGCATTAGCTCTACAACAGATGTTTTTCTTGGATTGGGGCAATACATTTTAGGGAGTTTGATTCTGGCAATTAGTGCGTCAATACTGGTTTGGATTGTGTTTTATTTGTTATTTTCGGTTCTGAATAAAAAGCAGATCATCAAATCCTAAATGCATCAATTCTTTTTAAAATCTTACCATTTTTTTCAGCAGAATAAATTGCCGGGAATATTGCTATTATTAGCATTTGTTGCGGGAGTTGGATTTTTAGCTTCAAAGGTTGAATTAGAGGAAGATGTTACCGGATTAATCCCTTCTGGGAAAGATCAGGATGTTCTAAAACGGATTTTAAAGGAAACCGAATTTTCAGATAAAATTGTCGTTACGATTTCTTCGGAAGAAGAGCAGCCGCAGGAACTAATTTCCTATGCTGAGCGATTTATAGATTCTGTAAACACCAAATTACCCAATTTTGTTGAAAATATTGAAGGTAAAATTGCCGATGAAGGGGTGCGTGAAATTTATAATTTCGTTTATCAGAATTTACCTTTATTTTTGAATGAAGCCGATTATGCTGAAATTGAAAAAAAACTTTCAGATTCTGCAATTTCAAAGCAAATTAAAGAAGATTACCGAAGCATAATTTCTCCAACCGG
This sequence comes from Zunongwangia atlantica 22II14-10F7, assembly GCF_002094855.1. Lineage (GTDB taxonomy): Bacteria > Bacteroidota > Bacteroidia > Flavobacteriales > Flavobacteriaceae > Zunongwangia > Zunongwangia atlantica. The sequence goes on from NZ_ARYN01000004.1 coordinate 84,289, forward strand.
GATCGTTACCAAAAACTTTATTTTTCAGGATCCACTTAGTTTAGGACCAATCGGACTCGAAAAATTGCGAGAACTTCAGATTGGCGATAATTATTTGCTGTACAATAATTATTTGCTCACTAAAGATAAAAAGCACCTGCTACTTTTTATTACGCCAACTTTACCGGCTTCAGAAACCAATAAAAATAACCAGTTTATAGCCGATCTTAGAGAAATTCAGCAGCAATTAAATACTGAATTCAATACGGTTGAAGGTGACTTTTTTGGCGGAGTTTTATATTCACTAGCCAACGCCAATCAGATTAAAAAAGATGTACAGATCACGATTAGTATCGCCATATCGATATTGTTGATTTTACTCATCTTTTTTTACCGCAAAATTTATGTTCCGCTAATACTTTTTATCCCCGGAATCATAGCAGCAGTTACTGCAATAGCGATATTATATATTTTTAAAGGAAGTATTTCTGCGATATCGATTGGGATTGGTTCGATCTTACTGGGAATCACACTCGATTATGGATTGCATATTCTAACGCATTATCGTAATAATCACGATGTTTTTCAGCTTTATAAAGAGCTTACAAGACCGGTTTTAATGAGCAGTTTCACAACGGCAATTGCTTTTTTATGCCTGTTATTTGTAAATAGTGAAGCGCTAAACGATTTAGGGATGTTTGCCGCAATTAGTGTGATTATTGCTGCTTTTCTGGCATTATTACTTATTCCTATTCTCTACGGAAGACGAATTGGAGAAACGCCTAAAAATACTTTTTTGGATAGGCTGGCGGGTGTTCATTTCTTTAAAATTAAACCGCTGTTTTTTAGTGTGGTGATATTGTTTGTTTTCGGACTGTTTTTTTTCACGAAAGTGAACTTCAATAATGATCTAAGCAAGATCAATTTTCAGCCTGAAGCGATTAAAAAAGCCGAACAAAAAATACAAAATATCGCCAATAGTAACGGTAAAACCTTGTATTTGGTTAGCTACGGAAATTCTATCGACCAGGCGCTTCTGGAAAATTCAAAAGTTTATCAAAATTTAAAATCTGTTAACCAAAAATCGGAGTTAAACTCATACAGTAGCATTGGTGGTGTGGTGTTATCTACTCAAACACAAAACCAGAAGATTCAGAAATGGAAAGATTTCTGGAATTCTAAAGATACTTCAGCAATTAAAAATAAAATCCTATCAGAATCTGCCCAATATGGCTTTAAGCCAGAAAGTTTTCATGATTTTTACGAATTATTGGATAAAGACTTTGAAAATCTACAATTAGAGGATTATCAAAACACCACGAATCTTTATTTGAATGACTTTATTTCGATAAGTGAAGATTTTGCAACGGTGACCACTACGGTAAATTTGGGAGAATTGCCATCGCAGGAATTTACAGCAGCATTCGATAATCTCGATAATACTTTGATCATCGATCGCGAGCGAATTAACGAGGGATTTTTGGGTAATTTAAAGAACGATTTTAATCAGCTTATTGGTTTATCGATTTTGGCCGTTTTTGTTATCCTTTTAATTTCTTATCAGAATTTAGAAATTAGTCTTTTAACGCTTTTACCGATAGGGATTACCTGGATAATTGCGCTGGGAATAATGGGCGCTTTGGCGATCGAATTCAACATTCTGAATATTATTATTTCGACCTTTGTTTTTGGTTTAGGCTTAGATTATAGCATTTTTATCACCAACGCTTGTCTTAAAGAATATCAAACCGGTAAGAGCGAGCTTAAAACTTACCAAACATCGATCTTGATCTCTGTGATCACTACCTTACTGGGAATAGGTGCTTTGATCTTTGCAAAACATCCGGCATTGCGATCGGTTTCCAGTGTTTCGATAATTGGTGTGTTTTCTGCGGTTTTAGTGGCATTTGTGCTTCAGGTTTGGTTGTTTAACGTATTGTTTATTAATCGGCGTAAAAAGGCTTTGCCACCGTTTAGATTTAGCCGAATTGGTAGTTTTATTCGGAATAAAATTTATTACAAACAGGATCTTTATTATCAGGATGCGGTGTTGGATAATTATCGATATAAGCCGGTTTACAGTGAAGCGAAAGCTGAGTTTACTGAAAAAAAAGAACCCTATTTACGTGTTTCTAATTTTATTGAAAAAGGGGAGTGTGTGTTCTTTTTCTATTCGGGAATTGGGGTGTTTCCGATTTATTTAAGTTATATCAATCCGAATTCAAATATCACGGGTTACGAAACTTCAGAATCTATTGAAATCGCCAAAAATTGTTTCCGTAGTAAACATGAAAATTTACATTTTGCTACTGCAATTGATGCTGCTAAGACCTGTTCTACTTTTATCATTCCAGATCGTGAAATAAATGATTTAGATGAAATTAAACAGGTGATCAACAAATTTGGGAAAAAGGTAATTGTACTTCACAAAGCCCTAAAAACGCAATGGTTATTGGATGCGAATTTTGAAATCACCTATCGCCAAAGCGGAATTTTAGTGTTTGAAAAAGAATAGCATGAAGAAGTTTTTCGTCCTTTTTAGCTTAGTTTTTCTTTCTTCCTGCGGAATTAAAAAATCTTATCAGGATTTGCCCAATGTTGCCGGAATTTCTGAAGTTGATACCGTTCGTACAAAAATTAGCGATACTCATTTTTCCTTAGGAAAAAACAATCTATTTCAGAATAAATACGGTGTTTGGGAACTTTATATTGAAGGAGATGCATTGGAACTCGGTTTGGCGAACGGAGCTTTAACTCAGGATCTAATTCATCATCAGGAGAATGCTTTTATGGGAAAGATCAACGAAATGGTTCCTTCTGAAGGATATAGAAATTTCCTGAAAAAACTTGTTTCCTGGTTTAATCGTAAAATGTATTTGTATGTTCCTGAAGAGTATAAACAGGAAATTTACGGAGTTTCGAGATTCGGACTCACAAAATACGATGAATTTGCGCCGGCTTATTTGCGAATGTTGTATTTCCACGGGGCGCACGATATTGGCCACGCCTTGCAGGATCTAATGCTAGTAGGCTGTACAAGTTTTGCTGCCTGGGATGATAAAACAGCAGATGGAGAGTTGCTTTTAGGTCGAAATTTCGATTTTTATGCTGGAGACGAATTTTCCAATCAAAAAATGGTAGCTTTTGTAAATCCGGACGACGGACATAAGTTTATGATGTACACTTGGGGCGGGATGATTGGTGCGGTTAGCGGAATGAACGAAGAAGGAATTACAGTGACCATAAATGCCGGAAAATCTAAGATCCCGATGTTGGCTAAAGATCCAATTACGTTGGTTTCAAGAGAGATTCTACAGCATGCGTCTAATTTAGAAGATGCGATCGAAATTGCGAGAAAGAGAGAGGTTTTTGTTTCAGAATCGATTATGATAGGAAGCGCCAAGGATCATAAAGCGATTCTAATTGAAGTCAGCCCAAAAAACTTCGGAGTTTATAAAGTAGAGAACTCAGATCAGTTAATTTGCAGCAATCACTTTCAGAGTTCGGCATATCAGGATGATAAACGAAATCAAAAAACCATTAAAGAAAGTCATACACAATATCGTTATGAGCGAATGACTCAATTGGTTTCTGAAGCCGATAAATTGACACCGAAAAAAGCTGTTGAAATTCTACGAAATAGAAGAGGATTAAATGGAGAAAACATTGGCTACGGAAATGAAAAAGCGATCAATCAATTATTAGCGCATCACGGCATCGTTTTTAAGCCTGAAGAAAAGAAAGTCTGGTTATCTGCAAATCCGTATCAAATGGGAGCTTTTATTTCCTACGATCTGGAAAATGTTTTTGCTGAATTTGAAAAAGGAAATGTGAGCGGAAGTGTGATGAATGCTGAAGAAGTAATTCCTGAATCCGACTTTTTACAAACAAAAAACTATAAAAATTACGAAGAATATCGAAAAATAAGGGAAAGCTTTGTTCAGGATTTAAAACATGAAAATCCAATAAATCCTGATGATGCCGAAGCTTTAAAGCAGTTAAATCCTTATTTTTGGCAGGCTTATTATTTAAGTGGGCAATATTACTATCGCGAGGGCAATTATAAAAAAGCCATTATCGATTTTAAGCAGGCCTTGCGCCGTGAAATATCAACGCTACCAGAAAAAGAGCATCTTAAGAAATTACTGAAAAAATCGTATAGAAAACTTTAAATGAAAGACTTTCTTTCTCCAGAAATATCGCAACAAGAACAGTGGCAATTGGTAAAACAGCACCTGAATTATGCTTACCAAAATTCGCCATTTTACAAGCAGATTTTTAAAGAGAATGCGATCGATATTTCAGCAATAAAAAATGAAACCGATTTTCGTCAAATTCCGATTACGGCTAAAGAAGATCTTCAACTTCATAATTTAGATTTTTTAGCGGTAGATTATACAGAGGTTATAGATCATGTAACTACGTCTGGAACTTTAGGGAATCCGGTAAATTTTATGCTTAATGAAGCCGATTTACAGCGTTTAACCTATAACGAATACGAATCTTTTAAGATCGCCGGAGTAACCAAAAATGATGTGGTGCAAATCACAACTACGCTAGATCGCAGATTTATGGCCGGGATGGCCTATTATTTAGGTTTACGAAAACTTGGCGCCGGGGTGATAAGAACCGGCAGCGGATTGCCCGGTTTGCAATGGGACAGCATTCAGCGTTTTAAGCCGAAATTTTTGGTTGCCGTACCTTCATTTTTATTGAAACTAATCGATTATGCCCGGCAAAATAATATCGATTATAAGAACTCTTCTGTAAAAGGTGTGATTTGTATTGGTGAATCATTGCTGAATGAAAATTTGGAAGATTCGGCTTTACGAAAAAGAATCCGGGAATTATGGGAAATAGAGCTGTTTTCAACTTATGCTTCTACTGAAATGGCTACAGCCTTTACAGAATGTGAATTACATAAAGGCAATCATATTTTGCCGAATCTTATCTATACTGAAATCCTTGATGAATCTGGGAATCCAGTTGAAAATGGTGAAGTAGGAGAGTTGGTGGTTACTCCGCTGCAGGTAGAAAGTATGCCTTTAATTCGGTATGCTACAGGAGATATGCTCATGAAAATTGAAGGAAACTGCAATTGCGGTAGAAGTTCCGCCAGGATTGGTGCTGTAATTGGCCGTAAAAAGCAGATGCTGAAAATAAAAGGCACTTCGCTTTATCCACAACATATTCAGGAAGCGATGAATGCGTTAGAAATTTCAGATTATATTATTGAAGCCAAAAATGATGAATTTGGCAATGATCTAGTGATCTTGAAAATTTCAGAGGAAGTTAAATTAAGTCCTTTGGAAATTCAATTAAAATTACGAGACCAATTACAAATTAAGCTTGAAATTCAGCAAATATCGGCTTCAGCTTTATTTCAGAAAAAATTTCCGAAAGAAAGCAGAAAGCCAATTATTTTCCATGATCTGCGATCGATCTAAAATTGATAACCAATCCCTACATGCGCTCCAAACTGACTTAAATTGTAATCTAGCATTTCATCTTTAAAGTCTATAGTGCCAAATTGTTTAAAATACGGATTGGCAAAAACAAAGAAGTCTCCAAAATTATATTGACCGCCAAAGCCTAAATTATAGCCAATTCCGTTTTGAGAGTATTCAATATCTGGATCGTTTAGTTCAAAACTTAAAACTGGACCGGCATTTAGGAAAAAATAGTTCCAAAATTTAAATTCCAGAAGAATAGGAATGGAAAGTAAATCCAATTGTTTTTCTTGATATGGCTCGACTGGCAAAACAGAATTCAAAGCCTTAGTGTCATTAAAAACGCTTGCATTATAAGAGTAAAGTGCTTCATAAAACCCCGAGGTTTTCAATTTGGAAAATGTCACTCCAGTAATTAAACTAAACTTAGTGTTTAATGGAATAGAAATTTCCGCTCCTAGCTCGTAATAGTTTTTAACTTCGTCGTTCGAACTGCCATCTATTTCATCTGAATGCAAAAATTCAGCGTCAGAAAACCCATAAAATATGCGTACAGCAGGTTTTTGAGCATAAGTAGAAACTGTTAGGGCTAAAAACAGAAAGAGTAATTTTATTTTCATCTTATTGGTTTTAAGTTAGATGATAAAGAAAGAAAAAGGTTGCGTTAATTTTTGGATTTTCTTCTTTATACTTTCTCACAAACCAATACGATCTTCTCTTCTTTAAGATTTGTAGTGAAGAATAAATAATCCTTACCGCCGTCTTTAATTTTTAATTTTTTACGAATATTTTCTACATCAACGGGGAAATTGCGAGTACTGATATTGGCTTTTTTTGACTTAAATTTTTTCTTTAGTTCTTTAGATCCAAAAGCAAGTATATCAGTTATCTTGAATTTTCTTCCTGGGAAATCTAAATTATTTTCTGAAGTAAATAAATGAGAGTTTTGATGAAGTTTTTTTATCTTAAAATCTTCTGCCAGTTGCCCAAAAAGCTGAGTTTTCATGATTGCAGCATTAGGCTCATAAAGGTAATCTTTAGGGAGACTGAATGCTGTATCCAGACTTTCATTTAGAACGGTTTCAAAAGTCTGGTTTTCTTTTTTGCTGAAGTTTTTAGAAATAATCTTTACTGCTGAAGTGCTATCTTTCTTTAAAACCCAAAGCAATTCTTTCACCTCATTTTCTACGGCAACAACATGAATTTCGGCTACAAAATCCAGTTCTGAAATACCCAATTTTAAATCGAGTAGAGGAGAAGTCTTTATTAAAATATTATCTGATTTTTCGAATAATAATGGCAAATTTTCAACAACATCTGGTGTGCAATCTGCTAGCCGAAAAACTTTACCACCATGATCGTCCCTTCTGGCGGGATCTAAATAGATCCAATCGAATTTAACTTCTGTAGCTTCTAAAAATACGAGACCATCTCCAGAATTCACTTCAATATTATCGATTTTTAGTGCTTTATAATTGTGTTGAACGATTTTAGCTAAATCCTTATTTAATTCGTTGTAAAAGACGTTCTCAACATTTTTAGAGAAGAAATAACTATCGATCCCAAAACCGCCGGTAAGATCTGTCAGGTTTTCTCCGGAAACTAAAGACGCTTTATATTCTGCAGTGATTTGAGAGGAAGTTTGCTCTAAATTTAATTTTGGTGGATAAATAATATGCTGATTTTCGAACCAAACTGGTAGTTTTCTTTCAGCTGTTTTTCTACCGGCTATTTGTGTGGCAAGTTCAGCAGCAGTAACTTTAGGAAACGGACTGCCTTTTAAAACCAAAGCAGAAACATCTGCATTTAAGTTTTTCGCTACAAATTCCTGAACTTCGGGCTGTAAAAGTTCGGTGTTCATAAAGCTGAAATTAGAGATCTCTCGTCAGTCTTTTTACGATCTTGTAATCGCTTAAAGATTCTTTTGCAATTACTTTTATGGCTGTGTAAACCGGCACCGCTACAACCATTCCCACAATTCCAAAAACCAGTCCGGCAATAAGAATAATCAGGAAAATTTCTAAAGGATGTGATTTTACACTAGCACCAAATATCATGGGTTGCGAAATAAGGTTATCGATCACCTGGCAAATCGCATAACCAAGCATTACATAGATTAATTTTGGTAAAATAATTGCCTGAAAATCGGCTCCCAAATTACTGGATATTACAAATAAAGCCATCAAAATTCCTGCGAAAACCGGTCCCAAATAAGGAACAAGATTTAAAAAAGCACAAATAAATGCGATGGCTACAGGATTGTTTACTTCAAAAAGAGTAAGTAAAATCATATACAAAATGAACAAGACTGTAATTTGCATAGTTAATCCCACAAAATACCTGGAAAGAAGAATCTTAATTTTGTTGAAAACACGAACAAATTTTTGCTCTTTTCCGCGGTTGGCGAATACTAAAATACTGTTCAGCATTAATTTGCTGTCTTTCAGAAGAAAAAATGAAATAAAAATTACTGAAAATAAAGCAACGATTGTCGCACCTAGAATTCCGAAGACATTATTTAAAAACTTAGGAATAAGGCTAACATCGAGACTGCGAACAAACTGACTTTGCTTTAGACTTTCTATAATATTAATCTCTTCGACACCCAAATATGCATTGATTTGAGCGTTAAGATCGTTAAGATCACTTTTAAATGCTTCAATATCAATTCGACCTAAATACTGACTTTGCTCTATAACTATCGGAACAAAAACGAAAATAATCCCTACAAAAATTGCCAAAACCAGTAATAACACAATAATTACTGCGATTTGGTTGGGGATTTTAAGACGTTGACGTAAAAATATAACTACCGGTCGCCCAATTAGCGAGATAATCGCGGCAACCGCTATATAAACAATTACCGACTGGATTTCGTAAAGGAAAAATAGCAAAAGCATGATTCCCAGAGCGATACCCGCAGCTCTTAAAAGTCCGTAAGAAAGTTCTTTAGCATTCACAGGCTAAATATAGGATTTTCTAAATTAAGGAATCAAGCTTTTTGTGATTTCGTAAAGAGAAATTCCTATCGATTGCGCTACATTCATGCTACTGTTATTTCCAAACATAGGTATGTGAACGGTTTGGTCGCATAGATCTAAGATTTCTTCTGAAATGCCAAAATTTTCGTGTCCGGCAATTAACACTATTTTTTCTGAAGTTTGTAATTGTAGTTTCTGAAGCGGAATGCTATTCTGTGTAATTTCGAGGGCTGTTATTTTATAGCCTTCAGCCTTTTTTTGCTGAACAATTGCTGTTGAATTTTCCAAATATCGAAAATCGACATATTCGTGCGTACTTCTTGAAGTTTTCTTTAGTCGGTTACTATTTAAATTTGGCTCAATTCCGCAGAAAATGATCTCTTCAACATGAAAAGCATCGCTTAATCTGAAGATACTGCCAATATTAGCTTCTCCAGAGATATGATCCAGGATAAGCGTTACCGGAAATTTTTTATTACTGAATTTATTTTGAGAATGATTAAGCTGCATATCAGTTTTCAAAAGCATATTTGATAATATTGGCACCCATTTTTAAGGCTTTTAATCGTACTTCTGCAGGATCGTGATGAACTTCTTCATTTTCCCAACCGTCTCCCAAATCACTTTCAAAAGTAAAGAGCAAAACTAATCTACCTTCATCAAAAATCCCAAAAGCCTGTGGGCGCTTAGCATCATGTTCGTGGATTTTAGGCAATCCCTGGCTAAATTCAAATTCAGAATGAAAAATAGGGTGAGAAGCAGGTAATTCCTGTAATTCTTTTTCAGGAAAAACCTTTTTTAAAGCTGAAATTAAATATTCTCGCATTCCATAATTGTCATCGATATGTAAAAAACCGCCACCTAAAAGATAGTTTCTTAAATTTTCGGCTTCGCTTTCAGAAAAGATCACATTTCCGTGACCCGTCATGTGAACAAAAGGATACATAAAAATTTCTGGACCACCAGGATTTACGGTGACCGGTTTTTGATCTAAACGGGTAGCAATATTTTTATTACAAAAATCGATTAGATTAGGTAATGCGGTAGGATTGGCATACCAATCGCCACCTCCATTATATTTTAAAAGTGCGATCTTTTGCGCAGCAATCTGCTGAGTCACAAAACTAAAAATGAAGATAAAAATGCACTTTTTTAGCATAAATTTTATTCGGTTTCGTTGATTAGATTTATGGTGTGACAGGCTACAATGGCAGCAGTTTCGGTACGTAAACGGCTTGTGCCTAAGCTTACCGGAGAAAAATCATTTTCTAAAGCCAGTTTTATTTCTTCAGGAGAAAAATCACCTTCAGGGCCAATTAAAATTAAGGTATCGGTTAATGCTGCAGCAGCATTTTGAAGCAAAATCCTTGGCTGGTCTTCTTCGCAATGTGCAATGAATTTTTCAGCATTAATTTTTTTATTTATAAAATCTGAAAAGCTTACTGGTTCGTTTAATTTAGGCATTCTAAAATGCAAAGACTGTTTCATGGCGCTTTGTAACACACGTTCGTAACGATCGAGTTTTACCACTTTACGTTCAGAATGATCGCAGATCACCGGGGTGATTTCGTCGATACCAATTTCTGTAGCTTTTTCTAAAAACCACTCATAACGATCGTTCATTTTTGTAGGCGCTACTGCCAAATGTAACCAGTAATTTGGTCGTGCTTCTTTTTCAGTATCAATAATTTTAGCGACACATTGTTTAATATCTGCGGTGATAATTTGAGCAGTAAACAACAGACCTTTACCGTTGGTAACCTTTAATAAAGCACCTTCAGTACGGCGTAAAACCTTTACGATATGCTTACTTTCTTCTCTACTGAAAATAATTTGCTGAGTAGATTCGTCGATATCTGGCTGAAAAAATAGCTGCATACTTAAATTTTATATCGTGCCTGTGCGGTTGTAGAAAAATCTGAAAATTCCTGTTTTATATATTTATAATGCCCTGCAATCGCGATCATGGCTGCGTTATCTGTAGTATATTCAAATTTTGGGATAAAACACTGCCATTTGTATCTTTTTTCGGCATCGTAAAGCGCATTTCTAATGCCGCTATTCGCTGATACTCCGCCGCCAATCGCAACTTGTTTAATACCGGTTTCCTTTACCGCTTTTTTAAGTTTATCCATTAATATTTCTACAATGGTATATTGGATAGACGCGCAGATATCTTTAAGGTTCTTTTCGATAAAATCTGGATCTTCTTTGGTTTGTTTTTCAACAAAATAAAGCACCGCTGTTTTAAATCCGCTGAAACTAAAATCTAGTCCGCCAACCTTTGGTTTTGGAAATTTAAAAGCTTTTGGATCGCCTTCTTTGGCGTATTTGTCGATCAATGGTCCGCCGGGATAAGGTAAACCAAGAATTTTGGCACTCTTATCAAAAGCTTCTCCAACGGCATCGTCCATGGTTTCGCCAATAACTTCCATTGTAAAATAATCATTCACTTTCACAATTTGAGTATGGCCACCACTAATGGTCATCGCCAGAAAAGGAAACTCTGGCTTTTTAAAATTATCTTCTTCAATAAAATGCGCTAAAATATGCGCCTGCATGTGATTTACTTCGATAAGAGGAATCCCCAGGCCCATCGATAAACTTTTGGCAAAAGAAGTTCCAACAAGTAAAGAACCCATAAGTCCCGGACCTCTTGTAAAAGCGATTGCAGATATATCTTTTTTACCGATATTTGCTTTCGCAATGGCTTGATGAATCACAGGAACAATATTTTGTTGATGCGCTCTGGAAGCAAGTTCTGGAACAACACCACCATATTGTTGGTGTACTTTTTGGGTAGCTACAATATTAGATAGTATTTTGCCGTTGCAAAGTACAGCAGCAGCAGTGTCGTCACAAGAGGATTCTATTCCTAAAATATAGATATCTTCAGCCATTTGCGGTTTATTGGGCATAATTAGTTAAATAGGATACAAAGTTAAAACATAAAAGCATATCAAAAAATTCTGGAAAATATTAACTAGAACATTGGTAGGATTGCTTTTATTGTTTATCCTGCTACTCGTTGTTTTTTCTATCCCCGCGGTACAAACTTCCTTAGCTGAAAAACTTACCAAAACATTACGAGAAAAGAACGATGTAAATATAGAAATTGGGCGTGTATCTTTAAGCTATTTTGGTGATGTTCAAATCAATGAGATTTTTATCGAAGATCACCACCAGGATACTTTAATTTATACCAAAGAGCTAAGAACTTCGCTTTTAAGCATTGGAAATCTTATTAATAATTCGCCTAATCTAGGTAAAACCACTTTGCAGCAATTTAAAATGCGTATGCGTCGCTACGAAGGGGAAGATTTGGATAATATGGGTGTTTTTATAAGCAAACTGAGTTCAGATACTACGTCTAGCAGCAAGCCTTTCACCTTAAGTGTTTCTAATCTACAGGTGTTGGATGGTAAGTATAGTTTTATAGATGAGAATAATAAATACCCTGAAATCATCAAATTTGACAAATTAGGCATCAATGCAGATGATTTTACGGTTGAAGGCTCAGAGATTAGAGCAGTTATTAATTTGATTAGAGCGCACGATCGCCGCGGAATGCAAATTAACCGTCTTAGCACGAACTTTTTGTATAATCCTACCGATATGCGCCTGGACGATTTGGAGATTATTACAGATCATTCTGAAATTTACGCAAACATAGATTTTGATTACGAAGAAGGTGATTTTGGTGATTTTTTCAATAAAGTAAAAATTAATGCCAATTTTAACGAATCTCAGGTTTCTTCAACAGATCTTCAGGTTTTTTATGATGCTTTTGGTGAAGATGAAATGCTGAATCTTACCACAAACCTAAATGGAACCTTAAATGATCTTCAGCTAAATGATCTTCAGCTATTTGGATTAGATAGAAGTGCTGTTTATGGCGATCTAAATCTAAAAGGAGCATTTACCGGTGTTGCCGAAGATTTCGAGCTTAGCGGGACTTTAAGAAACTTTTCTTCTAATTATTACGATCTGGTTAATTTTTTACCGGGGATTCTACAAGGTAAACTTCCGCAGGAATTAAGCAGTTTTGGAAGCGTAAGAGTCATAGGAAATACTAGAATTACCAGCTCTTCTGTAGCCATGGATATCGATCTTAGTTCGCAATTGGGTAGTGCCACAGCAGATCTTGATTTTATTAATTTAAATGACGGAGATAATGCAGGATATTCTGGAAACCTAAAGGTGAAGGATTTTAATATTGGTAGGTTATTAAAAAACAAACAGGTAGGGAAAACTTCTTTCAATTTAGATATAAAAGGAACTGGTTTTACGGCAGATAATCTAAATACGCAGTTGCGTGGGCAAATTTCAAAGTTAGGCTTTAAAGGTTATAATTACAGCAACATTCGGGTAATAGGGAATATGCGAGCGCCAGTTTTTAACGGTAACCTGGCAATTAATGATCCTAATCTAAGAATGGAATTTAATGGTCTTGCCGATCTATCTTCAGAAATTAATAATTACGATTTCGAATCTTCTGTTGCCTATGCAGATCTTTATAAAATGAATATTATTAATCGCGATACGATCTCTATTTTTAAGGGAGATGTGATTATGAATATGGAAGGAACAAGTATCGATGATGCGGTTGGTGAAATTTTATTGCTGAATACATCTTACGAAAATCCTATGGATCTTTATCGTTTTGATGATTTTAGTATTAAATCGAGTTTTGCGGGTAACGTTCGAACCATTGAAGTAAATAGTCCAGATGTGATAAGCGGGCAAATGAAAGGCCGTTTTAACCTGTCTGAACTTCAGGCTTTATTTCAAAATTCTATTGGTTCGATTTATACGAATTACGAACCTAATGTGATTACGAATAATCAATACATGGAGTTCGATTTTGATATCTATAACAAGATCGTCGAAGTTTTTTATCCCGACTTAACTTTATCGCCTAATACATTTTTAAGAGGTCGTGTAGAATCTGATGAATCTGAATTTAAATTGAACTTTAGATCACCAAGAATCGATCTTTTTAATAATATGTTTCAGGAAGTAAATCTTCAGGTAGATAACACCAATCCGATTTATAACACTTACTTTGAAGCAGACAGTGTTGCAACAGGTACTTATAATTTTTCAGAATTCAGTTTTATAAACGTAACGCAAAGAGACACCCTATTTATTCGATCTGAATTTAAAGGAGGAAAATACGATCGTGATGTTTTTAACCTGAATTTATTCCACACGATTAATAAAGAAAATCAGTCGGTAGTAGGAATTCAGCGAAGTGATCTTACTTTTAAAGAAAATACCTGGTACATTAACCAAAATCGGAATAAGAACAACAAGTTTGTATTCGAAAATAGCTTTAGGGATATCACGATAGATTCGCTGGTGATGAATCACGGTAGCGAAGAAATTCGCTTAAGCGGAGTAGTAAGAGATTCTACGTACAAAGATTTGAATATGGAATTTAGTAATGTAGATCTCTATAAAATTACTCCAGAAATTGATAGTCTTGATATTGGCGGAAGGTTAAATGGGAAGTTAGACGTGCTTCAGGAAAAAGGAGCGTATTATCCCAACACTTCGATGCTTATCGATTCATTGAAGATTAATAAAATTCTTTTAGGAAACATGAAATTAGATGTTTCTGGGAACGAAAATTTAACCAATTACACTGTAAATGCCAGTCTTCAGAAAGAAGAAGTAGAATCACTATTGGCTATTGGCGATATTAATGTAGAAGGAGACCAGCCAACGATCGATTTAAATATCGATCTTCAAAAGCTAAATATGGCAGCATTTAGTCCCTTAGGAGGTGAAGTACTGAGTAATATTAGGGGATATGCATCAGGATCTGCAACCCTAACCGGGGATTATAAAAATCCAGATTTTGGTGGTAGTCTAAGGCTTAATAATGCAGGTTTAACGATTCCTTATCTAAATGTAGATCTCGATTTATTAAATCAGGCTCAGGTTAATTTAACGCAGCAACGATTTGTATTTGATAATGTAGATATTCAGGATACAAAATATAAAACACGAGGCGTTTTAGACGGTAGTATTTCTCACGAAAATTTTACCGAATGGTTTTTAGATCTGGGAATTACCACAGATCGGTTACTGGTTTTAGATACTGAAGCCGAAGAAGATGCGCTTTACTACGGAACAGCTTTTATTAGTGGTGATGCTACGATTGAAGGGCCAACAGATCAATTAGTGATCGAGGTTAACGCTACGACCGAAGAAGGTACTATTTTTAAGATTCCACTTAGTGATGAAGAATCTGTAGGAGATAATTCTTATATCCACTTTTTAACTCCCGAAGAAAAAGCCGCCCGCGCAGCCGGTGAAGAAATTGAAATCCCTGAAGTGAAAGGAATAGAACTGGTATTCGATTTAGATGTTACCAGAGATGCTGAAGTAGAAGTGGTGATCGATCAAACCAGCGGAAGTACTTTAAGAGGCCGTGGTGCTGGGAATTTACTGTTAGAGATTAATACCAACGGTAAATTTAATATGTGGGGAGATTTTATTGTTTACGAAGGTGTTTATAATTTTAAATACGCCGGACTGGTACAAAAAGTCTTTAACGTAAGATCTGGTGGAAGTATAAACTGGGACGGGAATCCATTACGGGCAGAATTAGATGTTAGCGCGGTTTATTCTTTAAATGCCAATCCTGCGGTATTATTAGAAAACCCGTCTATAAATCGTAAAATTCCGGTAGATGTGGTTATTAATTTACAGGGACAGGTAATTCAGCCAGAGATCAATTTTGATATTCAGTTTCCAACGGCAAGCTCTGTAGTAAGATCTGAATTAGAATATCGAATGGATGATAGGGCAAGCCGAGAACTTCAGGCTTTATTTTTAGTGACTCAAAATGCCTTTTATAGCGAATTTGGTTTACGACAAACCGCCATTACCGGAACTTTGGCAGAAAGAGCTTCAAGCATTGTAAATGATATTTTTGCAGATGAAGATGGTAAGTTTCAGGTAGGGGTAAATTATGTTCAGGGAGATCGTACGCCAGATCAACAAACGGTAGACAGATTTGGTTTAACATTAAGTACGCAGATTAGTGAGCGAGTGTTAATTAACGGGCAGGTTGGTGTACCAATTGGCGGGACAACCGAATCTGTAATTGTTGGAGATTTGGAGATCGATTTTCTATTAAATGAAGATGGATCTTTACGAGCTACCGTTTTTAACCGTGAGAATAATATTCAGTTTATAGGTGAAGAAATAGGGTTTACACAAGGAGTGGGACTTTCTTACTCGGTAGATTTTGATACTTTTAAAGAGTTAATAAGGAAAATAACCAATAAAGAATTAGAGGTTGAAAATACGCAACAGCCTAAGCAAGAGAAGATAGAGTCAAAAAATTCTTTAGCCCCCGATTATATTAATTTCCCCGAGGAAGATGGAGAGATAGAATGATGTTAAAAAATTAGCATTTAAAGCTAATTTAATCACCGTTTAGCTTACTATTTTCAGCTATACTTCGTAATTTTACAATTCAAATTTTGAATACCTATGAGTAAAAAAATTAAACGAATTGGGGTGATAACTTCGGGAGGAGATGCTCCAGGAATGAATGCTGCTATTCGAGCTGTTGTAAGGGCATGCTCTTATTATCACATTAGCTGTTATGGATTTTATAACGGATATAACGGATTAATCAATGGGAATTTTGAGGAACTTGATGCTCGTAGTGTACGAAATATAATAAATAGAGGTGGTACGTTTTTAAAAACTGCCCGCTCTAAAGAATTTAGAACAAAAGAAGGAAGAGCAAAAGCTTACGAAGTATTAAAAAATGAAGAAATAGATGCTTTAGTACTTATTGGTGGTGATGGAACTTTTGCTGGAGGACAAATTTTTAGTCATGAATACGATATTCCGGTTATTGGTGTACCTGGAACTATAGATAACGATATTTACGGAACTTCACATACAATTGGCTATGATACTGCTTTAAATACAGTAGTAGAAGCTATTGATAAAATTAGAGATACGGCGAGCTCGCACGATAGATTATTCTTTATTGAAGTTATGGGGCGTGATGCCGGTTTTATCGCTTTAAATACCGGTATTGGAGCAGGAGCTGAAGAAATTTTAATTCCTGAAGAAGATTTAGGTTTAGATCGATTATTAGATTCTTTAGAGAAAAGTAGAAGATCTGGAAAAAGTTCTAGTATCGTTATTGTTTCTGAAGGAGATAAAATTGGTAAAAATGTATTTCAATTAGCAGATTATGTTACCCAGAATTTACCATATTACGATGCTAAAGTAACGGTATTGGGGCATATTCAGCGAGGTGGGACTCCGTCGTGTTTTGATCGCGTACTTGCCAGTAGAATGTCTGTTAAAGCGGTAGAATTATTATTAGACGGGCAAAAGAATGTAATGGTGGGGCTAAAAGATGATGATATCATCACCTGTCCTTTAGATAATGTAATTCACGAAAAGCCAAATATTAACAAAGACTTACTAAGAATTTCTGAAATTCTTTCTACCTAATATTTATTGAATGAAGACTATCGCGATAATTGCCCATAATGGTAAGAAAGCTGAAATGGTACAGTTCTTAAACGAATACCGTAGTGTTTTAGAATCGAAAGAAATAAAATTAATATCTACCGGAACAACGGGAAGCAAGGCTGAAACTGCAGGATTTGACGTTGAAAAATTATTATCAGGTCCGCTTGGTGGTGATGCTCAAATTGCAAGCCGATTAGTAGAAGGTAAGGTGAATATGGTGGTTTTTTTTAGAGACCCCATGGATAAGCATCCGCACGAACCAGATATCTTTATGCTTATGAGATTGTGTGACGTGCATAACATTCCGCTGGCAACAAATCCGGCGACAGCCAAACTATTAATAGAGGCATTTTAAAAATAAAAAAAGCTCATAGTTTCTACTATGAGCTTTTTTATTGGTACGGCTAAATTATATAATACCTAAAGGCTTGCCTCGAAATTAAAAATTTGTTTCCAACGAATGCCTCGAGGTAGTGCACTGTTACTTTATTATGGCAAGTATTATTCTGTAGAGATATCAAAAAATGCGAGAACATCGCCCCAGTTTTTTGCTCTAGAATGATTTTTTACACGCACATTATGAAAAGCTTCAAACAGTAGCGTTTCACCTTTAAACGGATCTAAATTTTTAGGATGATCATCAATCATATAATTGGTATTGATGATGTGTTTATTTCCGCATAATACAATATTTCGCCAGTCTATAAAAGGGAAATGCAGCTGTAACCAGTTTCTTTTTTCAATTAAACTACTAGGGAATTCCATTGCGGCAGATACCACATAAACATCGTATCTTTCCTGTAATTTTTTAATAGCTTCAATCGCTCCATCCATTACCGGAACAGTCTCAAAAAAGCCAGGTGTATTAGCATATTTTTTAATAATACCTTTTACAGGAAATGCTTTAGATTCAGATTTACCTTTTAAATCTTCGTATGTTAATGTATCCTGATATTCTTTATTAAACCGATTAAGAAAATGTGTTTCTACATCTGCCATAACGCCATCCATATCGATAGCAATGGATTCTTTTTTCATTCAAATTTTTTTGGCAATGTACGAAAGCTAGAAACTTCCCACAACACCAATTGTACCGGCTCCCATTTGAAGGCGCCAGCTAATTTTTGTTTCTTTTCTAAGCTCTGGATTTTTACGCAATAGCGTTTGTTGATCCAGATATTTATCTACAGAATCTACAACAGCAATAGTAAGGGCCATACTTAATGCAACATCGGTTAACCAGTGAGCACCGCGCCATAATCTGGAGACAGGAGAAACAAGTCCGCCAAGGTATAAACCAGCTTTAACCCAGGGACTTTCAAACTGTTTACTTAAGGCGTAAAAAGTGGTAAAAGACAATATCGTGTGCCCAGAAGGGAAAGAGTGATAGGTGCCTTCTTTAGAAAAAGGTTTAAAAGATAATCTATTTCTACCATCACCTGGTCTTGCTCTACCTGCAATATTTTTAGAAACTGTTTGTATTAAACCTGCGGCGCTGGCTGCAGAAATCATTAATATACCTGTTCTTCTAATTTTTGGATTTTTTGTTAATAGTCCGGTTAAATAAATCGCTCCGGTAACCCCATAATTGTTTTGTGGGCTACCAAAATACCAGCCAAATTCCTGAATTACACCGGGCACATGCTCTTCCTGGCGACGAAAAAATTCATAAGCTTCCTGATCCATTAAGTTTAGTCCTGTAGCCCCAATAGCAACTCCAAGAAATAATCCTATATCATCATCTTCCCATTGAAAGGGTCTAGAATAGGTATATTTTAATCCGCCAAACATTAACTCGGCATCACCTTTTAAGGTTTCCCAGGTTGTAGCATCTGGATTATTAAATTCAGGATTAAAAATAGGAGTTCCTTCCTGAGCGTTTATACTATTTACAGTAAAAAGAAAGACTAAGCTGTGAACGAGGAGCTTTAGAGTAAAGCTTTTCAATTTCATGCGTTTAAATTTTTTTGCAAAGAAATAGGTTTTACATAAAATAAACTTAGGATTAACTAAAAATTTGCATTGCAGTAAAGCTGAAATTATTCGGCTTTCTATGGAACTTAATAGGAAATATTAAGGGTTAAATCTAAGCTTGAAACCTGTTAAATTCATAAAAATTACTAGATTGCTTAACAAATAAAGAACTAAATGGCAAAATACGAGGCAAAAGAAGATCGATATCATAAAATGAAATATCGCCGCTGCGGTAAAAGCGGAATTAACTTACCAATGATTTCTTTGGGTTTGTGGCATAACTTTGGGGATGTAGACGATTTTGAAAAATCCAGAGCTATTTTAAGAACAGCTTTTGATAGCGGAATCACGCATTTTGATCTGGCCAATAATTATGGTCCGCCCTACGGAACGGCTGAAAAAAACTTTGGGAAAATTTTTGCCGAAGATTTTAAACAATATCGAGACGAACTTATTATTTCGTCTAAAGCGGGATACGATATGTGGCCTGGGCCGTATGGGAATTTTGGTTCAAGAAAATATTTAATCGCAAGCTTAGATCAATCTTTGCAAAGAATGGGATTGGATTATGTAGATGTTTTTTATCATCATCGTCCAGATCCAGATACGCCGCTAGAAGAAACAATGGGCGCTTTAGATCAAATAGTACGTAGCGGTAAGGCGTTATACGTTGGTGTTTCTAATTATCCATCAGATAGAACAGCGAAAGCAGCAGCCATTCTTAAAGAGATGGGAACACCTTTTTTAATTCATCAGCCACGATACAATATGATAGATCGTTGGGTTGAAGAAGACAAGCTTTTAGATACGCTTGAAAAAGTAGGCGTTGGTAGTATTGTATTTTCACCCTTGCAGCAGGGAATTTTAACCGATAAATATCTACATGGAATTCCTGAAAACTCTCGTGCAGCTTTAGAAAGTGGTCATCTTCAAAAAAATCAAATTACGCCTGAAGTAGTAGCGCAGGTGCAACAACTAAATGAAATTGCAGCGAATAGAGATCAAACTTTAGCACAAATGGCTGTTGCCTGGTTATTAAAAGACAAAAGAGTAACTTCAGTGTTAGTAGGAGTAAGTAAAGTAAAGCAGTTGGAAGATAATATTGCAGCTTTAGATAATTTAGAATTTTCTTCGGCAGAATTAGAGAAGATTGAAAATATTCTTCAAAAATAATTATAGTGAAAAACCTCGAATATCGATTCGAGGTTTTTTAGTTGATTTTGGAGTATATTGGAGGTGAAATTATATAAAAATCGACGTGATTTTCAACCAAAACAAGCATTATGAAAAAGCTACAATATCAAAAACTGATTAATGCACCGGCAGAAAAAGTTTATAAAACAATGTTAGGGCTTGAAAATATCGAAACTTACCAACAATGGACGGCGGAATTTAATCCAACTTCTACTTATGAAGGAAGTTGGGAAAAAGGATCAAAAATCTATTTTGTTGGGGTAGACGAAAATGGAAAACGCGGCGGAATGGTTTCTGAAATTTCTGAAAATATACCTTTTCGCTTCGTGTCTATTCGACATTATGGTATTTTGGATGGTGAAAACGAGATAACTGAAGGTGCAGAGGTTGAAAAATGGGCAGGCGGACTAGAAAATTATTCTTTCATTGAAAATGATAACAAAACAACGGTAATGGTAGAGACAGATGCAGCAGAAGAATATCTGGATTATTTTGATAATACCTGGGATAAGGCACTAAATAAACTGAAAGAAATCACAGAAAAAAAGGGTTGAGAATAACTAATATCGGCTATACATAATTACTAAAACTGGGAATTACGTATAGCCGATTTTATATAATTTAAGAAGTAATTTTATTCCTTATAAATTTAGTCGATCACTGCAATCGCGCTAATTTCTACATTTACAAATTTTGGAAGATTGGCAACTTCTACAGTTTCTCTTGCGGGAGCAGTTTCAGCCTGAAAATAAGTGCCGTAGATTTCGTTAATCTTACCAAAGTTATTCATGTCGCTAATAAAAATCGATGTTTTAATTACGTTTTCAAAAGTACATTTAGCTTCAGCAAGAATAGCTTTTAAGTTTTCCATTACAAGTTTGGTCTCGGTTTCAAGATCGCCAGTTTCTAATTCTCCAGTTGCAGGATTAATGGCAATTTGGCCTGAAATAAAAACCATATTTCCGGTTTTTACAGCTTGATTATATGGCCCAATAGGAGCAGGGGCTTTGTCTGTTTTAATAATTTCTTTATTCATAATTTAGGTATTTGGTTTAATTTCTTCCAATGGCTCTTGTTGGTTGTCTTCTGGCTTCATACTTAATATCGCTAAGCATCGAAGCTTTTATCCCAATAAAGAAATTCCATGATCTACGTGCACTAAAAGGCACCCAGCTAAAACTCATACGCCAACTATCTAAATCTCTTTGAAAACGAAGCTGAGTATAGGTAAAACCACGTTCTCTTAAATCGAATCCAGATGAAGCACCAACGGCCCATTTTGGTGATAATTCTACATCTCCAGAAAACATGATGGAGTGAGATGTAATTTCACTTTGGCGTTGCTGGTTGCTATATGTCATGGTATAAGATAAGCGTATATCCCACGGAATTTTATAGTTGTACCATTTTTTGTTTTCATTATCCTCTTTGCCTTCAAAAGGATCTTCGTCCTCATAAAGATTGCCATCTAAATCGGTGTTTTTTCCGAAGAGATCATCGGGGCGACCACCATTTCGTTTAGATTCATTATCTATTTCATCTTCATTTTCATCGTCTTTATCAGAAAAATCTTTGCTAGAAAATGAATAGCCAAAACTTACATTAGCATTGGTAAGCCTAAATAAACTACCACCATTGGCAATATTTAGTTTATCGATTCGCTGGTTTCTGTTGTTTAAAGCATAAGGATCCAGGTTACCGGTAAAATTAATGTCTAGTTTATTTTGAACAATTGGAATACCACCACGTACAGAAATTGGTGCAAGCTTTAAAGAATCTGCAGCCAGGTTATAAGAGGTACTTAAGCTAAAATTGTTTAATAATTTAATCTTTTTTGGCTCGGTTGCCGTACTGTCCTTATCCCGTACTTTTGCCTCTAAGGTGTTACTAATGCTTAAACCAATAGAGCTTGAATAATTTTGGTTTGGTGCACCATATAAACTTCCTGTAAAACGGGAATATTCAACAAGCTCGGTTAAACCATCGGTTAGCGATGTACGCTCGTAAGTATCGTAATATTGATCGAAGGCAGGATTTATTCCATAACTTATAGAAGGTCGCATCACATGCCGTATTGCCTGGATTTTACTGTCTTTACTAAAATCTTTACGTCCATATAAGGTGGTTCCTATACTGGCGTTAAAATTATAAGTACGATAAGAATCAAAACCATTTATGGTATCTATAACCACGGCATTGCTGGCCTGATCAAAAGATCTTTCAAAAGTTTTAAATACCCAGTTTTCTTCAAAATTGGTACTAGCACTAACACTAAAATATTTTAGGATTTTAAAGTTGGTAGCAAGCGGAATACTATGTTGTGCACCCATCACAGCGTCAGCAAACATTTCTGGCTGAAAGAAAAGTGAATCTGTGGTATTAAACCTGTTTTCAGCTCTTAAGTTATACTGAAGGTTTATATTTTGAATAATTCCTTTTTTAGAACCGCCTTTTGGTGCAAAGGGATAAATCCTGTCTACACTTGCCTGTAAGGTAGGAAGTGTCATATTAATTTCTCCGGTATTGGTATTTTGGCTGTGTGTTGCTGTAAGACTGAAGTTTACACCAGGTGTACTCTCAAATGTTTTACTGTAAGAGACTGAAGAACTTAGCGTGTTATTCAAAAAGTTAGCTGTATTACTTTGATTTACAGATTGTTGGTAGTAATTGCTACTTCCCAGGTTTACCGAGGCCGAGAATCGTGAAGATGGGCTTGCTTTTGCATCCTGGCTATGTGACCATCTAATATTATAAACAGAGCTTTCTGAAAAGTCTGGAAAACCTCTTTCGCTGTTATATTGTCTCTCGTACCTAAAACTAAAATTCCCTCTAAATTTGTATCGTTTGGTATAACTAGATTCCAGGCGCATCGCATAACTACCATTAGTATAATAGTCACCAACTGCCAAAAGATCGGCATAATCACTTAATGCGAAATAATATCCACCATTTTGCAGAAAATAACCCTGTTGGCTATCTCCAAAAGAAGGGATTATAAAACCAGAAGTACGCTCCTCGGTAAGTGGGAAATATCCAAAAGGTAAACCAAGCGGTGTTGGAATATCTGCGATATACATATTTACCAATCCAGAGACAATCTTCTTGTCTGGAACAAACTTAATCTTTCGAGCGTAGAAATAATAATCAGGATCGTCTACATCTTCAGAAGTTGTAAAACGCACATTTTTCATAAAGTAAACCGAATCATTCTCGCGCTTAGTTACCTGTCCTTTTACATTAAAAGAAGCTTCCTGAGTTCTGGAATTATAAACAAGCGCACGTTCGCTATCAAAATTAAATCGAATAGAATCGGGTTCTACTGTTTTACCACCTTGCGTAAAAACCGGGGTTTGTATGTATGCGCCTGTAGAATCTGTAATTCCGTAGGCGTAAACTTCATTCCGCTCGTTATCAATAATTATATAACCAGCATCGATGGTCATATCCTGATAAATAACCTGAGCTTCGTTATAGAGATACATTTTTTTCTTCCGGTTGCTTAAGCGCATATAATCTGTTGCTTTGTACTTCACAACATCTGTAATCATGCGATTTTGGCGGGGCTGTTTTAAGGTGTCTCTTTCAAAAAGGCCAAGAATACTATCCTGCGTTCTTACCAATTGGGCTAATGGCAACGTACTCACCATAACCAGTGAATCTTTTTTAGCTTCTATTCTAATACTTTGATTTTGTTGTAGTTCCTGAGCTTGTAAAAAGGCACTGGAGAACAATAGAAAAATACAGCAAAAAAGTATATTAGGTATATTTGTTTGCAATGCTTTAAGTACTATTTTTGTAAAGAATGGCTTACTTTTTGAGTTTCCAAAATTACATATATTTTTTTAGCTAACTTTTGTGATTGCGCGAAAATAGTAATTAAAATATTCACCCAAGAATTAGCGTTACTTAATTATGAGAACGAACGTACTTCATCTTTTAGTATTATCTTTTTTTTTAGTTTGTAATCAGCAATTTTTTGCTGCTGAAAAACCTATGCCTACAGATCCTTTTGTGGTGGTATTAGATGCCGGCCATGGAGGGAAAGATCCTGGTAATATGGGGAATGGATATAAGGAAAAGGATATCGCCTTAAGTATAGTTTTAAAAGTAGGGAAGGAGCTTGAGAGTAGAGGGATAAAAGTGGTTTATACCCGTAGTACAGATGTGTTTATTCCTTTAATGGAGCGTGGGCAGATTGCAAACGATGCAGAAGCAGATCTTTTTGTTTCTGTACATTGTAACTCGCATAGTTCACAGGCATCGGGAACTGAAACTTTTGTTTTGGGGCTAAACAGAAATGAGACTAATTTTGAAGTTGCCAAGCGAGAGAACTCGGTTATTTATATGGAGGAAGATTATAAGGTCACGTATAATGGTTTTGATCCTAATTCTCCCGAGTCTTTTATAGGGATGACCCTAATGCAGGAAGAATATTTAAATCAAAGTATTCTTTTAGCAGATCTTATTCAGAAGAAATTCACCAATGATTTACAACGTAAAAATAGAGGCGTAAAAGAAGGAGCATTAATTGTACTGCACCAAACTTATATGCCAAGCGTTTTGGTGGAAGTTGGTTTTTTAACCAATAACAGCGAAGGTGCTTTTTTAAATAGTGGTTCTGGCCAAAATAAAATGGCCAGTGCGATTGTAGATGGTATTCTAGGATACGGTGAACAAATTAACCTTTCGGCTATAGAAAGTATTAGTCAGTCTCAGCCTAAAGTACCAACCTCAGAATCTGGTGTGAGTATCGATGGGCAACCGGCAGATTATTATGAAGGGATAATTTTTAGCGTACAGTTGGCGGCAGGTTCAAAAAAATTAGATACCAAATCTTACAATTTTAAGGGCTTAAGTAATGTCTTCAGAAAAAAAGAGGGCAAACTTTACAAATATTACCTTGGAGAGACTTCCAGTTATCTTGATATTCAGAAGATTCATCAAAAAGCAGTTAGCAAAGGTTATCCTAATAGTTACATTGTAGCCTTTAAAAATGGGGAAAAGATTACAGTTAATGAGGCGTTAAAAACTAATCTCAATTAAAGGACTTTCCTATATTTATCCCTAAATTTGTTTGCATATATAAAATTACTAGCTTTTGAAGATTTCTAATGAGGTTAAAACCGCTATACTTGCCATTATAGCTATTGTACTATTAATTTTTGGTTATAGTTTTTTAAAGGGCAAGAATTTACTGGATTCCAGTCGAACCTTTTATGCTGTTTACGACGAGGTTGAAGGATTATCTCCATCATCTGCGGTTACTATAAATGGTCTTAAAGTAGGCCAGGTTACAGATATTAATTTCCTAAACGAGCAGGGACAACTTTTAGTCACTTTTACTGTAGAGAAAGATTTTAAATTCTCTAAAAACAGTATGGCTAAAGTTTATGGCGGTGGAATTATAGGTGGTAAATCTTTAGCTATTATCCCAGAATATGAGGAAGGTTTAATGGCAAAATCTGGTGATACCTTACCAAGTAATGTTGAAGAAGGGATTATGGAGCTGGTTAACGAAAGGCTTACGCCACTTCAGGAAAAATTAGAGCGAACAGTAGTTAGTGCAGATTCTTTATTAACTTCAATAAACGAGCTATTAAACGATAGCACTACTTATAATATCAATAATACCTTTAAAAATTTAAATCAAACTATGCGTTCTCTAAAAGGAACCAGTATAGCTTTAGAAGGTATTGTAGAAGGAAATGCTAATAATTTAAATCAGACGTTTACTAACCTTAACGAAATGTCTGGTAATTTTAAAACAGTTTCAGATTCTTTAAAAGCCATTAATCTTGGCCAGATCACAGATGATCTTGAAACTGTAGTAGCCGATTTTAGAGGGATTGCAGATAATCTTAACAATGGTGAAGGTACGGCAGGAAAACTGCTTAATGATGATAAAGTTTACAATAATTTAGATCGCGCTACAAAACAACTGGAAGAATTACTTCAGGATATAAAATTAAACCCGAAACGATATGTTCATTTCTCTGTTTTCGGGAAAAATCCTGGGCCTTACGAAGAGCCTAAGGATTCTTTAAAATAGTAGCGGTATGCAAATCGTAGCACAAATTGTATTTCTAATTGCCCTTGTTTTTGGTGTTTCTTTTTTTGTAAGGAATATCAAAAGGATGCTTAGAAATATAAAATTAGGGAAAGCCATAGATCGATCAGATAATCCATCAGAGCGTTGGTCTAAAACCTTAAGAATAGCCTTTGGCCAAAGTAAAATGGTTAGAAAACCTGTTTCAGGATTTCTTCATGTAATTGTTTATTTAGGCTTTGTAATTATAAATATTGAAGTCCTGGAAATTATTATCGATGGCCTTTTTGGGACACATCGTGTACTTTCTTTTATGGGCGGATTTTACAATGCGCTTATAGGAATTTTTGAAGTTTTAGCTTTATTGGTTTTTGTGGGGGTTATCATTTTCTGGATTCGAAGAAACGTACTTAATATTTATCGGTTTTTATGTAGAGAATTAAAAGGCTGGCCTAAAAACGATGCCAACTATATTCTTTATTTTGAAATGGTATTAATGACGCTTTTCTTAGTAATGAATGCGGCAGATTATCAGCTTCAGCTTAACGGTGCTGCACATTATGCGCATGAAGGCGGAATTATAGGTGGTTTTCCTATAAGTCAGTTTATTGCGCCGCTTTTTGAAGGTATATCCAACAGTACTTTGATTATTATCGAAAGAGCAACCTGGTGGTTGCATATCCTCGGAATTTTATTTTTCCTGAATTACTTATATTATTCAAAACACTTACATATTCTTTTAGCTTTTCCTAATGTGTATTTTTCTAAGTTGAAGCCAAAGGGAGAGATGGATAATCTTGAAGCTGTTAAAAATGAAGTAGCACTAATGATGGATCCTAATGCCGATCCTTTTGCTGCACCAGCTGAAGGGGAAGAAGAAGGAGAACCAGAAAAATTTGGAGCTTCAGATGTGATGGATCTTAACCAGGTTCAGTTATTGAATTCTTATACCTGTACCGAGTGTGGACGTTGTACGGCCGAGTGTCCTGCTAATCAAACCGGTAAGAAATTATCTCCACGTAAGATCATGATGGATACCAGGGATCGTCTTGAAGAGGTAGGAGAAAATATCAATAAAAACGGCAAATTTGAAGATGATGGCAAGCAATTGCTAGATGACTATATTTTAAGGGAAGAGCTTTGGGCATGTACAACCTGTAATGCCTGTGTAGAAGCCTGCCCGGTAGGTATCGATCCGCTTTCTATTATTTTAGATATGCGTAGATACTTGGTTATGGAGCAAAGCGCCGCTCCTAATGAGTTAGCAGTTTCGTTAACTAATATTGAAAATAATGGTGCTCCCTGGCCTTATAATCAAATGGATCGATTAAACTGGGCAGAAGAAAATTAATTGAAATTATAGAATTTTAGACTATGGCAGAAGCGATTAAAGTACCAACCATGGCAGAATATATGGCTGAAGGTAAAAAGCCTGAAGTGCTGTTTTGGGTTGGCTGTGCAGGAAGTTTTGACGATCGTGCCAAAAAAATAACCAAGGCTTTTGTAAAGCTTTTAAATGAAGCAGGAGTAGATTTTGCAGTTTTGGGTACAGAGGAAAGTTGTACTGGAGATCCTGCAAAACGTGCCGGGAATGAGTTTACATTCCAAATGCAAGCTGCAATGAATATCGAAGTTTTAAATGGCTACGAGATCGAAAAAGTAGTTACGGCATGCCCTCACTGTTTTAATACCATTAAAAACGAGTATCCTTCTTTGGGCGGGAATTACCAGGTAATGCACCACACTCAATTTTTAAAATCTTTGCTGAATGAAGGAAGATTAAAAGTTGAAGGTGGAAAATTTAAAGGTAAGCGTATCACTTTTCACGATCCTTGTTATTTAGGAAGAGCTAATGGTGAATACGAAGCGCCTCGTGATCTTCTTAAGAAACTGGAAGTAGAGCTTATCGAAATGCGCAAATGCAAAAGCAATGGATTATGTTGCGGTGCAGGTGGCGCACAAATGTTTAAAGAGCCAGAGCCTGGTAATAAAGATGTAAATGTTGCCCGAACGGAGCAGGCTATGGAAACAAAACCAGAAGTTATTGCTGCAGGCTGCCCTTTTTGTAACACGATGATGACAGATGGTGTTAAAAGTAAAGAAAAGGAAGATAGTGTAGCTGTAATGGATGTCGCCGAAATGATCGCTAACGCCAAGGATCTTTAATTCAGATATTTAAAAAATAAAATCCGTTAAAGCTGATTTTGTATGAAATTTGGCAGTTTTTTTGCGACTATATTTTATGCAAATAAGCTTTAAATAATAAAATTACCACCACAATATGTTAGTACCTTTTGAATCCTTACCAGATAATTCACGAGTGTGGATTTATCAATCAAATCGTTCTTTTACAGATGAAGAACTAGTTGAAATTAAACAAAAATTAGATGAATTTTTAACCCAATGGACGGTACATGGTGCCAATCTTCAGGCGGGTTATGAGATAAAATATAAAAGGTTTATCACTATAGGTTTAGATCAGGAAGTTAATGCAGCTTCAGGATGTTCAATAGATGCTTCAGTTCACTTTATTCAAACGCTTGAAAAAGAATATAATGTTGATCTTTTAGACAAGATGAACGTTTCTTTTAAACAAGGTGAATTTGTAGCTTATAAACCTTTAGCAGATTTTAGAAAATTAGCTAAAAATAAGTCGGTTTCGTCTAAAACAATCGTCTTTAATAATCTTGTAAATAACAAAGCTGAATATCTTTCAGATTGGGAAGTTCCTGCATCAGATAGTTGGCACAAGAGATTTATGAGCTAATGATGTTAAGAGCCAGTTTTAGGTTATTCTTACCAACATTTTTATTTCTATTTATTTTTAGTGCAGCTGCACAAAAGCAAACTACTCCAGATCCATTAGTAACTAAGGATAGTTTAGCTCAAAAAAAATGGGTAGATAGTGTTTATTCCGGTTTTTCTTTAGAAGAGAAATTAGGCCAGCTTTTTATGGTCGATGTGTTTTCTAACGGGAGTGAAGCTGGAATTCAAAAAGTAAAAGACTTAATTTCAGAAAATCATATTGGTGGTGTGATTTTCTCGAAAGGTGGTCCGGGGAGAGAAGCCAAAATTACCAACGAATTTCAGGAATTAAGTAAAACACCTCTTTTGGTGGGAATGGATGCCGAATGGGGTTTGGCAATGCGCTTGGATTCTACTTTTGCGCTTCCATGGAACATGACGCTGGGTGCGATTCAGAATAATAAATTAATTGAAGAAGCCGGTGCGGCAATTTCCAGGCATACCAAGCGATTGGGAATTCATATTAATTTTGCTCCGGTAGTAGATATTAATACCAATCCGCTTAACCCAATTATCGGGAATCGCTCTTTTGGAGAGAATAAAATAAATGTTACTGAAAAAGCACTTGCTTTTATGCGAGGGATGCACCGTGAGGGAATTTTATCGAGTGCCAAACATTTCCCGGGACACGGCGATACAGATCAGGATTCACATAAAACTTTACCATCAGTAAATTTCCCTAAAGAACGTATAGAAGGTGTAGAGTTATATCCTTACAGAGAGCTTATTAAAGATAGCCTTAGCAGTGTGATGGTGGCGCATTTAAATGTTCCTGCTTTAGGTACCCAGGAAGGCAGGCCAACATCACTTTCTAAAAAAGTTGTAACAGAAATGTTACGTGAAAATCTACAATTTAAAGGACTAATTTTTACTGATGCCTTAAATATGCGTGGCGCATCTAATTACGATGAGCCTGGCGAAATCGATCTGGCGGCCTTTAGAGCAGGAAATGATATCCTATTAATTTCTGAAGATGTTCCAAAATCGATAGATAAATTGAAGTCGGCTTATCTTTCAGGTGAAATTACTGAAGATCGTTTGGCGCATTCAGTAAAAAAGATTCTGAAAGCAAAGTATAAAGCAGGTTTACATCATTACAAACCTGTGGCCGAGCGATTTCTATTTGAAGAGTTAAATAGTGTTCGCGACGATGCTTTATACGAGCAATTGATGGAAAATGCCATGACTTTAATAAGAAATAATAAAGGAATGGTACCCGTTAAAAACCTGGAAGATCAAAAAATCGCTTATGTAGAACTGGGTGATGATGATGGTACAGCCTTTCTTCAGCAATTAAAGAAATATGCAAAAGTAGATCATATTTCCGCAGAAAAATTACCCGACCTTTTATACAAACTTAAAGATTACAATTATGTAATTGTTGGTTTTCATAAAAGTAACGACAATCCTTGGAAATCGTATCGATTTAGTAGTAAAGACCTATTATGGTTACATGAAATTTCTAAAGAAAACAACACGCTTTTATCGGTCTTTACCAGCCCATATTCACTTTTAGATATACGTAGTACTACAAATATTCAAAGTGTTTTGGTAGCCTATCAAAACAGTGATGTAGCACAGCGAAAAGCCGCTCAGGTTATTTTTGGAGCTATACCGGCAAGAGGAAAATTACCGGTGAGTACAGGCTTAGAATTTCCTGAAGGTACGGGTTACGATACCAAAGCTATAGAGCGTTTAAGTTATGGCGGGCCAGAAACGGTGGGAATGAATTCTTTTAAACTGAAGAAAATAGATTCTATCGTTAATTATGCCATTGCTAAAAAAATGACTCCGGGTGCGCAGGTTTTGGTAGCAAGAAAAGGCAAGGTGATTTATAATAAAAACTTTGGATTTCATACTTACGAGCATATAAAACCGGTTAGTGATACTTCGGTTTACGATTTAGCCTCGCTTACCAAAATTTTAGCCACGCTTCCATTGGTGATGGAGCAGGTAGAGGAAGGTGTTATTAGTTTTGATACGAAATTGGGCGAAATGATGCCTGTTTTTAAAGGAACCAATAAAGAGAATATAAGTCTGCAGGACATGTTAATGCATTATGCACGTTTAAAAGCCTGGATTCCTTTTTATGTTCCTACGATTGATGCCGTAACTAAAAGTCCTTCTAAACTTTATTATCACGAAGCTGCAGACGAGCGTTTTAACACGCAGGTGGCCGAGCATATGTTTATTAGAGAAGATATGCAGGACACCATTATAAATATCATTGCTGAAAGTGATCTAAACCGAAGAAAAGAGTATAAGTATAGCGACCTGCCATTTTATATTCTGAAATATTATTTGGAAGGTTATTATAAAACCAACTTAAATAGTTTAACTCAGGATCGATTTTATAAATCTTTAGGAGCAAATTTTACGGGCTATTTACCACTTACCAGGTTTCCTGTAGATGAAATTGTGCCGACTGAAAATGATAAGTTATGGCGTGGGCAGTTAGTTCATGGTTATGTTCACGATCAGGGAGCGGCTATGCAAGGAGGTATTGGTGGCCATGCAGGATTATTTAGTAATGCTAACGATGTTGCAAAAATAATGCAGGCCTATTTACAGGGAGGTTCCTACGGAAATGAAAAATTTTTAAATCCTGCTACGATTGAAAAATTTAATACCTGCTATTATTGTGAAGAAAATGTAAGGCGTGGTGTAGGTTTCGACAAACCCCAAATAAAAGGCAGCGGCCCGGCATGTTCCTGCGCTTCTAAAAGTAGTTTTGGACATAGCGGATTTACCGGAACCTTTGCCTGGGCAGATCCCGAAGAAGAATTAGTGTATATCTTTTTATCAAATAGAGTATATCCAGATTCTACAAATAGAAAGCTGATTTACGAAGATATTAGAACAAAAATACAGCAGCTAATTTACGATGCTATCGATTATTAAGGAAAACTGCCTGAAAATGATTAAATTGAATCGGTTATCGCCGGTTTTAAAAACGCATTAATGAGAATAGCAATTGTTTGTTATCCCACCTTTGGTGGAAGTGGAGTAGTAGCTACAGAACTTGGGCTAGCGCTTTCCAGGAGAGGTCACGAAATTCATTTTATTACCTATAAACAGCCGGTAAGATTAGATCAGCTTTCCAGTAATGTGAAATTTCACGAAGTTCATGTTCCTAAATATCCTCTTTTTCATTACCAACCATACGAGCTAGCTTTAAGTAGTAAACTGGTTAATATGGTGAAATTGCATGATATAGAAGTTCTTCATGTGCATTATGCCATTCCGCATGCCTATGCCGGTTATATGGCTAAAAAGATGTTAGAAGAGCAGGGAATTCATATTCCAATGGTTACTACTTTGCATGGTACAGATATCACTTTGGTAGGAAATCATCCTTTTTATAAACCAGCAGTAACTTTTAGCATTAATGCCAGCGATATGGTGACTTCGGTTTCTGAAAGTTTAAAGCAGGACACCTTAGATCTTTTTGAAATTAAAAATGATATTAAGGTTATTCCTAATTTTATAGATGTTTCCAAATATCAGCAAAAAGGTTTTAAAGATTGCCAGCGAGAAATGATGGCCGAGGGAGACGAAAAGATTATTACCCATATTAGTAACTTCAGAAAAGTAAAAAGAATTCAGGATACGGTTAAGGTTTTCTATGAAATTCAGAAGAAAATAAAATGCCGTTTAATGATGGTAGGAGAAGGACCTGAAAAAGAAAAAGCTGAAGATCTTGTCGATGAGTTGGGTATTCAGGATAAAGTGATGTTCTTAGGGCAAAGCCACGAGATAGATAAGATTCTATGTTTTTCAGACTTATTTTTATTAACCTCTAAACGTGAAAGTTTTGGTTTGGCAGCCCTGGAAGCAATGATTAATGGAGTGCCAGTGATCTCTACAAACACAGGCGGACTTCCAGAAGTTAATGAGCAAGGTGTTTCAGGATATTTATGTGATGTTGGAGATGTAAAAGGAATGGCAAAAAGGGCACTTTCGATATTAAGCGACAATCATACGCTTCAAACTTTTAAACAAAATGCTCGTAAGGTTGCAGAGCAATTTGATATAAACCAAATCGTCCCGATGTACGAAGATTTGTATACCGAGCTTTTAGAAAAAAGCATAAAAAAAGTGGAAAGTTAACTTTCCACTTTTTTTATATAAATTTTCAGCTGATTTTAGAATTGATATCTTAATCCAATTGCAAAATCTGGTGAAAAATCGTCTATTGCTCCGTAATCATTGTGAAAGCCTAATTCTGGTCTTAGATCCAGGGATAACACTAAAGGAATATCAAAATTATATTCAACCCCTATATCACCCGCTAATAGAATATAAGCACCATCATTATAATAAGGCTCAAAACGATCGTCGTCTAGATTAGCAATACCAGCACCAGCACCAACAAACCAGTTAAAACCACCTTCGATATTCCAAACCCATTGGTATAAACCTACAAGTTTTACGACATCATAGTGTTTGTGGTTTCTCCAACCTAAATCGAATTCTAATCTGTTATTGTTACTACCTACGGCTCTTTGATATGAAATTTCTGGTCCAAATCCATCATTTCCACCAATTCTAAGTCCTAAAGCGTTATCAGCGATTTCCTGTGCATTTCCGTTCGTAAAAAATGCTGAACCTAGGGCTACCATTGCCATTACTAAAAACTTCTTCATATTTTAATTTTATTGATTTAAAAGCAAATTTAGTTTTTGAAATAATTCCAAAAAGCTTCTGCACGCCAATCTATTGTTAATTATCTTTAAAAATCTGTTAAGCTGTTTAAGCTATTTTGTGTACTTTTAAAGGCTGTATGGAAAAGAATCTTCAGCAATTAGCAGCGCGACTAGACGGCCAGTTATTCGATGATAAATTATGGCGTTCGATCTATGCGACAGATGCATCGGTTTATAGAGAATTACCTTTAGCAGTTTGTTACCCAAAGAATATTAAGGATATAAAAGAACTTATTCTTTTTGCAAAAGAGAATAACACCTCATTAATACCAAGAACAGCCGGAACTTCTTTGGCTGGGCAGTGTGTTGGTACCGGTATTGTAGTAGACGTCTCTAAACATTTCACAAAAATTTTAAGTGTAGATACTCAAAATAAAACGGTGACCTTGCAACCCGGGGTGATTCGTGACGATCTAAACCGAATGCTGAAGGGACATGGTCTTTTCTTTGGCCCTAATACCTCGACCTCTAATCGTTGTATGGTTGGCGGAATGGTAGGAAACAACAGTAGTGGAACCACGTCTATAAAATACGGAACGACTCGCGAAAAAACAGTTTCCTTAAAGACGATTCTTAGCGATGGAAGTGAAGCTGAATTTAAAGCGATCACTAAAAAAGAATTTCAGGAAAAGCTGAAATTAGAGAATTTAGAGGGAGATATTTACAGAAACATTTTTGAGATCCTTTCTTCTGAAGAAAATAAAAAGGAGATCATCAAAGAATTTCCTCCACGAGAATTACATCGCCGTAATACAGGCTATGCGATAGATGAATTAATTTATTCTGATGTTTTTTCTGAAGATTCAGAAGAGCTGATCAATATTTGTCATCTTTTGGCCGGAAGTGAAGGAACTTTAGCTTTTACAACAGAGCTAACTTTACAATTAGATGATCTACAACCACCTGAAGCAGCCATGATTGCTTCACATTATCGCAGTATCGAAGATTGTTTACAGGATGTAGCATCTACAATGGAACATTCATTATTTACCTGCGAAATGATGGATAAAACCATTTTGGATTGTACCAAGCAAAACATAAAATATCGCGAAAACAGATTCTTTATTGAAGAGGATCCTGAGGCTATTTTAATGTTAGAAGTAAGAGCAAATACGGCAGACGAACTTCAGAAGAAAACTCAGGCGTTATTGCAGACTCTTGAAGATAATGGAATTAGTTACGCTAACCCTATTCTGCATGGCGAGCAGATAAATATGGCTTCAGAATTAAGAAAAGCGGGATTAGGTTTATTAGCAAATATCGTTGGTGATAAAAAAGCGGTGGCCTGTATAGAAGATACTGCCGTTGCTTTACCTGTGCTGGCAGATTATATTAATGAGTTCAGCCAGATCATGAAATCGTACAAGCAAAATGCTGTGTATTATGCTCATGCTGGTGCTGGAGAACTTCATTTACGACCAATTTTGGATCTTAAGAAAAGCGAAGATGTCGCGCTTTTTAGAAAGATCACTACAGATGTGGCGAAATTGGTGAAAAAATACAATGGTTCTATGAGTGGTGAACATGGCGATGGCCGTGTTCGAGCCGAATTTGTAGAAATGATGGTAGGATCTAAAAATTATGCGCTTTTAAAACAAGTGAAAGCAGCATTTGATCCTAATAATATCTTTAATCCGGGGAAAATTATTGATGCTCCGGCAATGGATACCTCATTGCGATATCAACCAGACCGAGTTGAGCCAGAAATAAAAACCTTGATGAATTTTGACGAAAATCAGGGAATATTACGTTTGGCCGAGCAATGTAATGGAAGCGGAGATTGTAGAAAATCTCCTGAAAGTGGTGGTACGATGTGCCCAAGCTATCGCGCTACGAAAAATGAAAAAGACACCACAAGAGCAAGAGCAAATACTTTACGGGAGTTTTTAACCAATTCAGAAAAAGAAAATAAGTTTAGCCATAAAGAAATTAAGGAAGCTTACGATCTTTGTTTAAGCTGTAAAGGCTGTAAAAGTGAATGCCCAAGTAGTGTAGATGTTGCTGCTTTAAAAGCAGAGTTCCAATATCAATATCAGAAAGAACATGGCTTTTCGACTAGAAGTAAAGCTTTTGCAAATAATGGCAAAATGAATAAAATGGCTTCTAAAATTCCTGGTGTAGCCAATTTTATGTTTACCAATAGCTTTACCTCTGGAATGGCAAAAAAAGTGATGGGTGTTGCCCCGCAGAGAAGTCTGCCACAATTATCCAAAACCACTTTAAAGGCCTATTACGAAAAAAATAAAACACGACTAGAACCTCAAGATTCGATAAAATCTGTCTACTTTTTTAATGATGAATTTACCAATTATCTAGATGCTGAAATTGGTATCGATGCTTTGGAGTTATTAAGTAAGCTTAATTATAAAGTGATCTTTGTAGATCATGAAGAAAGCGGTAGAGCGCATATTTCTAAAGGGTTTTTAGAAGAAGCTAAAGAAATGGCCAATAAAAATGTGGCTATATTTAGTGAATTGGTTTCTGAAGATGCTCCGCTAATTGGTTTAGAACCTTCAGCAGTGCTTACATTTAGAGATGAATATTTACGTTTAGCTGATGATAGAAAAAAGGCTTCAGATTTATCCAAAAACAGCTTTATTATTGAAGAATTTCTGAAAAAAGAAATCGCTCTGGGGAATATCAAGAAAGAGCAGTTTACTTCCGAAGAGAAAAATATAAAAATCCACGGGCATTGCCATCAAAAGGCATTATCGAATACCGCGGTGACTTTTGATATTTTAAATCTACCTGAAAATTATAAGGTAACGATCATTCCATCGGGTTGCTGCGGAATGGCAGGTAGTTTTGGTTACGAAAAAGAGCATTATGAAGTAAGTATGGCGGTAGGGGAGCAGACTTTGTTTCCAGCAGTTAGAAAAGCTCCTGAAGAAACCATAATTTCAGCGAATGGAACCAGTTGTAGACACCAGATCTATGATGGTACAAAACGCCAGGCACAACATCCTGTTAGTATTTTACTAAATGCGCTAAAGGCCTGAAATAATTTATAATTTGAACATAAAACCCTGGTAAATTTATTTGCCAAGGTTTTTACGTCAAGATTGTTTTGGATTACCAGAGTCTTTAAAAACACTCTGATGATATCAGATAGTTTATTGGTTGCTTTTTCTTTGCTTCCATTTTCTACGCCATAATAAAAAGGCTGCTAAAATCAATAATATTGGCCAGATGCTAAGTAATAAAAGGAATATTTCGGTAATGATATTCCAGCCTGTTTTTAAGGATTCTTTGGCTTTTGTGAAAAATCCCTTTTCAAAAGTTTCCGGTTCTTTTTCAAAATCTACTTTTTGATAAATTTCAAGATTAATGGTGCTTTGGCTTACTTTATCCTGTAAATAACGTAATCTACCTTCTTTGGCTTCAATTTCTTCGGTAATTTTCCTAATCGCATCTTCTGCAGCGATCACATCTTTTATTTCGCCAGATCGATTTCTAAGAATATCAATATAACGCTCTCTAACTTCTTTTTTGGTTTTTAGGCGTGATTCTATATCTATAAATTCTTCTGTAACATCGTTCGAGTTTATTTCTACTCTTCTAATAAAGGTGGAAGTCCCTTTTAGATCGTTAATGAGCTTATTGAAATTCTCATTATTTACCCTAATTGTAATATTATTAGAAATTTGGTAGTTGGTGCTGCTTAGATTCATACGAGATATAAAGGCCTCGTATTTAGCACATAAATTTGAAATGTCTTTTGTAGATTCATCGACATTTTTAACCTGAAATTCGAGGTTTGCATTCCAAATTATTCGGCGATCTGTAGGGTTTTCGGGTTTTTTAAGATCAAAATTGCCAGCGGTTTCATTGCTTTCCATTTCCTCGGTTAAAGAAACATTGTCCTTGCTGTCATCATAACAGGAAACGGCAAAAAGTAGCATCAGGATAATAATACTAAGCTTTTTCATATTATAAAATTCAGATTTTCAGTATTGTATAACATCTATAAACGTTACATTTTATAGTTATGATATTGAATGATGTATAATTTTTTCTGAAAACCGAAAAAAAGTATCGCTATTTTATCGAATATCAACCACCTGCACGTCTTTCGATATCTGAATTTCCAGATCGCTGAGATCTTACTTTTAAATTGTCATTTCCAAATTTGTAACTAACGCTTAGCCAGAATTGGCGGGTGTCGTAAAAGTTTTTAATTTCCTGCGTCACTCCGTTGATTACCGCACTTCTTCGGTCTATCGCATTTCTAAAAAGATCTTCTCCTCGTAAACTAATATTTAGGTTTTTATCTAGAAGT
The DNA here is from genome assembly GCF_002094855.1 of Zunongwangia atlantica 22II14-10F7. Taxonomy (GTDB): domain Bacteria; phylum Bacteroidota; class Bacteroidia; order Flavobacteriales; family Flavobacteriaceae; genus Zunongwangia; species Zunongwangia atlantica. The sequence continues at coordinate 122,220 of NZ_ARYN01000004.1, forward strand.
AAAAACTGAAGAGAAACCCCTGTAGCACTTTGTGCTTCGGTTTCAAAAATGCCGTCAAAACCTGCAAATTGATACCAATAATTTAGTCCGGCGATAATCGTCTTTTCAGCATTTAGATTAAAATCGTTATTTGTGCTTATGCGGCTGTTAAAACCATTACGATCTGGCTCTGGAGCAGTTAAATTAAATGAAGCTTTAGAATAACTAATATCAAGATTGTTAACGCTGCTCCACCAGTTTAAAGTATTCCATGTATAACTTTCTGAGATTCCAAAAGCTTGTCTATCAATATAATTTTCATAACTAAATACACTAAAATTTTCATCCCTATCGGGAACAGGAATTTCAGCATAAGCATCAACTTCTTTGGTAAAATATAGACGGGTTACCAGGTTTTTATGGATAATATTCAATTCAACATTATCAATAAATGCAGGCTCTAAATTTGGATTTCCGGAGTAAAATAAATTCGGACTCCTATAATATTCATAGGGATTAAGCTCATAAAAATCTGGCCGCTGAATTCTACGACTATAACTAGCAGAAAAATTAGTTTGGTTATCTAGGTTGTAATTGATGTAAAGGCTAGGGAAAAGGTTGGTGTAAAGATCGTATCGGTTAACATTTGGTAGAATAGAATGTGCATCAATTTCTGTACGTTCTAAGCGAAAACCTAGTTGTGCCGACCAGCGTTCTCCAAAATTTCGGGTTCCAGAAATATAAGCTGCGGCAATATTTTCTTTATACTGAAATGGCAAAGGATAAGTATCCATTAAAGTTGTAGGATCTTCTATTGGCCTTAATATAAATCCCGGGCTAAAAGAACTAATATCACTTGAAATGTCTGAAAAATTATACTTTGCACCAAAATCAAGATTAATCCATTTTAGTGGATTTTCGACATCGATTTTAGCCGAATAGATATTAAAATCATTTACGTTATTGTTGTAAGAAAAGAAATATCGTCGCTCATTTTCTTCATCTAATCCCTCTATTTGCTCGCCATTATAAAATTTTGTGTCCCTCGTTGTGATTATTTAAATAATCGAGATTAATGATCACTCTTTTACCCAGAGTATCCAGATTTATCTGGCTATTTAGATTGACTTTGTGCAGCCTGGGATGTTGTGGTTCCTGGCCGTTAGTTATTATAGTCACATCTTCGTCATTCTCTCTGGATATTCGCGTCTCTGGCCTGGTTAAAATATCTGCTCTTGTTGTGTTAAAAAAATATTGGCCGCCTATTTGCCAATTTTGGTTAATCTCGTAGCCAATTTCTGCGGAAGCTACCTGGCCTTCCAAATCGATATCTACTGGAGTTTTTATTGCTGAAGTTTCTTCGCGATACCTTGTATTTAGATCTTCCTGAAGCAGAATTTGATGTTTTATAAATCCAAGCCGGCCAGAAAATGTAAGTTTGTCTTTATTATAATTAAAGTTTGCTGAAGTTCTATAATTTGGTTTTGTGCGCTGAATAAAAGTTCCTTTAAGTTGCGCATTCCAGGAATCGTTTTTAGACTTTTTAAGCACAATATTTATGAGTCCGCTATTTCCTTCAGCTTCATATCTAGCCGGGGGATTGCTAATTACCTCAACACTTTTTATGCTTTCAGAGTCGATACTTTGCAGGTAATTTATAAGATCCATTCCGGTAAGTTGCAGCATTTGCTCATTAATCATCACTCGCATACTACCTTTACCGATCATCGTAATTTCATCATTTTCAACACGAATGCTCGGAGTGATCTTTAGAACTTCAATTACGTCTCCTTGTGAAGCTTTGGAGGAATTAGCGACGTTAAAAACGAGTCGGTCGATCTTTCTTTCTATCAGTTTTTTTCTAGCCGTTAAGATCACCTCATCTAATTGCTGAGAATTCTTAACACTAATCGTTTCCAGATCGAGATTAGAAGTTTTTACATTAATTTTTTTCGTGTAAAGTTTGTTACCTACATAAGAGATTTCGAGTATATATTCCCCTGGAGAGATATTTATACTGAAATTTCCATTTTCATCGGTAACTGTTCCGGTAAGTTCTCCTGAAGTAATGGGTTTTAAAACAACCTCAGCAAAAGCTAGTGGAGATTGTTGCTGATTTTCGATAATTTTACCGGTAATTTCTTGTGCTGAAGAAGTGGTGAACAAAAACGCGAATAATACAACTAAAACTAGTCTCATTGATGAAATAGAGAATTTTGAGAAATGTTGTTTTCTAATCCCTTATTATGGATTTAATAAACAAAGGCTTAGCTCGAAATTAAAAAATACTTTCCTATTAATATCTCGAAGGCTTTAACCCAGGTTCTCGAATTGATTTTTCACAAAATACAATAAATAAACGCTTTGGTGTAAAAAAAATAACAAATAATAGGTGCTTTGATATCCATTTTTTTACATTACTATTTTTAAAAATGAGTTTATGCTGAAAAAATTATTTTCTACGTTACTATTTATTTTAATATGCACTTTTGCCAATGCACAATCAGATCCTTCAATAGATGGATTAGATCTAAAAGTTGTAGATAGAATTCCCGTAGCTAAAAATTGTGATCCTAATGCCAGTAATAAAGATCTTGCTAAATGTTTCAGTAAAAGCGTTCGTAATACAATCATGGCACGAGTGGATACTGCTATTATAAATAGCCAAAACCTAGAACCGGGATTGTATACCGCTATCGCTAAATTTAGAATAAATAAAAAAGGAAAAGTAGACCAGATATTCGTTGATTTTGAAAACAAAAAGATTGCGAAAAATATCAAACTTGCTGTAAAGAAAATAAGAAGACTAAAACCTGCGATGAAAGATGGGAAAGCGGTAAATGTAATGTATGCAGTCCCCGTTAAATTTAAAATTTAAAGTCAAAATTATCTAATTACGGCTTTATTGGCACCGCCAATGGGTATAATAGCATGAGTCTTGCTTTGAAATTAAAAAGTACTTTTAACGAATGCCTTGTGGGCTTGCCCCAAGGCATTTTATTTATACTTCTTCGTTTACGCTAGCTTTTGGTAATTTGAGGACAAATTATTTTCGCAGCGATTTGAATACATATATTCTAACTCTTTCCAACTAATGAAGCAACCAGCTGATCTTCTAGCGCTTTTCGCTTTGATTTATCGGTATAATTTATAGAAAATATAAGTTCTTCAGCCTTATTTTCCTGACGTACGTAAACTAACGAATGTACTATAGATTCATCTTTAGGATAGGTGACTAACTCGATGTCATAAATTTTATATGGAATTTCGTTAATAGTTACGTCACTCCAATTTTGGTGGTAGGCTATTTCGCGCCCATTGGCATAATCTTTTTCAAGATTTTTACACACCAGTTTAGAAATAGGGTAATATTTTTCAGCAGCAAACTTAATATTTTCCTGTTTTTGAAGCGGATTTAAGTAAACCGACATATAATTTTTATCATCGATTCCTACCAAAAGTAAATGGTTGTCATTTATTTTTTGCTGAATGACATTTGGAATTTCCTTAGTTTCTGAGATTGGATAAAAAACACTTTGCTTTTTTGGAAGCTTAAGTTTTAATTTATAATCTGTATTTGTGTAATAACCATTCTCGACAACACCATTAGTTATTGATTCATTTGTTTTATCAGATTTACAGGAAACTGAAAGGATGATTAGAACGCTAAGAAGTAGTACTTTTTTCATATAAAGTCTTGTTATTGAGATTGATGATTTCCATAAATATAAACTAAATGCATTTAGCTTTTGTATATAAACTTGATTATTTAAGCTATAAGGGGAAGAATCCGGTTTATGCTTAGAATATATATTAATGAAGATCATTAAAAAAAAAGAAAAGCGGGCAAATTGCCCGCTTTTCAACACTCAAAACAATATAAACTATACAAACTAATTAATAAACAAATCTGTATTTGGTTTGTTGGTCATGTAGAATTTAAGTTCGCCACCGTTCATTACAGCATCATGGGAGATAAAAGGTTTGGTTAATTCCTCCCCATTTAATTCTACTTTTTCAACATACACATTTTCTTTACTTTGGTTTTCACCAATTACTCTAAAAGTATTACCGTTATCAAGATTTATACTAGCGTCTTCAACTGCAGGGCTTCCTAGAGCATAATCTACAGATCCTGGTGCAACAGGGTAGAAGCCAAGGCTACTAAAAATATACCATGCACTCATTTGTCCAAAATCGTCGTTACCGCTAAGTCCATCAGATCCTGTTTGATATTTCATATCCAGGATCATTCTAATTTTATCCTGAGATTTCCAAGGGGTATTGGTCCAGTTATAAAGATAAGCCACATGGTGTGAAGGCTCGTTACCGTGTACATAGTTACCAATAATCCCTTCACGAGAAATATCTTCAGTATTTTCGAAATATTTATCAGGAAGTTCCATCGTGAAAAGTGAATCCAAATGTTGCGAAAATTGATCTTTTCCGCCCATCATTTCGATCATTTCAGCAGGAGCATGAGGAACGTATAAGCTGTAGTTCCAGCTATTTCCTTCAATAAATCCTTGCCCATGTGTATTTAATTCATCAAAATCCTTTTTAAAAGTACCATCACTTAATTTAGGACGCATAAAACCAGTTTTAGCATCGTAAACATTCTTATAGTTTTCGGCTCTTTTAATAAACTCTTCGTAGATCTCGGTTTTACCAAGCTTTTTAGCAGCCTGAGCAATTGCCCAGTCGTCATAGGCATATTCTAAGGTTTTAGAAACTGAAGATCCATTTTTATCTTCTGGGACGTAGCCCATATCCATATAATAACCTAAACCATCATAGTATCTGGTTCTTGCCGTATTTACCATGGCTTCTAATGCATGTTCCTGATCGAAATCTGCATTTCCTTTTACAATGGCGTCAGCTAAAACCGAAGCACTATGATATCCAATCATACACCAGTTTTCGTTTGCATAATGCGACCAAACAGGTAACATTGTATGTACACTTTGGTCGTAATGTGCCATCATAGATTCGGCCATATCTGCATTGCGTTCTGGTTGTAAAACGTTGAACAAAGGATGTAGCGCTCTATAGGTATCCCAAAGTGAGAAACTGGTATAATTTGTAAATCCATCAGCTTCATGCACATTCATATCTAGGCCCATATATTTACCATCGGTATCCATATATTCTGTAGGACCTAAAAATGCATGATACATAGCGGTGTAGAAGTTAGTCAACTCATCTTCATCTTCAGAAGATAACTGAACTTTATTCAATTCTCTATTCCAGTTTGCTTTGGCATCTGCTTTAACCTGGTCGAAATCCCAATGCGGAGTTTCTTGTTTCATATTAGTTAAAGCACCTTCAGAACTTACCGGAGAAATGGCCATTTTCACCTTTAATTTTTCCTGAGGTTCTAGATCGAAATTGAAATACATTCTAATTTTCTCTCCTGCGATTTCAGGGAAGTTTTTAGATTGGTCGAATTTTCCCCAGAAACCACCATAAGGCTGACGATCGTATCTTGCTCTTCCGTAGTCTTTAATAGGTTTACTAAAAGACATCGCAAAGTATACACGGCGAGTTCTTGCCCAACCATTGGTTTGGCGATATCCTGTTACTAAAGTATCATTTTCTACACGTACAAATGTCCATACGTTTTTATCATCGTAGTTATAAATACCATGCATTAAATCGAAAACAATATGCGCATCTTCCCCTTCAGGAAAAGAATATTGATGCATCCCAACACGTGAAGTTGCAGTCATTTCGGCTTTAATATTATAGTCGTCTAACATTACGCTATAATAACCGGCTTCAGCATTTTCGTTATCGTGAGAGAATCTGGAACGATAACCGCTTTCTGGATTCGTAGCTGTACCAGGATTTAATTTAAGATCTCCTGTGGTAGGCATAATTAAAAAGTCACCAAGATCTGAATGTCCTGTACCACTAAAATGGGTATGGCTAAAACCAACGATGGTTTTATCTTCATATTGATAACCTGCACAATATTTATATACATCTGGATTGTAATGACCATCTACAGCATAAGGAATAGTATCTGTATCTGGACTTAATTGTACACTACCAAAAGGAACTGTTGCACCAGGGTAGGTGTGTCCCATTTTAGCGGTACCAATCATAGGATCTACATATTGCGCAAAATCTTTGGCATCTTTTATTTTAGATGCTGAAACCGAGTTTTCATCGGCTTCAGCGTCTTTACAGGAAGTATATAAACTTAAAGAGCTTAGTAAAATACCAGCACCTAAAAGTCGGACTCCTTTTTTAATCTGAGTTTTATTTTTAAATGAACTTATAGTCATAAATTAATTCTATTCGTTAGAAAATGAATAAGGGAAAGCATCCTTTTTAGTCCCGCGATTTTTATTTGGGGAATCGCTCATTTCAATGTTAATCGTTGCACCTTCAACAAGATCTGAATGCGTTAAATAGTTTTTATTGTATGATTTTCCATCAATCGTCATACTTTCGATATATTTATTATCGTCGCTATTTTTAGGTGCATTGATTTCGATCTTATTTCCATTTTCAAGATTTACGGTCACCTTTTTAAATAAAGGAGCTCCCATAACATATTGATCTACAGCCGGGGTAACTGGGTAAAAGCCTAGCGCAGAAAATACATACCATGCAGAAGTTTGCCCGTTGTCCTCATCACCACAATATCCATCTGGAGTTGCTTTATACATTCTATCCATAGTTTCTCTTGCCCATTTCTGAGTTTTCCAAGGTTCACCTGCATAGTTGTATAAGTAGATCATGTGCTGAATTGGCTGGTTACCATGTGCATATTGTCCCATATCTGCAATTTGCATTTCACGAATTTCGTGAATTACACCACCATAAACACTTTCGTCGAAAATTGGAGGCATAGAGAAAACAGAATCAAGTTTCTTAACGAAGTTTTCTTTACCACCCATAAGGCCTATTAAACCTTCAACATCGTGGAATACAGACCAGCTATAGTGCCAGCTATTTCCTTCAGTAAAAGGATTACCCCATTTAAACGGATTAAAATCTTCCTGCCAGCTTCCATCTTCGTTTTTTCCTCTCATTAATCCATAGCTAGGATCAAAAAGATTTTTATAATTCATACTTCTTTCAGCATAAATCTTAATTTCTTTTTTAGGTTTTCCTATGGCTTTACCAAACTGGTAGATAGCAAAATCATCGTAGGCATATTCTAAAGTTCTTGCAGCACTTTCGTTAACTCCAACATCATAAGGAACGTATCCTAATTTATTGTAATATGGAGCTCCTGCACGACCAACGGCAGACATAGGCCCTTCGTTATTAGCACCGTTTACCAATGCATCCCATAAAGTTTCTGTATCGTAACCTCTTAAACCTTTAATGTAAGCATCAGCAACTACTGAAGCTGAGTTGTTACCAACCATAATATTAGCATAACCTGGGCTAGACCATTCTGGTAACCAACCACCTTCTTTATAATCGTTGGCAAGACCAGCCTGCATTTCTTTATTGATAGAAGGATAAGCTAAATTTAAGAATGGATAAAGTGCTCTAAACGTATCCCAAAAACCAGTACCGGCAAACATATAGCCCGGCAAAATCTCTCCATTATATGGGCTCCAGTGTACGATCTCTTCATTTTCGTTGATCTCGTATAGTTTATTTGGGAAAAATAATGTTCTGTAAAGACAAGAATAAAAAGTTCTAACCTGGTCTATTGTTCCTCCAGAAACTTCTAGTCTTCCTAGTTTTTCATTCCAGTTATCACGTGCATTTTGCTTTGTAGTTTCAAAATCGTCTTTTGCAATTTCACGGTCTAAGTTTAACTGCGCCTGCTCGAAACTAATAAAAGAAGAAGCCACTTTTGCATTTACAACAGCACCATCTTTAGTATCAAAACCAACGATAGCACCTGCGTGATCTGCTTCCATTTGAGCCTGTCCTTTAGCTAATTTATCACCTTCCCAGGTGTTTACATCGCTAAATGGTTTATCAAACTGAATAACAAAATAGTTCTTGAAATTGGTTAATTTTCCACGAGCATATTTTTTGGTGTATCCAATGATCTTATTTTCTTCAGGAATAACTTTTACATAAGAACCTTTATCAAAAGGATCGATAACTACGTAAGAGCTATCAGATTTAGGAAAAGTCATTTTAAATTGAGCAGCACGCTCTGTTGGCGTAAGTTCTACCGTTACATCGTGATCTGCTAAATATACCTTATAATAATAAGGAGTAGAAACTTCAGCTTTATGAGAGAACCAGCTTGCGCGATCATCCTGGTTAAATTTCATTCCGCCGGTAACGGGCATTAACGAAAACTGCCCATAATCGTTCATCCAAGGTGATGGCTGGTGCGTTTGTTTAAATCCGCGTATTTTATCGGCATTGTAAGTATACGCCCAACCATGTCCCATTGGTCCTGTTTGTGGCGTCCATAAATTCATTCCCCAAGGCACAGCAACGGCAGGGTAGGTATTTCCGTTAGATAATCCAGGGTTAGAATCTGTTCCCATTAAAGGGTTTACAAAATCTACAGGATTCTCCACAGATTCTATAAGATGGTTCTGGGCTTCCGCATAATTAAATACGGCAAGGAAAGCCAGTACCGTTAAGAACTTTTTTTTCATAGTGTATGTTGAATAATTTAGATTGTACGAATTTATTTTAAAGGATGTGAAGCAACACCTTCCTTAGTAATTTTTACTGGTTTTATATGTCCGTTGCTATCAAATTCCATCACATCGATACAGGTTTCTCTGGAATTTCCATCAGTTTCTGTAAGCGGTCTGCGGTGATAAACAATATAATAATCGTCGTCTTTAGGATGTTTTATTACTGAATGGTGACCGGCACCAGTAGCAATATCTTTATCCTGCTGAAGTATCTTATCTATTCTTTTAAATGGTCCCATAGGAGAATCTGCAATGGCATAGGCTACAGAATAATTTGGGCCTGTCCAGCCACCTTCAGACCACATAAAATAGTACTTTCCATCTTTGATGAACATAAATGGGCCTTCTACATAACCTTCAGGAGTTACTTCTTTAAAAATAGTGCCATCCTCAAAAGGAACAAAACCAGTAAAATCGTCGTTTAGTTTAGCTACATTACAATGTCCCCAACCCCCGTAGTATAGGTAATATTGGCCATCTTTATCTCTAAAGCAAAATTGATCTATTGGCTGTGCACCATTATGGAATTTACCAATTAGCGGTTTTCCTAAATGATCTTTATAAGGACCTTCAGGAGAATCAGCAACGGCAATTCCAATTCCGCCTAATTCATTATCACTTTGTATATCGTTTGCGCCAAAAAACAAATAGTATTTATCTTCTTTTTTAATAATAGAAGGAGCCCAAACGGCACGTTTAGCCCATTTTACGGCAGCAGTATCTAAAACTTTTTCATGCTTTGTCCAGTTTACAAGATCTGGAGAAGAAAATGCATCAAAAAACACCTGTTTTCCGTAAGGAGCAGAATAAGTAGGGTAGATCCAATATTGATCTTCAAAAACTATCCCTTCAGGATCTGCGTACCAACCCGGAAATACGGGATTGTTTTTTTGGGCAAAAACGCCTGAAAAGCAAAGCATCAATGCGATTAGTGTTAATTTTTTCATGATAAAAGAATTCTGGATTGTTTCAGTTTGCTATGATACGAAAATAAAAGTTAATAAGTAAATCGATTTAGCTAAAATTTTAACGAATATTTAATTTTTAACTATTTTACGAAAAAAATGGCTTTAGGCAAGAGCTTTTTATATTAGCGCTTTATGGTCTTCAATTATAAAGTTTTTTGCATTTAAGTAAACAAAATGCAAAAGCTTTTTATTGGCCTGCCAAAGGTTATAATACTCTGATGCTTGTCTCGAAAACAAAATTTATTTTCAAAGAATGTTACGAGGGCTCACCATGAAGTATTTTACTTCTCAGTTGATTTTTTTCTGTAGTTATGAGCTTTATTTTCAGAAGTATTTATGATTTTATAGCCATAATAACTGATTTTGGTTTTATATCTTTCAGATGAAATTCGATAAAATGAAAGATAATTTTTCGCACCAATCTGCCAATTACGCTAATTTTAGACCGCAATATCCCAAGGCGATATTCGATGAAATAAAGAAACATTTAAATAGCACTAAAAATTCCTGGGATTGCGCAACAGGAAACGGACAGGTGGCCAGTGAACTTTCTAAGTTTTTTGATCTGGTAAAAGCTACAGATATTAGCGAGAATCAATTAAAACAAGCGCCAAAAATATCCAATATCAACTATAGTATTCAGCCTGCTGAAAATGTTGATTTTCCAGATCATTTTTTCGATTTAATTACTGTTGCGCAAGCGCTCCACTGGTTTGATTTTGATCTATTTTATGCTGAAGTGAAGCGGACGTTAAAACCAGACGGAATTATAGCGATTTTGGGCTATAGTCTTTTCCGCAGTAATCCTGAAACCAATAAAATAATCGATCATTTTTATTACGATGTTATTGGATCTTCCTGGGACGAGGAGCGAAAATATTTAGACGATGCTTATGCAAGTATTCCTTTTCCGTGTCAGGAAATTGCGACTCCAGAGGTAAATTTTAAAGAAGAATGGGAATTTGAGCGGCTTATTGGTTATTTAAAAACCTGGTCTGCCGTTAAACATTTTTCAGATAAACACGGGTTTAATCCTGTAGATGATATTTTTGAGGAGTTAAGAGAAAGCTTTGGAGGTAAAAATAGTATTGAATTCCCAATAATATTTAAAATTGGTAAACTTTTTTGAAAAAGTGAAGGATTTATGGGTGTGGTAAAAGCTAACATTCAGGGATCAATGAAATTTTAATATTTTAGCTTGGCATAAAAAATGCTGAAAATCTAAATACCAATTAAGTAAACCAAATGATGAAAAAATTAACCTTAAGCTTAAGCCTTTTTGTTGCTGTAAGTGCTAGTGCGGTATCGCAAAGCCTTTCAGCTACATCTTCAGACGAAAGGGTGACCGATCAGGTTTTAAAAGAATTAAATCGAGAGCGAGCACTTTTGAGTCAGAATCTCGACTTCAGAATTAAAGAAATTGATTCAAAAATCAACAATCTTGATGAAAGCATTAAAAACTCCAGAAATGCATCAGATAAAGTTGAAAAATTATTAGAGCGCGTAAAGTTTTTAGAAGAACGCCAGTCTGAAATCGATAAAAACACCATTAGTGTTTATAAATACAATTATAGCTCGGCCGTGTTAAACTTAGCCAGCATGGAGCGTGAAATCAAGCCATTAAATCTTTTTAATAGTTCGCGCGAATTTTATTCAACATTAGATCAGGTAAGTAATCCTATGCATTATGAGGGTTACCAGGAGTGGTTTGGGAAATTCCAAAATTTTGTAAAAGATAGCCAGGAAGATAATGCGCGTTTAGCAGCTTTAAATCATATCATTGAAGTTACCGGAGATTTGAGTCAGGGTACTCCATTTGTTGGGATGTTTGCCGGAAGTCTTTTTGACGGAATAGGAACTTTTATCAATTCTTTAAACCGAAGAGATAAAGAATTACGCGAGCAAAGTGTACAAATGCTGAAGTTAACCACTTCGGTTTCACAATTTACGCACGATAAAGATCTTATTGAAACCGAGTGGGAGGCCATTAATAAAAGTCTGGATGAACTTAAGAACATTCAGGATAAAGCGATGACCGAGAATTTTGAACAAATGCTAGGGATCGATTTAAAAGCCTTTGGACGCAAATTTACTAACGAAACAGATGCGAAAAAAAGAACACAATATATCTTAGATATCTCTAAAATTGCTGAGAATAAGATTGTTGAAGAACGCGAAAGCAATCCAGAAAACTGGAAACAGAGCTATCACGACCAGATGTTGGCGGTTCAGAATCTAAAAATAAGATTTGGAGATATTACCTTTAGAATTTTAGAAAATCTGAATAAATATGAAGGTCTTATCGAAAAATATAAGAAAGACCCTTATTTAAAAGAGAAAATGGGCGATTTAGAGCTAAAATTAGATATCGTTAAAAACAGTTTTGAAAGTACATTTAATCCGCAGGAATATATAAAAGCCTCTAACGAAATGTATATTGTTGAATAAGCGTTTATTTTAGTGGTTTTATAAAGACATTTTAGATGAATATAAAAGAATATAAGGAGAGCAATTGCTCTCCTTTTTGTTTTAAGATTGTAAGATTTTAAAGCTAATTTTTAAAATCAATTATATAGAATTTGAGATGTGAGAAATTCGTATCTAATTCCTATCTTTGCAGCCGCAAAATCAATAGCATCAAAATTTAATTTATGAAAGCCGGAATTGTTGGATTACCAAACGTAGGAAAATCGACTTTGTTTAATTGCCTTTCTAATGCAAAAGCACAAAGCGCAAATTTCCCTTTTTGTACGATCGAGCCTAATGTGGGAGTGGTAAACGTTCCTGATCCTCGTATTAAAAGATTAGAAGAATTGGTGAATCCAGAAAAAGTACAGCCGGCAACCGTAGAAATCGTAGATATTGCGGGACTTGTAAAAGGAGCGAGTAAAGGAGAAGGTTTAGGTAACCAATTCTTAGCTAATATTCGTGAGACAGATGCTATTCTTCACGTTTTAAGATGTTTTGATAACGATAATATCGTTCACGTAGATGGATCTATAGATCCTATTCGTGATAAAGAAACTATCGATATGGAACTTCAGTTAAAAGATCTTGAAACGGCAGAGAAAAAACTTGAAAAAGTAAAACGTGCCGCAAAAACAGGGAATAAAGAAGCGCAGAAAGAAGAAGCTGCTTTATTAAAAGCAAAAGCTGGTTTAGAAGAAGGAAAATCGATAAGAGCGGTAGATTTTACTGAAGATGAGCACAAAGAATTTATTAAACCATTGCAGTTTATTACAGATAAACCGGTAATGTATGTTTGTAATGTAAATGAAGAAGCTGCTGTTACCGGAAATGCTCATGTAGATCGAGTTCGTGAAGCGGTAAAAGATGAAAATGCCGAAGTTTTAGTACTTGCGGTAGGAACTGAAGCTGATATTACAGAGTTAGATGATTATGAGGAGCGCCAAATGTTTCTTCAGGATATAGGTTTAGAAGAGCCAGGATCTGCAAAATTGATTCGTGGTGCATACAGTTTATTAAATCTACAAACTTATTTTACTGCGGGAGTTAAAGAAGTACGCGCATGGACCATCCCGGTTGGCGCAACCGCACCACAGGCAGCGGGTGTAATCCATACCGATTTTGAAAAAGGATTTATTCGTGCTGAAGTAATTTCATACAATGATTATTCTGAACTAGGATCTGAAGCGAAAGTAAAAGAAGCTGGTAAAATGCGAGTAGAAGGGAAGGAATATATTGTTCAGGATGGTGATGTGATGCATTTTAGATTTAACGTATAAAAATAGAAGACCATTTCAAATGATGGGAAATTTCAATTCGCTTCAATAAGAAATAGGCTTCAATTTATAGAATTTTAGAAAAACGTATTATTTATATAGTACGTTTTTCTTTTTGGTTTACATTTAATTCAGTTTAAAGGACCTGCAGAAAAATTGCGCAATTAACAATTTTTCTAAAGCCTTTGTTAATTACTTTGTCGCTACAGGGTTTTAACTTTTACCGGTATATCTTATATTAGCCGGGAAACGCCACTATTTACACACATGAGTCAGGAAACAAAGTATACCGAAGATAATATTCGGTCGCTGGACTGGAAGGAACATATTCGAATGCGTCCCGGGATGTACATCGGGAAATTAGGAGATGGTTCTAGTGCAGACGATGGGATTTATATTTTATTAAAAGAGGTTTTAGATAACTGTATTGATGAATTTGTGATGGGTGCCGGTAAAACTATCGAGGTATCTGTTCAAAATCAAAGAGTTATTGTTCGTGATTATGGTCGTGGTATTCCGCTTGGAAAAGTAGTGGATGTTGTTTCTAAGATGAATACCGGGGGTAAATACGATACCCGGGCATTTAAAAAATCTGTTGGTTTAAACGGTGTTGGTACAAAAGCGGTAAATGCACTTTCTTCTTATTTTAGAGTAGAATCTAACAGAGATGGCAAATCTCACGCAGCCGAGTTTGAGCAGGGAAATTTAACCAACGAAGAATCTTTAGAGGAAACTTCACGTCGTCGTGGTACTAAAGTTACTTTTGTCCCAGATGAACTTATTTTTAAAAACTTCAAGTTTAGAAATGAGTACATCGAAAAAATGATTAAAAATTATGTTTACCTAAATCCCGGGTTAAGTATTATTTTTAATGGCGAGAGGTTCTTTTCAGAAAATGGATTAAAAGACCTGCTTAGTGACACTTTAAATAAAGAGGATCGTTTATATCCAATTATACATTTACGTGGTGAAGATATAGAAATTGCTGTTACTCATAGTAAAGCACAGTATAGTGAAGAGTATCATTCTTTTGTAAACGGGCAAAATACTTCGCAGGGTGGTACGCACTTAGCAGCCTTTAGGGAAGCCATCGTAAAAACGGTTAGAGAATTCTACGGAAAAAATTACGATGCGTCAGATATTCGAAAATCGATTGTTGGGGCAATTTCTATTAAAGTAATGGAACCCGTTTTTGAAAGTCAGACAAAAACAAAACTAGGTTCTACAGATATGGGAGGTAATTTCCCAACAGTTCGTACCTATATTAACGATTTTGTGAAACGTAATTTTGATAATTACCTTCATAAAAATCAGGAAACGGCTGAAAAACTTCAACGTAGGATCTTACAGGCAGAGCGTGAGCGTAAAGATCTTTCAGGAATTAGAAAATTAGCTAAAGAAAGAGCTAAAAAAGCCAGTTTACATAATAAAAAACTTAGGGATTGTAGAATACATCTTGGGGACAGCAAAAAAGAGCGCTATTTAGAGACTACTTTGTTTATTACCGAGGGAGATTCGGCTAGTGGATCGATTACGAAATCCAGAGATGTAAATACACAGGCGGTATTTAGTTTGAAGGGGAAACCTTTAAACAGCTACGGTCTAAGTAAAAAAATTGTTTACGAAAACGAAGAATTCAACCTTTTACAGGCGGCTTTAAATATAGAGGAATCTTTAGAAGATTTACGTTACAATAATATTGTGATCGCTACCGATGCCGATGTAGATGGAATGCATATTCGATTATTATTAATCACATTTTTTCTTCAGTTTTTTCCTGAATTAATTAAAGAAAATCACTTATATATTCTACAAACTCCGCTTTTTAGAGTTAGAAATAAAAAGGAAACGATCTATTGTTATTCAGAATATGAACGAAGACAGGCGATAGAAAAGCTTAAAGGAAAGGTTGAGATAACACGATTTAAAGGGCTTGGAGAGATATCTCCAGACGAATTTAAATATTTTATTGGTGAAGATATAAGGCTGGATCCTGTGATGTTAGATAAAGATAAATCTATAGAAGAGATGCTGAGTTTCTACATGGGTAAAAACACGCCAGATCGCCAGGAATTTATTATTGATAACTTAAAAGTAGAGCTGGATCTTATTGAAGAAGCATAACTATGAGGTTTACAAACAAGAATGAAATAAAAATTATCCCACCTATTTATATAGTTTTGGTGGCGGTATTTTTAACCAACATTTTTGTGAATATAGAATTGATGGGACGTGATGAGCCTATAAAATTCAGTCATTTTTTACCGAATATCGTAACCTTAATTATATTTCTTTTTGTTCATAAAATAGGAGTAAGCTTTGATTTTGATAGTGATGGGGAAACCCTAATTTTCAAAAATAACGGAGTTTTCTTTTCAAAATTTATGGAGTATCGGGTTCGAAAAGCCGAATTTCCGAAGCGAAAACTGGCAAAATTTAAATTTACAAACTACGGTATATATTCAAGCATTACCATTTATATTAAATCACGACGAAGAAAAGGTTTTAAAAAATATACGTTTAACACCACATTTTTAAGTATAAAAAAGAAACGCGGCCTTGTCGCCTCTTTACAAAGTATTTTGGACAAACCTAAAGCTGTTGCTTAGCATATGGAAGAGAATCCCGAAGAATCTAAAGACGAACAATTAAATACACCTAAAGAAGAATTAATGCGAGTAACCGGTATGTATAAAGACTGGTTTCTTGATTATGCTTCTTATGTAATTCTTGAACGTGCCGTGCCAGCCATGGAAGATGGTTTTAAGCCGGTACAACGACGAATTATGCATTCTATGAAAGACCTGGACGATGGGCGTTACAATAAAGTAGCGAATATCGTTGGACATACTATGCAATATCACCCGCATGGTGATGCCAGTATTGGTGATGCTATGGTGCAAATTGGGCAAAAAGATCTTTTAATTGATACACAGGGAAACTGGGGAAATATCTTAACCGGGGATAGAGCTGCTGCACCTAGATATATTGAGGCGCGATTATCTAAGTTTGCTTTAGAAGTTTTGTACAATCCTAAACTTACCGAATGGCAGGCTTCTTATGATGGTCGTAAAAAAGAGCCAGTTAATCTTCCCGTAAAATTCCCAATGCTTTTGGCGCAGGGAGCTGAAGGTATTGCGGTTGGTTTAAGTACCAGATTGCTGCCGCATAATTTTAATGAACTTATAGATGCTTCTATTAAACACCTACAGGGAAAACGTTTTAAGATTTTTCCAGATTTTCCAACGGGAGGTATTGCAGATGTTTCAAATTATAACGACGGTAAACGTGGTGGCCGGGTAAGAGTTCGTGCAAAAATTAGTCAGCTTGATAAAAATACGCTGGTAATTACAGAAATTCCATTTGGTACTACAACCTCGAGTTTAATCGATTCGGTTTTAAAAGCTAACGAAAAAGGAAAAATAAAGATCAAAAAGATCGAGGATAATACTGCTGCAGAAGTAGAGATCCAGATCCATCTTCCTAATAATATTTCTCCAGATAAAACGATCGATGCACTTTATGCATTTACACAATGTGAGAACTCGTTGTCTCCACTAGGATGCGTAATTGTAGATAATAGACCAGAGTTTTTAGGAGTTTCAGATATTTTAAGATCGTCTACAGATCATACGCTTCATCTTCTAAAGCGCGAGTTAGAAATTACACTCGACGAGTTAGAAGAACAATGGCATTTTGCTTCTTTAGAACGCATTTTTATAGAGAATAGAATTTATCGTGAAATTGAAGAAGAAGAAACCTGGGAAGGGGTAATTAGCGCGATAGATGAAGGTCTAAAACCACATATTAAGCATTTAAAACGTGCAGTTACTGAAGAGGATATCGTAAGACTTACAGAAATTCGAATTAAAAGAATTTCAAAATTCGATATAGATAAAGCACAACAAAAAATCGATGCTTTAGAAGATGATATTGCAAGAATTAAGCATCATTTAGATAATCTTGTACAATACGCCGTAGATTATTTTACAAAGCTGAAAGAAAAATACGGTGAAGGCAAAGAACGAAAAACAGAACTGCGTTTATTTGAGGATATCGAGGCATCTAAAGTAGTGATAAGAAATACCAAACTTTACGTAAATCGTAAAGAAGGTTTTGTGGGAACTGCTTTAAAGCGTGACGAATATGTGACCGATTGTTCTGATATCGATGATATTATATGTTTTACCGCAGATGGTAAAATGATGGTTACTAAAGTAGATACCAAAACTTTTATAGGTAAAGATATTATTCATGTTGCTGTTTTTAAGAAAAAAGACAAGCGTACCATTTATAATATGATTTATCGCGACGGTAAAGGTGGGGCTTCTTATGTAAAACGTTTCGCAGTAACATCTGTAACCAGAGATAGAGAATACGATCTAACTCAGGGTAAAAAAGATTCAAAAGCAATCTATTTTTCAGCCAATCCTAATGGTGAGGCTGAAGTGATCACTGTTTTCTTAAGACAGGTTGGCAGTATTAAGAAACTTAAATTTGAATTGGATTTTGCCAATATCCTAATTAAAGGAAGAAACGTTAAGGGGAATATTGTCACTAAATATTCAGTTAAACGAATTGAGCTAAAAGAAGAAGGAGTTTCTACTTTAAAACCAAGAAAAATTTGGTTTGATGATGTTGTAAAACGTCTTAATGTAGACGAACGTGGAGAACTTTTAGGTGAATTTAAAGGAGAAGACAGGCTTTTAATTATCACTCAGGATGGAGTAGTAAAAACGATTAAACCTGAGTTAACTAAGCGTTTTGACGAAGAAATGATCGTTCTAGAAAAATGGAATCCAAAAAAGCCAATATCGGCTATTTACTGGGAGCCAGAAAAAGAACGCTTTTACGTGAAAAGATTTATTATTGAAAATCCAGATAAAGAAGAGAAATTTATCAGTGATCATGAAAATGCATATTTAGAAGTGGTTTCTACAGATTATTTCCCAATGGTAGAGTTAGAATTTACCAAATTAAAAGGAAAAGATCGTAGGCCAAATGAAGAAATTAACATTGAAGAATTTATTTCAATAAAAGGAATTAAGGCTCTTGGAAATCAATTAACTACAGATAAAGTAAAAACAATAACGTTGCTAGATCCATTACCAGATGAGCCAGATCCAGAGGTAGAGGAAATTGAAGAAGAAAATGAGATAGATTTAAACCAATCGGGCACAAGTTTTAAAGAGGATAGCGACTCTTCTGAAGAAAATCAAACCAAATTATTTGATGACGAATAATGGGAATACTTAAAGAGTTTAAGGAATTTGCCATTAAAGGTAATATGGTAGATATCGCCATTGGGGTAATTGTTGGTGCTGCTTTTAATAAAGTGATCGATGTACTGGTAAAAGAAGTGATTACACCACCTTTAAGTTTAATGACAGATGGAATTCAGTTCTCTGACAAAAAAATCGTTTTAAGAGAAGGTATTGAAGCTACCGCAAGTGCTACTGGAAAAGCTGTTGAAGAAGTAGCCATTGCATACGGTGCTTTATTGGAAGCTTTAATTGATTTTTTTATAATTGGGTTTACTATTTTTATCGTAGTAAAACTAATGAACCGATTTAGAGCAAAAGCTCAGGATCCAGAAAATAAAGAGGTAGATACTCCAAAAGATATCGAATTACTTTCCAGCTTAAATACGCTTATTAAAGAGCAAAATGAATTGCTAAGGAAGAATACTAAATAAGTTTGGTTTCTGTATTAAGTTTTATCCTAGTTAGCTTTTTTGTAAAAATCTTATTTACTCGATAATAGAGATTAAATTCTCCAAGGCTTGCCTCGATACAAACTCCATGCAAAGACGATTTTAA
The DNA here is from genome assembly GCF_002094855.1 of Zunongwangia atlantica 22II14-10F7. GTDB lineage: Bacteria > Bacteroidota > Bacteroidia > Flavobacteriales > Flavobacteriaceae > Zunongwangia > Zunongwangia atlantica. The sequence goes on from NZ_ARYN01000004.1 coordinate 141,368, forward strand.
AAAAAATGGCTCACGGGCTTGCCCTTAGGTAATTTACTTCGGTAAAACCATATTTAGAAAATGGTTTTGAAATCATTCTGCTCAAATTTAAATTCTTGCTAAGATTAAGATTGTTGAAATTTGAGATGAATTTTTAAATCATGATTAGTCTTTAACTTTGTATACAGATCCTCTTTCTTTACGCGGATCTCCAACTTTCCCATATTCAAAAGTATATCCATCTTTATCTGTTTTAATAATACGCATGTGGATTGCCTGGCGTTCCTGCATATTTTTTGGATGAAGATTTTTTAATACGAATTCGCAATCGTTAATCCATCGTACTGAAGATGTATCTGTTTTTCCCTGGAAGGTGTCTATTTCTAAACTATCGGTTCTTGTGAAACGGGAAGTTACCATTTCTCCATTTAAATAAGTTTGAAACTCGAATGTACCGGTGCGAAAGTCCTGACATTTTTTTTCTGGCTCAAAGCAGCCAAGAAAAACTAAAGATAGACTTAGAAAGACTAATTTTTTCATAGCACAAAACTAATCTAAAAGCCTTGAAAATTCAATTTTCGAAGGCATCAAAAGTTCCATCTTCATAGAAAATAATCACTTTTGAAATCTTTTTATCGGCTTTATTAGAAAGTTTAGGAATGTACTTATTTTCTAAATGAATATCTGGATTAGAAAATAAGTCATTTTCTGGTTTCGTAATTTTTTGGGAAGCTTTAGCTGAAGATGAAGTTCCCAAATTTTCAGAGGGTATCGGAGTTTCTGTTTTCGGGAAAGTTCCTTTACCATTCAATAGCCAGTAGAGTTCGACTTCAGGAAAAGTTTTTACAATTTTCATCACAAACTCTAAGCTAGGTTTATTTCTTCCAGATAAAAGGTGACTAATAGAAGAGCGGCCAACTTCAATTTTATCTGCAAAAGAAGAGGCTGTAAGATCATAATATTCGATAATCTCCTGTAGTCTATTTGTAAACTCCTTCGTGTTTACCATTGTAAAATCAGAATTAAATCAATCTATTTACAAATGTAAATTAAAAGATTAAATATTGCAAATCACATTTGTGAATTAGTGACTTTGTTTAAACTTCAGGTTTAAATATATGAATATAAATAACTAAAAAAGAATGATGTAAAACTACTATTACTTGTTTTAGGATTAATTCCAAGATTGTTTTTCAGGAATGAATCAACTTTAATCACAATTGTAAACAATTAAATAAGTTAGGTATGTTTACAATTGTAAAATATAGGTTTTTTACTTTTGTCAACATGAAAAAGTACGCAGCTACCATTAAAGATATCATGGATCGATATCCAGACTTTAAACTAAATCAGATAAAAGACAGATATATAAATCAGTCTCATATTCAACCGATATTAAATGAATTTGAAAAGGATGTAGAATTATTCAAAATTGGGTATTCCGCCAATAAAGAACCTATTCATCTTATAAAGATTGGAAGTGGCAAAACAAAAGTGCTTGCCTGGTCCCAGATGCACGGAAATGAGTCTACCACAACCAGAGCTGTTTTAGACGTTATTAATGCGCTTATTAATATAGAGGCTAAAGAAACAAGTGAGATTTTAAACAATATTAGCTTGTATTGTATCCCTATGCTTAATCCAGATGGTTCTAGAAAGTATACTCGGTTAAATTTTAATCATGTTGATTTAAATAGAGATGCACAAAACCTAACTCAGCCAGAGAGCCGTATTCTTAGAAACGCTTTTGATAAAATTAAACCCGATTTTTGTCTAAACTTACATGGGCAGCGTACCATTTTTAGTGCTGGCCCCACAAATAAGTCGGCTGTAATGTCTTTTTTAACGCCTGCTGAAGACAAAGAGCGTAAGATTACAGAAAAGCGTATAGAAAGCATGAAAGTTATTGCTCAAATTGCTGATGATTTAAAGGAAGCTTTACCAGGCCAGATTGGTCGTTACGATGACGGATTTAATATTAATTGCACGGGAGATACTTTTCAAAGCGAAGGAGTGCCAACTGTTTTATTTGAAGAAGGTCATTTTCCTAATGATTATACCCGTGAAACTACCCGAGAATTTGTTGTTGCCAGTATTATTTCTTCACTAAGAAGCATTGGTACAGAAAGTTACAAAAATTTCAACACTGAAGCTTACTTCAATATTCCTGAAAATGACAAGAAATTCAATGATATTTTGATTAAAAACGTCCGAATTATGGATACAATTAAGGATGTGAGTATTCAATATTCAGAAAAATTAGTTGGGAATAAAGTAGAATTTATACCGAAAATTGAAAATATTGAGGATAAAATTGACAAATATGGGCATAAAGAGGTAGATGGGGAAGGTAAAATCTTAGAGATAGCAGGGCAGAAAACACCAGTCGCAAACGTTATAGTTGATAAAATATTCTTAAATAAAGAGATTTTAATGGTTAAATGTGATTAATTCTTCAAAAAATTATAAATACTTCAAAGTTTTTGTATTATTTTTGAACTTCATATAATAAAAAGAAGTTAAGAAAATGGCCAAATTTAAATTAGACGAAACAGATCACCAGATTCTCGACATGCTTATCGAGAATACTAGAACTCCGTTTACTGATATCGCTAAAAAGCTTCTAATTTCTGCCGGTACGGTTCACGTTCGTGTAAAGAAAATGGAAGAAGCAGGAATCATTATAGGTTCTTCTTTAACGCTGGATTATCAAAAACTTGGATATGCGTTTATCGCTTATGTAGGTGTTTTCCTTAAAAACACTTCACAAACCAAATTTGTTTTAGAAAGAATTAATGAAATTCCTTTTGTAACTGTTGCTCACGTAACCACCGGAAAATTTAATGTTTTCTGTAAAGTAAGAGCGCGTAACACACAGCATGCAAAAGAAATTATCTTTCAACTAGATGATATCGAAGGAGTATACCGTACAGAAACTATGATTTCTTTAGAAGAGAGCATTAACGATAAGAAACGTTTAATGCACTCTATTTTTAAGGAGCTGTAAGGAGAGAATACTAAACTTTTATTAAAAACCCTTTAAGCTCTTTTGTTTGAAGGGTTTTTTTATAATTTTAAAACAACTAAACACCAAAATTATGCATAGAGAACCTAAGTTAGAGCGTTTCAACGAAAATGTTCTTTCTAAGTATCAAATTTATAACAGTCTTTTTCTAACCCTACCTTTCAATGACATCCGTAAAACTGGCTCTTTATTGCCACTGTTTCAGGAAGTTTGTGAAGAAGGATTTAAGCAGAAGAAAAATCCCTCTGAAATTGTAGAGGCTTTTTTCAAAAAATATCTTGATGATCCTTCAGAAAAAGAAATGAATGATCTTTTATTTAGGTTCATACAATATATTGAAAGACAGGTAGTATTATTTGATGCTATTGAAGACGCAGCCTTCCCAATTGTAAATAATATGGATGGGATTGGTACACTGCGAAATATGAAAGAAGAGTCTGAATCTCAAAACCAAACAGAAAATTTAAAAGAGTTTTTAACCAGATTTAAAGTAAGACCAACTTTAACGGCGCATCCTACGCAGTTTTATCCTGGTTCTGTTCTTGGAATCATAACAGATTTAGACAAAGCAATTCAAAATGATGATCTTGTAAAAATTAAGCAGCTTTTATCGCAATTAGGAAAAACGGCATTCTTTAAAAAAGAAAAACCAACTCCGTTTGATGAAGCTGTAAGTCTTATCTGGTATTTTGAAAATGTATTTTATCAGAGTGTAAGTAAAATTTACAGCTACATTCAACAAAATATGTTTGATGGAGATAGTATAGGTAACGAAATTATCGAACTTGGATTTTGGCCTGGAGGAGATAGAGACGGAAACCCTTTTGTAACTACAGATATTACACTACAGGTAGCCAAAAGATTAAAAAGTACAATCCTATTTTGTTATTACCGCGATGCTCGTAAATTAAAGAGAAGATTAACTTTTGAAGGTGTTAAAGAAACTATTGAAGAAATAGAAAGAGCCTTGTATGAAGGCGCAGTTTCTGAAGGTAGTTCGGTTAAATTATCACTTGAAGAGTTAAAGAATAAACTACACTCAATCAGAGAGGTGTTAATAAATAAACATCAGTCTTTATTCTTAGATGATGTAGATGATCTTTTAAATAAGGTTAACTTATTTGGATATCATTTAGCAACCTTGGATATCCGTCAGGATAGTGGAGTGCATGAAGAAGTACTTTCAGAAATTATCGCTGTTTGTGAAAAAAGAGGTGATAACCTGATTCCTAAAAATTACCCTGAACTTTCAGACGAGGAACAAATCGAAATTCTTACTAAAGTAACTGGTAATCTTTCAGCAGATGAATTTGATAGTGAAGACGGAATGGGTAAAGCAACCATTTCTTCGATCCATGCTATGAAACAAATTCAAAAAAGTAATGGTGAAAAAGGTGCCAATAGGTATATTATTAGTCACAGTGAAGTTCCACAAAGTGTATTAGAACCATTTGCTTTCTTACGTTTATGTGGTTGGGACGAACCTTCAGTAGATATTATTCCACTTTTTGAAACTGTTCCAGATTTAAAAGCTTCACCAGGTGTGATGGAAATTTTATATAGTAATCCTGTTTATCGTGAACACTTAAAGCGTAGGGGAAATAAACAAACCATAATGCTTGGATTTAGTGATGGTACTAAAGATGGTGGTTATTTAATGGCTAACTGGAGTATTTATAAAGCGAAGCAGGAACTTACCGAAATTTCTAGAAATTATGATATTAAAGTAACTTTCTTTGATGGACGTGGAGGACCACCAGCACGTGGAGGTGGTAAAACGCACCAATTCTATGCTTCTTTAGGTTCAGCTATCGAAAATGAAGAAATTCAGCTAACGGTACAGGGACAAACCATTAGTAGTAATTTTGGAACTAAGGATAGTTGCCAGTATAACCTGGAGCAGTTAATTAGTGCAGGGGTTTCTAACGAGATTTTTAATCAAGGGAAAAATAATTTAACAGGTGAAGATCGTGCTACAATGATCGAGCTGGCAGAGTCTAGTTATAATACGTATATGGACTTTAAAGCACATCCAAGATTTATCCCTTATTTAGAAAAAATGAGTACTCTTAAGTACTATGCTAAAACTAATATTGGTAGCCGTCCTTCTAAGAGAAACAACAATGCGTTAAACTTAGATAATTTACGTGCGATACCTTTTGTGGGAAGCTGGAGCCAGCTTAAGCAAAACGTACCAGGATTTTTTGGTGTAGGAACTGCATTAAAGAAATTCGAGGAAAAAGGAGAGTTTGATAAAGTAAAACAACTTTACAATAATTCGATTTTCTTTAAAACGCTATTGGAAAATAGTATGATGAGTTTAACCAAATCATTCTTCGAATTAACATCCTATATGAAAGAAGATGAAGAATTTGGCGAATTCTGGGAACTTATTCATGCAGAGTACCTGCGCTCTAAAGAAATGTTGCTTAAAGTAACAGGATATAAAGAGCTTATGGAAAACGAGCCAGCAATGCGAGCATCTATCCAGGCCAGAGAACGAATCGTGCTTCCACTTTTAACGATACAGCAACACGCCTTAAGAATGGTTCAAAAACTTCAGGATGGTAACGACAGTGAACGTTTGGATGAGTTCGAAAAAATGGTAACTAGATCTTTATATGGTAACATTAACGCGAGTAGAAATTCAGCATAGATTATGACGGTAGAGCAGTTAAGTGCTTCAGAATATAATCCGTTCTATGAAAATTATATTAAGAGTGTCCCCAAAGAAATTTCTTTGGGGATATTATTTTTAGATAATCTGAAAGAAATTTCAGCACTTTTAGAAGGATTAGATGAAGCTAAATTATCGTATAGATACGAGGAGAATAAATGGACAATTGCTGAAGTTTTACAGCATTTATTGGATGTCGAAAGAATTTTTCAATTTCGGGCCTTAAGTATTGCCAGGAGAGAAGCTCAGCCTTTACAGGGTTTTGATCATGATGCTTATGTAACATTTAGCGGGGCTGAAAATCGAAGTTTAGAAAGTATTAAAAATGAATTCGAAATTGTAAGAAAATCGACATCATTTTTATTTGATTCTTTTACAAATGAAATGCTGAAACAAGTAGGACAAATGAATGGTTCTTCAGCAACGCCAAGAGCGATTGGTTTTATAATTGTTGGACATACAAAACATCATTTAAAAATTTTAAGAGAAAGATATAGCATTTGAAAAATCCCCCCAATTTCATAAAATCTCTAAGAGCTTTTTTTAAGCTCATGGCTAAAGCTTTTTCCAGTTGGAATAAAAATGAGCCTTATGCGCGTAGTGCAACTATAGCTTATTATACGCTATTTTCTTTACCTTCATTATTGATTATCGTGGTTACTTTAGCCGGTTATTTTTTTGGTAGAGAAGCTGTGCAAGGCAGAATCACTTCAGAAATTAGCAGGTTTATTGGTGGGGATGCAGCTAAAGCTATTGAAGGAATGATTTCTAATGCCTGGCTTTCTGATGATTCTACTTTTGCGGTAATTTTTGGTGTAGGGATGTTACTTTTTGGTGCTACGGGAGTTTTTGTTCAGCTTAAACTAGCCATGAATAATATATGGAATGTAGCTGAAAAACGTAGCAATTTTTGGAGTTTGCTTTTAGATCGTGCTATTTCATTTGGGATGATTTTGGTAGTGGGTTTGTTGCTTTTAATTTCATTGGTAATATCAGCGGTATTAAGTCTTCTTAAAGAGCGCATTCATTTTATTGCGCCTAATTTAACGGGAATCATGCTCGATATTGGTAATTTTTTGATCTCTTTTTTAGTGATTACCAGTTTGTTTATGTCGATCTTTAAAATATTGCCAGACATTAAAATTAAGTGGAAAACTACTTTTTTGGGAGCCAGCCTAACAACACTATTGTTTCTAATTGGTGAATTTTTAATAAGTTTTTATTTCGGGAAAAGTGAACCTACTTCAGTTTATGGAGGGGCATCCAGTGTTGTTCTCATTTTGCTTTGGGTATATTATGCCTGTATGATTATGTTTTACGGAGCCGAGTTTACCGTGCAATATGCCTTAGTGAAACATGAAAAAATTCAATTGGGCAAATATGGTGAGCCGGCGATTTATCAGGAAATGGAAAAACTGGAAAAAAAAAGAGTTCAAATAAAAGAGGAAAAACGTATTATCGATAAATTAAAAGAGAATCTTCGCCTATCAAAAAAAAGAAATAAGGATAATATGCCGTAATTCTTTAAAATCGTCACAAATTTTTATCAATTGGTAAATTGTGAACGTTCGATTTTTATCAATTTAGTTCGATGGAAAATTTTATAGACTATATTTTACAATTCGGTCATCTTAATAAACAGCAAGTCGCTTTAATTACCAGTAAAGCAAAGGAAGTCAGTTTTCAAAAGGACGCTTATTTTTCTGAAGCAGGTAAAATCCCCAAACAGGTTGGTTTTGTAATAGAAGGTGTTTTTAGAGGTTGTTATTATAATAATCTAGGAGACGAAATTACGCGCTGTTTTATTAGTGAAAATAGTTTGATGTCAGATTACATAAATTTTGAAGCAAATACTGCATCGTCAGAATATATTCAGGCTTGTACAGATAGTAAGATAATTGTTTTTTCTAAAGAAAGTTGGGAAGAATTATCTCAAACAATTGTTGGTTGGGACACTATGAAGAATAAAATGGTACAATTATGTATGTATCAAAAATCCAGATCTAATCCCGTTATCTCTCAGGATGCAACTACCCGTTATTTAGAGTTTATGGATAATCATCCAACACTTATTAATCGTATTCCATTAAATTACATTGCATCGTACCTGGGGATTACTCAGCAATCTTTAAGTAGAATAAGAAAAAATATAAGCTAGCTTCTTTTTATCATTTGGTAAAAAATCTTTTTCAGAATGACGCCAACTTTGTCTCGAATCTTAAAAATCGAGATAAAATGAAAAGTGTATTAATTACAGGAGCCAATAAAGGGATTGGTTTTGAAACAGCTAAACAGCTTTTAAGAAAAGGATTCTATGTTTTTTTAGGAAGCCGAAATCTTCAAAATGGCCTAGATGCCCTTAATAAATTAAATGCTGAAGGTTTTACAAATGTAGAGTTGCTACAAATAGATGTTACCAATGATTTATCTGTTAATAATGCCAGGCAAAAAGTTGAAGCGAAAATCGACAATCTTGATGTTTTAATTAATAATGCAGGTATTAATGGAGGTAAAGAGCCATACACAGCTTTAACAAGCGAGCCAGAAGAATTTAAAAATGCTTTTGATGTAAATGTGATAGGGACTGCAAGAGTGACAAAGGCATTTATTGGTTTATTAAAAAAGGCTGATGCACCCAGAATTGTAAATTTAAGTACCAGTGTTGGTTCGCTTAGTTTACAAAGCGATACAAATTGGCCGGCGTATAATTATGCTAAATATGCGGTTTATGCGTCTTCTAAAGCTGCCTTAAATATGTACACTATACATTTGGCGTATGAGCTTAAGGATACTAATTTTAAAATTAATGCTGTTTGCCCTGGTTTAACCGCAACAGATTTCACTTTTGGTAATGGTGGTGATGTAGAAACTGCTGCTAAGAGAGTAATAAAATATGCCACGCTAAATGAGGATGGTCCTTCGGGTAAGTTTTTTAGTGAAGAAACCAATCCGGAAACCGGAGAAATTTCTTGGTAGACTAATAATCGAAATTCGATAAAATCAGCTTTATTTTTTTACTGAAGATTTAACGCTTATTAACTAGTAGCTAATTCAATTTTAAAAAGCCTTTAATACAGCTTTTGTGTAATAGTTTTTAATTTTGAGTAAACGCTTAAAAAATTAAAATTATGGAAAAGAGAGTAGCTATTTTGGCAACAGATGGATTTGAAGAAAGCGAACTTACATCGCCAAAAGAAGCGATTGAAAAAGCTGGTTTTACAGCAGATATTATCAGCGTAAAATCTGGAACTATTAAAAGTTGGGATATCGACAAATGGGGTAAAGATTTTAATGTAGATAAGCTGGTAAGTGAAGTAAGTGCTAAAGATTATAATGCTTTGGTATTACCAGGCGGAGTTTTAAACCCCGATAATTTACGTACCAACCAGGATGCAATAATATTTATAAGAGATTTCTTTAAACAAAGTAAAATTGTTGCGGCAATTTGCCACGGCCCTCAATCTCTTATTGATGCTGAAGTTGTAGAAGGCAGAACTTTAACATCTTATCCATCAATCAAGAAAGATCTTGAAAATGCAGGTGCATTATGGGTAGATAGAGAAGTGGTAGTAGACGAAGGTTTTGTTACCAGTAGAACACCAGATGATTTACCAGCATTTAATGATAAATTAATTGAAGAAATTAAAGAAGGAAAGCATGAATATCAACATGCCTAATCCTCTTTAATGAAATCGAGAGAAATGTAAAAAAGGGAGTTTTCGCTCCCTTTTTTTTATATACTAATCTTCGTCTTCTTCGTCGTTGTCTTTTTCCGGAATATCAACGATTGGCTCGTTAAAATCGTCATCATCATAATCATCTTCGTCAAAATTAGCCATCGTATTTTCTAAACGTGTACTTACTTTTACAAGATAAATAGCATCTTCTGTTCTTACTTCAACCGCATCAACCGTTTCTCCCTTCGCATTTTTAAAGGAGATGATGTGGTCGTCATCATAGCCATCAGGATATTTCTCTACCAGAAGGCTTAATATCTCCGGTGTTAATTTCTTAAAGTCAACAATTACTCTTTTCATTTTCTAGGGTTGATTTTTTTGCAATTATAAATAAAAATATAAAATCTTAAAGGCTTAAGATAAATTTTTAATGGAATAATAAATTTATAATAATCAGGCGTTTTTATAAAATTCAAAAGCATTAAAAATTAAACTGTTTGGCACCTGGCAATCAATTTCTGTTTCACCAATATCTTTTAGTAAAACAAAATTGATTTTTCCGGCTTCATTCTTCTTATCATATTTCATTAAATCGATTACCGCATCGATATCTTCTTTAGAAAATTCAACTTTACCATAAAGCGTTACGATACGTTTTGTAATACTTTCTAGCTTTTCCGTAGGGAAATTTTTAAGTTCTTTAGAAAGATATGTAGCCAAAATAATACCTAAAGCAACAGCTTCACCATGCAGCAAAGTTTTCTTTTCGTTATGGGTAAGGCAATAAGATTCTATAGCGTGACCCAAAGTATGGCCGTAATTTAATGTTTTTCGCAACCCATTTTCGTAAGGATCTTCAGCAACAACCTTGGCTTTTATATCTACAGAAACCCGAATTATATCATCAAGGTCCTTAAGCGTAAGTTCACTTAATTGGCCAACTTTTTCCCAATAAGCTTCATCGGCAATAAGACCATGCTTTAAAATTTCAGCTAAACCACTTCTCATTTCTTCGGAAGGAAGGGTTGCCAGATAATCTGAATCTACAATTACCATTTCAGCATTAGAAATTACTCCAATCTGATTTTTAAGATTCCCTAAATCTACGCCAGTTTTTCCACCAACTGAAGCATCTACCATAGAAAGTAGGGTAGTAGGCACATTAATATAATTGATTCCACGTTTAAAAGTTGAAGCCACAAAACCACCAAGATCGGTAACTACACCGCCACCAAGATTAATCATAAGGCTTTTGCGATCACCTTCAAGATCAGACATTGCCTGCCAAACGCCCATACAGGTGTCTAGGTTTTTAAATGGTTCTCCAGCTTCGATTTCAATAATTTCAATAGCTGTTTCAGTCTCTATTTTTGGTAAAAAGGCAGGTAAGCAAAGTTCGTGGGTATTGCTATCTACCAAAATAAATATCTTAGAATGATTATTTTCTTTAAGATATTCATTAATTTTTTTATATGCTTCTTCTTTATAATAAACGGTTCCTTTTGCCGTAGTTGCCATGATTTTGGATCTTTAAAACAGTGTCGAAAATAAGGAGAAATAATTAAATCGAAATCAATATTCAATAATTATATTTGCGTTAATTAACTATATCCCATGATTAGAAAGAAGATATTTAACAATACCAAAACTGCATTTAGATTAAAATCAGATTCAGAGCTAGATAGAGCGATTTTTTTATTTAGCATGATGGGCAGGCCAACTTTAGTAAAATCTGGTATTGCGCTTACAAAAATGTCTTTAAAATTAAATTTACCTGTAGAAGGTCTTATCAAAAAGACGATTTTTGAGCAATTTGCTGGTGGTGAGACAATGGAGGACTGTAAGCCAACCATTAAAACCATGTATGATGCCAAATTGCACAGTATTTTAGATTATTCTGTAGAAGGAAAAGAAACCGAAGAACAATTTGATGCTGCTTTAAAGCAAAAACTGGAATTGATAAAGTTTGCAAGCAAAGAAAAAGAAGTTCCTTTTGCGGTTTTTAAACCTACTGGTGTAGGTAGATTTGAAATTTGGGAAAAAATGACTGCAAAAGTCAGTTTGTCTCCTGAAGAAAAAAAAGAGTGGGAAAACATCAAATCTCGGGTTGAAAAACTTTGTGAAATAGCTTACCAGTTAAAAGTAAGATTATATGCAGATGGTGAAGAGACCTGGATGCAAACCGCCGCAGATGATCTTATGGAAGAGATGATGCGTAAATACAATAAACAGGAAGCGCTTATCTTTAATACTTTACAATGTTATCGTTGGGATCGTATAGAATATTTAAAAGATCTTCACAAAAAAGGTAAAGCTGAAGGCTTTAAAATAGGAGCTAAGATTGTGCGTGGTGCTTATATGGAAAAAGAGAATGAGCGTGCAAAAAAACTGGGATATCCTTCACCTATTTGTGAGAGCAAAGAAGCTACAGATGTAAACTTTAATAGCGTTATGTCTTATTGTTTAGGGAATTTGGATGATATTTCAGTTTATATAGGTACACATAACGAGGTAAGCAATTATTTGGCACTACAGATTATGGAAGATAAAGATTTATCTACTAATCATCCACATATATGGTTTAGCCAATTATTTGGGATGAGTGACCATTTAAGTTATAATTTAGCGAAAAAAGGCTATAACTCGGCCAAGCTTGTTCCTTTTGGCCCAGTTAGAGATGTTGTTCCTTATTTAATGCGTAGAGCACAAGAAAATTCTTCAGTAAAAGGACAAACCGGTAGAGAGCTTTCTTTGTTGCTGGAAGAGCGTAAGCGTAGAAAAGGTCATGAAACAAGACACGATCGTCAGGAAAAAGAGAGTTTCTAGACTATTATCGCGATTTACTTCTTTTTAAAACCGTAATTGCTGTAAGTAATTGTGGCTCTTTAATTTGTTTTACATCTAATTCAGGGAATCGGATTAATTCCCAACGTTTGTCATTATATTCTAAGGCGGTTAGATTTTCAATCCAATCGCCAGAATTCAAATAAAGGCAGGTTCCTTTTTTATTTGTTTTTCTAACGATGCGTGGCTGATGAATATGCCCGCAAACCACATATTTATAGCCATTTTCTATGGCAAGATCTGTGGCGGTTTTTTCAAAATCGTCTATAAATTTAATAGCACCTTTTACTTTGCTTTTGATCTTTTTGGATAGCGAATATTTTTTTCGCCCAATTCTAACCAAACACCAGTTTAAAAAGCGATTAATAAGAATTAAAAAATCATAGCCCCAGCCGCCTAGTTTAGCGATCCATTTGGCGTTTTGTATAGAAACATCAAATACATCACCGTGAAAAAACCAGGCTTTTTTACCGTCGAGTTCTAAAACCAGTTTATCTACGATCGAAAAAGAACCCATAAAAGTTTCGCTAAACTTTCTAAGCATTTCGTCGTGATTTCCGGTAATGTAAATCACTTCAGTGCCGCTAGTGCTTAGATCGATTATTTTCTTGATGACTTCCAGGTGAGATTTTGGGAAGTAACGTTTTCTAAATTGCCAAATATCGATAAAATCTCCATTAAGGATTAACTTTTTTGGCTCTACGCTATCAAGATATAGCAACAATTCTTTCGCGTGACATCCAAAAGTTCCTAAATGAACATCTGAAATCACCAACAAATCAATTTTTCGCTTTCTTCCCAATACAGTCTTCTTTTTTGCAAAGGAAAGGCGATTCTTAGAAAATCATATTAAGCTGATTTTAAACAATCTTCAATTTATTGTTATTCATTTAATAGAGTCTAGAATCTAGAAATTAGATAATAGATAACTTTTTAAACTGCGAACTGAATACTGCCTACTGCCAACTGAACACTATCTACTGAAACCTACTCGATAATTTTCACCTTATCTGAATATCGAACTGGAGCTTCAGGATCTTCTGCTGGGTAACCTAAGGCGATATTGATCGCAACTTCGTAACCTTCAGGAATATTGATTAATTCTAATAGATCTGAATTTTCTTCCAAATTCATAACCGAAACCAAAGTCCCTAGCGGGCAAGTTCCTAATCCTAATGCTTTTGAGCTTAATAAAATATTCTGAAGCGCAATTCCGCAGTCCATATAACTAATGTTACTGCTTTTATCTCTGGCCATCACGATCACGGTTGGCGCGCCGTGAAATATACTAAATCCGGGTTCGCGATAATGTGCCGCACTTCCTTTAAATTCTTTTCCTTCAGCATAATTTAAAAAACGCTGGTTAATTTCATTCAAAATCTCCTGATTCTGAATCACACGAATCTCCCACGGCTGTTTATTCAACGCACTTGGCGCATAGATCGCACATTTCATAATCGTGTCGAGCTGTTCTTTAGCAACTTGCTCATCGGTATATTTTCGGATACTTCTTCGCGAAAGCATATTATCGATCACGGCCGTTTTTCCTTCTAAATTCAACACTTCGGGCGTTTCTGCTTTTTGCTCACAGGCAATTAAACTTAATGCACTAATCGCGATAAGAAAGATCTTCTTCATAATTATATGGGTTGATGCAGTTTTTTACTGAATGAAAAATTAAACTTGAAAATAATATAAATAATATAAATGTAAATGAGATACGGAATGTAACCGTAGTAATGCAGGCTTAGCACTGCAAAAGTGACGGTGAGTACTGAAAGCGTGAGTAAAAATACTTCCTCTATTTTTTTAGGCCAATCGGTTTTTGTTCCCCAGGTTCTTGGCATAAAAACCTGATTGATTTTTGTTGAAAATCCATTCAGAATTAAAATGGAGTACGACATATATTCGAAACCGGCACCAAACTGAATGCAAAGCCCGGCAACTAAACCAATCATTAATCCGTAATAAGATTTTCCGGTGGGAGAAGATGGACTCGATGGCATATCGGTGGCCATAAAGATTCCGCCGAGTAAGATTCCGCCTAAACTATAATTGAGGTTTTGATCTTCAAAGATCCATAGAAATGAAAGGAAGCTCACTAATAGAAATGCCGGAATATGCCACGAAATTCTTCTTCTAAAGATCAAATAAATTCCGCCTAACAATAAAAATACTGCTGAATATTCGCCTAAAGCTCCGGTAGGAACAAAGAATAATTCATTCAAGAATTCGGCCCAATGTGCATTCGGAATAAAATCAAACCATTCAACTTCATATACATACCGAATTCTTTTCGTCGACCAAATATCTCCTGAACTCATCACCAGCGGAAAAAATACCGTCATAAATTCACGCCCCACCAAAGCCGGATTGAATTTATTTTTGCCAACGCCGCCCCAAAGAATTTTTCCAAATAAAACAGCGCAAGAACCACCAAAAGCAGCCACATACCAGGGCGTTAAAGGTGAAATCGTAAATACGAGCAGCAACACCGTGATAATGGCTGAACCATCTAAAATTCCTCTCCATTTTTTTAAAAGGATGCCAGAAAATAGTATTTCGGTTAAAATAGCGCCACCTAAAGCTGAACCTAAAACGATTAAAAACCAGATGCGATAGGTATAAAATGCAAATGCACAAAGTGGTAACAAGGCAATGATCACATCGAGCATCACTTTGCCGATACTATTTTTAGAACTAACAAAAGGGGAGAAGCGCTTATTTTGCATACATCATTTTTTGAAGTTCCACTTTTCCCAACACAATGCTTTGCATCAGCGGTAAATTACTAGGACAAATATATTCGCAGGCGCCACATTCAATACAATGATCTAAGTTGAATTGACTCAACAAATTTTGATCTTCTTGATGACCTTTTACAAACTGCATTGGCATTAAATGCTGCGGACAAACATCTACGCAATACCCGCATTCAATACAATTTTCGATAGATTTTTGCTGTTTTTTAAATAACAGAAGTCCGCCAGAACCTTTTTTAATTGGGCTATCCAAATCGACTACTTCTTTTCCCATCATTGGTCCGCCCAAAACGATATCTACACCTTCAGCATCGATATTTAATTCTTTTAAAATATGCCGAATAGGAGTTCCAATTTTTACACGATAGTTACCAATAGTGTTTACCGCATTTCCTGAAATCGTAATCACCCGTTCAGTGGTGGGGATTCCATTAAAAAGAGCTTCGTAAATCGCTAAAATCGTCCCCACGTTGCTCACCAGATATCCAAAATTCGCCGGGATGCTTCCCTTTGGAATTTCTTTATGGGTAACACTTTTTATGAACTGAAGTTCGCCACCTTGCGGATATTCATTGGGTAATAAATGAATTCTAACTGCTAAGTTTGGATGATTTTTGAAGCTTTTTTCGAAATGTTTTTTGAGTTCTTTATGCTGCTTTTCAATCCCAATGACGATCTCTTCAGGTTGAAAAATTTGATTTAAAACCGCAATGGTTTTCAATAATTTTTCAGTTTCGTGACGCATCACCGCGTAATCTGAAGTTAAATAAGGTTCGCATTCTATTCCATTGATTAAAAGTGATTTGACATTACTTTCTTTAACCTTATATTTAATATTGGTCGGGAATTCTGCGCCTCCAATTCCTGCAATTCCGAAGTCTTTTAAAACCTGAACAAAACGCTCTAAATCTAATTGCTGAGATTCGATAATTTTAGTAGTGATTTTTTGTTGCTGAAAATCATTTTCTAAACTGATATAATGTTCATCGATCGCAATAACTTTTCCTGAAACCGGCGAATGAATCTTAGCTGCGAATTGATGTTCTACATCTTCAGCTAATACCTGATATTGTAAAATTTGGTCGCCGATTTTTACAAGCGGCTGCAAAGTTGATCGGTACGATTGCAGCGGAATTCGATAAACTGAAGCATCTTTTAATTCAGCAATCGGCTGTTTTTTGGTTTTATATTTTAACGACGGAATTTGCATCATAAGCGATCGATCTTTACCGGAAAGTTTTCCGAAGTAATAATTCCGCCTTGTTCGTTAATTAAAAAGCCTTCCATCTTAAAATCCTGCTGAATTTTATGCAAAGTCACCAAAAAGTGGTTGGAAGGGATAGCGAAAAGTCCGGTAGCCAAAACATCGCCTAAAAAACAAGAATCGGTAAGCAAACCAACCTGATAATTACTGGAAGGAGAACCTGTTGTTGCATTGATAATATGCCCAAACTCTTTTCCTTCAATAATGTTGGAGTGCGTATTTCTCGCTGAAGTAGAAAAGCAATTATTCTTTAATTTTAGTTGAAATAGGTCTGTATTTTCAGTTAGATCTGGAACATTTACTTTCCAGTTGGGATGTTCATCATCGTTTAATCCAAAGATCGTACTTCCGCCGGCATTGATCATCGCATCGGTGATGCCATCGTTTTTCAATTTTTTTAAAACCACATCGATCGCGTAAGCTTTTAAAAAAGAACCAGTGTTAATTTCTTGTCCGTTTTCAATTTTAACCCGATTTCCTTCAGTCTGAATGTTTTTATAATTCACTAATTGCTGACTCGCTTCAATTTCAGTTAAACTCGGGATTTTGTTTACTTTATTTCCGTGTAAACCCCAAAGTTTTAAAAGTGGCATCGAGGTAATGTCGTAAGCGCCCTGAAAGTAACCAGAAAGTTGTTTTACTTGTTTCAGTAATTCAACAGTAAACTCATCAACTTCAGTAAAATGCCCGGCGTTTTTATTGATTTTGGAGATGTAGGAATCTTCTGAATATGAATTGTACAATCGATCGATTCGCTCTAATTCAGCAAAAAGTTCATCAAAATAAAAGTCGTGGCAAACTACCGGAAGTTTAATTTTTATATGGCAATAAAACAGGAACCGGGTTTGCGCTTTGTATGGTTTACTGACTTGCGGAAGCGGTTTCTGCGTTATCACTTTCTATACTTGTTTTACGGGTTGGAGTGGCGTTAATATCTCTTTCGTCGATATGAATGGTTTGAAAATAAATATTTTCGTTTGCCAGTTTATTTTCTTTGTTTCGGGTAATTTTTTGCGTTTCAAAGGCTTCATCAAACTTTTTATGATCCTTTTCTTCGGGCGGATCGAGTGAAACCAGAATCCCATCCAGAGTTTTCCGGTTTCCGAAAATTAAAAGTCCGGCACCTAAAAGATATAAGCCCGCCTGTTTTATCAATTTCATTCAGCAAAATTTTGCTTCAAAAATAAGCAATAAGGATAGAGTATATTAGTAGTTTTCTAGCTTTAACGGTAGTTAAGTACACTTTTTAGAACTTGGGAATAGAGAAAACTTATTATTAGTGAATTATTAAATAATTAAGCCTAAAACTGAATATTTTTAAACCAAAAATTACAGTTTAGCCTGCGGCAAAGCTTTTTCTTGAAGAAATGCGAATGTTTTACTAAAATCAATTTTTAAATTATAGGCTAAAAAATTACATTTGTTCAAAATCGAACTAATGGCAGGAAATTCCTTCGGAAAACTTTTTAAACTCACCAC
The DNA here is from genome assembly GCF_002094855.1 of Zunongwangia atlantica 22II14-10F7. Lineage (GTDB taxonomy): Bacteria > Bacteroidota > Bacteroidia > Flavobacteriales > Flavobacteriaceae > Zunongwangia > Zunongwangia atlantica. The sequence continues at coordinate 159,075 of NZ_ARYN01000004.1, forward strand.
ATTTGGTGAATCACATGGGCCGGCAATAGGTGGAGTCATCGATGGATGCCCGGCAGGATTAGAATTAGACTTTGAAGCAATTCAGGAAGAATTAAACCGAAGAAAACCTGGCCAGTCTGCTATCGTTACGCAGCGTAAAGAACCAGATACGGTAGAGTTTTACTCGGGTATTTTTGAAGGGCAAACCACTGGCACACCCATTGGTTTTGTAATTCATAACGCAAATCAAAAATCTAAAGATTATTCACATATTAAAGATACGTATCGCCCAAGTCACGCAGATTATACCTATGACGAAAAATATGGTGTAAGAGACTATCGTGGTGGTGGTCGTAGTTCTGCAAGAGAAACTGCAAGTAGAGTAGTGGCAGGTGCAATTGCTAAACAACTGCTAAAAGATATTAAGATCACTGCTTATGTAGATTCGGTTGGTAAAATCTCTTTGAATAAACCACATTATGAAGTAGATTTTTCTTTAATCGAAACAAATCCCGTAAGATGCCCAGATAAGGCTAAAGCTGAAGAAATGGAAGCCTTTATTAAGCAAATAAGATCTGAGGGTGATACTGTTGGTGGAACTGTTCGTTGCGTGATTAGCAACGTACCAAAAGGATTGGGAGAACCAGTTTTTGATAAATTACATGCCGAATTAGGTAAAGCTATGCTATCCATAAATGCCGTTAAAGGTTTTGAATATGGTAGCGGTTTTGAAGGCACAAAAATGAAAGGTAGTGAGCATAACGATCTTTTTAACGAAGACGGCTCTACAAAAACCAATTTGAGCGGCGGTATCCAGGGCGGAATTTCAAACGGAATGGATATTTACTTCAATGTAGCTTTTAAGCCTGTTGCGACGATTATGCAAAAACAGGATACCATAAATAAAGACGGAGAAATCGTAGAAATGCAAGGAAAAGGTCGTCACGATCCTTGTGTAGTTCCAAGAGCGGTTCCTATCGTTGAAGCTATGGCTGCACTTACGATTGCCGATTTTTTCCTTCAGAATAAATCCTCTAAACTTTAATAAAACAATACAGAAAACCACACTATGAAGAAATTAGCGCTGCATTGGCAGATTTTATTAGGAATGTTTGCCGGAGTTGTTTTTGCACTTATCATGACCAATTTTAGCTGGGGAGCCGATTTTGTGAGTGACTGGATAAAACCTTTTGGAAACATTTTTATTAACTCGCTAAAGCTTATTGCAGTTCCGCTAATTTTAGCTTCGTTAATTAAGGGAATTTCAGATTTAAAAGATATCTCGAAATTATCCAAAATGGGTTTTCGTACCATCGGTATTTATATTGCCACCACGGTAATTGCTGTAACTATTGGTTTAATTATGGTGAACCTTATTAATCCTGGTGGAACCATTGGCGAAGATACCCGGCAGGAATTAATTAGTAGTTATGAAGGTGATGCTGTTGGAGTACAGGCGAATGCTGCGAAACAGCGGGAAGCCGGACCTCTACAGGCGTTAGAAGATTTGGTGCCGAGTAATATTTTTGCGGCTGCCAGTGATAACGGGAATATGCTGCAGGTAATTTTCTTTGCTATTTTCTTCGGAATTGGTTTGATCTTAATTGATGAAAAAACTGCGAAGCCAGTAAAAGATTTCTTTGATGGTTTTAATGAAGTGATCCTGAAATTAATCGATCTAATCATGCTTTTTGCACCATACGGAGTTTTTGCATTACTAGCTGCTTTAGTAGTAGAATCACCAAGTACAGATCTCTTTGCTGCCTTAGCCATGTATGCTTTAACCGTTGTGTTAGGTTTGGCGATTATGATAGGAATTTATATCCTGCTTGTTTGGGTTTTCACTAAAAATAAACCTTCATTTTTTATTAATGGAATTGCTCCTGCCCAGCTGTTAGCATTTTCAACAAGTTCTAGTGCAGCAACCTTACCTGTTACTATGGAACGTGTAGAAGAACATATGGGAGTTCATAAAGAAGTTACCAGTTTTGTATTACCCATCGGTGCGACTATCAACATGGATGGGACAAGTTTATACCAGGCAGTTGCAGCTGTTTTTATTGCCCAGGCTTTTGGAATCGATCTTAGTATTGGTGCGCAATTAGGTATTATCGCTACGGCAACTTTAGCTTCTATTGGATCTGCAGCGGTACCGGGAGCAGGAATGGTGATGCTGGTTATCGTATTGGCACAAGCAGGAATTCCTGAAGCAGGTTTAGCTTTGATATTCGCAGTAGATAGACCACTAGATATGTGTAGAACAACGGTGAATGTTACCGGAGATGCTGCTGTATCTGTGATGGTTGCAAAATCTGTAGATATGATGGGACCACCAAACGTAAAAGAGTGGGATGACGAATATGCTAAAACTCACAAGAAATAGTATTTGTGAATATTAGTTGATTTTGATTAAAAATTTATTTCGACTGGGAAGCTCTCGAAATACTTATTCTTTATAATAAAACTTAAGATCACTTTTTACTTTTGGCTCACCATGAAAAGATTTGAGGAAATCTAACTTCAGCTTATAATCTATGTTGTAAGCTGAAAGAACCAAATCAACTTCGTTTTTATTCGCTTTAGCAATGCTTAGATTATTTCTGTAATTATTTAAAGCTCCCCAACCCATTCCTAATAATGTTATTCCTATTGCTGTAATGAAAATGGGAACAGCATAAGCCATTAGGAAAAAATGTTTCAAGTAATCCAGGAATAAATAATCAAAATAGAATAATGCGATGGCGAAAATGTTGAACAGAATGAAATAGCTATATACCCACCATTTATTTTTCAATACTTTCTGATATTTTGCGTTAATAGCAACAATTTTCTCATCCCTTCTGTCTCCAAATTCTATTTTGTTGCAAGTGGTAGTAAAACCGGGCTTTTTTCCCGTTAATCCGCAAATATTTCCTTCTTTTAAACTTACATCCTGATGTTCGCAAAGTTCGCAATGCCAGTGAAGCTCCATAGACTATACTATTTTTTAGAACGGTAAGATATAAAATCGAACAACTCTATAAAACCTAATCCAAAAATTTTGCTTTAAGCTCTGGTGTTGGGATCATACAACTCTCTTTTTTACCAAACCATTTATAGCGGTTATTCGCGATACCATTATAAACCGCATCTCGAAATCCTTTTGGGAGAAATTTAAAGATCTTTAGACCTTGATAAAAACCACTTAAATCCTTTGAAATTTCTAGGGCTGCATCAGATTTTTCATACCAGGCTATACCGGGTTCAATTAGAATGATCGAATCTAAATAATTAGGATCGATATTGCGCTCTTCAAGAAGTTGACGACCAAGATCACTTTGCAAAGATGCAAAGCGAAATTTGTCGTTTTTATCATGTTTTATAATGAATATTACGGCATCATTGCATAGATTGCAAACACCATCAAAAAGTATAATTTTCTTATTTTTAGGAATATTCATTAATAATTTTTTCTAAGATTTTTTCATGGCTTGCACCAATTCTAATTTTTCTATATCCACCTGTGTGGTAAACATTCCATAATTAACCGTTGCTTTTCCTTTTTCGATCTTGTCTAAGGTTCCAACACTACGGCTGTCTTCAAGACGAACACGATCACCAAGTTTTACCTTCGCTTTTGGCTTGTTCGCTTCTTTTTTAGCCTCGATCTCTTCTTTCTTTTTCTCTTCTTTTTTCTTTTGTCGAATTACCTCAACTTTCTTTTCGGCTTCAGCCTTTATTTTTTCCTCGCGTGCTTTCTCTGCTTTTCGCTGTTTTGCGTTTTGTTTTTTTCGCTTAGAATTTTCTATTGCGACCATCTTTAAAAACTCACCAATAAGCTCTTTTTTGTTATTGTTGGCAAAGAATTTTTCACTGATATCATTTACTTTTTGTCCCAAATAGATCATTCGCTGATTGGTATCAAAAAGCTCTTGGTAATCTTCTAATTTCTGCTGAATACGCGCATTGGTTTCTTCCAGCTTATCCTTTTGTACTGCTGCTTTCTGCTCTTTCTGCTTTAAAGAATCGGTTGTTTTTTGAAGTTTACTGCGCTCTTGCTGAAGTTTGGCAATACTTCTGTCAAAACGAATTTTACCACGCTCTACTTTTTTCTTCGAACGATTAATTAAACTATACGGGATTCCGTTTTTCTGAGCAACTTCAAAAGTAAAAGAACTTCCAGCTTCACCCACTCGAAGCTTGAACATAGGTTCTAAGCTTCTGGAATCAAAAAGCATATTCGCATTGCTCATATTGGGCAATTCGCTGGCTAATTTTTTCAGGTTAGCGTAGTGCGTGGTTAAGATTCCAAAGCTTTCTTTTTCGTAAAAAACTTCAAGAAAAGTTTCAGCCAAAGCACCACCAAGTTCAGGATCACTACCGGTACCAAATTCGTCAATTAAGAACAATGTTTTATCGTCACACTTCCGCAGAAAATAATTCATATTCTTTAATCGATACGAATAGGTACTTAAGTGATTTTCGATCGATTGGTTATCACCAATATCGGTTAAAATTCTATTGAAAAATGAAACCCGGCTAAATTCATGAACCGGAATTAAAATACCGCTTTGCAGCATTAACTGTAATAAGCCAACCGTTTTAAGTGTGATACTTTTACCTCCGGCGTTGGGCCCAGAAATCACTACGATGCGATTATCTTTACTAAGATCTATATCCTGCGGATAGGTTTTATTTCCTTTTTTATTATTGCTGATCAATAATAGGGGATGATAAGCTTCTTTTAACTGAACTTCCTGATCTGCTGTGATTGTTGGTAAAATGCCGTTAATCTTCTCGGCGTATTTTGCCTTTGCAGCAATAACATCGATCTTGGTGAGTAATTTTTGATACTGAATTAAAAGTTCTCTAAAAGGCCGAACAAATTCGGTGAGCTCTTTTAAAATTCGGTTAACTTCTTCTTTTTCTTCATACTGAAGATTATTGAGTTCTCGCGTATACTGAAAAGTTGATTCTGGCTGAATAAAAACAATACTTCCCGTTTTGGAGCTTCCCATAATTCCGCCTTTCACCTTTCGACGGTACATGGCTTTTACTGCTAAAACTCGTACATTTTCTACAACACTTTCTCTAATGTCATCTAAATATCCATAAGAAGAATAGGTGCTTAAAGCACTATTAAAACTTCCGTTAATTTGACCTTTTACTGAATTGATCTTGCGGCGAAGACTTTGCAAAAGGGGAGAAGCATCATCTTTAATCTCACCAAAACGATCTACGATTTTATTGATCTGATCGATAAGAACGGTGGTATATTCAACCTCAGATACTGTTTGATGCAGGTTTGGATAAATTTGCTGAAATTTATGGAAATATCGAAGATGCGTATTTACCGTTTCAGAAAGTGTAGCGATTTTTCGAAAACCTGAAACCTCTAAAATAGTTTCTTCAATATTCAATAATTTGAGCTCATTATTTATTTGATCGAAACCATGATTTGGGATTGGCGTTTCCTGTAGTTTGGAACTTACATATTCGTTAGTTTGATGTAATCCAAAATAGGTTTTTTTATAGGTTTTAAATGGCTTAATTTCTAATGCTTTAGCTTTCCCCGGGTCAGTTACGCATAATTTGCTTATCTGCTCTCTAACTACCGGAAATTCTAAATCTGCAAGGCTTTTTTCTGTAATCTTTATCATAAACAATCCCTCATAGAGGGTTTAATTTTCAATTTTGATCGATTGCTTTTTAAAACCGACTTATTGAAATTATAATTTGTGTTTTTTCTTTCTTATTGCTTTTGCTTTGTTCCAAAGCTTATTTAATTTTTCCTACTTTTGAAACACTGCAAATTTACTTAAAATTATAATGAACGTAAATATTAACGAAGGCTGGAAAACGCATTTAGATACCGAATTTGAGAAAGATTATTTTAAAAATCTTGTAGAATTTGTTAAAACTGAATATTCAAACTTTAATGTGTATCCAAAAGGCAAACATATTTTTGCCGCTTTTGATCATTCTAATTTTGAAGATACCCGAGTGGTGATCTTAGGGCAGGATCCATATCATGGCCCGGGACAGGCAAACGGACTATCATTTTCGGTAAACGACGGAATTCCGCATCCACCTTCTTTGATCAATATTTTTAAAGAAATACAAACCGATACCGGTAGCCCAATTCCACAAACCGGTAATTTAGAGCGTTGGGCAGATCAAGGTGTTTTACTGCTTAATGCTACGCTAACAGTAAGAGCGCACCAGGCAGGATCGCACCAGGGCAAAGGATGGGAAAGTTTTACAGATCGTGTAATTGAAATTATTTCAGCAGAAAAAGAAAATGTTGTTTTTATGCTTTGGGGCGGTTACGCCAAGAAAAAAGCTAAAAAAATTGATGCCTCAAAACATCTAATTTTAACCAGCGGACATCCATCTCCTTTAAGTGCAAATCGTGGTTATTGGTTTGGAAACAAACATTTTACTAAAGCCAATGAATATTTAACAGATCATGGTAAAAAACCGATAGTTTGGTGATCTTAGAAGTCAGATCTAAGAATTTATATTTTAGAGAAAAATTTAAAAAGAAATTTATCTATCTTTTAGTTTTTATGGGAACACGAAATTCTGTTCTTGTATTTTCTCCATTATTCCTGAAATTCAATTTAATATAAAGAGTATCAGATTTTAAGATATTTTCAGGTACATTTATTTCTGTTTTTGTAACTCCATTTTTGGTTTCAAGTATTCTTATCCCCGTACCAATGATAGAACTTGTTTTGGGATCGATATTTGTCCATTCAAAATTCGTCTTAATTGGAGTGTCGTAAATAAGATAATTATGCCCGCTGAGAATTTTCATTTCCACCCCACTTTTTCCCTTGTTGAACGAATATGATCCGGAATCTGAATTCTCATTTTTATATTCTTCACAAGAAATTAGAACAAGAATTGCAATACTAGATTTGAAAATTGATCTTATCATTTAAGATTTGCTGATGTGAAATCTAAAGAGAATATCTACAAATTATACAAAATACAGGAACTATCGATAGTATTAGAGATAAGATCTAGTTTTAATAATTGCTGCTGAACTTCTTCCAGGTCTTCTTCAGAAATTTGATGCTGACTCCAACTCGTAATTTCCATCCATTTTCTAATATCTTCAATCTTTTGTTCGTAGCGTTCAGCAAAAACCTTATCGATACCAGGAATATTTAAAATTTCAGAAGATTTTTTATTTACGATATCGGTCATTTTTCGAACATCGGCATAATCGAACTTTAGTACTTTATTTTTAACAGCAATCACGAAACATGGCCATGGAGTAGGGCAGTCGGCTACTCGGCGAAATGTACTATTATCTACAAGTGGTTTTGTGGTAAAGTGTTCCCACATAAAATAATCGGCTCGTCCTTCTTTTAAAGCTTCAATTGCGCCATTAATATCTCCAACAATTTCAAATTCTAAGCTTGAAGGATCCCAACCCTGATTTTGGGCATTTACATAAGCCATTAATTGAGAACCAGATCCCACACGGCTAATGGCTACTTTTTTGCCTTCCAGATCCTGGATGTTTTGATATTCTGAATTAGCATCTACATGAATTCCCCAAATTAGTGAAGAACCAATGTAAGATTGTACAATTTTAGCTTCGTTTCCAGAAATAATATCTTTTACAGCACCCTCGGTAAGTAAAACGGCAACATCTATTTCTCCGCTTCTTAAGGCCCTTGTCATCGCACCCGTACCATCTGGAAAATCCTTCCAGATCACATTAATATCTTCGTTTTTAAATTCGTCGTTTTCAATACATAAGTGCCATGGAAGGTTGAAGTGTTCGGGGACTCCGCCTACTTTGAGAGTTTTCATATTTTATGTTTTTGTTTAAGGTAGTCATAAATTGAATATTGCGACCGATTACGCTTAGCCGATTTTTCAGCTTTTACATATTGGTTGGTTTCCCCCGCATCCTGAATTCTGGCCTTTACATTATCACTCAACTGAATTTCAAGAATATCTTTTAATTCGCTAAAAACATCTTCATCATAAATTGGCGTCACCACTTCGATCCTTCGATCAAGGTTTCTGTTCATCCAGTCGGCACTTCCAAAGAACATTAATTCTTCACCATCATTCTCAAAAAGATAAATTCTGCCGTGTTCTAAATAACGATCAACAATACTCGTAATATAAATATTTTCGCTTAAACCTTCAACTCCTGGGATCAAACATGTGAATCCTCGCACTAAAAGTCGTATTTCTACCCCGGCTTCACTGGCTTTATAAAGAAGATCAATAATTTCATAATCTTCTAAACTATTCATTTTAGCAGTAATTTTTGCCTTCTTTCCCATTCGGGCATTTTCGATCTCATTATAAATAAGCGTCGTAAATTTTTGCCTGGTTGAAAATGGAGAAATTAGCAGGTGTTTTTCTCGAGGAACAATAAGCTCGCCTTCTAACACCATAAAAAGTCTGGCCATTTCTTTTGTAAGATCGTGATTGGCTGTAAAAAGTGCGTGATCGCAATAGATCTTAGACGTCTCGTTATTGAAGTTACCAGTACCAATATAAGAGTAGTTTATAATGTCTTTACCTTCTTTCCTGGAGATCATCATGATTTTAGAATGCACTTTGATCTTAGGATAGCTGTAAATCACATTAGCGCCTTTTTCTTCGAACTTTCTTCCCCAGATAATATTATTTTCCTCGTCAAAACGTGCCTTTGCTTCCACAAAAACAGTCACTTTTTTTCCTTTTTCTAAAGCTTCCAGTAAGCTGCTGGTTAATGGTGAATTATCAGCAACACGATAAAGCGATATTTTAATCTCGCTTACATTCTTATCTTTTACCGCCTGGTCTAAAAATCGCTCTACATATTTAAAAGACATATAAGGAAAATGGACCAATTGATCTTTTTCCTTTATGGTATTAAAATAATTAGATGAGTTTTCTAAAACTTTATGCGAAATAGGCGGCTGTTCCTCAAAATGTAAGTCGGGATTTTTGGTAGGATCTTTAAGAGATAAAAAATCTTTGAAGTTATGATATTTGCCACCGGGCATCATATCTATTTTACCAAGATTCAATAAATGTCGCACCTTTTTTTGTACTTCAGCTGGCATACTGGCGTCGTAAAGCAGCCGAGTAGGTTGGCCGTCTGTACGCTGTTTTAGACTATCGTAAATCTTTTCAGCTAAAATACCTTCATATTTATCCTCAATATAAAGTTCAGCATCACGGCTTAATTTTACTTCATAGATACCGGTAATTATATCTTCTGGGAATAAGCAAGGAAGTTCGCTTCTTACAATTTCATCTAAATAAGTAAGCATGTTTTTTCCATGCTCAAAATAAACAAAACGACCGCACTGATCTACCGGAATATTTACAACCCCTAATTCACTTTCATTTTCAAAAGTGATTAAAAAATAGATCATGGCATTATCTAAAAAAAGCTCATTTTCTTTAGAAATATCTACTTTCTTGATTTCTAGATGTTTCCTAACATGTTCTATAAAATAGGAGTTGGCAAAGACTTGCTGCTCTTTTGAAAAATGTTCAGAATCTATTAAATGAATATCGTTAGCAGCCAGTTCTGGCAAAATTTGCTTGTTGTAAATATCGCCAAAACGATCTTGCTGTTCTTTAACCTCTTTTAAGATTTGTTTGGTAAGTCGGTTTGGTTTTAAAGCAAGCTTTTTCCTAATACTTTTCTCAACGCGCTTCATTTGCCTAAGTTGCGAAACACGCACTCTAAAATACTCGTCCAAATTCGATGAAAATATGGCGAGAAATTTTATACGTTCAAAAAGTGGATTTAATTTGTCTTTTGCTTCCTGTAAAACTCTTTCATTAAAATATAGCCAATTAAGGTCCCGATGTCTAAATCGATCTTCGGTTGGTTGTTGCATTTCTAGTTCACTTGTGTTTAACCAAAAATACAAAGTTGACCTTTGTTTAGGTTCTAATTTTCTGTTAAATAAGGCTTAGGAAGTTAGCTTATCTAAACAATAGCCAATAAGCTTCTCCATTGTTTTTTGCGGAGCGGCACTAAATTCTCCTGTTGCGCGATTAGCCAAAATTACATTCATAGAAACTGCATTATGGCCTAAAAGTTTAGACATTCCATAAATGCCAGAAGTTTCCATCTCAAGATTAGTGATTTTTTGGTCTAAATATTTAAAATTAGCCAGTTTAGCATTCATTTTATCGTCTTGTAAACCAAGGCGAAGCGAACGTCCCTGTGGACCGTAAAATCCGATATTCGTAGCAGTGATTCCTTTAAAAATAGCTTCGGAATCTAATTTTTGCTGAAGGCTTTTGCTGTTTTCAACCACATAAGGATTTGCTTTCTTGTTAAACCAATCCATATGCTTAATAAATGCTTCTGAAAATGCCGAATCTAAGAATTTTTCACTCTGGTAAAAATGAAGCAAACCATCAAAACCAATAGCTTTTTCGCTTAATAGGAATGAATCGATAGGAATATCTGCCTGAATACTTCCGGTAGTGCCAATTCTAATGATATCAAGAGATTTTAGTTGTTTTTTGACTTCTTTTTTTTCGAAATCAATATTTACCAAAGCATCAAGTTCATTAAATACGATATCAATATTATCGGTTCCAATTCCGGTTGAAATTACCGTAATACGTTTCCCGCGATAGGTTCCTGTTTGGGTGTGAAATTCCCTTTTTTTAATACTGAATTCTACTTCATCAAAATGTTTAGTTAGCATATCCACTCGATCTGGATCTCCAACTGTGATTACAGTATCTGCTAAATGTTCTGGTCGTAAATTTAAATGATAGATGCTGCCATCTTCATTCAGAATAAATTCAGAAGCTTGTAAGGGCATGTTATAGTTTTAATAATTGGTGTACTTCAGGATCATAAAGAAAATCATACATTTTTGCTCCGCCAAAAATATCTTCGTTCTTCAATTCTCTGTAGAAATTCTTTTTGCCATCGAGCACTAAATGGCCTTTTTCGGTAAGTTTTATTTTTTGTTCTTCAGCTGCGTAAAAAATAGAGAGCTTTTCTAGAATGCGCTTCATTTGTACGTCACTATACCCATAATAACCTTGATATTCTAACGCATACCCCATAAGTTGCGTGTAATTATGGATATCACGCTCTCTAATTAAGCGTAAAATATTTCGCTCTAGAGAATTTATACCGGTTATGCTATTAGGAAAACGCTCTACATGAGCTCTAATACAGCTAGAAAGATATTCGAAATTGGTATTTGTTTTTATTTGCCGTTTTAGCAGTAAAGGATTATTGCTACAGTACAGTTCCCACATAAGATTAGCCACTTCCAGATCATTTTCTATCAATAAAATTTTATTGTTGTAATGATTTAAAAGTTGTTTTTCTGAAAGTTGGGAAAGAGGCGTAAGCTTTTCGTCTCCTTTTAATTTTTTGCTACACACTAAATAAAACGGAACATCTTTTTTATGTTCTGTAATATAGCTAATGGTGGCTAAAACATTAATATGACAAAAAAGATCGAATTCAAACCATAAGATGATATGGTCGTAGTCTTCGATCTTTTTTAGTCTTTTTAATTCTGAAACAAATTCATGCTGATAATCTTCCGCTGAAATTCCGTAATAATTTTGAAGAAACTTCTTTCTAGTTTTAATAAACTTAGCTGAACCTACTTCCTGTTCGGTTGGTCCTTCACACAACATTTCACGCCAAATGACCTGTTGGCCGGGTAAATCGAGTTCTGCCACACTTTCTGCAAGGCTGTCCCCATTAATTATATGTAAAGGTTTTTGTTCCAAAATTATCCACCAACACGTTTTACATTATATCCTTCTTTTTTAAGAATTTGCATTACTTTATCGCGATCGTCACCCTGAATGATAATTTCTCCATCTTTAGTAGAGCCACCTACACCGCATTTTTTCTTTAAAAGCTTTCCAAGGCGAATTAAATCTTCCTCTGGACCTACAAATCCTTTTACTATAGTTACGGTTTTACCACCGCGACCTTTATTACTAAAATGAGCTTCAAGACGCTGGTCTTTTGGTTCAAGGTTTTCTTCTGCTTCATTTTCTACATAATCACTTTCATCAAAATCATTATTTGTAGAAAATACAAATCCGCCTAAATCCTCTAGTCCTAATTTCTTTTTAGCCATAAATTACTTTTTCAATAATCCAATTTCAACAAGACGCTGATGTAAAAATTCACCAGCAGTGATATCTTCGTAATGCTTTGGATTTTCCTCATCGATACATTCTTCTAAACAATCTAAAGGCATTTCACTACGTGGATGCATAAAAAACGGAATAGAATAACGTGGTTTTCCCCATTGCTCTTTTGGTGGATTAATCACACGATGTATTGTAGAGCGTAATTTGTTATTGGTGTGACGCTCTAACATATCTCCAACATTTATTACCAATTCGTCTTCGGCTGGTATTGCGTCAATCCATTCTCCATCTTTTCTTAATACCTGTAAACCACCGGTAGAAGCTCCCATTAATAAAGTAATTAGATTAATGTCGCCATGTGCACCAGCACGAACCGCACCTTTTGGTTCTTCAGTGATTGGTGGGTAATGGATAGGTCTTAAGATCGAATTCCCGTTACTGGCCCAATGATCAAAATAAGTTTCTTCTAAACCAATATAAATCGCTAAGGCACGTAAAACATAAATTCCGGTTTTTTCTAACATGCGATAGGCTTCCATGCCCACATGATTAAAATCCTTTAGTTCTGATACATGAACATTTTCAGGGTATTCCTCCTTAAGATGAGCATCTTCAGCAGGCTCCTGGCCGAAATGCCAGAATTCTTTTAAATCTCCCTCTTTTTTTCCTTTTGCATGCTCTTTTCCGAAGGAAATATAACCGCGTTGCCCGCCTAATCCCTCAATCTCATATTTTTGTTTTGTTCCCAGGGGAAGATCAAAAAATGCTTTAACCTCTTTATATAATTCTTCTACTAATTGGTCGCTTAAAAAATGATTCTTTAAAGCTACAAAACCAATTTCTTCGTAAGCTTTTCCTATTTCATCAACAAACTTTTGCTTTCTTGCAGGATCGTCAGATACAAAGTCTGCAAGATCTACGCTTGGTATATTCGTCATTGCCATTTTATCTCTTTTTTTATTGATAAAGCACACAAACTTAATGAAAAAAAGGCCAAAATCAACAGTATTTAAGACTTAGCTAACACTTGGGGCTAGCGATTATTTCTTTAAAATTACACATTTTGCTCGATATAATTATCTGAAAATCTACTGTTTTTTTACTGAAATGAATAGAGGTGGCATTTTCTATTTAATTACATTTGAATATAACTTTTAGCTATGGATCATCTTTCTACTGAAATGTTGTTTAACTCTGAGGCTTATTCAGAAGAGTTTCTAATCGATCTTTATAAAAAGCTTTTAAAACCCCGACTGGTAGAAGAAAAAATGATTATTCTTTTACGGCAGGGAAAGATTAGCAAATGGTTTGCAGGTATTGGCCAGGAAGCAATCTCGGTTGGAGTTACTTCTATTTTACAGGAAGATGAATACATTTTGCCTATGCACCGTAATCTTGGTGTTTTTACTGCCAGAAATATTCCTTTACATCGTTTATTCTCGCAATGGCAGGGGAAAATGAATGGTTTTACCAAAGGAAGAGATCGTAGTTTTCATTTTGGAACTCAGGAATATAAGATTATTGGCATGATTTCTCACCTGGGACCGCAGTTGGGTGTAGCAAACGGAATTGCTTTGGCTCATAAACTAAAAGGAGAAAACAAATTATGTGCTGTTTTTAGCGGTGAAGGTGGTACCAGTGAAGGTGATTTTCATGAGGCACTAAATATTGCCTCGGTTTGGGATTTGCCGGTAATGTTTTGTATTGAAAATAATGCTTACGGTTTATCTACACCTACAGACGAGCAATATCGTTGTGAACATTTGGCCGATCGAGCAAAGGGATACGGAATGGAATCTCATATCATCGATGGAAATAATATTTTAGAAATTCATTCAAAATTATCGAATATCGCCCAGAATATTCGTGAAAATCCACGCCCGGTTTTAATCGAATTTAAAACCTTTAGAATGCGTGGCCATGAAGAGGCTAGTGGCATAGCTTATGTGCCAGAAGAACTTTTAGCTCACTGGCAGCAAAAAGATCCTATTGTAAGATATGAAAGACATTTATTGGAACGTGGAATTTTAAATTGGGATTGGGCCGAGCATATTAAATGGGAAATGAAGCAGGAAATTGAAGCACATTTAACCATTACTGCAGAAGATAGATTCCCTGATTTTAATGAAACAGCCGAATTAAATGATGTTTTTCAAACGATAGAAAATCAACATGTTGAGATTTCCGAAGAAAAAATAGAATTACGTTTTATAGATGCTATAAGCGAGGCTTTAAAAATTGCAATGCGAAAATATACAAACCTGGTTTTAATGGGGCAGGATATTGCAGAATATGGTGGTGTTTTTAAAATTACTTCAGGATTCGTTGAAGAATTTGGTAAAGACAGAGTTCGTAATACCCCTATTTGTGAAAGTGGAATAATAGAAGTAGCTGCCGGACTTTCAATAAAAGGTATAAAAGCAATTGTAGAAATGCAATTTGCAGATTTTGTAAGTTCAGGATTTAATCCCATTGTAAATTATCTGGCAAAACAACATTATCGATGGGGGCAAAATGCAGATGTTGTGATTAGAATGCCTTGTGGGGCAGGTGTAGGAGCAGGGCCATTTCACAGCCAGTCTAACGAAGCCTGGTTTACCAAAGTACCAGGATTAAAAGTGGTGTATCCATCTAATGCCAGTGATGCCAAAGGATTATTACTTGCAGCGATTAATGATCCTAATCCGGTTTTATTTTTTGAGCATAAGGCTTTATATAGAACTCAAAAAGAACAGGTAGCAACAGCATACTATGAAACAGAGATTGGTAAAGCGAATATTGTAAAATCTGGTTCAAAATTAACGATTATCAGCTATGGTGCTGCGCTACAGGAGGCTTTTAGGATAATCGAAAAGGAAAACATTAATGATATTGAAGTTGTTGATTTAAGAACACTTCAGCCTTTAGATACTAAAACTATTTTCACTTCAGTAAAAAAGACTGGCAAAGTTATTATCCTTACCGAAGATTCCTTATTTGGTAGTTTAGCTTCAGAAATTGCAGCTCAAATTAGCGAAAATTGCTTCCAGTTTTTAGATGCTCCGGTATTTAGAGTGGGCGGTTTAGAGACGCCAATTCCGTTTAATTCGGTTTTAGAAAAAGGGTATTTGCCATACCAGCGATTTCAGGAAAAACTAAAAGAATTAATAGAATATTAATAAATAATATTTTTTAGCAGAATCTAATTAAGAATTGTTAACAACACCTCTGTTAAAGTATTAATAATCTTTTGTTCACGGTGAATCCCTATGCTAATTTAGGCTTAGCTAATCAAAAAAATCTATTATGATACGTTTAATTGTAATTTTCCTAATTATTGCTATTGTAGCGGCAATTTTTGGATTTGGAGGTATAGCCTCTGGAGCAACCGAGATCGCAAAGATCATCTTTTACATTTTTATAGTTTTACTTGTTATCTCTTTAATAAGCAGGCTATTTAGAAGGTAATCTAAGCAGCAAAGAAAATTAACCCAATGTAGACCTCACCAAATTTGTTGCGCTGCATTGGTTTTTTATTTAATAAAACTACTACCATGAAAAAAGTAATTTCAATTACCGCACTACTTATTCTTTTGGTTTCTTGTGGAGGCCCAAGCAAAGTAGCTAAAGAAGCCAGAAAAACCTTTGATGGAGCCTGGACCCTTACAAATATTACTTACCCAAATAATACAGGAACCTTTGATGTGACTTTATTTAATGATGCTTCTGCCAGTTGTTTTGAAGGAAGCACGTGGGATTTTGTATCAAATAACAACAGAGGAACTTATGAAGTTTCTGGCCCCGATTGTGTTGGCGGAACGCGATATTATATCTGGTCTATCGACGAAGAAAATACTCCGCAGGGAATGTATGATTTTCTTTTAAAACCTGTAAATGAAAAATATAGATCTACAAATGGAGACCAGGGGTTTAGATTAAATCTTGTTAGTCTTACTGGTTCTTCAATGGTTTGGGAACAAACTGTAACATTAGAAGGATCGCCATTTGTAATAAGAATGATGTTTACCAGATAATCGAGATTACAACTCAAGTCCCAGATAGTTTTCTGGATGTCAAAGAGAATTTACAAATCACTACCTCACTGGCTTGCCTTTAGGTAGTTTACTAAAAAAGAATTTTAAAATAGAACAATTAACTATAAGATTATGAAGAGGACAATAAATAAAATTGTGGCTATATTTTTTGCAGCCAGTGTATTGGTAAGTTGTGATGCTATTCAAAATGCAAACAATAAACAAAAAGGAGCAGTTATAGGATCTGCTGGTGGTGCTGCTATTGGCGGTGTTATTGGTAACAATACAGGAGATGGAAATACTGCTTTAGGAGCTATTATAGGTGGTGTTGTAGGTGGTGCTGCCGGAGCTTACATTGGTAATAGAATGGATAAACAGGCTAAGCAAATAGAGACTGAAGTTCCTGGAGCTGAAGTTGAGCGTGTTGGTGAAGGTATAAACGTAACTTTCGATGAAAATAGCGGTGTTTATTTTGCTACAGAAAAATATAATATCAATGCTAAATCTGAAGAAACTTTAAATAAACTTGCCGGTATCTTTAAAGAGTATCCAGATACCAACATTTTAGTTGAAGGGCATACAGATAATACTGGTAGTGATAGCTATAACCTTACCCTATCTAAAAACAGAGCGCAGGCGGTAACTAACTATTTAACCGATCACGGAATTGCCGCTAGCAGATTCGATACAAAATGGTACGGTGAAGCCCAGCCAAAATATGATAATTCTACTGCTGAAGGTCGATCTAAAAATAGAAGGGTAGAAATTGCAATTGTTGCAAACGAAGATTTAAAACAAGAAGCAGAAAATCAGACTTCAGATAATTAAGAATTCTTAATATCATTTATAAAGTTATATGTAAGAGCCACCTTTTGGGTGGCTCTTCTATTTTGTAGTTAATAGACATTAAATAGCTTTTTTAGCAATTAATATCAATTATCGAGTAAAATAAGTTAAGACTCGAACTCCGTTAATGGATTGCTAAATGCGAGTTAAACCCCTCTAAACAGCCTTGTGAAAAGTTTATTGACTTTGTATCTTCAAATTAACTAATAAAAAAATCAATTTATATGAAGACTGTTGATAAAATGGAGGTGTTGCATAGCCAGTCTGCTGAGTATATTCAGCAAGGCGAAACCGGTAAATTTCTAAAATTAATTCCAGATACATTTTTAATTAAAGGAAAGGAAAAAGACGGCGTATTTAATCAGGGCTATGCAATTAGACATATAAACCGAAGAGATATTTTACTAATTGATGTTGTTGAAGAAGAAACCAAAGCAGCGGTAAAAAAACTGGTAAATGATGGATACCAGATAAAAGGTATTCTTATTACCTGCGATGGGATTTTAGATGATGCTTATGCAGATCTAAAAACGATTTCTGAAGATGCTAACGACGCTCCAATCTACGCGCATCCAAGAAACAATTTTAAAGACGATTTTAAAACAAAAGATATTACCACTCAGGCTAACGATCTAAAACATTTTGGGATTAAAGTAATTGATCTTCCAGGAAATGGAGGAGCTTCAGTTTTAGTATATTCTGATATAAATGACGGTATGCTTTTCCCTGGTGACGATGCTGTGGGATCTGATTATGATTCAGAATTAAATACATTTAAACGTCCAGAAATGAAGCGTGAAAACGACGATTTTGGGCTTGCTGAAAGTTGGAGTGCCTTTGAAGATGAGTTTACCTACTTTTTCCCAAGAAAAGGAAAACCGGCTTTTAATGTAGACGAGGGGCGGCAAATCGATATTCTTAATGGTTTAAGCCGTACTAAATAGTATAAAATATAAATTGCTCCGACAAATAGGAGAGTAGTACCCTGTAATTATTCAGATTGAAGATTACAGGGTATTTTTTTAATTGAACTATGTGAATTCTAAAAACTATGCGAAAACTTAACAATTTCAGTATAACTTATTGTTAAAGAGTGGGTTCTTCAAAATGCTTATGCTTAACTTATAGGATAAAAGAAACCAACTATGTCAAAATTAAACGTCACTCAAAAACTTATTAAAGCACATCTCCTTGAAGGCGATATGATGACTCCCGGAAAGGAAATTGGAATAAAAATCGACCAGGCTTTGCTTCAGGATGCTACAGGAACTCTAGTGCAATTAGAGCTAGAAGCAATGGGGCTAAAAAAAGCACAAACCGAAGTTGCTGTGCAATATGTAGACCATAACTTACTACAAACCGATTTTAAAAATGCCGATGATCATAAATTTTTACTTTCGGCCGCAAGAAAATTTGGTTTATGGTTTAGCCGGCCAGGAAATGGAGTAAGTCACCCTGTACACATGGAGCGTTTTGGGAAACCGGGAAAAACATTAGTAGGATCAGATAGTCACACTCCGGCAGCAGGATCTCTAGGGATGTTGGCCATAGGTACCGGTGGTTTGGATGTCGCCGCAGCTATTGCGGGGCAACCTTATTATGTAAAAATGCCACAGGTAATGGGCGTAAAATTAACCGGAGAATTACCAGATTGGGTAAGTGCTAAAGATGTGATCTTAGAAATGCTTCGCCGCTATGATGTTAAAGGCGGAGTAGGAAAAATTATAGAATATTACGGACCAGGTGTAGATACGCTTAGCGCGATGGATCGTCACGTAATTGCCAATATGGGGGCAGAACTTGGTGCCACAACCACAGTTTTTCCAAGTGATAAGGAAACAAAGAAATTTCTAAAAGCCCAACAGCGTGAAGAAGATTGGGTAGAATTGTTACCCGATGAAGGTTGTGAGTACGATTTAAATGATGAAATAAACTTAAGTGAATTAATTCCTTTAATTGCTTTACCAACCAGCCCGGGAAATGTTGTGGCAATAGAAGAAGTTGCTGGTAAAAAAATTAGTCAGGCAGTTTTTGGATCTTCCGCAAATCCCGGATTACGCGACTTTTGGATTGCAGGAGCAATTGTGAAGGATAAGTCTATAAATCCAGATGTTTCTTTAGATGTAAATCCAACTTCAAGACAAATTATTCAGAATATGATCGATAATCGTGCTTTTGCGAATCTTATTAAAGCAGGAGCTCGTTTTCATCAGTCGGGGTGTATGGGTTGTATAGGAATGGGGCAGGCACCGGCATCAGGAACAATAAGTTTAAGAACAATGCCAAGAAACTTCCCAGACCGTAGTGGAACAAAAGATGACCAGGTACATTTAGTAAGCCCAGAAACTGCGGCAGCTTCGGCATTAACCGGAGAAATTACCGATCCACGTGATTTAGAGAAAATTTTTGATATGAAATATCCTAAATATGAAGCTCCAGAAATAGAGATTATTAATGAAGATATGTTGGTACCACCAGCTGAAAATGGAGAAGAAGTAAAATTAGAGAAGGGGCCAAATATTAAATCTTTACCTACAATTGAGCCTTTAGCTAATGAAATTGATGTACCGGTTTTATTAAAAATGGGCGATAATATTTCTACAGATGAAATTTTAAAAGCGGGTGCTGAAGTTTTACCATTTAGAAGTAACCTGCCAGAAATTAGCAAATTTGCGTTTACGGTAGTAGACGAAACATTTTACGATCGTGCCATGGAAGCCAAAGAGAAGGAGGGAGGCCATATTGTTGTTGCCAAAGATAATTATGCGCAGGGATCTAGCCGTGAGCATGCGGCCATTGCTCCAAAATATTTGGGTCAGCATGCAGTGATTGCTAATAGTTATGCGAGAATTGCCTGGCAAAATCTGGTGAATTTTGGAATTCTTCCTTTAGAATTTATAGATGAAGCTGACTATGATAAAATCGAACAGGGAGATACGGTTAGTTTTAAAAATTTACGAGAAGATGTTGAGAACCGAAATAATATAAAAGTACTTGTAAAGAAAAAAGATGCTGAGAATGTAGAATTTGAAACCAAACATACTTTAAGTGACCGGCAAATAAATGTGCTTTTAAAAGGTGGAATTATAAATGAATTTAAATATCGCTTAAAAAAGGAGCGTGTGCAAGAAGAAGTCTAATTGGCATCTACTTATGAAAATGCTAATAAAAACCCTTTCAAAATTTAATTGAAAGGGTTTTTTTAGTGTTAGCTATTTATGTTTGGGAAATAACAATCTTTAATGCGTTTGCATTTGTCCTTTTTTCTTGTCTAACTGTTTATCGAGTTCCTTTACAGTTTGTGCAGCAGCAGCCTCAAAAGATTCAGCATTCGATTCAGCGAAAATTTGTGGTCCAGGGATACTCACTTTAATGTTACATATATATCCTTTTTCATCATCGGCGTGGTTTCTTTTAAAATGAACTTCTGCACGAGTAATAAAATCGTATTTCTTCTCTATTTTCTCTAGTTTTTCATTTACAAAGCTTTGTAAACGTTCGCTTTTACTTAAAGCAACAAATTGATAAATCGTTTCCATAAAAGTTTTTTTTGATAGGCCTAAGAAAGCTAATAATCACTATTTAGACAAGTTTTTATGGCTTCTTTTAGAAACAATTAAGATAGATTTAAAAATTTATAGGTTTACATGTTTAATATTCAAAATTTTTAGAATAATACCCTTTTTTATTCAGGGGTGTAGCCTTGTAAATCGAATAAAATTTTCATTTTACCCTAAATTTAATAGGGTTTAGTGGTTTTAAATTCTCTTTTTTGAAGCGAAAACGACTGTTAAGCTAATTTAAGACTTATTTAGCTGAATTTATTCAAATTATATACCCGAATTAAAGATTATCAGGTACAATGATAATATGCTATCAGTTAAGACTAAAAATAGAATATGTTTTGTATCTTATACTATTGATAATAAATAAAATAGTAATGAAAAAATATATCCAAAATTGTATAAAATCAACTGTAATTTTTTTAAAAAAGTATTATTTGCTTGCAGTATTATTCTTAGTTGTTGCCTGTGGCGTAAATTATAGTGTTCCTGATATAAATAATTTTGCAGATTTAAAGGAATTTGCTGAAAGTAAAGAATTACAAATCGAAAATCAATGGGCAAATCCTATGCGAGCCAATACGGTGACGTTTATTAATAATCCCAATTTTAATAGTGGAAATGTAAATCTAATTGGGAATCCAAATTATATAAAATTTAAAGGAGATTCTGTGGATATTTTTCTACCATACTTTGGGGTTCGTCAAATGGGCGGAGGTTTTAATGATCGCGGCGGAATTAAATTTGAAGGAATTCCAGAAGATTTTAAGATGACTGAAAATGAAGCTAAAGATTATGTTCGTTATGAATTTATGGGTCGGGACGATTCTGAAATCTATCAATTCTACATAACATTATATGCAAATGGTAATGCTAGCACCTCAGTAAATAGTTCACAACGTGATAATATTTCGTACACCGGTAAGTTTTCACGTTTAGAGACTGAAGAATAGCAAGTTTGAAATTAAGAGCTTATTTGAATATTTTATGGATAAATATCTAAATAGGGCAATTATTAAATATTCTATTTTACATAATATAAATTATAGTTCAAATATATCATGTGTCAATTATAATTCAGAAGCAATATCCTGAATGATTTCTAAGAATGTATTTTCTATTCTAGGACTTACAGATTTATTGATAAGGATATTATTGTTTTCATTCTAGGATCGTTCAGTGGAAAATTATTTAAACTAAAAAAGCCCATCATTTCTGATGAGCTTTTTGATAAACCTTGAAAAACTATATGTTATATAACTTCTACGTTTACTGCGTTTAATCCTTTTTTACCTTCCTGAAGATCAAATTTAACTTCGTCGCCTTCGCGAATCTCGTCAATTAAACCTGTTACGTGTACAAAATGATCTTTGTCTACACCTTCTTCAGTGATAAATCCAAATCCTTTAGTGTCATTAAAGAATTTTACTGTTCCTTTATTCATCTTAATATATTAAATTATAGACGGCAAATATGGAACTATTATTTGAATAAACAGTTATAATTAATAGGTATTTTAAATTTTAATTATTTGATATTCAAATAAATGATTTCAAACTCATATAAAATCAATCTTACAATACTTTAAAAAATGCACGTTATTCGGTTTCAAACGCTCTTTTAGCAAAAAAATCAATTTCTTTTGCTAAATCGTTTAATTATTACTTTGTTTATATAACTTTATCAAAACTAAGTATTTATAATTTTAAAAGTTATGTTCCGAAAATCGACAATTTCACCACTATTTTTTCAGAATAATGTAAAGTATGTTTTCATTATAGGGATAATACTAGTGCTGTTTCAAAGTTTTACAGCTTGTAAGTCTAAAAACAGTTCTAAAACTTCAGAAATTACAAAAAAACCTAATATTATCCTTGTATTTATCGATGATATGGGCTGGCAGGATCTTTCTAGTTTTGGAAATGTAGAGGCTAAAACGCCCAATATTGACCAAATGGCAAGCGAAGGTATAAGTTTTGAACAGTTTTATGTAAATGCGCCAATTTGTTCACCTTCCCGGGTAGCAATTTCAACCGGAACTTACCCGCAGCGCTGGAATATCACATCTTTTCTTTCAGATAGGCAACATAATGCTCGCAGAGGTGTAGCCAATTGGTTAGATCCTGAAGCGCCAATGCTTGCCAGAGATTTAAAAGAAAATGGTTACGCCACAGGACATTTTGGAAAATGGCATATGGGTGGACAGCGTGATGTAGAAGAGGCCCCAAAAATAACTAATTATGGTTTTGATAAATCGCTGACTAATTTTGAAGGAATTGGCCCTAAATTATTACCGCTTACCAAAGATGCGCAGGGAAATGTTGGCCGAATTTGGGCTGATGCCGAGCGTTTAGGCGGTGATGTAACCTGGATGCAACGATCAGAAATTACTACCGGTTTTATTAATGCTGCGATTCAGTTTATAGACAGTACAAAAAACAGCGATGCGCCATTTTATGTGAATATCTGGCCAGATGATGTTCATAGTCCGTTTTGGCCACCTTTTGAAGATTATAATCTCACCAAAGAAGATGGCAAACGTGCTTTGTATTTAGCGGTTTTAGAAGAAATGGATAAGCAATTTGGCAAACTTTTCAACTATATTAAGAATGATAAAGAACTTAGTGAAAATACACTAATTGTTTTTTGTTCAGATAATGGTCCGGAACCCGGAGCTGGAAATTCGGGAGAATTACGCGGATTTAAAGGTCATTTATATGAAGGTGGAATACGATCTTCTTTAATTGTTTGGGGGCCTAATTTTATTGCTGAAAATGCCAAAGGAAGTCGGAACACTCAAAATTATTTCTCGGCAATAGATTTAAAACCGTCTTTACTAAAGTTTAGCGGAATAAATACTGAAGAAAGCGAAATTAGCGATGGAGAAAATATGCTAAAAACCATGTTGGGAAAAACTAATTCCTCTAAACAAGAACCTATTTTTTGGGGAAGACCACCAGATCGTAAAACCTATCCAGATTTTGATAAATCCCTACCCGATTTAGCCATGAGAGATGGTGATTTCAAACTGGTTTGTGATTTTGATGGAAGCCGGGCAGAATTATATAATCTTATAAAAGATCCCGCTGAAACCACTAATATCGCCAATAATCACCCTGAAAAAGTAGCGGAAATGACGAGAGCAGTAACCAATTGGTATAAAGAAATGCCGAAATTGGAACAAGCAGAATAACTAAAATTGAATATTAAAATGGAAAAGAGCTGCCCAGTAAAGGATAGCTCTTTTCATACTAAAAATCAAACTGCACTACTAACTACCAGTTTTAATTACAGTTACTTAAAATTACATCTGTGCTTTTACGATCACCGGAAAATGATCTGAAATAAATTTAGGACCGCGTTGCGCATCTAAAACCTGATAACTTTTAATACTTACATCTCCCTGATAGAAAACATAATCGATACGATCTCTATCTTGATTTGGCTCTAACTGAAAACCATTAAAGGTATATTTGGGCCCATATTGTTTTTCAGCATTTAACTTTGTGTCTAGCAATTTTAGACTTTCACCTTTATCTGAGATCATAGTTTGATAAGCTTCAGAAGACGGCGGAACATTAAAATCGCCCGTTACAAAAACAGGAGTTCCTTTAGTGATCTTTTCTGCAATGATATTTCGAATTAAAGTGGCACTTTCCTTACGCGCTTCAGTTCCTACATGATCAAAATGGGTATTAAAGAAGAAGAATAGTTTTTGATCCTTTTTTCTTCGGAATTTTGCCCAGGTTACGATTCTTGGTAAAGCAGCATCCCAACCCTTCGAGCCCACAACTTCTGGAGTTTCAGATAACCAAAGGGTGCCACTATCTAAAACTTCAAAGGCATCTTTTTTATAGAAAATAGGCGAAAACTCACCTTCTGTGCCTCCTCTTCTACCAACACCAATATGAGCGTATTCATCCAAAGCATTTTGCATATCTTCTAATTGCGAGTACAATACTTCTTGCGCTCCAAAAACATCGATATCCTCAAATTTTACCATTTCGTTGAACCAGTCTCTACGAAAGTTCCAGTAATTAATGCCGTCATTTTCAGTAGCCATTCTAATATTGCTACTCATAATTTTTAATGGATCTTCCTGCGCACTAAGTGTTAAAGCAAAGAAGAAAAGTAATACGCCTAAAATTCTATTTTTCATTATTCTAATATTTACTTGATAATCGATATTAAATTGCCTTCAGATAGAGTTATACTGATGCCTCGAAATAAATTTGATTTTTAAACAATTGCTTGATGGTATTTTATTTCTGAATGTTTTCAATAATAGTCATAAAATTATCATGAATAAAATTGAAACGGAAATGTCAAAAATAGAGGTATTCAGTAATTAAAAAATTTACCCTGATATTAAATAAAACTGATGCTAAAGTTAAGTTTTTGAAGATATTTCTATGATTTAAAGCTAATCGATTGGTAATTAGTCCTTTTTTGGATTGATGAAGTTTTTAAAAAATCACGATACCACAAACCAGAGTTTTTTATAATGCGCTGTTGGCGTTCATAATCGATATAAACCAAGCCAAATCTTGGGTTATAACCTTCGGCCCATTCAAAATTATCTGTAAAGCTCCATACAAAATAGCCATTTACATTTACGCCTTGTTTTTTTGCCTTTAGAGTCGCTGCGATATATTGCTGAAGATATTGTTTTCTTTCTTCATCATTTACCTGCCCGTTAATAACCTGATCTGGAAATGCTGCACCATTTTCAGTCACTAAAATGTTTTTTACACCAGGATAGGCATTGTATTTTTTAAGGAGATGAAAAAGTCCGTCAGGATAAATTTCCCAACCCATTTCTGTAGTTTGCAAATTTCTTTTTTCAGCTTTTACATTTGTAGCCTGTAAATATGGAATCCACCAGGCATTCTTTACAATTTCCCGAGTATAATTTTGTATTCCAATAAAATCGAATTCAAACTTAAGTAGATCATCATCTTCAGCTTTATAGAATTTTTCGACTCTTTTTAAAAATGCTAATTCCTCAAAAGGATAACCATAGCCTAAACTCAGCTCCAAAAATAATCTGTTTACCAGGCAATCTACTCTATTTGCGGCCTTTTGATCTTTTTCACGATCGCGAAAAGCTTCAATATACGAACAGGAAAAAGTGGTGCCTATATTTAGATTTTGATCAAAATCGCGTAAAATTCTCCCGCCAATGGCCTGGCAAAGCGAAGCATGATGCATTGCAGGAATAAAATTCTTTACTCCTCTCCTACCCGGCGCATGAATTCCTAAAAAATGTCCGGCTCCCAAAAACACCAAAGGTTCATTTAAAACCATCCAGTTCTTTACACGGTCTCCAAATTTAGAAACACAAACTTTTACATATTCACTAAACCAGTTTATGATCTCGCGATTGGTCCAGCCACCTTTTTCTTCCAGCTTCTGTGGTAGATCCCAATGATACAGCGTAACCCAAGGCGTAATTCCCAAGGCTAAGCATTGATCGATCAAACGATCGTAAAAATCGAGACCAGCTTCATTTATTTTTCCAGTTCCATCGGGTAAAATGCGAGACCAGGAAAGTGAAAATCGAAAATGTTTAATATTCATCGATTTCATTAAGCCTAAATCCTCAGCGTATCGATTATAAAAATCACACGAAATATCAGCATTTTGACCTTTATAAATTTTTCCTTTTTTATGAGAAAACTCATCCCAAATGGAAGCTTTTTTACCATCGGCAAAAGGACTCCCTTCTATCTGAAATGCAGCTGTGGAGGTGCCCCAAATAAAATCTTCACCAAAATCACTTCTTTTTAAGTTAGAAAAAAAATTATCCTCCATTTATACAATTTCGGTATCAGTAACTGCAGTATTTTGCTCTTTTAAAGCAACGGCGATTAATTTATCAATAATCATTTCGGTTTCATCAGGAAAATTCACATCAATAATTTCATTTTTTATAAGCCATTTTCCAATTTCTAGGTAGTATTTTTGTTTTAGGTTTTTTAGCACTGTAATTCCCATTGTTTTAAGCATGGCGGCATTGCATTGCTGTTCAAACTGGCCTTTCATTGGTACTACTAATAATTTTTTCTTCAGAAATAAAGCTTCTGCAGGTGTTTCGAAACCCGCACCGCAAATAACTCCGCTACAACTTCTTAGACTTTCAACAAAATCTTTATTATTTACCGGCTTAATGACGATATTGGCGATTTCTGAAGCCTTTTTAAAATGCTTTGAAAATATTTCGAATTTGAATTGAGGAAAACTGCTGAAT
Source organism: Zunongwangia atlantica 22II14-10F7 (assembly GCF_002094855.1). Lineage (GTDB taxonomy): Bacteria > Bacteroidota > Bacteroidia > Flavobacteriales > Flavobacteriaceae > Zunongwangia > Zunongwangia atlantica. Next base: position 185,834 of record NZ_ARYN01000004.1, read on the forward strand.
AATTTCAGCAATTTTTTATCTGAATAAGACGGAAGATATACCGTGTAGTGATCTAATTTTTCTGGCTGAAGCTGCCGAATTTCAGACCTTATAACCGGAGTAAAAATACGATCATCAAAAGCTTTAAAATGAAAACCGTAACTAAAGTTGCATGGCGCATATTGTTTTAGAATTTTTAAACCCAACCAATCTTCTTTCAAAGGTCTTGGCGCTAATGGATGAAGTACTGCCGCCTGATGGCTTAAACCGAAACAATTTTTCCTGGCCATAGCACAGGCCCAGGCGGTTACAGGTTCAAAATCGTTAATTACAAGGTCATATTCTTTTACTGGAATGCTTTTAATTTCGTTGTAAAGCCGTTTCATTCGGTTTTTACGATAAGTGTTCCAAATATCTACTCCGCCTTTTTTTCCGAAGATAAAACTTAGTCCTTTTAGCTGATATTTTACATCGTAAGGAAGTTTTAGATCACCTTGTGTACCACTAACTAAAAGATCCAGGTGACCTTTTCTCTGTAAAATGGGGATAATTTCCAGAGCACGGCTAAGATGACCATTACCAGTTCCCTGAATCGCATAAAGTATTTTCATTAATGCGAAATTCTAAAGAAATGGGTATAATTTTTTTCTTTCAGAATAAAAGGGGAAATCATCGCACTTAATCTTCTTTGCACAAAAACCGCCACCAACAATTTCTGAAAACCATCTTTTAAATAGTTGTTTTTACCGGACTTAGTCTTAAAATTAGCTTTCTTAACCATAAGCTTATTCTTAAAGAATTTACAACTCTTAAAATTATATACTTATGATTTAAAGTAAGTTATGTGTTTTTTAAATAAGTGCAGATTTAAGGTTAAGAATGTTTGTTTTCTTAAATGAATATGAACTAGTTGAGTTTTAAAGAGGTCATAGTTAAAGATCCACCAACTGCTTTATCATTAAAAAACTCCAATTCATCTTTGTCTTCCTGTAGCGCTAAAGTGTACAGCAGCGGCAAATAATGATCTGATGTTGGTACGGCAAGATTTACCGCAGCCCCTAAATGATGATAATCCTGAAGAGAATTATGATCTTTAGTCAGGATAAGTTTCTTGATCTTATTATCGGCTTCCCTGGCCCAATCGAAGGCATGGTCGATTTTATTCATATTTGGCCAATCAATGCGACGAAGATTGTGTACAATATTACCACTTCCAATAATCAGAATTCCCTTTCTCCTAAGAACGGCGAGTTCTTTTGCAAGTTTATAATGTTCTTGCGGACTTTTATAGGCGTCTAAACTTAGCTGAACAATTGGAATATCAGCCTGTGGATATAAATGGCGTATAACACTCCACGCGCCATGATCTAAACCCCATTGATGATCTAAATGAATACTTTCACTGGTAATTAAGTTGGAAGTAGCTTCGGCTAATTCAGGATTTCCTTTGGCCGGGTATTGAACATCAAATAATTCCTGCGGAAAACCTCCAAAATCGTGAATAGTTCTTGGCTGTGCCATAGCAGTTACAGCAGTTCCCCTTGTGATCCAGTGTGCTGAAATACATAAAATAGCATTAGGTTTGGGTAAGCTAGCGGCAATTTTACGCCAATTTGCTACAAACTCATTTTCCTCTATCGCATTCATTGGGCTACCGTGACCAAAGAACAAAGTTGGCATTTTAGGAGTGCTTTTAAAGCTGGTAGAAATGGTATGAAGATCGGATAAATTCATAATTCGATAAATTTAAGTATTCTTTTTATTCCTGAAATAACAAGTGAGCAGTATAAAAAAAGCCTTTCGGATAGCAACCGAAAGGCTTATGATAATTTTTCTTTTTCTTTCGGTGGTGATTAAGCCAAAGATTCAGCTAATTGTTTTTCAGCTTTATCTAGTGCTCCATCACGTAATTCTGGTATAGCAATTCCTTCCACTCTAATCAATTCTACGTCTGTCATTCCTAGGAAACCAAATACTTTAATAAGGTAATCTGAAACAAAATCGTAGGCTGGGTTTTCAGAATAAACTCCGCCAGAACTCATTGCGATATATACTTTCTTACCTGTTACCAAACCTTGTGGTCCTTCTTCGGTATATTTAAAAGTAGTTCCTGTTTTGGCAAGATGACCGATCCAGGCTTTTAATTGAGAAGGTATACCGAAATTATATAAAGGTGCTCCAATTACAAGAATATCAGCATCAAATAATTCCTGAATAACTTCTTCCTGAATAGCAATCGCTTCTTTTTGAGCATCTGTTCTATTTTCTTCAGGAGTGATAATCGCCTGCCATTTATCTTCTGAAATGTGTGGAAAATCTTCGACTACGAGGTTTCTTTCTACAACTTCACTTTCGGGGTATTCATTCTTTAACTGATCTAAAATTTTATTTCCTAATGCAAGGCTATAAGAATTTTGGCCGTTTAAAGTTGAAATTACATGAAGTATCTTTTTCATAATATTTATTTTTACATGACATTTGTATATACAAATATAAACACAAAAAGACTATGAATATTAGTACTTCCATAGATGTTACTACTAACATTTAGTTTAGTAGCTTAGACATCCTGCTCCATAAAATTTTCTCTAAATTCTTGTGGTGTGGTATTAAATACTCTGTATAAAGCATTTTCGAAGTCATTAAAGTCGCTAAATCCACAGGCTTCAGCCAAACATTTAAGATCACAATCTTCATACTCGGGAATATTAATCATTTCTTTAACCTCTAATACTCTTAAATCGTCAAGATATTGATTAAATGTTTTGTGTTTAGCTTCGTGAATAATAAAATCTAATTCCTTCGCAGTAAGCATTAAATGTTTGCTTATTTCATCGATTCTTAGGTTTTTAATTAAATAAAATTTCTCCCTCTGCATAATTTTATCCAAAAGTCTGGAATACTCGATAGCGGTATTGGCATCGATATAATTGCGTTGTGATGGATCATTTTCATTTTCAGAAAGAACTCCACTATTACAAACCATTATTAAAAAAAGTGGAAACAAAATAAAGAAAACGAGGGTTGGCCCAGAAATAGCGAATATTCCCAAACTGAGTATTAAAACGAAGCCAACGATGTAAGACACGAACAAACTCATAAATGCGATTGTTTTTATCTAAAGCCTTCGTTAATAGTAGGGTGTAAAAACGCTACGGCTAAAAAATTAATTATATTTTATATTCTAAGTATTTGTAAATAGATATAGCAATTGTAATGCCATAACTTGGTTTTGTTTAATATTTATCGATATTTTATTAACACAAAAAGTAATTTGAATATAAATAGTTCTAAGAGTAGAAAATAAAATCAAAACATAAATTTACCGAATAAGGCTAAAATGTCCTTTTTGCTCACTTTCTTGCCCAATTAATGCTTTAAACCAGTAATCATCTTCTGGCATAGGTTTCCCATTGTATGAGCCATCCCAATGTTCGTCCCCTTGTAATTTTCTTAATAATGTACCATATCGATCATAAATATAGGTCTGTACTTCGTTATCTATTATACCTAGTGGTTGCCAGAAATCATTCATACCATCGCTATTAGGAGAGAAATATTTAGGAAAACCTATAAGAGCAATTTGTTCGTTAACGATCCCGCAGCCATTAATTTCGGTTATTTTAATTTGATGTATACCTGGGGAAATATTATAAAAGTATCCATTTGATTGATCAGTCATATCATCTAAGCTAAATGTATAGCCAGATTCATTTGCGGTTTCAAAAAAGATATTATAAGAGCCATCATTATTAAGTGCTGTTGAATACTCATATGAAATGGTTTCAGTTCTATCTAAGAAGCTAATAATAATTTCTGAAGTTAAAACTTCGCAATTTTCATTAGAAATATGATAAGTATAAGTCCCCTCTTCGTTGGTTTGAGGATCAAAAATACCATTTGGTAAACTAGGCTCCCAATAACCATTGGAGTCTGGATTTCCCTCTAAGTAATCTACCAATCTAAATGCTTCTTCATATTGACATATAGAGATATTAGTATCTAAACCAGGTTCTGGCTGGGGCTCAAAATTAATTTCAATAATAGCGGTTTGGCTAATACAATAATTATTTACTGTATAAGCGTAAATGCCTTCAGAATCTAAGGATGGATCAAAGACAGAGGAGTTAGAAGCTAAATTTGGGCTCCATGTACCACCACGCTGCGCATCCTTTCCCAAATAATTAAATAGATCAATAGCGTTACCTTCCTGGCATAAATTAATGCTTGCATCATTACCTGCGCTTAGTGTAAATGCTTCCTGGAAGTCGTAAATTCCATTGTTGTCTTCATCTAATGGAGTTGTATAGCCAGTTGTTTCATTTATAATTAAACCATCTTCATCTACAGTATCTGGAGAATTTCCTAATGTTCCGTTGTCATCATCATCATTAAAACCAGCTTCGAGAACATCATAACAACCATCATTATCACTGTCCAGATCTCGCTTATCTGGACTACCGTCATTATCTGAGTCACGATCAAGAATACCATTATCTTCAATGATATCTGGTATTCCATCATTATCATCGTCCAGATCTATATCATCTGGAATACCATCATTGTCAAAATCTGGTAAACAGTTAGATTCAATTTCCTGTCTTGTACTACATTCAGAAGGATTATTCAATATTTCAACGTCATCATAAACTCTGTTATTAGCCAATAAATTACATATAGCTGAACAATCTGTTAATTCCTGATTATTAGAAACTATTAATCCAAGATTTCCAAAGTTATTACTTACTGCATTTAAGTTTTCTAGCCCCGTTAGTGCGGCCAATCTGTTATTATTTTGAATTATAAGAGCTCTATCTATTTTTTCCAAGTTATAGAATCCACTTATCTCTGGTAGTTCTGGATTTCCCGTAATTACCATATTGCCATAAACACGTTGTAAATTATTAAATCCTGTAAAAACAGTTAATTCAAGCGATTCTGTAATTTCAAAATCACCTCCGCCTAAACTGCCAATGCTTTCTAATTTATTAAAACCTTCTATTTCATTAATACCAGTTCTATTTATAAATAGATCATTCCCAATGTATTTTAATTCTGAAAATAAGCCAATTCCATGTGGATAATCCCTAATAACCAGGCTACCTTTTATATATTCTACTTTATTGAAGGCCTGGTAAATCCTTAATGCCAAACCTAAATCATCCATTATAAGACTTTCTTCAACAAATTTTAAATTTTGAAAGGCATCAAGGGACATCCCAAGATTGTTTAAATCTATTGTGTTTACTTTTTCAAGTTTATTGAAACCGTCAAAATAGCCACTTATTCTATCTATATTGATATTACTTACCTCGGTCAATTCGTTAAATGAATTGACATGTCTAAGTAAATTGTTGTTGATAATATTAAGATCACCATTAATTTTAGAAATTGAAAGCTCTGTGGTTAGATCTTCAATATTGGTATTGCTAATTGTAAGGTCTCCTTTAATCTCTTCTATATTTTGAAGCGGAGTTAAATCGGTAACTAAGCTGGAGATACTAAGATTAGCATTTATAATTGTACAATTAGGGTAATTATTTTGAAACTGGATCAATTCACTTTGCGAATTAATCGTAACATTACCAATTGGGCATTGTGCTTCTAAATTTATACTAAAAAGTAGTATACCTAATGTAAAGATAACTGGCTTGAAAAGTTGGTTGAAATTACTCTTTTTCATCTTTAAATCAGTCTTGAAGACTCAAAATAGAACGATTTACCAGCCATTGGTAGCTATTTAAAAATAACTCTTTAAAATAGATATTTTTAACTGCTTTTTTAGTGGTTTTAGAATATTCTATTTGTCTAAAAACGGAACTACTGAATAATAAAAAGTACCTAATCAAGATAAAATTTCTCATGCCAGATCATGTAATTTGAGATTGTCCAAAATTAACTTTTAGGTATAAAAAATCAAGAATATCGACGAATTTTTTTATGCTTTTTTTAACACTAGTGTTAACTAAAAAAAATCCGAACTAAACATTAGTTCGGATTTTTAGAAATATATAATTTAGAATTTCAGTCTAAATCCTTGCAGCAGCTTCTTTATCTACATACCACATTAATTCTCCAGCAGGATCTATAATTTGAGAAGGATATTTTTCGATATTCTTTTCTCCTTTAATAACTTCAAAAAGAGCATCTGCTTTTTTAGCTCCAAAAGCTATAAATGCGACGCTTTTAGCCGAATTAATTAATGGTGCCGTTAAGGTTATCCTGTACATATCCTGTGGCTTTAAAAAATAAGCATCTACTTTTTTATCTTTTTCATAGATTACTTTTTCACCAGGAAATAAAGACGCCGTATGCCCATCATCTCCCATACCTAAAAAGATAAGATCGAAGGTTTTACCATCTTCTAAAACTTCATCCAAAATTGCCGAATATTCCTTAGCATATTCTTCTGCAGAAACACCGTCTTTATACATTGGGAAGATTTGCTCTTTTGGAATACTTACTTTATCAAGAAAATCTTTAAAGGCATTTCCCGCATTGCTACGATCATCTTCAATAGGAACCCATCTTTCATCACACCAAAAAACAAAAAGTTTATCCCATGCAACCTGTTCTTTAAATTCTGTAGTCAACAAATCATACATTCCGGCAGGTGAAGACCCTCCGGTTAATGCAACGGTAAATTTGCCATGCTCCTCTACAGCTAAATTTGCACGTTCTACAAAATGCTGAGCAGCAGCACGACTTGCTTCTTCTTTAGTTTGATAGATATTTAGCATTCTTCTTGTTTCTTTTCTTTTTTTCCACGTACGTTTATAGACCAAACATGACCTTGCTGTGCGATAAGTGCCTCTGCACTTTCTGGTCCGTAACTTCCTGCCTGATAATTAGGGAAATTAATTGAATCCCTGCTATCCCAAGCTTCCTGAACGGTTTTAATTACATCCCATGCTTCTTCAACCTGGTCTGATCGCATAAATAAGGTAGTATCTCCTAACATAGCGTCAAGCAATAAAGTTTCGTAAGCTTCTGGGGTATGCGTTGAACAGCTGTCATAATCGAATACCATTTCAGACGGATTCAGGTTCATTTCTAAACCTGGTTTTTTCGTCATAAAACGTAATCTTATATCCATTTGAGGTTGCAAGTTAATAGTAAGCTTATTCGGCATTATATTATTAGACTGCTCACCAGGAAATGCTGCGTGAGGTACAGGTCTAAATTGAATCGTAATCGAAGAGCTCTTTTCCTGCATACGTTTACCGGTTCTAAGGTAAAACGGCACATTTTGCCAACGCCAGTTATCAATGAAGAATTTTATAGCGGCATAAGTTTCTGTACTAGAATTTTCACTTACACCCTTCTCTTCACGATATCCAGGTACTTTTTCTCCTTCTACCCAACCTTCGCTATATTGGCCACGAACTGCATTTTTGCTAACTTCATCTGGTTTAATTCTACGTATGGCACGTAAAACTTCAACTTTACGATTTCTAATTTCTTCAGCATCTGCAGAGATTGGTGCTTCCATTGCCACCATACAAAGAATTTGTAAAAGGTGATTCTGGATCATATCACGAAGTGCACCAGAGCCTTCATAGTAACCACCGCGAGTACCAACTCCAACTTTTTCAGCAACAGTAATTTGTACGTAATCGATATAATTTCGGTTCCAAAGTGGTTCGAATAGCGCATTTCCAAAACGGAATGCAAGTATATTCTGAACGGTTTCTTTACCTAAATAGTGATCGATTCTAAAAATTTGCTTCTCATCAAAAGTTCTTTGAAGCAATTTATTTAATTCAATTGAAGATTCCAGATCGTAACCAAATGGTTTTTCGATTACCAGGCGATCTTTTTCAAGTTCTTCAACTAAATTCTGACTTTTTAAATTAGCCGTAATATCATCGATAAATTTAGGTGATACCGATAGATAAAATAATCTATTAGCACGTTCTCCCCATTCTTTATCAAGAGTCGTTAATTTTGAGTGTAAATCCTGGTAGGATTTCTCGTTGGTAATATCAGATTTAAAATAATGTATCGATTCTTCGAATTTCTTCCAAACTTTTGCATCTGGATCACGACGAGAAAATTCTTTTAATTTTTTATATAAATCCTTTCTATACGAAGCATCATCAAAATCTGATCTTCCTAATCCAAAAATGGCAAAATTATCTGCCATTCTATCATCTATATAAAGATTATAAAACGCAGGGATTAATTTACGGCTGGCAAGATCTCCTGTTCCACCAAATATAACAATGATCGTTGGGGCCGCTTTCTTTTCTGTCTTCATTTTAATTTTAAATTAATTGAGGCTTAATTCCATTCAGTATGAAAAACACCCTCCTTATCGGTACGCTCATATTTATGCGCTCCAAAGAAATCTCTTTGTGCCTGGATAAGGTTTGTTGGTAAAATTTCACTTCTGTAAGAATCAAAATAAGAAACTGTAGAAGTAAACACTGATGCTGGGATTCCTTTGTCGATAAAGGTTTTAACCACCTTACGTGCCGCAGCTTGTTTTTCTTCTAAAGATTTCCCTAAAGTTTCGTCTAATAAAAGGTTAGGTAATTCTGGAGATTTACTATAAGCTTGTCTAAAATCTTCTAAACAGGCCGCTCTAATAATACAACCACCTCGCCAGATCTTAGCAACTTCTTCAAGATTTAATCCATAATCATACTCTTTAGAGGCGATAGTTAGTTGCGCTAATCCCTGAGCATAAATATTAATCATGGCAAAATAAAAGGCATCAGTTAATTCAGCAAAAATTTCTTCTTCTGAAGTTTCTGAAACATCTGTCCATTTTAAACTTTTTGAAGCCTGTACGCGCTCTTCTTTATATTTTGAAATATCTCTCATTTCTACCGCAGCATTAATTGCCGGGATTGGCGCCTGGATGTCCATCGCATTTTGTGATGTCCACTTACCAGTTCCTTTAGCTTTTGCAGCGTCTGAGATATAATTTAGTAAAATACCTTTACCAGTAACTTCGTCTTCCTTTTTAAGGATTCCGGCAGTAATTTCAACTAAGAAAGAAGCTAATTCTGAATTATTCCATTTTTCGAATAATTGCTGAATTTTAGCATCTTCTACCCCGTATCCTCTTTTTAGCAGATCATAAACTTCAGCAATAAGTTGCATAATTGCATACTCGATACCATTATGAACCATTTTCACATAGTTTCCAGCAGATCCTTTTCCAAGATAAGTTACACAAGGTTCGTCATTTACTTTTGCAGCTACAGCTTCAAAAATTGGGCGAAGTCTTTCGTATGCTTCAGCATTACCGCCCGGCATCATACTTGGGCCAAAACGAGCTCCTTTTTCACCACCAGAGATTCCCATTCCGAAGAAATGAATTCCTTTTTCGGCAAGTTCATCCACACGACGGTTGGTATCTGGGAAATAAGAATTACCACCATCTACCAAGACATCACCTTCCTCTAAATAAGGTAAAAGCGATGCGATAGCCGAATCTACAGGTTTACCCGCAGGAACCAGTAACATAATTGCTCTTGGTTTACGAATTAGTCCGCAAAATTCTTCGGCAGAAGTTGTTCCTTTTATAGTGTGCTCTTCTGAAGCTTCTTTTTCCAGAGATGCAGCTTTTTCGGGGTCTAGATCCAGCCCGGCTACAGAAAATTTATGGTCGGCCATGTTAAGCAACAGGTTTCTACCCATTACTCCAAGTCCAACAATTCCAAAATCGAATTCTTTCATGATTCAGTTTTAGGTTCTTAACTATTCTAATTTAATTTAAAGTACTCTTTTTCTATATCTAAGACTTTATTCAGTCGTCTTACAAAACGTTCGTCTTTCTGAAATTCAGCATTCAAAAAGGCCAAAATGATTTCTAAAATAAGTGATGTTCCCAACACTCTACCACCAACGCAAAGCATATTCATATCATCATGTTCTACTCCCTGATGAGCTGAATAAGTTTCAGAAATTAAAGCTGCGCGAACACCTGGAAATTTATTAGCCGCTATGGAAACGCCAACACCGCTACCACAAACTGCGATAGCGCGGTCTATTTTCTTTTCACTAAGAGCTTTTGCTAATGGAGTAACAATATCTGGATAATCGTCGTCGCCTTGATATTTATAGGCACCAAAATCTTCTATATCGAAATTCTTTTCTTTTAAAAGTTCAAGCAACTTTCCTTTTTGTTCTAAGCCAGCATGATCTGCAGCAATTCCGATTTTCATGAAGTAAATCTTTTGGTTTTAATCATTTTGAACGATAAAATTAACTAATTAAATCTGTATGGTGGCAAGACAAAACCTTATAAAAATACTAAAACCTTTGAAATGTCTAAGTTATACCAGCATTTTAGAAAATTGTGCTACACTAAATATCGATTTTCGATGTTTTTAGCCTCAATTTATAAGTTGTAGTACACCAATTAGCGAAACGATACTGATAAAAATCCATATAAAAACAGCTAATATTACCGGTTTTATTCCTACCTGAATAAAGCTTTTATAATTTAAAGTGCTCCCAATTAAAAACAACACCAGCGTTAATCCAATTTTAGAAACCGAAACAATGCTTGGCGCCACAAATTCTATATTTGGGATATATGTATTGGCTATAATCGCTAAAATAAATAGGCCAATAAAATATGGAATCTTGATCTTTTTTAATTCGGTATGGCTGCTTAGTGCGAATAAAACAGAAACCGGTAAGATCCATAAAGCTCGGGCTAATTTTACAGTGGTTGCAATTTCTAAAGCTTCGTTGCCATAAACCTGTGCAGCACCAACAACCGAGCTGGTATCGTGAATGGCAATCGCACTCCAAATTCCAAATTGATGCTGACTCATATTAAAATAATGACCTAAAACCGGGAATAGAAATAATGCCAGACTATTTAATAAGAAAACACTCCCAATCGCAATAGAAATTTGTTTCGCATCGGCTTTAATTATTGGAGAAATTGCGGCAATGGCACTTCCACCGCAAATAGCAGTTCCAGAACTTATAAGTTTGGCTATTTTTTGATCGATTTTAAAGATTTTACCTATTAATATTCCTAGTCCGATAGTCAGACTTATCGATATAATGGTGAATAAAAATCCATCTTTTCCTGCAGCTAGAGCTTTGTCGATATTCATGCCAAAGCCAAGCCCGATAACCGATAATTTCAGCAACCAGTTTATGCTCGATTGTGTTTTTTCCTGAAATGGATTCTGAAAAAATTGCGCAAAAATAATTCCTGCAGCCAATGCAATTGGCGGATTCACCACCGGAAGCAAACAGGCCAGGCAAAGAATTAAAAATAAAACTGAAGTAATTGCAGGTTTCATAAACTGAATTTATACTTCAAAAGTAGTTTCAGTCTAGCTCGAAATCAAATGATAAATTATTATACTATATAACTAAAAGTTATAATGATGCTGTAGAAATTTTAAAAAGACAGCATTTAGATTAGAATGATGTCCTTGTTGCTGAATAAAAAAGAAATCCCGCTTAATTTGTAGATTTTCGATATCAACAATATAAAGATCGCCATGCTTCAATTCTTTTAAAACTGTATTGATACTTAAAAAACTACCGCTATGGCCATTAGATAGATAAGATTTTATACTTTCTGAACTTCCAAGCTCTAATTCAATATTTAGCTCTTCCATTTTTACATTTTCATGCTGAAAAGCTTTTAAGATCACTTCCCGAGTTCCCCAGCCTTTTTCTCGTAAAACAAGCGGAATATCTTTTAATTCTGAAATAGTGATCTGATTCTGCTTGGCCAATGGATGCGATTTATCTACCACAAGCACTATTTCGTCCTGCAAAAATGCTTGATAGGATAATTCCCTGTTTTTATATTGTCCTTCAATAAAACCAAGTTCAACCGAATTATTCATCACAGATTTTTCAACCTTCTCGGTATTCATATTCAATAAATGAATCCTGATTTTGGGGAATTTTTGATGGAATTTTGCTAAAACTTCCGGTAAGATATATTGTGCGATCGTGGTACTGGCGGCAATTCTAAGATTTCCTTCGTTTTTATCGATAAGCGAATTCATATCGAATTCGGCTTTCTCATATTGCTGAAAAATAAGTTTGCTATGGGAGAGTAAAAGCTTCCCGGCATCGGTAAGTGCAATGCTATTTCCCTTTCTTTTAAAAAGCTTTTGGTTAAAATGCGCTTCAATTTGCCGAATATGCCTGGTGACCGCCGGTTGCGTGATATGAAGATCTTCGGCTGCTTTAGAAAAACTAAGCCGTGATGCCACACTTTGAAAAACCTGTAGTTTAAAATCGAACATTATAATCAAATGTAATAATTATGTTCGAAAAATGATTGCGCTATTAAAAGTTATTACAAAAAAAAGCTCCCGATTTTATACAATATCGAGAGCTATTTTTATAATGCTTTAAGCTGAAATTGGTTATTTTTTCCAGGTATTATTTTCAGGAGTAGCATCCATCCAAATACCGCCTTCTAGTGTTACTGCTTCAACTTCTTTATCTGTTTTAATTTGTATTGAAAATTCATCTTCAGCATTTTCCCAAATTGTAGATTTTTGATGAATGTTTTTTGAACTTCCGTCAGCAAATGTCAGTTTTACATCAAAAGGAGCTGGCATTCCGCCAATATTGGCAACTAAAACTTCAACAGAATTATCATTTTGTGTTACCTTTTTAATTTCAAAATCAATATGGTTTGGCTCAAAATACCAACTATCCCAAAACCAGTTAAGGTCTTTTCCTGAAATATCATTGATGCTATAAAAGAAATCCCACGGAATTGGATGTTTTCCATTCCAACGATCCATATATCCCTGTAAAGCCTTTTTGAAGAGCTCGTCCCCTAACATATCTTTTAGTGCCAGGTAGCCAAGTGCTGCTTTTCCGTAGGAATTATTGCGATAAACAGGTCCGCTTAAAATATTAGATGGTGTGATAATAGGTACATCCTGTTCCATATTATCATCGCTGATCCATCTCTGCACTCTAAAACCTTTAAAACTTTCAATAGCATTTTCTTCTCCAAGATCTTCGATCCCAATTAGATGTTCTAAAGTTGTAGCCCAACCTTCGTCCATAAAACCAAATCTGGTCTCATTAGTACCCATATAAAACGGGAAATAAGTATGAGCAATTTCATGTTCGGCCACGAAACGCGCCAGTTCTGGCTCGCCATGAGAGTTATCGTTAACCATCATAGGATATTCCATATCGCCATGACCTCTTACCAAAGTAGACTTTGAATAAGGATAAGCAATCCCAGGATAGTGATGCGAAAACCAGTTTAAGGCATGTTGGCCATAGTTCACCATTTCGTGAAAATCTTCAGAAACATTATCATAAGCCGCCTGTACACTTACACGACGATTAGAAGTAGAATCTACCACAACACTTGCAGCATCCCAATTATATTCATTACTGATGGCAATCGCAACATCGGTAATATTAGAAACTTTCCATTTCCAGGTGTTGTTGCCGTCTTGGGTAATTTCTTTTTTCTGAAGATCCTCTGGAGTGGCGATGCGAATCACTTCGTCGCTTTGCATCGATTTTTCAAGTTTTTTCGCATATTTTTTCTGAAGAACTTCTTCAGCATTTAATAGATCTCCGGTAGACCAAACGATAAAATCTTCAGGAACATTTACGCTAATTTCATAATCATTAAAATCGTTATAAAATTCTTGCATCCCAAAGAAAGTCATGGTGTCCCATCCCATATAATCGTCGTAAACAGCCACGCGCGGATAAAAATAAGCCAGGAAAAAGGTATTTTCTAGAATAGCGCCTTCTCTCCCACTCTGTTTAGAAACGTCAAAATGCCAATCGATACTTAAAGATACACTTTCGCCAGGTTGCAATGGTGTATCCAGTTTTATCATTTTATTGGTACCATCGTTCTTGGAATTCCATTCCTTTTTGGTACCATTTTCTGAATAAGAATCAATTTCGATTCCGTTTGTCATATAATCTTCAGAAGCCTGTCCCAATCTTGCTGCACCAGGTTTGTGATTATTCAGAATTAATTTAAAATTTAGGGAATTTAAAGTATTCGGACTATTATTGGTATAGATAATTTCTTCGGAACCTTTTACTGTACGGCTTGGAGGATTTACCTGAAGATCAATCTTATATTTTGCCGAATTTTGCCAGTAATTTTTGCCAGGTTTACCGCTTTCACTTCTTGTTTCGTTCTCGTATGCTTTTTTTACATCTCTTGGAACATATAATTCTTGTCCAAAAGAAAAACTCCCCGTAAAAAGAGAAGCCAAACATCCTGCTATAAGGGATTTTCTCATTAAAATTCAATTATTTTTTGCCTAAAATAATAGTATAAAATTGAATTCATCCCTTTATTAAAATCTTTTCATTCAAACTGATGTTAAATGCAGGATTATCGATTTAGCAGGTTGTTTTTTTCGGATTTATCAATAAAAAGTGTTGTTCAATTTTATCGAATTTCAAAAGTCTTAAAAACATTAATAACCCTGCACACTTCAACCTTTCTTTAAATTAAGTTAATAATTTTAATGCTCCTAGGCTATTGATTAAATTACCAAAAAAGCGAGAAAAAGAAATGAAAAAAATTGCCATTATTGGTGGTGGCGCCTGTGGATCTGCAGCTTTGATTGAGCTTCTAATTCAGAGTAGAACTGCCAAATTAGAAAAAGAAGTTTCGTTTGTATTTATAGAACGAAGAGAAAAAGCAGGATATGGATTAGCGTTTGGATCTAAACAGCGTACACATATTTTAAATACCCAGGCCGATCTTATGGGAGTCTATGCCAATGAGCCGGCACATTTTGCAGAATGGCTTAAAGAACATGGCGGGAAATATCGTAGTGATGTAAAAAGTGAGAGCGATGAGGAAAATGCATATACCAGCCGAATACTTTACGGACATTATGTAGCTGAACAGCTTGAAAAAAATATCGAAATAGCCAATAAAAATGATATAAAGGTTGAAAGAATACAGGCAGAAGCTTTTGATATTGAGCGTTTAGAAAACGAAAAACTAGTTATTCATTTAACCAATAATAGCACTACTGAAGTTGATGAAGTTTTGTTAGCTCCAGGAACACCAAAGCCAAATACCTTTAAACAATTTAAGGATAATAAAAATTATATCGACTTTCCTTGGCCAACAAGCCGCTTAATCGAGAATACTGCGAAGAACGATCATGTTGGTGTTTTAGGAACCAGTTTAAGTGCTATTGATACGGTAATGAGTCTTGTAGATAATGGTCATAAGGGGAAAATAACCATGTTTTCTCCAGATGGAATGTTACCAAGAGTACAGCCAGATGAGAATAAAGATTTTGAAAGAAGATTTCTAACACTTGCTAATTTGCATCAAATAAAGCGAGAGAAAGGTCATGCACCAAGAGCCAAGGAATTATTCCGACTTTTTATTAAGGATGTTGAAGAAGCCGAAGGAAAAGCTATCGATTGGAAATCTTTAAATCGTGATTCTAAAGATCAACTGCCGTTACTAGAATATGATATTGAAATTGCAAAAAAAGGAGGCGATTCTTTATTGAATATGGCCTATTCAATGCGTTACGATACTTCAACTATTTGGAGTTGGATGAGTTTGCATGAGCAAATTATCTTTACAAAATGGTTGGGAAGGCATTGGACGATCACACGGCATGCAATTCCGCTTCATAATGCGAAACGATTGGCCAAGCTTATGAAAGAAGGCCAATTGCAAATTATTCCGCAGAACAATAAAGTTGAATTCCTGAATGATGAAAATTGCTTTGAAATTATCACAGGAAAAGATGGTGTGTTTAAAATTGACAAATTAGTAAATGCTACCGGAAGCGCAGGAAAATTAGAAGAAATGAATAATGTGCTTGTAGAAAATTTACTTAAGAAAAAGTACTTAAAACCACATCCCATTGGTGGCGCAGTTATTAATCCGCATACCATGCAATGTATCTCAAAAAATGGTGGTAGCCATATTTATGCGGTTGGTCACTTAGTAAACGGAATGTTGATGGATGTTAATGCCGTTTGGTTTAATGTAAAAACTATAGCGAGATTAGCTTCAGAAATAATATTTAAAACCACTACAGATGGAGACATTTAAGACACTTTATGTGAGCTTACTCCCCTATTTATGCTGTATCCCTATTGGTTATTTACTTAGTAAGCGAAACTGGATACCAAAATCTTGGATTCATAAACCGCTTTTATTTGTTTTACTACCAATTTTGGTAATCGATCATGTACTGGATGCGGGATTTTCGAATTTATTGATTTTAGCCATCGTTTCTTTTTTAATGGCATTTTTGATGGTTTTTCCTGCAATTTTAGTAGATAAGTCTATTGATAATTCTGGCGATGTAAATATTTTAAAAAGTGGTTTTTCTTATTTTAATGTTGCTTTCTTCGGAATCCCAACCGTGAAGTCACTTTTTGGTGATGATGCAGTTACAACACTTATTTGTATTTATGTAGGTACAGCACTTTACGGAAATATTATTGGATATATTCAGGTAGCGAAATCTAAATTTAGCACCAAACAGGCGATAATCGAGGTTTTAAAGGTGCCTTTTATTTACATCATTATACTAGCATTAGTTTTAAAAGCTTTTAAAGTTGAAACTCCACAGGCAGTAAAACCGGTGGTGGATGTAATAGGAACCGTAGTTTCTGTAATGGGAATGCTTATTATTGGTATGAATTTAACCAATATTAAATTTAAATCTCTAAACTGGGGATATTACGCAAAAGTACTGGGAATACGGGCAATTTCAGCTATAGTAATCACCGCTGTTTTAATGGGCTTAGAATATTGGCTTGTAGATGGATTAGAAAAGGAACAACGTCAGGTAATGGCGTTAATTCCGCTTTTTCCAATAGCAGCGAATTTGGCGGTTTTCGCATCATTTTTAAAATCTCAGGAAAAACAGGCAGCTTTGCTTATTGTTTTTTCAATGGTAATTTCGATGATTTTAGTACCAATAGGCGCTTTAATATTTGCTTAAATGAAAAAGAAGAGGAATTCTGCTTAATACGAAACCTACAGAGGAATATTGAAAAAACCTGATATTTTCAGAATATATTCGATTAAAAATTTATAGCTAAAATTCGATAATTTCAGCTATAGTTTTATACCCTTCAGTTTGGTTTACACATTAAATAAATGTCAAAATTTTTGCCGAAGTAAAGGCAAATAGTAATTTCAGAAAAAAGAAAACTTATGAAAGCTATAGGAATAACGAAATCTTTACCGGTAGATGATAAAAACTGTTTTATCTCTTTTGAAACCGAAAAACCAATGCCAGAGCCAAAAGATCTTTTGGTGAAAATTCATGCGGTTTCTGTAAATCCGGTAGACTATAAAGTTCGTAAAAATGCAGCAAAGAATACCGAATTAGATGAGCCAAAGATCTTGGGCTGGGATGCAGCAGGTGTTGTTGAAGCTGTGGGTAATGAGGTTTCTAATTTTAAAATTGGCGATGAGGTTTATTATTCGGGAGAATATAAAAGAGCGGGTTGTAATGCCGAATTTCAATTAATCGATTCTAGAATTGCAGGACACAAACCCTCTAATTTATCTTTTGACGAAGCAGCTGCGATGCCATTAACTGCAATCACTGCCTGGGAAGCTATTTTTGATCGTTTAAGACTTCAGAAAAACGGAGAGAATAACAAAAAACTGCTCATTATTGGCGGTGCAGGTGGTGTTGGATCTATTGGAATACAAATTGCCAAAAAACTTACCAATATTGAGGTTATAGCCACGGCTTCTAGAGAAGAAACCAGCGATTGGTGCAAACAAATGGGAGCCGATGTGATCGTAAATCATCACGATCTAGAAAACGAAATGAAAAAGGCCAATATCGAAAATGTAGATTATATTCTTAACTTTTTTGATACAGATATTCATTGGGAAGCTATGGCAAATCTTATAAAACCACAGGGGCATATTTGCTCGATTGTGGAAAATAAGAACCCATTAGACTTAAATAAATTAAAAAATAAAAGTGCTGCCTTTCATTGGGAATTTATGTTTACCCGCTCTTTATTTAAAACTGAAGATATGATTGAGCAGCATAAAATCCTTGAAGAATTGCGTTTACTTTTTGAAGATGGCACTATAAAATCTACGCTTCATAAAACTTTGGAAGGTTTAGATACTCAGGTATTTAGAGAAGTGCACAAGTTGCAGGAAAGCGGTAAATCTATAGGTAAAAATGTTATAAAGTTTATAGGCTAAAAGCACTAAAATTGAAATTATAAAAGAGGATTCCGGTATAGGAATCCTTTTTTTATACTTTTTAAGATTTGGGTTAAATATTACTTAAACCACGGTTTTAGCACGAAATTGGAAGATTGTATACATATTTTCGTATCGAAAAAATTACTGAAAATTTTAATCGATTTAGAAAAACCAGATATAATTAAAGAACGTAGATACCAAAGAAAAAACCAATCTAACAACTAAAAACTATGACGCCCCAAACCTTAATTATCGCAACCTACATCTTAATTTTCCTATTTGTCTCATTTTTAGTATTTAATCACTTATCAGACAAACAGAATAAAATAAAGTCTAAAAAGCAAAAAACTATGGCCGAAGAGTTTAAAGGTCAAAAAGTGCTGATTGATGGAAAATTGCATAAAGAACATAAGCTTGAAATTAAAGAACAATTAGAAGAATGGGATGTAGAAGTTGAACAAAAAATGTCTACAAAAACGGGGATTTTGATCACAGGGAAAAATGCAGATGAATTAGTGATCGAAGAAGCTAAAAGTTTTGGCGCCAAAATATATTCTGAAGAAGCATTTATTGCACTAAACAAAGCTCCGCAATATGTGCTTAATAAAGATGCTAAACCATTAGAAGAAAAAGCCACAGTAAAAGTAGAAAATTAAAAATCTATAAAAGCTAAAACAAAAAATCCCTGTTTAACACAGGGATTTTTTGTTTTATATAAAGTATTTTTAGTCTCTTGCCTTTACAGGATAATCCAGGTATCCTTTTTTGCCAGGTACATAGAATGTATTTTCATCCCAATCTGTTAGTGCTACACCTTTTTCAAATCTTTCTACAAGATCTGGATTAGAGATGTATGGTTTACCATAAGCTACAAGATCTGCGTTTCCTTCCTCGATAACTTTATTTCCTTTTTCTTGATCGAAACCAGCATTGATAATTAAAGTTCCGTTATATAAAGGACGGTAATGCTTTGCGATTTCAGAAACCGCAAATTTATTATCAGAAACATCTGTAAAAGGCTCAGATAAATGTACATAAGCCAAATCGTATTCATTCAATTTATTTACGATATAATCGAATGTTGGGATGGTTTCTTCATCCATTGTCATTCCAAATGGCCCATCTAAGGAAGGATTTAAACGTAAACCTATTTTCTGTTCAGGCATTACTTCTTTAATAGCGTCGATCACTTCAAAAAGAATTTTTGCTCGGTTTTCAATGCTTCCACCGTATTCATCTGTTCTGGTATTTGATGTACCATTAAAAAACTGGTGTAAAAGATAGCCATTAGAAGAATGAATTTCTATACCGTCAAAACCAGCTTCCATTGCATTTTTAGCGCCGTTTTTAAAATCATCGATCGTTTGCTTAATTTCAGCAATCGTCATTTCTTTTGGAGTTACGGTATCTTTAAAACCCTCTGGAGTATAAGATTTTGCGTTTGGATTTATTGCTGAAGGTGCTAATGGTTTTTCGCCGTTATGAAAATCTGGATGAGACATTCTCCCCACATGCCATAATTGGATAAAAATTCGGCCATTTTTTTCATGTACTTTTTCAGTTACTTTTTTCCAGCCTTCAATCTGAGCAGGTTTATAGATTCCAGGTACATTAACATAACCAATCGCTTCATCGCTAATAGGCGAACCTTCAGAAATAATTAATCCTGCTGAAGCTCGTAAAGCATAATATTCGGCTTCATAATCTTCTCGTGGTGCATTTTCAGCATTATCAGCACGGCTACGCGTCATGGGAGCCATCACTACGCGGTTAGGTAATTTTAATCCGTTTAAATTATACTCGGTTAAAAGCGGTTGTTTACTCATAAGTTTCAATTTTGTTTGATTAAAACCACAAAAACGAGGTTTTGTGGCAGATTTCTTTTTTTGCAATTTCTTTCCCTTACTAACAAAATTAAGGGATCGCGACTTAAAATAACATTGATGTATGTTAGCTTTGGCTGTTAAAAATTGTTAAGCTAAATAAGTTCTTTGCGAATCCTGCTTAAGCTTTCTGGCTTGATCCCTAAATAATTTGCGATATGATAGTTTGCTATGCGGTTTTCGAGTTCTGGAAAACGATCATAGAATTCCAAATAACGTTCTTTACTACTTTTTTGAAGACTCGACATAATTCTGCAACGCAAAGCGATAAAAGAATTCATCACTTTAATTCTAAAGAAGCGTTCAAATTTTGGGATTCTGCAATATAATTCTTCCTGGGCATCACGATGAATTGCCAGCAGTTCACAATCTTCCAGGCATTCTACATTTAATCTGGCAGGAATCCCATCGCTTAAAGCTTCGTAATCACTAATCCACCAATCCTCCATAGCAAATTGTAAATTAGCTTCATTTCCCTGATCGTCGCGATAAAAAGCCCGTAAACAGCCTTTTAAAACGAAAAAATTGTAATGCACAAATTCTCCACTTTTAATTAAATAATCCTTTTTGGATAGTTTTACCAGACTTAGGATACTCGTAAATTCAGCTTTTTCATCATCTGTGAGATCGATAATTTTAGAAACGTGATCAAGAATTTTTTGATGCATAAAAAAATGAAGTTTTAAAACGTCTAAAATAGTCGTTCTAAAACTTCAAATCTTACTAGGTTTTAATTTGCATGAAAACCGAAATCTTTATTGGTACCGCCAAAGGGTATAATACCCCGAGGCTTGCCTCGAAATTAAAAATTTGTTTCCAACGAATGCTCGAGGCCTTGCCCCTAGGTAGTTTACTTTCTATACACCAAAGTTGTTAAAGATAGTGATGGTGCAGTGATGGCTGCTGCAGAAAAATTGGTAACCTCTAAGGCTTTGCAATCTTCTGTTTTACTGGTTCTAAAAACTTCAGCTAAAGAATATTGGTTCATTTTATCGAATTTTAGCTTGAAATTTTTAGTTTCATTTGTTTCTTTATTCAGTAAAATGCTTACTATTTCCTCACCATTAGGACTTATTGCAGTAAGTACATTTTCTGTATCTGTATCGATAATTTGATAACCTTGCTTGATAAATCTGGTAACCTGCATTCTTACATAAAGATTTTTCACGATTTCGAATTCTTCTGTGTCAAAATTGGCTTTCATCTGGCACCAGGTAGCATTTTTTTCTTCCATAAGTTGCCAATCTAACCACGCGTCTGGTTTCATAATTTTAAGATCATTAAACATCTTTTGAACCAGATTTAGATTATTTTCCAAAGCACTTTTATATCGCCCTCCTGAAGGTCCTGTTTCAGATTGCCAAAACGGCTTTTGTAGAGTATCTATCCACTTTTTTACAGCTAATCGTTCTTTGTTATTTCCAGAATACGTATGTGTATTTATTTGGCCAACCCAATCGAAAACTTCGCCGTGAGCTTTATAAGTATCTAAAACCTTTAATGTGGCAGCAAGGTTTGTTTCATCTGGCGCTGCGATAATGGTGCTAAGTCCTGTTTCCTGTAATTTAGGATATAAGATCTTAAGAACTTCAATCTGACTTTCAGCATCAAAATGACAACCTTCCTGGCTTCCTTTGTAATACCAGTAAGACGAAGTAGATTCGTTAAAGGGTTCTAGTGTTTTAAAATCTACATCATATTTATCCTTATAATGTAGCACTACATCTAAAAGGTAATCTGTAAAAGCATCATATTGCGAAGGATCTAGATTATCTTTATGAGCTTCAAAAAATCCAGCGGAACATTTACTTTTGGTCATCCAGTAAGGCGCCGAATTAGAGAATGCTTCGAATACAACATCTGGACGAGATTCTTTAATCTTTAGCAATATTTTTCGCTGGCCGGCATCGGCTTTCCAATTATAATCTTGATTAGGTCCATCTTTATAACCTTCCATTTCAGCTCTAGTTCCTTTTCCTTTAGCCATGTGACCACCGGCATGCGCAGGATCGTCACCACCACCAATATTAAATCTGAAAATATTCATATTTAACATTTCTGGAGAGGTAATAATTTTAACAATACTATCTACTTTTTGTTCTTCCCAATCCCCTACTTCACTGGCCCACCAACAAAGAGAACTTCCCCAACCTTCTATGGTTTGATATTTTTTATGGGTATCGATATTTACTTCAATAAGATTTTGGGAGAAGCAGGTGGTAGTAAATAGTATTACTAATAAATTAAGAAGCTGTTTGTGTAACATTTTATTATTTTAAGATGAGCGGCTAAAAATAGAAATTAAATTATAAACGTAAATAATACAATTATAAATTTTTCATTGTTTTATTCGTTTTAAAAAGGATAAATTTGAAGTTTTCTATAAATGATAAAAAATTGTCAAAAAAATATTAATTTATGACTCAAGGTGGCTGATTTTTAATTTTTTATCATTGCTTAATATTCTGTTAATGTGTATTTTTAAAATCTAACGCAAACACCACTTAAAATGAGTTTAAATAGAAGAGAATGGCTAAAAAGAGGCGCATTAGCAATGGGAGCTGTTGCGGTTGCACCCTCAGATCTTTGGGCAAAATCTGTTGCCAATGCACAATCTAAAAACAGTAAGTTTTTATATAATTATAGTAATTCTTTCGATGAATATACGCCACCTAGATTTCCAGACTTAAAAACTGTAAAAGCACGATTGGTTTGGAATGAGAATCCACATGGGCCTTCAAAAATGGCGGCTGAAGCTTTCCAAAAAGCTGTAATGGAAGGAAATCATTATTCCTGGGGTTCTTTAGGAGAGCTTACAAAGCAAATTTCTGAATATGAAGGTGTAGAACCATCAAGTATTTTGATGGGGCCTGGATCTTCAGACCTTTTAGAAAAGACGGCACTGGTTAAATTTCAGCATGGCGGAAATGTAGTTAGCGGTGATCCTAGTTATATGTCTTTAGTTAGTGTAGCTGAAGCTGCTGGCGGAAACTGGAAAGCGGTTAAATTAACTGATGATTATCAGCACGATTTAAAAGCGATGGAAGATGCTATCGATAAAGATACCAAACTGGTTTATATTACCAATCCAAATAACCCTACCGCTACAATGACAGATACTGAAGATCTAAAAGATTTTTGTAAACGTGTATCTAAAAAAGTACCGGTATTTATTGATGAAGCTTATATAGAGTTATCTCCTGAAGGATTAAATGCGAGTATGGCTCCGCTTGTGGCTGAAGGTTACGATATTTTTGTAGCCAGAACATTTTCTAAGATTCATGGAATGGCCGGATTACGAGTTGGCTATATGTTAGGTAATAAAAAATCTCTTGACGAAATAAACAATATTACCCGTGGAGGTATGGGAATTACCGGGCCAAGTATTGCTGCAGCCGCTGCTAGTATGAAAGACGAGGCTTATCTTAAAGATTGTAAAGCTAAGATTGAAGAAGCCAGAAACTATACCACCTCTTATCTTGAAAGCCGTGGAATGGATTATATGCCTTCCAATACTAACTTCGTAATTTTCCCAATAGATATGGCCGGAGATAAATTCCTCGAAAAGATCTATGAGAAGAAAGTTGTTGTAAGAGCTTTTAAATTTTGGGATCAGGATTGGTGCCGTGTGAGTATGGGAACCATGAAAGAAATGAAATATTTTACAGACGCAATCGATGAAATTCTGGTTTAATCTATGGATGTAAGCCTACAAAAAACCATTACGTTTATTCTCTTTATTGGGATAGGATTACTTTTAAAAGTTAAATTTAGTACTAAAGCCGAAGTTGTTGGTATAAAAAAGATTATTCTAAATCTTGCATTGCCAGCAACGATCTTTATCGCTTTATTAGGGATAAAAGTAGAAGCAGATTTATTATTACTTCCGCTATTAGCTTTAATACTAAATGCCCTTCTTTTCTTTGTGTTCCCTTTATTATTACCAATTTTAGGAATAGAAAAAGAGACCCCAAATTACCGTACAGCTAAAATGCTAATCCCTTCATTGGCACCAGGACTTTCCTGTTTTCCATTTGTGATGGAATATCTTGGAGATTCTTATTTGGCTAAAGCAGCCATGGCCGACCTGGGAAATAAAGTTTTTGTGCTTATGATCCTTTATGTTGTTGCCATGAACTGGCATTACAAAGTACAGGAGAAAAAGGCACAATCTGGTAAAGCTAAATTGAAATCTTTAGGAATCGCAATGATTTCTGAACCAGTAAATGTATTTATAGCAGCTGCTTTATTGCTTGTTGGATTTGGACTTAATATGGAATCCCTTCCATTTTTTGCAAGTGAAACTTTAAGCAGATTAAGTTTATTAATGACGCCTTTAGTGTTATTGTACATAGGTTTAGCGGTAAATATTAAGAAAAATCAATTAATTCAGATTCTTGGAGTATTAATGCTTAGAGCCGGATTTGTAATTATAATTACTGGCTTATTAGTAATGTTTGCTGGGATTTCAATTAAAAATGATATTCTATTAATGCTTTCATTTGGCTTAAGCGCTTGTAGCTTTTGGCCCTTTGCCCATATTTCAGCGGTTGATGCGGCTGAGCCAAATGAAAAGAAAAAAACCTTTAATCCTAATTATGCAGTAAGCATTTTAGCTTTGTCTTTTCCGTTGTCCACAATATTAATATTAGGTATTTTATCTAGCGGAAAAATCTTTGCTGAAACAACTAATATCTTCCTTTTAGGGGGGATTTTGAGTGTAGCCGGTTTTGGGTTACCATTTTTTCTTCAAAAAAAAGTGAAGACTACTGAAAAAGAAGAAATTATTAGTGAAAATATGGAAGTATCGACAAGTAAAACTTCTTAAGTCTTAACCAACCAATCTATTTGAAAGAGAAAGACAGTCTATTTTAGGCTGTCTTTTTTGCTTTTAGAGATAATCAAAATCCTTGGGGCAAGCATTTTAGGTATAAAGAGTTTTTTTAAATCACAGGCAAGTCTCGGTGAATTAAAGCCTTAATGAAGGATAAAAAATTAGCCTCAAAAACATCAAATCTGGACAATTATAATTTTCAGTTCGAAAGTTTGAATTATAAAAAGAATTTATTCTATCTCAACAAAGAAAAATGTCCCTTTATTTCTCCAAAATCAGCAATTCTGATTCTGTACCAATATTCACCTTCGGGTAGTTGTTTTCCTTTAAAACTTCCGTCCCATTCAAAACCTTCTCCACTTCCCGTCGTAATTAAACTTCCGTATCTATCAAATATAGCGATCACTGAACCTGAAAAATATTCTACTCCGTTTAAATTGAAGTTATCATTATAACTATCACCATTTGGAGTGATTACTTTTGGTACAACAATATGCGGAAATTCTAAACTCACCACTTTACAGTTTACCAAATCTCTCATAAAAGCAGTATACACACCACCATCAATATTCTGAAAGATGTTTGATTGCTGAAAATTAATTCCGTCTAAACTATATTCAAATTCGCCTTCATTTTGCGGAATGATAATGATATTACGATCATCTGAGTTTACTTCAGCAATTTCAGCATCATCAACAATAGTAACTTCAAAATTTTTAGTACTAGAACAAGATTCTGGTGTAATAATTTCTACAAAGTAATTGCCCGGCCTATCGATTAGAATCTGCGACGAAGTTTCACCGGTACTCCAAATATAGGTATGATTAGGAATTTCAGCATCTAAAATTAATGTACCATCTGGGCAAATTTGTAAGACTTCATCTTCTACCACTGGTGCCTGGCTAATTGTAAGTGTAATTGCTGTACGATCGCTAACTTCACAATCATAATCTTCATAATAAGCTTCAGCGTAATATGTGCCTTCTATTTCTGTTTGAAAAGACGTTCCCTCTCCCACTCTATTTCCGCCAAATTCTGAATCATACCAGGCGATTTGTTGTTCGCCCGTGGCATTAACCATTAATGTGGCCGGCCCAAGATTATCACACCAATCTACATCTCCAGCAGATACCGGTGATGTTGGACTTTCAATAAAACGAATAATGAACTCATCTGAAGCAGAACTACAAAGTGCACTGGATAAATTTACTTGATCTTCAGCTACTTTTACTCTGTAATAGGTTGTTTCGGTAATATTTGAAGCGGTATATTCTTGATTAGTTGCTCCAGGGATATCTGTAAATTCTTCCCCTTCTAACTTAGATTGCCATTGGTAAAAATGATCCTGATATACTGCATTATCAGGAATTGCAGTTAAGGTATAAGTACCTGGAGCATTCTCTTCACAAAGTCCGATTTCCGCAGTTTCGGTTTCAGGACTTTCTATAAGGGTTAAATCTCCACAAGACCTAAAAATAATATCATCTATAGCTAGATCGTTTCCGCAGCCACCTTCTCCATTATTAAAGATTTTAAGGATTACGGTTTCCTGGCCAGGTTCTGTTTGAAACGTTAAACCGTATTGATCCCATTGCGGACTAGTAGTTGAAGCGATATCTCCTGTATCACCGCCATTAATCAATTCGGTATCAGTTTCGTCCCAAATCTCGAACCTTACATTTATAGGGATTCCTCCATCTCCACAAACATTACTTGAACGATCGTAAATATTCATTAAAAATGCTGAAAACTCGTAGGTTGTGTTTTCACATAGATCTGGGATTTCAATTTCAAAAAATAATCCAGCTTCGTAACTGGCGTTTACGATCATTGCATTGCCGTTAGATGCTGTTGTTTGTGGAAAGTAACTATGCCAGGAATCACTCTGGATGTCTAGATTTGATGAAACCGTATAAGAACCATCTTGCGGACTTTGGGATACCAAATTGTAGGTAGTGTATTGCTGAAAAGATTGCCCTGAACCTGAAAAATCAAATTGAAAAATAGGATCACCCTTGCTCCCCTCACAAAATCCCAGTTGTGCAAAGGATGAAAAGGATAAAATAAGAAACAAGAAAGTGAGTGAAAGCTTCATACTAAATCGATAAAGCTAAAAGTAATACTTAGTTTTTAAAGTTAATCAAATTGTGATGATAATTTTAAAAATAAATAAGAATTTGGCCAATCTTGCCCCTCTGTATGTAAGGCTATTTTTACAATTCGGTTTTCAAACTCGTTTGTTAGTCCGTTTTGTAAAATAAATTTCACTGCTTCTTCATAAGACTTATACATCGATTTATAAAAAGCTTCTTTTATCTTAGAGCGATCCTCAGCAAAAGTCTGCGCAATTTCAATATTATACAGCATTAAATCTGCCGTTTTTATAGGATCTACGCCCAATTTTCTGAAATGCTTAATAAATTTTTGAGCTACAGAGCGACGTGCTTTTGCTCGTTTTCTTCTATTTTCAGGGAAATATTCTCTACTTATCTTAATCTTAGCATCTTCAATAAGCTTATGCTCGTTAGGATTAAAAACAAAATTATAGAAAACCTTTACTTCATCTAGACGTTCATATAAATCGATTATTTGCTCTTCAAGATCCTCTTTATCCAGTTCTTTAAGGTATTTTTTTAGTGCTCGTTTACTCATTTTAGATTGAAGTCGTTTTAAAAACTGTTTTTCTAATGTTTTTAGAAATATCCAAAAGCCATTGTAATTGATTAGTAATTAATTGTGCTTCCTGAAGCTGCAAACGCAAATCTTGATCTGCTAATTCTTTACCTTCAGCAATTTCCTGATTTCTTATTTTTACTAATTCTTCATATTTTTCATCTAATCTGGACTTTGCTTCTTTAAGCAATTCGACATTAGTTTTCTTTTGCTTAGCCTGGGCAATTAATCCTTCTTCAGCATTATTTAAACTGTGGAGCACCTGTTTTACAAAAACTTCAAAATCCTTAGAAGCTTCTGTAGTATTGTGGTTTCGTATATATGTACCCATTGAAGCAAGGGCAGATAAAAAAGTTTGATTTAAACTTACCAATCTATAAATTAAACCCAAGTCTTTTTGTTTAGATTTAGGTTCCTGCGTCATACGTTGAAATGCCGCACTAAGATTTCCCATTTCAAGGAATGCTTTTTTACGAGCCAGTTTATAAGTGGTTGGGAGTTCTCCTTTTTTATGATAAAACTTATCGATTTCAAGGAAATAATCGCGGTTTGCCGCAATGCTTGTCGCAATGATGTTTCTAATATTTCCAGATTCCCAGGTGGGCCATAAAAAAAGATTACCTAAACCGGCCAATATCGCCCCAACAAAAGTGTCTATGATTCTAAACTCAATTACTTTTATAACATCTGGCTTTAAAAGGGCATAAATAAAGATGATACTTAAAGTAATAAACACCGCAGCCGTTCTATAATTTCTTTGAATTAAGGAAAAGGCCATTGTTAAGGATAATAAACCTAAAGCACCATATATGTAGGGGTTTTGTGTAATGAATACAATTACAATCGCGATAAATCCGCCAATTAAAGTACCTATAATTCGTTCTTTTGTCCGCGATTTTGTGAGTCCGTAATTTGGTCTCATAATCACGACGATAGTTAAGAGAATCCAGTATGCATTTTGAATAGAAAAAAATGCACCTACAGAAAATCCAATTAAAACAACAATAGCAAGACGTAAAGCATGTCTAAAAATAGGAGAGCCAAAATTGAAGTTTTCCTGTAATGTTTTAAAAGAATACTCTTGCGGAGTGATAAATTTCACCACCTCTTTATGCTTCATAAAAATGGCATTTCCCTGTTTTAGATTATTTACCACACCAAAAATGGTATTAATCTTATGGGATTGCCTTTCCTGATAATCAAAAAGATTATGAAGCATTAAAATATGTTCTCGTTTTTCAGTAATATCAATTTGATCACGATAGCGATTTACGGCCTGACGGGATTTGTCGATATATTCTGAAATTTTATTTTCAGGAACGGGTCTTTTACTTTCTATGGATTTTGAGATTTCTATAAGTTGAAGTCCCAAATAATGGGTTACATCACTAAAAATTGCCAGAAACTCTTTGTCTTTACTAAACAGGTAATCCATTCGCTCATAATTAACAGGATTAGCCATTCCTAATTCCAGAATATCCACTAATTCTATAAAAACCAATAAACGCTTACGTGCGTAATTAGAATTTCCAGATAATTTTCTGGAACTTATTAAAACCTCTCGTAAACTTTCATGCTTTTGGTTGAGTTCATTTTGTAGATCAAATAGCTTTCTTTGTAAATTATCCCTATTTTCTACATTCAGGATTAATTGAGAACGAACCTGTAAATATTCACCTGTTAACTCTAAACATTGCGCTAATAACTGTTCTGTTTCATGCTTTGGATTAATAAAATGCCATAAAACACTTAAAGAAAGATACCATAAACCCCCGGCAGCAATTAGTAGTGAATGTTGCCAAAGCGTCATGGAAGTATCTACATTTGCAAAGCTAAGTACCACTGCCATTAAACCGGCAAAAGCAACCATAGATGCTCTAAACCCATAAACAGCAAGATATGAAATTGCAAATACCATAATTCCCACCACAGGAATTGTGAAATAAATATTGGCAGAAGAATATCCTATAATCATCGAGGTAAGTCCCGCAAGAAACGCCGCTACAATTACCCCAATAATTTTATGTTTTAATGTGCCAATGGTATCGCTTGGGGCGGTAAGCAGGCAACCCACCGCTAAAGGAATACCAATATTAGATAAGCCTAGCGCATTAAAAATCCCGATTGCAGATCCAATACTTATAGTTAAGATCACAGCTTTTGTAAAATCTGTGCTGCGTAAAAACTTTAAAATGGAATACCAAAACTCAGATATTTTCTTTATCAATGCGCCTTTTTTAGGTGATTAGTTTATAGAATGCAAATTTACCAAATTAAGTTTTGTAAATGTTAAATAGAAATTAAAGCCTTTAGTATTAAGCACTATTTTCTTTTAGATTTTAAACTGAATTAGGTATTAAGGATAAATTAAGACTAGCTTTTTGGTGAAGAATGGAGATTGAATTAATTTCAGAAAAAATGATATTATGAATAAGGTAATCACGTTAAAAGAGCGACCTTCAGGAAAACCTGAAGAGAATAATTTTGAGTTTCAAGATGAAGAAAAACCGAGTTTAAGCGACGGTGAAATTCTGCTAAAATCTAAATACATTTCAGTAGATCCCTATTTGCGCGGAAGAATGCGCGATGTTGATTCCTATATCCCGCCCTTTCAATTAAATGAAGCATTGTCTTCTATGGTTGTTGCTGAAATAATTGAATCAAAAAATAAGGATTTTCAGCAGGGAGATTATGTAAGCGGAATGTTAGATTGGAAACAATTTCAGAAGCATTCAGGTAAAGGATTAAATAAAATTACTAATAAAAATGTACCGCTTTCAGCTTATCTCGGAGTTTTAGGCTTAACTGGATTAACCGCATATTTAGCTTTAGAGAATATTGGGAAATTAAAAGAAGGTGAAACGCTTTTAGTTTCTGGTGCTGCCGGTGCTGTAGGAAGCATTGTTGGGCAGATTGGGAAAATTAAAGGCTGCCGTGTAGTTGGAATTGCCGGAACCGATGAAAAAATAGCACACATTAAAGATGATTTTGGATTTGATGCCGGTATCAATTATAAAACTACTAAAGATATGACCAAAGCCATTGCAGAAAATTGTCCAGATGGCGTAGATGTTTATTTTGATAATGTAGGAGGCGAAATCTTAGATTCGGCAATGCAGAATATCAATGATTTTGCTAGAATCATTAATTGCGGAGCCATTTCGATTTATAATAAAGAAGAAGTTCCTACCGGAATGCGTTTAGAAGGAATCATGGTAAAGAAACGTGCATTAATGCAGGGATTTATTGTTAGAGATCATGTAGATGAATTTCAGCACGCCATAAAACAGTTGGGAAGCTGGCTTGCAGATGATAAGCTGAAATTCGATGAAACAAAACGTGAAGGATTCGAAAATGTTCCAAAAGCCTTTATTGAAATCTTTGAAGGTAAAAACACCGGTAAAATGCTGGTTGAAGTTTAAGTAAAATCATACTTTAGAGTAAACTACCAAGTTGTATTTTACCCGTTAGCAGTGCCAATAAAAAAGCCTCCTAAAAACAGGAGGCTTTTTTATACAATTTCAACACAAGTTTTTATTGCTCCTGTGAAGTTGGCATCACGTAAACTTCGTTGATATTTGCCCTTCCGGGTTGTGAAAGTGCATAATAAATCGCTTCAGCAATATCTTCAGATTCAAGCGGAGTAAGACTTTCTAAACTTGATACAAATCCTTCTTTAATTTCTTCATCGGTAATGGTATCGGTTAATTCTGTTGCAACCGCACCAGGCTCTATAGATGTTGCTTTAATCCCAAAATTTGGTGCAAGCTCCATTCGTAAACCTTCCGTAAACATTTTTACAGCTGCTTTGGTCGCACAATAAACTGCTCCGCCTGGATAAATCTTATTTCCTGCAGAAGAGGAAATATTAATGATATGACCAGATTTTTGTTCTTTCATTGTGGGTAAAACCGCAGCAACTCCATTTAGAACACCTTTAATGTTTACATCTACCATTGTGTTCCACTCGTCTGTATGTAGGTTTTTTACGTAAGAAAGCGGCATTAAACCTGCATTGTTCACTAAAGCATCGATGCTTCCAAAAGCACTTTTAGTCTCGCTCACAATTTTTTCAAAATCTTCTTTTTTGGTAACATCGGCAGTAACAACTAAGGCTTTACCGCCATCTTTTTCGATATCTTCTTTTAGTGATTTTAATCGCTCTTCTCTTCGAGCAGAAATCACGACATTCGCACCTTCTTTTGCTAATTTTTTAGCGGTGGCCTCTCCTATTCCACTAGAAGCTCCGGTAATGATCACTGTTTTTCCTTCAATATTCATAACATGTTTTATTTGGTTCAGCTTGAAGATAATCACAACAAATCTTCATCCCAAATAAGCTTTTTAGTTTTAGCGGAGATTTAACGCTGCTGAGCAAATCTTGTTAAGAATTTTAATTCTGTTGAATTATATTGAAATCTGTATCTAAAAATCTTTATTCTGAAAAAGACAGATATTCTTTAATTTCTGAAACTGTTTTTCTAGCCGAACGCGCCACGCCAATCAAAGTCGCTGAAGCAAAACCCGTCCATTGTCCGAATCCTACAAGCCATAAACCATCAACATCTTTAGCCGCCGTTCCATTGGTTGCTATTTGCCCATTTTGTTGAATTTCAGTCAGATTTTTTAGATAATCTGTAGCGTAACCAAATCCTGTGCACCAAATAATGACGTCGAAATCTTCATAATTTCCATCATCCCATTTTACGCCAATTTCAGTAATAGAATGGATGCTATTAAATTCGGTATAAACTCCGCGATCCCTGGCTTCTTTTACCTGCGGGACCATAACGATACTACCAATATTGTAGTTTTTCGGTCTAAATTCTTTTCCCTGTTGCTTTGCTTTATATTTTGCTGAAGCCTGATCGAAAAGATCTTTACCATCTACATCATCAGGTAAAAATTGGGGCTCATTTTTTACGGCCCATTTTGTTTTGGTCACTTTTGAAACCTGCGCTAAGATTTGAGCACCACTATTCCCCTCGCCCACTATTAAAACTTTTTTATTACTGAAATCTTCCGCTTTTCGATACTGTGAGGAATGAAGTTGAATTCCTTTAAAGGAGTTTTTTCCATTTACTTCAGGAATAATAGGTTTAGATTGCGTACCTGTAGCTGCGATCACTACTTTGGTTTTGAATTTTTTCTGTTCACTTTTCAGAAGAAATAATCCAGCTTCTTTTTTGATATTGTTGATTTTAACGCCTCTTTTTATTGGGAAATCAAAGCGTTTTTCATACTGGCACAAATATTCTATAGCTTCTTCTTTGGTAGGATATTCATTTTTAGTTTTCGGCATTAACCAGCCGGGTAACGAGCTATGCTGTGCGGCAGAAAATAAGTCTAAATTTTGCCAATTTTGGCTCCAGGAACCACCACAATACTTATTGGCGTCTATAATTAGATATTTCAGTGAAGTTTTTCTAAGATAATAGGCACAGGCAAGTGCACTTTGGCCACCTCCAACGATTATTACGTCATAAATCATCTAACAGCAATCCTTTCCGCAGATATCCTGCTGAAAAAATGTTGCCAATAAATCACGAATTTCGCTCCATTTTTCTTCGTCTATACAATAGCAAACGCGAGTTCCCTCGATATCTCCTTTTATAATGCCGATATTCTTTAATTC
The DNA here is from genome assembly GCF_002094855.1 of Zunongwangia atlantica 22II14-10F7. Classification (GTDB taxonomy): domain Bacteria; phylum Bacteroidota; class Bacteroidia; order Flavobacteriales; family Flavobacteriaceae; genus Zunongwangia; species Zunongwangia atlantica. Next base: position 219,016 of record NZ_ARYN01000004.1, read on the forward strand.
TCGAAGGTGTTGTGAAATTGTTGGCTGTGCAAGACCAATTTCAGTAACTAAATCACCACAAATACAGCTTTTTGCTTTAATAATTTGTTGAAGGATGGCAATTCTTGCCGGATGACCTAAAACTTTAGCTACGCTGGCAATTTGATTCTGACTTTCGCTAAAAATTTCTGATTTTGTAACTCCCATAACCCAATTTTAATTGCAATATTACGATAATTATAGCATCAAAAAAAGCCGCAAAAATTAGCGGCTTTTCTTTACAATATCGATGTGTACCTTATTTTTTTGGTGGTGTAGATGGTCTTACCTCTATTTTACTTGGTAATGTTCTTGGATTCATTTTCATTAAATCTACCACTAATTCACCAATATCTTCTTTTTGGATTTTCCATGCATCATTTTCGCTAGGTGTATGACCATTAAAATGTGTTGCCACAGATCCTGGCATAATGGTACTTACTTTTACTCCTTTTTGTCGCAAATCTAACATTACAGCCTGCGAAAAACCGGTTACTCCAAATTTACTGGCGTTGTAAGCAGCGCCACCAGCAAAGAAGTTGGTTCCTGCAAGACTAGAAATAGTAATAATATATCCTTCAGTTTTAATTAACTCGGCCAAAGAAGATTTTACACTATAAAATACACCGGTAAGATTTGTTTCGATTGTAGCATTCCATTCTTCTGGCGTCATGTCTTCTATAGAAGTAAATTTTCCAACTCCTGCATTTGCTACTAAAAGATCTATCTTTCCGAATTTATCTACAGCTGCTTTTACGGCTTGTTGCTGACTTTCGTAACTTCTTACATCGGCTTCTAAACCTATAATTTCGCCTTTACCTGCTAATTCTTTTGCTGCTTCTTCTGCAGCTTCTAAAGAACGGCTGGTTATAGCCACTTTAAATCCTTCGTTAAGTAAAGCTTCAGCTACACCGTAACCAATACCTTTACTTCCGCCTGTAATAAATGCAACTTTTCCTTCTAAAGAACTCATAGTATTTTTATTTTTCAATTTTTAATTATGCTCAAAACTAAAGCTAATAAAGTACGTATGGCGTATAAAATTAAAATTGGTAATTAATTGTTAATTTTAAATCTAAAACCTTTATTAATTTTGGTGTTAAATAGTTTCAGAACTAGCATAAAAAAGTATTTTTGCAAAAACTTGAATTCTTACTACTACAAATAAATACACTGATAATTTGAAACCTTTAGAAAACATAAAAGCTCAGAAGCTGCTTAATAAGATTCAGCGTGATTTAATGAGAAACGGTATTATCACCAATACGCTAATTGAAGATTTAAAAGAACTTAGAACTTACGTAGTTGACGAAGGACAACCGCTACTAGCCAAAGTAATTAGATTAACTTTTGAGCATGTAGAAGAATATCAGTCATTTAACATCGCTATTCCAGAGGACGATCCTATCGAGGATGATGAAGAAAACCAGGAAGTTCGCGTTGAAGATGAAGTGACAGGACAGGAAAGCCTTGCGTACCTATTTTCTTTGATGGAAGATCATACCAATAAGGTGAACGAGATCGAGCTTAGAGACTACATTCAGGCTTTTACAGAATACGCTGAAGAGAACTAATATTTTCTCTTTACTTAGTTGAAATCTGGAAACCCCAGATGAATTACTTAAATGATTGCTGATGAAGAAAGATGCGAAGTCTAGAAAGAAATCGAGACTGCGCTTAATGCACCAATATTACAAATACACAGGTTTTTACAGCTTTGTTTGGAAAAGCATTAAAAAAGCTATAATTCCTATTTTGTTATTTGTTGGTGCTTTATTTGCTTTAGATCGTTTTGTGCTTGATATAGAAGAAACATTGGTAATGGTGACTGAAACCTATTCGCCAATTGTAATCTTAAGCATCTTTTTTGCCAGCGAATCACTTTTAGGACTTATACCTCCTGAGTTATTTATTGCATGGGCCGGTAAATCTGCCAGCCCTATTTTATACCTTTCTTTTTTAGCAGTAGCTTCTTATGTTGGTGGGATTGTTTCTTACTACATAGGTAGAGGAATTACTAAAATCCCAAGCGTACATGAAGCGATGGAATTGAAACTGGCGCAGCATATTAAGAATACACGAAAATGGGGTGGATTTTTAATTATCGTTGGTGCCCTATTACCCATTCCTTTTTCGATAACCAGTATTGCTGCCGGAATCATTAATTTTCCGTTTAGTAGCTATTTAATGTTTGGTTTACTTCGTTTTGTGCGTTTTTACCTTTATGCGCTTGTAATCTTTGAAATGGTTTAAGACTTTATAACATTTTGTACAAGAACTAATTAAACTTGTGCTAAATATTTGTAAGAGGCCTTTTTGTTGAAGTATTTTAGACCTAACCAACTAAAAAACTTATCTAAATGGACTCAAAATTAAAGAAGATTGCACGTACTGGATATGTTGCAAAAGGATCTGTATATGCAATTACAGGTGCACTTACTTTCCTTGCCGCATTTAATCTTGGCGGCCAAAAAGCCGGTAAATTTCAGGCTCTAGATTTCCTAGAAAAACAAGCTTATGGTAATGCCATTCTTATTGTAATGGCTATTGGTCTCTTATGTTATGTGATATGGAGAGCAATTCAGGTTTTTCAGGATCCAGAAAATATTGGTAGCGATAAAAAAGGAAAAGTAAAAAGAGCCGCTTTTGGTGTAAGTGCACTCATATATTTAGCTTTGGCGATTTCAGCTTTAATGAAAGTAATTAATGCGGGTGGCTCTGGAAGTAGTGGAAGCCAAAGTCCTGGGTTTATGACGGGCCAAATTGGAGTTATCATTTTTGCAGCAATTGGCATTGCAGTAATTGGTGCAGGAATAAATCAAATGAAAAAAGCCTACACAAAAAGTTTTCTTACCAAATTCGATTATAAATCTATTTCAGAAGAGAAAAGAAGAAAAACTATTAAGAATACCGGATTAATGGGATTAATTGCACGCGGAGTGATATTCTTCATTTTGGGATACTTTTTTATTAGAGCCGCTGTAGAATCTAATACTTCGGAGATTAAAAGTACAACCGATGCTTTTTCATTCCTGCAAAGTTCATCTTATGGGCAATACTTACTTGGTGCTGTTGCAGCTGGATTAGTATGCTACGGAATTTATATGTTTATGATGGCAAAATACAGAAAGTTTAAAGCTTAAGTTAAAGTGAGTTAAACTAATTAAAAGTATTTAAGATAGTTAATAGAAGAGTATTACATTGCTTTAAAATGAATAACTAACCAAAAAATTAAACGATGTCTATTCTAACAATTGTATTGAATATTTTATTACCACCACTTGCTGTTTACATGAAACATGGTGTTGGAACAACTTTATTAATTAGTATAGTTCTAACCATTATTGGCTGGATTCCTGGAGTAATTCATGCATTTTTGGTAAATGGAACCAGGTAATATTAATTTCTGAAGAAAATAAAAAAGTCCGGATTAGTGCATTAATTTTAGCCTAATCCGGACTTTATTTTTTATAAAATATTTGATTTAGCTTTCAGCAGCCTCTGCTTCTTTAACTTTTACCTCCCATTTCCAGGCGCTTGCCAAAGATGTATCCAAGTCGGTTTCGGCTTTCCAGCCTAAAACTTCATTTGCTTTTGTAGTATCTGCATAAGCAGCTATAACATCACCTTCTCTTCGCGGTGCGATTTTATAATTCAGTTTTTCCCCGGTTGCTCTTTCAAAAGAATTTACCACTTCTAAAACTGAACTTCCTTTACCTGTACCTAAATTGAAAACTTCATATTTTGGCGCTTCTTTATTTTCAAGAAGTCTTGTAAGTGCGGCAACATGTGCTTCAGCTAAATCCATAACATGAATATAATCTCTTATGCAGGTTCCGTCTTCTGTTGGATAATCATTACCAAAAACTGAAAGTTGTTCTCTTTTTCCAATTGCGGTTTGTGTGATAAAAGGAACCAGGTTTTGCGGAGTTCCTAAAGGGAGTTCCCCAATTTCAGCAGATTCATGTGCTCCAATTGGATTAAAGTAACGTAATGAAATAGCTTTTAAACCCTCAGCTACCTTACAGGTATCTACAATGATCTCCTCTCCTATTTGTTTCGTATTTCCGTAAGGAGACTCGGCTTTCTTTACAGGAGATTCTTCTTTTATAGGTAATTCATCGGCCTGCCCATAAACCGTGCAGGAGCTACTAAATATAAAGTTGGCTTGCTCTTTTTTGCTTAATTCCTGAAGCAAATAAATTAAAGAAGCAAGATTGTTTTCATAATATAATAATGGGTTTTGAACACTTTCACCAACTGCTTTAGAAGCAGCAAAATGAATAACTCCGGCGATATCGGTATACTTTTCAAAAAAATCTTTAACGCTAGATTTGTCTCTTAGATCTAGCTTTTCAAATTCCGGAGTCTTTTCAGTAATTCTTGTAATTCCGGCTAAAACATCTATTGAAGAATTAGATAAGTTGTCTATAATCACAACATCATATCCTTGTTGTTGGAGTGCAACCACAGTGTGCGAACCTATAAAACCAAGGCCGCCGGTTACTAATATTTTTCCACTCATAATTTAGGTTGATTAACCTGCAAATTACTGAATTAATTACAAATATTAAAGCTGTTTTCTATTCTTAATTATTCTTTAATCCTATAGGAAATATGATTGTTCTAATAATTATAATCATTTACAAAGGCCTATATTTGTAGTCAAAAAAAATTCCCATGGAAAAAGACAAGGCAATTAAGATCTTTAAAATTGTAAGCACTTTAGAAGCTATTTCATTTTTAGTGTTATTGCTAATAGCCATGCCTTTAAAATATATCTGGGATATACCAGAAATGGTTAGGATTGTAGGAATGGCTCATGGTATTTTATTCGTTTTATATGTTTTAGGAGCTTATTATATGTACGAACTTTTAAACTGGAATTTAAAACAACTATTTACAGTGATTATTTGTTCAGTATTACCCCTTGGCCCATTTTACGTTGAAAGAAAATTTTTGTAATGATTCAGTTGGATGAGCATGTAAAACAGTTGTCCTGTTTACTGGAAGACTTTTTATTGCGAAATGGTGTAAATTATAATCTTGCCCATTACGCTAATCTTTTATTAAATATTCTGGTTTTAATTCTTATAATTATTGGAATTAACTATTTGATAAAGCGTTTTGTAATTCAAACATTTAAAACCTTTACCGATAAAACAAAAACTACTTTTGATGATTTTTTGATTCAGAGTAATTTTCCTAGGTATGTAGGTCAAATTCTACCTTTAATGGCACTTTATTATTTAGTGCCTATCATTTTTGTAGATTATGAGGCGATATTGGCCATTTTCGATAAGCTTTTTGATCTTTATGTTATCATCCTTGTCATCTGGATTTTTAGAAGTTTACTGCGTACATCCAAGAACTATCTTAAAACATTACGCCAGTTTAATGATAAGCCTGTAGATAGTTACATTCAGGTAGTGATGATCCTTGTTTGGGTGGTTGGCCTAATGTTTATTTTTGCTGAAATTACCGGAGAGTCCATTCGTAGCTTTATAATTTCTTTAGGAGCCGCTTCAGCAGTATTAATTTTAGTATTTAAAGATACAATTTTAGGTTTTGTAGCGTCTATACAGGTTGCTGTTAACGATATTGTTAGAATTGGAGACTGGATTACGTTCGATAAATATGGCGCAGATGGTAATGTTACTGAAATTAGTTTAGCCACAGTGCGAGTACAAAACTGGGACAATACTTTTACAACAATTCCTACTTACAGCCTTATTTCTGAATCTTTCCAGAACTGGAGAGGAATGCAGGAATCTCCCGGACGAAGAATTAAGCGTTCTGTTTATATTAAGCAGAATTCAGTAAAATTTATGACTTCTGAAAATCTGGACGAGCTAAAGAAAATTGCTTTAATAAAGAAATATGTAAGTACTAGACAGGAAGAAATCGATAAATTCAATAAGGATAATCAAATTGATAAAAGCCTTCCTCTAAATGGTAGAAACCAAACCAATCTTGGGATTTTTAGAAAATATGTAGATGCTTATCTAAACGAACATTCTGCAATACATAAAGAATTATACATTATTGTAAGACATCAGGCGCCAACGGATAAAGGAATTCCTATAGAAATTCTATGTTTTAGCCGGGACAAACGATGGGAAAATTTCGAGTATATTACCGCAGATATTTTTGATCATGTAATTGCGGCTATTCCATATTTTGGATTGCAATTATTTGAATCTCCATCTGGCGACGATATCACTAAAATGTACGGTTTTCAGCAAGAAAATTAACCTAACTTAAACATAGCGGCACAGCATTTTAGTATAAATTGCTGGTTATGAAACTACGTCGCTTCTTTCAGATATTTGGTGTTTTCGCCATCGTTCTAACTATTTTTCCATTTGTAGCTGCAGATTACTGGTGGATACGGGTATTCGATTTTCCGCATGTTCAGTTAACCATGCTAACGGCTTTAGCCTTAGTGTTGTATTTTATAAAATTTAATATTCGGTGGTTTGAAGATTATATTTTTGTAGCGATTCTTATTGCCTGCTTAATCGTTCAGGTTACTAAAATTTACTTTTATACACCGTTTAATGATGCTGAAATTGGAGACAGCACTAAAGAGGAACCAAGCATTAAACTTCTTACAATAAATGTGCTGCAAAAAAATAAAGATCATAAAAGTATTTTAGAAGAAGTAGATCGATTAGATCCCGATTTATTAATAATCGACGAGGCCAATTTGGAATGGAAAAATGATATTTCGCCCTATCTCTCTAAAAAATACGCTTATAAAAAAGAGGTTCCTTTCGATAACACCTACGGAAAGTTATTCTACTCTAAATTAAAATTGGTTAATCCAAAGGTGCATTTTATGGTAGAAGACAGTATTCCTTCAATAGATACAAAAATTATTTTTGAAGGCGATACCCTGCAATTTTACAGTATTCACCCAACGCCACCAATGCCACAGCACAATCCAAGTTCTTCAGATCGTGATGCCGAAATGATGAAAATTGCCCTTAGAACTCGCGATTCTAGATATCCGGTAATTGTAATGGGAGATTTTAACGATGTTGCCTGGTCGCAAACTACACACATGTTTAGAAAGGTAGGCGGTTTATTGGATTTACGTATAGGTCGTGGTTTTTACAATACTTTTAATGCCAAAAATTTTATCATGCGCTGGCCATTAGATCATATTTTTGTTACAGAAGAATTCAGGGTAAAGTGCATAGAAGTAGGTAATGATGTAGGATCTGATCACTTTCCGGCTTTTGCTGAAATTACCTTTGAACCAGAATTAGCCCAAGAACAAGTTCCTGAGCCACCTAAAGAATCTCAGCTTAGCTATGCCAAAAAGCAAATTGAAGCAGAAAAAGAAGAAGATCAGGAAAAAGCTGAAAAAGAATCTAAGAAATAGTACATCAGCACAAAACAAGTTGATTAAAATAAGGAGTAAAAGAAAAGCCAGTAAAATTAGTTACTGGCTTTTCTTTTACTATAATTATCATTCTTACTTATCAGCAAGACGATCTTTTACAAATTCAACTTTAGTTTTACCGTGAGGCTTTGGTTTGCCGTGTTCATCTAAAGCCACCATCACAATTTTATCGATGGTAATAATAGATTCTCTGGTCATTTTATTACGAACTTCAGATTTTAAAGTAATCGATGCTGTTCCAAATTTAACAACTTCGATACCAATTTCTATAATATCGCCTTGTTTTGCAGAGCTTCTAAAATCAATTTCACTCATATACTTGGTTACCGTTTTAGGATTTTCAAGCTGAATAATGCTGTATAGCGCACATTCTTCATCTATCCATTCTAATAGTCGGCCTCCAAATAAAGTTTGATTGGGATTTAGATCTTGTGGTTTTATCCACTTTCTTGTATGAAAATTCATTTTTTATTTTAAAATTATAAAGAAATATGCCCAAAATTAGGGCGTGATAATTCTGAAAAATAATCTGGTAATAGACTTAGTATATCACAAAAATTAGCAATTTTCACATTATAAAAATTGCTTTGCAAAATTAACAATCTCGCTATGATCAAAGGCTAGTTTTGGTAAATCTTTAATATCAAACCATTCAGCCTTTGCAGCATCATCGTTAGCTATCAAGTCTTTTTCACCATTAATTTGTGATAAATAAACTACAGATATCGTATGGCCTCTAGGATCTCTACCAGGTTTGCCAAAAGTACCAATTTGTTGAGTTTTGTCTACTACCAAACCTGTTTCCTCTTGTAATTCTCTTTTTGCTGCATCTGGTAAGTCTTCGTCCTGATCTACAAAACCTCCCGGTAAAGCCCAATGACCTTTAAAAGGTTCGTTTTTTCGCTCTACAAGTGCAATTTTATAAGTGTCCTTAATCTTATAAAACACGAAGTTATCTACAGTTACCGCAATTTTTGCTCTCATCATTTATTTTTTAGGCGGTAAGGTTTTAGGAATCACTATTGAAGTACCGAATTTCTTATTAAATTTTTCAATAAAATAAGCCGATAATAAAGGTGATGCTTCTTCCAGGTTTTGGTGCACATAAAAATATAACTGCTTTAATCCCTGTTCATGCCACTCTCCTATTCTTTCTAACCAATCATCCAACCTCGCATAATCTGATGGGTGATTTGCGCCGTTGTAGCGTATAAAAGCGGTTGAATTGGTAAGACGCATGTGAAGCAAATCTCTTCTTCCGGCAGAATCTACAATAACACTGCTTAAATTATATTTTAGTAAAAGATCATTTAATTCTTTTGCAACAGTTTCATCGTTATGCCAATCTGTATGGCGAAGTTCTACAGCAAGGGGAATTTCCTTAGGCCAATGTTTAAAAAATGGTTCTAGACGCTCTATCCATTTCGGCATAAAGTTATCTGGCATTTGTAAAAAACAACAGCCTAATTTTTCCTTTAACGGAAGCATATTTGCAACCACATCATCTACTAAAGTTTCGGTATCATTTAACCGCTTTATATGACTAATTATCCGCGGAACTTTAGGAGAGAATTGAAAATCGTCACTTGCTTTACCATACCAGGTTTCGAATTGCGAGTCTGGAAAAATTCGGTAAAAAGAAGCATTTAATTCTATCGCATTAAACTGCGTAGCATAATAGGTCAACTCGTCTTTTGTACCTCTGGGGTAGAAATTCTTAAGATCCTGGCGATTCCATTTCGCGCAACCAATTCTTACATTTTCGAAAGAAGAAGCTTTTTCTTTATTTAAAACTTCCTTGGTTTGTGGATGATCTGGTGGCAGCGTAAAATCTACACTCCCGGGATCTTCAACTTTTCCAAATTTCATGAATTTGAATTTTAATTAATATTTGTTGAAATACACTGTTTTTCTATTTACAAACTCCTGAATTCCGTGGGAAGAAAGCTCCCGGCCGTAACCAGAAATTTTAGTTCCGCCAAAAGGTAATCTTGGATCACTTTTTACCAGTTGGTTTACAAAAACAGCCCCATCTTCAAACTCTGGTACAATTTCTTCAGCAAATTTGAAATCTTCTGTAAAGATAGAAACTCCTAAACCAAAATCTGAGAAATTTACTAAATCTATAGCTTCCTGATTTTCTTTAAAGGTGGTAACTGAAATTACAGGGCCAAATGTTTCTTCAGCAAAAACAGGCATTTCTTTGGTCACTTTGGTAAGAATAGTTGGTTCAAAATAAGCTTTGTTTCTTTTGCCTCCCAATAAAAGCTTCGCCCCTTTTTTAACCGACTCATTTACTTGTTTTTCTAATTCTTCAGCAAGATCTTCTCTAGCTAAAGTTCCTATGTATGTATCTTGATCCATAGGATCACCACTTTTTAATTCACGAGCCTGTTTTAAGAATTCTTCCATAAATTCTTCTTCAATACTTTCGTGAAGTAGCAAGCGTTTTCCGGCAATACAACTCTGCCCCGTATTTTGAAACCTTGCCTGCACACAGGTTTTTACAGTTTCGGCAATATTTGCATCTTTAAAAACTACTAAAGCATTACTCCCTCCAAGTTCTAAGACCGATTTTTTAATTTCACTACCGGCAGTTGCAGCTACGGCGCTTCCTGCAGGCTTGCTTCCTGTTAACGTAACAGCTTTTATACGTTTATCCTTTAAAATAGCTTCTATTTTGCTACTCGAGATTACTAAGTTTTGGAAACATCCTTCTGGAAATCCTGCATTTTTAAATACTTTCTGAATATTTTCTGCAGATCGCATTACATTACTTGCGTGCTTTAATAGCCCAATATTGCCAGCCATAAGTGCAGGAGCAGCAAACCTAAAAACCTGCCAGAATGGATAATTCCACGGCATGATAGCTAAAACAATTCCCAGGGGTTCGTAGCTTACATAACTTTTTTGTGCATCGGTTTCAATTATTTCGTTTTTAAGATGATCTTCGGCATTTTCAGCATAATATTCGCAAACCCAGGCACATTTTTCAATTTCAGCTAAAGACTGTGAAATTGGTTTCCCCATTTCTTTGGTAATATCTTCAGCATAAGATTGTTTATTTTCACGCAAATCTTTTGCAGCATTTTTTAAAAGTTTGCTTTTTTCTGAAAAACTAACTTTTCGCCAGCTTTTAAAACGATCGTTTGCGGTGGCAATAGCCTGTTCTATTTCTTCTTGGGTATATTCTTTAAATTCTTCTATAATTTCCCCGGTATAAGGGTTCTTTGAAGTGATCATAACATCATTTTTTGTTCAATCTTAAAGGTACTAAGAGCTAATGGCAAGCTGAAACGATTAAGAGGAATTTAACGCTTGGTTTTTAGTGCGAAATCTTCTTATTAAAAAGCATTCAAAAATCATCAAATCTTAGATGTTAGTATTTTTAATTTTAAAAAAATGAAAAGTTGATTATTCAAAAAGCATTCCTTGTTTTATCGAATTTCAGCACAGAATATTCAAATATTTTGTTAATTGTTTATAACCAGTTTACAAGTAATTTTTGGGATATGGTAATGCATACTATTTATTAGTATTTTAGAGCAAACGCCTTTATTATGAATCCACGTGATTACCAATTACTTCAATTAAGGCCAGAAATCCCATCAGCTAAGATTTCAGAGAACATGAGTTCAGATGAGAAGTTCCAAAACGGAACTCTTAGGCCTATTGTTAAACTTCAAAACGACTTATTAATAGAAGCATTCAGGAACTACGTTACCAAACACAAAAATGCGTTTTATGAACTGGGTATTGAAAAACGTATGGTTTATATCGAAAATGCTATTCAGCGTGATATAAAATTCAGAAATAGTTTAAAAGGAATGATTATAGGCCAGTTTACGGTTGAAGAATACCGCACATATATTAAAAATTCTTCGGCTTTAAATAAGCGAATGATGAATCTGGTAAAGCAAAGATTGCAGGATAATGTTCAGCTTTTAGAACGCGATATGGCGTACTAAAAGCCCGATAATTATAGTGATAGAAAAGCTCATAAGTGTCCCGATAAGCACATATTCTGTTTGCTTGCGGGCACTTGCTTCATTTTTGTCTGCAAATCTTAAAATCGATTTTGCGGCGATTAGAAATCCTATGGCCGAAAAATTATCGGTAAGAATAAAAGTTAGCACTAAGATTCGTTCAAAAATCCCTATATAACGGCCTGCAGCTTTTAAGCTTAAAGGTTCTTTGGTGTTTTTTAAAATCTCGTCGTGCCACTTTTCTGTAGCTTTTCCAATAATAAATCCCACCGGAAAAATAATAAGTAAATAAGCGATAAGAATGGCTAAAAACGAATTAGAATCTAACAAATAGATAAAACTTGTGCCTATTTTATCGAAATTTGAGCTTAGGTATAACCAGGCCAAAAAGATCATTAAAAGATGAAAAAACTGGTCTAGTAAGAAATACTTAAGATTATCTTTTTTTTGGTTTAGTTTCCATAAATCGATAAAAAAATGAGTGATACTTATAAATAGCGGAACAAGGATTTGATCCCAGTCTCTTAGCAGCAAATAAGAGAACAATCCGGCTAAAAATGCATGGATATAAAGGAAAGTAGATCTTGATTTTTTCTTTTGTTTTTGCTTTACCCATTTTGAAGTTTGAAAAACAAAATCGGTAAGAATATGCGCTAAGAAAAGTTGTAGAAAGATCATTGATTTCCTTTAAATGTTGCTGAAATTTTTTCTTCGAAACGTTTTAATAATACTGAAATTGGATCCCAACCGGCCGCTTTTTTTCGCTGATTAACGGCACTCTGGCTTATACCTACAATTTGAGCAATTTCTTTTTCTTTTAAACCCTGAAGCAAATAGAAAATCACTTCAGCAGAAGCAGTACTCCAACGATCTGCAATAAAATCGAAAAGCGCTAAACTAGCATCAAACTCGGCATTTACATCGATATTCGATGTTTTTAGCATTAATTTTCTGGATCCAGATTTTATTTCATCTAAAGTTCGTCCAGAAAATTGAAAAGCTTCACCATTACTTTCAGAAATTTCATCCCGTTTTAAATCAAAACTACCAATTCCTATCGCAAGTTTCAAATCGGCCTTGATAATCGACGAATTTGCTTCAGATTCTAATTTATTTAGCGCTGTTTTTAGTAAAATAGCGCATAAAAGAGATTTTTCTGGCTTATTTATAATCCCCTGAAGACTGTCTCCTCTATAGATGCTGAAATTGGTTGTTTTTTCAGCTAATTTTTCTTCAAAATAAACAAATTGCTGTTGCAAGGTTTCGATTACCCGTTCCAAAAACTCAGGTTTATAAGCTGAAGATTCAATTAAGTCGGCTGTTATTACTGCGATCATATTTCAAATATAAAAAATATAAGTCAATTAACTAATATTAGTTAAAAATAAGTTTTAAGACTTATAAAAATATAAAATAAGCTGTTAGACTTATGAGAGTGTAAATACATGCTTAATGCCATACTAAACTTTTACTAATTCTTTCAGGAGAGAAAAACAGAAGCTTAATTTTAAAGGAACAACTAAAAAAATGAAAATGGAAACGAATAAAAAAGAACTATTTTACAAGTGTTTAGAAACCATTAACGAGAAAATTGAGCAATATCAAAATCGGATGGATCAAATTAAAGAATCCATGGAAAGTAATGACATTAAAACCGATTATGATGAAGACAATAAGGGCGAAATGTTGAGTGATTTTGAGAAAAATGCAGGATACCTTAGCGAAGCACAGGAACAAAAAGAAGAATTAAGTAAAATAGATCCCGATTATAAAAACGAAAGAATTGGTTTTGGAAGTATTGTTGAAACTAAGGAACAATACTATTTTATAGCTATTCCTTTGGGAGAAATTAGCATGGAAAATGGTAGTAAAATATTTGCAATATCAACAAAAGCTCCTATTTACAAAGAGTTAGAGGGAAAACAGAAAGGTGATACTTTTCAGTTTAATGGGAAAGAACAAGAAATTACAGGACTCGAGTAATTAACTTATAATTACTCTGGATATTCAACCCTTAAATGATAGATATTCTTAAGTTTTCGCTTAAGAATTTTCTTGATCATCTGGATTTCCTTAAACGTAATATTCGAATTTAAAAACTGACCTTCTTCCATTTGTTTATTGATAATTTTCTCTACAAAACTATCAATAAGCGTGGAAGTTGGTTCTTTTAAACTCTTACTAGCCGCTTCTACACTATCACACATCATTAAGATAGCCGTTTCCTTACTAAAAGGAATTGGTCCAGGATATCTAAAATCATCTGGATTTATCTCACTATCAATTTCTTTCGCTTTCATAAAGAAATAATATACCGTACTGGTTCCGTGATGCGTTCTAATAAAATCGATCACACGATCTGGAAGATTATTTTTTCTAGCAATTTCTATTCCTCTAATTACGTGATCGATAATAATTTGCGCGCTTTCCTGTGGAGCTAAATCATCATGTGAGTTAACTGATGAAACCTGATTTTCTGTAAAATAAGTGGGATTTTCCATTTTCCCAATATCGTGATACAAAGCTCCTACCCTTACCAGCATGGCATTGGCATTAATTTCGTTAGCAGCAGCTTCAGCAAGATTGGCAACATTCAGTGAATGGTGAAAAGTTCCCGGTGCCTTTTCTGAAAGTTCTTTTAGAAGTGTACTATTAGTGTCTGATAGTTCAAGTAAAGACATATCTGAAACCATTCCGAAGATCTTCTCATAAATATAAATAAGCGGCTGAACGAATAAAGTTGCCAAACCACCAAGCAAAAAAGTTAGAAAAACTTCAGATTTAATATCATCTATAGTCCCTTCCTGAATTATGGTAAAAGCAAAATAGGAAATAATATATACCAGCGTAATTTGCCCTACGGAAATAAAAAGGTTGGCTCTTTTATATAATTCTGAAATAGTTAAAATAGTAACGATTCCTGCAATGATCTGAAGGAACATATATTCGTAACTATTAGGTACGATAAAACCTAAAAGTAAAACAGTGATAACATGCGTAAACATTCCCAGACGCGCATCAAAGAAGGCTTTTAAACTAAGCGGAAGAATACATAATGGCACCACATACACATAATTCACATCGAAATTTACCACTAATGTTGTGAGCATTACCATGAAAATAATGTTGAAAAATATGAATGTAATTTTCACATTATTCTCAAAAATCGCAGGTCTGTATTTTTGGATAAATAATAGCAACATTAAAAGCGCCATGGCAACCAATGCACTGTAACCTACAATTATCCAGTTATAGTTGGATTTACTCCAAACCTGAGATTCATATTCAGCTTTAAGCGAGCGTAAAATATCATATTTATTTCCTTCTACAACCTCGCCTTTCGCAATCACACGGCTTCCCTGTTCTATGTTACCCCTGGTGTACGAGATGTTATCGAGTTTGCTTTGTAAAACACGTTCTGTAAACTCGTTATCATAAAACATGTTAGGGGAAACACTATTAAAGAAAATCTCTAAAAGATCGTTGCTAAATCTATCTAAATTAGCATCATAGATCTTTTGATTAATGTAATCTCTAATCTCACCCTGTTTAAAAACATTTTTATACGGAATCTCGAATGCTTCGTTCCCTTTTCGCAAATAAATTAGATCACCAGGTTCCATTTGTTCATTTTCCTGGGCAAGACCATAGCGATAAATTTCTTCTAATCTTGAAGTAACGAAATTGGTAATAATACTTCGATAGTTTCCTAGAATACTATCACTAAAAACTTCATTAATTTCCTGTAAGGCTCTATTTTTAACCCTATCTGCAATATCTTGATCGTATTCGTAATAAGGAATATTATTGGCGGCGATTTCTTCACGTTCCAGCCTTAATTCTTCATCAGACTTTAAAATAGCAAAATCGAATGGAGCATAAAGGCTTTCGTGTTGCCACGGTTTTCCCTTCGGAATTTCATATTTGAATTTTCCTCCCTTTGGAAGCAAATAAACAATAAGAACTGCCGTTAGTATGAATAAGAAAACTTTGTAAAAAAGCGCCTGATTTTTGTATAGCTTGTTTACGAAATCCACCATATAAATCGAAGTATTCGTCAAATGTACTAAAAAATAGTGGTCATTAAATACGTCTTGCCAAGTTCCTTTTAAAATCACTAAATTCGCAAAACAGTAATAGCTAAATTGCATTATTATGAATAACGAAGTAGTAATTGTTAGTGCTGCCAGAACTCCGATTGGTAGTTTTTTAGGTAGTTTATCTGATATTCCAGCCACAAAATTAGGTGCTATTGCCATTAAGGGTGCACTAGATAAGATTAATTTAAAGCCAGACTTAGTTGAAGAGGTTTTAATGGGGAATGTTGTACAGGCTGGTAATGGGCAGGCTCCGGCAAGGCAGGCTGCATTAGGCGCGGGTATTCCAGATTCTGTGCCCTGTACTACAATTAATAAAGTTTGTGCAAGTGGAATGAAATCTGTAATGCAGGCAGCACAATCTATAATGTTAGGTGACGCACATATTATTGTTGCCGGTGGTATGGAGAATATGAGCATGATCCCCCACTATCTTCATCTTAGAAAGGGACAAAAGTTTGGGCCTGCAAGTATGGAAGATGGAATGCAAAAAGATGGTCTTGTAGATGCTTATGATAAAAATGCCATGGGGGTGTGCGCAGATCTTTGTGCTAAAGAATATGAATTTACCAGAGAAGATCAAGACAACTTTGCTATCAAATCTTACGAACGTTCTGCAGCAGCATGGGCAGCAGGTAAATTTGATGATGAAGTAGTACCTGTTGAAGTTCCGCAAAGAAAAGGTGATCCTATCATTTTTAAAGAGGATGAAGAGTACAAAAATGTGCGGATGGATAAGATTGGATCTTTGCGTCCTGCTTTTTCTAAAGATGGTACGGTTACAGCAGCAAATGCTTCTACCATAAACGACGGTGCTGGTGCTGTGGTACTAATGAGTAGAACAAAAGCTGAAGAATTAGGGCTAGAAATTCTTTGCACTATAAAAGGTTTTGCAGATGCCGCCCAGGAGCCAAAATGGTTTACCACTGCACCGGCTAAAGCATTACCAAAAGCGCTGGCAAAAGCAGGTGTTTCTCAGGATGAAATTGACTTTTTTGAATTTAATGAAGCATTCTCTGTAGTAGGATTAGCTAATATGAAAATTTTAGGATTATCTGACGATATAACAAATGTGAATGGAGGTGCCGTATCTTTAGGGCATCCTCTTGGCTGTAGCGGCGTGAGAATTTTAATCACATTAATTAATGTTCTTAAGCAAAACAATGGTAAATTGGGCGCTGCTGCGATTTGTAATGGCGGAGGCGGTGCTTCTGCTATGGTAATCGAAAGAAAATAATCCTAAATTCAGAAATTAAAGTTTTAATGCAATACGGTATTTGCCCTTTAAGCATTGTGCCTCTTCGTTTTGCCCCTTCTAACGAAAGCGAAATGGTATCACAGCTTCTTTATGGAGAACATTTTAAAATACTTGAAGAAAGAGCAAAATGGAGTAAAATTCGTGTTGCCTTTGATGGTTTTGAAGCATGGGTTCAGAATAAACAGATTCAAAAAACCGAAGAAACTGTTTATAATGATTTAGATTCACAGCAACCTGAACTATCTGCAGATCTTATTGAATTTATTGTTGGGCAGAATGGAGAATTAACTCCAGTTTCTATTGGAGCATCCTTAAATGCAAATACTTTTTTAAAAAACAGGTTTGACGGAAGTATTGTGCGCAGTATTCTTCCCAAAGAAAATATTGTAAAAACTGCTTTATTTTATCAAAATTCTCCGCATTTATGGGGTGGTAAGTCTCCGCTTGGAATAGACTGTAGTGGATTTACCCAAATGGTTTATAAATTAAATGGATATAAGCTAAAAAGAAATGCAGCAGAGCAGGCAAAACAAGGTGAAGCTCTAAGTTTTATAGAAGAAAGTGAAGCTGGTGACCTAGCTTTTTTTGATGATAACGAAGGTGTTATAAATCATGTTGGTATAATGATGCAGGATAATTATATTATCCATGTAGACGAAAAAGTTAGAATAGACAGGATAGATCATTCTGGTATTTTTAATGCCGGGTTACGTAGGCATACTCATAAACTTAGAGTAATAAAGAAGATCATTTAAAATAGAGTTGATTTTTATCGATTATTAGCATAAAAAAAGCCACTGATTTTTCAGTGGCTTTTTCAATTTTATAATATCGTAGAATGAACTACTCTAGTAAAGCTTTCATTTCAGCAGCTTTTTCGTTCTCACCAATCTGAGTGTAGATATTCATAGCTGTTCTAACAGCATCTGTATTCTCTGGGTTTTTCTCTACAATTGCTTCTAGGTAAGGAATAGCCTCTCTATAAATTTCTTTACGAGCTTCAGCTAATTCGTCATAACGTTTGTTATCCTCCTTACTCATTCCAAGACCGTTCATTTCATCAATGATTTCACGCTCTTTACTAAGAATTACAGCAGCAATATTCATTCTTGCATTATCCATATCTGGATCGATCTCTAATGCTTTTTTATAATATTCTACTGCTTTTTCCTGGTCTCCAAGTTCAGCAGTACTAACACCTAAATTATAATAAAGACCTGCATCATTAGGGTTTTTCTTAACAAGCTCGTTCATTAGCTGGTTATATTTTTCTTTTTCCCCCATTTGATAGTACATATTAGCTTCAGCCTGTAATAATCCTAAATCGTCTGGATTGTTAGACTTTGCATCTTCCATTGCAGCGATTGCTTTATCGTTATTTCCTTCCTGAATATGGATTAAAGCAATGTTTTTAGCAATTTCACCTCTCTTAGAAGGTTGTTTTTCTTCTTTAGGATCTGTGTACTGATCTGTTTTACTCATTAAATCTCTTTGTTCTTTAGAACCAAAAGATTCAGTCTCACCAGTTTCTTTATTTACTGCAGTATAGGTAATTGAAGAACCATCGTAATCCAACTCTTTTAATTGCTCGTAATATTTAAGAGCCGAATCATAATCCTGCGCATTCAATGAATTTGCAGCAGCATAATAAAGATATACTGTATCTTGTTGATTTAACTCGTAGCTGGCAACCAATTTGTTTGCAGCGCTGGTATATTCTTCAGTGTTTTGATCGTCAATAGCACTTTGTACCAATTGATTTCTAAGATTTGCAAGACCTTGCTCTGCATCTTCACTACCAAGTTCGATAGCTTTACTGTATGCTTCTCCCGCAGTCTTAAAATCTTCAACGCTGGTAGAACTACCATCAGCTAAATAAGCTTTGGCCTTAGCAATATAAAATCTCTCCTGCCATTTACTGTTAGCTTCAGAAAGTAAAGATTCAGCAGCAGAAATTTCAGTTTTAGCCTGGTCGAAGTTTCCATCTTCAACCGCACTTTCTGCGTTTTTGATTTCATCTTTTTGTGCTATTGCAGAAATACTTAAGAAAGACAATAGCGACAATGTCAAAATATTCTTTTTCATTGTATTGGTTTATTAATTTAGTTTATTCTTCTGAGTCATTTTGAGCAATATCTGTGCCATCTGCTGCACCGCTTGGATTCTCTACATCTTCAGCATCTTCTATATCCTCTATTTCGTCCTCTTCATGTAAAACTTTCGCCACTGCAGCAATAGAATCTTTTCCTTTTAGATTGATTAGTCGAACACCCTGAGTTGCTCTTCCCATTACACGCAAATCACTTACTTCTAGTCTAATCGCAATTCCAGATTTATTGATGATCATTAAATCATCTTCATCTGTAACATTCTTGATGGCTACAAGGTTTCCTGTTTTTTCAGTGATAGAAATTGTTTTTACTCCTTTTCCTCCACGGTTAGTAATTCGGTAATCTTCTAAGCTTGAACGTTTTCCGTATCCATTTTCAGAAACAACAAGAATGTTAGATTCCATATCGTCTACAGAAACCATTCCTACAACTTCGTCATTATCATCGGCTAAAGTAATACCACGCACCCCAGAAGCATTTCTACCCATAGGTCTTGTTTTACTTTCTTCAAAACGAATTGCTTTACCACTTTTTACTGCCAACATTACCTGGCTATCTCCTGTAGTAAGTTTAGCTTCTAGTAATTCGTCATCTTCTTTAATGGTAATCGCGTTAATACCATTAGTTCTAGGACGAGAATATTGTTCTAATGAAGTTTTTTTAACCTGACCTTTTTTAGTGGCCATAATCACAAAATGATTGTTGACATATTCCTCATCTTTGAGGTCTTGAGTACAGATAAATGCTTTAACACGATCATCTGGTTCAATATTGATAAGGTTTTGAATTGCTCTACCTTTAGAGGATTTACTTCCTTCAGGAATTTCATAAACGCGCATCCAGAAACATTTTCCTTTCTGAGTAAAGAAAAGCATGTATTGGTGGTTGGTACCCGAGAATAAATATTCTAAGAAATCTTCATTTCTCGTATTTGATCCTTTTTGACCAACTCCTCCTCTATTTTGTCTCTTATACTCGTTTAAAGAAGTCCTTTTAATATAACCCGCATGAGAGATAGTAATAATTACTCTTTCATCTGGGATCATATCTTCGATACTTAAATCTCCACCAGCATATTCAATGGTAGATCTTCTTCCATCACCGTATTTTTCTTTTACTTCTAGTAATTCGTCTTTAATTACCTGCATTCTGCGCTCTTTGCGTGCCAAAATGTCTTTAAGGTCTTTAATCGTTTCTAGAATTTCATCGTATTCGGCTCTTAACTTATCCTGTTCCAGTCCAGTTAGTTGTCTTAATCGCATTTCTACGATAGCTCTGGCCTGAACTTCAGATAATTCAAATCTTTCGATTAATTTATTTCGAGCTTCATCAGCATTGTTAGAAGAACGAATTAATGCAATTACTTCATCTATATTATCTGAAGCAATAATTAGACCTTCTAATATGTGTGCACGGTCTTCAGCTTTCTTTAGTTCGTATTCTGTTCTACGAACAACCACCTCATGCCTATGCTCCACAAAATGGTAAATAATATCTTTAAGATTAAGCATTTCTGGTCTTCCGTTTACCAGTGCAATATTATTTACACTAAAAGAAGACTGTAAAGCAGTGTGTTTAAATAAAGTATTTAAAACGATATTAGGAATGGCATCACGCTTTAATTGATAAACGATACGCATTCCATGACGGTCTGATTCGTCTCTAATAAGACTAATCCCTTCAATCTTTTTATCATTAATAAGATCGGCCGTTTTCTTGATCATATCAGCTTTATTTACCTGATATGGGATTTCAGTAACAACGATACATTCCCTACCGTTTACTTCTTCAAGAGAACTTTTAGCGCGCATAACGATACGGCCACGACCGGTTTTAAATGCTTCACGCACCCCATCGTAACCATAAATAATTCCTCCAGTAGGAAAATCTGGTGCTTTAATGTGTTGCATTAACTCATCGATCTCGATATCGTGGTTATCGATATAAGCTACGGTACCATTAATAACCTCTGTAAGGTTATGCGGTGCCATATTTGTTGCCATACCTACTGCAATACCACTGGCCCCATTTACTAATAAATTCGGAATTCTGGTAGGTAGCACAACAGGCTCATTTAACGAGTCGTCAAAGTTTAACTGTGTATCTACCGTTTCTTTATCGATATCAGCAAGCATATCCTCACTGATTTTTCGCATTCTTGCTTCGGTATAACGCATTGCTGCGGGACTATCACCATCTACAGATCCAAAGTTACCCTGGCCATCTACCAGCATATAACGCATACTCCACTCCTGCGCCATCCTCACCATGGTGTCGTAAACAGAAGAATCACCGTGTGGGTGATACTTACCTAATACCTCTCCTACAATTCTTGCTGACTTTTTATATGCTCTGTTAGAAAGTACGCCTAATTCGTACATTCCAAATAATACTCTACGATGCACCGGCTTAAGACCATCACGAACATCCGGCAACGCACGTGACACAATGACCGACATTGAATAATCAATGTAGGCCGATTTCATCTCTTCTTCAATGTTGATAGGAATAAGCTTTTCTCCTTCAGCCATATTACAATATTGTTTAGTTCACAAATCTAACCTGCTAATTTACATATTTTCTATATGTCTCACGGTACTTAAGCAATAGTTTTCACAGTTTTTATTAACAAAATTTTATTGTGACAAAGTTGATAAGTTAACACTCCCACATTTTGATTTTTGAAAGTAATTTTGTCAATTAGCTATATATTCGGGATTAGGTACAGTTTTTGTCCTAATTCAGAATAAAAAATTAACATAGAGAGAAAGGAAAAAACATGGATGATAATTTTTCACCAAGAGTAAAAGATGTAATTGCTTACAGTAAAGAAGAGGCCTTAAGATTAGGGCACGACTTTATTGGAACTGAACATTTGATGCTCGGATTATTAAGAGACGGTGACGGGAAAGCCATAGACATCCTAAACGCTCTGGATATCGATTTAAGCCATTTACGTAGAAAAGTAGAGATTTTAAGTCCTGCTAATCCAAATATGACGGCGGTTTCTAATGAGAAAAAGAATCTGCATTTAACAAGACAGGCCGAACGTGCCCTTAAGACTACATTTTTGGAGGCTAAGTTATTTCAGAGTCCAAATATTAATACGGCGCACCTGTTATTGTGTATTTTAAGAAATGAAAACGACCCCACTACCAAACTTCTTAATAAACTTAAGATAGATTATGATGGGGTTAAAGATCAATTTAAATTTATGATCGCAAACGACGATACAGATTTTACACCAGGTCCTTCAGCAGAATCTTTTTCTGATGAAGATAGCACAGATGATGCTACAAAAGACAACCCGTTTAGCGGAACGGGAGCTGCTGGTGGTGGCGGTGCAGGAAAAGCAAATAAAAAATCTAAAACACCGGTTTTAGATAATTTTGGCCGTGATTTAACTGCACTTGCTGAAGCTGATAAACTTGATCCCGTAGTGGGTAGAGAAAAAGAAATTGAGCGTGTTTCTCAAATTCTTAGTAGACGTAAGAAAAACAATCCTCTTTTAATTGGTGAACCAGGAGTTGGTAAATCTGCCATTGCAGAAGGTCTTGCTCTAAGAATTGTAAAACGTAAAGTTTCAAGAATTCTTTTCGATAAGCGTGTGGTGACTTTAGATTTAGCCAGTCTTGTTGCAGGAACTAAATACCGTGGGCAGTTTGAAGAACGTATGAAAGCGGTAATGAATGAGCTAGAAAAGAATGATGATATTATTCTTTTTATAGATGAAATTCATACCATTGTTGGTGCTGGTGGAGCAACGGGTAGTTTAGATGCCAGTAATATGTTTAAACCGGCATTAGCCAGGGGCGAAATTCAATGTATTGGTGCCACAACTTTAGATGAGTATCGCCAGTATATTGAAAAGGATGGAGCTTTAGAGCGTCGTTTCCAAAAGGTTATTGTAGAGCCAACTTCAGTTGAAGAAACTATCGAAATTCTTAACAATATTAAGGATAAGTACGAGGATCATCATAATGTAGAATATACTGCTGAAGCTATTGAAGCTTGTGTGAAGTTAACCAATCGTTATATGACCGATAGATTCCTTCCAGATAAAGCTATTGATGCTTTAGATGAAGCAGGATCTCGTGTGCATATTACTAATATCGATGTTCCTAAACAGATATTGGATCTAGAGCGTAAACTTGAAGAAGTACGTGAAAAGAAAAATTCTGTAGTTAAAAAGCAGAAATATGAAGAAGCTGCCAAATTAAGAGACGACGAGAAAAATCTTGAAAAAGAATTAGCTATCGCTCAAGAACGTTGGGAAGAAGAATCTAAGAAACACAAAGAAATTGTAAACGAAGATAGCGTTGCAGATGTTGTTTCTATGATGACGGGGGTGCCGGTAAATCGTATCGCTCAAACCGAGTCTAATAAACTGGTAGAACTGCCTAATAAAATTAAAGGAAAAGTTATTGGTCAGGACGATGCAGTTGCTAAAGTTGTAAAAGCTATACAGCGTAACCGTGCAGGCCTTAAAGATCCTAATAAGCCAATTGGTTCATTTATATTTTTAGGTCAAACAGGTGTTGGTAAAACACAGTTAGCCAAAGTGTTAGCTCGTGAGTTGTTTGATAACGACGATACTTTAATCAGGATAGATATGAGTGAATATATGGAAAAATTCGCGGTATCTAGATTAATTGGAGCACCTCCGGGATATGTGGGTTACGAAGAAGGTGGACAGCTTACCGAGAAAGTAAGAAGAAAACCTTATGCTGTAATCTTGTTAGACGAGGTTGAAAAGGCTCATCCAGATGTTTTCAATATGCTTTTACAGGTCTTAGATGACGGTTATTTAACAGATAGTCTTGGTCGTAAAATCGATTTTAGAAATACGATTATTATCATGACTTCTAATATTGGGGCAAGAAAACTGAAAGACTTTGGCCAGGGAATTGGTTTTGGAACACAATCACAAAGATCGCAGGCTGATGAAAATGCACGCGGAGTAATTCAAAATGCACTTAAAAAAGCTTTTGCTCCAGAATTCTTGAATAGAATAGACGATGTAATTGTTTTCAACGCTTTAGAGCGAGAAGATATTCACAAGATCATCGATATCGAGCTTTCTAAGTTATATGGAAGAATCGGCGGACTTGGTTACGAATTAAAATTGAGTGATAAAGCGAAAGATTTTATTGCTGAAAAAGGTTTCGATAAGCAATATGGTGCAAGACCTTTAAATAGAGCTATCCAAAAATATATTGAGGATGCTTTAGCCGAAGAGATTATAAACTCAAAAATTTCTGAAGGTGATAAAATTGAAATGGATTATAAAACAGGTGAAGATGAACTGGCGATAAAAGTCAAAAAAGGTAAAAATACCGAAGAAGAATCTGAGTCTAAAAAATAATAAGATTAAAATATAAATTCGGGAAAAGCCTCACAGTTTAGTGGGGCTTTTCTTATTTTCGCTTACCCCTAAATTAATCTTAGCTTTTAGAATAAATGAATTCTATAAAATTTAATGATTTCCAGTTAAAATTTGCCCCAAATTTTATGCAATTGGAGATTTTTCATGAAGGTCACTATGGCGTAAAAGAATATAACGAATGTCTTAGACTTAAAATAGATGTTTACGGCGATAAAAAAATCGGTATTCTTGTACGAAGAATCAATGAGGAAGATAAATATTCTTTTGATCCCATGCTCCTGCTTTCAGGCAATAAATCTATCGAAAAACATGCAAACTGGGTAATATTGGTTTCAGATAAATTTAGCGATAAATTAAATCTCAAATTCGTTAAAATCCTCACTAGTTTATATTGCTTACGTTTTTCTGAATACGCTGAAGCCTTGGAGATTATTAATTCAGGTAGTCTTGCGTTAATATAAAGCTTTCTAAGAATATTTTGGATCTTTTAATTAATGGTGCCATCATCACATCTTCAGTAACTACAGGGATTTCTTTTCTGAAATTCGATAAAACAGCCTCTATTTTTTCTGAAGATTTAGCGGGTTCTCTAAAATGTAAAGCCTGAGAGGCATTAAATAATTCGATTGCTAAAACCGTATCTACATTTTCCATCACTGTAATTAGTTTTGTGGCTGCATTTGCTCCCATGCTGACATGATCTTCCTGTCCATTAGAAG
Organism: Zunongwangia atlantica 22II14-10F7; assembly: GCF_002094855.1. Classification (GTDB taxonomy): domain Bacteria; phylum Bacteroidota; class Bacteroidia; order Flavobacteriales; family Flavobacteriaceae; genus Zunongwangia; species Zunongwangia atlantica. Next base: position 244,002 of record NZ_ARYN01000004.1, read on the forward strand.
AGACGATAGAATCTACTGAAGCTGGCATACATAATTGTTTGTTCTGACTAACAATACTTGCAGCAGTATATTGCGGAATCATAAATCCGCTGTTTAAACCTGGATTTTCAACCAAAAAATTAGGTAAACCACGCAATCCAGAAACTAATTGATAAATCCTTCTTTCAGAAATATTCGCCAACTCGGCCATTGCTATGGCTAAATAATCCATCGCTAAAGCTAAAGGCTGACCATGAAAATTCCCTCCAGAAATGATCTTATCTGCTTTTACAAAAATGTTAGGATTATCTGTAACCGAGTTAATTTCAGTTTTTACGGTTTTATGTACAAAAGCTAAAGTGTCTTTTGTAGCACCATGTACTTGCGACACACATCTAAACGAATAAGGATCCTGTACATTCTCTTTTTCTTGCTGGGCAAGCTCGCTTCCACCTAAAAATTCACGAATTCTTTCTGCTGTTTTTATTTGTCCGCGATGTGGTCTTACCAAATGAACCAGTTCATCAAAAGGAGATAAATTACAATCGAAAGCATCCATAGAAACTGCACTTATAAAATCTGCAGAATATGATAATTTATAAGCCTTAATGAGTCCGTGTACCGCATGCGCGCTCATAAACTGTGTTCCATTAAGAAGCGCTAAACCTTCTTTAGATTGCAGTTTAACAGGTTTCCATCCAAATTTTTCTAAAATAGAGGCTCCAGAAAGTATTTCATCGTGATGATAAACTTCGCCCTCACCTATCAATGGTAAGGCTAAATGAGCCAGTGGTGCTAAGTCACCAGAAGCTCCTAAAGAGCCCTGCTCGTAAACTACTGGTAGAATGTCCTCATTAAAAAAATCGATTAAGCGTTCAACCGTTTCTAAAGCAACACCAGAGTTACCATAACTTAAGGACTGGATTTTTAAAAGTAACATCAACCTTATTATTGGTTTGCTTACTTTATCTCCCGTCCCACAGGCGTGAGATTTCACCAGATTTTCCTGTAAAACGGTTAATTTTTCTGAAGTAATTTTCACATTACACAAAGCACCAAATCCGGTATTTATACCATAAACAGGCACATTACTTTCTTTAATTTTTTGATCTAGATATGCTCGAGATTTTGTGATGTTTAAACGGGCTTCTTCGCTTAAAGCAAGCTTCATTTTAGCATCAATAATATCCCTTATGATATTCAAATCTAAAATTGCCGAGGTGATGTAATGTGTATTGTCCATTAAACAGTTTTAAATTATTCGAAATCGTTTGCTGAAATAGCCAGGCAAAAGTCCAATTTCAATAAATAGTATCCAAATTATTCAAGTTTTATTCTTACAAAACCAATATTGTATATTTTCAGGTTGTATTTATTAAGCATAGCAAAACCTTAAATATGTAATCTGGATTAATTAAAGAGATCACCTAATCTGCAAATAGTGACTGAAATGCAGCACCCATATTTTCAACAATATCTCCAGAAATTAATGCCTGATAAGATCGATTTTCAGCAACAATATCTCCAGACAAACCATGTAGGTAAACTCCTAGAATCGCCGCAGCTAAAGGTTCATATTGTTGTGAGATTAAACCAGCAATAATGCCCGATAAAACATCACCACTACCGGCGGTTGCCATTCCCGGGTTGCCAGAATTATTAATATACATGTGGCCATCGCCAAAAATAAAAGTATGCGAACCCTTTAAAACCAGCACCAGATCATGAGATTGTGTAAAATCCTGCACTTTTTCAATTTTATCAAAATCATCCTTCCAATCTCCTATTAATCGCTGTAATTCTTTTGGATGCGGAGTCAAAACCGATTTCTTCGGAAGAAATTTTAGCAATTCTTTATTTTCAGCAATCATATTCAACCCATCAGCATCGATTAGCATTGGTTTATGGGTATTTTGAAGTAATTTTTTAAAAGCTTCAATAGTTTCTGGATCTTTCCCTGCTCCCATTCCGAAGCAAATTACTGAAGGATCCATCTTGTGGTCAATATTCGTTAATTTTTCATCATTTTTATCGGTAATTACCATAGCCTCGGGAAGTGCAGTCTGTAAAATAGAATAACCACATTTAGGGATATAAGTACTAACAAGACCGGCGCCCGTTCTTAAAGCAGCTTTAGAAGACAAAAGCACACTTCCTATTTTACCATAACTACCACCAACAACTAATGCATGACCGTAATTTCCTTTATGCGAATTCGATTTTCTGGGTTTATAAAGTAATCGCGCTTCATGTTTGCTTATAAGCTCTGCTTTTCCCTTTTCTGAAGATAAAAATTCACGATCTAAGCCAATATCCAGGATTTGAAGATCACCAACATAATCCATAGTTTGTGGTAAAAAGAATACCAGTTTAGGCGTTTGAAAACTAATGGTGAAATTCGCTAAAATTAGGCTATCTTCTTTTTTAGGAATACGATCTGAAAACAAACCAGAAGGCATATCGATGGCTAAAATAAAAGCTTTAGAATTGTTTATATGATCTATCAATTTCGCGATCCAGCCTTCTAAAGGGCGGTTTAAACCAATTCCAAAAATTGCGTCGATCACAAAGTCGTTTTGATCAATTTCAGGAAAATCATGTTCAGATTTTATATATTCTGGCCAATCGTTAGTGGTTTCTTTTAATCGATCGTAATTAATCAAAAAATCATTAGAACGATTATCACTATAATTCACTACAAAAACCTTTACTCGATAGCCTTTTTCTATTAAATGACGTGCAATTACCAATCCATCTCCCCCATTATTACCCACTCCACAAAATATTTTGATCGCAATATCTGAGTTTTGCAGGCGTTTATGTATTTCAGCAGAAACAAGGCTTGCAGCTCGTTCCATTAATTCAGTAGAGCTAATATTTTGATTTTTAATCGTGAGTTCGTCTGCTTTTTTTAATTGTGCTGCAGAAAAAATCTTCATAAATCCTCGAATTTTAAAGGTTTTCTCAAATATACGGCATACTTAAAGGCTGCACCAAGCTTTGACATTTCCTTCACAATTTTAGGGAAACTATGGTCAGTTCAGCCTTAATTCTATAAATTTGCGCAAACTAAACAATCAAGATGAAAGAAGTAGCATTAGCTAATAAACATAAAGATCTGGGAGCCAAAATGGTTCCGTTTGCAGGATACAATATGCCAGTTTCTTACGAAGGTGTAAATGCTGAGCATCATAATGTTCGCGAAAAACTTGGCGTTTTTGATGTTTCTCACATGGGAGAATTTTTAGTAACCGGGGAACATGCTTTAGAGCTTATTCAGTTAATTTCGTCTAACGATGCTTCAAAATTAGTAGATGGGCAGGCGCAATATACCTGTATGCCAAATGAAGATGGTGGTATTGTAGACGATATGATTATTTATCGCATTAATGCTGAAAAATATTTACTGGTAGTAAATGCCGCTAATATCGAGAAAGACTGGAACTGGATTAGTAAGCATAACACCATGGATGCTACACTAACAGATCTTAGTGAAGAATTATCTCTTTTAGCCATACAGGGACCAAAAGCTGCTGAAGCTATGCAATCGCTTACAGATGTAGATCTTAGTAATATGAAATTTTACACTTTCGAGATTGGCACTTTTGCTGGTATGGAAAAGGTAATTATTTCAGCAACTGGTTATACTGGTAGTGGTGGATTCGAAATTTATTTCAAAAACGAATGTGCTGAAGAAATTTGGAATAAAGTAATGGAAGCAGGAGCAGATTTTGGAATTCAGCCAATAGGTCTTGCTGCACGTGACACTTTAAGATTAGAAATGGGATTTTGTCTTTACGGAAATGATATCGACGATACCACTTCACCAATCGAAGCTAAACTAGGTTGGATTACAAAATTCAATAAAGACTTTATAAATTCTGAAGCTTTAAAAGCGGAAAAAGAAGAAGGTTCAAAACGTAAACTTGTAGCGTTTGAGCTTGATGAAAGAGGCATCCCAAGACAGGGATACGATATCGTGAATGACGAAGGAGAAGTTATAGGAAATGTTACATCGGGCACCATGTCACCTTCATTAGAGAAAGGGATTGGCTTAGGATATGTGAAGACAGAATATGCCGGTTTTGGAAAGAAAATCAATATTCAAATTCGTAAAAAAGCTGTTCCTGCCACTCAGGTGAAATTGCCCTTTTATAAAGGATAATTTATTTGGAACGAATATTAGTATTAGGAGCTAGCGGCTTTATTGGCAATGCCATTTATAAAGAGCTATGCTCCTATTTTGATACTCACGGAACCTATTGCACAGATAATCCAGGATTAGAGAAAAACCATAAGTTTCATCAATACGATATGGAAACTGATAGTTTGGATCTTTTACTTTATAATTTACGTCCAAGTATTATCATATCTGCTGTGCGTGGTAGTTTTGAAGCACAAATAGCTTTACATTACTCGGCCATTAGTTATATTCTTACAAATCCCTGCAAGCTTATTTTTTTGAGTTCTGCCAATGTATTTGATGCTTTTACAAATTACCCTAGTTACGAGTACGATAAAACATTATCACAAAGTATTTATGGCCGATTTAAAATTAAGATCGAAAATGCACTTTTAAGGCTGCCGAATGATAAATACAATATTCTAAGATTGCCTATGGTTTTTGGCCAGGGATCTCCGCGATTAAATGAAATTAAAAGCCTGATAGATCTTGGTGAGGCAATAGAGGTATTTCCTAATGTTGTGATTAATGTTACTGAAATTAGTAAAATTACGCAGCAAATTCATTATATCGTAAATAGAAAACTACAGGGAGTTTTCCATTTGGGAAGTTCAGATTTAGTACATCAAAAAGATTTCGTGGAAGATGTTTGCGAGATTCTTGGTTACGAAAATCCATTATTTAAAAACGTTTACGATAGTAACAACGATCGCTATTTAGCCGTTTTACCAAAAGATAATTTACTTCCTTTAAATCTTCAGATAAGCGTTCAGGAAGTTGTAGAGGCCAGTATCAAAAAAATTGGTTAATCTTTTATTAAAGCATAATAGCTTCAATTAATTCCAATAAACTATTCCTAAATTGAAGTATCAAAAATAATGTCAATTATGGAAAAACTAACCGAAGAACAAATCAATACTAAACTGCAATCATTAGAAGGATGGACGTATGCTAAAGAAGCCATTCATACTTCTTTCAAATTCGAGAATTTTAAAGATGCTTTTACGGTAATGACGAGAATTGCTTTTGAAGCTGAAGCTTTGCAACATCATCCTAATTGGGCAAATGCATATAACGAATTAGAGATTTCGTTATCTACCCACGATGCAGGCGGAGTTACAGAAAAAGATTTCGAAATGGCCAAGGCTATAGAAGATATCGTGGAAGCAAAATAGGCTTCAGAAACATCTAAAAACCTAATATTCCAGAAAGCTCCTAATTTGAAATCATTTTAGGAGCTTTTTTTATATTTTTGCCCGGATTTCATTTTTATTATCATGGGAAGAGCATTTGAATTTAGAAAGGCACGTAAGATGAAACGTTGGTCTGCAATGGCCAAAGCCTTTACTCGTATAGGAAAAGATATTGTAATGGCCGTTAAAGAAGGTGGTCCAGATCCAGACGCTAACTCTAAGCTTAGAGCAGTGATCCAGAACGCCAAGAGTGTTAACATGCCAAAAGACAATATCGAACGTGCAATTAAAAGAGCATCAGATAAAAGTCAGGGTGATTATAAAATCGTTCTTTTTGAGGGATATGCGCCCCACGGTATCGCCGTTTTAGTAGAAACCGCTACAGATAATAATAATCGTACCGTTGCCAATGTAAGATCATATTTTAATAAATGCGACGGAAACCTAGGAACATCAGGTTCAGTAGAATTTATGTTCGATCACACTTGTAATTTCAGGATTAATGCTGAAGGTTTGGATGTGGAAGAATTAGAGCTTGAATTTATCGATTTTGGAGCTGAAGAAGTTTTTGAAGATGAAGACGGAATACACATCTATGCTCCTTTCGAGAATTTTGGAAGTATCCAGAAAGAATTAGAAAATAGAAATATTGAAATTATTTCTTCCGGATTCGAAAGAATTCCGCAGGTTACAAAACAGCTTACTCAAGAGCAGGCCGCAGATGTAGAAAAGCTTCTTGAAAAATTAGAGGAAGATGATGATGTACAAAACGTATATCATACTATGGAAGAATCTTCTTCAGAGGAATAAAAAAACTTAAGCCAGAAAGAAATTCATTCAGTATTAATTTTCTTTTTAGAGCTTAATCTAAAAGTATTTAATCTAAATTATAGATTAAATCATATTCAAAAAAAGTCTTGTTATTTATCGAATAACAAGACTTTTTTTGTTTTAAGCTTACTCGTCTTTATTCTCTGCTTTGTATAAAAAATAGTGGTCTAGCGAAAATTTTCCGGCACCGGTATAAAATAACAGCACATAAGAAAGCAAATACATAAAAGGCAATTCTTGCTTAGCTAATCCATCTGGGGCATGTACGATAATTGCAGCAACAGCCATAGTAACAATTAACGGGATCGTCGCAATCCTTGTTCCTATTCCCAAAATAAGCATTATAGAACATACAAATTCAGCTAAAACAGCCACGGCAAGTGTCATGGTTTGTCCAACACCTAAGGGATCTGCAAATTGAATTTCTTCCGAAGAAAAAAGACTTATTAATTTAGGTACACCGTGAAATAGCATTAAGATCGAAACTCCTATTCTAAAGATTAATAGAATAAAATCTAATTTGGGCAGGTTTAAACTGGTGGTATACGTGTTTTTCATTGAGTTGAGTTAATTATGATTGAAGTTATTAATTGTTGATATTATTAAATTTAAGCATTAATTCTATATAAAATACCAGATTAAAGAAGATACCCCTAGACCTACCAAAGAAATGATGGTCGTCATTACCGTCCAGCTTTTAAAGGTTTGTTTCTCTGTTAATCCTATATATTGTCCAACCAGCCAAAATCCGCTATCGTTCACGTGGGATAAAATCAAAGCTCCAGAAGCTACCGCGATCACTATTAAACTTATCTGACTCTCTGCGTAATTTGCACCCTCTAACAATGGTGCTGTGATCCCAGCGGCTGTGATCATAGCGACTGTCGAAGATCCCTGAAGAACTCTAACCAAAGCCGCAACTATGAAACCAAAGAAAAGCGGATTCATAAAGCTTTCATTTAAATTATTGGCGATCATCTCTCCTGCCCCGGTATTGATCAAAATTTGTTTAAAAGCTCCGCCAGCACCAGTAAGCAAAATAATAATACCGGCAGATTCGAAACTTTTGGCTGCAATTTTTAAAAGCTTTTCTTTATTTACTCCGCGTTTTACTCCTAAAAAATACCAGGCCAATAAATTTGCAATGATTAATGCTGAAAATGGATGTCCCAATAAATTTACCATATAATTTATCCAATAAGGGAAACTCGAAGCATCGATCAACGGACTTGCAATTAAAGTATTCAGCACGATTAAAAATATAGGCACAAAAATAATTGTGGTGATCATCTTTGCTGAAGGCATTTGATCTTCAAAAGTTTCATCTTCGGTAAAGGTTTTCGGTTCTACATACAACGTTTTCGTTAATAACTTAGCGAAAAGAGGTCCGCTTAAAATAGCCGCAGGAATTCCCGCAGTAAAACCAAATAAAATTACCCAACCAAGATCTGCCCCCAAAATATCTGCAACGGCAATAGGTCCCGGTGTTGGTGGAATAAAACAGTGTGTGATCGCCAAACCTGCTAAAAGCGGAATTGCATAAAGCACCAAAGATTTACCGGTTTTCTTACTCAGCGCATAAGTGATGGGTACCAAAATGATAAATGCGACATCAAAAAATACGGGAATCGCGACAATAAATCCGGTGATCATCATTGCCCATGGCGCATTCTTTTCTCCGGTTTTTTTCAGAATAAAAGAAGCTAATGCTTTCGCGCCTCCAGATTGTTCTAAGATTCCGCCAAATAAAGCGCCCAAACCAACTACGGTGGCTACAAAACCTAAAGTGCTGCCCATGCCCTCTTTCATGGTTTCCATGATTTCGGCAGCGGGCATTCCGGCTAAGATTCCAACAAAAATACAAACGATTAGCAGCGATAGAAATGCCTGAATCTTTAATTTCAGAATTAAAAAAAGTAATAAAGCAATTCCCAATCCTACTGCTAAAAGTAATTGTATTTCCATTTACTATTGCTTTATCTTTCCTAAAACTTCGTTTACGATTTCAGTAATTTTCTGGTCTACATCAACTTTTATGGCGCTCTGTGGTTCCTCTAGCGTATCAAACTGAGATTTCAGTAAGGATTCTTTAAAATAATGTCCTTTTCTGGCTTTCATTCGCTTAAAAACCAAATCATATTCGGCATGTAAATACACAAAGACAACCTGATCTTTTAATCCTTTTGATAAACTTTCACGATAGGTTTCTTTTAAAGCCGAACAGGCCAAGACGGCACCTTTATTTTCACTCCAGTCCTTAATATTTTTAGCTAAAATTTCTAACCATTCTTTGCGATCTTCATCATCTAAAGCAAGGCCGCTGCTCATTTTTTTTACATTCGCTTCGGGATGGTAATCATCGGCATCGTAAAAGGGAATTTCTAATTTTTCGGCTAGTTTTTCACCAATTGTGGTTTTTCCTATTCCAGAAACGCCCATCACTACATAAACATTCATTCAAATAATTTTATTCCGTTGATTTCTATTCAATAATCGATCTCTAAAACTTCAAGAACCCTTGTTTCATTTCCTAATTTAAACTCGGTTTTTTGACCGACTTTCAATCCTGTCACTGCCTTTGCAATGGGTGCCACAAAAGCTATCTTTTGTTGCTTCACATTGGCCTCGTCTACGCCAACGATCTGGAATTGCTGGAAACTATTGGTGTTATGATTCTTTAATTTTACTTTAGCTCCAAAACGAACTTCATCTTCCGGTTGCTGATTGGGATGAATGATCCTGGCAGAAGCTCTTCTTTCGGCTAATAATTTCAATTTTCCATCGATCACTGCCTTGGCTCTGCGATCTTCAGTTTCATTATCAGTTTTTATTATTCCACGCTGATTTTCCAAATCACGTTGCTCCTGCTCCAAAGCTTCGTATCCACTTGGCGTTACATAATTTGTTACTCCGTTTGGTAAAGCCGCGCGTGGCGCAATTACCGGTGCTTCTTCCTGATCTTCTTCTTTTACAAATCCTCTGCTCATATTTTCATATTGGAATTTAAGAATATACGAAAAATTATAAGATTGTAGATTAAGCGCGGTGTATTTTAAATCTTTTTTAAAAAAGAAGTTTAATTTTGCTGAAAGTCGATAGAAATCTCTACATGAAAAATTTACTCGTTATTGGATACGTTTGGCCAGAACCTACATCTTCTGCCGCAGGAAGCCGAATGTTACAATTACTGAAGTTTTTCCTGAATGAAAAGTACACTATCACTTTTGCTACCACGACTGCCCAATCACAACATGCTTTCGATCTCGAAAAAATAGGCGTGAAAACGGCTAAAATCGAATTGAATAATGCTAGTTTTGATGAATTTTTAAAGAAAATCGATCCTGAAATTGTTCTTTTTGATCGTTTTATGATCGAAGAGCAATACGGTTGGCGAGTTGATGCGATTTGTCCTGAAGCGATAAAGATCTTAGATACCGAGGATTTACATTTTCTACGGAATACTAGAAAAAAAGCTTTAAATACTGAAGCTGAATTGCAGGATCTTATGCTAAATTCAGATTTGGCGAAAAGAGAAATTGCTTCGATCTATCGTTGCGATTTGAGTTTAATCATTTCTGAAGTTGAAATGGAACTTTTAAGATCTTTTTTTAAAATTCCTGCTAAAATTATCGAATATCTCCCCTATTTATTAGAAACCGAAGAGATCGACAAGGCTGACAATTCAGCTTCGTTTGACGATCGCCAGGATTTTATGTTTATCGGTAATTTTCTACACGAGCCTAACTGGCAGACTACTTTACTTTTAAAGCAAAAAATATGGCCAAAAATTAAACAAAAGCTCCCTGAAGCGAAATTGCATATTTACGGAGCTTATGCCAGTGATAAAGTATATCAACTTCAGAATAAAAAAGAAGGTTTTTTGGTGCATGGTCGAGCAGAAAGTGTCGATGAAGTAATGCAAAAACAAAGAATTTTATTAGCGCCAATTCAGTTTGGAGCCGGACTTAAAGGTAAAATGATCGATGCGATGCAAAACGGAATCCCATCTGTCACCACAGCTATTGGAGCTGAAGGAATTTCCGAAGAAAATCATTGGAACGGCTTTATTTGTAGCTCGGATGCTGAAATTATTGAAAAAGCACTTCAAATTTATACCGACAAAGATTTGTGGATTGCTAAGCAAGCACTTGGAAAAGCTATTTTAAAATCGAGATTTTCAGCTGAAGATTTTACAACTTCTTTTCAGCAAAAATTAATAGATTTAAAGACCAATCTTAGCAAACATCGCAGTAAAAATTTTACTGGTAGCATGCTGAAATTCCACAATAATCGCAGTACTTATTTTATGTCTAAATTTATTGAGGAAAAGGAAAAAAATAAAAGCAATGAGCACAACACCAGAACATGACCGTAAAATTGCCGTAATGAGTTTTGCTTCGGTATATCCACATTACGTTAATAAAGTTGAGAAAAAAGGTCGTACAAAAGCAGAATTACACCAGGTAATCGAGTGGTTAACCGGTTTTAGTGATACAGAACTACAGGAATTAATCGAAAAGAAAGTCAGTTTCCAGGAATTCTTTGAAAAAGCAAATCTAACCCCAAATGCATCGCTTATAAAAGGAGTAATTTGCGGCTATCGTATCGAAGAAATTGAAACACCACTTACTAAACAGGTGCGTTATTTAGATAAGCTGGTAGATGAATTAGCGAAAGGTAAAAAGATGGAAAAGATTCTTAGGGCTGAATAAAAAGTCTCTTAAAATCAACGAATATCGGCTCATAGTTTTTCTTCAATTTTTCACAAAAAAAAACCGTCGACTTTTAGGGAAAATTGACGGCACTCATTACAGAAGGAAAGGTAAACTACTTTATGGCAATCCCATAAAACATTTATCAATCAAACCTCTTTTTTCGAGATTAACCGTAATTCAATTAATCTCTTTTAAAATTATAACTTACTAATAAATAGAATTTTTAAACTAACTGAGTTAAACCTTCACTAAAGAGTTTTTGGTTTAAGCTTCTAAGTGTTTTTATTTTATTTTGAGTATCTACAAGTATAGAAATATTGTTGCTGCTACCACCGTAACTAATCATCCTAACCGGGATATCGTTTAATAGTTCAAATAACTTATAAGTGGAATGATCTTCAATCACAGATTCTCCCACAATACAAACAATACTTTGATTGCGATCTACCGTAATTTCACCATAAGCATTCAATTCTTCAAGGATTTTATCCAGGTTTCTGGTATCGTCGATTGTTAAAGAAATAGCGATTTCAGAGGTGGTGATCATATCGATGGATGTTTCGTAATTATCAAAAACATCAAAGATCTTACGAAGAAAACCATGCGCCATCAACATTCGGTTAGACTTGATCTTAATCGCGGTGATATCATCTTTTGCAGCAATGGCTTTAAGACCTTTGCTATGAACTTCAGAAGAGATTTTAGTTCCTGTTTTTTCCGGAGTAAAGGTATTTTTTAGGAAAATAGGAATTCCTTTGTTAATCACAGGTGATACGGTTTGCGGATGTAAAATCTTTGCGCCAAAATAAGCAAGCTCGGCTGCTTCTTCAAAAGTTAATTCTGAAATTGGATGCGTGCCTTCTACATGGCGAGGATCGTTATTATGAAAACCATCAATATCTGTCCAAATCTGCACTTCAGAAGCTTGTACAGCAGCACCAAGGATAGTTGCGGTATAATCGCTTCCTCCTCTTTTTAATGTACTAATTTCGTTGTGTTTATTGATACAAACAAACCCCTGAGTAATATATAAATCTGCTCTCTGCCCTTCTAAATGCGCATCTAAAAGCTCACCAACCCTATCGGTATCTGGATTTTCAAGATTATGAACCTCCATAAAAGCTTTGGCATCTAACCAAATGTTTTCGATTCCCTGAGATTTAAAATATTGAGAAACCATAAACGTAAGCATAGTTTCTCCATAAGTAACAATCTCGGCATAAACCGCATCAGAATATTCTTTGTGGCCGGCGGCCGATAAATCTTCAAGGCGCTTTGCTACAAAAGATTTGGTTTCTTTACTTAAAGTTTCATCCTGAATTAGACTATCGATTGCTGAAAAATGACGCTCCTGAAGCTTATTAATAATATCTTCAATTTGCTCGTAATTTTGAGTTTTCGATAAATTAGAAATTGCTACAAGCTCGTTAGTAACGCCACTCATTGCAGATAACACAAGAAGTTTTCTCCCTTCCTGGCCTAAGGTGATATTTTTTACATTCTGGATACTCTCCGGAGTTCCTACAGATGTTCCTCCAAATTTTAAAACTTTCATTTTCATTCTTTTGATATTGCATAATTAAAATGAAGTGGAACGAGATTAAAAAAAATGATTCATTTTATATACATTTGTACAAAATGTGTAATATTTAACAATGAAGACGATAACCACCTGTGTTCATGATATTATAAGGCATCAGCCGTTTTTAGACGATGCTATTGCAAGAGACATTGTAAACTTTAGTGGTCTTGCCGAAGATTTACGTCCTGAAGTTGAAAAAGAAATGCGAAAACCTGTAAAAGTGGGAAGCATTATCATGGCTTTAAGACGTTACGCACCAAAACGGACTAAAATTAACATGAACAATCTTCGTGAACTTGGGGATATCATTGTTAGATCTGGAATTACCGAATACACATTTCTAAATTCCAAAACCATTATCGCCAACAAATCCAGGTTGTTGGATGCAGTAAAAGATCAAACCGGAGTCTATCTTAACTATTCCAGTAATTACCAGGAAAGTAATATTTTGGTTTCTTCCTCTTTAACAGATTTGGTTGAGGATTATTTTAAAAATGAAGTACGCGTAACAATTAAAGAAGATCTTTCTTCTATTACTATTGCCTTACCTAAAAATAGTAGCCAATCTGTAGGTTTGTATTTCTACATTTTTAAACTACTGGCTTACGAAGGTATTCCGGTATTTGAAATGATCTCTACTTCCAATTATTTTGCGCTTTTCCTGGAACGTGAATATGTAAATAAAGCATTTTTATTACTCAACGAAATTAAGTCGGCTTAAAACTCAGTTCGCTTACTGTCAATAAACACTATGGCGATATTCGATAATTTTAGAAGTGATTTTTAATGCTACCAGTATTCTAAATATACGCCGGTCATGGCAACAATTGCAATAATTATTACCAATACGATCGCTATAAAGGTGGAGCCAAATCTTGTTTTCTTATTATTCTGGAGAATATAATCTTCAGATTGATTATCGTTTCTATCTCTAACTTGCATTACTGTGTGGTTTATTTTGTAGTTGAAAAGATAACATTTGAAGGGCAATTTTATCATTTTCAATTAATTGAAAACGATAAAATTAAATAAAAGATTTTGGTTATAATTTATGGAAAACCGTAAATTGATGCTAAACTTATGTGAAATCTATAATTTCTATTGTCAAAAATCGAATAAACCCTACATTTTAACTATTTGATCGTTTTTACACGATAAAAGCAGTTTTTGATAAACTAGTTTAGAGCAAATCTGTGAGACTTTTTTTAAATTCGTTCTTGTATCGAAATAAGCCTATGAGCATTCAATCTAGATTATCTAAAAAACTATTTATATTCCTGGATCAGGTTTTCCCATTCCATTCTTTTAAGCATTCGTACTAAAGCAGGATCTATTTGATCTACTAAATCTGAATTTTTAGGAAAAGAATAGCTGTAATAATCTTTTTTAAGCGTTTGCTTTAATACTTCAATAGATTTAGCTGCATTCATTTTTTCGATTTCATAGCGTAAAATAGGTTCATCGTACACTAAAAGATCGATCTCGTTATTTTTAAGTAGTTCGATTCCTTCCTCTTCCGCTTCAAGTTTTTCAGAATTTATTCCGTAGAGATCCAATAATTCTGCAGCACTACTACTATTTACCGTCCCTACTTTAAAACGATTAAGATCTGCAATACCGTTAATTTCGTCGTTAATACTTTTAACGGTAAGTGAAGAGGCAATACTTGCGGTAAGACTGGAAATAATAATGATCGCCATAAACATCCAAATTAAGCCTATAATACGACCACCCGTAGTTCTTGGTGATTTATCACCGTAACCTACGGTAGTCATCGTTACGGCGCTCCACCAAAAACCTTCGATTAATCCTTTACCTTTTCCACCTCCAAATTCTTCAGCATTTTTCTTGCGTTCAAAGATCCACACTAAAAAACCAAAAATAAAAATCACTCCTAAAAGGGCTAATATGGCCGAAATAAACTCCCAACTCCAAAGATTTTTCAGAATATTAATAATCTGAGATTCTTTGCGCTTAGCTACACCAGTGTGAGAAATAAAATAAGGCTGCGAAAAATCCATTCTTTGCATGCGGCTATCGGTAACCGTAATAGGATTGATACTAAAATCTACTTCTCCGCTTTCAACAGCATTTAAAAGGGCGGTAAGTGTGGTGTATTCTTTATATTCAAAAGTATAATCTAAACTTTCGTTCACTAAATTCCAGCTTTTTATACTTAAGCCGTCATAAGTTCCATTTGGATTTTGGGTTACAAAAGGTGGCGTAAGTTGTATGCCGATTTTGTAAGTTTTAGGAGTACTTTTTATAGAATCCTGAGATTCTTGTGCGTAAATATGTAAGCTAAAAACTAAAAAAAGGAGTAGTAAATAATACTTCATAAGATTAAGCTGAAAGAGTTTTCGAAGTGTAAAGAGCCGAAAAATACTTAATCCTGAAATAGTATCAAAATATGGATTATTCTGAATTTACTCTGAAGTTACTTTGTTAACTGTAGCGGTATCTTTTCTGCGGAAGTAGATTTCTAATTTCTTTCTACCAAAATTTCGTGCTTTCTGGATATCTTTTCCCATATAAATATCCACGCGCTTACGCCAGCGGTAATGCATTTTATCCTTAATTAAGAATATAGAATCGAATCCCTGGATTTTAATTTCATCATTATGCCCAAGACCTAAATCCATAAGATCTCTGGATATGGCCACTGCATTCATTCCGGGTTTTAAGGTGTCACCCCATGCGGCAAGACTAGGATTGTTACCTGCAGTTTGGTATCTAACCGAATTAAATGCTGAAACCGTCACCTGCAGCGTATCCCAAATTTCTTCAGGTGTATCATCTTTTACCTCTTTATCTGAAAATTTACAGGCTGAAAAACCTACAATCACAAAAAATAATAAACTAGATAAAATTCTGAATAAATATTTTTTGATCATTTTGGTGTTTTTCAGCCTGCAGCATTATTGCTAAAAGCGAATATAGATAAAGATTACTTTTGAAGCAAGTCTATATCCCCTTAGCCTTTAAGCTATATTTTGCCAAGATCCCAGCCATCACGGTAATTCCTCTTAACAAATTTATTGGCTTCCTCTAAATTGGTAACACGCATATTATCGCTATCCCAGGTCATTTGAATGTAACGTCCTGGATATTCAAATTCGATGTTTCCATTGGCATTTGTTTTTTCTCGTCTAATATCTGTACCACGAATTGCAAGGTTTGCAATCAATAAAATTTCGGTTAAAGGACCTGCGATCTCAAAAGGAGAACTCAATTCTTTTTTACCTGGACCGGCGATAGAAGCTTCTACCCACTGCCCATAGTGACCATTTGCACCACCTGGAACACGATCATATTGCTGCGCAACATTTACCTCATTAGTTCTTGAAGTTGGCAATAATTGCGGATTCTCACCATAGGTACCACACATCATTTTTCCTTTAGTACCAATAATTAACACTCCGTTACCACCATCTCCAAATACTTCATTTGGCCCTAATTCTTCTGGTCTTGTTGGCTGAATTCCACCATCCATCCAGTGTAATTTAAGATCACCATCTGTATTTTGATTACCATCAAAGGTCATGGTTACGTGGCTTGACGGTGGGCAACTTTCTGGGAAATATCCCCGTTTAAATTCATCTACATAAACACTACCTACACTACATTCTACGTTTTTAGGATATTTTAGATCCAGCACACGATAAGGAGCTTCAATTAAATGGCATCCCATATCACCAAGCGCACCGGTACCATAATCCCACCAGCCTCGCCAGTTAAACGGAACTAAACCATTTACATATTCTTTATAAGGAGCAGTTCCTAACCAAAGATCCCAATCTAATTCTGCCGGAACACTAGACTTTTTCTCTGCCGGCCATGGGATTCCCTGTGGCCAAACCGGCCTATCTGTAAAACAATATACTTCTTTAGCTTTACCTATTAGACCTGCATTAAACCATTCTCGCATTTTACGAACGCCGTCTCCAGAAGCTCCCTGGTTCCCCATTTGGGTAACTACATCATATTTTGCTGCAGCTTTGGTTAAAGCTCTTGCTTCATAAATATCGTGAGTTAATGGTTTCTGTACATAAACGTGCTTTCCTAATTGCATTGCAGCAAGGGTTTGGATCGCGTGGTTATGATCTGGAGTAGATACAGAAACGGCATCAAAATTTTTAGCTTCTTTATCAAAAAGTTCTCTCCAGTCCTTATAGTATTTAGCTTTAGGAAAACGTTCTCGTGAAGTTTTAGCACGACGATCGTCTACGTCACATAAAAATGCAATATCAGCTTTTCCTGTTTGATGAAAGCTCCAAATGTCACTTTGGCCTTTTCCACCAACACCAATACCAGCTACCACCAGTTTATCACTGGGAGCAACAAAACCAGGACCACCTAAAACGTGACGCGGAATGATACTAATACCGGCCGTGGCAAGCGCAGTACTCTTTATAAAATCTCTTCTGGAAGAGCTAGAGGATTTCTTGTTTTTTTCCATAGTTAGGGTTTAAAAAATGATAAATCGATTTAGTTGTTTATTCGTATTATTTTCAGAAAAAGCTATCAATATTCTAATATCTTAAGCTTCGTTTTTTCAAATTAACATTTTCTAAAGATATCTTTTAATTTTTAAAAATCCAATTTTCTAATATTAAGTTCAGTTGCTATTGAATTTTGTGGGCATCACCCATAATTTATTGTTCGATTCGGATAAATTATGGTGGAAAATTTCCAAAAAATAGCGTTGAAAAACTTCAAATTTCGCCAGAAGCCTTCAAAAACTGTTAAGAAACCATAAACAATGGGAATTAAAGTGGCATATTCTTGTGAGTGCATTTTAGAGCTGTACCTTTGCACACTTAATTGGCTGAGAGCAAGATTTCAGCCTTAATTAATCTTTGAAAAACAAATTTATGAGTCAAGTAAAGCAAAATGATACTGTAAAAGTTCATTACACAGGAAAATTAACCGATGGCCAGGTATTCGATAGCTCTGTAGAAAGAGGAGAGCCAATCGAATTTACTATGGGACAGGGACAACTTATTCCTGGTTTCGAAAAAGGACTTTTAGATATGGAAGTTAACGAAAAGAAAACCATAAATATCCCTAAAGAAGAAGCTTACGGTGAGCCAAGAGAAGAGCTTATTCAGGAAGTAGCTAAAACTCAGCTTCCAGAAGATCTTGATCCTAAAGTTGGTATGGGATTAGTTTCTAAAACTCCAGATGGTCGTGAAATGAACCTTGTGGTAACAGAAGTAAAAGAAGAATCTATCGTAGTAGATGGAAATCACCCATTAGCTGGTAAAGATTTAGTATTTGATCTTGAAGTTGTAGAGATCAAGTAATCTAAATAGCATATAAATCTCGATAATCGAGTAATTTTGCTAAAATATATAAATCCCTTTTCGGTCTATCCAGAAAGGGATTTTTTTATACCCATTATTTTATTGGCACCGCCAAAGGGTTTAATAGTCCGAAGCTTGCCTCTAAATTAAAAATTTGTTTCCAATTAATGCCTCGAGGTCTTGCCCGAGGTAGTTCACTTCAAAAAATACTATTAAAACCAGTAATATAAAACTTAAGCTTTTTATAAAATGTATTACTGCCTCGTTATAAGACTGTATCTTTAATCCAAACCAAAAACTAAAATTGTATTATGATTAGAAAAGCAAGCGCAGTTTGGAACGGAACTCTTAAAGAAGGACACGGAAATCTTTCTACAGAAAGCGGAGTTTTAAACGAAACTCAATATTCATATAAAACCAGATTTGAAGATGGTAAAGGTACCAATCCAGAAGAATTAATTGGTGCAGCACATTCCGGTTGTTTTACCATGCAGCTATCTGCTTTTTTAGCGGAAGAAGATTTTCCTGCTGAAAGCCTTAAAACAAAAAGTGAAATAACTTTTGAAGATGGTGTGGTTTCAAAATCACATTTAATTCTTGAAGGAAAAGTGCCAAATATTTCTGAAGAGAAATTCTTAGAAATCGCTAATAATGCGAAAGAAAAATGCCCATTATCAAAATTATTAGATACAGAAATTACTTTAGACGCTAAGCTGGTAAAGTAATTTGCAACTTTTAAAGATATAACACCTTATTATAAAATGTCCCGCAATTGCGGGACATTTTCATTTTGGTTGGTTGTTGGTAATATTTAGTACACTACCCCAAAGGGAACTAGCCCAAATTATCGAATAATGTATTTATATTTTTGTATCCTGAAAATTGAACAAATGAGTAATCTCTTTATACTGAAGCGCTTTTATTAGTCCGTTTTTAAGTTGTTGCATTAAATCTTCAGAAAACTTGTTGTTTTTAGCAAATTTTTGGTTTACTTCAAGTTCAATCCCAATATAATTTTGATTGAATTTTTCTCTAAGATAGGTGGTAAAACCATCAGATTTCCCAAAATAGGGATAATTAAACCTAATTTTTAAATCGACTTCCTTCAAAAGTTCCTCCTTAAAAATCTTCGAAAATCGCTTTTCTTCCTTTCGAGAAGGATCGTATAAAAGTCCGATATCAGTTTGGCGTTCTATGGCGTGTAAAACAGGTGTGAAACTATGTACAGAGATATGAATTACCTCCTCTCCTGCTCCAACAAATTTAGCAATGCTTTCTTCTACCTCATTTCGATATTTAAGGTAAAAAGAATCTATTAATTGTCTTTTTTGATCTGGAGTTAAAGATTTAGAATATTCAGAAAATAAATTGCGGTGATGTAATGAGCGATTAGGCTCTATTAACAAACGGCTAAACTTATAATCGAAGCTAAAATCGGCTATTTTCGATAATTCTTGAAACAATTTAAAAGCCCCGGGATCGTAAGCTCGATGTGTTTTCCAAACGGGATCTTTTTCATCTTTTATAAACTTAAATTGCTGTGGCAAAGCATTCCCTGCATGCTCACAACTTAAAACTAGCTTCACGGATTAAATAACTGGTTTTTAGATAAACAATTAGCCAATTCTAAATAAATACTTTTAATTTTTTCTTCGGAATAATTTCTATTTAAAGCACGTACAATTCTTGAAGATAATGAACCCTCTTTAAGAAGAAATTCGATCGTTTCACGATGTTTTTCTGAAAAATTAGTCTGAATTTTATCGAATATCGCCTGCCAGATTTCGCTAATTTTAGCTTTGTTCTTTAAACCGAAAATCTTCAGATAATCTTCATTTTTCACCTTCCCGACTTCAGCATCTTTAATGGCAATATTCAGGATATCCAGCAGGTCATCTTCTTTCCATAATTTTTGTTCAGCTAAAGAAATAAAATCTTCATTTACCAAAGCTTTTAAAGCTTCGATCACAAAAATAGCAATTGCAAGATCTGCTTTTGGGCATTCCTGTAGGTCTATGACTCTTATCTCTATGGCGCCACGATCAAAACGTGCAATCGCCCCCCGTGAGTTTAAAAAGTGATGTTCTAAAATTCCATTTTTATCGTAAGGCTTTATCGCTTCTTTTATAGGCTCAAAAATACCGCGATGATACTCTTCTTTGGTATAAAGACATTCAGGAATTACTTTTCCCGCCATCTGAGGAATTTCTTTCTGGTTTGTTTTATACATTTCCATACGGCTATCCATAAAACCAGTAAGCTGCCCTTCAAAAATTGGCGAAGAAGCGCTTAGTGCCGGAATTATTGGAAGTAAAATTCGTATCGCCGCATGCAGCTTTTCAAATTCAGCATCATCTGCAAAAGGAAGATTTATATGCATACTTTGCACATTACTCCAACCGTGGCCATTACAATCAAAGATCTTATTGTAAAGCTCGTAAACTTCATTGTAATCGTGTTCCCAAAGTTTGGTTTCCTTTAACGGATTCATTAAAGGATGTGCTGCTGTTGGTAAAAGTCGTGTATCTAAAGGTTTTAATAATGAGTTGATCTCAGAAATATTTTCAGCAAAAAGAACATCTAAATCTTCAATTTCTGCGGTTGGCCCGGCAGTTTTTAGTTCCACAACATGCCCAACCAACTCGTTACTCCATTCAATTTTCCCATTATCAACATCTGAAGTAATGCTTCCGGTTTTTTCAATAAATAGTTTATCGGTAATAGGATTTACCTGCAGGTCTTTATTTACCAGCATATACTCCAATTCTATTCCGTAAACTTCAAAAATATGATAACTCATCTTACTTTTTTTCCAGCCTGTTTTTTAAGGCTGTGATAATAGATTTATAGATTTCTTCGCCATAAAAAGCATCTTCAACTCCAAAATCGATATTTGGATTGTCATTTATTTCGATCACCATGGCTTCACCATTAATTTCTTTAATGTCGATACCATATAATCCATCGCCCATTAATTTAGCCGATCGTAATGCTAAATCTAAGACTTTTTCAGGAACTTCTTCTAATGCCATCGCATCTGCGTTGCCATCCTGATCATTCTTCTTTTTAGCGCTCCAGTTATAGATTTGCCAATGCCCTTTGGCCATATAATACCTGCAGGCATAAAATGCTTTTCCGTCTAAAACTCCAACGCGCCAATCGTAATCTGACGGTGTAAACTGTTGGGCAATTATCAACTCAGATTCCTTCAACATTTTAGTCACCAATTCTACATATTCCTCCTCGGTTTTAGCCTTTTTTACGCCAAAACTAAATGTAGAATCTGGAGATTTTAAAACCACCGGTAAGGCAATTTCAGCTAAAACCTGGTCTTTATTCTCTTTATGAATGATCATAGTTTTTGGCGTAGGAATTCCAGCATTTTGTAAAGCTTCGGCCATAAACACCTTATTGCAACATTTTAAAATTGCATCTGGATAATCGATTATGGCAATTCCTTCCTGCTGCGCCTTTCTAGCAAAAGCATAAGCCTCATTGTGAACTTCTGTACTCTGCCGAATAAAAAGTGCATCAAAAGCCGATAATCTTGATAGATCTTTAGGTGAAATAATTTCAACATAAAAATTCATCTTTTCTGCAACTTCAACAAACTTCTTTAGAGCCTTTGGATTACTCGGTGGCGCTACATCATCTTTCTGCACCAAAATCGCCAGATCATAATCGTAATCCTGCGGCTTAACGGTGTCGTATCTCTTTTTAGAAAAATAGTCGCTTGCAAAAGCATACATGCTCTCTAAATGATCCTTCGGAATTTCAGATTCAGATAATGCTTTTATGCTTTTAATCGTCCATTTATTACTGAAACTAAACTTTACCTGTAAAAAGGGAATCTGGAAGTGCCTGAAGAAAAGCGAACTTAACTCCCGGTATTTCTGCGCTACGTTTTGTCCAAAATAAATGCTCAGCACAAACTCGGCAGACTTTATCGATTTTAGTGATTTCTGAATAACGTCGTCAAACTCTTCAGAAATTACTTTTACCAGTTTAGGCTCTCGTAAATCTACCAGGTTTTTCACCGTTGGAATGGCCAAATGGCCACGTGCTTCAGCTAAAAGAGACACATAGTATCCTTTAGACTGATAGCTATAATTTTTGGATAAGTTGAAAATTCTTGCACCTTTTATTTTCGCGTAAACAGGATTGGTTAAATAATCTTTTGCCGCAATGATGCTCACATTTTCAAGCTGAACCGGCCATTTTTCAGGCTGATTCACCACTAAAAATTTATTCATTTAAAATTGAAAATAATCAAGCAAATGTAATCGAAAATTGAATTGGTAAATCATAAAATTTCAAAATTATAAGCTTGAATATTCACTCAATTTCAATATCAAAAAATCAAATATTAAAGTGTATTTTTCAATATTTTTTAAAAAACCAACCTATTTTTTTGAATCTAAAAATAGGAGTTGAGATCTCGAATTTTATTTCTATTTTACGATCTTAAACCACTTACTCACTATGAAAATAAAACAACTTGGCCTGTTTGCTTTACTTTTTGCACAAGCAGGTTTTGCTCAAGACACCAACGAAAAATTGATGGCGAAAGCCAAAAAGATCCACGAAAAAGTGATCACTATCGATACGCATAACGATATCAATGTGAATAACTTTACCCACGATCATAATTATACCGAAGATCTTGATACGCAGGTAAACCTTCCTAAAATGGATGAAGGTGATCTAGATGTTTCTTGGTTGATTGTTTACACCGGGCAGGGCGATTTAGATGCTGAAGGATATAAAAAAGCCTACGATAATGCTATTTCTAAATTTGAAGCCATTCACCGTTTAACTGAAGAAATTGCTCCAGATGAAATTGGTCTTGCCACAACTTCTAAAGAAGTGAGAAAACTGGTAGTACAAGGAAAAAAAGTAGCGATGATTGGCGTAGAAAACGGCTATCCAATTGGTACTGATATCAAAAATGTGGAGAAATTTTATGATATGGGCGCTCGTTATATGTCTTTGGCCCATAACGGTCATAGTCAGTTAAGCGATTCGAATACCGGCGAAGCAGATGACGAATGGCTAAATAATGGATTAAGCGATCTTGGTAAAGAAGTGATCAAAGAAATGAACCGTTTAGGGATTATGATCGATGTTTCGCATCCTTCTAAAGAAGCGATCAAACAAATGTTCGAGCTTTCTAAAGCACCACTTATCGCCTCACATTCTTCAGCCAGAGCTTTGTGTGATCACAGCAGGAATTTAGATGATGAATTACTGGCGCTTTTTGATAAGCATGGCGGAGTGATCCAAACCGTGGCTTTCAGCTCTTATGTTAATACTGAAAAACATGAGGCTTTTAATACTGCAAAAACTGAAGTTTACGAATCGAAAGCCAAAGACATGGGCTTCGAAATGTTATCTTGGGGAGAAGTTCGTGAACTTGATGAAACTGAAAGAGAAAAATATATCGAAAATTATAGAAAAGTAATTGCAGATTCAGATAAAGAAATTGAAGCTTTAAAGGAAACTGTGAGCCCTGTTGATGTTTCAGATTTTGTAGATCATATCGATTATTTAGTTGAAAAAGTAGGAATCGACCAGGTTGGAATCAGCTCAGATTTTGATGGTGGCGGGGGAATTGATGGCTGGAATGATGCTTCAGAATCGTTTAATGTAACGTTAGAACTTGTAAAAAGAGGTTATACTGAAAAAGAGATCGCTAAACTTTGGGGAGAAAATCTACTACGCGTTTTAGATGAAGTTGAAGCTGTTGCCAAAGATATTCAGAAGGCATAAATATTTGTATTGAATTTGAATCCTCTATGAGGAAATAAAAAAATCGTCGGCTATTTTATCCAAAATCGATAAAATAGCCGACGATTTTTTTTCTCGATAATCGAGATTTAATACTCTTAGATCTGGTTTAAAATTAAGATGATTTTAATCATTCTTTTTTCTTTTCTTCTTATCCCAAAAAACATAGGCGCCAAACAGAGCCAAACTTACCAGCGACCCCCACAATAAACCAGATTTTAACTGATCTGTACTTCGGCCTAAAATGGCGATAAAAATTGTAAGCGGTGCAATTCCCACTAAAGTAGCACCAATAAATTTCCAATAGGTCATTTTTAAAATTCCGCCTACAAAACTAATGGCATCATTAGATAAAAACGGATTGATTCTGGTTACGATAACTGCCCAAAATCCATAATCGTCTATAAAGTCGGCTATTTTTTGTTCATTCTTCTCTCCTATCAAACGTTCTACGATCACAGGTCCAAAATAGCGCCCAATCACATAACCAATGGTACTGGCTGAAAAAACAGCTCCAAAAACAATCAAACTTCCCCAAATTGGGCCATAAGCAATTATAGAAACCACCATTAAAGCCACAGACGGGATAACGATTAAAAACATCTGAATGATCATAGCTAAAATTAAAACCACAGGGCCAAACCAGCCAAAACCATCTACCCATTGTGTAATTCTTTTTTCATCTCCGCTGGTAAGTACTGCCCAGGCTTCATCCAAGAATTCCTGTACAGAAGGAATTAAAAAATAACAGGCCACTATAGATGCAACAAGCGCCAATGAAACATACAATGGCGCTTTACTTTTACTTACTGAAGCAGTTTTAATATCTTTCTCCATAAATTATTGTAGCTCAACTTTAAGGATATTGGCAGGATCGCTGTGCCCTTCGTTAGAAATAAATAAACTTCCATTTTTACGAAAAGCTATCCCTTCTGGCTGATAAAATTTATCTTCTTTTAATAAATATACTTTTTTCGTCTCTCCGGTTGGGGTTAAAATCAAAAGCTTAGGATTCTTAGCATCTAAAACATAAATTTCACCGGTTTCTGGATGAATATTCACTTCAGAAGGCATCATAACCCTTAGTTTATTTTTTGTTTTTACGTTGGTGAAAATCTCATCGTCAAGCTGAATGGCAAACACCGGTTTTTCCTGAAGTTGTTTTGTTTCTAGATCGAAAGCATAAATCCCTTTGGTATCATTATTTACAGGATCACGATCTTTTACGGCAACAAGTAGGCGGTTGTTTTTAAGATCTGCGCACAAACCTTCAGCATTATGTTTGGCTTTAATAAAAGTTTCATGTTGGGTTACCAGTGGTTTATCAGAAAGGTAATTTTGTATTTCAAATAAAACTCCGTCACTACGCATTACAAACGCATCTTTTCCAACAATAGCCAGACCTTCGTAATCTCCAGATTTTCCAAATTCGATTTCCTGTTCTATTTCTTTAGAGCTAAGATTGTAAATAAAAATGATGCCTTCTTCATCCTGTACTGCAGCCATTCGATCCTCGTCCACAAAATCCATCCCCGAGATTTCTTCTAATCGATTAGGTAAATCCCATCGTTCTTCGATTTTATATTCTTCTGTGAAATCCCCTCTATCCATATTAAAAGGAAAATCGAGCGTAAAATATACGATAGCAACAATGGCTAAAATCCCTATTGTTATAACTACTACAATTTTATTCATATTTACCCATCATTGTAATTCCTTAATCCCAAAAAAGCACATTTGTATTTAGCGTGCCATCTTCATTAAAAACCAGGTTTTTATCTGGATTTCCATCTAATTCTACCTGATAATACAAAACAGTGTCGATTACCAAAATAGCTGTATCATCAACCTGATAACCCTTGTAATTTGTGGCCAGTTTGTTATTAACTTCTTCTGAAAGTGCTGTTTTGGCAATTTCATATTTATACTTCAGCATATTTCCTTCAGCATTAAAAATGGCTTCGTAATCTATATTTTCAACTTCAAAATCTACTTCGTAATCCTCTCCAAACATTTCCCATTCTACATCTTTGGCTTTGGGATATTCTGCCTGAAAAGCATTTAAAACCACAGAAGGAACATCTGCTCTAAAATCGTCTTCGTCGTCTGATTCGCAACCAGCGCCTACTAACAAAGATACTAAGCTAAAAAGATAAAGTGTCGTTTTCATATTTTAAAAATTTTATAAAACAAAGGTGAAAATGAAAACTGTAAAGAAATTGGAATTGGATGTTTTAGCCATTAATTTTTAAAATCACTTAGCACATCTTCTACAATTTGCGCTATATCTTTAGCCAAATTAGTACCTGCAATTCCTTCTTTATCTTTTAGGTATTTACTAATTTCTACGGAAGTAAATTGATAGGTTTCGCGTAATCCGGCAATTATTTTTTCCAAATAATCTGGATGCGGAGTATTAATTTCGGTTTTAAGATAATTACTATTGGTAAAGCTGAAAACAGGCATTTCTTCACGGTATCCTAAAAATAAAATTCGGTTATACCAAGCATCAGATTGAAGGTCTAAATAGCCACTTTCAATAACTTTTTTTAGATCGATATCCAGAGCATCTTCAGTATCAATTTCCTGCTTTACCAGATCAATAAATTGCGATTTAGAAATGCTATATATTCTCCCGAAGCTTTGTACGCTTTTATCTTCTTTAGGATGTATAAAAGCTGCTGCACCGCCACTCCAGGTTTTGGCGCTTTTAGCGAAATAAAGCTCGTGATTTATTAAAAACGTCTGTTTTGCCTTCGGTAAAGTCTTATCTAAACAACCTTTATAAGTTCGTTTTGCTCCTTTTGGTGTTCCGCCGGCGATATAGCATAAAAATCGGTCTTCCATTAAGTTTGAACCATAGCAGGCATACCAAATTTGTTCAAAATCTCTCATTAGTCCTTTTTTGAAAACCTAATAAAATTTCTTCGGAAAATATCCAATCTTAACTATTCTTTAGCGTGCAAAGGAAATTTGGTAGTGAAAATGTGAGCATCTTTAAACTTATAATCCAATGCTAAATCGTACTTTACGGCAATCGCTTTTGCAAGCGCCAAGCCTATCCCGCTAGAAGAAGTTACGCCAGATTGCTTATAAAAACGCTGAAATATTACAGCCGAGTTTAGTGCTTTTTCGCCTTCATTTTTTACACTAACAAAATCTTTATTTAAACTAATAATTACTGCAGTTTCTTTTGAAGAATGAATAATCGCATTCTTAATAAGATTCATATAAAGAATAAACATCAAGTCTTTGTTGCCTTTAAAAAATAGCTCTTCGTTTTGTTGAAATTCGATATTTATTCCTCGTAACTCAGCCAGATCTTTTAAACTATCTATTACTTCTTGCAGGATTAAGTTAATGTTTAATTGTTCGATATTCTCAAACTGCTTATTTTCGATTTTACTTAAAAGCAGTAGTGATTTATTGAATTTAGATAAGCGTTCCAGGTTTTGGATGCCATCTGCCAGTAAACGCATATCATTTTCATCTAAATGTTCACTCTCTAATAATAATTCTAGCTTGTTAATACTTATTGCAAGCGGCGTTTGTAATTCATGTGAAGCATTTTCTATAAAATGTTTCTGACTCACATAGGCTTCTCTGGATTTTTTTAGCAGGCGATCTACATTTTGATTCAGCAGTTTAAATTCTTCAATATTTGTTTCAGAATAATTCATTTTTTGATCACTCTCTATATTGAAATTCTTTAATTTTTGAAGCAAATCATAAAATGGATGCCATACTTTTTTCAGCAAAATATTATTCAGCAGTAATATCGAAACCACCATCCCAATATAAAGCCACAAAATACTGTAAAATAAATCCTCGATAAGATCATCTTCTTCTACCATAGAAGTGATCACCTTTACCTTATAATATTCGTCATCGTGTTTAAAAATACTTTCTAAAAGCCGAACAGGTTCAAAATCATCTTCATTTAGCATATACATGGTAGTATCCCGATATTGGTCTTTATGCGCAAGGATTTTATCAGATTTTTCTACCTTTCTAAAGGTATAATAGCCATCATCAAAGTTGATTTTATTTAAAATTGAAGGATCTTTTTTAGCTTTTTGGATCACCAGCATTTTTTGATTCTCCAAACCATCGTCCATGCTATCGTAAATTTCGTCTAGCATTTGCCAATAGAAAATTAGCGCCCAAACGGTAATAATTAACAGCAGCAAAAAAGCAAAATAAGAAGTGGTGTAATTAAGTAATTTCATTCTACCATCAATTTATATCCTACACCGTAAACCGCTTTTATTTTTAATGAAGACTGATGGCTCTTTAGTTTTTTACGAAGGTTTTTTATTTGCGAATAAATAAACTCAAAGCTATCTGCCTGGTCGATATTATCGCCCCAAACATGCTCTGCCAACGAAGGTTTTCGTACCAGTCGTTCTTTATTTGCAACCAGATACATTAAAATATCAAACTCTTTGCGGTTAAGTTCTACTTCCTCACTTTTAATTTTTACGCGTCGCTCTTCTGGGAAAATTTCGGTATTTCCAAGGGAAATGGAATTGTTGCCATCAAAATTTCTTCGTCGTAAAACCGCTTTAATCCTGGCATTTAACTCGGCCATATAAAAAGGTTTAGGCAAATAATCATCTGCTCCCAATTCTAAACCTTTTAATTTATCATCTAAAGAATCTTTGGCAGAAACAATAATCACGGCTTCCATAAGCTGTTGTGATTTTAAATATTGAAGCAAACTTAATCCATCTCCGTCTGGCAAACCAATATCCAATAAAATACAATCGTAATTATAGACACCTATTTTTTCTTGTGCTTCTTTACAATTATGAGCAGTTTCCACCAGGTAATTCTCCTTCTCTAAATTCTGCTGAATGTTCTCTAACATTTGCAGTTCATCTTCAACAATTAAAATTTTCATATTGGGCAAATTTCAGCAAAATTATAGATGAAATTGGGAATAAAACTGGATAATTCTTTTTTCTGAAGAACTATTGCTAAAATGAGTATCTGCTAATTTTAAAATTACCTTAAATACAAATGTTAATTTTATAAGTCTTTGTTTATTTGTACGTAATTATTTAAAACTATGCTGTCGAAACTTAAAAACTCGCCTAAATTAAAATGGGCTGTACGAATTCTACTGGGTTTAATTGCACTGTTTATCTTGTTTTTTGCCAGTGTTTATTTTGGAATGTGGGGCAAGATCCCATCTCGAGAAGAGCTTAGTGAACTTCAGCAAAACAAAGCAACACAGGTTTTATCTAACGATGGGCAATTAATAGGTAAATTCTATATTTTCGACAGGCAGCCAATTATATTTGAAGATCTTCCGAAGCATTTAATAGAAGCTTTAATCGCTACTGAAGATGCCAGATTTTACGAGCATAACGGCATCGATAATCGTAGTTTAGGACGTGTATTTTTTAAATCTATTCTTTTACAGGACGAAAGTGCCGGTGGTGGAAGTACAATCACCCTTCAGCTGGCTAAAAATATCTACGGAAGAAAAGATTATGGCGCTTTAGGAATTGTCGTGAATAAGTTTCAGGAAGCCATTATGGCCAAGCGAATAGAAAAGATCTACAGCAAGAATGATATCATAACTTTATATTTTAATACCGTTCCTTTTAGTGATAATACCTACGGAATTGAAAGTGCTTCGATGAAATTTTTTGGCAAGCATGTAAAGAATCTTAATGTTGAAGAAGCCGCTGTTTTAGTAGGAATGCTGAAGGCTTCGCATAGATATAATCCAAGAATTTTCCCAGAGCGCAGCAGGTTACGCCGTGATGTGGTGCTTACACAGATGGAAAAATATGGTTATTTAACTGAAGAACAGAAAAATAATTACATCAAAAAAGATCTAATTTTAGATTATAAGAACTACAGTAATAAAAAAGGCCTTGCCCCCTATTTTCGTGAACAAATTAGAAAAGATCTAAGCAAAGTTTTAGATACCATAAAAAATAAGGACGGCGAGAAATACAATATTTATAGAGACGGACTCATTGTTCACACCACTTTAGATTACAAATTGCAAAGTGTTGCTGAAACTGCAATGAAAGAACACATGGCCAGTTTGCAACAGGAACATGAAAATTCTTACGGAAACCGAGCACCCTGGTTAACTAACGATGCGATTTTAAAAGATGCAATTCAGCGATCTAAAGCCTATCAGAATTTAAAAGAAGATGGATTTTCTGAAGAAGAAATTATGAAAGAACTTCAGAAGAAAAAACAAATGGAACTTTTTGAATACAGCGGAACAGTAACCCGACAAGCCAGTACGATAGATAGCATAAAACATTATCTAAAATTCTTAAATTCTGGTCTACTTTCTGTAGATCCAAAAGATGGCGCAGTGAAAGCCTGGGTAGGCGGTGTAGATTTCAGATACTTCCAATACGATCATGTTTCGCAGAGTAAACGCCAGGTTGGTTCTACTTTTAAACCAATTGTGTATACCACAGCAATCGATAAGGGAATTGAACCCTGTACTTATTATTCGGGGCGTGCAGTTACTTATAAAGATGGTTGGAAACCTACAAATGCATCAACTGAAGAGGAAGAAGAAGATCTTAATTACAGCATGAAATACGCGCTTAGCCATTCTATGAACACTATTGCTGTGAAAGTTTTATTGGATGCAGGAATTTCGAATGTGGTTGAAAAAGCACATCAAATGGGAATTGCTTCAGATTTACCTGAAGTACCTTCAATTGCTTTAGGTACTGCAGAAATTAATATGGAAGAACTTACCCAGGCCTATACCAGTTTTGTGAATTCAGGACGACCTTCAAAACCTTATTATATTACTAAAATTGAAGACGGCTCAGGAAACTTGTTGGCCGAATTTAAAGCTTCTGAAAAGCAGGAAGAGGCATTTTCCGAAGAAACAAGACAAATCATGGTAAATATGATGCAAGCCACCGTAAATGAAGGAACGGCTACACGACTGCGTTATATTTACGGGTTAAACAACGACATTGCTGGTAAAACCGGAACAACTCAGAACAACAAAGATGGCTGGTTTGTTGGCGTTACTCCCAATTTGGTTACGGTTACCTGGGTTGGAAGTGACGATCATCGTATTGGTTTTAGAAATACAAGAATTGGCCAGGGCGCAAATTCGGCGTTACCCATTTTTGGAAAGATGATGCAAAAAATGAATGCCGATTCTTATTTTAATGAGATTACTAATGCACGTTTTAAAAGACCATCTAGCGAAGTGGCCGAACTTCTAGATTGTGAACCTACAAAAGAAGATAGTTTCCTTAAAAAGCTTTTTGGCAGTAAGAAAGACGAACCTGAGGAAATCGATATGGATGAACCAGTGAAAGAGGAAAAAGAGAAAGAGAAAAAAGGTTTCTTTAAAAGATTATTCGGCGGAAAGAAGAAGGATAATTAAAGCTGATAGAATATTTCTTTCCAAAAAAGGCAGATCACAACTCACAAAAAGCCCGAATAAGCATAATTATTCGGGCTTTCATGCTTCAATTTATAGATTAAGCAGTTTAGAATAAGCCTTTAATTTTAAAGTTCATATATTGCTTTGAGGTTTGAAAATAGGATTTTAAATCTCTATTCTCTTTTTTAACAAAATTAGAACTATGCAAAAAAGCATTTTAGCTGCTATAGCTTTTGTATGTTGCCTAAATATGAACGGTCAGGAAATTAATCCTGATAATCCTGGCACTACAAAATCAAAAAAATATTTAGAGGATAATTGGAGAAAATTATCGAATGAAGGTAAGAACATAGAGGCTGCCAGTGAACTTTTATATCTTGTAATGTCTGATTCTACTAGAAATAAGCATGCAGATTACTGGCATATTGGTCAAATTTATGCAATGGATAATCAATATGAAAAAGCGGTTATAAATCAATGCAGGGAATAACAGAAGAAAGTGATCAGCAATTTTGGTGGTATTATAAAGGAACACTTGCCTTTTTTGAAAGAGATAAAAAGGCATTGAAAAAATACTTAGAGAATTTAGAAGCTAACCATACTTCTTATTACGAAAACAATTATAAAATTTTGAAGTCCTTATACGAAAATTTCGATAAAGGTTATCTAAAAGCTTCCAATTGGAAAAAAGAAGAGAGTTAAACTTTGCATTAAGAGCGGTTAAGGATTATTATTTCTGAATAAAAAGAGGCATTCTCAATCTATAAAATTGAAATTCGGTGTTTTTTGGCTAAATTTAGGTTTTGCAGACTTTTAATTCGATTTCATTACAAAATGATCGGTCTATAATTAGGAATAAATTCATAAGGCGAGTCGGCAAAAAATATTGCTTAAAATAATCAATATTATCGAAGAATTCATCCAACAATACCTTAAGCAGCTCTCCTACTCTACTCCGCAGGAAAAGGAATTTATCAAGCAGCATTTAAGTGTAAAATTCTATAAAAAAGGTGACTATTTTTTAGAATCTGGCCAGGTACAAACCGAAATGGGTTTTATTTGCAGCGGACTCATTCGGCGTTTCTATATCAACGAAAAAGGAAATCAAATTACGACTGGTTTTACCAAAGAAAACGAATATATCACCGATTATCCTGCGTTTATTAGGCAGCGTGCTTCAAAATATTACCTACAATGCTTAGAACCAACGACCATTGTAAACTTACCCTATAAAATTATTCATGAATGCTATGCTAAATTTAGAAATAGCGAAATGCAGGGACGCTTAATTGCTGAAAATGTGCTCACGATTCTAAACGATCGCGTAGAAAGTTTTTTGTTTAATACTGCGGAAGAAAGGTATCTGAAATTCATTTCAGAAAACCCAAACCTTATCCAAAGAGTGAGCTTAACACATTTGGCGTCTTTCTTAGGAATTGAACGACAATCTTTAAGCAGAATTAGAAGTAAACTGGCTAAAAACTAATTTTGTCACAAATGTGACAGGTATCAAAGACAATGAAATCAGATCTTTACACTATCATTAAAACCTAAAAAAATGACTTTTACCAGATCTTTTCGTTTACTTTTCATTTGGCCTTTAATTCTTATTTCGACTTTAGTTATCGGTCAAGAACAGCAACAAGAAGCAAATATTCATCAAATCATTCAGCAGCATTCCGCAGAAATTTTTGACAGTTTGGTTGAAATCCGCAGAAATTTTCATCGCAATCCTGAAGCTGCCGGAGAAGAAGTAAAAACTTCAGCAAAAATCATCGAATATCTACAAAATCTTGGCTTAGAAGTTCACCAAAATATTGGTGGTAACGGCGTAGTTGGAATTTTAAAAACCAACAAAAAAGGTAAGAAAATCGCCTGGCGCGCCGATATAGATGCTCTAAAAACTGATCTTCCAGATGTGGTTTCTTACGAATCTAAAAATAAGGGCGTACGCCATATTTGCGGTCACGATATTCACGCAAGTGTTGCATTGGGAATCGCGAATGTGCTCAGCAAAATTAAAGACCAGTTGAGTGGAACGATCTATTTTATTTTTCAGCCTGCGGAAGAAAACTGGCAGGGCGCGAAAGCGATGATCGATGATGGTTTGTTTGAAATTATCGATCCAGAGGAGATCTATGCGCTTCATCTTTCACCAATGCCGGAAGGAATTATCGCCACCCGAGCTAAAAATCTTTTTGCTGATTATAAAGTCATTCAGCTGAAATTCGATAAAAAAGAGGATGCTTCTGAATTGACTAATTACGTAAAAAACCTTCTTGAAAATCTTCAAAATGTAACAAATGACAGTCCGTTTTGGGATATGCAGACATTAATGGATCCAGAACTTGGACTAATAAACCCTAACACTATTTTCAAAGATTATGTGACTTTAAATTCTGAAGTATTTATAAACGAAAATGAAGAAAACCTGATTGTCAAAGTTGCGTTGAGTGCCAGCGATCCAGACAAATTAAATTCGCTTTTAAAACAATTAAAATCGGAAATTAGTCATTCAGAATTTTCAGAAAAGCTTATCGAGATTCAGTTTACAGAAGAAATTGCTTTGGTGTTAAACGATAAAAAACTTACTGAAGATGCTATTCAACAAATTAGTGAGGTTTATGGCAAACAAAGCTCCATCAATTTACACGGAATTATTCCAGACGGGCGTAGTGACGATTTTGCATATTTTCAGCAGAAAATTCCCGGTGTTTATTTTTTAATGGGCGGCTCTAATTATCAAAAAGGAATCATTTCAATGCCGCATTCGCCAAATTTCAATGTAGACGAAAATTGCATTAAAACCGGAGTTCAGTATTTCTCCTCTTTAATTGCTGAAAAATTGAAGTAATTTGAAGTATATTCTAGTATTAAAAATATAGCCAGTTTTATACAATCTTAGCCTAAAAGTTTCAGAACATAGACTAATGCGTTAGGAATAATTATTCCGAAGAAATCTGAATACAGTAATTGATAAGCAAAATAGAAAGCTCCACAAATACTTAAATTTCAAAATATTAACAGTTTATGGTTCAATTTTTATCTATTTTTAGCCACTGATTATCAATGGTTTTATGCTGGACGTTTATGAAGAACCCTATTACACTTTCGCCGTTAATTCATCGTGGGGAACAACAAATTGCGATAAAATTTAATAACGATAACAAGACCCGAGGCTTTATTAAGTCTTACAAGGATGTAAAATGGTCTCAGACGCTACGGACATTTTACGTAAATTACACTCCGCTTCAAATTATCGATTTATGTGATTTTTATAGGGATGGCGGTTACGAGGTAAATACGGATTCTTATACCAATTTAGAGGTTCCCGATATTTCTTCCAACGAAAAAGTATCGATTAGTACTGAAGATTCAAAACCTACAAGTAAGCAATTGTACCTGGCTTTACCCAACGAACATCGATATATTTTAAAAAACTATATTGGGTATTTAAGAGGAAAAAGGTTAAGTAAAAGTACGATTAAGAGCTATGGCTATTTTTGTTTACGATTTATGGATCTTCATAAAAATAAACCGATAAATGATTTTAATAATAGAGATTTAGATTTGTTTATGACCAACGTGATGGCCAAAGAGCATTATAGCATTAGTAGCCATCGCCAATGTGTAAGCGCCTTAAAATATTTAACTGAATTTTGCGAAATCGAAAGTTTTGACGCCAGCGAATATCATAGGCCAAAAAAGAGTAAATATTTACCGGTAATTTTATCTGATCATGAAATTTTAAAATTGATACAAGTTACGAGAAATTTAAAGCATCGCGCTATTATCGCATTGTTATATTCTGGTGGATTACGCATTGGGGAACTATTAAAACTAAAACAAAACGATATTGATTTCTCCAGAAATGTGGTGCATGTGCGGCAGGGAAAAAACCGAAAAGATCGTGTGGTTCACTTAAGTGAAACAATAAAACCACTTTTAAATAACTACCTGTTAACCTATACTCCTCAACACTTTTTAATTGAAGGCAGAGATCACAGCCCTTATACGGCCAGTGCGGTTAGAAACTTTTTAAAGATTAGTTGTAGGCAAGCGGGTATTTTTAAGAAAGTGACACCACATACGCTTAGACATAGTTACGCAACACATATGTTGGAAAACGGTGTCGATATTCGTTATATTCAGGAGCTTTTGGGTCATTCTAAGCCAGAAACCACGATGATTTATACGCACGTAGCACAAAAAGATCTGAACAAAATAAAGAATCCATTAGATATCGCTGTAGAACGTATAACAAATAACTCAAAAGGAGACGAAAAAGTGTTGATATCCGGAAATTAAAGCGAATAAAAGACTATTTTTATGGAGATATAACGAGTTAGCTGCAAGCTGAAAAAAACTCTAATCATACAATTTCAAAATTTAAAAAAAATGGAAGACAAAAAAAACGATAAAAAGAAATATGGGAAATTCTTTGCGATGATTGCGACTTCAATGATTGCAATGTTTCTATTAATGTACACTCACTCTTATCAAATAATCGACCACTTTTGGTTTAGTGAAACTCGATTGTTTATGACCATTATTATGGGTGGTTCTATGATAATTATTATGCTTCTCTATATGCTAAATATGTATCAGAGTAAAACAACCAACATTGCAATATTGGGATTGGGAGCCTTAATGATAGTCGGAGCAATTTGGTTAGTAAGAAGTCAAGTAACCGTGAGTGATACTGATTATATGGAAGGAATGATTCCACATCATTCGATTGCAATATTGACAAGCGAAAGAGCAAAAATCAAAGACATAAGAGTCCGAAAACTTGCGGACGAAATTATCAAAGCTCAACGCAAAGAAATTATGGAAATGGAATGGCTGATTAAGGATATTAAAGAAAATGGAATAGTAGAAACAGAAGGAGAAAAGGAAAATAGACCTATTCCAAAATTTGAAGGACGACTGGAAAAAGAAACCAAAAATATTGAAATTAAATAAAAAGCCAGCAGCTAACAATGGCTATAAGTAATTGCTTGTTCTCGCCTGCTTTGGAAATTCCTGCGGAATTTCCAACTCGGTGTGTGCTTTTAAAGTTAAGTGCTAAACCACGCAACTACTCATAGCCCAACCGTTAACTACAATTGCTCCAAAACTCACTCAAACGGGTGATGATTATGAAAATAATCGGTTCCAAATGAAATTCAAAATTGATAAGAGAAATTCAAAACAAAGAAAAAGGGACACTCAAAAAGCGAAAATCGATTAATTGTAAATCAATTTTTTAAAGCTTCATTTTTATCCAAATACAAAATTTCTGACAAAAACTAAATAAGAAAACTTAGAACTCAAAAAAAACGTTTTAATTTCAAAAGAAAGAACTTACTCAACCGAGAAAAGAGTGAAAACAATCGAAAATCTACAGATTGAAAGCTTTTTTTAGTGGGAAATTAAATTTTAAAATGACAAAAACAGAACGGATTAGATTCAATGAAAAATTGAATAAAAAAGACAAAAATTTAAACAAAAATAATTCGGAGAAACTCAAAAATTTTAAAAACTTGACTTCTACTCTACTCTGACAAATGAAAATTAAAGTTTCCAATAAAATAATAATCCAAAAT
Organism: Zunongwangia atlantica 22II14-10F7; assembly: GCF_002094855.1. Taxonomy (GTDB): domain Bacteria; phylum Bacteroidota; class Bacteroidia; order Flavobacteriales; family Flavobacteriaceae; genus Zunongwangia; species Zunongwangia atlantica. Next base: position 280,559 of record NZ_ARYN01000004.1, read on the forward strand.
TGATAAAATCAACTAAAATTATTGAAATATAAAAAGCAGAACGCGTCGCAAAAGTAGTTAACAAGGGTTATAATTCATTGCGGCGGAATTTCCTAACGGAAATTCCAGCTTTTTTGCTAAATTTATCGAAATGGTTGAAAATCCTAGTGGATTTTCCCGCAACGAAATCATAACCTAAACCGTTGTAAAAAATAGCTCCTGACCCAATCTCCCTCTGAAAACAGAACTGACCGCAGAAAAAATAATATTCAAAATTCGATAAAATCAGACCATTTTTTTAAATTTTAAAGAATTGAGAACTGACAAAATCACTCTCTCTAAATCTTCTAAAACAAAATTGGAACTAAATGGATTAGCAACAACGCGGACAAAAAATCAGGGAAAATAACGATGAAATTGTATAAAATTAGACTCTATTTATTAGTTCAGTAGAATGGATGAATCATTTTGTAGAAAATTCGGTTTAAATCCAAATTAAGAACTGAAATAGCCGATCATACCGCAGAACCAATCTCTCCCAAAAAGTTATAATTGAGAAATTCAGCTGGATGAGCCGGTCAAAGTGA
>NZ_ARYN01000040.1 GCF_002094855.1 Zunongwangia atlantica 22II14-10F7
TTACTACAGACGTATTATAATATTCGAAAGGAAAAAGAAAAAAGGACACAGCAAACGCCGCAGCTTTCTATCTTTAGAAAATCCTTGTTTTGGGATACCGACTTTAATAAATTGAACTGGAAACAACAATACAAGGCGATCATAAAACGAATTTTTGAGCGTGGTAACGAAAAGGAAAAAAAGGAACTCATTCGTTTTTATGGGAAAAAGAAAGTACAGGAGGTATTAGGGCAAACCAGCCCAGATCCTTACACGTTATCGACATCATAATAGCCATGCTACATTACAATACCGTCAACGAAATACTTCATCAGAGTCTATTACTACTCATGGAAGCGGAAATTTTTAAAGATTTTCGTCTGGTTGGTGGTACAGCGCTTAGTTTACAGATAGGTCATCGGATATCTGTAGATATTGATTTATTTAGTGATGCCGAATATGGCTCTATTGATTTTGATGTCATCACAGATTATTTACAACAGAACTTCAACTATGTAGATTTTTTATCTGTTCCACCTGCACTGGGTAGATCTTATATCATTGGCACAGATGAGGATAATGCCATAAAACTGGATGTGTTCTATACCGATCCATTTATAACACCACCACTAGTTGAAGATGGTATACGAATGGCAAGCATTGAAGAAATCATTGCTATGAAGATAGATGTGGTACAACGAGGAGGGCGTAAAAAAGACTTTTGGGATCTACATGCCCTTTTCGCAAACTATACGTTAGATCAGATGCTTCAACTCCATGAGAGACGTTATCCATATACCCACGAAAAAGGAACCATACTACAGAATTTTGTTTTCTTCCAAAATGCGGACGATGATTTTGACCCCATTTGTTTAAAGGGTAAATATTGGGAATTCATCAAGGATGATCTAAAAATACTTATTGAAAATTATAAAAAGTAATAGGTACTTTTCTTAAAGTAAAGTAGCCTTAATAGTACCTGTCTTCTTCCCCTTAAACATCTCTTTTTTTCGTTGCGACCATGGGGAGTAATCAAGATTGTGTCCACAGACACACATCTTGAATTAGCACGCAATTTGTAATCTTGCATGTATTTTTTAATCGTGTCCACTAATCAAACAACCATTTTAATACATCATTTAGACGTTATGAATTTCTGCTAATTCAGTTAATCTTTTCTTTCCTTCAATACGTACAGCTTTTAAAAATTTATATGCTAAATCGGAAGCATAATATCCGTCCTCTATTGAGATATGCTGAAGCGATTTATAGTTTAAATTGTATTGCGCATGGCATATTAGATTATAAACTCGTTGCGATCGAAAGGAATGTTTAGGAAGAACAATTTTTATACTCTTACTAAAGTTCTGGCATAGATGAATCATATAATATAAATCAAATACGGGTGGCTTATATTCCCAATAAACCCAAAGTAGCGCTGCACAGGTCTGTAAAATGGCTTGATTCACTAAAAGAAGTTTAGCAGGTTCGCTATAGGTATCATCACTCACATCTAATTTACTATTAAAGTATTCCGCTTTACTCATTCTAGACTTCCAACGCTCTTGTATTCGTTGATACATTACAGGATGGCTATTATATCCAGTAAGAAAAAGAGGACCTTCTTGAAAAATTCTATTATTCTCATTTAAAACTAAGCCTAAGAAATTGTCTCCTTCAGTCAATCGGTTTTCAATCTCATTCAAGGTATAATGAATGCTAAAAATCTTTACTTTTTGATTCATTTTGGTAAATACCTTACCCATAAAATCCTTTTGATCGTTGATATAAGATTTACTTACTATGAGAAGCGTAATTTCCCAATTTTTATTTTTAGTTGTATTTTTCCTATCATTGAAGTAATAATAAGTTTTATGTTCATTAGTTCGTATTCCTATCCAATAAATCGAATGTACATCTGTAATAGATTTAATTACTGCTATCAGTTTATTTTGAATAGCTTCAGGTAAATTGGCTGAGTTCATAATTTAAGATTTAGCTTGATAATGAAGATTTCCGTAATTTGGGCTAAAGCAAATTCTATAACTTTGGGAGTATTCAAGTTGGTAAGCATAGATCAAATGGTTTTAAAATTAAACTTCAGTGATGGTCAATGAGCCTTCAAGTTTTAAAAAAAATAGACCGTAGCGAACCAAACTGACCAGTAAAAAACAATAAGGATCTTGTTTTTTACTCCAAAGGGTGATGAGCGAAACTTTTAAAAAGAATGTTTATCTTTGAGATTATGAGCACAGCAACAAAAACCAGTCATATCGGTAGAAAGATCAGCCGAATCAGGGAACTTCGAGGCATGAAGCAGGAAGCCCTTGCCGCAGAATTAGGTGTCAGCCAACAAAGTGTATCCAGTTTAGAACAAAGCGAGCATGTTGAGGATGAAAAATTAGAAAAAGTAGCTAAGGTGTTAGGGGTAAGCAAAGAAGCTATTAAAAATTTTAGTGAAGACAATATTTTGAATATTATTTCAAATTCATTCCATGATAATTCGGCTTTGAATGCCATATTAAATAATCCTACGTTTAATCCTATAGATAAAGTAGTTGAGCTGTATGAGCGCCTTCTAGAAGCAGAAAAGGAGAAGGTAGCTTATTTAGAGAAATTGTTAAATAAGAAATAGTGAAGAAGAAAATATTTAAGATTTGAAAAAAGTGTCGATAACAGGATAATATTCCGGTAAATCGGCACTTTTTTTATTTATATTAATAGTTATCTATAATCGCTAAATTAACTTAATGTAAAAAAAACATTTAAACATAAAATTACATCTTTCACTTGTAATTTTGTAGAAATGATTTATATTTGCAATAAATGCTTATTATTATGGGTACAAAAAAATTAGACAACAAAGCGACAAGGTTATATCAAGTATCCGAAAGAACAGGTATACCTAAGGAAAATATAATAGAAATCTTATCAGAAGCTGGTTTTCTTATAATAGGAGACAAGTCTAATTTTGTACTTAAAAGAAAGCACTTAGAAGTTATTGAACATTATTTTTCACTAGCCATCAAAAACTACTTCAATGAGGCTAAGAAAAATTATAAAAATTATGACAATAAAAAACTGGAAGGTGTAAGAAGATTTTTATCTAATTTCTTGGATGAATTTCCTTTTTTAATTGAGTCACTTCCGGCGGATTCATTTTTCAAAACTTCATTAAATCTCGATCGTGTTAAGGATTATTTCTACAGGCTTATATTTTCTATACATAATTCAAGCAACAGTAATTTATATAAAGAATTAAAACGATTAAAATACAGGGTAAGACCGAAGTCACTTAAGTCTTATAATGATTTGAGAAAGAAATCAGCAATATTTTTTATATCCGGTCATTATTACACATTCAACACAGAAGAGGATTCTAATTATGCACTTCAATTGAACCGCTTCCAGGTGTTCAAAATGAGCGCTAGCGAAGCTTTAAACAAATTTTTAATTGACTTAAAGCATATATTTTGGAATCAGAAAATCTACTTATTGCAAGAATAAAAAACAGTAACCTTGCAGATTCAGACAAAGAAATTTTAATAAAAATATTAAAAGACGACACTAAGAACTACGATCAATTTGTAAAAACTTTAGTTGATATACTTAGAATAGGAAAAGTAGCTTTCAAATTCTTAGATATCGATCTTGAATAGAAAAAAATGAATATAGGTACAGCAGTTAAATCTTTAAGAAAAGAAAGAGGTTTTGGACAAAGAGAATTGGCCGAAAAGTGTGACATTTCGGTCAATGCTTTATCTCAAATTGAAACTAATGCAACATTTCCCCACAAGAAAACAATAGAAAAAATTTGCTCCGCTTTAAACATTCCAGTCTCATATTTACTCTTTTTTTCTATTGGAGATGAAGACATTCCGGAAGATAAAAAAGAAGCCTTCAATTATTTAAATGGTGCTGTAAAAAATGTTCTGAAAGATTCTATGCACGAATAATAATTATCGTTTCGCGACTATACATAACAAAGAACTAAGCTAACTTCCAAGCATTTTATCCTAATCTTGACGCATAATTTTCATCGTATGGTAAACCTGATGTAGCCACAGCAAATGCCTGTTTTAATAGTTTATTACATACAGCAATAAGCGCAAGCTTCTTACTTTTACCCTTGGCTATTATTCGTTCATAGATATCCCTACAGGCTTTATTGTGTTTGCAGGCTGTAAAACTGCACATAAAGAGCAGATTTCTAAGTTTTGGATTTCCTATTTTACTGATCCTACTCTTACCTCGTACACTAGATCCAGAGGCACGGATGGTTGGCGTAATTCCAGCATAGCAGCATAATTGACTTGCGTCCTCAAAGCTGGTAAAACCATGGGTTAACACTAATAACATTATGGCTGTTTTATTACCCAATCCAGGTATACTTTTTAGAAGCGTCAGTTGTTTTTGCTGATCATCCTTAACAATCTCTGTTAATCTGGACTCCAAAGTTTTTATCTCATTTTGCAATACTTTAAGCGATCGGTTGAGCGAGTGATAAACTACTTTTGAAGGTTTACCAAGTACCTTTTCTCCATGAAGTTTATTCTTTAAAGCGGTACTCTGCTTTGTATAGATAGCTATTAAACGAAGTATTTGCAGAGCCTCGGCCTGACTCTTGTCTCTTGCTGTGTACAAAGGAACTTCATTGGTGCTAGCATATTCACATATCGCTTTGGCATCAGACTTATCAGTCTTAATTTTTGATAATTTCATCTGGATAAAACGCTTCACAGACAAAGGATTTACTACCGAGACCTTGATCCCCTTCTCATAAAGAAATTGTGCTAACCTATAATGGTAATATCCCGTAGCTTCCATAACCACCAGATCTTCTTTTATTAAAATCTTTAAAAAACTTTTAAAGCCTGAGACATTATTTTTGAATTGAAAATGTTCTCCCGTGGAGTTGACCACATCAAATACTCCTTTACTGATGTCTACTCCATAAATTTGATTATTTTTATTCATAAGAAATTGATTAAGAAAGGACACCTACTTTGGTTTTCATCGACTTAAAAACGAGATCCACGTCTCATAGAACTAAACGAAATTAAAGTAGAAAAGAGAGGGGATTATCAATGTTGACGGAATCTTAAGTTCCTACGGTTCATATAACCTTATTCCTCTCTTTTGTTCTTTCTGGTTAACTATCAAAATTTAGAGAATTTAAACTTAAGACGATTCATCGCAAATAGCGGTTTATTAATAAAAAAGTATAATTTTAGAAAACAAGCAAGAATAAGTTAAGCCGACAAATCCGTGTCC
>NZ_ARYN01000042.1 GCF_002094855.1 Zunongwangia atlantica 22II14-10F7
GCCTAAGGTTTAAACCTTAGGCTTCCTTTTAGGGTTCTTTAGGAAACTAACGAGCTGGATTTTCAGTATAAAAATTCAATTTTGGCAGGCTGCGTATAGATAAGTTTACATGCTTGGAGACCAAAGCTTCATATTCACTGCTGGAAATCAAATCATAAGCTTCAATATGATCACTAAAAAATTCCAATTCATCGTAACTCTCTAAAGGGATGCTCATATGCTGATATGGTGTCTCTGGAAAATGAAATTCAAGCCTCACAGTTGCCTTGGGGTATACTGCTAAAAATTCTTTGATTTTTTTGATCTTTTCAATGGTACTCATAATGAATTGTTGGGGATTCAAACCGCTAAATTACCTAGAAATCTTTTATTTCCAAAGCTGGTATTGTTCCTCACGTTTTGCTGGGATCTATTCTTTTAAATGTTAAATTCTTTCGTACTACGATAAGTATCGACAATTATTTCAGTAGGTAAGATTTTCCGTTTCGATTAGCTTATTATTGATTTTATATCCCGTTTTAGATGATAAATGAACACATTTATGATCATTTTTTACAATGTTAAATTTTATCGTAGTGCGCTTCGTACTACGAAAGATTTTGATTTCTTCTGCTCAGCTTTGTAATGAAAGTCAAATCAACCGATCCCATCGTAGTGAAGATCTGGTTAGTTGAAAATTAACTGCGGTGGGATTTTTAAAAACTGAACCTATGCCAACAAGTATTATTACCACCGATGATCTTTATGAGTTTAAACTTCAATTATTGAAAGAATTGAAGAAACTCTTAAAGGAAAACAAAGAACGAAAACTGAAGAAATATTTAAAGTCTTCAGAAGTGATGGAACTACTGCAAATTAGTCCCGGTACATTACAACATCTTCGGAATAATGGAACACTTCCCTATGTGAAAATTAAAGGATTGATTTATTATCAGGCCTCTGATATTCAAAAAGTAATGGATAAATATCGCGTTCATCATTCTTCAGGTTTTGCCAAATGAATTACATTCGACATCTAAAGTGGATCTATAGTCGGTTTCTTGAAGATGAGCGACTTAATCCTTCGCATGTAAGTTTGTATATGGCCATATTTCAGGAATGGAATAGTGCCAGATTTCCAGAGGAACTCTACATCAATCGTCAACAATTGATGCAAGTATCGAAAGTGCGATCACGATCGGGATATCACCGTAGTATAAAAGAGTTAGATGCTTTTGGGTATCTGGAATATATACCTTCCCACAATCCTTATCAGGGAAGCCGCATAAAGATGTTTACTATTCGGACAAGTAACGAACCAGTAGACGATCACAGGGATCCCATATTGGAACAAGTAGCAGCACACTACTATCCCAAATATGAACCAGTAGACGAACCTTATATAAACAGTAATAAACAAAAAACAATAACAAACATAAACATAAAAAATACCACAATTTTTAAAAAAGAAATTATTGAGTTTTTTAAATCTCAAAAATGGCCCCTAAGCGAAGGAAATAAATTTTTCGAGCATTACGAGACTGAAGATTGGAGGACTGCTACGGGTAGAAAAATAATCAATTGGAAAGCTGTCGCTCAGAAATGGATGAAGCGCTGTGAGCGCTGGCGAAAAGAAAAAAAAGAAACTCAGGATTTTTTAAAAACTTCAAAACACAAAAATTATGGAGAATCCCTCTAAAATTGTTGAAAATGGAGTGGTCTATAGCCTTGGAGATTTTGATGGTACGACTGTGCATTATGATTTCTATCAAATCTTGCATTATCTTGAAATGAAAGGTAAATTGCTTTTTGGTGAGCGTTTTAAGATTTATAAAAAAGATCGTCCGCTGATTCGGAAACTTTGTGCTTTTATGATTCGAGATTATAACGCCTGTAAGCGATACGGCTTGGATTGTAGAAAAGGAATTTTATTGACTGGTCCTGTGGGATGTGGAAAAACCAGTCTGATGAAATTGGTTCGATATATCGTTCCTGGAAAATTAACTTATGAAATGATCCCTACTCGTAATGTGATATTTAGCTTTAATCATTTAGGATTTAAAACGGTTCAGGAATATGGGGATTCTGGAAGTTATTGCTTCGATGATTTAGGATTGGAACCTCTTGGACGATTCTACGGAGATAATGCAAATGTCATGGGAGAGGTACTACTCTCCAGATATGAGCTCCATCAGAAATCCGATCACAGATTAAAAACACATGCAACCACTAATTTAAGTGCAACAGAATTAGAAGATCGCTATGGTCAACGGGTGCGAAGTAGAATGAGAGCTTTATTTAATCTGATGGCCTTTGATAGTAATAGTCCTGATAAAAGACATTAAAAGCTAGTTTAATTTTTTTGATGTCAAAAATTGATATGCTTTGATATGCTTTGAATGAGATGTAATAATAAATTATAGCTTTATTAAAATGAAGCTTTATTTAGTTTAAACCTAGTATCTTTAAATTATAGAATGAAATTGATTCTTTTATAAAAGAGTGCAATGCAATACAGCATCGAAATTCTATAATAGCTATGAAAATTTTTAAAAGGCTAAGTCATAGCTAGGGCTTTTAAAGCTTTGATATCTTATATTTAATTATAAACAGTTTTAGATTTATTTTTTATGCTATTAGCTATAGTATTAGTAATCGTAGGTTTTAGCCTACTTATCTTTGGGGCAAATTGGATGGTGGAGGGAGCCTCTATGTTAGCTAAAAAATATAATATTTCTGATTTGGCGATAGGTTTAACTATTGTTGCTTTCGGAACTTCAGCGCCGGAACTTGTGGTGAATACCATAGCTTCGACAAATGGATATTCTGATATTATTCTCGGAAATATAATAGGAAGCAATAATTTTAACTTGTTTATTATTTTGGGAATTACCGGAGCGATTTTTCCAATAACCGTAAAATCTTCTACCTGCTGGAAAGAAATTCCCATATCTTTTATTGCTGCTGCACTGTTACTACTTTTCGCAAATGATATATTTCTAAATGGTTTTGGTTTCCAGGGACATTCCACGAGCCTAAGTAGAATAGAAGGAGGAATGATGCTGTTCCTTTTTTTTGTTTTTCTTTATTATGTTTTTACACAAATGAAAAATGAAGATGAACCGGAAGCCGTAATGACAAACATTAAGCCTTTATGGAAAATTTATAGTTTAATTATTATTGGATTGACAGGGCTTGTCGTAGGGGGAAAGTTGGTGGTTGATAATAGCGTAGAAATTGCTTCTTCTATGGGTGTTAGTGAAAAGATCATTGGCCTGACTATTGTAGCTGCAGGAACATCGTTACCAGAGTTGCTTACTTCTGTCGTTGCCGCTCTAAAAAAGAATAGTGATATTGCTATTGGGAATGTCATAGGATCTAATATCTTTAATATCTTTCTTATTCTATCCATAAGTAGTATTATAAAACCTATTTCCTATAATCTAAAATTTAATTGGGATCTTTTGTTGCTAATTGTTGGAACACTTTTACTCCTTGTTTTTATGCTTACCGGAAAGAAAAAGAAACTCGATCGATGGGAAGCGGTCATACTTTTC
>NZ_ARYN01000043.1 GCF_002094855.1 Zunongwangia atlantica 22II14-10F7
AGTTTTGAGACAAACTGCCGTTAGCCACAATATAACCAAACCAACAAAAAAATGAATATAAAGCAAATTGCAATTTTTCTAATCGTCCTTTTAATCCAAATCGAAAAAGGAAATGCACAAGAGAATATTCCTTATCTGAAAATGGTAGGAGAAAAAACTCATTTGATTGTAAAAGGAGAACCGTTTATTGTGCTTGGTGGAGAGTTAGGAAATTCATCATTTACTTCGATTGAGTACATGAAACCCCATTGGGAGAAGTTTCAGGCGATGAACCTAAATACGATACTCGCACCTGTTTATTGGGAATTGATTGAACCCAAAGAAGGCCAATTTGACTTTGAACTATTAGATAAACTCATAATTGAAACTCGAAAAAATGACATGAAGCTAATTATCTTATGGTTTGGTTCTTGGAAAAATAGTATGTCAAGTCATGTGCCTTCTTGGGTAAAACAAAACCCAACTAAATATCCAAGAGCCAAAGATGAAAGAGGTGTGAGTCAGGAAATATTAAGCCCATTTGGCAAAAACAATCTTCAGGCGGATTTGAATGCTTTCAAAGCCCTAATGAAACATATAAAAAGTATTGATAAAGAGCAAACAGTAATCATGGTCCAGCCTGAAAATGAAATTGGAATGTTGCCTTCTGCAAGGGATTATCACCCTTTAGCCAATGAAAAATTTAAAAAGCAAGTTCCAACAGAATTGATGGGTTATTTGCAAAAAAACAAAGAATATTTAGTTCCGGAATTTTTAAAAGTTTGGAGAAAGAACGGCTATAAAACGCAAGGAACTTGGGAGGAAATATTCGGACAAGGATATGGAACAGATGAAATCTTTATGGCTTGGTATTTCGCTAAATACGTACAAGAAATTACCAAAGCAGGGAAAGAAATTTATCCATTACCAATGTTTGTGAACGCAGCATTGATAAGACGTGGGAAAATTCCGGGAGAATATCCAAGTGCAGGTCCATTACCACATTTAATGGATGTTTGGAAAGCAGGTGCACCTTCTATTGATATGCTTTCACCTGATTTTTATACACCAGATTTTGAACTTTGGAATGACCTCTATGTTCGACAAAACAATCCGCTATTTGTCCCAGAACATAGATTTGGTAATACGGTAGGTGCAAAAGCTTTATTCGCAATTGGTCATTATGAAGCAATTGGCTTTTCACCATTTAGCATAGAAAATAACGTGAATTCGGAATTGGCAGGAGCATATAACTTAATAGAACAATTGCATCCATTGATTGCTAAAAACTTCGGTCAAAATAAAATAGAAGGTATCTTATTGGATAGAGATAAAGTATTATCAACGGTTGTTTTGGGAGATTATGAGTTTTCGTTTAAAAACAGTTACACTTTAGGTTGGGAAGCAGGAGCGACAAAAGACGTTTGGGATTCAGGTGGTGCAATAATCATACAAACTAACACCAATGAGTTTTATGTAGCAGGTTCAGGAGTTGTAGTCACTTTCAAAAATTGGAAAAAGAGGGATAAAATAGTAGGCATTTTAAAAAATGAAGAAGGTGTTTTTGAAAATGGTAACTGGAAAGTAATTAGACACCTTAACGGAGACCAAACGCATCAAGGAAGACACATCAGAATAAGTCATGGGGATTATTCAATACAGCGAATTGAGCTATATGAATATGAATAAAAATACTGTGGCTAATCGAGTAGACGGCTCCGCCAGAAATTGACGGAGTGCGCCTCTCACACCACCCAGCGTACGGTTCTCGTACTGGGCGGTTCACAATCCATCTTTCCAATCGCTCTTTAAACCAATTGAAACTATTCTGTACTTTTTCAAAAGGCTACAGATTTTCTTGGGAATCGGTCACCCAGTTAGCGAAAATCAATGCTCCCAATGTAATTTCCAAAAGGATTGCGTTCAGTCCTTCCTCACTTGTGAGACCTATGCAGTTTTGCTACACCTCGTTTCCTGTGAGTACTATTACCTCGGCTGACTTCTCCACCAAACCATCCCGTGGCTATGGAGACCTCCCCAGGTAAGAACATCTTCTTTCCCCTGATTCCTGCCGGATCTACTACTTCGGTATTCATTTCCAAAGAAATGTTTAGGACATCACAATGATGTGCTTGCTCATCCAACCTTGTAGCCTCATATCCGGTTCCTGTTCGTCAGTACCAGGGTTTGTAGTCCTGCTTCCTTCACTTCCTGTCTCGCGACAGACAAGCTTGCAGCTTACTAATGGTTCAAGGCGTCACCCCTGCCCATAAGGGACTTGCACCTTCTAGATTAATATCATATCTTCGATATGATAAAGATGCCCATGCTGGGCACACACAACGGTTCACCGCAAATAACGGGTAGCTATTTGAAAATAGTTATTTTAGAGACCAATTATTAAAACAACTAAGCCGACAAATCCGCGTCCTTACTCCCGCAACTTGCGGTAACCGGGACCGTTGTGGCAAATACATAAAAATTCCAGAAGAGTTGAAATATTTAGTTATTTTAGTGGTATGAAAATAGACGAAAAAAATATTAGCTTAATTAAACAACTCTGTAAAGAATACAAAGTTCGCACTTTTTCTGCTTTTGGTTCAGTAACCAGAGAAGATTTCAGAAATGACTCTGATATTGATTTTGTTGTCGATTTTGAAGAAAATGATCCGTTTAAATATACTGACTTATATTTTCAACTAAAGGAAAAATTAGAAAATTTATTCAAAAGACAAATTGACCTTATTGAAGAAAGAGCTATTAAAAATAACTTTTTTAGAAAGGAACTTGATAGAACTAAAGTGTTGATTTATGGACGATAGAATATATGCTTGGTTAGAGGATATAACAAGATCAATCGATGAAATTTTTGAATTTTTGCCTGAGAAAAGAGATTTCTTTGAATATAAAAATGATTTAAAAACAAAGAAAGCTGTAGAAAGAAATATTGAGATAATTGGAGAAGCTATTAATAGAATTTCCAAAAATAAAACTCATAATCTTGAAATAAAAAATGCCCAAAAAATAATCGGGACGAGAAATAGGATAGCTCACGAATACGATTATATTTCTGACGAGGTAATTTGGACAATTATTATACGAGAACTCCCAGAATTGAAAAAAGAAATTGAAGATTTAAAATTATAAAAGTACTTGCCACAACAATGCGTATAGCCCATTGCGGCTAAATACTTAATCGA
>NZ_ARYN01000044.1 GCF_002094855.1 Zunongwangia atlantica 22II14-10F7
GCAATTGCTATTATACGTTGTTACCCAATGTAGCGACACGCTCAGTTTAGTTTTTAGTTCTTTTAAAAAAGGTTTTCAAATTTATCGAATATCGGCTTAGATAGGATTTTTTTTTATGGTTATCAGAGTGGGAGAGAAGCTTTTGAAGTTTAAAATTGGAAGTAAAAGTTTACAATTTTAAGTTTCTCCAGCGTTGCTTTTTTAATTTTTAGTTGGATTTTTCCATTTAAATTTTGAGAGAGATTGGTTTTGCGTGATGCTTTCTGCGTTGTTGATGATTCTGAAGTTCAGATTTCATTTAAAAGTCCAGGTTTTAAGAATTTTTTCTTGTGCTTGTCTGCTTAAAGTCAGTTTTAGTGTCTAAAAATCACAGTCAATTTTATCCAATATCAGCTTTCGTTTGTTTGGTTTTTATTCCTGAAGTCTTTAAAAATGGTGTCCGATTTTATCGAATTTTGATTATAATTTTTTTGCGGTCAGTTCGGCTTTATCGGCAAGTTTTTCCATTTTTCTTTTTAATTTTTTTTTCGTTTTATCTAATTTCGAGTGTTGAATTTTCTGCGGTCAGTTCGGTTTTCAGGAAGTGTTTTTGTCCGGAGCTATTTTGGGTAACGGTTTCGATTATCGCAAGTAGTGGAGTAAGTGACACGGATTTGTCGGCTTAACCTTTTCTTGCTTGGTTTTTAAAATTACACTTTTTATTCAAAAACCGCTATTTGCGATTAATCGTTGTTATGTAAAGTTTTTTAAAACGATTTTTTTTAATTGTTCTAAATCACTGGGATCTTTTAATCTGTGAATCATACTATGACAGTTACTACATAATATTGCGAAATCATTTTTATAGTCAACTCTAAATTTTCCAATTCCTAAAGTTGAAATTGGAATTAAATGATGTGCTTCAATATATTTATCTCCTAATTCGCCATATTTGTCTCTAAAATTCATTGAGCAAGCTTCACATTGATAACCCTTTATTTTCTTTACCTTTTTGGAAATATTTGAATTTCTCTCAATTCTTTTGTGAAGTCGTATTTGCTTCTTTTCAAACCCATATTCTGGTTCTTCACTAAAAGATGTGTCAGAGTAAGTTAGATTTTCGTAATAATTCAAAAATTTAAGAATATCAGATCTTAATTCTTCATTGTTTGGTAAGTTATCACTTGAATAAAATTTTGCTATGATATTTCCAGCTTCATAATGTTTTGCGTTTTTAGTTGAGGAATGAAGTTGAATTTTTTCTACTAAATTTGTTTTTCCAATATCCAATTTTGCCCTAAAATCCTCAGCTCTAAGTTTTAAAACACTTTTTGCTTCTCGTTTATAATTCTCAATAACATCAGTAACGCCTTGATTTAATGACAAGTAAACTCCAGTCATATCCGATCTAAATAATAATACTGGATAATAACCTTTTTGAGGAGTCTCAGTAATTAATGTATCTAAAATTGCTATCCATGGACATTCTGTCCAATTTCCTTTCCCTGGAGAACCAATAACTTTAAATCGAATTTTATCAATTATTATTTTTTCAATTTGTTGAGGAAACTGATTTCTAAATTTATCAGCTAAAGAATTACCGCCAAAATTATTTGATTTTTCATTCAAATAATCCTCAATAGGTTCTTGTAGAATATTTTGCATTCAATAAAAATTTTACATAACGGCTTCGTATAATAGTCAGTTGCGGATTGGTTAAAACTAAGATAATTAAAAATACTGAATATTATGCTTACGCGGTTTTGTCCGCAGGACAAAATGCCGCAATTGCTATTATACGTTGTTAGCCAATGTAACGACACGCCAAATTTTGATTTTAGTTATTATTCTTTTAAAAAGTGAATTCAGATTTATCTAATATCGGCTTAGATTAGATTTTAATGTTTTTCAGAGTGGGAGAGGAGTTTTGATTTTTTGAAAAATTTGCTTTAAAACATTACAATTTGAGCATTGTCGGTCAGGAATGTTATTTTTTAATTTTAGCTGAATTTTCATTTCGAATTTAGGGAGAGATTTGTTCTGCGTGATGATTACCGCGTCGTTGATGATTCTGGAGTTCCAAGTTCATTTAAAAGTTCCAAGTTTCAGATTTTTTTCATGTAGCTGTCCGCTTAAAGTAAGTTTTAGTTTCTAAAAATGACAGCCAATTTTATACAATATCACATTTCATTTATTTAATTTTTTTATTCTTTAAGTCTTTAAAAATAGTGTCCGATCTTATCGAATATTGATTATAATTTTTTGCGGACAGATCGGTTTTATCAGTTATTTTTTTACACTTTTCCTTTTAAAAATTTTCTTCGTTTTTATCGAATTTCGAATGTTGATTTTTCTGCGGTCATTTCGGTTTTCAGGAAGTGCTTTTGTCCGGAGTTATTTTGGCTAACGGTTTCGAGTATGGACAGTTGCGGGGTGGTTAGCCAGATTGTGTCCGCTTAAAATAAATATAGCTAAAAAACATCGAATATCGATTAAGTATTTAGCAGCAATTGACCATACGCGTTGTTACCCACCGTTTTATTCTGTTATTTATTTCGTTTTGTATAATGTCAATGTTTTTCTTTTCCATCATCAATTATTTTCCTCAGATTTTCATTTTATTTAATGCACTAATTTTTCCTCATCTGATTTCTTTGTAAAGAATATAACAATTTCTCGATCTTGTCCGTTAAAATCTACTTTAGTCTTTAAACATTTGCGTTCATCGTCGTTTCCATTCGATTGGATTTTTCATTCTGTGAATTAGGTTTTAATGTCAGCAGTTTTATTGAAGGAACTCCAATAGTTTTCAAAACTTTCTTGTCTTATTTCTGTCGTTTCGAAATGGTTTTTAAAATCTGCTAAGAGTAAATTATTATCAGTCCAATAACCGTAATTATTACCAAATGGCATTTTCACGATTATACGTCCATTTTTGTCCATCCCGATTTCACGTTCCGGGATTCCAGTTTTATTGTCAAATTCAACGATCCACTTTTCCACAAGCTTGATTTTATCATCAAAGTCAGGATTAGCTTTTGGAATAAACGTGCTTAAAAATCCAGTCAATGCTTTATTAAAATTCAACTTAAATTTATTCTCTTCTTGAGTTTTGAGCTCGACTTTCGGAATTTTGAATTGTATGTACGATTTTCTTTTCAAATGGTGGGTAACGGTTTCGAGTATGGACA
>NZ_ARYN01000045.1 GCF_002094855.1 Zunongwangia atlantica 22II14-10F7
ATAGCCAATTTCATCCTATAAAATTAGACATTTAATTTCCAATGGTTTAAAAGAAAAAACAGACTTTATATTATCACCATCAGAGCTAAAACAAATTAATAACTTGTAATTTCATAAAGTCTTATAAATTATTTTAAGGTATCATTCTGAATCGCTGCTTCCTCTTCTTCGGTATTTTGTTTCTCGTAAACTAGCTTAATATCAGGATCGGGATTATGATAACTATATCTATCAACTACAGTAGAATTCCCTCCTATGCTCACAGAAGTATTCTTAGATTTTACTTCTGTAAGGTACAACGTAGAACTATTGGAAACCTTACCAGATATAAAGTTTATAGAACCTGAGTTTATAGAACCTGATAAAAAGCTAAAAGAAGAATTACTATCTAAATCAATTTCTAAACTATCAATATTAGTCATTTTGTTCTCATCTCTAAATACTTCTATGAAAGATTCAGCGCTTTTAATTTTCAGTTTTTCAAGGTTATCAGATTTTACACGTAAATTCACATTTACTGAATCGATTATGATTTCAGGAATTTTCCCTCCCAACTCTAGTTTAAATGTGTTACAAGGGTTTTCTGAACTCAATTTATCTATAATAAGAGTATCACCTACAGTATGATAAGTTAGCCATGATTCTCCATTTTTACTTTTTTTAAATGTCGTAAAAGCTGCATCTGAACTTTGATCTAAAATAATAGTACCGGCCTGACTGATTTTAGAAATTTTTAAAATTTTGATTTCATGAAGTTTTGTAACATTTCGAAAATCAGAATTACAATTTTCAATTTTTGCTACAGTTGAGGGAGGCCATTTCTCACCTCTTACACGAATTTCAACAAGGATCCCGAATAAATAAAGCACAAATAAGGCTAGGAAAGAAGTGAGTACTATATTGCTATTTTTCATTTCTTATAAGTAAGAAGGTTAAAGATTTAGATGTTTTTTTAATTCTTCAGGACTAATTCCTAATTGAGAAGCTTCTTTAATAAATTGCGGTAATATCCTTTCAAAAAAATTTCTTTTTCTTTCCTCCAGGATACGCAGCGGTGCTTCAGATTGAACAAAATAGCCTATCCCCCTTTTATTTTCGATGATACCTTTAGACTGCAATTCAGTATAAGTTCTCATAATGGTATTTGGATTAACACCAACTTCGGCTGCAAGTTCACGAACGGAAGGAATTTTCTCTCCAGGTTTAAATTCTTCATTAATAATCTTGTCTGATAAATTATCTGCTATTTGATTATAAATACTTTGGCCATTTTCAAACTCCATTTTATACCTCCTTTTCTTTTATTTTCAAAAAAGCTACTATACTAAATATCAAACCAAAGCTGAAAATACCCAAAATCAAAAAAGATATTATTTCGTGATCCCCCCCGTTACCAATTGGAGATAGATATAGTTCTTCTTTTGGATGATATGCCGCCCAACCTATCTTCTGTAATAGAAAATACATCATACCCACGCAAAGACCAATGTAAATAACTAAACCAAATAAAGTTTTAAGCGTCGCAAATTTTTTAAAAGTTGTAGCTCCAAAAAAGAAAGCCATAGCAATTGAAAAACCTATAGAAATTTGTAGGGATAAATAGTTAATTTCACTTATAATATTGCCATTATTAGAAATCCTTGCCACGCTAATGTTCTGATAAAAGTCTAAAAGATCAAAGGCTATGAAATTAGGGTTCACTATAGATATAAAACCAGAACTAAGCTGGTACGCAGAAAAATAAAGTAATGGGAATGCTAATAAATATAATAATGGATAAAAAATAAACTGTATTAGGTACTTCTCTAATGCCGAGCCTGGCACCATTAGATATGAAAGTGACTTCTCTTTATGTCTAAAAGCAGGAAACGCTGAACCTATATAAAAGGCTCCAATTATAATATACGCAAAGACAAAAATTAAAAAAAACTCTTGATCATTACTTTGATTATCTCTTTTAACGAACTGCAGGAAAGCTATTACCAGAAAGGAGATACCAAACATCACTGGTACTCCCAATAAAATACCCGAATAATTATGAAACAGATACTGCTTTACCAGATTAACAAATCGCTTACCATTAAAAATATTATTGCTTCCCATATTAAGTCAATTTTATACCACTAGTAGTTGCGTTAAACAAAAGCTCTATATCCACAGGCGAGCTATTTCCATTCCCTGGCAATATAACTCTTGACCCTATTGGACCAGATTCTTCGTATAGAGGTTCAATAGATTTTGTATCACGAACTGTTGTAAATTGATACTTTTCAGAAATATCAAGTATTTCCCGATTCATGATCATCTCACCATGATCCAAAATCATTATACGATCTATTAGATTTTCTACATCTTTAACCTGATGGGTAGAAATAAGAACCAATTGATCCTCTGAAAGTGCTCCAGCCAACATTCTCCTGAATATACTTTTTGAAGGTATATCCAAACCATTAGTAGGCTCATCAAGTATTATTAACTTACTTTTTGTCGCCAATGCAAAGGCAATTAAAAATTTCTTTTTCTGGCCGTAAGACATTTTATCCAATCGGTTATCTACAGGAATTTCAAACTTTTGCATTTGCAGATCCATAAGTTCATGATCAAAATTTGGATAAAAAACTGCATTAGCCTTAACATAAAATTTGACTGAAGTATTTGGCAGATAGAACTCTTCTGGTAGATAATATAACTGCTTTAAAAAATTTGGTTCTCTTTTCCTTGGGGTATATCCCATAACTTCTACTTTTCCGTCTTTAGGAAAAATCATACCTGCTATTAGCTTTAATAAAGTAGTTTTACCCGCACCGTTTTTGCCTAGTAGGCCCGTTATACTTCCTGACTTTAAGTTAAAGCAAAGGTTATCGAACAAAATTTCCTTTTTACGATGGGAAAATTTTAAAGCGTTTAGATCTATCATTTTTAAAATTTACTGTTCTACTACACTAATACAGTACAATGATAAATAATATTTTTAAACAAATAGGACTTTTAACTAAAAAAATGTATGAAAAATGTAAATTTCCAAGAAACACCTATTCCATAAAGGCTAAATATCGAAATTTATCTAACCTAAAAAATCAAATTATTTTAATAACTATTATCCTAATTCAAAGTAATCACACCAGATCTTTACTTGCAAAACAC
>NZ_ARYN01000046.1 GCF_002094855.1 Zunongwangia atlantica 22II14-10F7
TTTGAGACAAACTGCCGTTGCCACCAATTTGAAAAATGAACAATCCAATAAATATTTTAGAAAACAATAAACAGATTGAATTATCGGTTGGAATCTATTCTTTAAAAGTATTAGGAGGCTGGAAAGTTATTGTAAATAATTTTTTTATAATTCTACGAGAGGTTGACGGAAAAACAAAAATTAAATCAAAAGATACATTTTGGAAATTTCAATCATACGCTTTTGGAAAAAGAGCTAAAATAATAGCTTCAATAGATATTCCTAAAAAAGCCAAATATGAAATTGAATTCGTTAATGTAACTGATCTAAAAGTAAAAAAATCAAATCTTATGTTTTTTGGTCCTTCCCAAAATTATTTACCAATGAAAGAAATTGAAATATTTATAGAATGAGACTGACAATAACATTTTTGGTATTGATTTTAAGCCTTAATTCTTGTAATCCAACATCTAAAAAAGAAACACTTCTTTTAGCTGACAGAGAAGCACCTTTAGGTTGGATGTATTTAAGAGTTTATAAAGATAAAACGTTTGAATTTGAATCTCGCGGATTAGAGCGTAAAGGAGTTATTTATTCAGGAATTATGGAATTAAAAACTGATACGATATATTTTAAATATTCAGACTCAATTCCTAAAGCTGGTAATAAAGCTATTCTGACTAAAAACTTTGTTTCTTACTTCAATGGAACATATCCAGAAAGGTTGGAAATAAAAAAGAATAATTTAAAAACAGATTAAAAAACTGGTGGCAACACCGTATAACAACAATTGCGGCTTTGTGTCCTGCGGACACAACCGCGTAAGCATAAAAGTCAGGAATTTTAGCTATCTTAGTTTTTAACCAACCCGCAATTGATTGTTATACAAAACCGTTAGCCAAAATAACTCCGGACAAAAACACTCCCTGAAGACCGGACTGACCGCAGAAAAATCAACACTCGAAATTTGATAAAAACGAAGAATATTTTTAAAAAGAAAAGTGGAAAAAAATCACTGATAAAACCGATTTGACCGCAAAAAATTATAATCAAAATTCGATAAAATCGGACACTATTTTTAATAGTCTATAAAAGTAAAAAATGATTAAGTGGAATCCGATATTCTATAAAATTGACTGTCATTTTTAGAAAACAAAACTGAATTTAAGCGGACAAATACGTCAAAAAATTATGAAACTCTGAACTTTTAAATGAACTTGGAACTCCAGAATTATCAACGACGCAGAAATAATCACGCAGAACAAATCTCTTTCTAAATTTGAATTGAAAATTCAGCTAAAATTAAAAAATAACATTCCTGGCCGATAATGCTCAAATTGTAATATTTTAAAGCAAATTATTCAAAACATCAAAACGCTTCTCTTCTACTCTGACTAAAAGATAAACTCATGAAAATGTAATATTTGATAAATCTGACCAAAATTTTAAAAGAGTAAGAACAAAAAACAAACAGAGCGTGTCGTTACATTGGCTAACAACGTATAATAGCAATTGCGGCATTTTGTCCTGCGGACAAAACCGCTTAAACATAATATTCAGTATTTTTAATTATCTTAGTTTTAAGCAACCCGCAACTGACGATTATACGAAGACGTTGTGGCCAATTATATTCGTGATTTTCCTTTCAATTGAGATAAATTGACTTTACCTTTGATAATATCAAATGATACTATCAAAATGAAACCACCTTACGAGATTACCCCAAAAATCTTAAGAATTATAACTTCCATTTCTGAAAAATTAGGAGCTATTAATGCAACGTATTTGAATAAACCTTCTCCTAAATTAAGAAAAGAGAACAAGATTAAAACCATTCATTCTTCATTAAAGATTGAAGGAAATACATTGACCGAAGAACAGATAACTGCACTTTTAGAAAACAAAAGAATTATCGGTCCGAAAAAAGATGTAAAAGAGGTTTTAAATGCAATTGAGATTTATGAACACCTAGAGAATTATGATCCATTCAAGGAAAAATCATTTTTGAAATGTCATAAAGATCTAATGCAAAATCTAATAGATGATGCAGGAAAATACCGAAAACAAGGTGTTGGAATAATGAAAGGATCTGCAGTAGAACATTATGCTCCACCCTATCAAAATGTACCTTTCTTAATGAAAGATTTATTCGAGTATTTACAGACTTCAGAAGAAATTGAATTGGTTAAAAGCTGTGTATTTCATTATGAAATGGAATTCATTCACCCATTTTTAGATGGAAATGGAAGAATGGGCAGATTGTGGCAAACATTAATTTTAATGCAAAAATATCCGGTATTTGAATATTTACCTTTTGAGACCTTGATTAGCAATGACCAAGAAAAATATTATTCAGCATTATCAGAAAGTGATAAGACTGGAAATTCGACAGCATTTATTGAATATATGCTAGGAGTGATTGATAAATCATTAGAAGAATTGCTTAATTTTACCAATAGAACTCTGACTGAAAAAGACCGATTGGAATATTTCTTATCTCTAAATAAGAGAGAATTTACCAGAAAAGACTATATGGAAGTTTTCAAAGATATCTCTGGAGCAACTGCAAGTAGGGATTTAAAAAAAGGTGTAGAACAAAATTTATTCAAAAAGATTGGAGATAAAAATAAAACTAGTTATAAGATATAACTGGCCACAACATCGGTTAATCGCAAATAACGGTTAGTTTGCTAAAAATGGTTATTTTAGAGATCAATTATTTAAAATCCTAAACCGACAAATCCGTGTAATTACTCCCGCAACTTGCGATAACCGGAGCCGTCAGACTGTCTCAAAACC
>NZ_ARYN01000047.1 GCF_002094855.1 Zunongwangia atlantica 22II14-10F7
AAACGCTACTTCGGGATCGATGAACTTTTAAATGAAAAAAACGCCACCTCGATCTACCAGGAGATCAACAATCAGTTACAGCAACAAGAAAACAGCTGCCGAGGCTTGTTGCATAAAATGAATGTCAATACCCTTTGTACCACGGAAGATCCTACCGATACCCTGGAACATCACCAGGCGATGGCAGGCGAGGATTTCGGTATAAAAGTGAGCACCGCATTTCGTCCCGATAAATCCATTTTAATTGATGCGGAAGGTTATACCGATTATCTAAAAACACTGGGTAAAACCACCAATATCGATATTGAAAGCTTTCAGGATCTCAAAGATGCATTATTACAACGTATCGAATACTTTGATAAGCATGGCTGCAAGCTCTGTGATCATGGTTTAAACTCCATGAGCTATACTGAATTTACCGAAGCTGAGATCAATGCAATCTTTAAAAACAAACTGGCCGGCAAAGCAGTTTCCCTTCTTGATGCTGAGAAATTCAAAACCGCGATCTTACTGTTTTTATGTGAGTGTTATCATAAATTCGGCTGGGTACAGCAATTTCATTTGGGGGCGCTTCGAAACAACAACAAACGAATGCTGGCACAACTCGGCCCCGATACCGGTTGGGATTCGATCGGTGATTATTCACAAGCTGAAAAACTCTCCCAGTTTTTAAACAAACTGGATAGCCAGGACAAACTCACCAAAACCATCTTATACAATCTAAACCCGGCTGATAATGAAGTCTTTGCCACGATGATCGGGAACTTTAATGACGGTAGTGTTCGCGGAAAAGTACAATGGGGATCCGGCTGGTGGTTCTTAGATCAAAAGGATGGGATGGAAAAACAGATGAACGCATTATCGAATATGGGATTAATTAGCTGTTTTATTGGCATGCTAACCGATTCGAGAAGCTTTTTATCTTTTCCAAGACACGAATATTTTAGACGAATTCTCTGTAATCTCTTCGGAAAGGAAATCGCCTCAGGCGAACTTCCTGAAGATATGGAACTCATCGGAAGTACGGTAGCTAATATCTGCTATGGTAATGCCAAAGAATACTTTAAGTTTTAAAAGGTGAAAAACTCAAACTCACATCACAAAATAGTTTCTTTTGGCGAAGTACTGATGCGACTGAGTCCGTCGGAGAACCGTAAACTGACCCAAACCCACCAAATGGATTTCTATTTTGGAGGGACTGAGATGAATGTAGCGGCCTCACTTTCGTATTTTGGAGAACACACCCAACAGGTGACCAATGTCTCTAATGATTTAGTAGGAGATGCCGCCATTGCACAAATGCGTCAGTATGGGATCGATACCTCGGCTATTAGCAAAGTCGATCATCCTTTAGGATTGTACTTTTTAGAAGTCGGTTCAGGGATGCGGGCCAGTAAGATCGCCTATAACCGTTTGCATGGCAGTTTTGCCAATATCAGCCCAAAACAGGTAAACTGGGATGAAATTTTAGCAGATGCCGGTTATCTGCATTGGACGGGGATTTCCCCGGCGATCTCGGCAAGTGCTTATGAAACTTTAAAGATCGGACTCGAAAAAGCAAAAGCCAAAGGACTTAGGATCACTGCCGATCCTGCTTACCGCAGTAATCTTTGGCAGTACGGCAAAGACGGTCATGAAGTATTAAAAGAACTGGTAAGCCTATCCACGATTTTTGTGGGTGGTGTTAATGAGATCAACGAGATTTTAAAGACCGACTATGGTTTTTCAAAAGAAGGATTTGTTGAAGCCAGTAAAGCTTTGATCAAAGAATGCCCTTCCATCGAGAAAGTATTTGATAAGGTAAGAACCGGACTCAGTGCAAGCTGGCAGAAGGTGTATGGAAGAGCATGGACGGGTGCGGAGTATCTAGAAACCCAGGAACTAGAGATTACCGATGTGGTGGACCGAATAGGAACGGGCGATGCGTATGCCGCCGGACTGATTTATGGACTGATTCATTTTGAAGATCAAAAAGCACTGGAATTTGCCAATGCAGCCTGTGCTCTAAAGCATACAATACTGGGAGATGTCAATCAGGTGAGTCCGGAAGAAGTTGAAGAAGTAATGGCCGGTAGCACCGGAGGACGAATTAAGAGATAGTAGTTAGTATTGAGTATCTAGTATTGGGAATTGAGTCGATAGTGAATAGGCCTACAATGATCAATTTAGAATAAAAGTATCGTAGGATAATACCTAGAAGGCTTTTACGATTTAAAATAACATAACAAATAACCATTTAAAAAAATGGCACAATATTCAAGAATAGCGGTAGCAACACAGATGAAAGAAACAGGAATTGTTCCTGTGTTTTATCATCAGGATGTGAACACTTGTAAAGAAATTTTAAAGGCCTGCTACGAAGGTGGCGCCCGGGTATTTGAATTTACCAACCGCGGAGACTTTGCTCACGAGGTCTTCGCGGAACTGGTAAAGTATGCCAGCAGGGAACTTCCCGGGATGATGCTAGGGGTAGGCTCGGTAATCGATGTAGGTACAACCGCTTTGTATCTTCAGTTGGGCGCTAATTTTATCGTTTCCCCAGTGATCAATGCTGAGATGGCTAAAAGCTGTAATCGTAGAAAAGTAGCCTGGATGCCGGGTTGTGGATCAGTTACAGAAATTAGTTATGCGGAAGAACTGGGCGCCGAAGTAGTGAAGATCTTTCCTGGAGCACAGGTTGGTGGTCCCTCGTTCGTAAAAGCGGTAAAAGGCCCATTACCCTGGTCGAGCATTATGCCGACTGGCGGTGTTTCCCC
>NZ_ARYN01000048.1 GCF_002094855.1 Zunongwangia atlantica 22II14-10F7
TTCCGCCGCAATGAATTATAACCGTTGTTAGCCAATGTAACGATACGCCAAATTTTGTTTTTAGTTTTTATTCTTTAAAAATGTTATCAGATTTATCAAATATCGGTTTAGATTAGATTTTTAATTTTAATGTTTTTCAGAGTGGGAGAGGAGTTTAAAATTGTAAAATTTAAAGTAAAATTTTACAATTTGAAGTTTTTCCAGTGTTGCTTTTCAATTTTAGCTGAATTTTCAATTCAAATTTAGGTGGAGATTTGTTCTGTGTGATGATTTCCGCGTCGATGATGATTCTTGAGTTCCAAATTCATTTAAAAGTTCAGAGTTTCAGACTTTTTTCTTGTCCTTGTCCGTTTAAAGTCAGTTTTGGCTTCTAAAAATAACAGTCAATTTTATACAATATCGGATTCCAATTAATCATTTTTTACTTTTAGAGACTATTAAAAATAGTGTCCGATTTTATCGAATTTTGATTCTAATTTTTTGCGGCCAGATCGGTTTTATCAGCGATTTTTTTCCGCTTTTCTTTTTAAAAATGTTCTTCGTTTTTATCGAATTTCGAATATCGATTTTTCTGCGGTCAGTTCGGTTTTCAGGAAGTGTTTTTGTCCGGAGTTATTTTGGCTAACGGTTTCGAGTATGGACAGTTGCGGATTGGTTTGCCAGGTTATGTCCGTTTAAAATAAATATAGCTAAAAACATCGAATATCGATTGAGTATTTAGCCGCAATTGGCTATACGCATTGTTGTAAAACGTTTTTTATCAATTCAATTCAATAGATCTTGCCATTGAAAGAATTTCCTTATTAATTATCTTAGCATTTTCTTTCTTAGTTATTATTGAGCCATGATTGGCATTTATAATAATTTGTTTTCCATTGCTAGATAATTCTTTTAGTTCTTTTTGCATCTCATGCCATACTTCAACTTGTTCATTGGGATCGATACCTTCTTTTCTATATTTCTCTTTTTGAGATTCTTCATACTGTTCAGTTGCAGTAAAAACTACTAGAGGTAATGAATCCAAACTTTTAATTTGACCTGCTCTATTAAGAATCATTTCATTGATCTCATTTTCTTGAATATATCTATGGAACACTTTTCCGGAATATGCAGTAACATAATGGGAGCGCAGATGGAGTTTAGGTGGTAAGCCATCTTTTCTGGGTTCAGACTTAAATACTGAGTTAAAAGCTCCAACAATACCTATATCTGCAAGAAAGGAAATAGTTTTAACTAAAGTAATTTGAGTGTCATTAAACAATTCATTTTGTTTTAATCGTTTCCACTGTTCAGGATGACTTGAATCAATTAAGATCATTCCTTTTACTTCATTAGGATAAAGATCTCTAAATATTAGATTATATGGCCCGCCCATCGAATGACCTGCTAAGATGTATGGTGGTTTTTCTCCACTTTTTTCGAGTAAGTTATGAAGTTGTTTGGCATAAAACTCTGGAGAATTAATGTCTTTACTACTTTCACTAAACCATTTTCCTTCCCTATCATAACGGATAACTCTCATGTTCTTTTTTAATCCTTTTGCGATCCAGTGAGCCATATCGGTATTACTGCCTGCACCAGCTTCAAGAATAAGAGTAGGTAATTCATTTTTGTAGCCTTCTGATATTATATGAAGTTTGGTTCCATTTATGTCAACTAATTTTCCAGGAGGAACTGGTTTTGAACTAAATAGTCGAAAACACAACCCCGATATTAATAGTACAATAATCAGAATACCTAAAATCTTACCAATCCATTTTAATATTCTCAGTATTAGTCTAAATTTTCTTTTCATAAAATGTTTTACAACGGTTTCGAGTATGGACAGTTGCGGTTTGATTAACCAGGTTGTGTCCGTTTAAAATAAATATAGCTAAAAACATCGAATATCGATTAAGTATTTAGCCGCAATTGGCTATACGCATTGTTGGCAAACGTTTTTATTATGGCGACCTCTCAAAAGGAGTTACTATCGTTCTCTTCAATTAAATTCTATTTTAAGATTCTTGACTACACCTTCACTTGTTTTATAATCAAATTTAAAATTATTTCTACTCACAATGAAGTTATTAAACAAGTCATTCAATTGTAATACATTATTCTTAATTACTGATTTTTTAACCTGTTTATTATCAAAATGCAAATCGTATGCTTTATCAGTTTCATTGTTCAAATAAATTAGATGAGTATATGTTGTGTCAGAAAAAAAAAGGACATAGTTTTCATGAACATCTCCCCATACGAATTGATCATTATTTATTCGTTTTATTTCATTTCCAGTTTCTTTATCTATTAAAATAATATCAGGGGGCGTGCAACATCCTGAAATCCATTTGTATTGAAAAAGTAAATAATTTGGATATTCCTTTAAGAAGTCTAATCCTGTTCTTTGACATTCATAAACGTCTATTTTCTCACATGATTTAAGAATAAGTTTTTCTTTATTTTCAAATGTCAGCCATGTTGAATCACAATTTCGTTGCCAATAAAGTTTTGCCCCATTTGAAAAAAGGGTTGTATCGCATTTATATTTATTTTCCCGAGTTGCTTTTTTCTTATTACATCCACAACTTGGTTCTTGAGCAAGTGTATTTAAAGTAATTAGGAAAATCAAGGATACTATTAGTGCAAATTTCTTCGTCATAAAATGTTTGCCAACGGTCTCCTTTACTTTGTT
>NZ_ARYN01000049.1 GCF_002094855.1 Zunongwangia atlantica 22II14-10F7
TTTGAGACAAACTGCCGTTGTAAACAATGCTGAAAAACCACTCTTGCGTAAATGAATATTGATGAATTGACAAAAAAAATCAGAAAGGTATCATCTGAAAAAAATATTCAAGAATTATCGGATTTTATTCAAAAATGGAAATTTGACAAAAAAAATGTTTTAGAATTAAGAGAAAATGTTGAACGATATTTAGGACATGCGCGGTTTGACAAAAAAGCGGATTTTGACAAAGTTTATGAAATGTGGTCGGATTTTAGAGATTCAGCAATTAATCGAATTGATGGAATGACTATGAACGAAAGACTTTATTGGTTTGGACTATTTGAATTATTCGAAAACACAAAAAACGAAACCGAACAAGAAAAGTATTATAGCAAATTAATGGCAAAAAAATGAGTGCTGATAAAAACAAAAAAATATTTTTCAACTTCATTTCAATACTATTAATTATTAGTTCCTGCTACTTCCTTTTAGCAACTATAAATTCTGCGGTAAACAAAAAATATGAAGTATTTAATCCAAAAGAATCATATCATTATTCTACATTAAAAACAGAAATCCAGAAAATGAATTATGTTAAAGAAATAGAACATAATAATTTGATTTTAAAAGCAACACCAATTATATATCTGACTCTAACAATTACAAGTTTTATCTCTGCAATTTTAATTTACAGAAACAAACTATCTGAATCGAAATTTTTGAGAATATTTGAGAAATAAAGGCACAGTTTACAACAACGCGTATGGTCAATTGCGGCTAAATACTTAATCGATATTCGATGTTTTTAGCTATATTTATTTTAAGCGGACAAAACCTGGTTAACCAACCCGCAACTGTCCATACTCGAAACCGTTACCTTGCATTTTTAAACAGAGCAAATGGATAAAAACTTCAAATACAAATACGACGATTTATTTAACCCAGTATTAAAAGCACTTAAAGAATTAGGCGGATCCGGTTCTATAAGTGAAATTGAGGAAGAAGTAATACAAATTCTGAATTTAAGTGAAGATGCGATAAACGAAATCCATAGAGAAAGCACAACTAAATTAGCCTATAGATTGGCTTGGGCAAGAAATTATTTAAAGAGATATGGATTAATTGAGAATTCTTCAAGAGGTGTTTGGGCTTTAACAGATAAAGGACAAAAAACGGAAAAAGTCGATCAAGAAAAAGTTAAAAGAACTGTCGTAAAACTTGATCGTGAAGAAAGAAGTCAAAGAACGAGCAAAGAAAAAGACGATGATGAGCCAAAAATTGATGATACAACTCACGAAATAGAAGAATTTAGTTGGCAGGATAAATTAATTCAAACAATAAGGAAAATAAGTCCCGATCAATTTGAAAGGTTATGCCAAAGACTACTGCGTGAATTAGGGTTTGTAAATGTTGAAGTGACTGGCAGAACTAACGATGGCGGAATTGATGGAAAAGGAATATACAAAATTGGAAGTGTATTATCATTTCACGTAGTTTTTCAAGCCAAAAGATATAAGGGATCAGTTTCATCATCAGTCATAAGGGATTTTAGAGGAGCAATGAGTGGTAGAGCAGATAAAGGACTAATTCTAACAACTGGCAGTTTCACCAGAGAGGCTAAAAAAGAAGCTACACGAGATGGCGCAATTCCTATAGATTTAATTGACGGGAATGATTTTGCTGAGAAACTTAAAGAGTTAAATTTAGGTGTTTCCATCGAAATGGTAGAGGAAGTAAAAATAAAACCAGAATTTTTCAAGAGCATTTAATTATATGGCAGTGACAATTGACGAACTTTTTAATGAGTTTGATTTAGATTATGAAGGTCCTTTCAAATGGTATGACAATTTAAACGCGAACTATAATGGAGTTTATATCATAGCCACAACTAATAAACCTAAAAGTAAAACACCCACGAATAGTTTCAATATCTGCCCAAAAACATTTGAATTCTGGATTAAAGAAGCAGAAGATTTAAATATTAAAGGAGAAAAAGTAAAGGAAATTACTCAAGTCTCGGATTACTTGGAAAATTTCTGGAATCCGAATGAAAATATACTTTATATTGGCGCTTCAAGTTCAAAAACAAATCCTCTACAAAAGAGAATACAACAATTTTTTGATCATAAAGTAGGATTTCAAGGTCCACATACGGGTGGTTATTGGTTAAAATTACTTGACTGTTTAGAAAACACTTACGTTTATTATAGTAAATGTAAGAACCCAACTCAGATAGAGTTTAAAATGCTATTAAAGTTTGTAGACAAATCTTCGGGAAATAGCTTTTATGATTTAGAAGACTTCACAAATTATTTTCCATTTGCAAATTTAAAAATTGATGTATTAAAGAAGCACCAAATAAAAAATTACACTAATAAGAAAAAGAAAAGCAAAAAACGCAAGGTAACAACGGTTAATCGCCAATAGCCGGCAACGTTAGAAAGAAAATAATTAAATTAACCAACTAACCAATACTAAGCCGACAAATCCGTGTCCCTCACTCCGCCAACTGGCGATAACCGTATTCCAAGATCAAAAACAA